>NZ_JBALDD010000043.1:0-169311 GCF_036917555.1 Nostoc sp. | reverse complement strand
AACGTCCGGATATTCCTATGTTTATTGTCTAGTTGTTTGGCGCTTGGCACGGCTGCGCCGCGCCCTCGCTTGTGACAGTTGCGTAAGTCCTGATCATACATGAGCGATGTCTACGATGGTCACTGAGCTTCTTGTACTGAGCGCAGTCGAAGTATGTCGAAGTGCGGGCTATTCGGCGTCGCTTGACTTTAAAGACTGGCGCTACAATATTAGCGATGTCTACGACGGGCTATTCGGCGTCGCACTTGTATTGAGCTAATAAACATCGTCATGAGTACCACGAAAAGTTAGCTAATTTCCAGCTGAGTCCTTAACTAAGTTTTTTTAACGATCATTATTCTGAGGTTTCTCTAGCAGCTCTTGACTTTGGACAGTGAGAAAATTGAAGGGGTGTAGTAGGATCGGTGCATTTTAGCTGTGATTCTAAAGCATCAATCTTTCGTAAAAGCGATACTCCCCACAGTATAGAAATCACCAGCTTGATTGTCATGCCCACGAGCAAAAGTGTCACTATTGTGGCATTTTTCTTTTGTTGAGCCAGCCTTTTTTGTTGCTCAAGAAGTCGTGCTTCGACTTCTTGAGCACGTTCAGCCTCTAATGCTTGCTGTACTTCTCGCCGATCTAATTCTTCACTAGCAGCTAAAAACCGATAATCTAAGTTGCTCAAGCTTTTCCCATTTGCCCACATTTGAGCATCCATCAAGGCTTGTCCACGCAATAGGCGAGATTTATCTTTTTCTTCTGAGGCTACCCATGCATTGAAGTTTTCGTAGTAGGGGCGCAAGTAAGCTAATTTTTTTCCAACCCATTCTAAATTAAAAACTTCTTGATAAATTCGGTTTTTTACTTGGAGACAACCTTGTTTTTTGATTACCAAACCAGACAGTAACAGTTCTACCTGTTCTCGACTATCATCTGCTGGTACTTTCAATCCTTGGAGAATTTGTTGATAAATTCCTAACAATCTGGCGGCAAATTTTTCGTTTCTAAGGATGCGATCGCGAATAGTTCGCAAATGCTCCGGTTCATCTTGTGATTCCCATTTCTCGATGATGTACGATCGCACCACATTTTCTATCCAAAATTCTTCTGTGCCAGCGGGAATTTTCAGCTTTCTGCCCATATCATCTTGAGATAAACTCACAAGTAGCCGACACAGCTTTTGAGTAAGAAATGGTTGCCCATCTGTCCAAGCTAATACTTCTTTCAAAACTGTCTGAGGATGATTGTCATTAATATCTAGTCCTAAAGAAAGTGGTTGAGCTTCTTCAAAGGTGAAACCATTTACTTGGATAGTTTTACCAAGATTAAACGGGGTAGTATTATTTCGATATATAATTAAATCTGAAGGTGTAGCAACCCCAAAAATTGCAAATGTAATCCGATGATACTCTGGATTAATTGCTCGTTGGTTATAACAGAACCGAATCAAGCTAAAAAAGTCATCAACTGAGAAATCGAGGCTGAGTATACTATCAACTTCATCAATAAAAATAAATAGTCTTTCGTTAGGAAACTGAGCTAACAAAACTTCTGAAATAAACCGACTAATTTTATGAATCAAAGAAAGATCGCTTTGTTCTTGCCACCAGGTTTTTAAATTGACTTTTCCTAACAGTTTAAAACTTAACCATAAGTCACCGACAACTCCTTTATACCACTGCTCTGGAGTTATATTTTCACAACCAATATTACTCATGTCAAGGGTGGCACATCTAAAGCCCTCTTTTTGCAAGCGGTGCTTTGTTTTTACCATAAGTGAAGATTTACCCATTTGCCTACAGCTTAGAATGTAGCAAAATTCACCCTGTTTCAAAGCTTCGTAAAGTTCCACATCCGCTTTACGCTCAACATAGCTAGGAGCGTCACTAGTGAGAGTACCACCAACTTGGTATCGATAATTTTTCATTTAATTGATTTTTAATTTTAAATTACTTCTAGATATCAATAAATCTGTATTGTGACAGTTGATACAATTTCTATAAATTCGATGAGTAATTAGGGTTGTAGTAAGAACTTTAATATTTACTATGAACCCTCAAAACTAGCTAGAAAATTCACTAGAAGTATTAACACTATTTTGCTTTCCAAACTGTTGGCTAAAATAAAGACGATACAACTCACACATAGCACTAGCTTGATTGCCGTTTAGTTGAACTAAACCCATACTTTCTAGTTTGTAAGCAGCGATCGCGTCTAACTCTACTTTTTGAACTGTTGCAATTACCTGTTGCATAGCTGACATTAATTCTGGTTCTTCTTGGAGTAGTGTCAACAGTTCTCGTAAATGCTGACCATAAATTCCTACTGGTGTAGATGGAGTTTCTAATAACACCTCCAGCGTCATTTCTCCCTGACATAGATGATAAAATGCAAGGTTCACTAAATAGGGATGTCCTCCTACCATTGCTTGTAGGGGGACAAGGCGTTTTGCCCCTTCCGAGTTTCCTGCCCAATCTAGTCCGTAACGTAATGCTAAATTCTGTACCTCCTTAAGAGTAAATGGTGGCAGTGTAATTGTTATCCCTACATTAAAAGGCGATTGGTTGAGCTTAAGCGGAATATAAATTTCTGTTGTGTGAACCACTATCATCCGCAGTTTTTGCCAAGTCTGATCTTGCTTTGCTTGTTCATGCCAAAATCGCAGCATTGGCAGAAAGTCTTGGGCAATATTAGGATGTTCAAAAATCCGATGGACTTCATTCAAAGCCAAAACTACAGGACTATCATTAATGTATTGCAATAGATAAGCTTCAAAATAAATTTTGCAGCTTACCTTGCTGCCCATTTCTATATCCCAAAAATCATCTAAACAAGGAAGGAGATTTAACTGCCTACTGACATTTACACAAAACCAACGCAAAAATTTATCCAGGGAAGCAAAAACGTCTTGGTCAGCTTCTTGAAAGTCCAAATAAACAATTTGATAATCTTGCTCTCTAGCATAAGCAATCATCCGATTGAGCAGAGAACTTTTTCCCATCTTTCTAGGTGCTTTGAGCCTGATTAAGCAACCAGGGTGTAAAATCTCATTACAAACAAGTTCTTCCAGGGAAGGGCGATTGATGTAAAGAGGAGAACCTAGTGCTACAGGGCCGCTGGGAAATTCTATCTTGCATGCTGAAAAAAAGTCTGCAGAAATCATTTCTAAGCTAAATTCTTCACCGAACTTTTGTTGGATCTGATTTTCCTGATTACCTATCTCGTCTTGCAAGTGGTTATTCAAGGCTAAATGCAGGTTTTTTTTCGTTATTCTTTTTCCAAGTGCTATAGAAAGGTCTTGCCACAACTCAGAACCAACTTCCTTGATGTAATTGTTGCCGTAGCCTGATACCTCTGCCATTTCACTGTAAGTTTTGCCCAACCACGATTGATAGAGGACAAACCACTGAATTGAATCGAGAGGCTTGTCTTGGAGAATTTTTTTTACAGATTGTAGAAGCTTATCCACAGTGTATAAATTGTTAAACAGCTAGGCAATTTACTTATAGCGGTTCTCGGTTGGGTGAGGAATAAGAACCCCACCCCAACCACCTCCCCACAAGCGAGAAAGTGACTATGATGTACTTTATATGATTAGGAAACGCTATATAATTTTTGGCCCAGTAATAATAATATACATCTGAAAAAATACTTGAAAGCAGAAAAATCCAAGATTGCATTGATACAATTTTAAACTCTATTAGTAGATCACAAATATTATTGTAATTATATTTTTTTAAGCAATTTTTGTATAATTATATACTTTTCTATTGACGATTAGTCTCTGTTATTTGGAATACGAGGTTAGTTCAGCCTAATCCAGCTTTGAAAAAGCTGATGACAATCATGGCTCACTGGTATGAGATCCTAGAAACAGTCAATGCACGCTCAACAGAATGGAACAACATCAGAAACCAACGGTTGTAATTACGGGTGCCTCTTCCGGGGTGGGTTTATATGCTGCAAAAGCTCTTGCTGATAAAGGATGGTATGTGGTACTGGCATGTCGGGATTTAGCAAAGGCACAAAAAGCTGCTCAAGCTGTGGAAATCCCCTACAACAGTTATACCAGCATACATATTGACCTTGGCTCCTTGGAAAGTGTTCGACAGTTTGTGAAGAACTTCCGAGCCACTGGAAAGTCTTTAGACGCTTTGGTGTGCAACGCTGCAATTTATATGCCCTTAATCAAAGAGCCTTTACGCAGTCCAGAAGGTTACGAGTTAACTGTCACCACCAATCATCTGGGGCATTTCCTATTGTGCAACCTAATGCTAGAGGATCTGAAGAAGTCATCTTTAGAACCAAGGCTCGTAATTTTAGGAACAGTCACGCACAATCCAGATGAACTGGGTGGAAAGATTCCACCACGTCCCGACTTGGGCGATTTGCAAGGCTTTGCAGAAGGGTTTAAAGAGCCAATATCGATGATTGATGGCAAAAAATTTGAACCAGTCAAAGCTTACAAAGACAGCAAAGTTTGCAACGTGTTGACTATGCGGGAACTGCATGAGCGCTATCACGAGTCAACCGATATCGTCTTCAATTCTCTTTATCCAGGATGTGTTGCAGAAACGCCGCTATTTAGAAACCACTATCCCCTGTTTCAGAAAATCTTCCCATTATTCCAGAAGTATATTACTGGGGGATATGTGTCTCAGGAGTTAGCAGGAGAACGGGTTGCTGCTGTGGCTGCCGATCCTGAATATAATCAATCCGGTGTTTATTGGAGTTGGGGAAATCGCCAGAAGAAAGATGGTAAGTCTTTTGTGCAAAAAGTCTCTTCTCAAGCTCGTGATGACGAAAAAGGCGATCGCTTATGGGAACTAAGCGCCAAGTTGGTTGGACTTGCGTGATCGGACAGGATGCAATAATTTGATTTTTATCCCAATTCCTAGAGTTCGTAGGGTGCGTTACACTTTGTTAACGCACCAATGTTAATTGTAAATAGATGCGAAAAATTATCTAAACATTTCTGATGGAAACTGCTATGTCTTCCCTAAAGGCGCATTCCCAAACCCTATATGAGACTGATTACTTGCAATGGATAGAAACGACTGTAGAAAAATTGCAAAGTCAGGATTACGCAAACATTGAGTGGGAGAACCTAATTGAAGAAATTGCTGATATGGGAAGGAGTGAGCGCCGGAGTCTCAAGAGTAATCTGATTGTAATTCTGATGCATTTACTCAAATGGCAATTTCAGCCCGACAAAAGAAGTGGTAGCTGGGAAGGAAGCATCATTGAACATCGTAGACGTGTCAAAGAAGCTCTAGATGATTCACCTAGTCTCAAATCCTATCTTGAGATAGTTTTTGCTGAGTGTTATGCACAAGCAGTTAAGCAAGCAAAAGCTGAAACTGGCTTGTCAATGGAATCCTTTCCTCTGAACTGTCCATACCAGCTAGCAGAAGTCACAGATGATCAGTTTTTACCTCAGTAAGCACTGAATCGTTCTGTATGTGCTGTTTTACTCTAAAGTTATACCTCTCCATTCGCTTCCACCTTGACTTATACATAAGAAATATGTATAATCACGATCGCATAGAAGGGGAGTAGCTACTGGCAAAAAAACTTGAAAGCCAGTACATCTGAATCAACATACTGGCGATGAGCCTGGTTCAGGTGGCAAATAATCAATATTTGAAAGCGAGACCTTCACTAAGTTCACACCGAAAAGTGTAAACTTGGTGAGGTCTTTTGGCTCTCATCAAGCTTCACATCGGTAAACGATTCTTCAGGAGCTTGAGAGAGTGTTAACAGCTTTTACCGCAGGTTTATTACTCATTACAGTTTCAGAACTAGGCGATAAAACATTTTTTATTGCTGTAATTTTGGCAATGCACCACCCGCGGCGGCTGGTATTTATCGGTGTGACAGCTGCTTTGGCGGCGATGACAATCCTTTCGGTGCTATTTGGACAAGCGGTATCTTTGTTGCCAAAAGTTTATATTCATTATGCCGAAATAGCTTTATTTATAGCCTTTGGTATCAAGCTGTTATATGACGCTAGTAAGATGTCAGCTGCTGCTTGTGATACAGAAGTTGTAGAAGAGGCTGAGGCTGCGGTAAAACAAGCAGATTTACAGTTACCAAAGCAAAAGACTTCCTTAGCAATTGTCATAAAAGCCTTTGTGTTGACATTTATGGCAGAGTGGGGCGATCGCACCCAAATTGCCACCATTGCCCTAGCAGCAGGCAATAATCCGATTGGAGTGACAATAGGTGCAATTTTAGGACATGCCATTTGTGCTGCGATCGCAGTTATCGGCGGCAAAATGATTGCCGGACGCATTTCTGAGCGTCAACTTACCCTGATTGGCGGATGCCTGTTTTTAGTCTTTGGTATTGTTGCTGCCATTAAAGGAGCATAAGAGGGAGAAGTAGGGGAGAAATCAATTTAAAATTCAAAATTCAAGAACTTCTGCCTTCTCCCAAGGGCGATCTGCCTTCTGCCTCCTCTTTCCCAATGTCCAATGCCCATTACTTGGGAGTATTTCCCAATGAAGGCGGAGGAGAAGTAGCAGACTTAGGAATGGGAGAAACCGTTCCTGCCTTCTTAATTTCGTCTCTGTACTTAGCAGGTGCTAAAGCTGCGGCACTATCAAATAAAGGTTTTGCATCTGCGTCTTTGCCCTGTTGTTTCAGGAGCATCGCTTTTGCCACGACGGGGCGAAAATCCTTGGGATCTTTCTTAATTGCCTGGTCATAAACAGAGCTAGCTTGAGCGTAGCGTTTCTGAGAAGCATGAACAGAACCTAACAGCACCTGCACGGCTACTATATCTACACTTCCAGGCTGAATTGTATTTGCTTGGGCTGCATTAGAGAGGGTTTCTTGCAACAAACCAATGGCTGCTTCGGGGCGTTGCTGACTGATCAATAAAGCCACCATTCCTTGCAAAGCCTTCAAATCGCCTGGTTTCGTAGACAAAATCGAGCGATAAGCTTGAGCAGCTCCTTCGCGATCGCCAATTTGCTGTTTGGCTTGAGCTAGTAACACTGAATATTCTGACTGTTCGGGATTCAGCTTTGCTAGCTTTTCTAGGGGTTCAATGACAACTTGGATATCAGCTGGTTTAACCTCATTTTTATCTTTTTGACTCAGTAATTGCAGCCGCGCCTGTAATAAGCCCTTAAGCGCAGTCTGATTTTCTGGTTCCCTTTGCAAAACCTGTTCATAACCCCGTACTTCGTCTTCCAGTTTTGATTTTTGGTCAGCGGAGGGCAAACTACCTCTGGTGTTAGCGGTATTCTGGCTTGAGGGTGGCGTATTATTAAATGCTCCAATTATGGGAATCACCGAAACACCCACAAAAGCAAGAATTGCCACCGCTAAGACGACTTGAACTATCCAACGATTGCGCGGTTGAGACACAGTTTTGTCTTTCTCCTGAACTTTAATGACATTATCATTTACACAAATCGTAAAGTTAAAAATTTCCAAAACTTTGCGGAATACCGCCAATTGCCTGTGAATTTTATAACAATTAACTATCCACACTGCTAAAGTAAGTGATGACTTTAGGAGGAGCCGTCAGAATTGTAGCTATGATATGCTTCCGAAACTAGTGTAAAGCCGCTAAATTAGACATTTAGTGTTTATACATTAAATTTAGCGCCTTTAGGATTGTATAGAGTACCCTAGTGTGATTTTGTGAAAAGCCAATATACTTTCATTAGTCGCACAAATGCTCTTTTCAGCTGCCTTTGTAAAATCCCACAATGGGATGTGTCTCCGCCGCAAGGAGTTTTTATGAATTCCGACCTGATGCCGTTGCCTGAATCTTCCAATTCTTCTGCCTCTAACCAGGGCCCAACTAACGTAGAGGCAGCCACTAATGTTCACATAGCAGCTCAGTCCTCTAAAGAAGTTGAAAATTTGCCTGTCAACTCCAGTGAGACTGACTCAAATGGGAACTTGATTAATCGCCAGCAACCGATTCCGCCTCCTAGTGAACCGATGCAGTATCGAGCGATCGGGTTAGTCCGAGGTCGCTATCATGCTAGCAGCGAACAATTTACTCAAGGTACGCTGCTAACCGCAGATGGTGTAGAACTCAATGCCGTCCTCCTAGGCCGGATTATGAGCTTAGTTAAGAATCATCTAGACTTAGAAAAAGAACACTTATGGGTAGTATATCCACGTACTAGACAAGAAAATGATACCTTGCACATCCAGATCGTCGGAGTTTGGGAGCCAGAAAATCTGGCTAAAAACTCAACAGATGAGGACGAATCAGATTTTGAGTTGCAAGAGTTAGAGACACTCGATGATGGCTTATCCGAGAACTCTGAACTAAATACAACTGCCCCCAGACCTTCATCAGAAGTTGCAGATGGTGGTTTTTCTGTTCGTGGTGAAGTAGTATACCAATCTTTTGATGCTAAAAGCTTGGTAGTCAAAATTAGGCAGGCTCCACGCAAATCAACTGACAAACCCAAGTATTTTAAGTTGAAACTGAGGGGTGTGCTAACCACCAAAGCAGTGGGTAAATTCTGGGACTTCCAAGCCAAGCGGGAAGCAGACGTTTTAGTAGTAGAAAAAGCTGAGGCGATCGCTGATTTACCCAAAAAACGCAAACCACCATTTAAAGGTGGGCCTCGTGCTGGCAGTGGAGGTGGTGCTGGTGGTAGAAAACCATTCCCCCCCAGACGCACTGGCGAAACCCCTCGCCCCATCAAGAAAACAAGTACAGGTGGCGACCCTTCAGTTGTGTCAAAACCTATACCAAGAACACCCGCTCCTAAACCCATCAAGCGACCGAAACCAACTCAAGAGTAGGGAATAAGGCATTAGGCATTGGGCATTGGGCATTGGGAATGGGGAAGAGACAAGGTAAACAAGGAAGAGGGAAAGACAAGGGAGAGACTTGTTCAATAATTTCCCCTTGTCTCCTTGTCTCCCCTGCCCCCTGCTCCCTGCTCCCCGCTCCCCGCTCTCCCCAAAGTCAAAAATCCGTCCGACGGTCTTGGGGTAGAAAAGATCGCTCCATCGGAATTGGAGAAACTGGTTCTGTAAGGGTAAACGTACCTGCTTCGATCCACTTTTTCAACTCTAGAGCGACTTCCCTAGAAAAAAACAAACTCGCTAAGGGGGCAGAGCGTACTGCTTTGCCCTCTATGGTGATCCGCCCAGATTTGAGTTGGGCGTAACTTACCAAACCAAAGGTGGGACGGACGCGCCGGGGAATGGAAAAATCTACTATTGGGGCTACTAAGTCTTGATCTTGGACGGCACAGTGTTCAATTACTTGTTCATTTAATACAGGTAGTGGTACACCAACCCCTAACATTAATGAGGGGCCATAACTTTTGAAATAACACCCCCGCACCCAATGAGCATCCATTTGCTTGGCATCACCAATTAAAGCTAAAGTGGCGGAAGGCCCAATCGGTGTACGATTAGCTAAACGCTTTTGTAAGGGGAAGTGCTGAGTGCCTTCCCAAGCGACATAGCCAACACCACCGCCTAAAAAAATTCGAGTACCTATACCAACAAGTTGTAAATCGGGGTCGTTGAGTAAGGGGGAAATAGCACCGGGGTTAGAATAAACAGCATTCCCCAGACGCGGTTGTAAAGGGCCGAGATAGGTAAAGAGGGGGCGATCGCCACCATTTACACCAACAATAAAATTTTGATAAAGATTGCGTGGATTGAATAAATAAAACTGATTAATTGTGTCACTGGTAATTGTAGTTTCAAAATTTGCTCTGGGGTAACAATCTGTTACTTGTCCTTGCGCTTTTACGTGTATAGATTTACCAGCGATCAAATCTTCGATTACATGACCGCCACCACGTTCTCGCACTTCTTCCCCATCTGTCGTCTCTACAGCACAACTCGCACCCAAATATAAATCTACTGCACCAAAACCAGAGTATGCTGGCACGCCATCTAACCAACAACGGCGAATTTTTATCGGGGGGTCAGTATGTCCCAGATTAATAATTGCACCACTTGATTCCATCGGCTCAAAAGTACCAGTGGTAATTACATCAACTTCTTTAGCAGCTTTAGTAACACCGATTTCTACAACTCGTGCTTTTAATTCTTCAGTTGTCAACACCACCGCACGTTGGCGCTTAATTTTCTCGTTAATTTCTGCAATTGTTCGCATCTTATCAGTGCTTACGCTTTCTGGTGAGTGAGGAATGGAGAGAGACGCGATTAATCGCATCTGTACTAAGGAGTAGGAAAAAGAAATTTTCATTGCTCCTTATGAGCGCAGATGATCGAGACTTTTGAATAATTTCATCTCGAAATAGTTATCGCCAATCTCTGCGCGACAGCTTAACACCCCGAATAAGCATAAAATTCTAGAAAACAATTCAAGTATTGCAAAATTAAAATGATATATTTTTTTGGGGCAAACAAGCTGCATGTATCCAAAATATTTTTTGTAGTACGTAAAATTACCAAAAATAAAGCCTTGTATTATCAATTAAATGTATGTATGGTTAGGATTAAGTGGACTTACTGGACTTAAATAATTTTACGTCAACCGAAAGAAACATTTCTGGTTTTTGTAAAAGACTTATCCGAAAATGGTAAATATATATGACAAAGGCATTTCAGCGATTACAAGGGAATGTGCGATGCCTGCGGTGGGCTGCGCCTACGCTAAATTAGGTATACGAAAGAATAGGGGTTTGAGCATAAATTACGGCTAAATTATCAGTTTAGGGGCAAAAATATTGGTAGAAATAAAATTTATTTTCTCCCAAAAAATTTAAATATTAATAGTTAGTGAAAGTAAACAATTTAAGCTGTAGCCTGACTAACCCACAAACTTTATTTTAAGGACATGTCTATTGTTAACAAAGCTATTATTTCCCAAAGCACAAGACATATTACCTGTTATATCTAACATGAGTCAAACTCTCTATTTGTGTAATCGCTTTATGTTTGAAAAGTTAAAGTTTCAGAACAAATGTGCAAGACCTATAGAAAAAGCACAAATATGTTCTTTTAAAAAATATTTGAAAAGTGGTAAGCTCTAATTTAGATAATCATTCTCAAACAAAAAGCCCCGTCAGAAGCCGGGGGGAATACGTGCTATTTTCATTTATAGAACAATTGTCCTATTAAATTGTACTAAAAGCAAAACCTAAGACTGTGTAGAGTTTTGGCTATAATCAGCGTCTTTTAATTAGTTCAGCTAACAAGTTTCTCCCCTTTCAGCATCCGCGCCGCGGCTTCAAGTAGAGCTTCTTCAAGATAGGGCTTGGTAAAGTAGCCACTAGCACCGAGTTGAGCAGCAATTTGTCTGTGTTTATCTGCACCCCGTGAGGTGAGCATAGCGATCGGTAAGTGGTTAAGGTTAGAGTCTTTCTGGATGCGAGAGAGTAATTCTAGACCATCGCAACGCGGCATTTCAATATCGCAAAATACGATATCACAAGGCAAACCGGAGCGGAGTTTATCCCAAGCTTCCTGTCCGTCACGTGCTTGTTCTACGCGATAACCTGCTTTGTTAAATGTCAGGGATAGCAATTCTCGGACTGTAATTGAGTCATCGACAATCAGCACTGTCGGGTCAATCTTCGCGGGAGAGGTATCTGGAGGAGTAAGTTTCTGTTGCCAAGAATTGCCACCAGTTTGTGTAGAAATCCGTCCTTGGAAGATGTCAATTATTTCTAGTACGTCAGCAATGGGCATAATCCGACCATCACCCAAGACTGTAGCACCAGCAACACCAATTGGTTTAGGTGCTGGTCCTTCAAATTGCTTAATTACAATTTCTTGTTCGCTTAACACCAAGTCAATCTGTAGAGCAATCAGGGTATTTGCCGATCGCACCACAACCACAGAAACCATATCATCATCTCTGGTACCGCCATAGACATTACCGCGACTGATTTGGCGATTGAAGGTTAAAAGTTCCTTTAGGGGTCGGAATGGTAGCACCGTATCGCGCCAGGAAATAAATGATTGCCCATTGGCATCGTGCTGAATATTTTTGACTGGAATATCTAGCGTATCTTCTACACCGTCCATTGGGAAGGCTACCCTGGCTCTATCTGAGACGCAGCAGAGAGCTTTACAAATACTCAGAGTCAGTGGTAAACGAATGGTGAAGGTGGTTCCCTTGCCGATCGCAGAATCGGTGTTAACTGTTCCCCGAATTTCGCTAATTTCGGAGCGCACTACGTCCATACCCACACCACGACCAGAAATTTCATCGGCTTGGTCTTTGATTGTAAAACCAGACTGGAACAGCAGATCGTAGACTTCCAGACGAGACATAGCTTTTGCCTGCACTTCTGTAATCATACCAATCTTCACAGCCTTAGCCTTAACCCTTGCAGAATCGATACCTGCGCCATCATCGCCTACGGATATGATTGTTTGGTTGCCTTGGTGGAAGGCACGGATAGTAATGATTCCTACAGGTGGTTTACCAGCAGCTTGTCTCTCTTCTGGCGTTTCAATACCGTGAGCGATCGCATTATTCAGCATGTGAGTCAGTGGATCGGTAAGATGATCCAAAATCATCTTGTCAATTAAGGTATCGCCACCTTCGATCACCAACTCTACTTGTTTGCCACATTTGATGGCGTTGTCGCGCACTCCTCGCCGCCAGCGATCAATAGTTTGAGCAAAAGGCACCATTCGCGCTCTAGTTAATCCCTCTTGTAGCTGGGTGGTTACTTGGCGGAACTGCCTGGCGACTCGTTCGGTTTCTTCGGTAACAAAATCAATGTCACTAGCTGACTCACGTACTCGTACAATCCGCTCAATCATCTGCTGTGAGAGTGTATGGAAGGGAGTAAAACGATCCATTTCTAGCTCGCTAAAACCCCGATCAGCATTGGAATCAGGGGCTTGTAAGCCGGGGTCTTTCTTTTTGCGTCCAGCTAACAGAGACGCTTCCAGTAGCGATCGCTCATATAACTCCTGCATCCTTGCACCCACATCTGAGAGTTGTTGTACCTGAATCAGCAAGTTATCTAATGACTGTCGTAGTCGTTCATGATCCTGCTCTAAGGTATTGCGGTTTACCACCAACTCCCCAACTAAATTACTCATATCGTCCAGTTGCTTAACTGGAACCTTCATCGTTTCTTCAAATCTCGCAGCCCGACGAGTAGAGGGACCAGTAGTTTTGTTGATGTTCGATTTTACTACAGTAGAATGCGATATTGTTTGATTCGCTTCTGCCAGCAACTTCTCTAAGTCACCAAATTCATCTTTTATGGCTGGTGATGGAATAGCATTTTTAGCTAAGACTGGTTGAGTGTTGAAAGGCTGGCGTTGGTGTAGCCCGTCGTAGACATCGCTATTGTTATCTGTACTTAGCAAGTCTTCCAGGGCAGCAAAATCTACTTCTGGTATCTTCTTAGCTTTAGGGATGGGTGCTACGTCCTCTCCTAATAATGCTGCCAAGTCTGCAAATTCATCTTCTTGAGTAACTATTTCAGTGGTTTCTGTAAACAATAAATTATTTTCAACAACTGTGTTTTCTCTTAGATAAAAGGTAGTTTCTAAATTATTATTTTCCTCAATCTCTAAAACTTCTGGGCTTGTCTGGGCTGAATCTGAAGTTTCCCTAAAATTGACAGTTTCTGATAGTTTATCCACAGTATTCTCTGTGGTGTCCATCTGAATATATGTCAATTCATTTGTCACTACATCTTCAAACAGCACTTGTGGATTTTTATTGAAAGAGCTAAACAAATCACCTGGCTGTTCTTCGGGTAATGCTGAATCTGAATTTTCCCTAAAACTGATGGTTTTTAATAGTTCATCCACAGTATTCTCTGTGGTGTCCATCTGAATATATGTCAATTCATTTGTAGCGACATCTTCAGAGTTGAACAAATCACCTAGCTGTGCTTGGGATGATTCTGAATCTGAAGTTTCCCCAAAGCTGACAGTTTCTGATAGTTCATCCACAGTATTCTCTGTGGTGTCCATCTGAATATATGTCAATTCATTTGTAGTGATATCTTCAAACAGCACTTGTGGATTTTCATTGAAAGAGCCGAACAAATCACCTGGCTGTTCTTCGGGTAATGCTGAATCTAAAGTTTCCTTAAAATTGACAGTTTCTGATAGTTCATTCACAGTATTCTCTGTGGTGTCCATCTGAATATATGTCAATTCATTTGTCACTACATCTTCAAACAGCACTTGTGGATTTTTATTGAAAGAGCTAAACAAATCACCTGGCTGTTCTTCGGGTAATGCTGAATCTGAATTTTCCCTAAAACTGATGGTTTTTAATAGTTCATCCACAGTATTCTCTGTGGTGTCCATCTGAATATATGTCAATTCATTTGTAGCGACATCTTCAGAGTTGAACAAATCACCTAGCTGTGCTTGGGATGATTCTGAATCTGAAGTTTCCTTAAAATTGACAGTTTCTGATAGTTCATCCACAGTATTCTCTGTGGTGTCCATCTGAATATATGTCAATTCATTTGTCACTACATCTTCAAGCAGCAGTTGTGGATTTTCATTGAAAGAGCCGAACAAATCACTTGGCTGTTCTTCGGGTAATGCTGAATCTGAAGTTTCCTTAAAATTGACAGTTTCTGATAGTTCATCCACAGTATTCTCTGTAGTGTCCATCTGAATATAGGTCAATTCATTTGTAGCAACATCTTCAAACAGAAGTTGCAGATTATCATCAAAAGAACCTAATAAATTAACTTCCAGATCAACAGCAGATATATCTAGGGTCTGATTAGTAAATTTTGGAACAAAATCTAAAGATTCTGGTTGTTGTGGTTTGAGAATTTCTTCCACCGGATGCTGCGATAACAAAGGCGTTTCAGGCGTGGAGATATCGTTGATTATAGGAGAAATAGTTAAGCTACTTGATGTAAATTCATCAAATAAATTATCTCCAGAATCTGATGATATCAAATCTAGCTGTTCTTGATGCTGGAAATTGATATCAAAATCTTCTTCTATATCAAAACTGGCTATAGGAGAAGGTATGGACTGCTGATTATCAGCAAAAATGTCATCAGCCGCCGCAGTAAACAAACTTTCATCTAACGCCGTTTCCACATTCTGCTCAATTAAGGAATCGAATTCGTCCTTTTCCTCTGTGGTTCCCTGGTTCCAGAAGTTGCTCAGATCATTTTCTGATTGAGAAAACTCAGGTTCTGTTACTGGAAATGTATCAAATAAATCACTGATTTCTGGTTCACTTGTCGATAATTGTGGCTGTTCTTCCATTTCAGCAAACAAGTTGTCCAAAGACAAGTCTGTTGGCTGAGGTAATTCTATGTAGTCACTAGGGGTAATTTCTTCTACCCAATTTGCATTTTTAGTTTCTAAGAATAAGTTATCAAAATTGTTTTGTTGGTTGGTAGATAGTTCCACACTGGTGAACGGCTCAGTTTCTGGTTGAGTGACTTTGCTTGTTGGCAATAGTTCATCATCATCTAACCCCAGTGTCAATAAATCTTCAACTGCACTATTTTGGACAATCTTGCTAGTAGTCTGGTTTGTATCACTAAGAATATCAATAAATTCTTGTAAAATTTTGGAAGAAGATGAGTCTAAATTTATCTCAAATTCGTTAATATCGCTCAAATCTAGAGGTGTAGCAGATATTTGTTGATTTTGCGGTTCTGAATTATCTTTTTCTAAAAAATGGTCGCCAAATAACAAGGATAAATCTTCTATTGTGGCTGTACTTATTGGGTGCAGCGCGTTGCTTATATCTTCATTAAAGGAGAGTAAGTCAGATAAATCGTTATGAGCGTCTTCAGCCTCAGTGCTGCTCAAATCAATTCCAAAGTCATCGATAGCAACAATATCTAAGGTTTCTTCTTGATGCCAACTTTCATCTAGTTCGGGAGTCTCACCGTCAAATAAATCAGCAAGGGTATTTAACTCAGCTATTCCTACCTCTGGCCCATTGGGGTCAAGATTGTTACTGATTGGATGTGCTTCGTCATGTGTGGTGAAAGTAAGACTAGTGTTTCTACTTTCGTTTAGTGGTGTTCCTTGTAACTGAAGGGAGGGGCGTTCGTCGGAGACGTTGGCGTAGCTATCGCTACTATCTTTGTCTAGATTCAGTTCTTCAGTTGTCTGGGCTAACGTATTGGTGTTACCAGATAGAATTGGCTCTGATTCTGTGAAAGCCGCAGATTGTTCATCAAACAAATTAGGTGTAATTTCTAATAACTCAATTTCTGCAAAGCTCAAAAGTGCTTCTAGTTGCTGACTAATTGCAATTTCGGCTTCTCTACCTTGCAGGACTAATTCTTGAGCTTGTTTGATTTCGGTAATGACAATTTTAGCTAAAGTCAGATAAGTGTTTTCAGGATTGCCGATCGCACTGGCTGCTGCTTGACATAAACCACACCATTTGAGCAAATTCCAAGTTTCACCAAGTTTGACTAACTGGTGACAGCATTGCTGGAGGTTTTGCCGAGTTAAAGGTGTTATAGTTTGCTTAAATAATTGCAACATTTCTCGCAGTGTTTGCAGCACTTGGGCTTGAAACTCGCTCCAGTTATTATTTTCTTTAGCAGTGACTGGCGATCGTGCAGCGTTAGCGAGTCCACGAGCGTCTAGCGCCTCCTGGGATGCTACCGAGTCTGGAGATTCCTGATGGGTGTCTTCTGCCAGAATATCGGGAATATCTCGCCGCATGATAATTTCTGTAACTGTGGAAACATTCTCTATAGAGGTTGTAAGTTCTGTTGTGTCAGAACTGCTGGCTACTCCACTCTTTGCTTGTTCTACAAGTAGTTCTAGATGCTGATATAGCCATTGAAAGACTGGCTCAGTTTCTGACATCAAAGTATTAGCTGCATCTTCAGAAAGACCATAAGGCCCACTCAAATGCTCTAACAGCGATTTTAGGGTATCAGAGACACCAAGAAATAAAGACTCTAACTTTTGGTCAATCTGAACCGGATTATCTTTGAGAATTTTGAAACAATCTTCCAGACGGTGGGAGGTATGCTGGATGCTAGTCAATCCAAGCATCGCCGCTCCTCCTTTGATGGAGTGAGCCGCCCGGAAGACCTCACTGATCATTTCCGGGTCGTTCAGGGTACCCTCTAAATTCAGCAAGCCCTGCTCAATGGTATTCAGGTGATCCCTGGCTTCTTCGATAAAGTAACCCAAAATCCGCTGTTGTTGTTCCGGCAGCATAGTTTTTTAGTCAAGAGTCAAGAGTCATTAGTTATTAGTCATTGGTCATTGGTCATTGGTCATTAGCAAATAACAAAGACAAAGGACAAATGACAATTTATCTGGTTTCCATAGTTTCCACTCGGAAACGTTCAACGGAGGCGATCAAGTCACGGGATACACCTACTAAATGTTGTAAGGCACCTGAAACCCGCTGTGCTTCTTGGGAAGTTTCTTGCGCGGTCAGTTCTACTGATTGCATTACATGAGCGACGGCGCGGGAGGTTTCCGTTTGTTCCACAGTGTCGCTAGTAATAGATCGCACAAGAATATCGATACGATTCGCCACTTGAATAATGTTTTCGAGCGATCGCTTGGCATCTTCTGCCAATTTTGTACCTTTAATTACTTGTTGTGTGCCTTCTTCCATCGCAGTCATTACAGAACCTGTTTCGCTTTGGATTTGCATCACAATTTGTTCAATTTCCTTCAGGGATTTGGCAGATTTATCTGCTAGCTGGCGCACTTCATCTGCAACGATCGCAAACCCGCGCCCAGCTTCTCCGGCTCTTGCCGCCTCAATACTAGCATTGAGTGCTAACAAGTTTGTTCTCGAAGCAATTTGAGAAATCAACGCCACAATTTTAGAAATTTCTTGGGAAGATTCCGCTAACCGCTTGACTTTGCGAGTAGTTTCGGCAACGGTTTCTCGAATTTCTAAAATCCCTGCTACGGTATTTTCGACTGCTTCACCACCTTTGAGAGCGATTGTACTAGCATCACGAGCAACGGTTTCAGCTTCCCGCGCCGCCTCTGCTACCCGCTGAATCGAGTCAGTCATTACCTGTACAGAATTCAGCGTCACCGCTAACTCTTCCGCTTGCCGCAAAGCATCACTAGATAAGGCTCTAGCAAAAGTTTCAGAGTTGGTTGCACCTTTTGTCACATCCTTCGCCGCCACTTTTACCTGTTGAACGATATCCCGCAGGTTTTGAATTGTCAGGTTAAATGCGTCGGCTACGGCTCCTAGTACGTCGGCTGTCACTTCCGCTTGGACTGTTAAATCGCCTCTAGCAGCTCCTTCCACATCATCCAACAAACGAATCACCTGACGTTGCAGGTTTTCTTTGGCTTCCTCTTGTTCATCGGCTTTCCGTTGGGCTTCACTTGTGGTTGTGAAAATTACCCGCGCCATTTCATTAAAGCCAGTTGATAAATGCCCCAATTCATCTTCAGAAAACACTGTGGCTTGAGCATTCAGATTTCCTTGACGTACAGCCTCAAACTGAGCTTGGAGGTCATCAGTTGTGCGCCGAATTTGTTTAAGCGCTAGATTCCCCATGAAGCCTGCGGTAGCAAAACCTGCAATCCCAGCGGCTAGTGACATTGCCCAACCTGTGTTTCGTACTGATTCTCGTTGTTGGGGTGGCGAAAATGTGGTGGCGACAAAGCTAACTGTGGCTACAACCAGCGCTGAGACAATGCCCACACTTCCAGCAATTAGCCATTGTTTCCGTTCGATGGAGGCATTTTCTAATGGTGCTAACCATCCTTGCTCGATGCTGACGTTGGGTTCTAGTTTTGAGACATCTGTTTGGCTAAAGACTGGAACGGCTTCATGGGAACCAGTCATTGAGAACAGTTCCTCTTCGCGATCGCTAGCAGCTGCATTACTTAAAAAAGCCTCCGCGCTTTGAAGGCGTCCAGTATCACTAGTTTCTACTGGAGCAGAATGGATTGCTGCATTACCAAAGTTAGAATCTCCTTCGATCAGGTCAAACCCTGGAATATTGCCTAAATCGTCAAATTCCTCAAAGTCATCTAAAAACTCGATATTGCTCTTAGAATTTTCTCCATTCAGTATATTGCTTGAGTCTTCATAAGAGTTTAAACTCTCTGAGCCGAAGGCAGACTCAAATGCTTCCATATCAAAATTTTCATCGTCATCTAAGCTATTTTTACTGATGAATTCACCTGATTTAAACTGCTTTTCCTTCTG
Organism: Nostoc sp.; assembly: GCF_036917555.1. Classification (GTDB taxonomy): domain Bacteria; phylum Cyanobacteriota; class Cyanobacteriia; order Cyanobacteriales; family Nostocaceae; genus Nostoc. The sequence goes on along the minus strand of NZ_JBALDD010000043.1, from coordinate 150,224 downwards.
AGGTAAATTACTATTAAAAGATGATTCATTATCAGGTAAATTCGGCTGAAAAGCTGATTCTGCCTCCACTTGTTTTGGTGTTATCCAGCTATGGGATTCGGTTTCAGACAAGTTATCTTGACTGTTGTCCTCCAATTTATTTGTTATTGGCGAATCATTTCTCAGTTCTTCTGCAACAATCAGTAAAGTTTCGTCTCCAAAACTAGATTTTTTATATTCTAAATTTCCCATACTCTGCTCTGGAGACTTTGGCTCACTCAACAAATCCGGGAAATTATTCTTGTTATTACCAGTTTGTAAGTTAGAAGATGAAGAGTTATTATTGTCAATAGTTGAATTTCCGTAAGGAGAACTTATCCCATTATCTGAGAATTGACTATTTGCTAATGATTCTTCGGAAATATCTTCTGAGATACTTTCCTGCCAAAAAGCAGGTAACTCCAATTCTGTGTTCTCTTCCCAGTTTTTATTTGACTCTTGTTCCTGTGATTCTTCATTTATGGCAAAAGGATCATCACCAAAAGCTATAGAAGAATCTGAGATTTTTTCTGTTCCAATACTATCTTCTGTGGGCAGATCAAATGGACTTTTTGAAGATGTATCTTCAACGCCATTCATATTTTCTAGATGCTCTACAAAAAAGTTTAAATCAAGGTTCTCGCTGTCAAACTCTTCACCAGCACTCAAATCTTCTAATTCTGGTTCGCTATATGCCAGTACATCAGATATCTCTGAGGAATCTATTTCCTCTTGATTTTTTGATGGATCGATCTGCCCACCGAATGACTGTAAATATTGATTAATATTGTCAATTCCATTCTTGGCAAAACCAATAATTTCTTGATCATTAGTCAAGCCTAATACTTGTTGATATTCTTCTTTTGCTACATCGTACTGCTGTAAAACATAGTAGATATGACCCCGCAACAAATGGGTATTGGGGTCATCTGGTAAATTTTGCACCACTTGGTCAACTAAAGTGGCCGCAACCTCATAATTTCTTTGAACATAGGCGGTCATCGCCTGTTGATATGTTGGCTCGTAATTATCAATACTTGCTGCCATTTCCTCCTCCAATTTCATCCTGCCCACCTAGCACTTCGTACAATTGCCATTTGATCGAGCAGTCGTAGACACTGGTTATTTCTAGCACCTAATGACCACTCTCCACGTAAAAAGGGAGCCATCGTATCTGGAACACTAGTTGGTGGCATAAGATTCTGGATATCCAACCAGTCCATACCACCGATTTCCTCTACTGCTAAACCCACTATTGTGTCTTGTTCTTCAATGGCAATCACCGAAATTTCAGCTCTATCCGTGTTTAATGCACTTGCTTCCCCCAGAAATTGACCCAAATCGGCCACCCAAATAACTCGACCTCGTAAATTTAGAGTACCCAAAAGTAAAGGAGAAGCATTAGGAATTGGGGTGATTCTATCAGGACTTAGTTCAATTACCTCTCGGATGCCAGTTGCTTGTAGTGCAAACTCCTGATGCGAGGGAATGTAAAACCTCAAATGTAACTCACCTTCAGGACTTTCTACTTGTAATTCTGGTCGAAAGTGGTCTTGACCGCTGCCACTTAAAAAGTCCGGTTTGCTGACCATGTTGTTTTTATCCTTATCCTCGCAGCAGTTGTTTGACTGTTCCTACCAACTCGGTTGGTTGAAACGGTTTGGCTATGTAAGCGTCTGCACCCTGCTTCATGCCCCAATAGCGATCAAATTCTTCACCTTTGGAAGAACACATAACCACTGGGACATTTTGGGTTTTTGGATCGGATTTTAACCGCCGACAAACTTCGTAGCCGTTCATTCGGGGCATGACAATATCTAATACCACTAAATCTGGAGGTGCTATCTGAATTGCCTCTAATGCTTCTAATCCATCACTAGCATGGGTAACTGTTAGGCCAGTTGCTTTCAGGAGGTCTGTAATCATCTCCCTTTGCGCTATACTGTCTTCCACAATCAGAACTGTGCTCATAAGTGTCTATTTACCTCCTGATTTAGACGTTCCTAATTGGAACATTCCTTGATCCTCCGCAAGTATTAACTGTATAAATTAATTTTATGTCTTCACTATTTTCCCGGAGATTGACGTTTCACTCAGTTAACTGACTCTGTGATAACATCTTTTAACTCATCTTTTAGTAGATCAACAAATCTTTGATCTCTTTATATGTCCTATAGACGAGGAAGATAATGGAGATGAGGGAGAAATAATTAATTCCCAATGACGCCAGTCGGCTCAAGTCGGGAAACCCGCTAACAGCGCTGGCTCTCCAATGCCCAATTTTCATTGATTGTTGATATATTTCTCTACGAGCATGAGTAACTCAGTGTCTGTAAACGGTTTTGTTAAATAATCTGTTGCCCCGACCATCCTAGCTTTGACTCGATCCATAAACCCATCTTTCCCAGTAAGCATGATAATCGGTGTGAGCCGAAATGCTGTTGAATGTCGCAGCATGGCGCAAACCTCATATCCTTCCAATTCCGACATGGCAATGTCGCATAAAATTAAATCCGGTTTGAGTTGAAAAACCAGACTTAGTGCCTCTAAAGGATTGGTAAGAGCGATCGCTTCATAACCTTGTGGTTGTAAGATGGAATTTATAGTCTCACCGATGGCGATCGCATCGTCAATACATACTATCCGCCCTGTCGGTTTTCCCTTAAATTCCCTGCTATTCGTGTGTGTATCTGGTTGATTAGTCTCTGAATATACTAGTTGTAGCCAACTTTGTTGTACATAAGGATATATTGCCTTAGCGACTGTCAAAATGTCTCGGTTGAGATGGCGAGCCAGTTGTCGCAAGGATGTTTTACCATCAGCCCAATGTTGTAGCTTACTCACGGTTGCTTCTGGTAAAGAAGATTGTAGCTGAACTTTGTCAGAGAGCGCTGGCAATTGTTCTGGAGACTGAATGTGTGGATAGAGTTGCTTCCACTCTTGCAACTGCTTAGTAATTTTTGTCACAAATGGAGCAATCTCAAAAGTGTTTAATTGCGGGGCAAGTGCCGCACCTTGATGGAAAATGAAGTTACCTTGGCGTAAACTCAGCAGGTCAAAGAGAGTTTCATGCACCAAACCGTAAATGATACTACCAGCTATCTTTGGGTTGATGATATTCTGCTCCAAGAGTGCCCAAAGATAGGCATACTCTGGTGCGTCAGTTGGTGGTAGGGAGCTAATTTGTTTGTCGGTGAGTTGCATCTCAACTTGATAATGACGTAAATAATCGCTAATTCTGGATAAACTACTCTCACCTTCTTGGCAATAGATAATTTGACCATTAAGGAAAAAGACGAACCAAGACTGTTGTTTAGGGCGATAAATAGTTGTTCCCTCTCCACCCAGTTTGTTGTTCTGGTGAGAGCTATAAGCTTCTACCCATAGTTGCCCAGTTCGCTGTCCCAATTCAATCAATTGCAGAATACTGCAAATATCAATTTCATTTAAATTTCCCTGCATTTAGTTAAAAAGTACTCCTTAAGTATTGCTGAATTCTGTTAGCACAGCGGGGCGTAGCCCATTGTGAATTATGAATTCATCTTTAAGTATTGATTATGGAGTATTGAAAAGATTTTTACTCTATTGTGATCGTCATTAGGAAATACATTAAGCTATAAACCTTTATCTTTCGTAATACACTTTGACAAAGCTAGTGTTAACACGGAAGTCATCATCACTGTCACCAGTACAAAATATAAAGGCGCGACCAGGTCGCTTCTATAAGTATCAAGACGTAACATCTTGCGTTTATAGTTTTGTCTGTCTTGTTCTCCTTAACCTTGGTTCAGTGAGACAAGTTAACAGAATTATTTAAGGTATATCTCAAAACATGAACTTTAAGTGCATCAATAAAGGACTAACGGTGTGCTGTATTTAGCAGAAGTACAAAAACAGAAAGGTGGTTTACTCGGTGGCGGTGCGAAAACTGAACTGAAACTGCTAGCTTGTCAGCGAACTGACCAGAATTGGAGTACTGTGTCGGAAGAAGTGATTGCCGCTGAGGACGCAAGCAAATTAAATGATGGTGCTTTGGTACTGGTTGAACTGAATCCGAATCGTCAAGTGCAGCGGGTTCAAGAAGCAGGACGTCCACTCGTCAACATTTTGCAGAATTTTTCCCGCCAGTTGGAGAAATTTAAGCTTAAGGAAGATGAGATCGATCAGTGGAAACAGTCACTAACGTTTCAGGCGCAAGAGTTGAATCGCCGTGAAATGGACATGGAGGTACGGTCTGAACAGTTGCAAGAATTGGAGGATGAGGTACAACACCTAGAGGAGCAAAAACAGGAAGTTGACACCTCCCGCCAAGAAATTGAACGATTGCAAGCAGAAATTGAGCGCAACCGCCAAGAGTTGGAAGGCGCTTGGGAGCATTTACGGGGTGAGCAGCGTCGCCTGGAAGAACGCCAAGCGGATTTTCAACAAGGGACGGTTTTGGATGAGGAGCAAAGTCGAGTAATGAGTGAGTTACTCGATCGCTTGTCTAGTCGTGTTACTCCTACAGAAACAGTTAGAGAACACCTGCATCTAGCCTTTGAATTGGTCGAAAAGCAGCAAGCTACTCTGACCCCACACTGGCAAAAACTGGAGAAAGAAAAAATTGCGATCGCCCAACAGCAAGAAGATGTTGAGCGCTTGTCACAAACCTTGAGTGATCGCCAAAATGCATTGCAAGAAGCGCAAAATTCTCTAGTTCAGCAAACAGCCCAATTACAAATAAATACAGCAGACCTTACCAGTAAGCAAGAGTATGCTCGGATCGTCAAAGAGCAGTTACGAAACGCCGAAGAGTTATATCAACAAATTCACTCTTTAGCTGCAACATCTGGTGATGTAGTTCTCGGCAAGCAAGCTGATGTGGAGGCTTTGGATAAAATGCCTTTAGAAGAACTACAAAAGATAGTGCAAGACTTGCAGCATAAGTTAGAAATCGACGCTAGCTTTGTTCACGATCAAGAACAAGAACTGAAATATAAACAAGAAGCTATAGAAGAACTCCAAACTAAGTTAAATCACGCATCTGACCATGACCACATCAATTTAGAACTAGAACTAACTGATGAAAAAGACCTTTATCAGATGCTAAACTCCAGTTTGGTGGGACAACGCCGCAATATGCTACAGCATCAGAAGTTTCTCAAGCAACACCAAACTGTACTGCTACGGCGGCAAGGACATACTGTTACTGAAGAAGAAAGTAACAACAAAATCAATTTAGAACCGATTCTGTTACAAATTGAAACCCAGCGACAACAATATTCACAGGAAATCCAAAAGCTGGAACGTGAGATTGAGCAAATTCGTTCTGGTCTTGAGCTAAATAAGGGAATGATTGACAATCAAACTCACGATCTAGATGAAAAGCACCAAGAATTGAAAGCGATCGAGGAAAACTTGCTATCCATACGAAGAACAACTGCTGAATCCTATGGTCGAGTGAATCTTTACCAAGAAGCACTACAACCAATTCAGGATTCTCTAGATGGATTACGGCAAAAGCTGCAAGGAATTGGAGAATCTTTGGATCAATTCCAGGAAACTAGTGATTATCAAGTCCAAGCGATCGCTCAGTTGCGTCATACTCTCCAAAGTTTAATGCCTCAGCCAGAATTACTAGCGTCTTAACAAGTACTTGGGCTTTAGCCTAGCTAAAGTTCAAGTACGAACTATGAGCTTAGTTATTACTCCATAAATAAACTAGAATCTACATTAAAAAACTCTCCCAGCTTATGAGCTTGTTCTATATTTATCTTCTCTTGTCCATTTAAAATATTATCAACCAAATTTTTTGCCCCTAAAACTGATACTAAATCATCTCTACTTCTCCCAAATTATTCTAAAATAAATAATAACATAGACGTAAAATTATTTTGCTGGCTTGGCTGATAATATTCTTGTTCAAACTTTTCAATTAAAGTAATTAATAACTGATAAAGTTCGTCTTCTTCTGGGGTGTGTTCCCGGTACATTAAATCTTCCACTATCCCTAAAGCTTGCTCATTTTCAGCTTCACTCTTTATTTATGTCAGATAACAAAGCACCTGCGTATGGTATGGCATTCCTCGCCTTTTTAATTTCAGGAAGTTTAAAATCTTGCCAGCGACAAAATTATAATCCTAATGCTTACCAGTCTGTTCCTAGTGTAAGTCAACAGTGGGGTAATAATACATATCCGCCTCCCCCTAGCTATCAATCACAACCTAATCCTCAAGAAGAAAATGAATCTGACTCTTATGCAGTTCAATTTCCTTAGTTGTTAGATGCTAATTTAAAAATAAGTAGAGTTACTCACTTAATTTATCTCTTAACTTAACTAATGAATTCTCTCTAAATCAAATATGATTAGAGGGAATCATATTTTCTACTACTTCCCTAGGCACTTCTACTATTTCTTCAGCAATAGCTAGCTTTTTTCTTAATATTATGAAATTAATAATGTGCATCGTTGCTGATAACAAAAAGACTTTAAATAACTATTTCAAACAGATCCAGTCGCCTTCTACTTGAGCGATCGCACCACCAGGAAATGGATCGGTTTGCGATCGGTTGGGCGCTATAATTAAAGCCGTTAATTTTTCAATGTGTTCAAAACTGGGGGCATCAGTCAGTATTTGCTGTAATACCTGACGCATCACCCGACGTTGCAACGCCAATGGTGCTTTCTGCAATACCCGACGATTTAACCTCAAGGGAAGAAGAGGAGTAAGAGAATCTTCTTCATGCCCAATGCCCCATCCCATAGCTTTTTCCCGCAACTGCTGGGCAGTTTTTTCCAAATATTCCACTTCCGCTTGGAGAAGTTCTGCTGTTTGGGCTAAGGCTGATTCTACTTGGGGGTTGAAATTATCTCGCAAATATGGTATCAATTCTTGGCGAATGCGGTTACGGGCATATTGCAAATCTTGATTGGTGGAATCTTCCCAAATTGGTAATTTAAATTCTTGACAAAATTGTTCTGTTTGTGAACGAGTGATTTCTAAAAGTGGACGCACTAGCATAATGCCTGTAGTTAACGAGCGTTGCCAAGTCAGGGCTTGTAACCCATCAGCACCAGTACCGCGAATTAAATTGTAGAGGAGAGTTTCGGCGCGATCGCTGGCGGTATGTCCTGTAACCATATATTGATAATTATTTGCCTGAGCGATCGCACTTAAAGCTTGATATCGCCAATCACGTGCAGCAGCTTCACTATTTATCGCTTTATTCGCTGTTTCTAAATAAAAAGATATACCCCAAGTTTTAGCTAAGTTTTCGACGTGGTTAGCATTAGCTTCGGAGTCAGAACGCCAGCGATGATCGCAGTGAGCAATACCTAAATACCATCCCCATTTGGATTGTAAATCTAAAAGTAATTTTATTAAACATAGAGAATCTTGTCCGCCGGAAACAGCGACTAATAGCCGCTGGTTGCGCTCAAATAAGTGGCGTGATCGGATGGTACGATGTATTTTTGCATGTAGGGGAGTCCATACCATTTTGTTTTTTTTAGCGCACACGGATACAGATAATTTTCTATTATATTGGTGTCTACCAACGTGCATCGACGGTTACAATTTTGGTATTAATTTTCACTTTCCTTGAGTTGCTGCCGAAGGTCGTCGAGCGGAGAGCTTTCCTGTTTGATTTCTAATCCATTCTCTTCTGGTTTGTCTTCGATTTCAGTTTCATCAGGGCAAAATTCTAGGCGTACTCTAATTTTGCCTGTTCGCCATTGTTGACCAGGTATTAAAACATAACATTCAAATCCTTCCCCAAATATTATTGATCCTGACGATGTACAGTATTTTGCCCAAATTTTCTTGACTTCCTTTAATAACTGAAACACTATTTGAGTTCGGGGTAAATTTTCAAATGCTTCTTGATGAAAATGTACAACATCATCAGGATTTAGAGGTTTCCATTCATCATTCATAATCAATTTCCTGTAACTCAATTTATAGTTCCCAAGAGTTCGGAAATAATTGTTTAGATTTTACTTGCAGCCACAACTTGTTTAACGGGATTGTTTAACTGTCTCTACTGAGTTGAGAAAAAGTAATAAAAAGTCTTGAGTAACTGAGGCAGTGTTAAGTAGTGATAATCAGCCTGAAGATAAGGTAGTAGAGATAATTTACTTATATTTAAAATGTGCTAATTGAAACTGAGTATCTATTTCCTACCCAAGGGAGAGGGACATTATACATCATAAATTTCTGTTGTAATTGGTGCAGGGTAGAGGTAGCGTAAAGTGGACAATTTGACAATCTTTAATACTAAAACTACTTGGCGTATAGTCATAATCTGTCCGCACACAAGACACTTAATATATGGTTCAGAATCTCGAAAGAACACGCCAGAGTGCAAGGTTTCCAGAAACTGCACCGGCTGCTAATCCCGTATTTTTTAGAACATATAGCCGCCGTACAAAGGCGGGACTAAGGGAAACATGGGATGAAGTATGCGATCGCACTCTACTCGGCTTAGTCGAGTTGGGAAAGCTAACTCAAGAAGAAGCTGTCATCTTGGATAAGATGCAGCGCAACTTGAAAGCTATGCCTAGTGGGCGCTGGCTCTGGGTTGGTGGTACAGACTGGATAACCAAGCCAAAGAACTTTTCCGGGGCATATAATTGCACCTCTACCAATCTCGAAGACTGGAGTGCCTTCGGGTTAATGATGGATCTGGCAATGATGGGCTGTGGTACTGGAGCCGTCTTAGAACCACAATTTATTAACCAGTTGCCCCTCATTCGTAATCAACTGAATGTCACTGTACAAGGCGAAATTGGCAGCACTCCTGTCCAACAGCGGCGTGAATATACTGAAACTCATATAGAAGACAATAACGTCACTATTCACGTTGGAGATAGCCGTGAAGGTTGGGTTGAATCATATCAAGCCTTATTAGAACTCTCTACTGATGAACAATTTTCAGCAGAAGTTAAAGTACTAGTTGATATCAGTGATGTCCGCAAATCAGGAGAAACTCTCAACGGCTTTGGAGGGGTTGCAAATCCGGTGAAATTGCCCGGACTTTATCAGTGTTGTGCTTCCATCTTGAATAAAGCTGTGGGAAGACAATTAAATTCAGTTGAATGCTGTCTGTTAATCGATCAAGCTGCTGTAACAATTGTTGCCGGTAATATTAGGCGATCAGCTGGTATGAGGCAAGGTTCTAGCGAAGATAGTTTGTTCGCCGATGCCAAAGATAACTTATGGCAGCAAGATGAAAATGGCAACTGGCGAATTGATCCAGAGCGTGATGCACTCAGGATGGCAAACCATACAAGAGTTTTTCACAGTAAGCCGACCTTAGAAGAATGTGTTGGTGCTGTCCGCAAACAATATTACAGTGGAGAAGGGGCGATCCAATGGGCTGGTGAAGCTGTAGCGCGATCAAACATTGATTTGCTGCCAACAGAGGCTGTGAAAGTAAATTTTTTGCAAGCTTATGAACAAGGAACAGCAAAACAATGGTTAAAAGAACGTTATCCAAATCTGGATGCTAATGAGCTAGAACATCGTTTAGCTCGTTACGGTTTAAATCCGTGTGGTAATTGATTTTGCCTCACGTTAAAAACCTCGCAAAAACGGGGAAAGCTGAGATGCTAATCCCGTGGTAATCAAAGGAAGTAAAAAGCCTTTGACACCGTACAGCGTAGAGAGTGAAACTAGATTACATCGAAAATTGATGTCTAGAATATAATCTCTCCAAGAGTGCGGGGGCGGATGTGAAAAACACTTGTGTTGAGCGGAGCCGAAACACTTTTATTATCTGAAGTCACATCTGCAAAATGTACGCGGAACTACTGCGAATAATTAAGCAGTAGAACTAGAGGATAAAAAGCCTCTAGGGTAACAAATCTGGAAATCATCGGTAGTAACTTCCATTGCAATTTGTCTGAGGTTCACCTTAATCAAATCGACCCACATAACTACAAAGAACAGGAGGAAGCTTTCACTGCTGGGGCGCTATCTGTAGCAGCACTTTTAAATCACAAATTCCTGGAACCACGTTATCAATACAGCCGTGAATTAGACCCGATTGTGGGAGTTTCTTTTACAGGTTTATTTGATTTCTTTGTCCATGCTTTTGGTGTTGATTGGCTACGCTGGTGGGAAGAAGGAAGGCCCGCAACTACACAAGGATTAGCTTTCAAGCGTAAGGAAGAGAAATATCTAATTTCTTGGAGAGATATTGTACATCGGGTGGTTTGGGATTATTGCGATCGCCACAATCTCAAGCGCCCAAATCGTTGCACCACAGTCCAACCCAGTGGCACTAAAGCTTTATTAACTAATGCTAGTTCAGGGTGGCATCCTCCCAAAGCCCAAAGATTTATTCGTCGAATCACCTTCGGCAAAAATGACCCAGTAGCCTTAGCTTGTATTGACTACGGTTACAACGTCATTCCCTCTCAATCAGACAAAGATGAACAGGGCAATTTGCTTAACGATCCTTTTGATTCACGGGTGAGTGAATGGCTAGTGGAAATCCCTGTTTCTGTGACTTGGGCTGATTTACCAGGGGCTGATGAAATTGATGTTTCTAAATTTTCAGTCTTAGCCCAATTTGATTTTGTCCTCCAGGTTCAACGCTGGTACGTGACTCACAACACATCAGCTACTTTGGAACTTCGCTCTGATGAAATCGAGCCTTTGGGACAGCGCATTTACGAAACCATCCAGAATGATGAAGGATATATTTCAGCGGCTCTTTTAGCGCGTTTTGACGATTTGCAATCATTCCCACGTTTACCATTTGAACCAATCAATAAATCAACCTACGATCGCTTAACTCAAGAGGTGAAAGCGCGGCGCAAAACAGATGATTTCTGTGCAGTACTAAGCCGCTACGATTTAGGCGAAATGACAGAGGCTGGCCCTAGTGGTTGTGATTCTGATAAGTGTATGTTTCCCGATCAGCAACCAAGCTCATAACGCGAAATCATAAGGGAGTAGGGAGTGTAAGAGATAAAGGCGACAAGGGGACTACTAAACCCAATGCCCCATGCCCTTCAGAGTGCTGTTAGCGGATAGCTAAGGTTTAGCCCGTGCTGAGTGGGGAATCTCACTTCTTTACTCAGCACTCGGAACTGGGAACTTGGAACTACTATGCCCCATACCCAATCCTTTAACACGTTACGATCAATTAAGAAGTAATAATTTTTTACGGCAGTGCCAGGAGTCTTTTTATGTTCATTGATGAATTGTCACCTATATTCAGAGAATTTACTCGGCATCCAGTCTCATTTGTGGGTGGGTTTTTCTCTGGTGTGCTTCGACTCAATCTTGCAGATGATCCAGTTAAAAGCTGGCTAGATAAACAGATCCGCTCAAATAGTTACACCAGCAGCACCACAACGGATGCACATAACGGCAAAGCCACTGGCCCTCAGCAGATTTCGATTGACTAAAAACTCCAACCTGACATAGTTGAATTTACTACAAAACAGGGAGTCAGTGCTGCCGTCGGCTGCGCTGACTCCTACTTTCTACAATAATTATTTTATTTTATTTTTTGAAAGTCACTTACTGGTTGATTGGTACCCAGAGCATGAGTGCACCCAGCTGGTCTAACGTGGGGCCGGTCTTAAAATTGATATGGTACAGTGTACACTCCGCCCTGAAGTTGCTAAGGGGAATCGAGTGTCAATAGTACCATTATTTGCCTAAAACAGGCGTGAGCAACACGAGCGGATATGCTGCTGTTGAGCGAATTTATAATCAAATTATTGTTTCAGCCATCGCCTTATGCGACAATTGGTGCTTTATAGCGATCAAGTTATCGCAGCAAATCAGCAGGTGGATTGGTATCTGCTTCAACTATTAGGCACGATCACTGCACGCATTGGCTATATTTCCTCGTCAAGCGATCCAAAACGTCAGTACTTTACGGTAAAACAACAGTACTATCAACAGTATGATCTCGAACTCGCGTTCTACGTTGAACTCGATGTGGCATACAAATCTGATCTTCTCGATCAGTTGTTTGCCTGTGATGCAATTCATTTATCTGGCGGTAATACCTATTACTTCTTATACTGGCTCCAGCAACGCGGTTTAATGGAGCGGCTTCAGCACTATGCTCTCCATCAAGGCGTGTTAATTGGCATTTCGGCTGGGGCAATTATGATGACACCGGAGATAGCCTCGGCGCGGCTGTGTGATGATGCGCCGTATGCACCGCTTACTACCTACCAGGGATTAGGTCTAGTAGACTTTGCGTTTGTGCCGCATGTGCAGGATACACCAAAGGACTATGCCCGTATGCAGGAATATGCCAACCACCAGCAACGAGTGCTATACGGCTGTCATGATGGGGATGGGATTGTAGTCGCTGGTGAAACGGTTACGTTGGTTGGCAATGTTGTAAGTATGACACCAAAAAATGCATGAGTTATGCTCCACCGGGTGCGTGTTCGGCGAATATCTGATTGATAGGTCGCCTCTACCGAATGTGTTGGATGATGTTGAGACTTTGATTTTGGCTTGAGGGGTTGAGAAGTTAGCCAGTAAAGGTTTCATTAATTTGGAATGGGTGGTTTATTTCCGCGGTACTGTACTAGTTGATTGTTCCCCTATTAAGAGATACTAAAGGCAGGTACATAGGCAAGGTAATATGGAATCCCTAACCTCTCGTATGCAGGCGGTACAGTCGCCAATTATTCCTATGGTTGGGGAACTGATTAAAAACTCTCCTGGAACAATCTCTCTTGGACAAGGTGTTGTTTCTTACAACCCACCACATGAAGCCATAGAATTTTTAGCCAAATTCTTAGCCGAACCAGCTAATAATTTATACAAATCAGTTGAGGGAATTCCGCCTTTGCTGACAGCACTTATCGGAAAATTGCAAGCCTTCAACGGGATTGAAATCAATGAGGAAAACTGCATCGTTGTGACAGCAGGGAGCAATATGGGATTTATGAATGCCATTCTTGCTATCACTAACCCAGGCGATGAAATTATTCTGAATACGCCCTACTATTTCAACCACGAAATGGCGATCGCAATGGCTGGTTGTCATCCAGTATTAGTTGCGACAGATGAAAATTACCAACTGCGAAAAGAAGCGATCGCTCAAGCAATTACTCCCAAAACACGGGCTGTGGTAACGATTTCACCAAATAATCCGACTGGAGTTGTCTATTCACAAGCCGCATTGCGCCAAGTAAATCAAATTTGTGCTAATCGCAGTATTTATCACATCAGCGATGAAGCTTATGAATACTTTACCTATAACGGGATAAAACACATTTCACCTGGTGCATTTGGTAATAGTAGTGAGTACACCATTTCTCTCTATAGCCTTTCCAAAGCATACGGTTTTGCCAGTTGGCGCATTGGGTATATGGTGATTCCCAAACACTTACTTGTCGCTGTTAAAAAAGTCCAGGATACAATTTTGATTTGTCCGCCAGTCATTTCTCAATATGCAGCTTTAGGGGCATTGCAGGCAAAAGAGGAGTATTTGAAGAGTAATATAGGAGGCATTGCTCAAGTACGCCAACTAGTATTAGACTCCCTTAACCGTCTACAAAGCTTATGTAGCATTATTCCTGCCAATGGCGCTTTCTATTTTTTCCTCAAAGTTCATACCCAGATGGATGCTTTTGAGTTAGTCAAAAGACTGATTCAGGAATATAAAGTAGCAGTTATTCCAGGTACAACCTTTGGCATGGATGACGGATGCTACCTACGCGTTGCTTATGGGGCGCTGCAAAAAGAGACGGTAAAAGAAGGTATAGAGAGATTAGTGCAGGGGTTGGAAACTATAGTTAAGAGTTAGGAGTCATTCAATTTTGGATTTTAAATTTTTCCTTAAATTTATCAGGGCGTTAAGCTGTGTTAGCGTACCTCGTTTGTAATCCCAAATATAAAATTCAACAGATGCCAATTATTAATAAGTTAATTGAAATTGAAACTAAGCCAAAAATTAATATTCATAATATCACCCCACAAATTCAAGATTTTATTACCTCAACATCAATTAAAAATGGACAAGCTTTAGTATTTTCTCGACACACTACAACAGCGTTAGCTATCAACGAAAATGAAGTCAGATTATTAGAAGATATAAAAGTGTTCTTGCAAAAATTAGCACCAGAATCAGACCGCTATTTGCATAATGATTTGCATTTAAGAGATGTTCCAGAAGATGAGCCGATTAATGCTCACTCTCATTTAATGGCAATGATGTTGACCACGAGTGAGATAATTCCCATTGTGGATGGTAAATTAGCTCTGGGAACCTGGCAATCGGTGTTGTTTTTTGAGTTAGATGGTCCGCGAAAAAGAACGGTATTTGTACAAATTTCTGGCGAATAATGCAACTTCACACCCGCAGTTCTCCCAGAACAACCTAAATCTGAGAAAATTACGAACACGACCAATAACTGTATCAGTTGAATTTACCTACAGCAATTTAAAACCTGAAAGAATGTTTTCCAACATAACCTTCCTTTCCACAAACCAGGACTTTCGTTGTGTCAAAGGCAGACGCAATTAGTTATGAAAAATAGCGATAACTTTGTATTACGTAATACTTGGTACTATGCTCTGCCTAGCAATCAAATCAAGCCAGGTATGATGATCAGCCGCATTTTCTTAGGAGAACCAGTGCTGTTAGTTCGCAGTCAGGATGGCAAAGTGTCTGCAATGACGGATATTTGTCCCCATCGTGGTGTGCCCTTGAGTTATGGGAGATTCAATGGGCAGGAAGTTGAATGCTGTTATCACGGTTGGCGCTTTAACTCCGCTGGGCGCTGCACTGCGATACCTTCTCTTGTAGAGGAGCAGCAAATGGATTTGAGCCGCTTTGATGTGCAGTCATATAGTGTTCGCGAAGCCCAAGGGAATATCTGGATATATATGCCCGATCCCGATAACCCTCAACCAGCTTCTGAGATGGAAATTCCAGTAATTCCAGGGTTTGACGATCGCTCTCACCAGTTTGTAGAGGTGGTAAAATTTCCTTGTTTTATAGATCATGCGGTAGTAGGTCTGATGGACCCGGCTCATTCACCTTATGTTCATCGCGCTTGGTGGTGGCGAAATGAGCAATTGCACGAGGAAGTAAAGCAATTTGATGCTTCGCCCTATGGCTTTACGATGCGACGACACCGATTACCTGCGAATGGAGGTCGATTATACTGGCTGATTGGCGGTGGTGTCCCGGAAACAGAGATTTCTTTTCGTTTACCTGGAGTCAGAATTGAAGAAACCTCTATTGGTAATAATCGAGTCGTTAATTTGACAGCAGTTACACCGATTTCAGACACAGAAACGGAGGTAACTTTTGCTCTTTACTGGACACTTCCTTGGGTGGGATTTTTCAAACCACTGTTACACGTACTGGCGCGGACTTTTATTGACCAAGACCGAACGGTGGTAGAAAAGCAGCAGATTGGTTTGAAATATAATCCTGTGCTACGGCTGATTAAAGACTCAGATATGCAGGCGCAGTGGTATTACCAGTTGAAGCGGGAGTATGCTCGGTCTGTCGCTGAAGGACGAGAATTTGTCAATCCTGTTAAGGATCAAATACTCCGCTGGCGTGCTTAAAATAGAGATTTACAGCGTTGCTCCCTTTGCGAGATGATTTAGCAACTAAGGCTCATCTCTCCCCCTGCCTTCCCTGCTTGCCCAAACTCATCCCACTGTTCTGCAACGCCAGATTTACTTCTCTTGCCACGTCGTAGACATCGCCTAAAAACCAAAACTGAGAATTTAGCCTCAAATAGACATTTTAACCCAGTACAAAATATTTCGTTTTGTTAAGAAATACTGAGTGAACTATCGCTCTAGTCAATAGAGGTGGGACAAACAGCAATATTATGCTAAATCCACGGCTGAGAAGGTGATTCAGCTATTTGGGAAAGCGTACTTTGTCTGATTTTTTCCTTATTTCCCCAGACTCTTACCTGCACTCAACCTTAATTATGTACACAATACTAAATAGCTATGTATATCCCTAAGTTCTCAGAATTACCGCATTATTCAATCTAGAAGTACGAATTATGGAACACAAAAAAAGGGCAGAAATAACATCCCAACCCGGTTTTTCTGGACAGGCACTGACTGCTGCCGGAACGGCTATAGCGACTCCCTCATTACTCAATCAGGCAACTATAGCAAAGGAAGCTAGCCAAAGTAACCCTGGTGAGATGAACGTGAAACTTACTGTTAACGGTGAGCAGCAAACCCTCGACCTTGAGCCGCGTGTCACACTCTTAGATGCTCTGCGCGATCGCTTGGGGCTAGTGGGCAGCAAAAAGGGGTGTGATCATGGACAGTGTGGGGCCTGTACTGTTCTGATCGATGGTGAGCGAGTTTATTCCTGCCTGAGTTTGGCAGTGATGCAGGAAGACAAAGCGATCGTCACCATTGAAGGGCTGGCGAAGGGCGATACTCTCCATCCAGTGCAAGCAGCATTCATTGATAACGATGGCTTCCAGTGCGGCTATTGTACCCCAGGACAGATTTGTGCTTCTGTTGCCTTACTTGATGAAGTCAAACGCGGCTGTGCCAGCGTTGTTACGCCAGATTTGGCTAGTCCCCCACAGTTGGCTGAACTCTCTGAAGCTGAAATTAAGGAGCGACTGAGTGGTAATCTGTGTCGATGTAGCGCTTACAACGGCATTGTGGCAGCAGTCCAGCAGATAACGGGACAAAAACCGCCCTCTCCTGCCGCAGATGTGATGGTCAATGAACCCCAGGAGATGCTCAGATGAACAACTTCACTTACACCCGTGCCACTTCTGTGAAAGATGCGGTTGAACGGGCAACGAATGACCAAAATGCGATATTGATTGCGGGCGGTACGAATTTGGTTGACCGTCTCAAGGTTTTCCTAGATGAACCATCGCAACTTATCGACATCTCTCGATTAGAGATGAAGCGCATTGAACGCACAAGTGAGGGTGGTCTGAGCCTTGGAGCGCTGGTAACTAACACAGCAGTGGCAGACCATCCTGATGTTCGCCGCGATTATCCAATACTGTCCCGGGCGATTCTTTCTGGTGCGTCTCAGCAAATCCGCAATATGGCAACCGTAGGGGGCAACCTACTGCAACGCACTCGCTGTCCCTACTACTACGATACCGCCTTCCCTTGCAACAAACGGCAACCGGGAAGCGGCTGTCCGGCAGCAACGGGCATCAACCGGATGCACGCCATCCTTGGGGCCAGTGACCAATGCGTGGCAGTTCAACCCTCGGATATGTGTGTCCCTCTTGCTGCCCTAGATGCTGTTGTTGTTGTGGAAAGCCCCAAGGGTAAGCGGCAAATACCATTGACAGACTTTCATCGACTACCAGGGAACACACCCCAGCGAGATACCAACTTAGAGCCAGGTGAGTTGATTACCTCTGTGGTTCTGCCCCCAATGCCGTTTGCCAAATCAGGGGTTTACCTAAAGTTACGCGATCGCACTTCCTATGCCTTTGCGTTAGTCTCTGTGGCAGCTGCGATTGACTTAGCGGGTGAGCAGATTCAGAATGTGCGCTTGGCAATGGGTGGCGTAGCCCATAAACCTTGGCGCTCAAAGGAAGCAGAAAAGTTTTTGATTGGCAAGAGTGCCAATACTGCAACATTTCAACAGGCGGCAGAAATTGCACTTCAAGAAGCTAAACCATTAACTTATAACAGTTTCAAAGTTGACTTGGCAAAGCGGGCAATTCGCCGCGCACTCACGGTGTCAGCCAAAGGAGGAGGCGTAGCATGAACAAAGTAATTGGGACTGCCATCAACCGTAAGGATGGACGGGCAAAGGTTACAGGCACGGCAACCTACGCCGCAGAACATCAAATTCCAGGTCTGGTTCACGGTTATCTTGTCACCGCCAGCATTGCCAATGGGCAAATTAAAAGCATCGACACCAGTGTGGCAGAAAAGGCAGTAGGTGTGATAGATGTTTTCACGCATAAAAACTCGCCTGAAGTGTTTATGCCAGCCAACGACTTTATGACCTCGAAAATCTACGAGGCCCGTCTGCCGTTGTCGGATGACAAAATTCACTATGCAGGACAAATTATCGGCTTGGTAGTAGCAGACACCTTCGAGCGGGCACGTGATGCGGCGCATTTGGTTAAGGTGGAATACATAAGCCAAAAGCCAGTCGTGGAAGCTGCGAAAGCCACCTTCAAGGAGGCACCACCGCAGATGGGTCAAGAGCTAAAGTTTGAAAAGGGGAATTTTGCGGCAGGGGTGGCGAGTGCAACAACGAAAATTGACGCTACCTACAAGACAGCCATCGAACTGCACGCGCCGATGGAACCCCATGCCATCATTGCCCACTGGCAAGATGCAAACTCACTCACTGTTTACGAACCGTCTCAGTGGGTGTTGGCAACTGGGCGCACTTATGCAGAACTCTTTGGACTCCCAACTGAACAAGTTCATGTCGTCACACCTTTTTTGGGTGGAGCTTTCGGCTCTAAAGCCTTTCCCTGGCCCCACGGTATTCTCTGTGCTGCGGCTGCCCGTGAACTTCAGCGTCCTCTCAGGGTCGTCCTCAGCCGACGGCAAATGACAGCGAACGCCGGACACCGTTCCGAAACCGAGCAAACTATGCGCTTGGGAGCAACTGCTGATGGTAGTTTAACTGCGATCGCCCATGAGGTTAAATCCTGTACCTCACCAGTGGATGTCTTTACAGAACCCTGTACTGCGGTCACGCCAGTTATGTACACAGCACCGAATTTGCAACTGAAGCAGGAACTAGGAGTGCTGAACATCGGTACACCAACATTCATGCGCGGGCCAGGAGAGAATCCTGGGATGTGGGCGTTGGAGTCAGCGATGGACGAGCTGGCCTGGATGCTAAAGATTGACCCAGTAGAACTGCGCCTAAAAAACCAAACTAAAGAACACCAACGCGAAGGTCAGCCATTCTCAGCCAAACATTTTGCTGACTGTTTGCTCTTGGGTGCGGAGCAATTTGGCTGGAAAGACAGACCAAAACAGCCGCGTTCTTTGACATCTGATGGTAAACTCGTTGGTTGGGGGATGGCGGCAGCAACCTACCCTGGCAGGCGAGGTGCAGCATCAGTCAAGGTACGGCTGCTACCAGATGGTACTGCCCATGTTCTCACCGCCGGGAATGACATGGGCACTGGCACATATACCGTTGTTGCAGCCACAGCAGCAGACGCATTGGGGCTACCCGTCGAGCAGATACATGTAGAGTTGGGCGACTCCTTACTACCAGATGGAGGCATGGCGGGTGGTTCCATGATGACAGCATCTCTGGTTCCGGCGGTCATGTCAGCTTGTGAGCAAGTTCTGAAAACTGCTAATGCTAAGACTGCACAGGAGGCGTTTGCAACTCTGAGTCAGTCCGGCCAAGCAGCAATTGAGGCCACAGCATCCTCTGCTCCTGGCGATGAAACCAAGAAATGGGCATTCCAGTCTTGGGGCGCACATTTTTGCGAAGTCAGTGTGGATGAAGAAATCGGGCGTTTGCGGGTAACGCGCTGGGTGTCAGTGATGAATATCGGGCGAGTGATCAACTCTAAGACAGTCGCCAGTCAAGTCCGTGGCGGCGTGATCATGGGTATTGGGCAAGCTTTAATGGAGGAGTGCCAAGTTGATCCAAACATCGGCTACCCCGTGGTTTATGACCTTGCTACCTATCACTTCCCAGCCCATGCAGATATTCCTCGCATTCAGGTGGCCTTCGTCGGCGAACCTGATTTCAACTTCAATCCAGCAGGTGTACGAGGTGTAGGCGAAATTGCGATCACAGGTGTTTCAGCTGCGATCGCCAATGCAGTTTACCATGCCACAGGTAAGCGCATCCGTGATTTACCCATTACACCTGACAAGTTGATCTAAAAGACATTGGGCATTGAGAAGAAGCTTTTGGGGCACTAACCTAAACTAAATTCTGCAAATTCTCTTTGCCCAAACAGCATGTTTCGATCTACCGCTGACAAAATTTTATTATTGGCGTATTGGCTATTTAAACAGCGACCAATTAACTGCGCGACATCTGCACGATTGATGCTACCAATAATCCGCGGATCTTCAGTTAAAACGCCATTACCCGTTGCTGATTCTGACTTGAGTCCACCAGGACGGATGATTGTATAGGTAAGTCCACTGGCAATTAAGTGTTGTTCAGCTTTGTCTTTCTCAGCTAAAACTTTTCCCAGTACCTCTAAAACTTGGGGTGACGCAGCAACAACACTATTGCCAGCACCTATGGAAGATACAAGAATAAACTTTTGTACTCCAGCTTTAACTGCTGCATCGATCAGATTTCTATTACCAGGGTAATCTGGCCTTTCTACATCTGATGGTAAACCGCCAATTGTACTGATAACAGTGTGAATAGGTGCATCTGTTACCATTGCGCGTTCTATATCGCCAAGATTTAAGGCATCTCCCTGAACTACTTCAATACCGATTCTTTCTAGTTCACTAGCAACTGTTGCTGTTCTCAGGAGTGCTTTTACCTTTAGCTGTTGCACTGTGAGATATTGAGCAATTTCTCGACCAACACCGCGACTTGCTCCAGCTAGAAAAATATAAGATGCACTTGTCATAATAAACTTAACTATTTACCCTCAAAGGATTTTATCAGAGGATTGGCAGTATTCAATAATTGCTCAAGCAACTGGGATGCTTCTGGTTGGTGGTGAACATGAGTGTCAATAAACAAACTAATGATTTCACCCATCAGCAAACGGAAGCTTTCTTGGGGTTGGGTGGCGGGAAAGTCCAACAAGGGTGTATCTAAGGTGCAGTCTGGCTGATCAACTATCAAAAAGTGATTTGCCCCATCCAAAAGTACTAGATAGCTGTCATTTCGTCCTCCAGTAATTGCTTCTTGGAATGTACGGATGACTGGGGTGGTAGTATTTCCAGGACTTACACCATAGCGAGCTGCTGTAAGCAATTACTCCATCGCAGGTTCCTCCCATCAGTAGAAGTGGTAGGAAGTCTGGTAAGGGTAAGATAGTACCTGCTTCATATCCCAATAATAACGTTGCCATAGTGTGTAAACCATAACCAAAAGATGCTGCAACTTGAGGGAAAAAGTGGGGATCAGCATTTTCGATTGCTACTCTACCACCTGCGGAGTGTCCACCTAAAACTATTCGTTGCAGATCAAGCATTCCAGCTAAAATACCCTCAGACTGTAACTGCTCCACTTTCGTTAGCAGTGTTGGCAAAGCCAAAGCAGTGGACACACTACGATAAATTGTTGGTTTCATCTTTTGAAAATCAACTCCTGGATTCAGACTAATTATTCCTGGTATAATTTCCGCAATCCAGTTAAAGAGAATCACCACTAGTCCACGTTCAGCAAGTTTAACCGCCAACCATTGATATTGTTAAGCATCACAGTTAAAGCCGTTGAAGAAAATCACTACTGGAAAAGGTGCCTTTTCTAAATCAACTGGCAAATTCCCCTATTTCTTTCTACCTTACCCTTCGACATCTGTACTAGATAGAGAATTTTCAGGTGAATGGTATCGTAAGGAGACTGGAAACCCTCGATTTAGCAGCTTGGAAAAAAGCACTTTTCAGAAAATTTTTCTATTGTCCAGGTGCAAATGCTCCTAACAATCCCAATCTAGCGATCGCAAATAACTGAGTAACTATAATTACAAAAATATTAGGATAGCAATTATACTTAACCCAATTGTAGGAAGTATTTTAGTAAATATTTGTGCAAATGTAGGAAATAACTTTTCAATGGATTGACTTATGGCTAAAAAATCTCAACCCAATCTAGAACAATATCAAGATGTCAGATTATCTGCTACCACAAGAATTTGGGTAATTACGGTAGCCATTCTAGGAGTTTGCGTCCCATTGTCAGCCGTTACTAGAAGCGGTGCTATTCTTCCTTTAGTTGCTATTGGTGGCGCAGCTGTTGGTACTATTGCTGTTTGGCGTTCCGATGAGCAAAAATCAAAAACTAACTATTTGCACCAGCAGCAAATAGAACTGCTAGAACGGAGATTAGCTAATTTAGAAACAATTGTTAGCAGCGATGACTTGAACTTGCAAATGAAAATTAAACAGATTGAAGCAAGGGATACTTTTGGTGACTCTTCTGATGTAAGTACTACACCTAGACAACCAAAACGCAAAGGTTAAAATTAGCCAATCTTCACCATTTATTTCGATTTCAGATGATATTTCCTAGAATTATCGTTACTAGGTTATTTTATGTAGCTATTTGCTGACTTAACGTTACTGCAATCTTTGAAATCCGTCTCAAATTCAACTTTCCTTTACAGCTAGAAGTGTTTTTAGGAAAACAGTATCTCGTTATCCATCTCCGTTAGAATTGACTGATATCATCTAATTCTATATACTTCAACTGCATCAGTTCATGAAATGTCTAAGTGCTATCCATCTATCTCTTTCACAGAAACATTTGTTAATGGCTGTGTTTTATTAGACTGTTAATATTACTGAATTTTTAATTAACTAAGGTTATAAACTTGAGTAATTGCATTTGTATAGCTTACCGTAGGTATGCAATAGTTTGCCGCAGGAATGCAGATGGATTGGATTAGCTTACTCAAAGCTCAACAAACTGACTTCCTTCAACGTGTGAAAAAACCTAAAACTTATGACTTATCTTTGCTGGAAAGTCAAGTTAAAGGTTGTCACACTGAAGTTATGGCCTTTTGGGGCGAGCCATTGGCTAGACTCCAAGAACTTTCTCGCCAACAAGCAGAAGTTCTCGCCAAAAATCCGCCGCCGACGCCGCCGGAATATCCTGAGCCTCCTGAGTGGACGATACCTTTTCCCAAATATTTCCAACAACAAGCCCAAGATTATCTTTTACGGGAGCATATTGTTGACAGGCTAATAACTGAACGCTTGGGCAAGTTAGTAAAAAAGGTGTCACAAGATACTTTGCAAAACATGATTTTAGATGAGGAGGGAAATTTGGGTGGCGAAAGTAAATTTCCTTATACGCTCAAAGATCATCCTCAGCTAAGTGTTCAAGTTTACGTTGCTGATGGAGAAAGTTTTAATGGTATTAAGAAAGACAAAATTAGGTGGTCAGTTACTCAAGAAGATTTAAAAAATCACCAAGTATTAATTTTTCTATGTTTGTTTTATCCATCTACAGGTAATTTAGGTTACGAGAAGCAAAGCATAATAACAGGCTTTTTACCTACAAATCAACTGGAGTTTAGCGAACCAAAACTGTATGTCACACCGAGTAATTTGTTATATGCGGGGGGGTTGAGTTGGTATTTAGAATCACTTATGGGTAAAAAAGACACGTCGCCAGTAATTAATGAGAGAGCGATCGCAGATACAATACAAACTCTACCATCAGAACATTGTCTCAAGGGTATAGTCGGTGACTGGGAATGCTGGCAGACTTTGGAAGGACACACCAGAGGCATTAATTGCCTAGCTTTCAGTTCCGGGTGTAACAATGGCAAAGCCTTACCCATATTGGCAAGTGGTAGTCGTGGAGAAACGAAACTCTGGGATTTAAGCAAGGGTGAATTAATAGAGACATTATCAGAGTATCCTTGGGTAATATCTGGGCTGGTGGATGAAGTGAATTCCCTAGCTTTTAGTTCAGATGGACAGACTTTAGTCAGTTGCGGTGCAGATTCGACAATTAAGCTTTGGCACGTAGGCGCTTTAGACTTGATAGATATTTTGCACAAACACAATGGGGTAGTCCGGTGTGCTGCCTTTACCCCAGATGGCAGAATGTTAGCTACAGGCGGAGATGACAGAAAAATTCTTTTTTGGGATTTGATGCAACGTCAGGTAGCGATCGCCCTTTCTTTAGATGATACAGCTGCTCATTCCCTAGTTTTAAGTGAAGACGGGGAAACTCTAGTTACAGGTAGCTACCGTAAAATCAAAGTTTGGCGCACCTCACCCCAAACGGGAATCAAAAGTTTAAAAGATACACAACCACTGCATACCCTCATGGGTCATTCTCACATCGTTTGTTCCTTAGCAATCAGTGCAGATGGTATGCTCGTGAGTGGTAGCTGGGATCAAACGATTAAAGTTTGGCAATTGGAGACTGGAAAATTACTTCATACCCTTAAAGGGCATAGAGATAGAGTATATGCGATCGCTTTAAGTCCCGATGGACAAATTATCGCTAGCGGTAGTGCTGATAAAACCATCAAGTTGTGGCATCTACAAACCGGAGAATTGCTGGGTACGTTTACAGGTCATACTCATATAGTCACAGCATTAGCTTTCACAGCTTCCGGCGAGATGTTGGTTAGCGGGAGTTTGGATAAGACTATTAAAATTTGGCAACGAAGTTAAAAGTAATTCGTAATTCGTAATTAATTGCTGAGTTTTTGAGATTCGTGGATGAAGCTCTGAACTCCGTTAACGAGTGTTTGAACTGGATGAATCCACCTCTGAACTCCGTTAACGAGTATTTGAACTGGATGAATCCACCTCTGAACTCCGTTAACGAGTGTTTGAACTGGATGAATCCACCTTTGAACTCCGTTAACGAGTGTTTGAACTGGATGAATCCACCTTTGAACTCCGTTGACGAGTGTTTGAACTGGATGAATCCACCTTTGAACTCCGTTGACGAGTATTTGAACTGGATGAATCCACCTTTGAACTCCATTAACGAGTCTTTGATACTCGTGGACAACAAACTTTAAAAACTCTCTGCGCTTTTACGCTTCTGTGGAAAACTTAAAACTGTGCTAACAGCGTTTCATAAGTAGCGAGTGAAATTATATACAATAGCTTATCAGTTGCCTACACTCACTGATACCGAGTTAGAACTGACAATTAAACAAGTTTTTAGCTGGTTGACTATGAGTTAAGTAATATAGCGGTTCTCAGCTAAGTGCAATATAGACCTAACCCCCAACTCCTTCCCTATAAGGGAAGGGGAGTTAGATTCAAAGCCTCTCTCCTTTTAGGAGAGAGGTTTGGAGAGAGGTCAAAGTCTATTGCATACAAACGAAAAGCGCTAAACAGGTGCATTTTTACCAAATTGATGCTGTTGGAGAATAGTCTATGGCGATGACGAAGCTCTGGAACTTTTTGCGAAACATTCAAGATTTGAACTGGGGACAAGGCGTAGAGGTAACAAAGACAGGAGCCGAAGCTGCTAAAGCCGTGCTTGATTTGGCAAAAGCAATTAAGGAGCAAAAACCCAATGTTCAAAACTTCAAACCTTATGTAGAACAGATTTCGTCGCTATTAGATGTATTTAATTCTCCTCTCGGTCAAATTACCAAGGAAGTGATTCCTTTTGCACCTGTCGCTATTACCATCTTAAAGTTCATTATTGATGCAACTCACAAAGAGCCAAGTTTAGAAAACTGTGTGGTACTCGTTAGTCAAGCTGCCTATATAGATAGCTTTCAGGACATTCTCAAACAAGATTCGGAATTACTCAAGAAAATTGATCAAAACCGTGAAGCTTCTAAGACTTTAGCTTTGCAGATTCAGAAATTGGGTGAGCAAGAATTTGATGAGCGGGAAGTGAAAAAAGCTATTCTCTATTTTCACGAATCTCAACTAGCAGAATCATTTAATCAGATTTTACAGCAACGCTTGCAAGAAGCCGGATTAACGCAGGCAGAAGCAAAAACCTTTACTGAACGGGTGGCGCGTCATACCGATGAATATATGCAAGACGCATTGGTAGAAGTCGGAGAGAAAGCGGACAAACTTTGGAAATGGTACAGCGCTGGAGGAAAAGAAAAGCTAGAGAAAAATCTGAATATTGAAGATTATTTAGAACAGGTAATTAAACCAAAGCCAGAAGAAAAAATTTTTGATGAAACCCATATTACCTTTCGAGATTTGTATGTACCTTTGCAAGTCAAAGAACTGGATGTCAAAAACAATGCAAGTCTGGAACTGGAAGCGTGGGTTAAGGCAATATTGAATGACCCAGACACGAAACACAAACAAGTTTTGTTTATTCAGGGTGAAGCCGGACGTGGGAAGAGTGTTTTTTGTCGGATGTTTGCCGATTGGGTACAGCGCGAATTACATCCGAATTTTACCCCAATTCTGATTCGGTTGCGAGATTTGCGGGTACTAAAAGATAACTTAACTGATACCCTAGAGAACTATTTACAACACCTTGATTTTGTCACCAGTGATTCCGGCTGGCTGACCGATAAGAATACTCGCTTTTTGTTTTTACTGGATGGGTTTGACGAGTTGTTGCTAGAAGGACGAGCCAGCGGCGGCTTAAAGGAATTTTTAGAACAGGTGGAACAGTTTCAAAAAGACCCCTTTTGCCGTCATCAGTTTTTGATTACCGGTCGTCCCCTAGCGCTGCAAGGAATTGAGCGCCTGCTTTCACAAACCAAAAGCTTGAAGCGCGTCGAACTTCAGCCAATGGATGACTCACTTCGGCAAAAATGGCTAGAAAAATGGTCAGTTGCAGCTCAAGTTAACAAGAGTGAGTTTGAAGAATTTTTGCAGGCTTGTCCTGATGAAGTCAAAAACAACCTGGCGCGAGAACCTTTACTACTCTATTTACTGGCGCGAATGCACCGAGACAACCGTCTCAACATCCAAATGTTTGCAGGCGCAGACGCTATTAAGGCAAAAATCCGCATCTATGACGAATCAATAAAGTGGGTACTAGAAAAACAGCGTGACAGTGAAAATCAGAATGATAACTCCCGCTTGACTGGATTAGAGAGTGAGGATTTACGGCAATTTCTCACGGAAGCCGCTTTGTGTGTGGTGCAGTCTGGGAATGAATCAGCCAGAGTGACGATGTTAGAAGCACGGCTCAAAGATAGCAACAACCCAGCTGCAAAGTTAATTCAGCAAGCCAGACAGGAGAATGCCTCCCAAAAAAATCAACAAGATAAGCTACTCAATAACCTGTTGACGGCATTTTATATCAAACCCGCTTCAGGCGATAAAGGTGGCTCTGTGGAGTTTGTGCATAAGAGTTTTAGCGAGTTTTTATTCGCGGAACGGTTACTAGAAAGCTTTGAAGATTGGACAACGAAGGTAAGCAAGCGTCAGCGCGAAGAAGACTTGGTTTCCACAGTCGCAATGGATAAGCAGATTTACGATTTATTAGGTTATGGGAATTTAACGCCTGCGATCGTGGAATATTTGATGGGGTTGTTGACTGAGAGTTCAGAATTTCACGACGTTGAACGCTTGTGCAAACTGTTCAAAAGATTGGAGTATTTTTACTTCCGTTGGTGCGATGGCGAATTTATTGATGCAGACGATGTAAACCTGCCTCAGATGAAGAAAAAACAATTGAGGGAGCAATTGCCAGAGCGAGAAATTCAGTTGGGATTACGTCAAGTAGATGTGTGTACAGGGCTGAATGTGATGATTGTGCTTTTAAAGTTGCATCGTTACGCTCAAACAAAAGATCAATTAAAAGACAAAATCACGTTTCACCCCTGCGGTCAATTAGATAGTGATCAATTTGACTCACAACGCTCGCTCCGTATTATAGGCTATAGCCATTGCCTTGGTGTCTCTGCCTTTAGGGACAATTTAGGGCTATTTATCAGGGGTACTAACTTCAAGGGTGCCGACCTCAGCTATGCTGACCTCAACAGTGCCGACCTCAGAGGTATCGATTTCAGCAATGCATACCTCACCCTTGCCTATCTCAGCCGTACCAATCTTACCCTTGCTAACCTTACCCTTGCCTACCTCAGAGGTGCTGATCTCAGCCGTGCCAACCTCAGCGGTGCCAACCTCAGCCGTGCCATCCTTAACGGTGCTGACTTCAGTGAGGCTATCCTCAACGGTGCCAACCTCAGCGGTGCCAACCTCAGCGATACCAACCTCAGCGATGCCGACCTCAGCCGTGCCAACCTCAGTGGTGCCAACCTCAGCCGTGCTAACCTCAGCCGTGCCAACCTCAGCGATGCCAACCTCAGTGATGCCGACCTCAGCCGGGCTAACCTCAGTGGTGTCAACCTCAGCCGTGCCAACCTCAGCCGTGCCAACCTTACAATAATTTTATGGAACAGTGGTACAAAATGGCTTAATGCCAAAGGACTGCATGAAGCAGTAAGTGTATATCCAGGCTTGGCGAACAAACCAGCTTTTGCGGCTGCAGTTGCTTTGAGTCAGGGCATCAGTTGGGTGAGAGAAGGCAAAATTAAAGAAGCACAAGAAGCTTTCAAGCAAGCCCAAATATTTGACCCTAGTTTGAGTAACTTTGCTGGATTTCAAAATAGCATTTGCTGGGTTGGCTGTTTACACGGCTATGCTAAAGCTGTTCTCCACTTTGGTGAAAAAGCAGTTACTCTAGACCCTGACAATAAAAGCTATCAAGACAGTCGAGGGCTTGCTAGAGTTTTGACTGGCGATTTGGCAGGGGCATTAGAAGACTTTCAGGCTGCTGTAGACAGTGGGGCACTTGATTACTTAGAAGATGTAAAACAGCGACGGCTACAGTGGATAGAAGCACTGAAGTCAGGAAATAATCCCCTCACGCCAGAGGAATTGGAGATACTGGGGTCGGCTGAAGGTTAACACACCCTGAATTGTCGATGGTGCGTTACGCTAAAGCGATAACATAACGCCAGTTGCTACAAGTCGGGGAACTCGCCCAACGCACTGGCTCCCCTACTTGCGTAGCTAATAGCTATTGTCGAAGCGGTAGAAAAAAGGCGGCTATGACGGTAACTACCTATAAATGGACAATTGAACGTTATCACCGAGCAATAGAAGCAGGGATCTTTGATGACCAACCCATTGAACTATTGCGCGGCGACCTCATAGTTATGCCCCCAGAACGAGAACCCCATGCCTACTACAATACCGAAGCAGCCGATTATCTTTGCACACTGCTAGGTGAACGCGCAAAAATCCGCGATGCCAAACCCATCACCCTACTCAACGACTCAGAACCCGTCCCCGATATTGCTATTGTCAAACCTTTAGGCGAGGTTTACTTAGAACACCATCCCTACCCTGAAGAGATTTTCTGGATTATCGAATTTTCTCAGTCCACCTTGAGCAAAGACTTAGGTGATAAAAAAGACATCTATGCAGAAGCAGGCATCGCTGAATATTGGGTTGTCAATCTCAAAAATTCTCAGTTGCTAGTATTTCGAGACTTAACAAATGGGCAATACACAACAGAACTGACATTAACCACAGGTACTATTGTCCCCCTAGCCTTTGGTGATGTATCCGTCCAAGTTCATCGCCTTGTAGGTTTCCCAAAAATATAATTTCTAGCACCTGTCAAAAACGAAGAAGGCTAGGCGTAGCAAGCTTTAAGAGTAGGCGATCGCTAACGCACATAATTAAATCATCCCCTCTATTTCACTCACTATGGCTATTGCCAGTAAACCCCAACTAACTTTAGACGAGTTCCTGAAACTGCCGGAAACGGAGCCAGCATCAGACTTTATCAACGGGGAAATCATTCAAAAACCCATGCCCCAAGGTGAACATAGCCTACTGCGGAGCGAATCTTATCATGTCATCAATCAGATAATCGAAAGGCAAAAAATTGCTTTGGCTTTGCCCGAACTGCGCTGTACTTTTGGTGGCGCTGCGATCGTTCCTGATGTCTCTGTGTTTCGCTGGGATAGAATTCCTAAAACTCCATCTGGCAGAATTGCTAATCGCTTTGAAATTCATCCCGACTGGGCAATTGAAATTCTTTCCCCAGAGCAAAGGTTAAAAAAAGTATTGAGTAAATTATTGCATTGTTCACGCAATGGTACTGAACTTGGCTGGTTAATCAACCCAGAAGACGAAAGCGTGCTGGGGATTTTTCCTGGACAGCGAGTGGAATTATACGAAGGTACTGATAAATTACCCATTCTTGAGGGTATCGAATTGGAACTGACTGTTGAACAAGTTTTTGGCTGGTTGAGTTTGACGTAAAAAAGCGTTCTGTAAAGTTGCTGGATTCTGACTTTTCAGGTCATCTGGAAAGACCCACGAAAAACCTAACCCCCTTATCGTTGCAGTCAGGGAAAAATTCAAAGTCTCTGACGATGGATGAAGCTTGGCAATGCAAATCCATACAGTGGTGAGTCAAGGAGGTAGTAATCTCTCTGGCGGACAACGACAACGGCTGTTGATTGCGAGGGCGTTGGCGTTCAAACCCAGGATTTTGCTATTTGATGAAGCGACTAGTGCCTTAGATAATAGAACCCAGGCAATTGTCAGTCAAAGCTTAAAGCAGTTAAAAGTGACGAGAATTGCGTTGGCGAAGCCTCTCTGAAAGAGAATCGCTCATCGCCTTAGTACCATCCAAAACGCTGATTGAATTTACGTACTCCAAGCTGGCAAGGTAGTACAGCAAGGTAGTTTCACTGATTTGGCAAATCAACCAGGGTTATTTGCCCAACTCATGTTAAGACAGATTCTTTAGCGATTTTTAGTCGCCGGGTGCTTACAACTGTGGAAGTTTCAAAATATATATGTAAACTTTAATCGCAAAGTTATTTATTATACCAAGAGCAATTTAAAGTTGTGCAGTTTTAGCCCACAACCATAATACCGTAGTTGTTGAAAAAAACTATTATTTCCCTACTGACACAATTAGCAAAGAATATTTTCAAGATAGTAACAATTGTCTCAACTAAAGGGTGCATTAGGGTTAATACCGTAACGCACCCTACTGCTTTGTGTTTACTAGCAAAGCCAGACTAACACTAAGTATACTACCAGCGATCGCGCTAGTTTCTGACAATGATTTCAATATCAAGTTAATAAATGTAATAGAAATCTATTTTCTACATTTAATTTTAGGGTTAGATGAATATAAAATCTGATATCTGTGTTGTTTATTGGTTGTTTATTGCTGTATATATTCATTTTTATAAAGGCAACTAACTAGGTCTGTTTAAACAGATATAAATAAAATCTAGACTAGACTTTACGGACACTTTATAGAGAATTTAAGCTTAGTTAATATTATTAGATATCTATCCTTTGGCGTGTAAGTTAGAATTCAGCTAGACAACTAAAGCTTAAATACTGTTAATTAATAAAAAAACATGTTGATTTCACAACGTGGCATTATTACCTATGCTTACGGAGCATCTTATTATCTCGAAATGGCAAAGTCATTAGCACGTTCTCTACGTCTTCATTCACCAACTATTCCGCGTGCTATTGTTACTGATAATGAAAATGATCAAGATTTACTAGAACTTTATGATTACGTTATAAATATTAAATATGAATACGGTTCTAACGTAAAACAAAAGCTTCATATATATAATTATTCTCCATTCAAATATACACTTTCTATTGATAGTGATTGCATAGCAGTGAGGGATATTAACTTTATTTTTGATGATTTTAAAGGCAGAAGTTTTAGTGTGGCAGGTAATGTATATCTTCAAGCAGGCGATAAAGATAAGTTCATTGATGTAGATGATACACTCAAACGATTTAATCTCACAAAATTACCTAGATTTAATGGAGGTCTCTATTATTTTGAAAAAAACGATACTGCTAAGGCATTTTTTGAAACAGCACTAGAATTGGCAAGGGACTGGAAAAAGCTAGGTATTAGTGAATTTCGTGGTGATGGCCCTAATGATGAACGTATTTTTGGTCTAGCTATGATGTTACACAATCAAAGTATGTTTGAAGATCATGGTCAGATGATGCGAACACCTATCGGTCTTCGTGGTTCTTTTAATATAGATGCGATTACAGGTCAATCTACTTTTAAAAAATACAATCAGGTAGTGTCTCCTGCTCTTGTACACTTTGCCTGCGTTTGGGGAGAACATCCCGTATATCATCGTGAAGTATCAAAGTTAAAAAACCTAGATAAAGGTTCAGCTAACCAGGTTAAGTCTAATATATTTTCTGCAATTAAATATAAGTTTGGCTATCAGATTGCTTTCTTAAGGTATATAGCTAAACGTGTACCTAAAAATTCTAAATATATTCAAGCTAGAGTGAAAAATTTTTTGATAGAATTGCCTGAGTTGATTAAAGCTAAATATAGAATTGAGCCAGTTCGGAGCAAATAAAGTTTGGTAAAACTCTGCATTACTTTGTGCTTAATTTAAATTACTCAAAGGCTGCTTTGGTTACTTTCTGTATAGCTTTAATAGTGTATAATGTGCTGTCTGTGTTCAGACAGCACTAACAAAGTGCAATAGCGATCACACCTCACATCTTTCACTTCTGACAGGTACTAGAAATTATATTTTTGTGAAAACTACAAGGATTGTATCTGTGGGTTTATTCTAGAAACTACACGGTACAGCGCAAATTTGTATGTACCACAAAAATCTGTATTGCCGTACTTTTATGGAAAATCAACTAGGATTAATTCTAAAACTGCTTTTGCTCTCGGCTTTGTTATCGGTATTGATTAAGTATGCAGGGCCAAGTCTCTCAATTCCGGCGACAGCAACCAACGCGCTGATTATAATATTGTTGCCGATTGCGATCGTAGCGATCGCTCTACTGTGGCGATTTCAAGCACAAAAACAAAATTAACTCAAGAGTTTTACGCACAAGTTCCTAAAATCAGCTAACCTAGCTTAATTACAAGAAAATTGCATCTCGCCAACCGTTGGGAGTTAGCCTGTGAACCTCGGTCAATGGATCGGCTTAATCGCCATACTTCTTTGTTTATACATCCTGTGGCAAATTCGGGAAGTGCTTTTGCTCATGTTTGCCGCAGTTGTGTTAGCCACCACCTTAAATCGCCTAGCGAAACGCTTTCAAAGATTTGGGATGAGGCGTGGATTCGCCGTCCTCCTAGCAGTAGCTATCTTTTTCGCAGGTGTCGTGGGTTTTTTCTGGCTAATTGTGCCGCCATTTGCCCAGCAGTTTCAAGAACTAACCTATCAAGTTCCTAAAGGGTTTGGACGCTTTAATAGTTGGCTTGATGCCCTGAGAACTCGTATTCCTGACCAGTTAGTTCCTTATATCCCAGATATCAATAGTCTCATCCAACAAGTACAGCCCTTCGCCAATCGGCTATTGGGAAACTCCTTTGCTTTTGTATCTGGTTCTTTAGAAGTCGTCCTCAAGATTTTGCTAGTGTTGGTTTTAACAGGAATGATGTTAGCCGACCCCATAGCTTATCGCAAAGTATTTGTGCGGCTTTTCCCCTCATTTTATCGGCGGCGGGTAGATGGGATTTTAGATAAATGTGAAGTCTCTTTGGAGGGATGGATTACAGGCGCTTCCATTGCCATCTGTGTAGTCGGTCTGATGAGTCTGATTGGCTTATCAATTTTGCATGTCAAGGCAGCACTTGCTTTAGCGGTTTTAGCGGGATTTTTTAACTTGATTCCCAATCTGGGACCAACATTGAGTGTAATCCCAGCAATGGCGATCGCCTTCTTGGATGAACCTTGGAAAGCGATCGCTGTCTTGATTCTCTACTTTATTATTCAACAAGTTGAGAGTAATTTCATCACGCCCGTTGTTATGGCGCATCAAGTATCATTGCTGCCAGCCATAACCTTAATTGCCCAGCTATTTTTCGTGACTTTCTTTGGCTTTTTAGGGTTATTTCTAGCGCTACCTCTAACTGTTGTCGCTAAAATTTGGTTGCAAGAAGTGTTAATTAAAGATGTTTTGGATGAATGGGGGAATAACAATAGAAAAGAGACTGAGTTTGTGATAGTTTCTGAATCTCCTGGAACAGATGATAATTGGACGGCAGAAAATCCAGATATAAATGAGAATCCATCAATTGATGATGATATCTTGAAAAAATAAGATTAGTCACTCAGAGTTATATGAAGTCTTGCAAATTTTGAAGCGATTGGGATAATGAGTGCTGGAGTGAAAAAACAATAAGATTCCCAACTTATTAAAAAAGTTGGGAATCTCATATTTTTGAGTCAGTCTGAATAAATCCTATTTGAAAGAATAACCACGAGCATGGACACAATTAGCTAATCAGCTATTGTTTGTTCTGGTTTGTTACCTCTGCTTCTGATTTGTTTGACTCATTAGATGAAGCTGATTCAGTCTTCTCTGATTACGTATCACTAGTTTGTTGCAATTGGTTGAGATGAATATTGTTCACTTGAACAATAAAATATTCTAATGCCTGACTTGCCTTTTGTAGACTTAGAAGCGATCGCCATTATTGAACCGAGGAAATGATGGGGCACAGCTGTTATACGAAGGCATCTAATAGTGGAGCGATCGCGTTTTGTAATATCAATCCCAATCAATATCGTTAGGAATCAAGAATAATGAGCAATAAAAAGACGATCAATGCTCCGAAGGTGGGCGCACATTAGCTTAGTATATACTCCAAATATTGGGTATATCTTTGTAATATGTAAAATAGTACTTTTAACCTGAAATTATGCCTTCGTCTGAAAAATCCCTCACCTACCCATCCACACCCAAGAGGAATCAAGTCGATAACTACCACGGTACTTTAGTTGCAGATCCTTACCGTTGGTTAGAAGATCCTGACTCCCAAGAAACAAGAACTTGGATTGAGGCACAAAATCAAATTACTTTTGGCTACCTGAGTGAAATTCCTGCTAGGGAAAAAATTAAACAGCGCCTTACCAAACTTTGGGATTATGAAAAATACGGTATTCCTTTTAAAGAAGGTGAATTTCTGCGAGACGGTTCCACCGAACGCTACTTTTATTTCAAAAATGACGGACTGCAAAATCAAAGTGTCCTTTACACCTTGAAAACCCTCGATGACCAACCCAAAGTTTTACTCGATCCCAATAAACTCTCAGAAGATGGCACTGTTGCTCTTTCGGGATTGTCGATTAGCGAGGATGGTAAACTTTTAGCTTATGGTCTATCCTCCTCTGGTTCTGATTGGCAAGAGTGGAAAGTACGCGATGTTGAAACTGGTGAAGACCTCCAAGACCACCTGAAGTGGATTAAATTTTCTGGTGCATCTTGGACACACGATCATCAAGGTTTTTTCTACAGCCGTTACGATGAGCCAAATGAAAAAACTCGATTAGAAGATGTCAATTATTATCAAAAGCTCTGCTATCATCAACTAGGTAAACCTCAATCAGAAGATGTACTAATTTATCATCGTCCTGACCAAAAAGAATGGGGTTTTAGTGGTGGCGTTACTGAAGATGGACGCTATTTAATAATTTCAATTTGGCTAGGTACTGATTCTAAAAATTTGGTTTTCTTCAAAGATATAACTAACCCTAATGCGGAAGTTGTAGAACTAATTAACCAATTTGAGGCAGATTACAGCTTTATAGACAATGATGATAGCGTTTTTTATTTTCGCACAGATTTAAATGCACCAAGAGGAAGAGTGATTGCGATTGACACGAAAAACCCTGCACCAGAAAATTGGCAAGAAATTATTCCCCAATCAGCAGAAACTTTGGAAAGTGTCGGTATACTTAATAATCAGTTCGTTGCTGATTACCTCAAAGACGCTCACAGTCAAATCAAAATTTTTGACCTCAAAGGTGGATTTATTCGAGAGGTAGAACTACCCGGACTCGGTTCAGCCGGAGGCTTTGGAGGCAAGCATTATGATACTGAAACTTTTTATAGCTTTACCAGCTTTACCATAGCAGGTACTATTTATCGTTACGACATGGTGACAGGAAAAAGTGAGGTTTTCCGTCAACCACAGGTAGATTTTAATCCTGATGAGTACGAGACAAAACAAGTCTTTTATCATAGCCAAGATGGTACTAGAGTACCAATGTTTATTACGCACAAAAAGGGCATTAAATTAGATGGAAATAACCCTACTTATCTCTATGCTTATGGTGGTTTTAATGCTTCAATGACACCTGGCTTTTCTGTGAGTTTGTTGGTATGGATGGAGATGGGTGGTATCTATGCTATGCCTAATATCCGCGGCGGTGGAGAATACGGCGAAGAATGGCATCAAGCAGGAATGAAGGATAAAAAACAGAATGTCTTTGATGACTTTATTGGGGCTGCTGAGTGGTTGATTGCTAACAAGTATACTAAGACTGAGAAGCTAGCGATCGCAGGTGGTAGTAACGGCGGTTTATTAGTGGGTGCTTGTATAACGCAACGTCCAGATTTGTTTGGTGCAGCTTTACCAGCAGTCGGTGTTATGGATATGTTGCGGTTCCATAAATTTACCATCGGTTGGGCTTGGACTTCCGAATATGGTTCAGCAGATAATCTAGAAGAGTTTCCAGCGCTGTATGCTTATTCGCCATTACATAACATCACACCAGATACAGCTTACCCAGCAACCTTAATTACCACAGCCGATCATGACGATCGCGTTGTCCCTGCTCATAGTTTCAAATTTGCTGCTGCTTTACAAGAGGCTCACGCAGGTGATGCGCCAACGCTAATTAGAATTGAGACTAAAGCAGGACATGGCGCAGGTAAACCTACAGCTAAAATTATCGAAGAAGCCGCAGACAAATGGGCTTTTTTGGTACGTGCTTTAGATGTGAAATTTTAGCAACTTTGTCGGGTGGGCATTGCCTACCCTACGAGACTAAACTAACTATCGCCCTCACTAACTTCTCTGGCTCTACAGGTTTTGTAATATGAGTTTGAAATCCTACCTGAAGTGCTCTTTGTTGGTCAATTTCTGCGGCATAAGCGGTTAATGCGATCGCCCGAATGTTTCCTCCTTGATTCGGTGGGCGAGAGCGAATCTGCTGCATCAGCATATAGCCGTCCATTTCAGGCATACCGATATCACTCACTAGCACATCAGGAGTGAACTGCTCTAAAGCTTGCAAAGCTTCTAAGCCAGAAGCGACGGCTGTCACATTTGCCCCGCTTAGTTCCAGGACAAATGCCTGAAACTCGCGGGTATCTGGCTGATCATCCACCAGCAAAATTTGAACGCCGTCTAAAGGCACTTCTGCTTCTATTTGTGTGTGGATTGGCTCGGATGCGATCGATGTTGCCTGCTGCATCAGGGGCAATTGGATGATGAAGGTTGCGCCTTGATTCTCACCCTGACTTTCTGCTGTCACCGTGCCCCCGTGCATTTCTACAATTTGTCGCACGATCGCTAGCCCCAATCCCAACCCGCCAAATTTGCGTGTGGTTGAGCCGTCTTCTTGGCGAAAATACTCAAATACATAGGGCAAAAACTGTGGATTGATGCCCTTACCAGTATCGATTACCCGAATCTGAGCAAGCCCGTCGAGTTGCCGCAGTTCAACGCTTACTTGTCCGCCGTGGGGTGTAAACTTAACTCCATTGGTAAGCAAATTCCACACTACTTGCTGCAAGCGGGCTACATCGCCAGAAATCGGAGCGATCTTAGAATCAAGATCGAGAGCGATCACAATATTTTTTGCTTCTGCTGCCAGACGCACCGTTTCAACGGCAGCAGAAATCACAAAGGTCAAACTGACCGGAGCCGCTGTTAAGCTTAGTTTGCCCTGCATGATGCGCGAGATGTCGAGCAAGTCTTCGATTAGTTGCGTCTGTAAATTGGCATTGCGCTCGATTGTTTTTAAGGCTTCGACTCTACGGGCTTCGCTCAGTTTGCCGTTTTGTAGTAAGCGCGTCCAGCCCAAGATTGGGTTGAGAGGCGATCGCAATTCATGGGACAGCACTGCCAAAAACTCATCTTTGATACGG
This sequence comes from Nostoc sp., assembly GCF_036917555.1. GTDB lineage: Bacteria > Cyanobacteriota > Cyanobacteriia > Cyanobacteriales > Nostocaceae > Nostoc. The sequence continues at coordinate 112,716 of NZ_JBALDD010000043.1, read as the reverse complement.
TTGGCGCGATCGGCTGCTTCTCTTGCGGCTTGCTCACTGGCAAGGAGTTGTTCTCGTTCTGCCTGAATGCGTTTTTGCTCAGTGATATTGAGTACAGTGCCGATAAAGCGTTGGGGATTGTTGGCAGCATCAAAGTAAGCTTGTCCTCTGGCTGCAATCCACCGTTCAATCCCATCCTGAATCCCGATCGTGCGATATTCTACGTCATACTTGCCGTTGCTTTTTGGGTTGAAAGTCCATTGCAGCACCTGTTCTAGTCGTTCGTGATCGTCGGGGTGCAGTCCGGCATAAAAGACCTCAATGCTGCTCTCGGCTTCTAGTGGTAAGCCAAACATGGCTTTGCAACCCTCATCCCAAATCAATTGGTTGGTGATCAGATTCCAGTCCCAGGTGCCTAATTGAGCAGCTTCGATCGCCATGCGGAAGCGGTTTTCGCTGTCGCGCAGAGCTGCTTCGGTGCGGGCGCGTTCCACTGCCGCCCAAGTGCGATCGGCTACTTCTTCCGCCAAGGACACCTCGTCTGGTGTCCAAGCTCGCGCCTCGGATGTGTTAACTGCCAGCCCCGCTACAAATTCGCCCCTCTTGATCAGGGGTATGCCGATGTAAGCACCGATCTCAATTGCAGCGTAGGCTGCTCGCTGTTCCGGGGAGAGGTTGGGATCGGCTTCCACATCAAAGACGGACACGGCGCAACCAGTGCGGTAGGCTGCGAGCAGCTTGGGGCCGAAGGAATCAATTGGGTAGTTGCCGGCGAGTGCTGCGACTCCATTAACATAATCACGCTCAACGACGTAATCAGCGCCGCGAACCTCGAAGTACAATACACGGTTCGCGCCAAGATATTCACCCAGCACACGGCTGGCTGTAGCCTGAATCTTTACTGGGTCGGCAAGTGGGCGGAGCGCGTCGGTGAGAGAGACGCGGAAAGCATTAAATTCGGCGGCTCGCCGCGAAATTTCTTCTGCCCGTTTGCGTTCGCGTAGCGCAGCTTGCTGTTCGCTGATATCCTTGAAGACAATGGCAACTTTTCGTGCTTGGGCTTCACCCATGCGACAGGCATAGACATCGAACCATCGGTTCATTGCAGCAGAGCCATTTTCAAAGCGAGCAGGTTCACCCGTTAGAGCAACTTGACCGTAAATCTGAATCCAATGGTCTTCTAAATCTGGAACTAACTGACGCGCCGTTTTCCCGACTGCTTGTCGAAGTCCCGTTTGTTGCTCAAAGGTGGGATTGATCTCTAAGAAGCGGTAGTCGAGGGGCGTATCATTTTCGTCAAATAGCACTTCAATAATAGAGAAACCTTCGTCGATCGACTCAAACAGCGTCCGGTAGCGTTCTTCGGATTGACGCAGGGTTGCGGCAGTTTGAATCTGCTCGGTCACATTTCTGAAATAAACGGCGATCCCATTTGGGGCGGGGTAGGTGCGAACCTCATACCAGCGATCGTGTTCAGGGTAAAACGCGGTCATTGACGCAGCCACACGATCGCGCATGGTGCTCCAGTAAACCTGGGCCAATTCATTGCCAATCAGTCCTGGATACTCTGACCACAAATTCTTGCCAACTAAATCGCCTGGAGTGCGATCGAGTAGTGTTTCGGCAGATGGATTTATATAAGTAAACTGCCAGTTCTCATCCAGTGCAAAAAAGGCTTCAGCGATGCTCTCCAGAATATTTCGAGTCTGCTCCTCGCTTTGGCGCAAGGCTTGCTCTACCTGTCTGCGCTCGGTGATGTCTCGCGTCACGCCTGCCACTGCATCTACTGCGCTGTTTATGCCGAAAAGTGGCACAAAAATGTATTCATAGGTGCCTGTGCCGATTGCGCTAGTATAGGGCGTTTCATCCTTGAGCGGCTGGCGTGTGGCGATCGCCTGTTGAATCTGTTGCTGAAGTCGAGTCGCTAAATCCGTTGGATAATCCAGCTCAAAAAAGTTCTTTCCCAAAGCTTCATCCGAAGTTTTCTGCCAAAGATTGAGCAACGCCGGGCTGACATACGTGAACCGTCCCGCCAAATCAAAGGTGTAAATAAAATCGGGAATTGCAGCGACGAGCGCATCGAACTTCCGCAATTGCCCTTCGAGTTCGGTGCGGCTCTCGCGTAATGCTGCTTCAGCACGGGCACGCTCGACGGCTGCCCACGTCTGCTCTGCTGTTTCCTTGACTCGTTTCACCTCGTCTTCCGTCCACGGACGAGGGTTTGCTTGATGCACCGCCAGCAACGCGACAAATTGATCGTTCTTGATCAACGGCACATCAATATGTGCGGCAATATCAATCGTTTGATACATTACCTTCTGGCTGGCTGTGTATTTAGGGTAGTTTGCCACATCGGGAACGATCGCCGTTTGCCCCGCTCGATGGTCGTCCGTTAGGTTGCGCCCAAAGTCTTCGAGATGGTACAGTCCGCTCAGTTCGGCAACGCCGTTTGTGTAGTTTTTATGAACGATGACCTCCTTGCCGTCCGGTAACACTTCGATGTAAATAACGCGGCTTGCGCCTAGAGATTCGCCCAGAACAAGGGCAGCGATCGCCTGAATTTCATTAGCATCAGTCAGCGGGCGTAGTGCATTGGTAAGCTTGACTGGAAACGCATCGGCTTGGGCAGCTTGAGGCAAGGTATCTGTTGATGTGCTAATCGGCAGCAGCTCGGATTCTAGCGGCTGGACTCGATCTAGTTCTGTCAACAGGATCTGCACAGCCGTTTTTAGGCTGTCCGACCAGGTTTCGACGGCTCCTAACGGCGTTTGCGACCAATCGTGCGATCTCAACAATGCACCGATCTCGCCGCCATTAACAAAGAGGTTTTCAGCCTTTGTGCGATCAGCAGCCCATCCCCGGCGGTGTCGCATCTCCCGTTCTAAACCCTTAACTATTAAATCATTAAATGATTCACTGCCTTCCATCAGGTTCCTGGCTTTTGCAAGCAAGTCAGGCGGAAAACAGATTGTTAAGGCTTCGTGTTCCATAGCAATGAGTGTAACCAGATATTGATACCATTTATTGTATTCTGCCCATAGAATAGTACGACTGGATTTGCTTCCACTCTCTTATCTGCAATCAGAGGGTGAGTCTTAATATTGATAGATGAGTTAAAATTCAATCAATCACTCCAGGCAAATATTAACTATGAGATGGGAAGAAGTTTGTGAACACAAACAATTACAAGATTTACCCTTCAAAATTGAATTAAATAAATGGGGTCAAATCGTCATGAGTCCAGTCAAAATTAAACATTCTTTTTATCAAGGAAGAATCCAACGTTTATTGGAATCTTTATTGAACACAGGAGAAGTAATGCCAGAATGTGCTATCAACACATCAGACGGTGTGAAAGTTGCTGATGTTGTCTGGTGTTCAGAAGAACGATTTTCTCAAATTGAAGAGGAAGTATCAGCGTCTATTGCACCAGAAATTTGTATAGAAGTCAAATCAACTGGTAACACTTTGGAAGAAATGGAATTTAAAAGAAGTTTATATTTAGAAGCTCAAGCTATTGAAGTATGGTTATGTAATGAACAAGGTCAAATTAAATTCTATAATGAGCAAGGTGAATTAGGACAATCTTTGTTAGTTCCTAAGTTTCCTAAACAAATTAAACGGTAATTCTAGAGAATAGGGCAGAGAGCGTAGTTTACCGCCGTAGGCATCGCCTAAATTACCTCTTTTTAAAAGATATCTTAAAATTATTTATAAATTTTACTTTGATGCTGAATTAAAATAATCGTTACTTGATTTAAATTATTATCTATTTCATAAATGACACGATATTAACCTTGGCAAAGGGTGAAGGTAAACAATTATTTACTTTCACCCTTAATGCTTTGCTCCATCTAAGCAAAAAGTTTAATATCTTTATCCTTCTTGTGTAGTTAAAACGCAACAGCTTGGGCTGTACCAGTCAAATGGATTGTGGTATAAGTTTGTCTTTGCCCCTGGTTGAATTTAGGAATCACAGAAAAGAGGTTTGTGGTTGTGATTCCCTTAGTTTCCACTGCGGCTGAGTTGCTTTTTCCAAGGTTTACACGGGGTAAGATCAAGGTAAACACGGTATTGCCAGTATCTACTGTTTTACGGATAGTTACAGTTACTAGTGTACCAATCTCTGTTTCTACACTACGGATCTGCTCTGTACCTTGAAAGTTTAATGTCTGTTGCTTATCTTTATAAGTAAAAAGGGGCTTGCCAATAAAGCTTGTCGTTGAGTAACTAATGCTGACATTCTTACCTTGAAACTGGTATAAGTTTGGTACTACTTCTGAGGCATTAGCTGATAATACAGGTATTGCTGTTAACAGCATACCTAATGTAAACGATCCAATTAAGTTTCTTGTTTGCATATCTCAAAAAGTTATTGCTAGTTTGATAGAGATAACTGCTTTATATGGGATGACAATACGTCTAAAACCAATTTTAAAAAATGATATTCCGAAAATCGTGTCAAATGGAACACATTGTAAAGGTTGTTAATATACTTACTTAGAATAATTTCTGAGATTACGTCAAAATTTTATCTGTAAATCTGATTAACCTCAGTAGATTTAACGACAAAAATCCAGATCACCATCTTAATTAACCAAACAAATTGCTTGAGCGACTTGTCAAAGGTGGGCAAACTTCCGCCACAGTCTACTAGCAACTTGAGTTAGATTTAGATTTTGAAATACCCTTTGGGGTTTTATTTTTAAATTGGAAATTTTGTATTGCTTATGAAACGGCGATCGTACATGCTTCTAGGATTTTTCTTCAGCCTGCTTTTAACTATCGTGCCAATGCCTGGCAATTTCACTAATGCTGCAACACCAACAGCAGTCACACCTGTCTCTGCTGTCTCATTCACCCAAGGAGTGCAAAAAACGGTATTAGACAACGGTTTAACGGTACTAACCAAAGAAGTCCATACCGCTCCAGTCGTGAGTGTGCAAGTTTGGTATAAAGTTGGCTCACGCAACGAGGTTAAGGGAGAGAATGGTATTTCTCACCAGCTAGAACATTTGATGTTCAAAGGCACAAATGACCGTCCAGTACAGTTTGGACGGTTGTTTAGTGCTTTGGGTAGCCAGTTTAATGCTTTTACTAGTTATGACGAAACAGCTTACTTTGGCACAGTGCAGCGAGACAAATTGGAAGCACTGCTGACACTGGAAGCCGATCGCATGGAAAACTCCTTAGTTGGGACTGAACAACTCACCAGTGAAAAGCGGGTGGTGATCTCCGAGTTACAGGGGTACGAAAATTCACCAGGTTATCGCCTGAGTAAGACAGTGATGCGAGCTGCTTTCCCCAATCGAGCCTATGGTTTATCGGTGGGAGGCACAAAAGCCGATGTAGAAAAATTCACGGTGGAGCAGGTACGGAATTATTACCAAACCTACTACAGCCCAGAAAATGCCACGTTGGTGATTACCGGAGATTTTGCCACAAAACCTGCACTCAAAGTTGTCCAAGAAACTTTTGGTAAGTTATCGCAACGAGCAAAAAAGAATACGCCACTCCATAATGCCAGCAGAGCAATTGATAATTCCTCGGCATCTTCTTCCGTTGCCGACGCTTCTTCATCTACCCCTGTTGCGAAAAAAGCGCCGATAGTCCTCAAGCAACCTGGAAGTGCAGCATTATTGCAAGCAGTGTATCCTCTGCCAGATATCAAACATCCTGATGTTCCGGCAATTGATTTGATGGACGCTATTCTCACAGGTGGGCGTAGCTCTCGGCTTTATCAGGCTTTGGTGGAATCTGGACTGGCGAGTTCAGTGAGTGGCGGTGCTGCTGAACTGATCGAACCGGGTTGGTATGAAATTAATGCTACGGCGGCTCCCGGTCAAGAGTTGGGTAAAATTGCCCAGGTACTCCAGGAATCTTTCGCAAAATTGCAACAGGAGCCTGTCACCTCAGAAGAATTGAACCGGGCGAAGACACAACTGCAAGCTTCTTATATTTTGGGAAACCAAGATATCACTAGTCAGGCTAATCAACTGGGATATAACCAAACGATCGCAGGAGATTATCATTTTATTGAAAAGTATCTGGCTGCGATCGCTAAAGTTACCCCTGCTCAAGTCCAGAAAGCAGCGAAAACTTACCTCAATCCGGCTCAAGAAACCATCGGCTTCTTTGAGCCGACTCAACCAGATGGTAAACCAGGAACTTCTAACGCTGGTTCTAGTCGCACGGTGGAAAATTTCAGCCCTGGTAAACCTGTAGATCCAGCAGAACTGGCAAAATATTTGCCACCTGCTACATCAGAGACAGATTCTAATAAACAATCACTACCAGAAGAGTTTACCTTAAAGAATGGTTTGAAGGTTTTGTTGTTAAGCGATCGCAACCTTCCCACGATTAACCTGAGCGGACAAATTGACGCTGGTGCTGAATTTGATGGCAATCAAAAAGCTGGGTTAGCGAATCTAACTGCAAATAACTTAATGAATGGGACGCAGACTAAAAATGCTCTGACCCTAGCAAAAACCTTAGAAGACCTGGGAGCCGATTTGAGCTTCAGTGCTAGCCGTGAGGGAACTAACGTTAGTGGTGAGGGACTTTCAGCAAATCTGCCAATATTGATTCAAACTCTAGCAGATGTGTTAGAAAACGCCACTTTCCCAGCCGATCAGTTAGAACTGAGTCGCCAAAGGGCACTGACAGGGCTGAAAGTCCAGCTAGATGACCCTAGAGGTTTGGGAAGGCAAGTATTCCAGCAGGCAATTTACCCTGAAAATCATCCATTCCACAGCTTTCCCACAGCCGAGAGTCTAAAGACCATTACTCGTAATGATTTGCTTGGTTTCTACCAGACACATTACCGACCGGATACCACAACGATCGCTTTAGTGGGAGACTTCGATCGAGTTAAAGTAAAAGCTTTGCTAAATGAGGTGTTTGGTAAATGGCAAGCCACAGGTAAGCCACCTGTTCTCAAAATCCAAACCGTACCATTTCCGCAAACTTTGACACAACTAAACAAAGTAATTCCCGGTAAAGCTGAGGCTGTGACATATATCGGCTACAATGGCATCTCTCGGAAAGACCCACGTTATTATGCGGCACTGGTGCTAAATCAAATTTTGGGTGGTGATACCTTAGCCAGCCGCCTGGGTACGGAAGTGCGCGATCGCCAAGGTCTAACCTATGGTATATACAGTGGTTTTGCCGCTGGGATAAATCCTGGCCCGTTCTTGATTCAAATGCAGACTGCTCCTCTTGATGCTCAAAAAGCGATCGCCAGTACTCTCGCTTTACTCAAACAGCTGCGTGAGCAAGGAGTAACTGAGGCTGAATTCAACACCGCAAAACGCTCAATTACTAATAGCTACCCCGTGGATTTAGCTAATCCCAGTAGTGTATCAAGTATCATTTTGGATAATGCTGTCTTGGGGCTTTCACGGTCAGAAATCCGAGAGTTTCCCCAGCGGATTCAAGCAGTTACTATGACTGATATGCAGCAGGCAATTGAAGATTTAATTAAGCCAGAAAATCTGGTGATTGTCACCGCCGGGCCTGGAGATGGTGTAACCAAGGGTAGCTAATTATTTCAGACACATAGCAATCCTATCTGATTGGTAAAAATCGCAATAACAAGATTCCCGACTTCTCTAAAAAGTCGGGAATCTCATTGTTCATGGATGATTTAAGATGGCTAATATCAACTCCTGCCTCCTTCAAATTGAATAAGACACTGGAAAGGACTTTGCATCCTTTGGCTTCACATAGACTCGCTGTTTCGGTTCTAACTCTAAATCATTAAAGCGATCGCGTGTTAAATGCGCCATCACCACTTGCCCGTCATCAAAAGTTAATTCTACCTGAATTTCCCAACCCAAATGTATCAATCGGCTCACTGTGGCAGCAGTAGTAGCACCGTTGGCAACCTTTTCCAAAATCACATCTTGCGGACGCAAAAAGACTTGTGGGTATGGTGCATCAAACCCACTGCTTTGAAAAATCTTTGAGGTGCTGGGTAATACATTCACTGGCCCGATGAAGCTCATTACAAATGCCGTCGCAGGATTATCGTAAATTTCGGCTGGTGTCCCCACCTGTTCCACACGTCCTTTATTCATCACCACAACCTTATCGGAGACTTCCATTGCTTCTTCTTGGTCGTGAGTAACAAAAACCGTGGTAACATGAACCTCATCATGGAGGCGGCGTAACCATGCCCGTAAATCTTTGCGGACTTTAGCATCAAGTGCGCCAAAGGGTTCATCTAGCAATAAAACTTCCGGTTCTACTGCCAATGCCCTGGCTAAAGCTACCCGTTGTCTTTGACCACCAGAAAGTTGTGATGGATAGCGATCGCCTAGTCCACTCAATTGCACCAATTCGAGTAACTGTTCTACCCGCCCCTTAATTCTCTTTGGCTGTGCCTTACGAATTTCTAAGCCAAAGGCAATATTCTGCCTAACAGTCAGATGCTTAAATAGGGCATAGTGCTGAAACACAAAGCCAATATTTCGTTGTTGCACACTTTGGTATGTAGCGTCTTTACCGGTAAGCAGGATTTTGCCGCTATCTGGCATTTCTAAACCTGAAATTAACCGTAATAGCGTAGATTTACCCGATCCCGATGGCCCGAGCAATGCAACTAGCGAACCACTCTTAATTTCCAGGCTGACCTGATCAACTGCCTTGAAACTCCCGAATTGTTTGGAGACGTTCTCAACTACTATGCCCACTGCTGCTATACCTCTGCAACTAAATCTACAGATCCTTGGTAGGATTACTGTGTCTTATATATACCATACATCGTTATTTATGGATGAACAAGATTTAGCTACCACACAACGATTAATACTAAGGGTAGTAATTAGGTTGGGTTAAAAAAATTATACCTGTAAATTTTACGTCACCACTAGCGATCGCAGTTAGAAAAGATTCAATGGAGTCCAGTTCAAGGCTAAGGGTGATTGCACGGTTAAGTCCAGTGATAGAGCCATCGCCAGCGTGTTTACCAGTGGTGACGATGAGGATAGCTTTATTGATTTCGGGAATAAATTTTCCATTAACCAAATTCTCCATCTCGCTTTTCGTATCGAAACATTAAGGAATATTGCATTTGTGCAGAAACCTGGAGGAAAAGCGCCAAATCACCCAAAAGACCGTGGTAGTATGCTCTCGGTAAATGTGAAGATTGGGAGAAAGACCTTTGACACTACGGGTTGCTGTTATTGGGTCAGGCCCTGCTGGTTCATCTGCCGCAGAAACACTGGCAGCCTCTGGGATTGAAACCTACCTGTTTGAGCGGAAGCTAGACAATGCAAAGCCTTGTGGGGGAGCAATTCCTCTATGTATGGTGAGTGAATTTGACTTACCACCAGAGATTATTGATCGCCGGGTACGGAAGATGAAAATGATTTCGCCTTCCAATCGTGAGGTTGATATCAATCTGATAAATGAAGACGAATATATAGGAATGTGCCGCCGGGAAGTGCTGGATGGCTTTTTGCGCGATCGCGCGGCAAAATTAGGCGCAAATTTAATTAATGCCACTGTTCATAAACTCGATATACCAGGAAACAATACCGATCCCTATACCATTCATTACATTGACCACACAGATGGGATATCACAGGGTATTGCCAAAACTCTGAAAGTGGATCTAATTATTGGGGCAGATGGGGCTAATTCCCGTATTGCCAAAGAAATGGACGCTGGAGATTACAATTATGCGATCGCTTTCCAAGAGCGAATTCGCTTACCCGAAGACAAAATGGCCTACTACAACGACCTGGCCGAAATGTATGTTGGTGATGACGTTTCTACCGATTTCTACGCTTGGGTTTTCCCCAAATATGACCACGTAGCTGTCGGTACTGGTACAATGCAAATCAATAAAGCCAGCATCAAACAGTTACAAGCTGGTATCCGTGCTCGTGCTTCTGAAAAGCTTGCAGGCGGTAAAATCATCAAAGTCGAAGCCCACCCCATTCCTGAACATCCCCGTCCCCGTCGTGTTGTCGGTCGCATCGCTTTGGTGGGAGATGCTGCTGGTTACGTTACCAAGTCTTCTGGTGAAGGTATTTATTTTGCCGCTAAATCTGGGCGGATGTGTGCCGAAACCATTGTAGAAGCATCTAACGGTGGTAGCCGTATTCCTACAGAAGGCGACCTCAAGGTTTACCTGAAGCGTTGGGATAAAAGATACGGACTCACCTACAAGGTGTTGGACATTCTGCAAACTGTGTTCTATCGTTCCGATGCTACCCGCGAAGCTTTTGTAGAAATGTGTGATGATCTCGATGTGCAACGGCTAACATTCGATAGCTATCTGTATAAGACGGTTGTCCCAGCTAATCCGATCACCCAACTGAAAATTACTGCCAAAACCATTGGTAGTCTAATTCGCGGTAATGCCCTTGCACCTTAATTGAGTGCAAAGGATTGGGAATTCTAACAAATAAATTACCCAATTCTGTGGGGTGGATATCTTGCACGCTGATTAATCAGGGCGGGCGAGACGCCCACCCCACAACATATATCAATACTCCCCTTTAACTGCCGTATTTCAGGTAAAAATAATTCTGGAAAATCCCATTAGGGTCATACTTGCGCTTGAGGGCAAAAAATTTAGCACCTTGTGGATAAGCTCTACGAAATTGTTCAGGTGTGGCATGAAGACGATAGGGAAGATAGTACCTACCATCGACTGCTAGGGCTGCCTCAATCAGTTTCTGGGTCATTACCTGCATCTTTGCTTCCGCCTCTTGGGTGCGTTGCTGATGAAACAGCATCACCAGTCCAAAAACTTCCTGATCGGCATATCTGAGAAAACTGTCGTTATCTTCGTGAACATTTCGCACTGTGATATTGAGCAAATCCCCTTCGTATTGGAGAATAATAGTGCGACACTTTGCTAAAAATGCTTCCAGAGATTTAGGGGGAATAAAGTATTCATGCAGGATGTCAGTCTCTGCCTGGTGATGATTCTCAAATAAGGCGGAAGAACGATTAAGAATCTGGTTTCTCAAAACCCGGTTTCCGGCTTCTCCCCCAACAATTTTTTCTAGTTGCCAGGGCAAGCTTTTGCCATAGTCACTGCCGATGCTGCCACGGAAAACCGTCCGAGGTAATCCAGACTCTGCTTGTTTTTCTAAAGAGACAATAGTGTGAGTTGTTTCTGGAATTCGGTGGTAGGTTGTGAGAATAGCTTCTTGTAAAAAGCTTTCCGGTGCAACAGAAAGTCTACCGTATGCCATACCAATAGTGGCTGCATCATCTACCCGTTGCCGATAAATATCAATATAGTTCTCACTTTTAATCACGAACCGTTCAGCTATGTACGTCTCATTGGGTACTACTCTCAAGTCCACGTCAAGAATGATCCCGAATAGTCCGTAACCGCCTAAAACTAGAGAAAATAACTCTGGGTTTTGCTGTCTGGAACACTCCACAACCTTGCCACTTGCCAGCATTAACCGGAAACCTTCAACAGTGCTAGCAAAGGGGGGACTATTATGTTGCCAGCCATGAGCATTAGCACTCATCGTGCCGCCGACAGAAAAATCGTTGTTGGACTGCATCACGGCGACAGAATAGCCACGTTCATTTAGGTAGGGAATAATCTCAGACCATTTAGCTCCCGATTGCACCGTCAGAATTTTAGTTGCCGGGTTGAATTGCATCCAGTTGAAGTGGAGCATCTCCAGGGAAATGCCCTTAGCATACAGAGTATGACCTCCCATAGTGTGGCGTGAACCTGCGATCGCTACCTTCTTACCTTGACGCAAGGCATCTCTAAGTACAGACTGTAGTATTACCTCAGCAACTCCAGGCTGACTCTTAACCTGCTTAATTGTCACCTGTGTCTGGTTCAAGTGACTGGCATCATCAACTGTGCCAGGAGGCAGAGGTTGACGGTCATCGCGATCGCTCCAGGCTATTAAAGTCAGGTGAGCAACTGGTCTGGCGATGACTGTCAGGGCAATAGTCGTAGTTGCCAAAAGGACAAGCAGGATAATCTTCAGCCTACTTTTTAAGAATTTACTACGGTAGGAACGCTGCATAACCTGGATTGAGGGGGCAAAATAGAAAACATGACGATTGAATCTGATTCTTCTAATCTACCAACCCCAGAACCAGCCCCCGAAAACGATTTGCAACCAGATGACTTTGACGGGAGTGCAACCGAGAAAAACCTAAGCTCAGAAGTACTAGCGACACAACAAGCACTAGCAGCGATTGCATCTTTGCAATCTCCGCAATATACAACTGCTCTCCAACAAGCCCGTTCTGACTTCAAACAACCCATTACCAAGCAATTTACAGTTAAGCCGAGGGCATTGTTGATTACTCTAATCGCGATCGCCATCACCTTCATTGGAGTTATCCTCAATAACTGGATCGTTGGCATTATTGGAACGCTGATGGCTTTGCTATTATCCCTAGCGATATTATTGCCTTGGTTGCAAGAAGTTTTAAACGAATGGTTTTCACCCCAAGAACGCACCTTGTTTGTGGCCTTTTTGGGACTAATAGTAGCCATTATCGGCTTGATCAGGTTCACAGGTGTAGGCGATCGCTTACTTGTTTGGGGACGCCAGATTAACTGGGACATTGCTGGAACCCTAGCAGATTGGTTTGGTGCTTTGGGGCAAATTCTGATCGCCGTCATCGCCGTCTACGTGGCGTGGCGACAATATGTCATTTCCAAAGACTTGACAATTCAGCAAAACCTGCTAACAGTTCAGCAAAACATTATTACCCAGCAACAGACAATTGATTCCTATTTTCAAGGCGTTTCAGACTTAGTATTAGATCAAGAAGGATTATTAGAAGATTGGCCTCAAGAGAGAGCGATCGCCGAAGGACGCACTGCGGCAATTTTAAGTAGTGTAGATGGCAGTGGTAAAGCGAAAATTCTCCGCTTTCTCTCACGTTCCAAGTTGCTGTCACCCTTACAACGCGATCGGCTATTAGGTCGAGCCATTCTCGATGGCAGTGGCGGATATGCAGAAGACCGCCTAGAAGGTGTGCGTGTCATCGATTTAGGCGTAACGTTAGCCGCAGCAGACCTTTCTGGTACTGATTTACGTTGGACTGACCTGAGCGAAGCTAATCTTGTCCGCGCTAATCTGAGCGGTTGTGATTTAGTAAAAGCCAACCTCTCCCGTACAATTTTATATCATGCTAATCTCAGTGGTGCCGACATCAACGGGATTCGCCTATTTTACGGTGTAGTGGATAAAGCATCACCCCGTAGTCGCACTCAACCACCAAATTATCAAACTGGCGAACAAACTGGCGCTGTGGTGGAAAATGCCGATTTCAGCAATGTGCAACGGATGTCTGAGTCTACACGTAACTACTGTTGCGCTTGGGGTGGCGAAAAAACTAGAGGTACTATTCCTGGTGGTTGTGAAGGCATCTCCAATAAGTTGGGAAGATAATTATAAGACTAGATAAAAAATTAGTTACCCGCATTAAAAATCTGCTGTGCAGTTAAATTTAATTGGGTAAAAGTAGGTGATGAAATCACGGTGTTACCTTGAAACGCTGTCATTTGATATTCACCATCAAATAATTCGCACACAAAAATAGTGGGTTGTTTGGGATTACCGATGAACTTTCTTGCACCCAATGCAGCATAATCAGCAATCCAATATTTAGAAATTCCCATTTCTTCATAATCTCCAAATTTATTGTAGTAATCATCTCGCCAGTTGGTTGAAACAACTTCGATGACTATTGGAACCGATGCTGCAAGGCTTACTGTTGACTGTTTTTGAAAAAGTGGTTCATTGTCGAGATTATCAAGATTTAGCAGCAACACATCAGGCGAATAAGCCGATTCGGCAGAAGGAGTTTGGATCAATGCAGTTTTGGGTATAGTGTAGGGAAGATTCAGGCAATCAAACTCGACAGTTAGCTTACGGGCTATAAATCCTACAACTTTTTCATGCGAACCGATCGGAGGCGGCATTTCAATAATTACTCCTTTGTGCAATTCGTAGCGTTTTCCATCGTTGGGATACCATTCGATAAATTCATTGAAGGTTAGTAATTTGGGCAACGCTTGGGTCATAATCCTACCTCCATATATGTTTTACTTTATCATGCAATAAATATTGATTAGAATTACAAATATATTAAATGGCTTTATATAAATTCTTGGGGGTTGCCTAAATTCAATCAACGACTGCCCGAATTCAATCAACAACTGTCCAAATTCAATCAACGACTGTCCGAATTCAATCAACGACTGCCCGAATTCAATTAACAACTGTCCAAATTCAATCAACGACTGTCCGAATTCAATCAACGACTGTCCAAATTCAATATAGGAACTTAGTACACGTCACCCTAAAAAAGGGTCGAAATTTAATTTTTTGTAGGTTGGGTTGAAGAACGAAACCCAGCAAGCGCGGAAACGTTGGGTGAGGCTCCGCTTAACCCAACCTACAGTTAGTATTTCTAACGCTGCCTGTAGAGACAGGGGACTTAAACCCCCAAAGTTCGTTAAGCGATAATATCGCTTGCCACTAGTAGTGGTGATCCTGCAAGCTGAATCTCGAAATTAGCCGATAGATTACTATCAGTATTACCTTGGAGAATACCTCCTGAATAACGGATTTGACCTGCTGCGGAGAATGTGCGAGTCCCAATGTAAGTGAAAGCTTGGTCGCCCCCTTTGGTGGAGTTAGCATCTATGCGAGATAAATCGATTCGATCTCCTGGCAAGTTACCGTTTCCAACAAAGTCTTGGATAATATCCCGTAACAAACCAGGTTGACTATCTGAAACTGAGTCGAACCCGAAAACATCGTTGCCAGCACCCCCATCAAGAGTATCCTTGCCAGTACCCCCAATGAGAGTATCATTGCCACCAACGCCAAAGAGACCATCAGTGTCCTCTCCCCCATAGAGGTAATCGTTGCCTGCAACGCCATCTACATCATCTCCTTGAATGACATCGAAGTTACTATACCCATAGATAGTATCGTTCCCAGCACCGCCATTGATGATATCGTAGCTAAAAGAAACATCGCTGATAAGGTCGTTACCGTCGAATCCGTTTATGTAAACTTGCTCCAAATAACTACTCGGAAGAAAATTATCTCCTATCGGATCATCTACCTTAAAGTAAATTAGAGTGTCAGGGCCTGGAGTACCGTTAAGAGGATTTGCATCTGTGATTAATTCTGCCATTAATGAGTTTCTCCTAAACTTAGAGGGTAAAAAATTACCTCATCACTTCCCCATCATCAAACGGCGTTGCTGATTAAAAGTATGAATTTGGTTTCCTCCAAAGGCGCAAAGGAAACAGTTTAAAACATGGAGTTTCACACTTTCATTCAGCAACACCGAGAAAATAAGGTGGAAAAATAACGAGTGGGAAGAGATAACAGAAGTACACCCGATTTGAACAGGTCTTTGCTATTAACTCTGAAGATTTAAGAAGCACTGGATTTATAGCGGTTCTTGCTTGGATGCAACACAGTTTGACCTCACTTCCATTCCTCTCTCCTTTTAGGAGAGAGGCTTTGAATCTTACTCCCCAACGCTAGTAGGGAAGGGGTTGGGGGTTAGGTCTGTATTGCACTTAAGTGAAAAGCGCTATATCGATAATTGTTGACATCAAAACAGTATCAAGAGTCATGTTATACCGTTTTTGCACTTTTCCAACATAACCCCCACTAACGAATTATTAGCAGTTCACATACTTCTCCTCAGAGAGCACCACATGTTCCCAATCTCTAACTCTAGCGACCTGCAACAAATATCTTTTCTGCCGTCAAATTTATATCTGGAAATGTTTGGGAGATGAGGCGTTTTGTTCCCCTAAATTGTTGTCCTTGATAAATTCCATCAACTAACTGATAAATTGTAATCACTGGTTGTTTGGATAAGCCAATGTAGCGTTTGCCTCCCAACCCTAAATAATCTGCGATCCAATACTCCCCAATCCCTAAAGCTTCGTAGTCTTCCACTTTCCGGGCATAGTTATTCTGCCAATTGGTGCTGACAACCTCCACGACCAATTTAACAGACTTGCCTAGTGTAATCACTGGCTCAGTTTTCCATAATGGTTCATTCGCCAAAGCCGTCTGATTAAGAATCACAACATCAGGTCTAAAGGCTGAATTTTGACCTAATGGTTTAATCAGGCATTTCATGGGAATAAACCAAGGTAAGTTGAGCAGATCAATTGCTACGTTGAGCTTACGATTAATTAACCCAGCTACTTGTTCATGAAGTCCAGTAGATTTTAAGTTGATTAGTTGTTCGTCGATTAACTCGTAGCGTACATCATTCAGATAGCCAGCAACGAATGCCTCAGAGCTAATATTGCCTGTATTAATAGTGGCTGAAACCATAAAGATTTGTCCTTTCAGGTTCAGAACTAAAGCAGCAATATCTGCTTTTAATTATTCTAGCTAGCTCTACTTATGGGCTACCGCCTCAGACTACTGGCTTTGGTTCATCCCAAACGAAAGGAATTTTTTTGTAGGTGTTATTATACAGCCCAGTAATTATCACCTTCAGGTAAGGTAAGAATTTCAACCCCATCTTCAGTTACAGCTAAGGTATGCTCACATTGAGCAGAAAGCTTGCGATCGCGCGTTACAGCAGTCCATTTATCGCCCAGAACCTCGACTTCGTAAGTACCTTCGTTAATCATTGGTTCTATGGTAAAAACCATGCCTGGTCTGAGGCGCTTGCCCTTACCCCGTGTGCCATAGTGGGGAACATCTGGTGCAGTATGGAAAATGTTACTGATGCCGTGTCCAACGAAATCTCGCACTACAGAAAAGCCTTGTCCTTCAGCATACTCTTGAATGGCTGCACCAATATCGCCAATGCGTGCCCCAGGTTTAACTTCAGCAATACCCAGGCGCAGACACTCCTCTGTCACCTCTACCAGCTTTCTCGTTTTTGGAGAAGGAGTACCAACAAAGAATGTCTTGGATGTATCGCCGTGATAACCTTCAACAATCGGCGTGACATCAATATTAATGATGTCGCCTTCCTTAAGAATTTGCTTGGCGTTGGGAATGCCGTGACAAATTACCTCATTGACACTAGTGCAAATCGACTTAGGATAACCCTTATAGCCAAGGGGTGCGCTTTTTGCTCCATGCACTTGCGTCCAACGTTCAGCTTCATCATTTAGTTCAAGAGTGCTGACCCCTGGCTTCACAAACGGTTCCAGATGCTGGAGAAGTGTAGCAGCTAAACGCCCAGCTTGACGCATTTTGTCTAATTCTCGTTGGGATAAAATAACAATTAGTTCAGTTTTCTCAGTTTTCATTAACTTTTATCTAAAGTATCTTTCATAAACATAGTTAACCCTGTCTGTGCAGCTTTTTGTGCAGCATCAGCAACCTTGAGGGTATACAAGCTCTCCTCTGGGGTAACATACAAAGGAGTCCCATCAAAAAGATGGTCTAAAACCATACTCGTGTCTTTGGCGAACAAACCCCGGCGAGGGCCAACCTCTATAGATATTGTTTCCCCTGGCTGGACGAATATTCCGGTGTCGCCATCAAAAATTAAACCACCTTTTTCACCGTGAACTTCAAACTTGCGTTCTGATTGCCAAATACTTTCGCCTTTGCCATAGACTACTTGAGCTAAAAGTCCACTGTTAAAGCAGAGTTGACTAATGCATAAACAGGTTTGGTAGTATTCCGGTTCTATTTCCCAATATCGCTGGTGACAGTTAACAGTAAATACTGTACCAAATAAATCGATTAGGCGATGTAGGCGAGACAGGGCACCAATTAAGGGAAAGCCGAACAACTCATGGTTATAAGTCCATTTCCGAGGTGCAGGATTTTGGGGATTGATGGTGCTGTAGCGAACATAAAACACTTCACCAACTTTGGCTAAGTTTTGCTTCAAGGCTTGATGCAAACCACCCAAAAGTTCTAGATGTTCCACGTGCAAGAGTTTCTTTTGTGCTTTGGCTAAAGCAATCAGTTCCTCTGCTTCGACTACATCCAACGAAAGGGGATACTCTATAATTACGTGTTTGCCATTGGCAAGTGCTGCACGAGCGATCGCACCATGATCTCGATTAATAGTGGAGATTGCTACTAGGTCTATATCTTCACGCTCTACTAGCTCTTGCCAAGTACTCAAGACTTCAATCTGGTACTCTTTGGCAAAGGTTTCGGTTTTTTCTCTTGTATGACCAATAACCGCGACTATGTGTGATCGCTCATCATGAAGCAATGCCTCAGCCCGAAACTTTGCTACATACCCAGTACCTACCAAACCTACACGCACTCTTGCTTTTTCCAAAGCTGCTTCTGAATTATACATGATCCTCATTAGTTCTGTTTTTGATCTTTCCACGCTTCTAGTGGTGAGATTCTCTCTTCATGGGGTTCACCAGTCTAGACTCTACAACATTCGTCCTACCCCCTCAAGGACAAATCAGACTTTATTTGAAGCTAGATAGAATTACGTGTACTCAAAAAGGAAGACTTCAAAATAAAGTCCCTTTTTAACTCATAATGTCAGAAATTTGTCAATATAATGAACAAAAAAATTGGCAAAAGAAAAATTATATCTCTACTGTACTGTTAATGTTTCTTTCATTTATATATAACGGGCGTGTTTAGTCAGATTAGAAAATGAAACAGCCCTACTGCTTTTTAAAGGAATTGGAGAACCTCTTCTACGTAAGTCCTACAAAATATAGGTAACATTAACCTTACTCATATTTACTTTACAGATATATAACTTTTTCTAATCACAACCGGACTAGGGTAGAAAATAATATAAAGAAAACTTATCGGGATTAAGTAACTAAATTTCATTACTAATCGGGTTCAATTTCCAGTTACATCGTTTAATTTTTCTCGTAGTATCAGAATTGAAGCAAATTTAAACCAGCGGCTAATTCCACAGAACAGCCGTGACCTTTGCCTTAAGATAACTTATACTGCCGTTTGCAAAAGAGAGGATTACTCAATGCCAACTTATAAAGTGACACTAATCAACGATGCTGAAGGCCTGAACCAAACACTTGATGTTGATGATGATGTCTATATTTTAGACGCTGCCGAAGAAGCTGGTCTTGACCTGCCCTACTCTTGCCGCGCTGGTGCTTGCTCGACCTGTGCAGGTAAAATCACCAAGGGTACTGTCGATCAGGGCGATCAGTCATTCTTAGATGATGAACAAATAGAAAAGGGATATGTACTGACTTGTGTCGCTTACCCAACCTCTGACGTAACAATCGAAACTCACAAAGAAGAAGACCTTTATTAACAGTTAAGCGACTCAAACATAAACCTCT
Organism: Nostoc sp.; assembly: GCF_036917555.1. Lineage (GTDB taxonomy): Bacteria > Cyanobacteriota > Cyanobacteriia > Cyanobacteriales > Nostocaceae > Nostoc. The sequence goes on along the minus strand of NZ_JBALDD010000043.1, from coordinate 93,470 downwards.
TGCAAGAGTTACTAATGTTGACAAAATAGAAGCAGGATATTTAGAGTTAACACCCTTGCAATGCAATGCCGTGTATACCTCTGAAAGCGACTTTGACAAAAAGTCTAATTTTATATTGAGCAAGAACACAGTAAATCTTGTGTTCCTGCTTAATTTTTTAAGTATAGAGTTTCCTGTCTATTTTTTGCCTCTTCTTAACTCCCGATTCCTGGCTCAAGATGCAACTTCAATGGCAATTAGCTTAAAGCTTAGTCTCTTTTTTGAGAATTTGAATCTGAGTACCAGGATAGTAAAATTGGAGAATTTTTGGACTTGACCAACCTAGTTTCGCTAAATTTTGAGCGCCAGTTTGACTCAAGCCGACTCCATGTCCTAATCCACCACCAATAAAAGCGTATCCCCAGAGTTCCGGTTTGCCTTTGTTCAGCGGTTCTATGTAAAAAAGCGTACTTGTAGGGGCTGCAAAAGCACTGCGAACTTCGTCTTTGTGCAAAATAAAGGTACTGCGATCGGTTTTAACTGCAAGTTCGAGGATACGTCCACTCTGGCTTCGCTTCACTACTGCCATAGCCTGAATTGTCTTAAATTTGGCATGGGGACTGTTTTTCACCTGTAAAAATTTCTGCAAGTCCTTGATAATATCTTTTAAAGGGGTTTCCTTATGCCAACGAAACATATCCCACTTGCTTTCATTAAATCCTTGTTGCATGTTAATAAATTTTTGGAAGTTTTTTTCATCTGCTAAACTCTGCTTAGACAAGTCCCAAAAATTAGTCGGAGCATCTAGTACAGGATGCAGATAGGGACGATCGTCGCCATTCCAGACATCGCTAAAGGAAGCAGTGACGCCACCAGTGGTAGAAGAATACAGGGCGTCTACAAGTTCATTTTTATAAGTTAGTACTTTACCCCTAGTTGAGGCGATCGCTTGGTCTGTTTTGGCAACTGCCCCCTTCAGCCCATAATAAACTTGGCAGTGAGTATCTGCACACAACTGATAATTGTCTGCCACAAACCTACGTAAATTTCTTAAGGCATAAGTCCGGGCGAGAATTGCTTGAGCCTCTAGCGCCGCTTTTGGTGCATCTGTGCCTATTTCGTAAGGAACAACCCCACGCAAATAAGTTTCTAAAGGTACTTGGTTAACGAGAGTGTATGTGCCATAAGAATTTGGCTGCAAATTCATTCGACCGGCATAAAGACGAGCAAACTCTTGTTTTTCGCTTTTATTTACCCGAATCAAATTTTTATCAGTGCTAATTTCCAAGTCATTCGGGCTATAGCGATTACCATCCACCACCCAACTCACTCGCGGCACTTGCTTTAAAACTTTAGTATCAAGATATACTTTTTCTTGGGTAGAGGCTTGGATGTTTTGTAATAACAAGCGTCGCAGTAAAGGAGTGCTGTAAACATCTCGTTTTGCCCAAACCTGCCAGCGTTCTGGCTGGGCTATTTCTACTTCCATTCCCTGAGAACGCCATTTATTAGCACTGTCTTCCGCATTTTCAAAAGTGCGGTATGTGCCCAAAACTACTACTTCTTCAACTGCTGACTGGGGTAAAGCTTGCATGACTGTTTCCAGCTTTACAGGATTCTTAGTAAACAAGATTTGCTGCTTATTGCCCGCTTGAAATTTTAGCTTTAAGCGATCGCCTTTTATGGGTTCCAGTTGCAGCTTGGCTGTGGCTTCGGCGCCAAATCGCTGCACAATCCCAATTTTCAGTTCTATATCCTGGATGTTGCTCTCAGGCCCTGATGCAGCAGTCAGTCCCAATAGACAAAATGTTGTCAGCACAGTGTGGGGAAAACGCCAAAACGAAAATTTCATGGCTACCTGATAGGGAAGCGATAGCGAGTACTTAAGCGTCTTCTGCCCCTTAATGCGTCGTTGGAGCCGATTTTCCAATTGTTTTGTAGCGCGGTTTTTTTGTCGCATGAATGCTCCAATGATACCATTACCAATTTTGCCCTAAACACTAGTTGCAAAACGAAGTCATAATGACTATGATTTATTTAGAGACAAAAAACAGAACTAGTTGGATAAACTCTTTATGGTTAAAGTCCAAGAAATTCCATTAAATCAGATAAAACGGCCATTGCCCCGTACAAACGATCCAAATAAAGTACAAGCCTTAATGGAATCGATTGCGGAGATTGGGCAGCAAGAACCTATTGATGTCCTAGAAGTAGATGGACAATATTATGGCTTTTCTGGTTGCCATCGGTATGAAGCTTGCCAGCGTTTAGGCAAAGAAACCGTTTTAGCAAGAGTCCGTAAAGCACCCCGTAGCGTTTTGAAGATGCACTTGGCATAGAAAATAGGGATTGGGCATGGGGCATGGGGAGATGAGGGAGAATAATTAATAACCAATGCCCAATTCCCAATCCCCAATTTCCAATCCCCAATTACATATAACCTAATTAGGAGAAAATTATGTCATCGAAAGTAACAGTAAAAAATGTAAATATCGGCATTGACGAGGCGAGTAGGGCTAAAATTGCCGATGGTTTATCTCACCTGTTGGCTGACACTTATACACTGTATCTGAAAACTCATAACTTCCATTGGAATGTAACGGGGCCGATGTTTCAAACATTGCATTTGATGTTTGAGACCCAGTATACAGAATTAGCCTTAGCAGTTGATTTAATAGCCGAGAGAATTAGAGCACTTGGCTATCCCGCACCAGGAACCTACAGCGAATATGCCAAACTGAGTTCGATTCCAGAAACTCCCGGAGTTCCGAAAGCTGGGGAGATGATTCAGGAACTTGTGGAAGGACAAGAAGCCGTAGTTAGAACTGCACGGTCTATTTTCCCCGTGATAGAGGAAGTTAACGACGAACCTACCGCCGATTTATTGACTCAGCGGATGCAAGTACACGAAAAGACAGCTTGGATGTTGAGAAGTTTACTGGAAGAATAAAGAATAGGGAGTAGGGCATAGGGAATAGGGGACAAAGAAAAACTTAATCGCCAATGCCCAATGCCCCATGCCCAATGCCCCATGCCCAATGCCCCATGTCCAATGCCCCATACCCAAAAGTTGCAAGATTTAATGCAACAGGTAAATATTTCTAGTTTTAAAGGGCTGAGTCGCGCTGCTGGTGTCTCAGAGCGTCAACTTTTGCGCTTACGCCAAGGAAAGTTAGAGCAGATGCGGGTAGATGTGCTGCTTAGGCTTTCGCCAGTGCTACAGATGCCATTGAATGAATTAATCGCAACTTTTTCAACCGTAGAGTTGTTACAAGAGAAAACAGCGCCTACTCAGGAATTGTTACAAGAAATTACAGATTTAAGAAGAGAGTACGATCGCTCGCAACTTCAATTAGAACAGCAGCGAGAGATATTACTACAAGAACTCCAGCAGTCGAGTTTGCAACTGCTGGAGTCTTTATTATTGCAATGGCCAACAGCAGCACAGAAAGCGCAGGAGAATCCCCAGCTAGCAGCAGTCAAAATAGTACCGTTGGTGCAGAAACCCCTGGAAAAGCTTTTACAAGCGTGGGGAGTGGAAGCGATCGCACCTGTGGGAGCAGAATTACCTTACGATCCCCAACTGCATCAATTGCTGGAGGGAACTGCACAACCTGGAGAAACAGTCAAAGTACGCTACACTGGCTACCTTCAAGCTGAGAAACTGCTTTACAGAGCCAAAGTGAGTCCTGTTTGAGCGAGTGAGGAGTACAGACGCGATTAATCGCGTCTGTACAGGAGTTAGGAGTTACAAATTCATAACTCTTTACTTTTTGTATTGTCTGTCGAGAAATGACAAATATTGGGAATACTAAAATAGCACAGCGATCGCCTTGAGAAAACTTCCTTCAAAGCCAAGGTGTCGGTTCTAGCTTGCTTGGCGCTGTTGAAACCTAAATTTTTGGCTCTAGAGCGGTAGTCCAGAGGTAAATTCTTTCAATTATGTAAGTAATTGGACATAAATAAATGTAGATCCTAGTTACTATCAGAAGTACTCAGGGAGGAAAAGCTATTGCTAGACTCAGTTTAACTATGCGTAGGCGTAGCCCCCCGTAGGCATCGCTGCGACTAGTTAAATTTGGAATTGCTTAATGACAGCAATTATCATAAGATTTATTGGAGAATCTCAGTTTTGCAAAAATTTTTGGTAAATAATCTGAAAAGCAGTAACTTCAGCTTGTATGTAAGTATATATCTAAATCCATAAGATGCAAGTAAGTCGGCGTTAAAAATCAACATATATGATAAAACATCAAATCAACGAACGGCTTATAAATTGGTCTTTATAACATTTTTACAAAACTAAATATACCAGTTTTTTATCATGCCAACTTACTTAGCTGGTTGATTTATAATTGGTCTATTTCTAGTAGGAAAACTATACTTAATTAAGCTAATGATTTTTTTTAATTACAAAAAAATAAATTCAAAATTTTATAATTAATCTTTATCTATCCTGATTAATTATCAATGATTACTCAATATTTAATCTTAAATTTTATTTTACAAGCATTTTTAAATGTTCTATAATAGCGAAATCAGAGTATTATTTACATAAGTCAGAGTGACATAATGATGAGAGAACAAGTAAAAGTTATTAAGCTCAGTGGGAATTTGAACGCCACAACTTCACAAGACTTTCGGCAAAAAATCACTGAGATTCTAGAAAGTGGTGCGAAAATTGTGTTAGTTGATTTTAAAGATGTAACGTTTATGGATAGTTCCGGTTTGGGAGCTTTAGTATTAGCTTTTAAAACCTTGCGAGCCGCAGATACTAAGCTTGCTCTCTGCTCAATTAATGAGCAAGTTAGGATATTATTTGAACTGACTAATATGGATAAAGTATTTGAAATCTTTCCTAGTCAAGATGCATTTAATCAGGTTTTAGTGTCTAATACGTAATTAATCAAACTTCATTTGCAAAATAGATAAATCATCATCAAAAGCATCTTTGGAGTTCAGAGCTATTAAATAACTGAGTACGCGATCGAGTTGGCTATCAACAGGATCTTGTAAGCTAACTAGTAGCTGAATAAAAGCATCCAAACTCCAAAATGTGCCGTCTGATTTAGTTATTTCATAAGCGCCATCACTAAAAATATAAAGGGTACTGAATTTTTCGATATTGCAAAACCCATCAACATATTTTGCCTCTGGAAACATGCCAACTGGCATACCAGGGGTTTTCAATAGTTTAACTTCAGACTTTCTTGGAGATGTGCCAGTTACTAAAACTGCTGGTGGATGACCTGCACTAGCATAAATTAGCTGGCGGTTGATTCGGTTGTAAACTCCGTACCAAATCGTAAAGTATTTATCATTTTGATAATTCATCTGAAAAGTATCATTTAAAGCTTTCAATACATCACTCGGTTGATAGTAATCGAGACTTTTCAGCGCACGAGAACGCAGCAGATTCAGCACAGAAACAGAGGGAAGAGTGGCTTTGAGTCCATGTCCGGCAGTATCGAGTAAGTAAATTGCCAGATAGTCATCATCGAGCCAATAGTAATCGAAACAGTCACCACCAAGTTGTCGTGAGGGAATGAATCGGAAATTTATATTGAAGGGTTCAGTCATAGAAAGAGGTAGTAGCGATCGCACATATTCTGCTGCTTCTGACATTTCTGATTCGAGAAGCAACTTTTGAGCCTGCAAATCTCTACTCAACTGATGCAGGCGTAATCCCGCTCTTACCCGTGCTTGTAATTCATTATGCTCAATAGGTTTAGAGATAAAATCATCAGCACCAGCATCTAGACCTTTGACGCAATCGGCAACGGAATCTAAGGATGTTAATAAAATAAAGAATGTGGTAAAAAATTTGGGGTCTGTCTTAATGCGGTGGCAAACTTCCAGTCCAGTCAAACCCGGCATGATCCAATCACAAATAATTAGTGCTGGACGATAAGCTAGTGCCTTTTCTATTCCTTCCTCGCCGCTACTGGCAGTAACTACTTCATAACCCTGTTTTTCCAACATCCTTTTCAGGAGTATTTTTATTGAATAGTCGTCATCAATTATTAGTATTTGAAACATATAAATTTGTTGAAAACACTTATTAATAGTTTTTTGTCAAAATAGAAAATAAAAATATGATATGAGCTAATAAGCGAGTAGTATCAATACAGAGATGTTGCTATAGCGCTTATCGTACCCTGCGCGTACTGCTTCTCCCTTTGGGAGAAGGGGAGACGCTAGCGCGAACGAAGAACTCGTAGAGTAGCCGTTACGCGTGTATGTATGCAATAGACTTTGACTCCTCTGTCTTAAAAACAGAGAGTACCCTATGTTGTAGCAACAGGCGTAAGGAGTTGAGGGTTTGGTCTTTATTAGACTCAAATGAGAAGCACTATAACTCATTTCTATTTACTCATCGAATTTACGACTGTTTAACAGTCATAAAATATTATGGCGCTCCCAAAGGATTTAGCCATAAAAGAATGTTGCTTTTTAACTGGTTTAAGTCGCGGTATGCTTCTTGCTTGAACCATTGCCCTAAAGCGTCAAAGGGGGTGAAAGATGTTCCTGTTTGCCATTTAATATCTTGACCTAAAGGTGTTGTATGATTTCCTGGTAACGTTTGTGCTGTTACCATCTCATCAAAACGTTCTTGTAAGATTTTGGTTAAAGCTGCCGATTGATCGATGGTATCATTACTAAATTTTATTAATAAATTGCGCCGGATATTGTAACGTTCTTGGATAAGTTTGTTAGTTTCCAACGGCGAGGGGGTAAATTCGATATTCAAAGTAGAATTGAACTGCTCTATTAAAGGGATAGCTTCTTTAGCAGCGTAGTTGTTGAAGGATATTAAAATATTGCCTGCACGTTCTACTTTAAAAAGGCTACCAATCAGCAAGTGGAGTTTACAGCCCATACTATGTCCAACGCCGTAGATGGGAAAGTAAAGCTTGCGTAATGCCCCAGAATCATGCAATCGTTCGAGGGTGCGGTCAAAGTTTAACAGCACGGATTTTGCGATCGCAGTATGATCCAATGTATTCACAAAAGGCGTAGCAATTACAACATAGCCTTTACTTGCCAGTTGTTCGAGTAACCAGCGATAAGTGATATGCGGTGCAGTGGCGACAAATGCACCTCCTAAAAAATGAACGATACCTATGGGATTTTGGGGAATGATTACCCAGTTCCCTCTAATTTCTTTCCAGTCCATGTGGATAAGCGATCGCTTTACGAATATTCTTTATGTTAGACCGGGGATCGCAACCGTGGGAAAGATTATGGAAAAAAGCCATTGAGAATATCTGACTAGTAGATTGGAAGCCAACCCACCCAGCAACCTCTATGAATTTATCAGCAGCATCTACGCTTTCTTTAACTCTTACTAAGTACCGAGTGAATTCACGAGTGCTTTCTAAATTCCCATTACAAAACTTAATTACGAATTATCTTAACGTTGAGTCTGCAATCTTTTCATCTCGTATTGCACATCTAATGCAATTTGTAATGCTTCATTGAGTAACCTTCCATGCTCAGTAGCCTGTTCATTTACTTGCATAGCTGTTAAAGTTGCTAAATTGTTGACAAATAGTTCTGTATTACTCAAGATAAAATTCTTATTCTCTCTTAAAATCCTTTCTGTCTTCAAAGCGCGAACTAAATCAGCTTTGGTGAGTTTAAGTGCTTCGATTACATCCTCTCTTTCCTTTATAATCACTTCTGGATTTCCAGCTTCTTCTATTTGGTCATTGATATCTATAACTCTAATAACGGTATTATATCTATTAACCTCATTTAACAGGATTTGCAGAGATTTTGTCATATTTGCTTTTACAATCTTACTTCTACTTTTCCAGATAAAATATAAGACGCTTTGCGTCAGACCACCAACCCAAAGCCCTAAGAAAATTAATAATATCCATGATGGAATTGTTATCCACGTAACAAACATTTTAATAATGATATCAAATAAAATATAGACAAAAACAAATGTAGAAAATCCAATAAAAACTACAGTTGCTCCTTCAGAGCTTTTAAGTTTTTCTATATATATGTTTGCTAATCTCTTGAGAGGATTTGTAATGATTAAAAGTTTCCCATTGACAGGTAAATTAGTCAGATTTTGCAGATCGTTTTGACTAATTCCCAAGCCCTGTAAATCATCCCGCACAGCTTTTCAACCTTTGCCAGAATAGTTATTTAATCTAATATAGCAATCAAATTTCTAGAATGCTGGCATTTTGTCTAAACTTTTTCAGATAAGTTAATACCTATAGGCAATATCAATATTTTTTGTACAATATGATACTCTTTTGCTAAAATAACTATTTACAGCAGAATTCTGAATTCTGCTGTATGTCACCCATGAATCTGAATAAATAGGGAATAACCACTGACAGCAAAAATAAAAAGGATGGCGGCAGGAAAAATTACTACATCCCTGACAATAAATAAAATCCAATCTTTTCTTAGTTCTTGTTTAAACTTGAGTTCTCGCAGTTTTCGCTCAAGTTCTATGTCTTCTTGTGACTGCAAGTTTAAAGGTGAAAAAATTAGCGGATCATCGCCTTTGCTGGCAATTATTTTTGATGAGTCTGTTATATCTATCATGCTGTTTAGATACCAATAATTTCAGTTTAAAGATTTTGGTTATCATCTGCAACCCAAATAGATTTGCCTTTTTGCTTGGCTTCTACAGGCACTTTTCGGAATGCGTAGACGTAGCCAGCACTTCTCTACGAGACGCTGCGCGTAGCTTGCTTCCCCGCAGGGGTACGACAAAGCTACTTCGGCTGCGCTCAGTACAAGTCAGTGACCACCGTAGACATCGCCTTTAACAGCATCTTTGCACTTATTGAGCAATGTCAGGTTGTCATTGACGTAGTTTTGTGTTGAGTTATTGGACTAAAGCATCTATTTAGTTAAAAAAGAGCCAGAGAGTGTTGTTAGTTCTCTGGCTCAAAGCTGGAGACAAAAGAATCATCAAATAAAGGCTAACTTGGGTAAGAACCTAAATTCTTCCCAGGTTATGCAGCCCTAAGATAGTACCCACTCCTAAGATATGACCAAAGGCAGTAGTTGCTAAAAGGGCTGGTAAACCAAAATTACCAAGGAAATTGACTGAGGGTATTTTTGGTTCTGCGTTGGGATACTTGATGGTAGATTTGCCAAAGGCAATGGCAACGATATTAGCAATAATCATAATCAGTCCAACTGTAGGACTCCATTGCAGAGGCGTGGTTGCAGCAGCGAGTAAGGTTGAGGTCAACACCTGATTTGCTCCTGAAATTTATTAATGGTTGAAAACATAATCTGAAACTTTCCGAAGCAAATTCAAGAAATTAGCCTATTTTGCATCAATATTTAACAGTTATTCTTACTACTTAATACAATATGAGTTCAACGCGGTGAGCTGATTGTGGTAGCTAGTTTGAATTTCAATGTCTGAAACAAGCAACCTGTTAGTATTGATTTATACTTACAGCATAACTCAGAGGTAAAATACGCTTTATACGTGGGTAACAGACTTAACTTGTGTACCTCACCAACTTGAAATCTGCTGTAGATAAAAGTGATTCCGATAAAATTATGTCAATGTATCTATAGAAATCTGTGCAGGAGTTATGAACAAAATGATCCCCGACTTTTTGAAGGATACAGCTGAAGTCAGAAATTTAAAGAGCGGATTCACCTTTCGGTAGATTTAGACAGAATCATCAAAACTGTATATTTGAATGGGGTAACACATAATTTGCCACAAAACCTCATGCTAAATCAGTAATTTCCAGATCAACAGATGAAATTTTGATTGAATTCCAGTTAATTTGTTCCTTAAGTTCCTCAAAAGCCATGACATCCCCTGAGCCTCAAACTGATTTTGGAGAAAAAGCTCCACAAACGTCATTTGAGCCACCTTCTGGAAAACGGCGGTGGCTTTGGTTGAGTTTAGCCGCACTCCTATTGTTAGGGGGCGGAGCAACTCTAATTTGGCGTTTACTCACTCCCCAAAATTCAGCACCTTCAAATGCTAATGCTCAACCTCAAGGGGTAAGAGTCAAAATATCAACAGTACAAAGCGGCATAATTGAGGAAAGTTCAGATTTTATTGCTAGTCTAAAATCCCTGCGCTCAGTCACGCTCCAGCCGAGGATTCAGGGTCAAGTTACCCAGATACTTGTCAGATCGGGAGATCCAATCGTCGAAGGAGCGGCAATTCTCCAAGTAGATCCTACGCCACAGGTAGCGATCGCTAGGAATAATAATCTACCTCAAGCATTTTTAGTGCAACTGGCAAATGCCCGCGTCACACTCAAATCTTTAGAAATAGAACGACCATCCTACGTTGCGAATGTGCAATTGTACCAACAGAACTATGATAAGTTTGTTAGCCTAGCTGAACAAGGAGCCGTGTCTCGACAGACTAGCAATCAGTTTGCTAATCGGCTCGCCAATGCTAAGACTAGTCTGGATGCAATAGATTCCAGGATTCAAGCACAACGAGCCACCATCTTGCAGGCTGAACAATCCTTGCAAAAATCTAATGTAAATACTCAAACACAACAGCCCCAGTCTGACAAAATTACCGCTCCCTTTAGTGGCACAGTTGGTAACATCCCTGTGAAAGTCGGTGATTTAGTTAATAATTCTACACCATTAGTTAATATCACCCAAAATCGACCTTTAGAAGTGAATATCTCTGTACCATTACAGCAAGGGTCTCAATTGCGTAAGGGTATGCCAGTAGAGGTGATGAACACACAAGGTCAAAAACTTGGTAGAAGTAGGATATTTTTTATTGCACCTAATGCCAGCAATGAAACACAAACGATACTGATTAAAGCACTTTTTGACAACACTAACGGTCAGCTACGTGCAGATCAATTGGTCAGGACTAGAGTATTCTGGAATCAGCGTCCCGGAGTTTTAATTCCCACAACAGCAATGACTCGTGTAGGCGGGGACACTTTTGTTTATGTAGTTGAAAAGACATCTCCCCAAGGTGTATCCCAACAAGTAGCTCGGCAAAGGCGAGTGAAGCTAGGCGAGATCAAAGGTAATAATTACCAAGTTATTGAAGGATTACAGCCAGAAGATAAAGTTATTATTTCAGGGTTGCTTAATCTTAGGGATGGTGTTGCGATCGTTCCAGAATTTTAATTAAGGGGAGTAGAGAGGAGGAGCAGGGGAGATGTCTCAATCTTGTCTCCTACCAATCTTCACTCAAGAGCGTTAACTATAGCGATCGCTCTTTCTTGGAGAACTTGTAAAGTAGTATCTAGGTGTCTATCTATACAATACACTTTGAACTCACTTCCATTCTTTTCTGTTAAAAAGAAAGCATTCATGACATTTTAATATATAACTGCGATCGCTAAATTTAACCTTGGAACAGTACTGTAAGAGCAGATAATCACTTTGGTGAACCAAAAAAAACTCGATTAATCTATGGCATCAATAGCAGGGAAAGTTGCAATTATTACAGGTGCATCACGGGGAATTGGACGAGCGATCGCACTCAAGTTAGCTGGTAACGGCGCATCTATTGTCGTCAACTATGCGGGTAATGCAGGCAAAGCACAAGAAGTTGTTGCAGAAATTGAAAAGTTAGGAGTAGAGGCGATCGCTATTCAAGCTGATATTAGCAAAATACCCGACATCGAACGGTTATTTAAGCAAACACTTGAGCGCTTTGGTAAAGTCGATATTTTGGTCAATAATGCCGGAATCGCCTTCTATAAACCAATTACTGAGGTGAGTGAAGAAGATTTCGACGCGATTTTTGCCATTAATGTCAAAGGCACTTATTTTACTTGTCAACAAGCTGCACAACATATATCAGAAGGCGGGCGGATTATCAACTTTTCCTCATCAACTACGGCAATGATGCTGCCAACTTATAGTGCCTATGTCGCAACTAAGGGTGCTGTTGAACAAATCACACGGGTACTAGCTAAAGAATTGGGTGCAAAAGCGATCGCAGTTAATGTTATTTCTCCTGGCCCCACCGATACAGAATTATTTCGAGAAGGCAAAACACAAGAACAGATAGACAGGTTGTCCCAAATGGCTGCGTTTGGCAAACTGGGAGATGTGCAAGAAATCGCCGATGTAGTAGCATTTCTCGCTAGCGACGAAGCCAGGTGGATCACTGGACAAAATATTCGTGTCAACGGTGGAATCGCGTGACGAAAAGCTCTCCTGATGAAAACGATATTCCCCGTTTCAAAACCTCAGCCAGTAATGTGCAACGCCGTAATAGAAATTTAAGCCATGAATTCCAATATCAATCTTTTCACACCAGTTCAACTTGGTTCTTACACCCCACCAAATCGGATCGTAATGGCACCGATGACACGTTTGCAGGCAATTGCAAGCATCCCCAACTCGCTGATGGCAACTTACTACACCCAACGCGCTAGTGCAGGGCTGATCGTTACCGAATGTACAATGGTTTCACCTCGGAGTTTAGGATACATTAACTGTCCAGGAATTTACTCAGAAGAATAAGTGGCAGGATGGCGGTTGATAACTAATGCAGTACATGAACAAGGGGGCAGAATTTTTTTGCAACTTTGGCATTCTGGGAGAGTTTCTCACTCGGCTTTACTTGGTGGAGAGTTGCAAGTTGCTCCTAGTGCGTAGATGCAAAGCGGCTTGTCGTCAGACATCGCTGGGATTGGCTCACTCCACACACCCATAGATAAAGTATCGTTGGAAACTCCCTGCGCTTTAGAAACCCCAGAAATTTCTGAGATTGTTGAGCAATTCCGCAAAAGTGCCGAAAATGCTTTGGCAGCTGGTTTTGATGGGATTGAACTTCACGGTGCATTTGGCTATTTAATCGACCAATTCCTCCAATATGGCTCGAACCAGCGCACAGATGAGTATAGCGGTTCAATAGAAAAGCGTAGCCGATTCCTCTTAGAAGTTGTGGAAGCAGTCGCTAGCGTTTGGGGTGCAAACCGTGTTGGTATCAAACTTTCGCCAAGTAACGCTTTTTATGGAATGTATGACTCCAACCCTCAAGAGACTTTTAGTTATGCAATCAATGCTCTTAACCCCTTTGAACTTGCCTATCTTCACCTGATGGAACCGAACGAAGTCGATTTAGCAACCTGCGAAGTCATGAACCCCGTTACACCCTACTTCCGCCAAGTATTCCAAGGTACTTTGATTACCAATGGTAGCTACGATCGCCCAACAGGAGATAGTATTCTTACTAGTGGCAATGCAGATTTAGTTTCTTTTGGCAAGTTATATCTTGCTAATCCTGACTTACCAAAACGCTTAGAACTTAACGCACATTTGAACACCCCAGATCCAAAAACATTTTATGCCTCTGACGCTACAGGATACACCGACTACCCATTTTTAGAACTTCAGACCACTTAAAGGAATCACAGTCATCTCTAAATCAAAAATATATTTGTCAGTTGCAAAACTTATCGGTTTTATATTTGTCCAAATAGGAGAACACGCCCGTGCTATCTGACGATGAAAACGGATTGCTAAATGGGGCTGAAAAAGTTTGTATTAATATCATGTCCGGCTAATTAGTTATAATTCCCTTTCTCTATGCAGAAAGTACGACGAACAGAAGTTACAAGACTCAGAAATAAAATTTGCTTTATATCTGGTTCTTGAGTTTAAAAATTGCAGCTCATTAACTTGCAAACTGCTGTCTTTTTAGCACATAAATGCGAAGTATCTCAAGAGATATTTCGCATTTATGCTTTATATACAACTTATACAGTCAGTTAACAGGTTATTAACATAACTTTCTGCATAGATGCTACCCAAATGCCTTATTCTTAAAAATCTCAAAATATTTACAGAATGTTTAATATTTAAGTATATTACTTACTTCAACTTCAATAATTTTTAATAAGATATTAGTTAATATAAATAATAATTAACTTTGGGCAATACTTTTTAGTATTATCGTTTTATATTTCAATAAATACACAAGTTACGTATTCTTTATGTAAATTTTAGATTTGCTAGCTATTACTAAGTTTCAAATATTTCGGAGATATTTTTGTGTCAGTTATTAAAATTGCACACGAGCAGACCCATGCATACCAAAGATTTTCAGAACAGTATTCCAACTTAGGAATTGAAGGGACATATTATCTTGCGTTCGCCAATATTCCCCAACGTATTCAAAACCCTGCTTACGGTTTACTAGCTCTAGATTTTGGGTGTGGAGCAGGGCGATCGACTCGGTTTCTCAAGTCCTTGGGATGGGATGCGATCGGTGTTGATATCAATGCCGAAATGTTAGCCCAAGCTCATCAAATCGATCCAACTGGAACATACTATTTGATTGATGCATTGCCGTTGCCTTTTGCAGATGCTAACTTTAATCTGATTTTTCAAAGTTTTGTCTTGCTCGAATATTCCTCCATTCCTCAGATGATAGAAACACTCAGAGAGTGCGATCGCCTACTAAAAAATGATGGCATGGCGATCGTCGTGACTTGTTCAGAGGAATATTACTCCCATGATTGGCTGTCGTTTCAAAATGATTTTCCAGAGAATCATAGCCTTCAGTCAGGGGAAAGAGTTCGAGTCTCGATTCGGGGAACAGAGATAGTCTTATATGACTACTACTGGACGGATCGAGACTACCGAATTGCGTTTGAGCAGGCGGGGTTTGAGGTCATTCAAGCGCAACGACCTCTCGCTCAAGGGAACGAACCCTTTACCTGGGTGAGTGAACTCGAGCATCCATGTTGGGTGATTTATTCGCTTAAGAAACGTACTAACTAAAAAAAAAGGAGAACTTTACCCATGACCGGAGTATTACCTATCAAGGCTGAACTAGGAAATCGGCCTTCTGTAATGTCTACCTTTGAAGGGAATAATGTGGTGCAGACTGTGCTTGACGATATTCACCAAACCCTTGGTAATACAGGGGGTGAAGTTTACTTCAGTGGTGTTGATGAGCGTCGTTTTATGGAATTCGATCCAGACAACATTGTTTCTCGTTGGCGTCAACTAATAGCTCAAGGGATTGAAACACGAGTACTTACCCGGTTTGGTGATGCTTTCACCCTTAAAGACTCCAAATCCCAACATCGTTGGATTCCAGAGCATTTCTTTAATCCCACTACTATTTGTGTCTACGGCGATAAGGTCGCCACAATTCTTTGGGGTTCTCCGGCTCAGGTATTAGTAGTGCAAGATTTTGCCTTTGCTGACGCACAGCGCAAACAGTTTCTTTGTATGTGGGAACAAGCAGAGATTCCAACTACAGAAAGCAACACACTGGAAGCAAAGGATCTGCTAGCTGAACGAATAATCAAACGATTTGGCGGTCGGGTCAGCTACATTAGTGGCAAAGATCGGCAGCTGTTTCGAGATTTTCGCCTATTAGACAAAACGCAGACTTACGGTAACAGCTTTTATTATGTCTGCCAAGCAGCTAATGGACTCGGGCCAGATCGCCTCGGACTGAAGTACTTTGATGGTCGGATGCTAGCTGGTATCGGTATTGGTAATCGCTTCTCACTCGGAGGTAACTGGCACTTCCATGTTGTTAACCCGATGGGAGAATTCGATCCAGAGAGCTTACTGCGTTTATGTCGGCATTTATTAGAGCTAAGTGGCGTTCCTGTGTTCGTGAAAAAGTTAACGACAGAAGAACGCGATCGCCTTTTAGGCATTGGCTTTTCACCAATCGAGGATTATCCCTGGCACGCCCAAGCTATGGAAGAAGATGATACCTTTGCTGAACAAATCCTTGATGTCAATGCTGTTTTGGAAAAGGTAAAGGTGCATCAACGCAGTGGTCTTAAGACCAACTATCGCTACTTCTGCTCTAAGTTTGGAGAGCAAACCACATCTGAGTTTCTCGGCGAAGAGAATGCTGCTGAAGCACATGATATCGTCAATAAGTTCTTTGACTATTTGGATATCAAGCAGTTGCACATCTCCCAGACCTCAGACTATGACAACATTATTCATTACCCCCCACTGGGCAACAACGGCAAAATGTACTTCTCACGGTTGATTCGGATTGGTGGTAAGGCTGCGGCTTTCTTTGCTATGGAGCCTGTAAGTGATGATACAGTGGGGCTTTATGCTAGTATCACCCTGCATCAAGAATTTCCTAACCTTTCAGAGTACTTGATTGTGGAATGCTGTCGGCTCCTGCAAAAAGCAGGATATCGCTATTTAAATTTAGGTGGTTCGGAAACAAGTGGATTGTTTAGCTTCAAAGAAAAGTTCTCACCTGTAGAATATAAGAAGCTTCAATGGGTGGTGTATAAGGTTTAGGTCATTCCTATTGTGCGTGGCAAGAAAAAATAGTTATGATTTTTGGGAATTTGATTGCATGAAAATTTTGGACTTTAGATTAAAAATAAATTTCATTTAATTAACAATGAAATAAAGTTATTTCAATCAAGGATTTCAGATTTTCTTTATTGAAAGTGAAAAAGAGTTATTATCTTAACAAACTAGATTAAAGAGTACTAATGTTGCCTTTCTTGGCAATATATACTGATTTACTCGGTATTTCAATGCAAAACTTTGCCCCTTGTCCTGACTCAGAAATACACTCTATCTTGCCACCGTGTTTATCCACTACAATTTGGTAGCTAATAGATAATCCCAAACCCGTGCCTTGACCCACGGGTTTTGTGGTGAAGAAAGGATCGAATAGCTTCTGTTTAACACTTGCGCTGATTCCAGGGCCATTATCTTGAATAGAGATAGCTATCCAATCAGGATTTAATACTTTAGTACAAATGATAATCTTACTAGGGTAGTTTTTGATTTCTGCTACTGTTCTTTCATCGTTGTACTTGTCTAACGCATCAATAGCATTACTAAGAATATTCATAAATACTTGGTTCAATTGTCCGGCATAACATTCTACGGTTGGTAATTCTCCATACTCTTTGTAAATCTCAATCACGGGATGTTCTGATTTTGTCTTCAAACGATTATGCAAAATTAACAGTGTGCTATCTATTCCCTCATGAATGTTGACAGGTTTCATCTCTGCTTCGTCCAGTCGAGAGAAGTTGCGTAAGGTAAGCACAATTTCGCAGATACGCTCAGTACCGACTTTCATTGAAGAAAGGATTTTGGGCATATCTTCTAACAGATAATCAAGTTCAACTTCTGCGATCAAATTTTGAATTTCTGGTACTGGATTTGGATAGACATCTTGATAAAGCTCGATTAAACTAATTAGATCCTGGGTATAGTTATCAATATGAGTGAGGTTCCCGTGGATAAAATTAACAGGGTTATTGATTTCGTGTGCCACACCAGCAACAAGTTGACCGAGGCTAGACATTTTCTCGTTTTGAATTAGCTGTCCTTGGGTGTGCTGTAAATCTTGTAAAGTTTTTTCCAGTTCAACCGCTTGCTGGCGCAAAGTTGCTTCTACTTGCTTGCGATCGCTAATATCCCGTAAGAAAACAATATATTCTTGGCGCTGGTGATTGATTTTGTGTGAAATCGTTGTTTCAATGATTTGCTTATCTTCTGGGGATTTTTGTAAGATTTGCTCACTTCTGCTTTGCCAAAAAGCAGGGGTATCACCTAATTGCGGAAAAAAATCATCAAGATGACGCTCCAGCAAGTGATTGACATTTATTCCTAATAATGCTTCAGCAGCCGAGTTAGCTTGAGTGATTACGCCATTTTCATCTAGCACTAAAACTGTATCTAGGACAGTATCTAAGGCAGTAATGAAGCGACTTTCAGCCACTTCGCGCGCTTCAGCAATCGATGCAATTTGTGGTAAAGTAGTCCAACAAGCGATCGCCACTGCCATAAATGAGATTACCATCAGCAGAATGAAAAAAAGATTTTTATCTGCACCACTAGGGAGTTTTTCAAACTGCTCCTTAACTACCCAGATAATAGTGGCAGTACTGCAAATTAATGCTACTAAAATTCCTACCTGAAACCCGACAAAATCTTTAATCTGAGTACTGTATGATTGTCGACGTTGTACCCACCATCTAAGATCGAAAGGTGCAAAAGGAATTCGCCGGATAGCCGCATCAGCTACTAAAACTATCATAGGTAACAGTAGCCCAGCAGCTAAGTTTTGCCACCTCCAGGCTAAACCACCAACTACTAAAGCTACTATCTCCACAAAACAAAAGCCCAAGGATAACCAAGGCCATCGTATTCCAGGCTCTCCACGGTTTAACCATAGCCCAAAGTGGAATGTGATAATACATAACAAATAGCTAATAGTGATAGTTATCACTAAATTATTAAGATCGCTCGAAAGTAAATAAAACAAACTAAATATAAAGGCAAATATTAGGCTAGGTTGCAATACCCCTTGACGGGAAACAACTGTAAAGACTGGAGACATATACCCGTCTAAAGCTAGTTGGTACAAAATACGAGGAGTATTCGCTACCCCGATAGCAGCACCAAGAAGGCAACTAGAGCAAATCAATAACGTTACAATTAATGAAGCTGCCTGGCCCCAAAAAGGTGAAGCTGCTACAAAAGTCTTAAATAAATCGCCTTCTAACTCTGGGTTACTAGCTAAACGTATCAACACCCAAGAGCCACACAGAGAAATGATAGCGATTAAATAACCAGCTACTGATAATAAACGTAAAGTTTGATGGGGTTTTTGACTATCCGCTACAAACGCCGCACCTGTTTCAACACTATAAACAGCATAAACGGCGAAGAAAAACCACTTCGGCCATTCAACAGCCGAAAAACTAGGCAAACTGCCAGCAAACAAACCAGGACTTTGTGGCGAAAACGCTAACCAGCCTATGCCTTGAACAGAAAACAGAAGCACTAATCCTACTGCTGGAATAATAAAACATAAATGCAGAATCGCCAAAGCGCGTGTACCACTAAACGCGATACTGAATAGAAGTAGTGTGAAGCCAATTTTCATCACCATCTCTGGACAATGAATGCCCCAAGGTTCAAGCTGAACTTTAATCAATTCTGTAAGAATGACACCGTTGATCGGAAATGAAACCCAACCAACAAAATATCCTAGTGCTGCGTAGCGTCCTAAAAGCGGAAAATTTTTCAGCAGTCTGCTGGTGTAATTAGGTGTTCCTCCTGACACATCCGGCCATTGCCTGCCCAACGCTTGCACTTGAAAGCACAGCATTACACCTATAATCGTTGCTGGTATCCACACAAACAAGGCTTGTATTCCTAGCCCAGAAGTTATGAATGGTGCAGAGGTAAACCATGAAAGTAAGCCAGACAAACCAAAGCCAAAAGTTTCAATAGCAGTTAAGGAACGCGGAAGCTTCATGACTGATTTGTAATTTTTTTCCACACCCAAAACTGACTGGGTAGGCATAATTAATTAAAAATGACACTACAAGTGTTTAAATAACATATTTTTATTTGTTGGAATAAGGGTGAAAATGCTGAAAGCTTCAAGATTAGCTCATATTATGACTATTTTGATCGGTAATTATCCACAACCTTCTAAAAGAAGCATTGCCTGTTTGATTACTTTTACTGGGATAGCTGTATCTATTGCTTTGAATATCTCGGTTTTTTGTATTTTGTAGGACTGTAGGAGAACTCTTGGAGATACACCACATTTTACAGATAACTCTGGAGCTTCTGACTTCTTTTGCTTAGAAGTTCCAATAGTCAAGAGTCCAACAGACTGTATATTTGGTTTTGAGACCTAAGTTCTATGCCTCACTGAGTTACAAACTATTGTATTTTCATTCTTGGAAAGAATACTTAGATTTACATGACTTTGAGGCTTATACTGTTTCTTTATGAAGCTGCAATATATTTTACCCCCTTTTTTTAAGAGGAGCCAGCAGGGGGATTTTATAAAGTGCATCTTCATACAGAATTACTATTAACTTAATTGTCTGGCTTTGTATACATGGTAAATAATATGAATTCACCAAAAGATCGTAACCATTTTCAAGACCAAAAACCTATTTATTTAGAGTTAAACTTTCAGATTATTTGTGCAGTTGTATTGATTGCTGTTATCGGCGTTTCTAGCGTGACTCCGGCTTTTCCTAAGTTAGCTAAAGACTTAAATATTAACCCGAAAAATTTGGGTTTATTGATTACAGCATTTACATTACCATCTCTGATTTTAGGGCCAGTTATTGGTATTCTTGCCGATAGATGGGGCAGAAAGAGAATTATTGTTCCTTCACTATTTATATTTGGCATAGCTGGTACAGCTTGCGCCTTTGCCCGTGATTTTAATTTATTACTGTGGTTACGTTTGCTGCAAGGAATTGGTGCTGCTTCTTTGCTTTCTCTAAGTATCACTTTAATCGGTGATTTATACACCGGAGACAGACGGACTACTGCAATGGGTTACAATGCCAGTATTAGCAGCATCGGCACATCAAGTTATCCAATAATCGGTGGCGCATTAGCAACAATGGGCTGGTATTATCCTTTCATGTTGCCCATATTAGCAATACCTCTTGGGTTGTTGGTATTGTTTGCACTTAAGAATCCCGAACCAAAAGGCGATCGCAACCTCAAAGAGTATTTGAGCAATGCCGTAAAAGTTCTGAAAAATCGTCAGCTATTTGGACTTTTTATTGCCAGTGCTGCTAACTTTGTTTTCCTTTATGGTGCTTATGTCACATATTTACCACAGCTAATTAACGATACCTTCAAAGCGCCGCCCACCATTATTGGATTGCTACTTTCTAGTGTTTCCCTAGCAATTACCATCACAGCCTCCCAGTTAGGTAGATTAGCGAGAAGATTTCCCGCCACAAGTTTAATTAGTGCATCTTATGTTTTTTATGCTTTAGGGATGTTAATAGTTCCCTTTGTGTCAAATATCTGGTTACTATTAATTCCGAGTACAATTTTTGGGATTGGACTTGGTATTAATTTTCCTAGCATCCAAACACTTTTAGCAAATTTAGCACCAAGAGAATATTTGGCGACGATTATATCGGTAAATGGGACATTCTATGGATTAGGACAAACATTAGGGCCCTTATTGATGGGTTATGCCTTCGGTTTTGGCGGAATTAGTAGTGTGTTTTATGCTGCAACTGGTTTTGCAGTTTTGATATTTTTTGTGTTTAGGTATTGCACTTGTAGGTGATTCGTAATTCGTTTAGGAAGTGAGAGTCTTCTCAATTCGACGGTCAGGAATCAGCCAGATGATCGCGACTAAAGCGTATAATGCACAGGCAAACCATGAGTTCACAAAGGCAAGTGGAATTGCCAGAGCATAGAATACCAGCGATATCTTTTCCTTAAAGTTTCCAGTGACTGCGATCGCTAGAGTCGAATCCTTGCCGTGGGAAAAAATCAGGGTGCGGGTAAGGATAAAGTAAGCGCTCGCAGCCAACAACAACACCGTACCATAAAAGGCAACTGGTATGGCGGCAAAGTGATTCTCGCCCATCCAGCCAGTGACGAAGGGAATTAGCGATAACCAAAACAGCAGATGCAGATTAGCCCAAAGGATACGGCCATTAACGTGTCGGACTGCTTGTAGTAGGTGATGATGATTGTTCCAGTAGATGCCGATATAAATAAAACTCAACACATAGCTGAGAAATACCGGGATTAGTGGACGTAGCGCAGCTAAATCGAATCCATGCGGCACTTTGATTTCTAGCACCATAATGGTGATGATGATGGCAATAACCCCATCGCTGAATGCTTCTAATCTCCCTTTTCCCATGTACGCATTCCTTTTCTATTTACTTGAAAGTAAGTTATGACATTCTGTATTTTATCGTACCAAGTAGTCGCCATTAATGAAGATTTTCGGCGGGCTACGCCAACGCAAAATATTTAATTCTCACTCGCTAATTTCCGCCGTAATTCCCGAATAGCGGCGCTAGTATTACGCTCGTAGGCAATTTTTAGAGACTCTGTGACTACCTCTGACACATTAATGTTGGGGAAATAACGGCTACTGGTTTCAACAGTGTAGCGATCGTCTTGCAATCTGTAAATCACAAGCTGGTTCTTCCTGAACAACCAAACTTCTGGTATTCGATAAGGTAGGTAGTCATTCACATCAGTGTAGCTGGTGATATCTATCTCCACTACTAAATCAGGTGATGGATCAACGCCCCAATTGATGCGATTTTTACCTGCAATTGCCTCCCAGTTTTCAATATAAAAACAGTAGTCTGGTTCTATACCACTTTCCTGTGGTAATTCCATTGTGATTGGGGTAAATGCCTCGTATTCTCGTCCCAGATGATCGAGCAAAACTTTTACTACATCTGCAATTACACTTACTTTACGCCCATGTTCTGGTAGCGGTGCCATCAAAATAATTTCTCCATCTCGATACTTAATACGAGGAGAGGAGCGATCGCCTAGTTGTTCATTCAATGCTTGATAATCTTGCCAACTTCCGAGTAGGCGTACTACCGCACCTGGGGGCAAATGGATTGTATCAGGTGTGACAACAGCGAACATAGAACTGATACCTCCACCTCAACTGTAATACTTTAAATATCAATTGCTGCGGCTGAAAAATACAGCAGCTATAACAATTAAACCTAAAAGTGCTAAAGGAACCCAAAGATTAGGGACATCCGACAAACTCATAAAGGACTTCCAAATAAGTAGGGTATATGAGGCAGATTGCAATAGACAGTTGCTACTTTATAAGTAAACTATTAAGTAAGCCTTTTTTTAACTTCCTCAGCTAAATTTTCTAGTAGTACTTCTACTTGCTCGCCTGTTTTCAAATCTTTGAGTGATGACTTTTGTGCTGCTGCTTCTTCAGAACCAATAATTACGCAAAATTGAATTCCTTGTTTGTCTGCTAATTGAAATTGTTTACCCAAAGGACGCTTATCAAAGTTAGTTATGACATTAATTCCCGCCTGACGCAGATGTTGAGAAACTTTTAAATAAGTGGGCATTAAATCTTCTTGCATATTCACTACCATCACTTGGGCTGGTGTAGCAGCTAAGGTATTAAGAATTCCAGCTTTTAACAAGCGACTAATTAAACGAGTTAAGCCAATAGAAATACCTACACCAGGCATTTTTTCACCCAAAAATACCCCGACTAATTCTTCATATCTACCGCCAGAACAAATACTACCTAAAGCTTCATGTCCTAATAGAGTTGTTTCGTAAACTGTGCCAGTATAATAATCAAGACCACGGGCAATGGATAAATCAATACAGAAACGGTTTTCGGCAACTCCGAGATTACGCACCCCAGCAATTACCGTTTCTAATTCGGTAACTCCTAAGCTCAATTGCTCGGTTTCTGGCAGATTTTCGGCGAGGTGCTTGAGCTTATCTAAGACTTCATCAACCGAACCGTCAATTTTAATAAATTCAATAATTTTTTGCGCCTGTTCGGCTGAAATTCCTTCTTTCTCTAAATCTTGTTTTACTTTAGTTTCACCAATCTTTTCTAGAGTATCAACAATCCCAATACACGATTTAATTTGATTTTCGGCAATTCCCAATGATTTAAAGAAACCAGTAAGAACTTTTCGGTTATTGATGCGAATCAGAAAATCACCAATATTAATTGCTTCAAATATCTCAGTGATAATTGCAGGCATCTGAGCATCATAGAGCAAGCTGAGTTCACGACGAGCAACTACATCAATATCGCACTGACGAAACTGACGAAAACGCCCATCTTTCGCGCGTTCTCCCCGAAAAACTACATCGGTTTGATAACGAGCAAAGGGAAAGGTTAATTCATTCAGGTGACGGGCAATATACGCCGCTAAAGGAACTGTTTGATCAAACTTTAAAGCTCTTGCTTCCGAACCAGTTTCGCCTGATTTATCTCTCTCGGCTTGGCGATTTGGTGGCAATATGGGTTCAATTCCATAAATGATATTGTCGCCTTGATTACCTTTAGCTTGCAGCACTTCTAAACGTTCTACAGCAGGTGTTTCGATGGGCGTAAATCCATAGCTTTCAAAAACTCTACGGATGATATCTAGCAAGTGTAATTCTAGACGCTTTTCACTAGGAAGAAATTCTGGGAAACCGCTAGGGGTAAAAAAGTTTATTTTGTCACCTTTGGCCATGCATGTACCTTACTAAGTTGAGATTTGAGATGAGAGTTATATCATGTCTGCTTAATTACTCAAACGTTTGTAAAGACGTAGCACTGCTAAGTCTTTACAAACGTTTTACTACTATGTCTATTTTATCCGTTCTTCTTGCACCAATGTACGTTGGTAGAGTTGATCATTCTTAAACCAATGCCAGGTGCGGAAACGATAGTTATTGCAAGGGCTGAGAAAAATCACTTCATACAAGTAAGCACCCGGAGCGTTCTTAAAAGCAAATCGAAACATAATAGTTGCATCGTCTACTTCCCAGGCATTACCCTCAAGACGTTCGGTGTCAAACCACACTTTTTTATCTCGATATAAACCAGGAAAATGGTGTTCCTCTTGTTTACCATTAGGCCATTTGTAGCGATTTATTTGGTGGTAGGAATAGGGAGGATTTTCGATAAATTGGCAGCTTAAATGAGAAGTATATTTATCTAAGATTTTTCCTTCTGTATCAACCAGTGTGTAAGAACCCGACCACTCTCCTTCATGACGGGCCATCATGGGCATTTCTGTTTTAATTATAGACATATTAAACTCCTGTTTGTACATACTTTATTAGAGCAGCTAATTTGTCATTAGTATTTATTTTTCCGGTTATCAATTCTCCATTATCCCTTCACTATTCTTTGTTATCAAACCACCAAGGGTCATTAGTATCGTTAGTTTTGATCAAAATAGCTTTTTTTCGCATGAATCGTTTTAGCGCTGCCGCACCCATGCGTGACCCTCCCAAACCGGAGAATTTGAAGGCATTTTTCTCTCCCTCATGCATGATGGCGGTGAGTCCAGCATCGTTGATACTGATAGCACCTGCATCTATCTGTTGGGCAATTTCTAAAGCTTCGGATTCTGAGGCAAACACAGCAGCACTCAATCCATAAATTGAGTCATTCGCTAGAGAGACTGCTTCTTCAACTGTGGAAAAAGGCATTACTGGCATAATTGGGCCAAAAGTCTCTTCGGTCATCACTTTCATGGAATGATTAACCTGGGTAAGTACTGTCGGACGACACCACCAACCGCCACCTAAGTCTTCAATGACACCGCCGCAATGAATTACTGCTCCTTTTTCCACTGCATTTAGGAGATGATCGCTAATAATAGCTGCTTGTTTTTCAGCAATGATGGGGCCAATTTCTCCACTTTCGACTGTAGGGTAGGCTAGCTCAAGGCGATGTGCTTTGGCTACTAGTTGATGATAAAACTTTTCAAATATAGAGTCTGCAACATAAATTCGCTCAATTGAGAGGCATGACTGTCCGGTGTTGACGACGGAACCCCACAATATTGCTGAGGTTGCTAATTCTAAGTTGGCTGATTCTAAAACGATCGCAGGATCTTTTCCTCCTAATTCCAAAAAAGCTGGAATAAACTGTTTTGCAGCAGCTTGTGCAACTTTTCTCCCTGTGGCTACACTGCCTGTAAAGCATACTAAATCTACATTTTCAATCAAAACAGATCCAGTTTCGCCTGCTCCTTCGACAAAAGTTAAAACATCGCGCAATTCAGAAACGGCGTTGAGTGCTGTTTTGAGTGGTGCTACGAAGCGGGGAGCAATTTCACTGGGTTTAACAATCACAGCACAACCCGCCAACAATGCCGGAATGGTATCGATGGTGGATAGTAACAGCGGGAAATTCCACGGGCTAATTACTCCAACTAGGGGATAAGGAACGGATGTTTGTTGCAAGGCAATAAAGGGAATGGCTGTATTTTTTGCAGATTCTTGCAGCAATTCTGGTGCTAACCGACACCAGCGATTGATGCTGGAGAGGAAAGAATCTATTTCTAATACCGAGGTTGACAATCTTCCTGTATCGTTTACCAAAGCTTCCGTGAGGCGATCGCGTCCAGATAATATCGCATCCTTCCACTGCTGTAAAGCTTCAATTCTCCTTTCTAAACCCAACTGCTGCCAGCGAACTTGTGCCCGGCGCGTCCGCTTACATTGCTGTACCACCAACCTTGGAGGCGGCGGGATAATTACGTAGTCAAATTTGCCAGTTCGGGGATTGCGGACTTCTATTGGTTTTGTCATTAGGAGGCAGGGGGCAGGGGGCAGGGGGCAGGAGGCAGGGGGCAGGAGGCAGGAATTATTTTTTGTATTCCAATGCCCAATGCCCTATGTACCATTCCCAAATTCAAATTATCCCCAATTGGGTTAAGCGCTCAATGGTGGTTTGCTGTGTTTGCGGTCTACTTCTCTTTCCAGCATAGTATTAGCGGGGTAAAAGTGTGACTGGTGGTAACTTTTGGCATATAGTTCAAACCGCTGGTGGGCAAGTAAATTATTTAACCACGGTCGGCGGCGATCGCTTGTTTGGTTGACTGCATTACAGGTAACTTGCAATGCTAAAGTACAGTACGATTCTAAATTAGTGGACATGGAAAATTGAGAGTCATAACAAATGACCAATGACCAATGACAAATGACTAATTTAGAGAATGCGATCGCACAAGTCTATCTGTCAATTCTGAGCCAAACATCTGTGCGGCAAATTTATTACCTGGATTGCGTTCAGCACTGATACGACAAAGCGCCAAATCACGAGCAGTTAAACCCTCGCGTGCATCTTCTGGCACAGGTTTAGATGCATCTACCCAAGTTAACCAGCGATCGACTGTGAGAAACAGTTCATCAACCAAAGTGCGATCGAGCTATTGCAGCAACATCTTTTTTCACAGCAGAATTGCAACAATTTATATCAGTCGATGATTCTTCATTTAGATGCTTTTGCCCTTAGCACAAGCTTCAGTGATAATACTGAAATTTTATGTAAAATTATTTTTACTATACTTAATTATAAAAATAAAAATAATTTTATTGATAATTATAGACAAATTAGAAGAAAAACAAATATTAATAAGTTAGTTGTTTGATTATAAATATACAGAATATGGCTTTTGATTTAGATAAAGCTTTTCAACTAGATATAGCTCAAATGAATTTGAAAAAAGTACATACATTAGTATTTAAGTTATATGGTGAGCCGAAAATGCCTTTTGCCATTTGGTTACTAGAGAACCCTAATAGCATAGTGGCATTACCTGGAAAAATTAGTCTGCTCCATCATGATTATATTCACATACTTTTAGATAGAGGGATTTCTTCGCAAGATGAAGCCTTTGTAATAGGATTTACAATGGGTAATGACTTAAAGACTAATCAACTACATTTATTCATCTATCAATTTTTTGCTAAATTTATATATCCAGTTCCTTATAATTTTTCAAAGTTAGATTTCATGAGTTTTAATTTAGGATTTGTTTATGGCAGAAAGATTAAAATTAAACAAATAAATGAAATTAACTTTGAACTTTACCAAAATGAAAATATAGGATTGTTGAGAGATTTTTTCGGTATTAATACTGATGAGTCTAAACTTCTACAAGAGTACTAATAGCGATAACACCGAATTAAAATATATCTAAAACAATAGTATTAAAATGCACCTACCTTCTAAACTGAGATTTGCTTCCTCTCAACTAATAACTATAACAGTACTGCTTACTCTGCTCTTATTCATTCCTCAAGTCTGGCTCAATTTGCAAGCATATTATGACTTCAATAGTATTTCTAAAAATGAATTTAAACTCCAAAGATTAAGTGATGAAATTACTTATTTTGATGAAGTACTAACTATGTCAGCCCGCATGAATGCTGCTACAGGAAACACTATTTGGGAGCAACGATATCGCCAATTTGAACCTAAGCTTGATATTGCTATTAAAGAATCGATTCAACTAGCTCCTAAAGCATATAAAAATGAGGATGCTAAGAGAATTGATGCTGCTAATCAGCGCCTGGTTGCAATGGAATATCAATCTTTTGATTTAGTTGATAAAAATCAAAAAGAAACAGCACAACAATTACTTTTCAGCCACAAATATGAAACTCAGAAGCAAATTTATGCTGATGGGGTGATGAAAAGAAAGTATAATATCTCGCTTGAATTACAGCAGAATGTTGATGAATATTATCAAAGAATTTTATGGGCAATTTCGGAGTCTATTATAAGTTTAGCAATGTTGATTCCGGCATGGCTTTTAGTATTGCACTTATTACAGCAATACTTAAAAGCTAAAAAAATTGCTCAAGCCGCTTTAGAAGAAACGAATTATCGATTGGAAATGCAAGTTACGGAGAGAACGGCAAAATTAAAACATAAAAATATTCAGCTACAAAATACACTCCAAGAATTGCAACACACTCAAGTACAACTTATTCAAACTGAAAAAATGTCTTCATTAGGTCAGCTAGTTGCTGGCGTTGCTCATGAAATCAATAATCCAGTTAATTTTATTTATGGTAATCTAATGTATATTAGAGAATATAGTCAGCAATTACTAACTTTAATTAAACTGTATAAGCAACAATATTATAGTGACAACTCAGAAATAAATCATCTAATTAATGAGATAGATTTAGAGTTTATTGTTGATGATATGCCGAAAATATTATTATCAATGGCAGTTGGTACTGAACGTATTCGTGAAATTGTCCTAACTTTGCGTAACTTTTCACGCCTTGATGAAGCAGAAATGAAATTTGTTGATATTCATGAAGGAATTAATAGTACCCTATTAATTTTACAGTATCGTTTCAAAGAAAATCATAAACAGCAAGAAATTGCAATTCTCAAAGATTATGATAATTTACCTCTTGTTGAATGTTATGCAGGAGGATTAAATCAGGTATTTATGAATATTCTCAGTAACGCTATTGATGCTTTACATCAACGAGAAGTAGAGTATTTAAAAGGAGATATTGAAAGACAGCTGAATTCTATTATTATCCATACTCAAGTGAAAAATGACGAATGCGTAATTATTAGTATTAAAGATAATGGTTTAGGAATAACTGAAGAAGATAAAACTAGATTATTTGACCCTTTCTTTACTACTAAACCTATCGGTAAAGGTACTGGCTTAGGATTATCTATTAGTTACGAGATTATAGTGGAAAAACATAAAGGAAAAATTAAGTGTATTTCTGCACCTGGTAAGGGTACAGAGTTTGTGATTGAGATTCCTATCAAGCAGATACGTTAAATAGTTACCCATTGACAGAGAGCCATCGTTGCTATTTCAATTATTACTAATAGAAAATCCTCGGCGCGTAGGTTTAATATTAGCTAACTCCACCTGAAAACTTACTTTGTCGCTCATTTCCCCGCTTTTGGCTTCCAAAGTCCACTTACCAGGACGTAAATTCCAAAATAAAGAATTAGCTGAGTTTGTATCTAACTTTTCGCCATTTAACCACCACTCCACTGGTGCAGATTTCTTTCCCACTAGCTTAAATTCGAGTTTTTGCTTTGCTTCTTCACCAGGATAAAGTAAAAATAAATCGCCATGATGCGGAGATAAAATTCTCAAATTGGTAGAAGTAAAATTTGACTGCTGTTGTTTTGCCAACCATTCATCATACTCTGGTGGCAAATTGAATTGATTGTCACGTTCGTAATTACTTTTATCTTCAGGATAAAAATATTCCTGCACCACTGAGGTACAATCTGGGGTGGGTCGTAATCCAGAAATTGCACAAACAGGTAATTGCACTAAACCTTCTGGAGATGGAAAAGCTGCTGGTTCTTGATGTTCGTGCAGATGTAACATAATTCGATTCCATAAGGGTGCTGCACCTGTCACACCTGAAACTTGTCGCATTGGTTCGCCAGTGAAATTGCCTACCCAAGTAGCGACGGTGTAATCTGTGGTGAAGCCAACAGTCCAAGTATCACGAAAATTGGAAGAAGTGCCAGTTTTAACAGCAACAGGAAAGGGTAAATTTAACACCGAGTCTACACCAAATGCTGTTGCACGAGCATGACTGTCACTGAGTATGTTGGTGATTAATTGCCAAATTGTCGGCTTTTGGATTTGAGATTTGGGACTTCGACTTCGCTCAGTCGAACGATTTTGGATTGGGGAATTGGAAAATGTGCTTACTAAAGGGGTAGCTTCTCCTTGTCGTGCTATGGTCAGGTAAGCATGGGCTAATTCCCAGAGACTGACTTCGCCACTGCCTAGAGTCAAACCCAAACCATAATATTCTGGAGTTTGATTGAGGTGTTCAAATCCCAGTTGATGCAGTTGTTCTAAGAAAGTTTCCACACCTACTTTTTCTAACACGCGCACTGCGGGTACATTTAAAGAATTTGCTAAAGCGATTCGCACCCGCACAGGGCCAAGAAACCTTTCGGTGTAATCTGTGGGGCTGTAAAGTTTCGCGCCGGGAATTGCATAATGGGCAGGAACATCTGCCAAAATGGTATTTGGGCGAATGACACTTTTTTCTAAAGCTAGTTCATAGACAAAAGGTTTGAGGGTAGAACCTGGTTGACGTAGTGCTTGCACTCCATCATTGCGTCCCAGTTTGGCTTCATTAAAGTAATCAGGTGAACCGACATAAGCTAAAACTTCACCAGTGTGGTTATCAATCACCAACGCAGCTGCATCATGGACATTGTTAGCGGCTAGGGAAGAAATTACCTGCTGTACCTGTGCTTCGACAAACTGCTGCAAAGGGCGATTTATAGTCGTGAGAATAGGGGAATTTTGTTCTGTTTGCGTCTTATCAAACTGATTGGCTAACCAAAATAAAAAGTGTGGTGCAGCGATAATTCCCTGCTGGCGAGACTGAAACACAACCTTTTCGGTGTGTGTTCGGGCTGCGTTCGTCGCAGACGTTGGCGCAGCCATCGCTCCATTAATATACTTTTCCTGTACCATCCGATTAAGGACATATTTTTGTCGCTGCTTCAGCCGTTCCCAATGCTCATAAGGATTAAAATATGTGGGATTATTGGGAATAGCAGCCAACAAACTAGCTTGGGCAAGATTCAATTCACTAGCTGGAATGGAAAAATAAGTCCGCGCCGCTGCTTCCACACCATATATATTCCCTCCCATTGGCAGCCGATTGATATATGCAGAGAGAATTTCATCTTTGTTCATTCCTGCTGCTAACCGCCAAGATAGCCAAATTTCACTCAGTTTACCAGAGAAACTGTGGGGCACTGGATCTAACATCCGCGCTAACTGCATGGTAATTGTGGAAGCACCAGAAACAATTCGTTTCGCATGGATGGCTTCTTTGCTAGCGCGGATAACAGCTTTCACATCCAACGCCCCATGATGGTAAAAGCTGCCATCTTCGGCGGCTAAAATCGCCTGGATAAACTGGGGCGAAACCTGATTGAGTGGTACTACTGATGTATGCTCTTGGTCACGCGTGAGCAATGTTCCTAATGGTAAACCATTGCGATCGCTAAATTGCATTGCCAACTGATTTTGGGCAATATCTGCGGCACGAATGGGCGCAAAATAAGGGAGTAAGCGTACCACCAGACAGATTAGCAGCACAGCCAGGATAATCTTACTAGTGTGCTTAAGTTTGAGTAGCGATCGTAAAATTAGTTTCATCAGGGAATTCCCTGTCCAAGAAAACCTACCTTAATCTTGACGCAGCGATTACATCTATATCAGTAAATATTTCAAATCCTTAATAATTAGTTTTTACTAACTTAGCAGATGTAAATTAATGTTTGAGAAATTTAAATACTTATTTATAGTTAAGATTTGTAGTCATTTTTGGAACAATAACACTAGATTAGTTATCTATGTAAATAAACATACGTTACATCTAATCTTTGGGTATAAATAACTAATCGTATTGCGTCCTTTATTAGTCTTGGTATTGCCCATTCTATAAAAGAATGCAAATTTTTATTTGCTATAGTTCGTAAATTTTTTATTTTTAATTACTAGAAAGATGATTATCAGAGTTTTACTGCACTTCCAGCATCAAATAATTTATCGCGTTCTTCGCATTTTTGGCGGTTATTTAAAAAAAATTAGGCGTTCTTTAAGCCGGAAGAAAACAATACAGTTTATTCTGATATTTACATTTATATTAGGGATGGCAGGGTGTAATTTTTTTGGTATCAACTCAAGTAAAGAACAACTGCCAGCAGTATCCCCACTTACACCACCAAAATTACCAGACTGGATTGAACAAATTAGTCCCATTGGAGATGCAAAACCCCTCAATCAAATCCGCATCCGTTTTAAAGAAGCTTTAATCCTAGTTGAAAGTCTTGATAGTCCAGAACAGCAAAAAATATTACAAAAATTTGCCCTTTGGCCGCCTTTACCCGGTAAATTTCGCTTTTTAACACCGCGCATGGTAGGATTTCAAGCTGATAAAGCATTACCAATAGCGACAAGATTTCAAGTCACTCTCAAAGCAGGTTTAGCGGATTTAAAAAATCATCGCCTAGACAAAGATTTACCTTGGACTTTCAACACCGAATCTATCAACCTAACTAATTTACCCGGTGTAAATCCCATTGAAAAAGCTGAGATTGAGCCAATTGATTTACAACAGAAGTTACAGTTTACTTCCAATGTCGAATTGGATTTAGCTTCTATCCAAGAACATATACAGTTAATTCCCGAAGGTAAAAATAAAGGTACAGGTTTTAGAGTTGAATTAAACAAAGAAGAAAAACCATTAAAAAATGAAGAAGACCCTTTAGAAAAATTTGACCCTTCAGCACGCAATTGGATTTATAACCTCGTCCCACAGCAAAATCTGGAAAAAGCAACCAGTTATCGCTTGGTATTTTCTCCAGGAATACGTCCTGCTTATGGTAATCTGCCTACAGAGAAAGAATTTGCAACGAAGTTAGCAACTTATTCGCCTTTGGCATTTCAGAAAATTAACTTTTACGGACAACCAGATGCAGGGGGAACTTTTGGAAGATTTATTAAAGGTAGTCCACAGCTAGAATTTAATAATGTTTTATTGCCAGATTCAGCTAAAGAAAATATTTCTATTAATCCATCACCAAAAGAGATTTCGAGAATTGTCCAAATAAATGATGAAGATAAAATTGTCGGAATCAATCCTTATGCGCTAGAACCTGCCAAGACTTATACAATTACTGTCGGCGGAAATCTCAAAGATAAGTTTGGGCAAACTTTGGGTAAACCCGTTACACTTAAATATGATACTGGAGATTTAGCTGGG
Source organism: Nostoc sp. (assembly GCF_036917555.1). Taxonomy (GTDB): domain Bacteria; phylum Cyanobacteriota; class Cyanobacteriia; order Cyanobacteriales; family Nostocaceae; genus Nostoc. The sequence goes on along the minus strand of NZ_JBALDD010000043.1, from coordinate 60,446 downwards.
GATATCTGGGTACCATCAGATTTGAATATTTTTCCTACAAGTAAAGATTTACAGTTAAATATTAGTACAGGAAATCTACCAGAATCTAAATATAAAGCAGCTTATCGAGTAGTTAAACCGACAGATTTAGTTTATTTTAATAATAGCAGTGATTTATTACCACAACCTTCTGAATGGCAAAGCTTTAAGGTATCGGGTAAAAAAAATCAATCAGTTGATATTGCTGTTCCTCTCCGAGAAAAAATAAGTGCAGCTACGGGAATGTTAGCTTATGGAGTCCAAGCCCGGACTAATAAATATCAAGAGAATGGTAAGGAACTGTGGCGCGAACCTACGACTTATGGCTTAGTTGAATTGACAAATTTGGGCGTATTTACTCAGTGGTTTCCTGAGTCAGGGTTAATTCGCATCAATCATCTTACAGATGGTTCGCCAGTTAAAAATGGCGCTATCGAAATTTATCAATCAAAATTACAAGCAAAATCTCGTCCAGAACCTTTACCTTGTGCAATAGGTAAAACAGATGAAAATGGAATTTTTAGAATTGTTCGTGAAGGATTACAGCAATGTTATTCTGGCAATGAAAGCTCTAGTAAATCACCACAACTATTAGTAATTGCCCGTGAAAATCAAGATTGGGCCTTCGCTAGAACTGAAGAGTATAGCGGTGTTTATGGCTACGGTATTGACGCAGGTTGGCAAGATAGTAAGCCAGAATCACGTGGGGTAATTTTCTCAGATAGACAGTTATATCAACCAGGCGAAAATGCTTGGTTAACTGGTTTTGCAGACTATTTACAAAATGGTGTAATTCAGCAAGATAAAAATGCTGCTTACCAATTAACTTTGGTAAATCCTGATGGACAAAAAACCAGCTTAGGTACGCAAACTACAAATGAATTTGGCAGTTTTTCTCTGGAACTACCAATCAAAACTACTCAGCGCTTAGGCTACTATACAATCGAGGCGAAAGGTAAAAATGGGCAAGAAATTTCTGGAGAATTTCGGGTAGCTGAGTTTAAGCCACCCAATTTTAAAGTCGAACTCAACTTAGATAAAGAATTTGCATACATTGATGAGAAAGTTAATATTAATGCTACAAGCAATTATTTGTTTGGTGCGCCTGTGGAAGGTGGAGAAGCAAAATATTTTATCACTCGTCAGCAGGCTGATTTTGTTCCTAAAGATTGGGAAGGATTTACTTTTGGTAGGCAATGGTTATGGCCAGAGGAAACGCCTACTATATCTAGTGATGTATTGCAAACTAATGCCCAACTAGATGCTAATGGTAAAAGTAGTCAAACTGTGAATGTGGCTAATGATTTACCATATCCGATGACTTACCAAGTGGATGTACAAGTTGCAGATGTTTCTAATCTGTCTGTAGCGAATTCCAAAACATTTACAGCCTTACCAAGTAATCGCCTCATTGGGTTAAAAAGTAATTTCATCGCTGATGCTGGTAAACCTTTTCCCATTGAAGTGATTGTTACTGACCCTACAGGAAAACCAATCACAGGTCAACGGGTGCATCTAGAATTACAACAGATTAAATATAGCAGCGTCACGCAGTTAGTGGAAGGTAGCCGAACACCAAAAAATCAAGTTGAATATAAAACAGTGGGACAAGCAGAAATTACATCTGCGAGTAATCCGCAATCAGTGAATTTAACAGCACCGGAATCTGCTTCATATCGGATTAGAGTTAATTTTAGCGATGCTAAAGGTGAATTAAGTGCTACAGATTTACAAATTTGGGCAACTGGAGAAAATCCAGTCTTTTGGGGTTCTAGAGAAGAAGATATTTTAGAAGTTAAATTAGATAAAAAAGAATTCAAACCTGGTGAAACTGCTACTGCCCTAATTCAATCTCCCTATCCAGATGCAGAATTGTACTTTGCAGTGATTAAAGATAAACCCCTTTATCAGCAGATTATTAAAGTTCAGGGAGGCGCACCACAAATTCAGTTTCAAGTCACCCCAGAAATGCTGCCAAACGCAGCCATTGAAGCTGTGTTAATCAGACAAGGTAAACCCATAAACCAAGTGGAAGCGGGAAGTTTAGATAACTTGGTGAAGATTGGTTTTACACCTTTTAAAGTTAACTTGGAAGATAAGTATTTAAAACTGCAAGTTAAGCCAGTGCAAGCATCATTAGAACCTGGTGCAGAAGAAATGGTACAGCTAGAATTGAAGGATAATCAAGGAAACCCCACCAAAGGACAGTTTACAGTCATGGTGGTAAACGAGGCGGTGTTACAACTTTCTGGTTATCGTCCGCCAGATTTGGTAGATACAGTTTATGCAGAACAGCCAATATCTACCCGCTTTAGCGATAATCGCCCAGATGTCATATTACAAGCACAAGATGTAGCTAAACCGAAAGGTTGGGGTTATGGCGGTGGTTTCTCAACTGGTGCAGCCAATACTCGCACTCGCACCGATTTTAAACCCTTAGCTTACTACAACGGTTCTGTCCTTACCGATGCAAATGGTAATGCACAGATAACCTTTAAACTCCCGGATGACTTAACTACATGGCGAGTGATGGCTGTCGCCACCGATGGAAATCTGCGTTTCGGGAATGGGGACGCGACGTTTATCAGCACCAAGCCACTGCTAACTAATGCCATTTTGCCACAATTTGCCCGTCCAGGCGATCGCATTCTCGCTGGTTTATCTGTAACTAACAACACTGGGAATACAGGAAATCTCTCAATTAATGGCAAACTTAGCGGTACGGTGAAGTTTGCTGATAAAAACCCCACAGCAACTTCTTTGCAAACCAAAGCTGAATCCGCAACTCACGCTTATCGCTTTCCAATGGTGGCGGATAGTGTGGGAGTTGGGAAAGTTCGCTTTAATACTCAGCTAAATGGTACAGCCACAGATGCTTTTGAAGTACCTTTGGAAATTAAGCCAATTGAAATTACAGAACAAGTCGTTGAATCTGGTGTCACTGAAAAACAGGTGAAAATTCCCCTAAATGTCGATAAAAATACCTTCCCTGATGCAGGAGGTTTAGATATTCAATTGGCGAGTACTTTGATACCAGAAATTAAAGCACCAGCAAAACAAGTTTTAGAAGATGATGATTTACCGTTTACAGAACCGGCGGCGAGTCAGTTAATAATTGCGGCGAATCTGCAAACTCTTGCTAAAAAATATGGTCAGAACTTTGCAGAATTTAATCCTAGCCAACAAGCTAATCAAGCAATTGAAAAATTACAAAAGCTTCAAATAGCCGATGGTGGTTTTGCCGCTTTTCCAGGACAAGAAAAATCCGACCCTTGGGTTTCTTCTTATACAGGAGAATCTTTGGCTAAAGCCAGTCAGGTATTTCCTAATTTAGTCGATTATGCAATGGTATCTCGCCTGAAAGCTTATCTGCAAAAAGTTTTAGCAAACCCTGGAGAATACGACTTTTGCAAACAATTACTCTGTAAAAGGCAACTGCAACTTCATGCTTTAATCGCTCTAGCAGAATTGGGAGACAAACGCAATACTTTCCTTGCAGATATTTATGAACAACGCAATAATTTTGATGTAGCAACTCAAATTAAACTAGCACGATACTTATCTCAATTTCCAGATTGGCAAGATGAATCTCAGCAATTAGTGAACAAGCTGCAACAGAATATCTATGAAACTGGCCGCACAGCAGTTGTAAGTTTACCCAGCAGTTGGGGATGGATGAGTTCATCTACCACGACGCAAGCGCAAGCTTTACGCTTATTTATTGCCAAACAAAGTAAACCAGAAGTTATAGATAAGTTATTCCAGAGTCTTTTGGCACTGCGACGCGATGGTACATGGCAAACTAACTATAATAATGCCCAAGCTTTAACAGCTTTAGTAGAATATAGCCAACTGCAATCCACACCGCCTAATTTTGTTGCCACAGTGGAATTACCTGGTAATAAGTTAGGAGAAAATCGGTTTAATGGCTACCAAAATCCTAGCTTACAGCTAAATCTACCGATGAATAAATTACCTCGTGGTCGTAATGATTTAACGCTGCAAAAATCAGGTAATGGCACTTTGCACTATCTAGTTGCTTATAATTATCGCTTGCAAGGTAATCAACCAGGCAAGTTTAACGGACTACGCATAACACGAGAAATTAGTCAAGGAAATAAAGAAAAAGTTTTGCAAAAAACAGGTCTTTATGCTTTCGATAAACCCTTGACTTTAGCCTCTGGACAGGTGTTTGATATTGATTTAGAAATCATCGCCGATCATCCTGTGGATCATCTGGTGATTAAAGATCCCTTACCATCAGGTTTTGAGGCGGTGGATGCGAGTTTTCAAACTGCTACTGCTGCATTACAAGCAAAAGCTGATAGCTGGGAACTTGGCTTTAGAAATATCTACCGCGATCGCATTATCGCCTACGCCGACCACTTGGAACCAGGAGTTTATAGCCTGCACTACTTAGTCCGTTCTGTTACTCCTGGTACATTTTCTTGGCCTGGTGCTGAAGTTCACTTGCAATATGCACCAGAAGAATTTGGGCGTACTGCTGAATCTACATTGGTGGTTGAGGATAAGTCGTGACAACTTAAGATGTAAGAAAGGGAATTTATAAATGTTCAAAGCCTATGGGAGATCGAGGCAGTGACACATATTCTCAAAGTCAACAAACATGGCGATTTGTATTTATTATCTGAGGTGTTGGGAAAACTACAACCTGGGACATTCTACAGTTTAGAAGTTCAGGGAGATGTACTGATCTTTGCGTCCTGAACGTTTACGCGTATTGTCTCCAGAAGAGAAAGCAGCAAAGTGGAGGAGGTGGGCTGCAAGTCTATTCAGCTAACAGTCCAGGCTTGCCTGATGAGGCTTTGCGTCGGGAGAATATCTACGATTGACTATATGAGCTTTTGTAACAAAAGCATTCGGCCTACCGCTACTGAGATAACAGAAGGCGATCGCTCTTTTCTTGTGAATTCTTGCAAGATATAAATATTGAGTCTTAAACAGTATCACAGTTTGATACCCTATCGGCTTCTCTAATTACTGCAACTGATGAAGAATTATCCTCATCTGGCATCACGACCATTCCCCCACTGTGGACCTTCAACAACATTTCCATCGGGCATAGTGGTGTGCCAAATCAAATTCTGACCTCGACAGATCAAATTGCTACTGATATGGGCACCTTCAAAGTCAGTATAAGCGAGAATAGCACGCTCGAAAGAACCGATTTGAACTCCACGAAATCCAGCACCACAGGCGTTCATGTAATCCAAGTTAGTTCCCCGCAAATCAGCATCGAAGAAGCCACTTTGCTCCAAATTAGCAGTACGCAAATTGGCATCACGAATTATCCCTTCAACCAAATTACAACCACGCATGAAAATTCCTCCCAAATCGGCTCCAGTCAGATCGACTCCAGTCAGGTAGACTTGATCGAAGTAAGCTCCTTGCAAGTTGATATCTCGCAAAACCACACCGTCAAGATCAATCCCTGGACTACTATACTTGGAACTGGAGGAAGGCCAGCCAGAATAAACCAATTCAATTCCAGCAAAGTTACGTTCCCCGTCAGCGTAACGCTCCAACAATTCTTCAGGAGTTATTTTCCAAACCATAGTTTAACCTCTAATTACTTAACACAACTTCAGTCTACCTTCCCCAGTGAGTGGCAATTGCCAGTCAATCTTACTCTTCAAATCACCCACCTTATATAGCACTTCTCGTTATTGTTGTTGAATTTAGCAGACCCTTATCTTTTATTGTGGAAAAATGAGTCAGATTCAGGAGTTGCATAAACAGGCGATGGATTTGGCCGAAGCAGCTTTTACTGTTAAACTCAGAGGAGACTTAAAGAAAGTTCGTTAAGTTTCTCGACAAGCTTTTAAAAAAGAATTTCAAGCCGCTGCGCTGATTGCCAATCAACTTGATGCCGAACCAACTCGTTCAGTATTACATCGTAGTGCTGCAACCCTTGCAATAGACTGTGATGAATTTCGAGCAGCAGAACGTTTAATTGCGATCGCATTATCAGGAAATCCACCCCAAAAAATTGCCCAAGAACTAAAAGATTTATTCATTCAAATAAATTTACGCCCATATTTAGAACGTCACGGGCTTACTTTTGATGAAGAAAAATCCAGGAATCTGATGGTAGATAAACAGTCAAACCTAGCGAAAGAATTATTGCGTAGTCTTGATGAAGATGGTACTGAATACTTTACTATCAAAACTACTGGACAATCAGGAATGTCTTAGTCTGGACTAGCTAGATTTGTGGATACAACTCCAGCAGCTATAAGTAGATTAATTGCTAAAGTCAGACTATCCGATCCGACAGTTAACAACCTACCTCCATGCCTTAAATCGTTTGCAGGCATGAGGTTGACCTTTACAGAGTATTCAGATTCATAGGGGCGAGTTATTGTAGAAGATACATTTTGTGCTGCGGTAGTTGAGTATTACACCATCTGGTTAAAGCCAAGACAGCCAAGAGGCAATATTAAGGCACAAGAGGCTTTAAGGCTAATTCAATATCTTGGAATACGGGTTTTTATTCACCAGAAGACTGGTTGGAATAAACCTGCTGCTGAGTTCTACAGTGGTACTTAGTCATTTAGCTAACAGTCTAGACTTGTCTGATGAAACTTTGCGCCATGAGAATATCTATGATTGACTATATGAGCTTTTGTAACAAGAGCGATCGCACTACCACTACTGAGAGAAGAGTAGGCGATCGCATTATCGCCTATGCCGACCACATAGAACCAGGAGTTTATAGCCTCCATTACTTAGTCTGTTCTGTGATTCTGGGTACATTTTCTTGGTCTGGTACTCAAGTACATTTGCAATATGCACCAGAAGAATTTGGGCGTACTATTGAGTCTATAGTACCACTGAAGTGCTAAAAGTAATTATTGATACTATATTTATCTGTAACGAATCTAAAAATCTTTCCAAGTATATACGAGTCTGCTTTCAAATTTTAACTAGGGTAGAAGGCTTAACTAACTGATTTGGTTTTTCTGGGCAAAGAAAACGCTCATGTAAGACCATTTCTTAACAAGTCCACTTAAGTAAAAGCTACGTTTATTACATAGAGATATTGAAGTTAAAGTAAAAACGAATAACAGTAAATTAGCTGGTTACAATTTAGCACTAGCCTTAATACGATATAACAAAATACAGTTCAGACAAGCCTAAAACCCTGATGTAAAGACGCGATTTATCACTTCTTAAAAGACTAATTATCTACCAACCCTGCAAGATAACAAATTAGATACTATTTGTTATTAAAGTAGTGGGTTTTGCTCTAATGACTATCAACCAAAGTTTGGGGATTTAACAACCAAAACTGGGGCAGATTATCCTGAGTAAAAAAAGTAGAGAATTTAATTTTGCTTTCATCTTAAACATTGAAAATCGGTGTGATTAAAAATGCAACAAGTATTAGCATTAATTGAACAAAAAAAACAAGAATATGCTCAATTACCCTTGTTTGATTTTATGCAAAACAAAAGTATAAATCCCAGACAAAGGTTAGCTTGGGCACCATCTGCTGCTCATTTTATTATGAATTTTGGAGAACTTAATAAGTATTTTTTGCGAGTAGAACCAACAAACGATCCAATTCAGGCATTAATTAACAAGCATACTTATGAAGATGACCATCATTGGTTGTGGTTTTTGGAAGATTTGAAAAACCTAGAACTTGACAAATCATTAAAATTTAGTGATGCATTAAAATTTCTTTGGAATGAAGAAACTAAGAATGCTCGCTGGCTAAACTATCAGCTATATCGATATACTTCAAACGCTACTCCTATTCAGAAAATCATAGTTATTGAAGTTCTTGAAGCGACAGGTAACATAATGTTTTCAACTACGGCAGAGGTTTGTAAAGAAATTAAAGCCATTACCCAAAAACCATGCCGATATTTTGCAGATTTTCATCTAAATGTTGAAACTGGTCACATCACGGGTACATCTGGAATAGAGCAATTTTTACAAGATATTCAACTATCAGAAGCAACTCGACAAGAAGCTTTTGAATTAGTTGAGAACTTATTTACAGTTTTCACACAATTTACAAATGAGCTTTTGGTATATGCTGAGACTCACAAAATTGAGCAGCAATTGAAAACGGCATAAGTTATTAAGCAAGCTTTTTGAAATTGACTTACATACTGAAAGAGGAACTTTAACTATGTCACAGAACATCCAAAATGTTGTAATTGTTGGTGGTGGTTCAGCCGGTTGGATGACGGCAGCTTATTTAAGTAAAGCACTAGATAGAAATATTAAAATCACTCTGGTGGAATCATCTAACATCACAAAAGTTGGAGTTGGAGAAGCAACTTTTAGTACCATCAAGGTATTCTTTGATTTTCTTGGGTTACAAGAATATGAATGGATGCCAAAGTGTAATGCCACATATAAGATGGCAATTAAGTTTGTCAACTGGAATGCAAAAGGGCAACACTTCTACCATCCTTTCCAGAGATATGAGGTAATTGACGGCTTTGATATCTCTGAATGGTGGCTAAAAATGAAGAAAGACCAACAAGCATTTGATTATGCTTGCTTTCTAATTCCCTGGCTGTGCGATCGTCAACAATCGCCGAGATATTTAGATGGTAAAGTATTCGACGACAAAGTTCAAAATGAATTTTCCCAAGAGCATATCGTCAAGAAAAATATCTTGGATAAGTTAAAGATTCAGTACCCCTATGCCTATCATTTTGATGCGAATCTACTCGCAAGATTCATGAAAGATTATGCAATGGAAAGGGGAGTGAAGCAAATTGTTGATGATGTGGTGGATATTAAGTTAACTGAGGATGGGAGCATAGATAGTCTCACAACCAAAGAGCATGGCATTCTCAGTGGCGACCTTTTCATTGACTGTACTGGTTTCCGTGGTCTTTTGATCAACAAAGCCCTTGGTGAGCCATTCATTTCTTATTCAGATTCACTGTTGTGCGATCGCGCGATCGCAATGCAGATACCAACTGATATCAAAAAGGATGGCATCAACCCTTACACCACCTCAACTGCACTTTCGTCTGGTTGGGTCTGGAATATACCTTTGTATGGCAGAAATGGTACTGGGTATGTTTATTCGAGTGCATTCATTTCTGCTGAGGACGCAGAACAGGAATTTCGCCAGCATTTGGGAGCCGCTGCTGATAATCGTCAGGCCTCTCATATCAAGATGCGGATTGGACGTAACAGAAACTCATGGGTGAAAAACTGTGTAGCAATTGGCCTTTCCAGTGGATTTGTTGAACCACTAGAATCTACTGGCATCTTCTTCATTCAACATGGAATTGAAGAGTTAGTTAACCACTTTCCCAGCAAGTCTTTCAATCAAGAGCTAATTCACAGCTATAACAAAGTTGTCGCTGACTGCATAGATGGTGTGCGAGAATTTTTGACACTTCATTACTATGCTAGCGATCGCACTGACACAGAGTTCTGGAAAGCAACTAAGAACAAGATCAAAGTTCCAGAAGAATTACAGGAAAAATTAAGGTTATGGAAAAATAGGCTGCCAAGCAATAAGACTATCAACCCGAAATACCACGGCTTCGAGTCTTACTCTTATTCGGTAATGTTGCTGGGGCTAAATTACATGCCTGAAAACAGTCTTCCCATCTTAGAACATATCGGAAATCACAATGCCGAGGCTGCATTTGTGGAAATTAGCGAAAGAGCCAATTACCTAACTTCAACTTTACCGTCTCAATATGAATACTTAACTCATGTAATCAAGTCACAAGAACAGTCGGAGTATGTGAGTGGGGTTAGCGATCGCTCATATCAGATTCCTACACTAATTTCATAATTTAGGAGAATCCAAGATGACGGTGAAACAAGTATGCGTCATTGGGGCTGGAGTCAGCGGATTAGTCTCAGCAAAGACGTTTCTCGAGCAAGGTTACGAAGTGACATTGTTTGAGAAACGGCAGGGACTTGGTGGTGTCTGGGAAAAGTCGAGAACTTACCCAGGACTGTCGATCCAAAATCCCAGAGATACCTATGCTTTCTCAGACTTTCCTATGCCTGCCTCTTATCCAGAATGGCCTTCAGGAGAGCAAATATGCGCTTACCTTGAATCCTATGCTCAATACTTTGGTGTAGCAGAAAGAATTCAGTTCGGTGCAAAAGTAACTAAACTGGAGCGCAAATCAGGAAATACTCTTGGATGGATAGTAAGTGTTAGCTTTCAAGAAGATGGTAAGGAGATCGGAAAACAAAATTACGAGTTCGACTTTGTGATTGTGTGCAATGGCCTTTGTGATATTCCCTACATTCCTAACTTGCCGGGAATGGAAGAGTTCATTGCCACTGGAGGTCAAGTAATACATACTAACGACTTTAATGACAGCTCTGTAATTGAGGGTAAGCGAGTGGTTGTTGTCGGTTTTGGCAAATCAGCCACCGATTTGGCGAATCTCGCAGCTAGCAAGGCCAAGGAATGTACCCTTGTCTTCCGTCAAGCCGCGTGGAAAGTTCCCAACTTCTTTCTCGGTCTGTTGAACATCAAGTATATTTTCCTGACTCGGTTTGCAGAAATTTGGATGCCCTATCATAAACTTCAAGGATGGGAAAAGTGGCTGCATAGTTTTGGGAAGCCATTGGTGTGGGCATTCTGGCGGCTAAATGAGACTATCTTGCGCTTACAGTTTCCCCTTGATGCTTGTGGAATGGTGCCCAAACAACCGATGAACAAATTGATTGGTTGTAGTATCGGCTTGGTACCTAAAGGCTTTTTTGAATATGTGCGCGCAGGCAAAATTCGTGCTGTGAAGACAAAGATCAACAAGTTTTTTGCTAGTGGCGTCGAATTGGATAACGGCGAACAAATACAGGCAGATGTTGTTGTCTTTGGCACAGGTTTTCTTCAGGATATCCCTTTTTTAGAAAAGAAGTACCACAGGCACGTATTTGATGAGCAAGGCACTATCCATCTTTACCGCCATCTCATTCACCCTCATGTTCCACAGATGGGTTTTGTTGGTTATAACTATACTTTCTGTGCCCAGTTATCAGCAGAAATTGGTGCTAGGTGGTTATCAGAGTATTTCAAAGGAAGTATACCTTTACCATCCCCGCAACAGATGCTAGAGGATGTAAAAGCAGAGTTGGAATGGAGGAAGAAAGATAGACCCTATGCTTTCGTCAGTGGAGCATGTTTAATTCCTTTTACATTCCACTACATTGATGAATTGCTTCAGGATATGGGTCTGAGTAGCCGTCGTCAACCAGGGAACTTGCTTGAGGAGTTTTTCATGCCAATAGATCCATCTGCCTACAAGCATTTGGGCGAGGAATTACAAGCAAAACAAAAACAACATCCATCTCTCAATGATTTTGCGATCGCGGCAAGTATAGAGTTGAGAAGCGTTCGTTGATATCTTCCTAATACGGTTTGGTGAAGTTCCCAACCGAACCGTATTTTAAATTTCTGGCATTGCACAATGGCGGTATGAATTGAGGTTAAGTATTCACGTTTTTCTGAGATGATTCAACTGTCGGCACCTAATCGCAACGATGTCTACGACGGGCTACGCCTATGCAATTGAGATTCACTCTTTAATGTATAGTCAAGGGAATCCCGTTATCTTTGGGTTTTAACTTGAGAATAAATGGCACAGCTTTCAATACCCAATCGGACACGGGTGTATAATTAGCAGCTTCTTCTCCAAAGCTAATAGAGAGCATATCTGTATGAATAATCCCTGGATTGAGAGGTATAGCTGCCATACCAGTCGGCAATTCTTGTGCCAAAGAACGAGTTAATCCTTCTATTGCCCACTTGGAAGCACAGTATGGTGCAACTTGGGCTGAAGTCGAACGTCCCCAGCCAGAACTAAAGTTAACAATAATACCCCGCTTCTTTTTTACCATTGCTGGTACGAAATGGCGAATTATATTCACTACTCCTTTGATATTGATATCTATTAGATCGGAAAATTCTTCGGATGGTATTTCCCACAAAGGTGCTGGGTAATTAGTAATTGCTGCATTATTAATCACTATATCTGGCGGTTCGTATTTTTGAAGTACGTCTAGTGCCCATTTTTTTACAAGCTGTTCATTTGCCACATCTACAGATGTGAAATCGTTGGGCGCGCTAAACTTCTGGCGTATTTTATCAATAGCATCTGATGAACGAGCGCAACCAATAACAGTATGTCCCTCTTGAATAAAACCTTCGGTCATCGCATAACCTAGACCTTTGCTAATACCTGTAATTAAGATGAGCTTAGTCATATTTTTCTGCTATTCCTGCTTTCTTAGAAATAATTCGTGGGAAAAAATAACCACTACCTCTTGCTGTGACAATCAACTCTGGCAAGTTTGGGTCGGATTCTATTTTTGTCCGCAATCGGGAGATATGCACATCTACTACACGGGTATCTGCATGAATCTCTGGTACAAAACCCCATAGTTGCTGCAAGATTTCTAATCGGGAAAAAACTTTTCCAGAATGACTGACCAATAACTCTAGCAAGCTAAATTCCACACCTGTCAGGCGAATGCGTTGCTCATTTTTATGGACTTGCCGCTTACTTGTATCAATTTTGAGATTGCCCAGATGGATTAGCCTAGAATTATCAATGACATTGACACTGGTTTTTTGTAAAAGTCGCCTAAGTATACAGGCAATTCGGGCTTCTAGTTCTTTGGGTGAGAAAGGTTTCGTCATATAGTCATCAGCGCCTATATTCAGTCCAGCGATTCGCTCTGCAACATCTGCCAAAGCTGTAAGCATGATAATTGGTACATCCGATTGTTTCCGCATTTTTTGACAGACACCATAACCATCCAGTTTTGGCATCATCACTTCCATTACTATTAAGTCTGGAGCTTCTCGACGAAAAGCTAACAAAGCTTCTTCGCCATCCTTTGCTTTTACTACATCGTAGCCAATCATCTCAAGACGTGTCTGCAAAATTCGGCGGATGCTGGCTTCATCGTCTACTACCAGGATTTTTCCTTTATGTCCTGACAAGTTTCTCAATCCTCCCCGATGGCGAGAACTCTTAAACCTTCATTCTCCGCTTATTAAGGCTCAAAAACGCAAAACAATCTTTACTTTTAGAGAATGATGAAGAAGCGATCGCTGTAAGCCGTCTATACTCCTATTGTACTAGAGCATCTGCCCGAAAAAGAGATTTGTACTTAATAACGCCAAATTTTTTAGTAACGGTAGCTTGTCTCACTATTGCATTGGAATCTCAATCACAAACTCAGTTCCCTCTCCCAGAGTTGATTTGCAGCTTAACTGACCCTTGTGTTTGTCCACAACCACTTGATAGCTAATTGACAACCCCAACCCCGTACCACTTCCTACTGCCTTAGTGGTAAAAAATGGATCAAATATTTTCTGCTGCACCTGTGCAGTCATGCCATAACCGTTATCAGCAATCCGAATCTTCAACGTGTTTACTTCTCCTAGTTCAGTACGAATACAAATCTGAGGATTTTTGCTGGGAGAATCTTCTCCATAGTTGTAGTCCTCTAAAGCATCGATTGCATTACTTAAAATATTCATAAACACTTGGTTGAGTTGACCGGCATAGCAAATAACATTCGGCAATTGGGCGTATTCTTTAAAGACCTCAATTTCTGGGCGCTCGCTCTTTTCCTTGAGTCGGTGCTGCAAAATCATTAAGGTACTGTCGATGCCTTCATGAATATTTACAGGCTTCATTTCCGATTCATCTAGACGAGAGAAATTACGTAAACTCAGAATAATATTTCGGATCCGGGAACTTCCCACCTTCATAGAATCGAGAACCCTTGGAAGGTCTTCTATCAGGAATTGTACATCCATTTCCTCAATTTTTTGCTCTACTATTGCTGAGGGATGGGGATATTGTTGCTGATAGATATTAATCAAATCTAGCAATTGTTGAACGTAGTCACTTGCGTGAGTAATATTACCATGAATAAAATTGATGGGGTTATTAATTTCATGGGCAATTCCCGCCACCATTTGCCCTAATGAAGACATTTTCTCACTTTGAATTAATTGACTTTGGGTACTTTGTAATTCTTCTATAGCTTCTTGCAGATGCTGATTTTTTTCGTTAAGTTCTGCTGTTCTTACTATCACCCTTTCCTCTAGTATATGACTGTATTCCTCCAATTGCTCATTCGCTTCAGCCAAATTATTGTAGAGAATGGCATTTTCTAAAGAAATTGCAGCTTGGATAGTTAAGAGTTTGAGAACTTCTAGGCGATTGCTTGTAAATGCTCCTGTTGTTAAATTATTTTCTAGATAAATCAGCCCTAGCAACTTGCCTTGATTAAGCATCGGAATACATAATATACTTTTTGGTTTCTCACGGTTAATATAACTATCTACTGTGAAATAAGCTTTTGCTTTAATATCATCAATTACTAATATTTCTTGAGTTCGTTTTACATAATTAATCAAAGAAATAGGAACACAATCGCTAGATTCTAAAGGAATAGATAAAAAATCTGTGTGAGTATCTCTAAAAGTTGAACCAGAACTAATTGCAGCAACAGTTAAGTCTAAGTTATTAGCTTCACTCAATATCAGCACACATTTAGAAGCTCCTGCATTCTCCATAACAACTTCCATTAAAGTAGAAATGAGTGCCTCTAGTTGAATCTCTCCAGACACTGCTTGAGAAGCTTTAATGACAGTTCCCAAATCTAACATATCTGAAATACTATTAGAGCCAATCACAGTTTCATTCGTCACCAGAGTAGATTTATTGCTAAGTGTAGATAAGTGTAAGCTCACTTCAGGTAGATTTTTTTCACTATAAGAATAGCTAAGTTCTTCTTGCTGAATCATGGGGAGAAGTAATTGAGGATAGCGTTTTTGCAAGTCATAAACTTTGGCTAATGCTCCCCAGCGAACATAGCAATAGTAGGCATCAGTGAGGTATAGTTGGGCGATTCTTTGTTTACCCCATTCGAGATAAAATTTAGCAGCTAATTCACAAGCAAGAGCTTCTTCGTTAATGTACTCATTTTCTTTGCTAAGGGAAATAGCGTACTCATAATTATCTATCGCTTCAAGATATTGACCAAGAACTCGATGCCGTTCCGCCTCTACTAAATAAAATTTATGCAAGTGATTCATGGGAGCCTGATCTGCCCAGTTTTGCATTTTTTTCTGATTTTCTGTCACTCTATGAAGGACTTCTTTTTGTTCAACTTCCTTGAAATCAGAATATACTGCTAGATGCGTCAATGAATCGTAAAAATAAAATTGAGCAGTCACGAACATACCTATAACAGCAGATAAGTACTTTTCTGCCATGACTGTGTTTTTAAGAGCTTGAGAGTAATCAGCCAGCAGATAAGATAGGTGAAGTTTGCAGAAATATAAGAAAAAAAGTGCCCCTCCATCTTTAGCTTTCAGATGAAGTGGTAACATTTTATCTTCATCATAAACTTCACCGATTAAACTCTGCGGATTTTGAACATCTCCTAGAAGATTCAAGATTGTCTGCCGAAATATTTCACTCCAATAAAATACTCTTTCTTGTTTTATTTGCTTAATAGTCTTGCTATATATTTCTATATCTTGTTCAAGTTTTATTAGTTCTTGTCCTGTAAAGTATGCATGTTGAGAGTAACCATAAAGAGCATAAGCTGCAAATTCCATATCTCCTACTTCAAGATTAGTAGTATAAGCCTCAAGTAAAGGTTTCAATGTTTCCTTTAAATGCTCTTTCCAATGTCTGACAAGATGATTAAATGTTTCCATAACTTTGCCAGTTATTTCTCTTGTTTGGAAATTAGGCAACAAACTATCAGCTAGTTTCCCAAATTTATATCCAGAATCAATGTCTCCGATTACTCCACACAACATGACTCCATACATCACATACGCAAAAGCAGACAAAGGAGAATTACCAAATTTGATTGATAAATTGATCTGTTTCAGAATAATAAAGACTAATAATTCCGGCGCAACTGTATAAGCAAGAGCAATTACACTAGATAGAATACGCATGATTATCAGTGGTTGTGCTTCTGTAATTTCCGGCAGTTCAATTAAGTCTTGAATGGATCTATTAGCCAATTTTGCACATGTTGTCTCTATTGCTAACTGAATATCTGATTGGCTGGGATTTGTAGGAAACTCTACTCCCAAAGTTTTCAAAAAGGTTTTTGCAATATGGACAGCTTCTAGTTCTTTCCCTTGTGCACCATAAGACTGTATTTCAACTTCATAAGCTTTCACTCGATCTAGTGGAGTTTTCGCTTTTACTAACACAATCTGGACACATTTTTCTGTATATTCAAAGTCACCACTGAGATATGCCGCTTCTGCTGCTGTATTATATAAAGCTAAGGTGATATTATATTTAGTATCCCAACTATCATCTGCTAGTAGCTCAATTCCAGTAGTTAAATACTTAAGTGCCGAAGAATAAGCTGTTGATACTAAAGCTTTACGTCCAGCAATTAGACTCATTTCAGCTAACTCATTACGTTTAGCTTGATGGGTGATAAATTCAGCTGCAATATTGAAATGATTGACAAGCTCAAAAATATTTTCTTCCCGTTCAGCAACTGGAGTATTCTTCAAGAGAAGCAGCCCAATTTTTAAGTGCATTTGCTTGATTTGGTCTTTGGGAATTAGAGAATAAGCTGCTTGCTGAACTCTGTCATGTACGAATTTATATCTGGGTAGTTGGGAATTAGTCGTTGATAAATTTTCTGATTCTCTAGTTGAAAAGCTTAATAGTTGTCTATCATTTTCTGGTGCAAAATTATAACCATCTTTATGAGGGATAATCAATCCTTCAAGTAATGCTTGCCATAAGTCAGATGCAGTATCTATGACAGATTTTTCATTAACAAGTGACAATGTTTTTAAGTCAAAATCATTACCAATACAAGCAGATATTTTTAATACATTTTGTACATTTTGGGGCAACTTTTCTATTTGTATGCCCATAAAATCTACTACATCATCTGTAAGAGATAAAGTTTTAATTTTGGTAATATCGTACTTCCAATGACCAGCATCGAAATTTAATTCAATTAGTCCGTCATCGTATAATAGCTTGAGAAATTGAGATGCAAAGAAGGGGTTCCCTTTAGTTTTGAAAAACACCATTTGAGTCAGAGGCACAGCAATGACTTCTGGGCAACGCAGCGTATCAGCAATTAGATGATTTAAATCAATCTGACTTAAAGGTAAAAGTTTAATTGTATTAATTACTCCTCCTATCTTAGCAATTTCTTGTAGTGTTAAATGTAGCGGATGTAGATTTGAAACTTCATTATCCCTATAGGCGCTAATGAGTAGTAAACTACCTTTATTTTCAGATATATTCTCTGCATCCTTAGCAAAGCGGGAAGAAGTTCCATCCATTAATAATTGAATGAACTTCAAGGAAGCCGTATCAGCCCATTGCAAATCATCTAAAAAGATGACCAGAGGATGATCTTTAGTAGAGAACACTTGGATAAATCTCTGGAACAATAAATTGAAGCGATTTTGAGCTGCGCTACCAGTAAGTTCAGCAGGTACAGGTTGTTTGCCAATAATGATTTCAAGTTCAGGAATTACATTAATGATTACCTGAGATTGCGTACTCAATGCCGATAAGATTTTGGTTTTCCACTGTTGAATTTGGGCATCTGTTTCGGAGAGTATTTGCTCAATTAAATCCCGCAAAGCTTGTACCAATCCTGACAACGGGATATCACGTTGGAATTGGTCAAATTTTCCTTTGATGAAGTAACTACGCTGTTTAGCAATGGGTTTGTGGACTTCGTTCACCACAGCAGTTTTACCAATACCTGAGTAACCAGAGACTAAAATCATTTCCGTGTTCCCCTTTGTCACCCGGTCAAAAGTAGTGAGTAGAATTTCAATCTCTCTTTGACGACCATAAAGTTTTTCAGGAATGGCAAAATGATTTGAGATATCTCGACTTCCTAATTCAAAGACTGTAATATTTTGTTTCGCTTGCCATTGGTTTTGACATTTCTCCAAGTCATACCTGAGTCCATGAGCACTCTGATATCGGTCTTCGGCATTTTTTGCCATCAGCTTGCTGATAATATCAGATAAAATTGTGGGAATATTGGAGTTAATATAGCTGGCTTTTGGCGGTTCTTTGGCAATGTGAGAGTAGACTAACTCCATCGGTTCAGTGGTACTAAAGGGCAACTGGCCTGTCAGGAGTTCAAAGAAGGTGATACCCAAGGAATAAAAGTCGGTACGGTAGTCTATACCTCGATTCATGCGTCCTGTTTGTTCAGGGGAAATATAAGCTAGAGTTCCTTCTAGGACGTTGGGATTTGTGAGAAATTGAATTTCTTTTGGTAATAGAGTAGCGATACTAAAATCGATGATCTTAGTTTTACCTGTTATTGGATGAATCAAAATATTAGCAGGTTTGATATCTTTGTGAATGATGCGATGGTGATGTAGCCGTTCCAAAGTTGCACTAATTTCAATGGCAATATCAAAAAACTCACTCAAGGAAACAGAATTATTTCCTTTTTTATACTCTTCTTGCTGCCAGACATTAAGGGCAATACTGCCAAAATCTTCCATTACCATAATATATCTATTGTCGTATTTTTCTAGGCTTATTGGTTTGACTATGCCTGGAATTTCAAGATTTTTGGTAATGGTGTATTGATTATGAAACTGATTAATTTCAGCAAAACTAGGATTTTCATTACGCATCAGTTTTAAAATAACTGATTGCTGATCTTTTTCTCTTATAGCTTGATAAACTAAGGTTTTTTTACCGGAATATAATTGCTTAACAAGGCGATAGCCAAGTATTAGAAATAGTTCATTTGATTCTATTAACATTGCATCTAATTATGATAATTTGATTTCTCTGGTTTAGTATACCCAGAAGAGAGTTACTACTATCAGTGGGCAGGGCGATTTTGTGATGTGCTAAAAATTAAGTGTATTCATCACCAATTTACAGCAGATCGTAGGTATAGCAGATATTCATTTTGCTGTATGTAGAGGTAGAGAATATACTTATAATGCTTCATGGTCTTAGCAAAATACATTTTACAAACTATACCGCGTATAACAAGCCAAGAATTTACGTAAGTTATACCAAATTACAAAAGCGATGTCTGCGACAAGACGTTCGCGTAGCGTCTCCGACAGGAGAAGCGTCTACGCACTTAGAACTTTAACTATTCAATTTTTAAGACTTCACTACTACCCATTGCGTCACAGCCGCCATTGCTCGCCAACCTAAAAATTTACCAATAGGTTCCGCCCGCTGAATGGCAATACGAGTTAAATTGCCACCAACTCGTTCATGCCATTGAAATAAAGTTTGCTCACCCTCTACCGTGACAACATTCGCTACTAAACGCCCACCCAGCCGCAATGCTTCCCAGCAAATATCAAAAAGTCCCGTTGCTGTCACCCCACCACCAATAAAAATAGCATCTGGTGCTGGCATATCTTTCAGGGCATGGGGCGCTTTACCTTCAATGATTTGCAGATTTGGAGTACCAAGAGTGGCGGCGTTGTCAGCAATATACAGTAGTCTAGAGGAGTTTTGTTCGATCGCGATCGCTCGACACCGAGCATTACTCCGCATCCATTCAATTGAAATTGAGCCACAACCCGCGCCAATATCCCACAATAATTCTCCCGGTGTGGGTGCTAAAGCTGTAAGGGTGATTGCCCTAACTTCACGCTTTGTTAATTGGCCATCATGGTGGTAGGCGTTATCTGGTAATCCTGGTAATCTTGGTAATGGGATAACCCCAGCATCAGCAATACAATCAACTGCGATCGCATTCAACACTGCAACTTCAGTTTCACTCCAGGATGCAGCCGTACCTTCCACAATTCTTTCATGAGCGCCGCCCATACGCTCCAATACAGTGATTTTACTGCCACTATAGCCGCGATTTGTCAAAATTTGAGCAACGATCGCTGGTGTATCTTTTCCCTCACTCAAAATCAACAGCCGCGCTCCCGGATAAATGTAAGACTGGAGTAGGGAGGATGGACGACCATTCAAACTCAAAGTTTCCACCTCAGTTAAAGACCATCCCACCCTAGCACAGGCGAGGCTGAAGGCTGAAGGTGCGGGGATAATCATCATTTCAGAGACAGGAATTCGCCGCATCAAGGTGACACCAATGCCATAACACATCGGATCGCCGCTTGCGAGTACGCAGATTGACTGACCCCGACGCTGAATGATTTCCTCTACTGAAGCACTAATGGGAGATGTCCAGACTAGTTTCTCACGTTGGTCATCTGTAGGGAGCATCGATAAATGGCGATCGCCTCCCACAATTACTTTCGCTCGAGCGAGTAAAGAAAGAGCGATCGCACTTAACCCCTGTAATCCATCTTCCCCAATGCCAACAATAGAAAGCCATTTCTGTATCATGCTAATTCATGATTAATTACTTCATAACTAAGACCATCGAGTCGGAGTAGTACTTGTTTTCTTTCGTTACCCAAGGCTTGGTTAGTGCAATTAGCCAAGGGCAGTCCACCACCTTTGTTCAGCGTGTGAATGAGAATGTCTTTACCTTTTCTCTCTTGCAGCCTTAATAGTTGTTGGTGGCGAACTTTTAACTGATAATTCCTAGATTGTTGTAGATTTCGAGCAGATTGCCATCAGGATCGCGCAAATGAGCTGTGCGGATTCCCCAGCTTGGGCGATCTTGTGGTTGAGTCACAACGATCGCATTCTGAGCCTTTACTTGCTCATAGACTTCATCTACGTTATCAACTGCGAAAATCAAGACAATTTTATCTCGATTGACAACGTACGAAGGCTGTTCAATTCTTGGGACTACTTCAGCCATTAATTCTTTTTTGAACAAACCCAGCTTGAGATATCCAGTATTAAACTCAGCATATCCGCTATCTTCATCGCCCCAATCGACATCAAATTTCAGCAGATCCCGGTAGAACAGAAAAGAATCTTTGTAGTTGGAGACAAGCAGTCTCAGGTGTGTTAGCTGAAGCTTCATATCTGTTGGGTTAGTCTACTAACTGTGAATTCTAGGTTCTGGGTGCAAAGTCGCTAGCAACTCGCTTTCGACAATTGCTAATTCATCAAGCCGTTGCATGACAATTTCTTTGTCGAAATAAGTAGCAGCTAAAACCCAATATATACCGTAGTGACGCGCTTCGGATGCCATTAGCCCACGATAAAATTTTGCTAACTCTGGCTCTGGACAGTGAGCAGCTAATAGTCCCAAGCGTTCGTGAGAGCGAGCTTCGATTAAACCAGTGACTAGTAAGGAATCCAGAAATCGCTCAGGTTCTTTGGGGCGTACTTGAGCTTTTAAAAGAGCGCCGTAGGGAGGCGGTGGTAGGGGAGCTAGGGGAATATGCCGGCGTTCTAACCATTGGTTAACTAGCTCAAAATGTTCTAGTTCTTCGCGGGCGATCGCAGTTAACTCCCGAACCATTTTAGTATTGGAAGGGTAGCGAAACATCATATTCAAGGCCACGCCTGCTGCTTTGCGCTCACAGTGGGAGTGGTCGAGTAAGATAATGTCTAAATTAGCGATCGCTTGTTCAACCCAAGCAGAACTAGTGGGCTGTTTCAGGGCGTTGATAGTCGATAACTGAGTAAGCACAGAGTCACAAAACTCCAGAATTTAAATTTGACTGAGTATCGTAGCAAATTGATTTTAACGGAATATTGTTTGGACAAAGTTCAATAACTGCTCGGCGGTGAAGGGTTTCGCTAAAAAGCCTTGGATACCAATACCCGTAGTTTCTAGTAATGCCTCAGCCCTAACTAATCCACTCATGGCACTAATTTGCACTTTTGGGTTGATGATTTGCAAGGTGCTATGGAGTTCTGATTTGCGTCCACGAGTATCAAAGACTCATTAACGGAGTTAAAAGCCTCATTCACGAGTATTAAAGACTCATTAACTGAGTTATGAGCTTCATTAATGAGTATCAAAGACTCATTAAACTATGTTGACGCCTACGTAACTTCTTTAGTTACAAATAGCATTAATAAAGTTACAATTTTTTATCCTTATTTACATAGATTATACAGTCTATCTGAACTACTTCAGTATTTTTTTGCCATTACCTATCAAATTCACAGGTTAATCTTCCTGCTCTAGAATCAGTTTCGCCTGTAAAAGTTGCTGCTTATGTTCCTCACTAACTGTTGGGTATTGCAGATTTAGTTCTTCTAATTTTGTGCAGATGATATTGGCAACAGTCAGGCGTGTAAACCATTTGCGATCGGCAGGAATAATATACCACGGTGCCCATTTAGTACTAGTATTATTAAAAACCTCTTCATAGGCATTCATATAGTCATCCCAAAAAGCTCGTTCTCGGACATCGTTATCTGAAAACTTCCAATTTTTATCAGGAGAGTTAATCCGTGCTAAAAAGCGTTTTTTCTGCTCTGACTTAGAGACATTTAGAAAGAACTTCAAAATGATTACACCATTATCAACCAAATATTTTTCAAAGTTATTGATTTCTTCAAAACGCTGTTTCCATATCTTTTTTCCATTAGGGAAGTGAGGAAGTTGTTGTTTCTGAAGCATTTCTGGATGGACACGCACCACTAGCACTTCTTCATAGTATGAACGGTTGAATATACCAATTCTTCCTCTTTCTGGCAGAGCTTTCATTGAGCGCCACAAGTAGTCATGGTCTAATTCTTCCGCACTGGGTCCCTTAAAACTAAACACCTGAAATCCCTGCGGATTAACACCAGAAGTCACGTGTTTAATAGTGCTGTCTTTGCCAGCAGCATCCATTGCTTGAAAAATAATTAACAGAGCATAGGTGTTTTGAGCATAAAGAATATTTTGATAATTGGCTAGTCGTTCAATATCTACCTGTAATTTTGTGGCAGCATCAGTTTTCTGATGAAAATCAGTTTTATAAGCTGGGTCATAGTTTTTTTTCAGAGAAATCTTTGAACCTGGTGGAACAATGAAAGCATCATGATTCATGTATAAAATCTCCTAGCACCTAATTAATAGACAAGCATATTTTGAAGTGTTAATTCCTGAAAGTTAAGTAGAGCGGCGTAAATAATTAAAAGTTTGTAGTGTACCCCTTCGGGGAAGCAAGCTACGCGTAGCGTCTGTCTGCGACACCCTGCGCGAACGTAGAGAAGACTGACTATAGTCCTCAAATCAGGGCTAAAGCCCTCATTACGAACTAATCTCAAGATTTCTTACATTACTTAATCTACTTCGATTTATTCTCACCTACTTACTTCCGTGGTTTTGGCATAGGACGCATTGCTTCACGACCTAAGATAAACATTCCCGTGACACCTAAACTGACAAACCAAATATATTGATACCAATATTGCCGAATCTGTACAACTGTACTGATTTTTGGATGCAATGTATTTAAGTATAGCAGCAGCAGCAATATCATCAGTGCTCCAAAACCAACTAAGCTCAAGCCTACAAGAATTCGTGCAGGACGCAGTTCAAAATCACTAATAGTATTTAGGTCAATTTCTGCCAGTTCTTTAAAGGAGTCATCTGCCAAAGATGAGGTTGCTTGGAATCTATTGCTCAGTTTTGGTGGCAAAATCAGCGACAGTTTCGCTACAGTTGGGTGACGAAGCAAAGCCTCAGTATCTCGCAGCAGTTCCAACGGCTTACGGGTAGTAGTTGGTTGAGCAAACTCTATGTTGTCTGTAGGAGTTGAGGCATTAGCTTTGCTTTCAAAATCCATAGTATACTTCGGAAAAACCAGGATATACATAGCCTAGCGAATCAAAAGACAAATGCGTGAAAATAATTCGTAATTTGTAATTAATTGATTTTTGGTAAAAAATATATTCTTTACTCAAAGTAAGTGAATTTAGGCGTTGGATAATTACAAATTACTCGTCCATCTCTTTTAATGTAGCTAATGCCGATGGAGATAAACGACTGAGATAGCGGAATATCCAGTATTTAAAGATAGTGTTTAAAATCACAGGAAATGTCGCAATAAATAAAAAGATTACATTTCTACTGGTTGGTAGACCTAAATGTTCTGCCAATCCCGCCAGAAGGACTTCCCACCCATCTGGTGAGTGAAATCCGACAAATATATCTGTAAACAGAATAATTAAAAAAGCCTTGGCACTATCGCTGAGACCAGAGACAATCGTATCCATAAAAGACTTAAGAATCACAATTTCTCTTTTGCTCATGGCGACAACTAGACTAAAAGAAAAGAGTGATATTAAATCAGCTAAAGCATTACTAATACTACTATTACTTTTTCTGCTAAATTCTTCAGAGATTTCAATTGCTTTACTTTTTATTTTTTCTTGTGTTAGCTCTGAAGAAAGTGGTGGTGCTTGATTAATAAAATATTCAAATCTCAATTCTTCTTGAAAATTATGTAATTCATGGAGAGCTTCTTTTTCCATGTCAGAATTGATGAATATTTTAGTTATATTATCTCCTCTAACTCTTTCTAGTATTGGAGTTACTAAAAATTCTTTAGATAAATATTGAGTTAAAAGCGGTACAATAATGATAACTATTAAAAATCGCAGGGCAATTATTGTTCTACCTTTAGAAATGCGATAATTCCTGACAAACTCTTCTTCTGTCTGCGGTGCAAAATCTACTTGAATTTTATTAATTCTTCTGCCAATAGAACTCTTAGGCAGTCCAGTTTTTTGAGGAGCGTTAACTTGAGGATCATTTATATTAGATGAATTTAGCTGTTTTTTTATTTCCTTATTATTAATGTTTAAAGGCTGATAAGTTGACCCTAATGGAGTATTGTTAATTAGTTCATCTTTGATAGCATACTTCTCTACTACTTCATCAATAACCTTCAATTTTTCTAATAAAACAGAATTAGAGATATTGACAATTCCCCGACTAAGCTGGAATTCCGCAAGCCTAATTTTAATAATAGTTAGGTTCTTATTAAGATATACTTGCCAATAAGACATTACATTTTCAGTATATTTTACTGATTGTAAAGATATTTTTTTCTGATCAAAATGTTCGTTCTCAATGTTTTTAATTCTCTGAGCTGCTTGGTAAGCTTCTAAAAGTGCCCTTTCTGGTGTATCTGAAAACCAACGGTAAAGCGATCGCAAATATTTTTGGAAATTTTGGCGGAGTAATTCTGCTGTTCTGGTAAGTGAGTTTTTCATTACATATATGACTTTTAGATAATGTGTATTATAGTTATATAATCATAAAAAATGGGTAATAACAGCTAAATAGTTAGTCCAATCAAGATTCAGGTAATACTCCCTGATGCGATGTCTACGATGGGCTACGCCTACGCTAGCAATTTTATATTACCTGTAAACTCAGATGGATCAGCATAAATTGACACTGGTTATTTATATTGGCAGTTTATCCATTACACTGTCATCATTGACACCATCTGTCAGTGTTTGTGCTTTATCCAAAAGCCTTGATTGTAACATTTCATAATCGAGGCAAATCTTCCACTATGCAGAGTTTATCACTGTTAAAGGGAATAGGAAGTAAAGATGTTGCTTTCTCATTGCCCTTATCCCTCTATTCACTACTCCCCACTCCCTAGTTTTAAATTATGAGTTTGAGTCTATGCATGATTGTGAAAAACGAAGCAGCAACATTGCCTAAATGCCTGAGCAGTGTGAGAAAAGTAGTGGATGAAATGATAGTCTTGGATACAGGCTCAATCGATCGCACTCCCAATATTGCCCAACAGCTCGGTGCAAAAGTCTATCATTTTAAATGGTGTAATGACTTCAGTGCTGCCCGCAATGCAGCTCTCAAATATGTCACTAGTGATTGGATTTTGGTATTAGATGCTGATGAAACTCTGACTCCAGCAATTGTACCGCAGTTACGAGAGGCGATCGCAACAGATGAATACCTGCTCATCAACCTCGTCCGCCAGGAAGTTGGTGCAGAACAATCCCCGTATTCTCTGGTATCTAGGCTATTCCGCAATCATCCAGACATTCATTTTGACCGTCCTTACCATGCCTTGGTAGATGATAGTGTGTCAGAAATTTTAACCAGAGAACCTCACTGGCAAGTAGGTTATTTACCAGGGGTGGCACTTGTACACACAGGATATCAAAAAAGTGCGATCGCTCAAAATAACAAATATGCCAAAGCCGCTACGGCGATGGAAGGGTTTCTCGCAACTCATCCCAATGATCCCTATGTTTGCAGTAAATTAGGGGCATTGTATGTACAAACTGGGAAAATTTCTCAAGGTATGAATTTACTAAGACGAGGAATCACCGTTGCTGAAGACAACTACGATATTTTATATGAACTCCACTATCATTTAGGAATAGCTTACAATCGGTTGCAAAAATCCCCACAGGCGATTTCTCACTATCAAGCTGCCATCAAATTGCCAATTTATCCCATGCTTAAACTAGGAGCATACAACAACTTGGGTAACTTACTCAAAGCAGCAGGAGATTTCAACGGTGCGAAAACTGCTTATGCCACAGCTTTGAAAATTGACCCTACTTTTGTTTTTGGACATTATAATTTGGCGATGACATTTAAGGCTTTGGGTTTATTTACAGATGCGATCGTATATTATCAACATGCAATCACCTTAAATCCCAACTATGCCGAAGCATATCAAAATTTGGGGGTAGTGTTGCTGAAAATTGGCAATCATCAAGATAGTTTAACAGCTTTTAAAAAAGCGATCGCCCTTCACGAAAGGTATAATCCCGAAGAGGCGAAGAGACTACGCCAAGGGTTGCAGGAGATGGAGTTGATGTAGGGCATTGGGCATTGGGCATGGAGGATAATGACAAATGACATTAGGATATTAGTATCAATATTTTAGAGGTTTCGATGAGCCAAACCATTGATGAACAGATACGCTGGACAAGTGCAGACTTAGAGTTATTGCCAGATAACGGTAATCGCTACGAAATTATCGATGGGGAATTATTTGTGACTAGGGCACCGCATTGGGGACATCAAAAAGCTACTGGTAATATTTATGGAGAATTAAGAACTTGGTCACTCTCAACAGGTCTTGGTGAGGCTGTCCCAACACCAGGAATTATTTTTAGTGATGCAGATAACGTTATTCCTGATGTGGTTTGGGTAAGTAAAGAACGCCTTGCGATTTTACTTGACCAGGAAGGACATTTAACGGGAGCGCCGGAACTGGTTGTAGAAGTACTTTCCCCTGGAGTCCAAAACGAGCGACGCGATTGCGAAATCAAGCTAAAATTATATGCTTCTAGAGGAGTTCAAGAATATTGGATTTTGAACTGGCAATTACAACAAGTTGAAGTGTATCGCCGAGAAAAAGCAGTTCTGAAATTAGTAGCAACATTATTCGCAACAGATGACCTCTCTTCACCTCTGTTACCAAATTTTATTTGCAGCGTGGCACGATTATTCGTGTGAATGCGCGGAACTTTGAGCTTAGAACTTGGAACTTCGAGCTTGGAAGTTGGAACTTCGAGCTTAGAACTCGGAACTTTGAGCTTGGAAGTTGGAACTTCGAGCTTAGAACTCGGAACTTTGAGCTTGGAAGTCGGAACTTTGAGCTCATACCAATTTGAAAAAAGAATACGACAGATGGTAAAAGTAAGAGAAGTCGCATTCAAGGTAATGTAATGGCAGGGGTAATGCATATCGACATCAAAGAAAGCCCAGAGGAACTGGAGATGTATTTGCGCCAACAAAAAAATGCTCGAATCAAAGAGCGTGTGCAAGCACTATATCTGATTAAAGTTCAACACCTGGACATTTGCGCGATCGCCAAAATATTGGGCAAACATCGAAGTACAGTACAACGATGGTTAGCGGATTACCGTCGCGAGGGGATTAATGCAGTTGTTGAGTTTAAGACAAGCACAGGTCGGACAAAAGTGATACCAAATTGGGCGGTTGAAAGTATTAAAAAACAACTAGAACAGCCTGATGGAGGATTTCAAAGGTACACACAAATTCAGCAGTGGCTAGACACAGTTTTAGGAGTGCAAGCGGAGTATGCAACTGTACATTATTCGACACGTTACAGACTGAAAGTGAAATTGAAAGTACCCCGCCCTTGCAACATAAAACAGGACGAGCAAAAACTAGAAGCTTTTAAAAAAACCTTGGCGACGACTTAGAACTGATTACTCAATATGCTGCCATCATGTTACCAAATTACAAAAATCTTCGTTACTTCGTGCAAGACGAAAGTCGATTTGGATTTAAAACAATCGAAGGACGAAGAATTACATTAAAAGGTGTTAAGCCAATTGGTGAGTTAGAGTGGCAGTTTAAAGCATTTTGGTTATACGGTGCAGTAGAGCCACTTACAGGTGATAGTTTCTTTTGGCAGTTTTCCCACGTCGATAGTGAATGTTATCAGCAATTCTTAAACGAGTTCGCAGCCTGTCATCGCGACACCCTCAATATTCTTCAAGTAGACAACGGTTTATTTCATAAAGCCAAAAAGTTACAAATTCCAGAAAATATCATCTTATTGTTCCAACCCCCTTATTCCCCTGAACTTAATCCAATTGAACGAGTTTGGCAATATCTTAAACAAGATTTGAAATGGGAGCTATTTGAGAACTTAGACAATTTGCGAGCTAAGGTTGCCCAACTGTTAGTTCAACTTACCCCAGAAATTGTTGCTTCCCTTACTGGCTATGACTATATTTTGGGCGTTGCTGATTTCATGTATGAAAATGATTGTGCATGATATCAAAATCCCTGTAGAGACGTTGCATTGCAACGTTTCTACATCTGAGTTCATACTGCAATTCAGCAACGCCCAATTTTGAGTCTCCAATTCCTGTTAACACTTTAGTATAAACGCCATTGCGGATATGCGGACAAGCGTTAACACCAAGGCAGAGATAGAATGCCGACATGAGGATGAGATTAAGGCTATAGTGATCGCCTTTGACAAGTTTATGCGGGAAAAATATTCCACACTGGAATCGCTCCGAACCCACATGACACCGTACAACAAAGTTATCAAAGCCATGCCCTTAGTCGCTAGCGAGAACGCCTACTACTATGAAAAGCACAATGGCGAATTATTCATCTTCTGTCACTCTCCGAAAACATTTGCCATTTCTCAATTCTAGAGCTTTTGTATAGCAAGCGATGTCTACGACGGGCTACGCCTACGCACGATTATTTTCTAATCACAAATACAACGCCCATTTTTTTCTAATAGGATAGCTTGTATTGATTGCCTGATAAGGCTTCTAGCGATCGCCCTACCGGAAAGTGACAGAAGAGGGATATGAGATCCAAAAAATCCCTCTGGTAGAAGCAAATTAAAGAAATTTGTATTTTTGCAGTTTTGTACAATTGTGTAAAAGTTATTGTAGTGCGCGAAAGTGATCGCACTGGAAACTATTAAATTCCAGCTTTTACACGCTGTCCTGTAAAAGTAAAAGTTCCTATTACCGGGACATCATCTACGAGCGGATTTGCATTTATATCAAAGGTACGAAGTTTCCCTTCTACCTCGACTGTCCCAGTTTTCGGGTCAAAAATTGCACGAAGATCGCTTCTGGAAATGCCCGCAGGTAATGTCGCTGTTTGAAATCTGAAATTGAATGCCGTAACAGTAATCTCTCTGTCTCCAATACATTTCCAACTGCCCTGTACGTTACTAAGGGGTTGGAGTGACGGAACACCGCTTTGGATCGAGCTACTGGCAAAATAGTTGCCATCTTGGGTGAAAGTTATAATTGTACGAAAAGAACCGAACTCACTAGAAGAGTTTGTAGCGAGGTACGTGCCTGTCACATTTTTGCTACAATCCGTTGTAGGTCGAGCTTCTACTTTATGCACATTCACAAAGAAAGTAGTTGTGAGTCCCGAAAGTACACAAATCGTAAATGTGACAAAAGCATTACGAGTTTTCATTTCAAAATTTCCACTTATATATATAAATACCAAAAAAACATCATAATACTAAATGGTATAAGCTAATCGCTTTCGCTCGGTTTTGCGTCGTTTTCGGCTTGTTTTCTAAGTCTTTCGTTCGCATGAATGTAAAACTGCTGTATGTGTTTGCGTCGATGTGCTGCCGTCCCTACACGCCTAATTCCTTTTACCATCTTTCGTCCCTACCAGTTAGGCGATTCGGGATTCATCTCAGATATCGACAATTGTTTAGCTGTTAGAGGATGTTTGAAAAGTTATCAGAGGTAGAATTTTATGCCAATCGTCTCACCATAATTCGGATCATCGCAATGTAAATAAACGTTTCGGCAGTTTCAGGGAGTAGCTCGTAGTCTTTGTTTAACCGCCGACACCAAGTCAGCAATCCGAAAGTTCGCTACACCACCCAGCGTTTAGGTAGCAAAACAAGTGTTTGAGAATATATCAAAAAAGATTTGAAATGGGAACTGTTTGAGAATTTAGATAATTTGCGATCTCAGGTGGCCCAATTGTTAGCTCAACTTACCCCAGAAATTATCGCTTCCCTGACTGGCTATGACTATATTTTGAATGCCCTATCTGTCGCAAACATTTTTTGAATTGGTATTAGAACTTGGAACTTCGAGCTTAGAACTCGGAACTTTGAGCTTGGAAGTTGGAACTTCGAGCTTAAAACTCAGAACTTTAAGCTTGGAACAGAAAACATAAAGCTGAGAACCCTGAACATCAGGTTAAAAGACTTGCAATTAAAAAAATGTCCAGTAGCGTAATGCATAATCTTACATATTGTGGTGCTTAGAGACAAATTGCCATAAAGTTTCTTCGTAAGCCTGTATTATTTTGTATAACCACTCGACAATAACATTTATTCTTTATGTTATTTATAAGGCAATTCTTGTTTCCTCAATTGTCGATAGGGGTTGCAAAAGCCTTTGCCATAGCAACCTTGACTACATTTACTACTACTGCGACCATCAATCAGCCTAGTTATGCTAGCGACATAAATTTCTTGGGAATTCGTCTAACCGATGCTCCCAAAGTTACAACACTCACGGCTGAAGACTTCTTTAATCAGGGTTTGGATAAGCAAAAGAAAGGAGATTTGCAAGGAGCAGTTGCAGCTTATACTGAAGCAATTCGCCTCAATCCTAACTTTGCCAAAGCTTACAGCCACCGGGGTATTGTCCGCGATGATTTGGGAGATAAAAAGGGGGCAATCGAAGATTACAACCAAGCTTTGCGGATTAATCCTAACTATGCCGAAGCTTACGCTAATCGGGGTATTGTCCACGATGATTTGGGAGATAAAAAGGGGGCAATCGAAGATTACAACCAAGCTTTGCGGATTAATCCCAACGATGCCGAAGCTTACGGTAGTCGAGGTATTACCCACGCTAATTTGGGAGATAAAAAGGGGGCAATCGAAGATTTCAACCAAGTTTTGCGGATTAATCCCAACTTTGCCGAAGCTTACGGTAATCGGGGTATTGTCCGCGCTGATTTGGGAGATAAAAAGGGGGCAATCGAAGATTACAACCAAGTTTTGCGGATTAATCCCAACGATGCCAAAGCTTACAGCCACCGGGGTATTGTCCGCGCCCAATTGGGAGATAATAAGGGGGCAATCGAAGATTACAACCAAGCTTTGCGGATTAATCTCAACTATGCCGAAGCTTACGGTAATCGGGCTATTGCCCGCGCCCAATTGGGAGATAACAAGGGGGCAATCGAAGATTTCAACCAAGTTTTGCGGATTAATCCCAACGATGCCCAAGCTTACTATAACCGGGGTGTTGTCCGCGCTAAATTGGGAGATCAAAAGGCGGCAATCGAAGATTACAACCAAGCTTTGCAGATTAATCCCAACTATGCACAAGCTTACAACAACCGGGGTGGTGTCCGCGCTGATTTGGGAGATCAAAAGGCGGCAATCGAAGATTACAACCAAGCTTTGCGAATTAATCCCAACTTAGCTGAAGCTTACTACAACCGATGTATTACCCGCGCTAAATTGGGAGATCACAAGGGGGCAATTACTGACTTGCAGCAAGCCGCTGATATCTTTAAACAACAAGGAAAAATAGAGGACTACCAAAAAGTGTTGGAAATCATCAACCAAGTTCAGAAGTAGATACTTGAGGCGTTGCATCTATGCGGGATGATTTTGATGATTTTCTGACACCTGCTTAGCTCGACTTTATCCATTTAGCCTTGCATCAAAATTCCTACTAAAATCTGCATCAAGATTTCCAAATCAGTTGGCACCCGATACAACATTAAATCTTGACTCACTTTTTGTGCTTGGCGATCAAAACTACCAAACTGCCAAATATCCCCAGTAGTCACAGCACCATACAAGATTGGCTCATCTGATTCTACCCACGTATCCAAGGCAATCAACTCCGTCGCTAACTGGGTAAATCCCCCGTGTTAAATCTGCCTGTTTTGCTTCAACCACTAAGACATTGTGTTTTGACTGAAGATAGTAGTCTAAGTCACCTCTGAGGTACTGGTTAACTTCGATAGGGTACTCAATATTAACTATTGCTTTTGTGATATGGGCTACTTCTAATAAAATGGGTGCGATTAGTACCTCTCGTCTAGCCGCTTTACTAGTTAGATTAACACGAGCGATCGCTTCTTCTAGCCGTTGTTTTAAGTCTGGTAAGCGAGTCAGTAATTCGGAAGCAGCGATAGGTAAATTGATTCTTGTTTTAGTTAAGGTTACTCCTAATTCCCGCAAAATATCGGCGGGAGCAAATTTCATTTGGAAATAGCTGCCGAATGTATAGAATTCATTTGGTTTAAGTATCGGGGAACGCTGACGTTCAGTCATGATAAGATTCCGGTACAAATTTTGATTCAACCATATACTTTGATGCAAAATTCAGCTTGATAGTGCTGGAATTAATTGATATTTTAGAACTCGGAACTTCAAGCTCTGAACTTGGAACTTCAAGCTCTGAACTCGGAACTTCAAGCTTGGAACTCGGAACTTCAGGTTTAAAAATGAAATCCACCCGTTCTGAGTCGAAAAGGTGGAGTTAAGAAGTTGGAGAGTTGGGAAATTCTCCTCACAAATGACAAATACTTCGGCTTACCTCGGCTTCGCTCGGCACAAGTCGCTCAGTACAAATGACAACTGACAACTGACAACCAACTAAATACGCGACTTGACAAATTTCTCTAATCTATCCATTCCCTTTTCAATCGTCGCCATATCTGTGGCGTAGGAAAGGCGAATGTTGTCATCAGCGCCAAAAGCAATTCCGGGAATGACTGCAACTTGATATTTTTCCAGCAAAGCGTCACAAAATTCTAGGGATTTTAGACCGGTTTTGCTGATATCAGGGAACAGATAAAAAGCGCCATCAGGTTTTGCGGTACTCAATCCGGGAATGGCGTTGAGTCTGTCTAACATTACCTGTCGGCGTTTGGCGAAAGCTTGGCGCATTTCTTCGACACAATCTTGAGAACTTTGTAGGGCCGCGATCGCACCATATTGGGCAAAGGTACACACGTTAGATGTACTATGCCCTTGAATGGTACTCGCTGCTTTAATGATTTCCACGGGCCCCGCTAAATAACCGATACGCCACCCAGTCATGGAATAAGCCTTCGCAAACCCATTACTAATCAAAGTGCGGTCAAAAATTTCCTTCCCTAGAGAACCGATGCTGATATGTTCTGCACCGTCGTAGAGAATTTTTTCGTAAATCTCATCAGAGACAACAAAGATATCTGCATCAACTACTACCTGCGCCAGTGCTTTGATTTCATCTGGCGTGTAAACCATCCCTGTGGGATTAGATGGGGAGTTGAGGATAAATAACTTCGTCTTCGGCGTGATTGCTTTACGGAGTTGTTCGGGAGTAATTTTATAACCCGTCGTTGCATCTGTAGGGACAATTACTGGAACCCCACCGACCAAAGTTACCATTTCGGGATAACTTAGCCAGTAGGGTGCAGGGATAATTACCTCATCACCTGCATCGATCAATGCCACGATTAAGTTGTACAGAGAATGCTTTCCGCCATTGGTGACAATCACATTCTCTGACTTGTAATCAAGACTGTTGTCAATTTTAAGCTTGTGGGCGATCGCTTCCCTTAACTTTGGTTCTCCGGCTGCTGCACCATACTTGGTTTTGCCTTCTTCCAAAGCTTTTACTGCTGCGGCTTTAATATGCGCCGGGGTATCAAAATCTGGTTCTCCAGCGCTAAAACTACAAACATCTATTCCTTCCACCTTCAGTGCCTTAGCCTTGGCTGCGATCGCTAAGGTTAATGAAGGTGTTACCTGACTTACTCTTGCTGCCAGCTTCATTCTTACTATTTTTGGCAAATCTTTCACTTATCTAAGGATATCCCAGAATCCCTACCAAGATTTGCTTTTTTTGAATTCGTTGGGGATTGGGGATCGGGAACTGGGGAATGAGGAGATGAGAAGACCTCTTGCAAAAGTCCCTAACACCCCTCCCCGATGCTTTGGGGAGGGGAGCGTTTACGTCAGCAAATGCGGGGTGCAGTTCTTTATTTTTGATTTATGTAAGAGGTCTAGGGAGCAGGGGAGAGTAACTAATGACTAATGACTTTGCGAAGCGGTTTGATATTGACTCTTAAGAATGTATCGTATATAACTTTATTTTTAGTGGAAACCAACTGTTTTTATGCAGATTAAGAAACTTTTAATTGCATCTTCTCTGCTGATTACTGGTATTTTTATACCTAATGCTGCCATTGCTCAAAATCGCGGTACTCCGGGTAAATTTGATTTTTATGTACTGACACTCTCTTGGTCGCCAGATTATTGTGCAAAAAATGGTACCAGTGACCCACAGCAGTGCGGTTCTGGAAGGAAACTTGATTTTGTACTACATGGTTTGTGGCCGCAATACCAAACTGGTTATCCTGCTAATTGTTCCACACAAAAATTACCGTCGGAAGTAAAACGACGGTTTCCTAATTTGTTTCCTAGCGCGAAACTTCCCGATCATGAATGGGAAAAACATGGTACTTGTTCGGGGAAAACTCCTGCAGAATACTTGGCATTGAGTAAAAAGTTAAAAGATGCGATCGCTATTCCCGCAGCTTATAATCGTCCCAATAAACCCGTGCGTATCACAATTACAAATTTTAAAAATTCATTTGTGAGTGCGAATAATCAAATTACTGCTGATGGTGTAGCACCTTTTTGTTCAGGTTCAGGAAGATTTTTGCAAGAAGTCTTCTTTTGTTATTCCAAAAACGGCGAACCTGGTATTTGTAGTGCCGAGATTTTGAAGCGATCGCAAAAAAGTTGTGGTCAGCCAGATTTTCTACTGAGAAACGTTAGATAACAACAAGCGAGTGCTACCAAATAAGGTATGCATTGGGCATGGAAAAAGGCAGAGGGGAAAAACTTGCTGTAATTTTCCCCTTGCTCCCCCATTCTTTGCAAATATGATTTGAAATTTCTTAATTTATTATTTACTGTTTCTTATTTATTTCTTAACCTATCTATTGTAATCTTCAATTGTAATTAGAACCATTTTTAATTTCGAGATAGCAAATGTAATCAGAGAGTATGTTCAGGAAAAGGTTGTATTTATAACCATAACTTTTTGTGTAGCTCGCTGAATTGCAATAACTTCAGGTTTTTTCCCAGTTTTAATAGTTTTTTGCAATACAAATTATTTTTGTCAGGCTGCATTCTTGTCTCTTACTAGGAGTGCTAAATGGAATACTTATTTCTAGCATTGGCGCTGAGTCTAGCACTCGGCTTCGAGTTTGTCAACGGTTTTCATGATACTGCAAATGCAGTTGCCACAGTCATTTACACTAACACCTTGAAGCCAAATATTGCCGTTATTTGGTCAGGCTGTTGGAACCTAATTGGTGTGCTGACATCAACTGGAGCCGTTGCTTTTGGTATTATTGCCCTGCTTCCCGTTGAATTGGTACTCAATGTTGGCTCAAGTGCAGGCTTCGCAATGGTCTTTGCACTTTTGATTTCGGCGATCATGTGGAACTTGGGAACCTGGTACTTGGGCTTACCTGCATCCAGTTCACACACATTGATTGGCTCGATCATGGGTGTTGGTTTAGCAAATTCAATGTTATCTTCAGGTCATGTCTTTGGCGAGGGTGTGAATTGGTCAAAGGCGCAGGAAGTTTTCACATCGCTACTGGTTTCGCCAATTGTTGGATTTACCTGCGCTGCACTGCTGTTAATCCTAGCGAAGATACTGATCAAAAGACCAGAGTTGTACCGTGCGCCAGATCATGGTAAAGCACCACCACCTTGGATACGTGCTTTGTTAATCTTGACATGTACTGGTGTCAGCTTTGCCCACGGTTCAAATGATGGTCAAAAAGGTATGGGTCTGATTATGCTCATCTTAGTGGGCATTCTTCCGGGGATGTTTGCACTGAATATAGATACCAATGCAGGAGCGATTGCTCAGTTGGCCGCTACGTCCAACTCTGTGATTTCAGTGCTGCAACAACCAGTACCTGGAACATTCTTAAACAACCAAAACGTCACAGATGAGCTTTCCGACTTCCTCAAGCCAAGTAACGAAGCCACCGAAAAAACATTACCAGCCCTTGCTGTAGAGAGCCGTACGATCGGAGATAAGCTTGCTGGTAAGACTAGTTTCAAGCAGCTTTCAAAGGATGAGCTTGGCTCATTACGAACCGATATGTATCTAGTAGCTGGAACAATTGTAAAGTTGGACAAACAAAAAAAATTAACCAATGCCAAACAAGAAGAGGTGCTTACCAGTTATAAAACGCAGTTGGATAAAGTAACTAAATTCATTCCCAATTGGGTTAAATTTGCTGTTGCCATTGCACTGGGTCTTGGCACAATGATTGGTTGGAAGCGCATCGTAGTGACAGTAGGTGAAAAGATTGGCAAAGACCACCTTACCTACGCTCAAGGAGCTTCCGCCGAGTTAGTAGCTATGACAACCATTGGTGCTGCAGATTACTTCGGTCTACCAGTCAGCACCACTCACGTGCTGTCATCTGGTGTAGCGGGTACAATGGCGGCGAACCATTCGGGTTTGCAAATGGACACCTTAAGAAATCTGTTGCTAGCCTGGGTGCTAACACTGCCAGTTTGCGTACTGCTTGGTTCTGCTACATACGCAGGGGGTTTGTACATAGTCTTAAATATTCTCGGTTTGAAGTAGGACAAGGGGGGATTGGGCATTAGGAAGAGACAAGGAAGACAACGAAGAGGGGGAGACAAGAGAGAGACTTGTAATAATTCCCCCTTGTCCCCTACTTCCCCTGCTCCCTCATCTCCCTACTCACTAAGCTATCGTCACATCTGGCGACAAGTAAACATCCTGAATGGTATGAAACAGTTTTACACCTTCCTCAAAGGGACGTTGGAAGGTTTTTCGCCCAGAAATTAATCCAGAACCACCAGCGCGTTTGTTGATTACGGCGGTGCGTATTGCTTCGGCGAAATCACTTTTACCAGTCGCGCCACCAGAATTAATCAACCCCACACGCCCAGAGTAGCAATTCAGTACTTGGTAACGAGTTAAATCAATTGGGTGATCGGTTGTCAACTCTGTGTAAACCCGCTCATCGGTTTTGCCGTAACTCTTACCACTGGCTTTGGCAACAGCACCGTAACCATTGTTATTTTCGGGTAACTTTTGTTTAATGATGTCGGCTTCAATCGTCACACCCAAATGATTCGCCTGTCCGGTGAGGTCAGCCGCAAGGTGGTAATCTTTGTCTTGTTTAAAAGCGTTATTCCGCAGATAACACCAGAGTATAGTCACTAAACCGAGTTCATGGGCGCGTTTAAAAGCTTTGCTGATTTCTTGAATTTGCCTGGTAGACTGCTCTGAGCCAAAGTAAATTGTCGCACCTACGGCAGCGGCCCCTAAATTCCAAGCTTGTTCGACATCAGCAAACAATACCTGGTCAAATTGGTTGGGAAAAGTCAGCAATTCGTTGTGATTAATTTTAGCAATAAAGGGAATTTTGTGGGCATATTTGCGCGAAACTATACCTAATGTCCCCAAAGTGGTAGCAACAGCATTGCAATCTGCGGCGATCGCTAGCTTGATAATATTTTCTGGATCGAAGTAAATCGGGTTGGGCGCAAAAGACGCACCAGCTGAGTGTTCAATCCCTTGGTCTACTGGTAAAATCGAGAGATAGCCTGTGTTTGCCAGACGACCAGTAGAATAAAGTAACTGGAGATTACGCAATACTTGAGGATTGCGATCGCTGTTAAGCCAGATTCGATCTACAAAGTCTGGGCCCGGCAAATGTATTAAATCACGAGAAACTTTTGCTTTGTGGGTAAGTAGGTCTTCTGCCTCTTTACCTAGGAATGACTCAATAGAATTAGCCTCTTTGAGCGTTGTAGTCATAATATTATCCTCAAAGTTTGAGCAAATGACCTTGCCTTTAAGATAGCATTTCTAATATTGCTAACTTGGTTGTACGGAGATTATTGATATGTCTTCTTTCTGAAGATATAGCAATCTTATTGTATAAGTGAAAATCAAAAGGCTTAGATTCCCTACATACTTTTAAGAAGTCGGGAATCTTGTTGTGAATGATTAAGTAGGGCTATACTACCGGAAGTATTCAATCAACTTTCGGAATTGATGTTTTCAAATCAATTATCAACTTCAAACAGTACAATCATACTATATTGGGTTCATAGCTGAAAATTGAAAACCCATCTTCCCCCGATTGGGGTAATAATTTTGAACAGAATAAATACAATTTTATGAGTAAGTTTCAAATAGATATCGACTTCAGCAATATAGATTTAGCTTCTCTTGAGACAGAAGAAGATTTTCAACGAGAAGCAAAAATGTTACTCCCAAAGGCACTGGTCAAACTAGGTGAAAGTGTGGGTGAAAAGACTTGGGAAGAATTACAGCAAAAGCTGCAAGGAACTGGAGGTAAACTAAAATCTTCTCCCAGCGAGAAACGTAGGTTTATTCAAGAAACTGGAAGAACTTATCAACGAAATGCTAGTAACAGAGAAAAACAAGAACTAGAAGACTATATAGTAGAGCAATTACGTCAGCACAAATAGTATTTGTCATCAGTTAACTTATCAGACATGATTCAAATAAACCAGCGGCGAATCAACTCCACCTGGAAGCCATAGCCGTCGTCAACTTCTTCAATTAACTCACGTTGCAACAGCAATTTGAGTGTAATATCAGCATCAGGAAACTGTTGCAATAAAGTTTGGCGGCTAACTATAGCCCCTTCCCCTTGAGCGGCGATAAAACGTAGAATAGCTTGTCCAGTAGCGTCTACTTGATTGTTTTGAATATCAGCAAAGAAAAAGCCACCACTTTGCAAAGCTTCTGATATCGCGGCTTCCACATCCGCTAAAGTTGCCAATCGCCGGATAGACGGGTCTTGTTCGTTCTTAAGGACAATAATTTCTGCACAGAGTAGTTGTACTAAGAATGGGTGACAACGGGTGACTTGTAGCACTCGCTCAACAGCGTTGGGTTCATAGCGGAGGGTAAAATCTTTGACGGGACGTTCAATTAATTGTCGTGCTTCCGCTTCTTTGAGGTACGAGATACGCACTACTTGAACATTAATCAGATAACTAGCCCAGCGCTGATATTCTTCGATAGTATGAGAGCCAGCCAGTAACACCTTGAAGCGGGGACGATGTTGGATGAGGTTACGCAGCATTCCCAAAACATCCTGTTCATCAAAGCGACCTTTAGATATGGCGTTGTCTAGCACCTCGAATTCGTCTAGTGCTAGTAAAGCAGTATTTTGTTCTAGAGCCTGTTCTACTTTATCTAGCCATTCATAGAAATAAGTGAAAGGGTCAGATTTTAGCACTTCGCGGGCTAGGGACGGTAGAGTTAAACCTTGCTTTTTTGCTGACTTCTCCATATCTTTAGCCAGGTTGTAGAGAAAACCTGCATGGTCACTTGCTGATGAAGGTGCGCCTTGCAAGTCTACAAACATGGGGATGATGTTACTAGGTAGTAACTTTCCGATGTTATTGAGGAGAGAAGTTTTACCCATGCGTCGCTGACCGTATAGTAGCAGAGGTGGACGACGGCGATCACGCAGTAATTGCTCGATACGTAAGCCGATGCTGGTGCGTCCGGTGAAAATTTCTAGTTGCTCGTTGAGTGGTACGCCAATAATGTAGGGATTATCAATTTCTTGGCGGAGTTCTGTGATTTTAACCAGTTCTTCTATATGATTCGTAATTATTTGAAACCAACTTTCAGCTATAGGATAAAAAAGAGGGGCATATTTGTTGCTACTACGGGTGATTTCTTGCAACTCTGGCTTTAAACGCTTTGCGACATCACTAAGTATTTTGCGTTGATTGTAAATGCTTGTCTGCTTGAGGGCAGCATCAACATTCTTACTGATTTTAAGGAAAATATTTATCAGGTCTCTAACAGGGCTTTCTAGTTGATCAGATGTCAGACTGCGATGAACTTGGCGGATGGCTTCGACAGTAGTACAACGTT
This sequence comes from Nostoc sp., assembly GCF_036917555.1. Taxonomy (GTDB): domain Bacteria; phylum Cyanobacteriota; class Cyanobacteriia; order Cyanobacteriales; family Nostocaceae; genus Nostoc. The sequence continues at coordinate 20,094 of NZ_JBALDD010000043.1, read as the reverse complement.
TTAATCTTTGTATATCTAATTTAATTTGTGCAGATTGAATAGCCCAACGCTGGGGACTGATATTTAAATATTCTAAAGCGGCTTTGCCTTCAACTGGGTTATTTTCGAGGACGAAAAGCAGATATTCATCTAAACCAGGTAAATGTAAACGCTGCCACTCGTCCCAGAAAGCCGAGTGATAACGCAATAAACAAGGGCTTCTGGCGTTACGTCTTTTGTCTAATACATAGAGTAGATAATTCCATGCTGTGATAAATGGCAAGAATACAATAGGTCGCCATGAGTTAATAGTAATTCCTACGCTGACCGCAAAGCCAACCGCCTCGTGTACTCCTAAGCCGACCGCGACCGCAACCGCCAAGCCGACCGCCGCCAAGCCGACCACTATCCCAACCGCCAAGCGGACCACTGCCAAGCCGACCGCTACCCCAATCGCCAAGCCGACCGCCAAGCCGACTACCTCCACGCTTCCTGTGTCTAAGCGGACTGTCAAGCCTCCCACCGCCAAACCGACCGCCAAGCCTCCCATTGCCAAACAGACTGCCAAGCCGACTACCAAGCCAACTACCAAGCCGACCACCACGCGTACCGCCAAGCCAACCGCCACGCGTACTGCCACGCTTCCCACCGCCAAACCGACCACCACGCCAACCGCCACGCCAGCCCCGAAGTTTACCATGCCGACCACCACGCCAACCGCAACGCCAACCGCTTGGTGTACCGCCACACCTCCCGCCACGTCTCTTTTCACAGGTACAATCACGCTTCCCGCCACGCCAAGCACCCAGCCGAACTCCACACCAAACACAACGCCTCCGATCAAACCAACCGCCAAGCCAACCGCCACGCGTACCACCAAGTCTCCCGCCACGCGTACCACCAAGTCTCCCGCCACGCCTCCCGCCATGCGTACCGCCATGCGTACCGCCATGCGTACCGCCACACCGACTGCTACACCGACTGCTACGCCGAATGCCAGGTGAAAAGCTATACTTGCGATTGGTTCACCCCATATCCACAGCGCCAAGCACAAGAGTAAGTTAGCTAAGATAGGTAAGATAAGATATCCCTGAATTATCAGTCGGATAAAGGAAATTAGAAACTTACCTGTGTCTAATGTTGTGTCAATACGCTTGAGCTGGTTACGCCATGCTGAAGGACGAAAGACAAGCCAGAAAAGTAATTGCAGGCTACCAAGTATTATGTTGGGGTGCTGTTGAGGTGCATCGGTGTAGGCGTTGGGGGGTAGTTGTGGTGAAGTCAACGTTTTTGCACTCCTATTTGATACTCAGCTTTGCTAAATCAGGATATTAAAGAGCTTCACGTAAAAGCGCAAAGACGTAAAGAACAATCCATAGGTTAATTCAGCAACGCCAACTTTTCTTTCACTTTTTGAGAGTTTACACCCCAGGATATGCCAGAATTTTGGCGTCAACAGTTAGTAACGGGCAATCGTTAATTCTGGCAGTGGCTACAATGATTTGGTCAGATCGATCTCGGTGAAAACCAGTGAGTTTGGTTGATTCAACGATAATTGGAATTGTCAGTTCGAGTAGCTGCACTCCTGGATAAGCTAAAGCTGCTGTTATCCACTCGTCAACTGAAATTGAAAAAGCAAGTTTGCGATTCTCAACCAGTTTGGCAATTTCCCAACAAGAAATAATGCTGACTCCTAGCCCTTGAGATTGATATTCTGCAATCCAATCTCGATATTCCTGGTTTAGTCGTTCACTATTATCTACCCACCAAATCCAAATATGGGTATCTAAAATTATCATTGCAAGACTTCCCAATCCTCTATAGGTACAGCAGGCTCAAAGGGATCTTCATAGTGAATAACTGTTCCCCGTAAAGGATAAGGATTAGATTCTGAAGGTTGGGGAAAACGTTCTAAAACAATGATTTCTACTGCTTCCCCTGCCTGAAACGGTAAATCCTCAAGAATCAAGGTTCCGTTTTTAGTTAACTTTGTTTCAATTCGGTGTGCTTTCATGATTACTCTGCTAGTTATGAATCTAATAAATGAGCAAATGATTTCATTTGTCGTAAACCTTCCTCACGCCAATTATCAGCAGTCTCTCCTTCTTCTAAATTAGATAATCTTTCTGTACACAGAATTTGTAATAACAGTGGCCAGCAGTAACTTTGTGTCAAAATCCACTCTACATCTTCATCAGTGAAGGGAATGGGCGAACTTGCTATCAATTCTCGCGCATCTTTCTCAGTCAATGCTCCCAGATATGCGGTGTAGCCGAAAATATTGAAAAAGGGTGAACTGTGTCCTGTATTGTGCGCTAGTTCAATTGGTGATTTGGGGGTAGCTAAGACAAACGCTAGATTCCCGCTTGTGTGGTTAGTCATCAAAGACCGCAAACTCTCCCAAAAGCCATCATCTAATTCTGGACAGCGTTGCAAGCCAACGCCAATCTCATCCAATAAAATGACTGTGGGAGAATGCAAATTATCGCTGACTACATTCATGAAACGATCTAAATCGCAAGGTGTAGGCACTTGCATCTTCAGTGATTCTAGGATGTACTTTAGTAGTCCTTCTCGGCTTTGCATTCGTGCGTCTTGTAAGTCTACAAAAATCCAACAGTAATTTTCTGGATGCGGTAGCCAGTCAGATTTTTGAGCAGGACGCAGTTGTTCTGCTGGGGTGGTGGTGATATTTTTTAAGTAGTGCAACAAGGATGTTTTACCGCTACGCTTTTTACCGATAATGGCGGCGTTTTGTAGGGGATGGCGTTTGAGTAAGTTGAAGAGGCGTTTTAATTCTTTCTCTCGTCCAAAAAAATAACGCGGCTGGGTGATGGATGCGCCAGTGATGAAGGGTGATGCTTCCCCGTTAGTTGGCTGGGGTTTATTTGGTTGAGTTTCTGGTTCTTTGTATGCAATGTCTCGCCACTCTAACCCCAGTTTTTTGCTAAGTTCTACAAAATTTAGATAGTCAACAGGTTTACCAGTGAGAAAGCTTTTGATTGTGGAGAGAGAAAATCCTATATCAGTAGCCAAAGACTGCTGGCTGGGATAGCCGTTACGCTGAGGTGCTGACTTAACTTTTTCAATATACTCTGGGGCTACTCGGAGCGATCGCGCCATCATTCCTCATTGAGAAACTGCTGTGAGTATATCAGGTTTTTATACTAGCTAAATAGCCTTGCTGTTGAGCGATAACGTCTTGCACCCTAGAAATTATAGTCATCCTGAAGTTAACTGAATAATCAACTAAAACTCGTCTAATCAGTAGCTACTTCTTAACTCAGTTCTCACACCGCACCAAACTTTAATGATGAATATAAGAGATTAGGGCTTTAAAAATGAAACGAGTACTGGGAGTTTTGCAAATTAGTTTATTACTTTGCGGGGTGATGATGTTTGGTACAGTAACTTACGCTGCGATTAATATGGTGAATGGTCAATACCAAGTTGAAATAGCGCTCAATACTAAGGGACTCATCATTAAGTCAGATATTGACAAAAGACAATGCAAAACAGTAGAAGATATTGCCCAAAAGCAAGAAAGCACAAATTCCAACCAGAAAACGATTAAATAAGAGTAAAAATCAGTGATGAGTTAGAATCAATAACTTCTAATTTATTGTAAACGAGTCTTTGATACTCGCCGACGAGTCTTTGATACTCGTGGATGAGTCTTTGATACTCGTGGATGAGTCTTTGATACTCGTGGATGAGTCTTTGATACTCGCCGACGAGTCTTTGATACTCGCCGACGAGTCTTTGATGCTCGTGAATGAGTCTTTGATACTCGTGGTTTTTTTTACGAACCGCAAAAGACGCAGAGGACGCAAAGAAAGAGGAGAAATATATCTATAAATGAAGTGAAGTAAAGCGGTGCATTAGCCTTCGACGTAACGTACCCTACCAAAAGACTAAAGGAGTAGAAATTAATAAGGAGTTAGGAATAAATAACTCCTAACTCTTGTACAGACACGATTAATCGCGTCTCTTCTTTTTACAACGCACAAGTCAACTCGCCGGCTTTTTGGCTGAAGCGGTGATTCTCCCGGTAGTCCACGGGACAATCTATCACGGCGGGTACATCTTGAGCGAGGGCTTCTTTCAAAGTGGGAATCAAATCTAAAGCTGATTCAACTCGGTAGCCTTTTAAACCCATGCTTTCAGCGAATTTGACAAAATCAGGATTGCTAAAATGCACAAAAGATGAGTTTCCTTTGCCAAATTGATTTTCCTGCTTCCACTCAATTAACCCATAGCCACCATCATTGAAAATTATCGTGACAAAGGGCGTACCGACACGCAAGGCTGTTTCTAATTCCTGAGAATTCATCATAAAGCCGCCATCGCCTGTGACAGCAACGACTTTGCGCTTGGGATGAACGAGTTTTGCTGCTAAAGCGCCAGGAATGGCAATACCCATAGCTGCGAAGCCGTTGGAAATTATGCAAGTATTGGGACTATGGCAATGATAATGACGAGCCATCCACATTTTATGTGCGCCAACATCTGAGATGACGATATCATCTGGGCCCATCACTTGGCGTAAGTCATAAATTAACTTTTGCGGCTTAATCGGAAATCCGTCATCATGGGCATACTGTTCGTAATCAGCCCGAATCTCTGACCTTAAGCTAATAGCCAAGGGATCGGGTTTACCTTGGCGGTCTGCTAATTTTAAGATTTCATAGAGGGAATCTGAAATATCTCCCACAACTTCGGCGTTGGGAATATAACTACTATCAATCTCTGCCGGACTTACCCCAATATGCACAATCGGAATTTCACCATTACGATTCCATTTCTTAGGGGAAAATTCAATCAAATCATAGCCGATCGCAATTACTAAATCTGTATTATCAAAGGCACAGGTAATGAAGTCTCTTTGCTGTAATCCCACTGACCACAAAGCTAATTGATGTGTGTAGGGAATCACGCCTTTACCCATGAAAGTATTAGCAACAGGTATATTCAGTAAGGTGGCAAATTGCGTGACTGCATCACTTGCATGAGCGCGAATTGCCCCATTTCCGACTAAAATTAATGGGTTAACGGCTTGGCAAATTGCGGCGGCGGCTGCCCGAATGCTAGCAAAAGATGCATAAGTTTTTTCGCTATTATCCTTACGCAAAGGTTTGCCTTCGACGGGCATAGCAGCGATATTTTCTGGTAAATCGATGTGAACTGCACCAGGTTTTTCAGATTGCGATCGCTTAAATGCTTTCCGTACTACTTCGGGTGTAATACTCGGTCGCACAATCTGCTTATTCCACTTGGTAACAGGTGCAAACATTGCCACCAAATCTAAATATTGATGGGATTCAATATGCATTCTATCTGTTCCTACTTGACCGGTAATCGCCACTAAGGGCGCACCATCGAGGTTAGCATCTGCTACCCCAGTCATCAAGTTGGTTGCCCCAGGGCCAAGAGTAGAAAGACACACTCCGGCTTTTCCGGTTAAGCGTCCGTAGACATCGGCCATGAATGCTGCACCCTGTTCATGACGAGTCGTAATAAATTTAATTGAAGAATGTTTTAACGCTTCCAAAACGTGAAGGTTTTCTTCACCAGGAAGTCCAAAAATGTATTGCACTCCTTCATTTTCTAGGCACTGCACCAATAATTCTGCTGTATTCATTTTATTTCCTAACTATTGACGAATAAATATTGGGAATGGGGCATTAGGCATTGGTAATTAAATTTCATCTCTATTACCTATTCGCTATTCTCCATGCCCCATGCTCTACCCATAATCATTTAACCCACACAGTTTTAACATTGACAAACTCATGTATACCTTGGATACTCAATTCTCTGCCATATCCAGAACGCTTGATGCCACCAAAGGGCAACCGAGGATCGGATTTGACCATACTGTTAATAAACACGGCACCAGCTTCGATTTCCTCAACTAAGCGATCGCTCTCTTGGTCGTTGGTTGTCCAAGCACTTGCACCTAAGCCAAAGGGTGAGTCATTAGCAAGTTTAATGGCAGCATCAATATCTGGAACCCGGAATAACAAGGCTACCGGGCCAAAGAATTCTTCTTTGGCGATTGGTGTGTCGGTGGGGATATCTATGATAATCGTTGGCGGATAAAAGTTTCCTGGACGATCTGATAAAGGATGTCCACCGGTGATGACTTTACCACCGCTGCTAATAGCACCTTGCACTTGTTGGTCTAAATCCTGGAGAATACCAGGTGTCGCCAGTGGGCCTAAATCGGTATCTGGTTGCATAGGATCGCCTACTTTCAGCGCCTCGAATTTTTCTAAAAGCAATTTTTCAAATTTGTCTGCGATCGCTTCTGTGACAATAAAACGTTTCGCTGCAATACATGATTGCCCGTTATTTAACATTCGTGCTGTAGTAGCTGTGACAACTGCTGTCTCTAAGTCAGCACTTTCTAACACAATAAACGGGTCACTTCCTCCTAATTCCAAAACTGTTTTTTTAATTTGTTTGCCGGCGGCGACGGCGAGGGATGCGCCGGCTGGTTCGCTTCCTGTCAAGGTAGCAGCTTTTACGCAGTCATCAGCCATTAAATCGGCAACTTTGGCAGCGCCTATTAATAGAGTTTGAAAAGCACCTTCAGGAAAACCTGCCCGTCGGATAATATCTTCAATTGCCAAGGCGCACTGCGGCACATTGGAAGCGTGTTTGAGTAAGCAGACATTTCCCGCCATCAGGGCTGGTGCAGCAAAGCGGAAAACTTGCCAGAAAGGGAAATTCCACGGCATCACCGCGAGAATCGCACCCATTGGTTGATAACGTATAAAACTCTGGTTGGCATCAGTTTTTATACTGACATCAGCTAGAAAACCAGGGGCGTGTTCGGCATAGTAGCGACAGACGACGGCACATTTTTCGACTTCTGCGATCGCAGCTTTAAATGGCTTACCCATTTCTAGAGTCATCAACTTAGCAAATTCTGCTTTGTCTTGCTCTAAAATATCAGCAGCTTTTTGCAGCCAGTGCGATCGTTCAGAGAAACTAGTCTGACGATACTGTTCAAAAGCCTGATTAGCCAAATCGAGTTTAGCGACAATCTCTTCATCATTGAGCGCCTCAAAGGTTTTGAGCGTCTCCCCAGTGGCGGGATTAATGGTGGCGATCGCCATTACCTGACCTCCCGTTAAAAAATAGCTTCGGTAGGCTTCCTAGTGTTACACAGATCAATTCTGGAAGCTACCACCCAAATTCTAGTCTTATAACCCAGAATTGGTTGCTGAATATTACAATTTTGCAATTATTTTTGAAATAAAATATACCAATCAATAAGTATTAATAGTGATAAATTAAATGCAAGTAGAGTTGCTAGAATTCAGACAATTGCAGCATTGCAATTCTCAACCATCCAAGCCATAGAGGAATTAAGCTATGACTCAAGCTTTACGCAAAGTAGTTACATTCAATGAATTCGTTGCTAAATATCCAGATAATACAGGGGAACGTTACGAACTATATGATGGAGTAGTAGTCGAAATGCCCCAACCAACAGGCGACCATGAAGAGGTTGTTGTATTTTTATCTACAAAAATTACTTTAGAATATAGTCGCCTCAGTCTGCCCTATGGTATACCAAAAACAGTATTAGTTAAACCACTTGAAAACGAATCAGCTTACTCGCCAGATGTGCTACTCCTAAATCTTCCTAATTTAATTAATGAACCTTTGTGGAAAAAAGAATCAACTGTTACTCAAGCAACATCAATCCCTTTAGTAATTGAGGTGGTAAGTACAAACTGGCGTGATGATTATCTGAAAAAATACGCTGATTATGAAGAAATGGGAATTCCTGAATACTGGATTGTAGATTATGCTGCATTGGGTGGTAGAGAATTTATTGGCAAGCCCAAACAACCTACTATTTTGGTTTGCTGTTTAGAAGAAGGTGAGTATCGCATTAGTAAGTTTCGAGGAGATGACCGTATCCAGTCGCCAACTTTTCCACAGTTTGATTTGACCGCAGAACAAATTTTTCGCGCTGGCACAGTCAGCTAAATTTAGCATGAAGCTATTCAACCTTTCATAGAGTGAGGCTGTCACAGCTATGCATAGCAGATTTATCCTAACCAGGATAGTTAGATATTTTTCGTTTGGAAGCCCCTAACGTAATTCATAATTAGTGATTTTTTCTTATTCTCCATTATGCCCAATCTCTAAAGATTAATGATTGGAGCAATGATTGTTGGCACTGGCTGCAATTGAGTCTGATAAACCTTAACTAATCGCTCAATACCTTTGAAACGATAATCTCCCATTTCTTGGAAGTCTAAGGGTTCTGAAAGCATTGTATGGGTGGCTTCACTAATCACACACTCACTAGGGGGACAAACTGCTTCCATCCGAGCAGCAAGATTAATCGTTGCGCCTAATGCTGTGTAATCTACCCTTTGGGAACTACCGACATCTCCCACTACAGCTTTACCGCTATTAATTGCAATACGTAATTGTAGGGGTTCGTACCAAAAACCATTGGCATTAAGATGTTCGAGACGAGTAAGCATTCCTTTGGCAGCAGTAACAGCGCGATCGGCATGATCTGCTTGCGGTTCTGGAGCGCCAAAAAATGCCATAATACAATCGCCAATATACTTATCTAAAGTGCCGCCGCAACCAAACACTTCTTTTAGCATTTCTTCAAATAAATTATTTAATAGTTGAGCGATCGCAGTTGGTGTTAACCGTTCAGAAATTGCCGTAAAGCCAACTAAATCAGCAAACAAAATACTGATTTCGCTCTCGGTGGGAGCTAAACGACCACCCGGTAATCCGCCTACAGATATCAACTGCTGTACAACTCCTGGAGAATGATAACGTTCTAGTCGGTGACGAATCATCTCTTCAGTTTTGAGTTTCTCTACTAATAGCCAACGCTGCACGCTAGAAGCTACAAGGTTTGCTAAAGCTGAAAAAAAGCTCAATTCTTCTTCACCTTCATTCGCCCAATGGTAAGAAGAAAAATTGGCATCGGCATACAGTACGCCCACAACTTTATTTTCATCCCATAAAGGCACTGCCATCGCGCTACGAATGCCTTTGACTAAAATACTCTGTTCGCTAGCAAACCGTTCATCCTGATGAGTATCACCGGTTTGAATGACGACTTTTTCCTCAAATACCTTTTGACAGATACTACGACTAATCCAACTGCCATCAGAGGGGAGATGTTTCTGTTGGGAAACATTTCTAGTGGCAGCATTCATTAATTCCAACTGGCCGCAACCATTGACATCAATTAATAATGCCAAGCGATCGATACTATCAAGGTAACGAAAAACTACTTGCTGCACCTGAGAAAAAATCTCTTCTATAGACGCGGCTGCACAAAGATTTTTCGCTATATCCACTAAGTCTTTGAGACGGGCAATAGTTTTGTCCTTATTATTGATGTTGCCATCTTTGCTATCAGCTGCAATCCATTGCTGTTGTAATTGTTCAACATTATGAAGGATTGTTCTTTGCTCATTAATGTCCGAAATTCCAGGATACTCAGGTGTCGGTTGAGAAACAGGGGTTGTGAGCAGTACAACCAGGCTGATATTGCCCAGCCAAACGATATCGCCGTGATGTAACTCTTGGGGATAGTTAACCAGATATTTATTGACTTGCGTCCCGTTTTTGCTGCCCAGATCCTCAATAGTCCACACACCATCAGCCGTTTTTACTAGGCGAGCATGGTTACGGGATACTCCACCAAAAGGTAAGTACAAGTTACATTCCGGCAAACGACCAATTGTAAATATATCTTGGTCAACTGCGATCGTTGTCTCGGTATCTCCCTCTTGTAGGCGTAGCGTGAGTTCAGTCATGAGTGTGATAGATCCATCGAAGCTAGAGGTCAAGCAACTCTAAGGTAAGTTATACCCTACAGGTTAACCTTCACCTTTTCTTTATGACACTGTTAACTGCATTCTGACAATTGTATGTGACAGATATTACATTTAATGAGGCAATTTTGCTAGAGTTTCAGTTCATATCGTGTCTGGCTAAAGACTTATCATTTAGACCGCAGTTCTTGCTGGGGGAAAGAGGCTTTTAGGATTTTTGCACAGATTCGGTAATCATAAGTGATTAACCGGACTTAATATCAGAGGGGGTTGGGAGGATGAAAAGTCTCTGGCACAACTCTATAAAGACTTGTGTGTATAGCGAAAATTTGTAGGCCAGAGGAATGGAAGTGAGGTTTTCCAGAACCCGTGAAAAATCAATCTATTGAACAGCTAACGAATATCAGCGATCGCGTTTAGCAGAACGGCGCGATCCAGATGAACGAGCGCCAGGTTTCTCACCATTAGTGGCAGGTGGCGCTGCTTTACGTTTAGCCGATGTCTGTGGTAACGGTTTAGGAGTACTACGAGCCGGACGCTTATCACCTCCAGGCTTGGTTCTGTGTTGCCGTCCATTTGGGATTGGTTCGGGGTTGGTATCGGGGTTGGGCGCAAAACCAGCAACCACTTCCTTCGGCAAGCGTTGCTCAATCAGTTTTTCGATATCTGTCAATAGATGCTGTTCATCGATGCACACCAGCGATACAGCTTCTCCTGATGCGCCAGCGCGACCGGTGCGACCAATGCGATGAACATAATCTTCTGGTACATTGGGCAAATCAAAGTTAACAACATGGGGCAGTTCGCTGATGTCAAGACCTCTAGCAGCAATATCTGTCGCCACCAATACCTGTAAGCTGCCGTTTTTAAACTTTGCCAGAGCGTTGGTACGCATCGGCTGGCTCTTATTACCGTGGATTGCCAATGCTTGAATGCGGTCTTCGCCCAACTGCTTCACCAAACGGTCAGCACCATACTTAGTGCGAGTGAACACTAGCACTTGATACCAATTATCTCGTCGAATCAGATGAGCCAGTAATTGGCGTTTCTTGTCACGGTCTACTTGGTAAACTTTCTGTGCGATCGTGTCGGCAGTAACGTTGCGGCGTGCCACTTCAATCATCGTTGGGTGATTGAGTAGTCCGGCGGCCAGTGCCTTAATCTTGTCTGAGAAAGTAGCGAAAAATAGCAAATTCTGTCGCTGTTTGGGCAGGAGTGAGAGGATGCGGCGAATATCATTAATAAAACCCATGTCCAGCATCCGATCGGCTTCATCCAGTACCAAAACCTCAATTTGCGATAGGTTCAGCGTACCCTGCTGTACGTGGTCTAGCAGTCGCCCTGGAGTAGCGACCAAAATATCCACTCGACCCCTCAAACGCTGTTTTTGCAAATTAATACTGACTCCGCCAAACATCACCATCGAGTTGAGATTTAAGTATTTACCATATTCGCGCACGCTTTCTTCCACTTGTGCAGCGAGTTCACGAGTCGGAGTGAGAATCAACGCCCGGATTGGTGGGTATCCATTAGACGTACCTTTGCTCTTGTTGGACGACAACCGATGCAAGAGCGGCAGTGTAAAACTAGCGGTCTTTCCAGTGCCAGTTTGTGCCCCAGCTAATAAATCTCTACCCGACAAGACAGCAGGAATGGACTGCATCTGGATTGGCGTGGGTTCCGTGTACCCTCGTTCGGTAACAGCACGGATAATTTCATTGGACAAGCCGAGATCGGAAAAAGACATAAGACTCCAAAAATAACATCGGCCTGTCGCCAATCAAGGCGTCAGTCTTAGGCGGACGGATAAAAAATCATTGAAAAGCTGGATGGGCAGTAGCGCAAAGACTGAAGAGCGAGTGCCGCAGTAGTTTATTCTAACAGATTGCTATCCTTCGTGTTGTTAAAGTTGCTCTGATTCAGTGTTGTGTTAAATTGGCATTACCTGCTTGTAAAGCAAAGTATTGAACAAATAGGAGAAATTCATTATCGCAATCCAAAAGCAACTGATTAATTCACAAATAAAGTCACCTAGCGTCTTCTTGATTGACCATGAGAATAACAATCGTGGTCTGATCGACACCAATGAGGCGTTACAGCTAGCTGAAAGCTTAGAGCTTGACTTAGTTGTAGTCTCCCAAGGTAAAGACGCTCCAATCGCTAAGATTCTCAACTATGGCAAGCTACAGTATCAAAAGAAAAAACGTCAGAGCCAAAGTGCTAGACCCACGGTAAAGGAAGTTCGATTCGGTCTAAACGTGGGTGTGGCTGATTACAATTTACGCATCGAACAAGCAGGTGAGTGGTTAAGTAAAGGCGATTCTGTCAAGTTTGCCATTCGTTTACGAGGCCGAGAACATCAATATCGTGACAAAGCGGGAGAACTGCTAGACCGAATTGCAAACGATCTCAGTCAAGTAGGTAAAATCCAGTCGCTGGATAAACGCGCCCTAGTTGTTCAAGTTATTCCTGCCTAGTTATCTGGCGATCGCTCGAAGATGTATTTGTGGCAGCTTGTAAGGAACGAAAAAAGCCGGAGATAGTACTGTAGCTTCTATGGAAAAAACAGTCAACTGTTACTCAAGGTGAATTTGACTTTCTGACCAAACAAGCGCCACGCGCCGGGATATAACCAATCAATCGGCGCATTTAGTAATTAGGTGTGTCAAGGCATCAATCAGGCGATCGCTTTCCATTGGTACAATGTCCTGTCCATGCATCACATTTTGAGTAATATGAAAATGCACCAATGCTCCTAAGAGAATTCTCGCTGTTGCCTCTGGGTCAGGTATGTTTAATTCAGGAGCCGCCAAGTATTGAGTGAGAGTTTGGGCTACTGGCTTAATCATCGCTTGAACACAAATTTGAGCTAACTCAGGAAAACGCCCAGATTCCCCTATTACTACTCGCATAAATGCACTATGTTCTTTGTCGTTAAGCATCTGACCTAATGCTTTAGTTGCTACCTGGCGCAGTATGGTGGCTGGTTCTCCCTCAATCGGTTCTGTGCCAAAAATGGAGCTATTCTTTTTGCTTGTCAGTTGCTCTAACAGTACTTTAAAAAGTCCTTCTTTATCTTGAAAGTGGCTGTAGACTGTCGCTTTAGAAACACCTGCTGCTACTGCTACCCGATCCATACTTGTACCAGCATAACCATGTTGAAGGAATTCTTGCATTGCTCCTTGCAGAATTTGCTCCACTTTATCAACGGAATTGTCTCGATCCACTTCGCCAGCTTTGATGCGTACCATTTAATAATCATCCTTTCTTATAAACAATATTAATAGATGCTGCAAAATGCCCAGTACAAAATGGCGAAAATAAACATAAAGTAGGTCGGCGGAAAAATTTGTGGTTGGAATAAAGCAGGAAGTAGGAGGGAAGAGGTTTTTAGTGTAGTTTATCGTTCTTCATATAGTTTTGTTTAATTGTGCCAACTTACTTACCCTTCGATAAAGCTCAAAAGCCTCTATTGTCAGCTTTCCTCTGTTCTACTTTCTTGTAGTAGACAATCAATCCCAATAGGGAATAGCATTCAGCTGCATAATGCCGAGCAAACATGATTGACAAGTTTAGTTATATCATGTTGACTAAACTAGTCCGTTTAGTTTAGCATAAATTGAACTGTACAGTTTAGTACAAGTTGCTACTGGTGGTCAGGGGAAAATAGTATGGAGCAAAACAGGAATTCAGAGGGTTTAAGGTCTTCTCAGAATCTTTTGCGATCGCCTCTTTTACTTGCAATAATTGCATCTCTAGCAATAGGTGGAATCAGTGTTTATACAGTGATGAAGCTTCAAGCTGCAACTACTAATGAAAAGCAAAAAGCACCAGTAGCAGTTCAGCCTGTGGTAAAAACAGTAACAGCATTAGGGCGGTTGGAACCAAAGGGAGAGGTAATAAAACTGTCAGCGCCTTCTTCAAATGGTGAAGGAAATCGGGTGGAGCAACTATTGGTGAAAGAAGGCGAGCGCGTCAAAGCTGGGCAGGTAGTTGCGATTATGGATAACCGCGCTCGCCTACAAGCTACTTTGGCTGAAGCACAAAAACAAGTTCAAGTTGCCAAATCCCGCCTTAACCAGGTAAAAGCTGGAGCTAAACAGGGAGAAATTGGAGCGCGTCAAGCTACGGTGAATCGTGTACAAGTAGAACTACAAGGAAACATTAAAACTCAGCAAGCCACTATTAATCGTCTAGAAGCAGAACTCCTTGGGCAACAACGCAGCTTGCAAGCAACAGTGGCTCGCGTAGCAGCCGAGAAAGGTAATGCCCAAGCTGACGTGCAGCGCTACGAGACTTTATACAAAGCAGGAGCAATTTCTAGCGAAGAAGTTGATAAAAGACGCTTAAGCGCCGAAACTTCTACTCAAGCCTTAATTGAAAGCCAAGCCACCCAAACAAGAACTGTAGCGACCCTACAACAGCAGCTTAAGGAAGCAAAAGCCAACCAAAATCAAACCCTCGCCAGCTTGCAACAGCAGATTAACGAAGCAAAAGCTAACCTAAATCAAACCACTGAAGTTCGTCCCACAGATATAGCAAATGCACAAGCAGAGATAGACAGTGCTCAAGCTACTGTGGAGAAAATTAGAGCAGAACTGGCAGAGGCATACGTTCTGGCTCCTAAACCCGGTCGAATTTTGGAGATTAATACACGAGCCGGAGAAACTGTTGGCAATGAAGGAATTGTGGCTTTAGGTCAAACCGACCAGATGTATGCAGTAGTAGAAGTCTACCAAAGTGATATCAAGAGAGTGCGTCCGGGACAACCGGTGCTGGTAAGCAGTGATTCCCTACACAATGAATTAGGGGGAAGAGTCGATTGGATTGGTATGCAGGTAAAGCGGCAAAATCTGATCAATGCTGATCCCTCTAGCAATATTGATGCCAGAGTAGTGGAAGTGCATGTGCAACTGAATAAACTATCCAGCCAAAATGCTTCTAGCTTAACTAATTTGCAAGTCAAGGCGGTAATTGAACTGTGATTGGATTTATCCAGCAACTACGGCGGCGAACGCCTTTAGGATGGCTGCAACTGAGTCATGAAAAAGGTCGTCTTCTGGTAGCATTGTCAGGTATTGCCTTTGCCGATGTTCTAATGTTTATGCAGCTAGGGTTTCAGAATGCCCTGTTTGAAAGTAATACAATGCTGCATCGGAGTATGCAGGCTGATATGTTTGTCATCAGCCCCCAAGCACGTAACCTAGCATATATGTCTAGCTTTACGCGGCGGCGATTGTATCAAGCAATGGATGTACCAGGTGTAAAGTCGGCAGAAGGAATGTATGTCAACATTGTTGATTGGAAAAATCCCCAAACACATCAGAAAACGACAATATTAGTTATGGGGTTGAATCCCGATCGGCAAGTGTTGAACTTAACGGATGTGAATCGCCAGATAGATGCTATTAAGCTACCAGATACTGTTCTGTTCGATCGCGCCTCTAGAGGAGATTACAACGAAGTACTCGCCAAAATTGACCAAGGTAAACCTGTTACAACCGAAATAGAACGGCGGACAATTACTGTTAGCGGCTTATTTTCAGTCGGGGCTTCCTTCATAGCCGATGGTACTTTAATCACCAGCGACCAGAACTTTCTGCGGCTATTTCCCAGACAAGAAGCCAGCAGTGTCAGTCTTGGTTTGGTGCAGCTGCAACCAGGCTATGACCCAAAACAGATGAAAACAGCTTTACAATCTCATTTAGATAATGATGTTAAAGTTTTAACCAAAGCAGAATTTCTCGAATTTGAAATAAATTACTGGAAAACAAATACGGCGATCGGATTTATCTTCAGCTTGGGTGTCACAATGGGGTTTTTGGTGGGCGTGATTATCGTCTATCAAGTTCTTTCTACAGATGTGAATTCCCATATCAAAGAATACGCAACTTTCAAAGCAATGGGGTATAACAATCTCTATTTATTAGGTGTGGTGTTTGAAGAGGCGATAATTTTAGCGATTTTGGGGTTTATCCCAGGAGCGATCGCACCTTTAGGACTTTATCATTTAACTCGTAATGCCACCAATTTACCAGTTTACATGACCGTAGCACGGGCCTTGACGGTATTAACACTGACTATGATTATGTGCATAATTTCTGGGGCGATCGCCACCCGTAAATTACAATCTGCTGACCCCGCAGATATGTTTTAATAAATGGGCATTGGGCATGGGACATGGGGATAATTACCCAATCCAAAATCTAAAATTTAAAATCTAAAATTATTATGCCTCTGGTAATCTCTGTTAAAAATCTCGACCACTATTTTGGTCATGGTCAACTCCGCAAGCAAGTTCTCTTTGATATCAACCTGGATATTAACGCTGGTGAAATTATTATAATGACTGGGCCTTCGGGTTCTGGGAAAACTACACTTCTCACCTTAGTAGGCGGCTTGCGTTCTGCTCAATCTGGTAGTTTGCAGATATTGGAACAAGAACTTTGTGGTGCTAAGACAGCACAACTCACCCAAGCGCGACGCAATAACGGTTATATTTTCCAAGCGCACAACTTGCACGGTAGCCTGACAGTACTCCAGAACGTCAGAATGGGCTTGGAAGTACATAATAATATTTCGCCGCCAGAAATGAAAATCCGGTCAGCCCAAATATTAGAGGAGGTAGGATTAGGAGATCGCCTGAATTATTATCCTGATGATTTATCTGGGGGACAAAAACAAAGAGTTGCGATCGCTCGTGCATTGGTTGGTCGCCCTAAAATTGTTTTAGCAGATGAACCCACCGCCGCCCTTGACAGTAAATCGGGACGAGATGTGGTCAACCTTATGCAAAAACTAGCTAAAGAACAAGACTGTACCATTCTCTTGGTTACTCATGACAACCGCATTTTAGATATTGCCGATCGCATCGTTTATATGGAAGATGGCAAGTTAGTAAATGACCGCGCTGTTGTTGCAGCATCTTAAGCAAATCACAAATTAAATCGGATTGCTATAGGAATTTTGTCGGGGCATTTATTTGTACGACCCTACGAAAGTATACTAATTTATTGCCCATAAAAAAATTATTGTCAATCCCATCTTGAAGCTGCGAATCAGACTTTTTAAAGATGAGGTTTTTTCTGCTATTTCTAAGGATTGTACTCAAATTCGCTTTGTGATCGCACCCCTAGCCAATCTCCTGCAGGGGTTTGTCCGACTTCGTAGGTGTAGCCAACATCCCAAAAGCTGATACTATAGTAAGTACAATTAGCTAAACACTGATTCATAAACTGGCTAAGTTTACGGCTATTGTTGCGACCATCAGCAAATTCAATTGTTCGCTTCTCCAAGAAAACCATCGTTGCTGCTTGCAGTGCAAGTTCAATGGCAGTCGTTTTGGTTTTAGCTAATGCACCCACAATTTGATGTTGGTAAGTGTAATTATATCCACCGTAGTAGTAACCGTAGTTGGTAATTGGGGTGAGTTTGTCTAAGAGAATTTGAACTTCAGTTATTAGAGTTTGAGTTGCTTGGGTTGGCGATTCTTCGCAGATAATTTGTGTTGTGCGTTGATGGCGGCTGCGATTATCATAGCTTACTTGATCGGGGACAGTGGGGGCAAGACAAAAATAATGGCGATCGCTAGTTTCACCAACCACAATAGAAACGGAAAAATATGGATGTTTCCACTCAAAGTATTGATGTGCTGTTTTGGGAACAGATAAATTATATGCTTGAATATTTTGCAGATGTTTTTTAACTAACCGCTGGAGTTGTTGATAGTAACCAAGGCGTTCATTAGCAATACTTTCGTTCCAACTATTGTCCTTGCGTTCAGAACGCGGCGGAGCGTATTCACCATATTCTCGTTGATTAGTAGGAGTTCCCCATTCTTCAATTTTTTGCCAATGTTTAAAAGCAACTTCTATGTCGATGAGATTAACAAAGCCTTCGGAAATCATTAAATTCCAGAGGTTAAATTCACCTTGGGTTGCAGTTTCCCAAACAAACGAACTTGAGCAGAGTAGTTCTAGTGTACCAAGAAGTTGTTCTGTTTCCAGTTTCATTTTTGATATTAATAAATTTAAGGATTGTAAACAAATTCACTTTCTAGATATAGTCCTACCCAATCTCCAGGGTTAGTTTGAGCTATTACGTATATATGTTCCTGAGTAAAAAAACTGAATTTATACATAATTACTTCAGAAAATGTCTGCTTAAAAAAATTATTAATTTGCTGATATTTTGCAAAAATTTCTTCAAGTTTATAACCTTCATAGTAGTCTCCTAAATAGTTTTTATCAGGATAAAAGCTATGAAATTGTTTTAGCTCTAGAATTCCAGCCTTTTGGAAAGCCTGTTCAAATACTAGTTCTTTAGATACAGCAACACCATAAACAATTTGATGATCGTAGTTATAGTAATAACCACCACCCAAATCACCTTCTAAGGAAATTATGCCTAGTTCTGAGGTAATTGCTTTAATTTGTGAAATAAAGTTTAGTGTGTTTTCTGCGTATAATTCACTAGAGGTTAATTGAGATAGAGGAGAACGAGAAATTAACTCTTGCGGAATTGCTGTTTCTTTATAAACAGTTGGACAAATACAAATCCAAGTTCCGTCTGCTGTTCTACCAATTACTAAACCTGGTAAAATAACACCTCTGCTACAAGAATAAGGCATCGAGCTAAAAGATTCTAAATCTTGTAAAAATGATTCTAAATATTGTAAAATCTGCAACAAATATTCAAATTGATTTTTCCTTAAGTTTTCCTCTTCAACACCTAAATAAAAGTCATAAAACGATTTAGCATATTCCATTTTTTGCCAACTTCTGATTCGCTTATCTACATCTGTAAGCTGTAGCCAACCATTAGCCAAACAGAGATTGATAACATTAAATTTTCCTTGCTCAGATACGTCCCAAACAAATGGAACAATACTACCGCCATTTTCATGACCTGGTAAATCAATAGTTAAGTGAGGCTCAACAAGAACTTGTAGAGTTCCAAAAATGCGTTCTGTTTCAGTGTGCATAGTATATTAAGTGCAATTTAATTATAGTTATGTGATTGATAAATTTTCGATGATTATCATAACGATTCTTGTAGCAAAGCAGATTGAAATGGTTGCAGCAGAATACCAAGAATCTTATCAATATCATTGATGTAGTATTCAACTATATCAATGTATGCTGTTAATCTTTCCAACATTAAAAATCGCCAGTTGGTTCCACTAGTGACAACTCCATAGATTGTCTTAACTTCTTGTTGAGTATTTTGATTGAATAATTGGGCAGCTATCATAGTGGCAATACATTGTCCTAAACCACCTTTGATATTTTCATTTTTCGCCTCAACAATTGTAAGCACAGGCGCTTTAATGTAAAACTGTTCTTCAGAACCGCAGAGAATGAAATCACAAAATCCATTCAATCCTTTACTACTATCTACATCAAAATCTGTTCCAGAAAACAGTGAAATTTGATAATTTAACTGTCGTCTAACTTCTGTAAGAACTGGCATAATTAGTAATTCTGAACGGGCTTTTTCAGTGTTGATGGCAGTTGCTAGTTGAGTATATTCTTCTAAGAGCGTTGTTAAGCTAGCGGAAGCTTGAATAGGCGACACATCTTTGAATAGATTGCGCTTTTCATCAATTACAAGTTGAAACGGTTCTCGAACTTTGGCAAGTGTGAAATCACTGTATGCCATCTGCAACATCCTCAATTATTTACAAGTTATATCAATTCTCTTAAATCCAGCAACAAATTCAAACCCTGAAACCTATATTAAATCTGACGGTTCTTAATTACGAATTACGAATTGGTTTTAACTCTAGCGGCTGCGCGGACAATCCGGTTGCTATCTTCAGCAAGTTGCTGGCGTAAAACGGTTGGAGTCCCAGAATTATTAGCAACGGCGTAGCGTTCCAGCCAGGATGCAGACTGCGCTCCTTGAGTCAAGACTTCATGGGGAGTTAGGGGATGAAGCAGTGTCACGAACCGTACAAAAGCATTTTCTGAACTCGCATATTCTGCAAGTATGCTCACTAAATCATCAGTGCTGGGGTTGTAAAGGCGGCTGAGTCCGCGCAATGTGGGACTGGTTTGGCGGGTGGTGGGTTGTACAATCAAATCACGGAGGCTTTTGCAGATGGGTGCAGGGGTGTTGGGATTTTGAGCAACTGCGCGGCGGACTTCGACTTTTTCATTGTTTGCCAATTGTGTCAGTATTATCCCTCTTTTGTTACCTTCGGGGAAGAAAAATAGGAGAAGATTAGCTAGCTATAGAGAAATGAATCGGAGAAGCTCGAAAACCATTCATCAATTCA
>NZ_JBALDD010000042.1:0-3992 GCF_036917555.1 Nostoc sp. | reverse complement strand
TTAATTTAAGCAAGAGCCTTTTTGGACGTTCACTCTCAGTAATATATATGTACTGTTAAATGGCGATCGCTGTGCCAGTTGCGTAAGTCCTGAATATGAATGGCAAGGCTATATTGACTTTGAGAAATTGCCCAAAAGTTTTAATCCACCCCAGGGTTATATTGCTACTGCCAATAATTTAGTTATGCGTGAATATCCTTACCTGATTACCGCAGACTGGGTTTATGGCTACCGAGCAAAGCGGATTGTTGAAATGATTTCACAACAAACTCAGCCGATTTCCTTGAAGGATGTGCAGCAGATACAGGGTGACGATCGCAATTTAAATGCACAGACATTAGTGCCACTACTAGAATCTATCACTGTTAATACTCCCCGCTTACAAGCAGCCCAAAAACTGCTGCAAGATTGGAATTTGCAGTTAGGAATGACATCGCCTGCTGCTGCTCTATTTGAAGTATTCTGGAAACACTTGCTAGCAGATACATTTCACGATCAGTTGCCTGAAAAGTACTTTCCCGATGGAGGCGATCGCTGGTATGCTGTGGTTGCAAATTTGGTCAAACAGCCCAATAGTTCTTGGTGGGACAACCGCAACACCCCGAAAGTTGAGAACCGCGACCAAATCCTCCGACAGTCCTTTATAGAAGCCGTAGATGAACTAGAACGAATTCAAAGCAAAGACCCGAAAAACTGGAATTGGGGCAAGCTGCATACCATTACTTTTCGGAATGCCACCTTGGGTAAATCTGGGGTTGCACCGATTGAAGCTTTATTTAATCGTGGTGCATTTGCTACATCTGGTAACGGCGAAACAGTGAATGCTAACCGCTGGATAGCAAATAAATCCTTTGAGGTGAGTGATATTCCTTCACTGCGGATGATTGTAGATTTGGGAAATTTAGATAACTCAGTAGCAATTCACACCCCTGGACAATCAGGCCATGCTTTTCATAACCACTACAACGATATGGTTGAACCCTGGCGCAAGATTGAATACCACCAGATGTTATGGGAATCAAAGAATGTTACAGCAAATACTACTGCCACATTGAGGCTAATTCCAAAAGTGGCAGAGTAAAAGAGAACATGACTATACAATTTAAAATGCAGCTATTTACGTGTGGTCTGGAAAGTTAGAAGCTAGAAATAATGAATCCACTGACTTCTAGCTTCTGACTAATTTGAGAGGGCTATATTGATTACTGAGGAATTAAGTACTTTACTCTTCGGTGTAGTCGTTAGAAAAACGTTCGTTCCTGGGAATCCTGGGATGATAGCGATTTAGTTGATTGGTATTAATTGGTTTTTTCTGTTGAGCAGGGATATTTCGCCAACCTAAATCTTTGAGGATTCTTTGAGCTGCAACTTCACCTGTTCTACAACCCCCTTCCATGTATCCTTGATAGGACGGAGAGCAGTGTTCACCAGCAAAGAATAGATTACCTACACGTTTTTGTTCAGCTCCACTTATCCCTGTCCATTGTCCGACTAAATAGCAAGCATAGGAGGCTCTTGTATATTGCTCTCCAGACCAATAGGCGCGAATAGCTTCACCTTGATGCAGGTTTTTGATTCCGGGGAAAATCCGATCTAATTGTGGTAAAAGTATTTGGGCTTGAGATTCTGCTGAACCTTTGCCTAAAGATAAGCCATGTTCACCACCAGTAAAGTTAGTAATCAGACCTTTGGGATTTTTTTGGTGGCGACTGGGTTCCCAAGTGTTTTGAAAGCCTAAATCAGTAAATGTTGCTGCTGTTGAGTTATATTTATTGCGCCACAATTTTTGTTGATAGGCTGTAATTAATTTGGCATTTGTACCATATCCTAATTCTGCGTTAGCGAAGCTCACCGAAGGTATCGCTTTCTGTTTAAATGCTGGTAAATTCACATCCAACTTCACTAAACGCAAAGTGGTAAAGGGCAATGTTAGCAAGATTCTTTCATAAGTACGATCAAAGGTTTTATAGCCAGACTTTAAACTAACTCGATAGCGACCATCGGGACGGATACAGATAGTTTCTAATTCTGTTTCAGTTTGTATAACATTTGCTAAATAATTCGCTAGCAGACGGGGTACTTGGTCGTTACCACCACGAATAGTGTAACGTTCATCGCTTTCACCGTAGACTGAGAATATATCAGTGTTAGTACCAATCAAAAACAATAGATTCAAACAGGATTGTTCTGCTGCTTCTCGGCCATATTCGGTAGTATAAGAAACATACAGCATTTCTTGCAGAATGGGATTAATTTGTGCTTGCTCCAAGTACTCTGCAATAGATGTATTATCTAAAGCGAAAGCTGCCTGATTGTAAGAATGATAAGTTACATCTTCATCCCCAATAGCAACTAAATCCTCGTCAATTTTACGTGCTAAAGGAATGAAGTAATTAATAATTTCTAGTTCAGGAATTTTGCGTCCTTGAAAGTACCATGTTTCTGGTACTAATCCCTTATCAGTAGCGAGTAGATCGACTATTGTTAAACCAAGTTCTTGAGCAAGCGATCGCAATTTCGTATGATCTGTATCAATAAATTCTCCACCTAGTTCCACAGTCACGCCAGTACCTGCTGCGTTGGCTAAACTACGTATTCGACCACCAACATGATTCCTCGCCTCAACCATGTCTACAGGAACCCCAGCTTGACGTAAGCGGTATGTAGCAGTTAAGCCAGCAATTCCTGCACCCACAGCACCTTGGGAATCATGGCAAAAGCCGTAGAATCACGTCCATTATGCCAGGTAGATGTAGCTAATGCGCCTGCTAATCCCAAACCTCCATGCAGTAAGCGGCGACGAGTGGTTTTTTGTTTTAAAATATCCACTATCTCATCCGTGGGAATACCAGTTTTGAGCGATGCCCTCACAATTTTATAAGCACGTTGCAAAGATACCATTAGCGCAGATTTAGCCATTCAACCCACCTTTATTGCTGCTAATTTTCAAATAACATTAATCATTACAGGTCGAGATGATTTTTTTTATAAAGTAATGAAATTAAAATATAAAAATTTATCAAATTTTTGCCTAGGATTTTTTGGTTTTTTTAAGTAAGTTGTTAAAAATAATTAAAGGTTTTGGTAAGGACTGAAGCTCTTACTAATAGCAAATTTAATTACTTTTAAATTTCCTAATATAGTTTGATTTATTCTTGCCCACTTATATCATGTCCGCCAAATCACCCATAATAAAAGAACCCCACCCCCTAAGAGCAAGCTCTTAGGGGAGCTAAAGCGGAGCTTTTGCGGGGTGGGGTTCCGGTTATTATGGTTAATTATCCGGACATCATATTACTGATATTAGGTGAAACACTTTCCTTTATTTTTGACTCCACGTTCGCGCAGCGTTCCGTAGGGAAGGGGTACAGTAGACGCGAGGAGAAACCATAAATTTAATGCACAAATTTAGCCTGTAAGTTATCGTAATCTCCTGCCACAGCATTAAAAGCTTCTTGAATATTCATTTTTTTATTTTTAATAGAGGTAAAACTTTCTATTTTAATAACTCAATTAAAGCTGACTTCTCCACGATTAGGGCTACTCATCAAAAGCTTCTTGCCGATCTAACTCCAAAAAAAGCTCTTCTGCATTCCAAACCAAATCTTCATTTGACAAATATGGAAAGTCCAAATGTCTGACCCTTTTCAAAATCTCCAGAGCTATTTCCAGTCTCTCTGACTCTGGCAGACGATCAAAGGTGCTTAATAATTCTTCAACTGGAGCAGTCATAACTCTCTTCATTAGACACCCCAGTAGCATAGCACGACCCTATATAAACGTTCTGTGAGATGAGATTGCTCTATAGACAATTTTTTAAATTATTCAATGATCGCAGGAAATGAGCGATCGCACCACAGATAACCCCAAAACTACGCCCAGTAGAAGCGATCATACTGGTGTGGCAAGGCTAAAATAGTGCAATAAAGTTGGCGAAAAATCGGGGTAAGCTAATGGGTAAAGGTCGTAGGGATAAAGTGCTGCTGAATACC
>NZ_JBALDD010000041.1:0-39855 GCF_036917555.1 Nostoc sp. | reverse complement strand
TATTAATTTAAGCAAGAGCCTTTTTGGACGTTCACTCTCAGTAATATATATGTACTGTTAAATGGCGATCGCTGTGCCAGTTGCGTAAGTCCTGTCTTAGTCTGGTGGTGGAACGTTTGCCCCTCGACGCGCCTAATTATGAACAGAAATGGCAGCAAATTAAACAAACAGGCGAGTGCCATGAAATTTCGATGAAATTCCAACTCAATACCATTCCTGCGGGGATTCCCACTTGGTTTATTGCGCGTCAACACCGCTTCACAACTGGCATTCATTGGCGTAACGGTGTTTTATTTGCTTATGAGCAAGAACATTTAGCATTAGTGGAAGCTGTTAAAAGCGATCGCTATATTAAATTAATAGTGCGAGGTCCTAACCCGCTAAATTTCTTTGTCCTGCTTCGAGATGGCATGGAAGTTACTCTCGCCAGGTTTCCCGGATTAGATATTAAACGCACAATTCCCTGTCTTGGTCATAATGGTCAACCATGTACCCACGAATTTGACTATAAACAACTATTGCAACGCTGGGAAAAAAAGAAAGGAACAATTGAATGTCCAGAAGCTATGGAAGATGTATCAGTGCCAGAACTCTTATATGGCTTAAACTGGAATACCCAAAATGCAGTCCTAGAACGCATTGACCAGTTGGAAACAAAAGTTGTTCACGGACAAGCAGTAATTCTCGGTGAATTCAAAAATCTCCTAGAACTGACGCAACGGGGATTTACCAATGCATTCCGCCGCGAACAAGCAATGATAGATGCTCATTGTCCCAATGTTTTTGTGCTGCGTCCTCATGGCGCTAAAGCTTGGCAAAAGAATCTAACTGGACAGAAATTAGATTTACAACTCTATTGCCAAGCACCAGGCTGTTGGCATCCCACCCAAGAAGGCGGTTTATATGAAATAAATGAACCTGCCAAATGGCTGAGAGTAACTGCACCTTATATTGGTAACTTATTCAAAGTCTTGAAATATGCCGCACCGATAATTGGCCCTTGGCTGGGTGTGGTAGATCCCAAAGAATATGAAACGCTATTTAAAAATGACTTAGAACTATTTAAAGAACTAGCAGCAAAATTACCTGAACTCAAAGAATCTGAAGATTTAGAATTAGCAGATAAAATTGCTAGAGGTGAAGATTTAGATCCAGAACGCGCCGATGGTGCAGCTTTGCGTGCCTTACGTCAACTTTTAGATGAAAAAGATCCCCAGCAGCACTGGGGTGGATTAAAGAACGTCTTGACTCCAGAGGGACATTACCTGTGGCTATGCGAACATCACGCAGCAGAGTATAAACGCTAACTATATTAGATTTGAGATTGCGATCTTGAATTGTAGAGAAACAATTCATTAACCATTCCTATAACCAGTAGCGATAGTTTTGAGAGTATTTAAATAGCTCCCTAGACAGAGGAAGCATCTAAAACAATTACTTAGCATTCTAACATATACTAATAGCGTATATTTGACTAGAATTAAGGTATTATAGCGATTATTATTTGGATACCATAAGCGGTAGGGGTTTACAGAAGTGCGCCTCTACGACTGACACGCCAGTTTAGCTATAAATTAATATCTACGGTTTTACGGGTATTAGAAAAATGAAGTTTACAGACTGGGTGACTAGAGTGCTACTAATCTGGCTGATGTTCGCCACTGTAATAGTAGTGCTGCTAATTGGACGAGCAACAAAATTACACAACAATCCGACAATATCCCGTACGGCCAATCCACAGGTTACAGCTTTCAGTCAATATCCCCAGGCGCAATTCCAATCAGCGAAAGAGCCAGAGAAGAAATTTCAAAATGTTATCAAGTCCCCAGTCAAGACTAACCAGCCTGTAACAAGGTACATAACCACTCAAGCTTTTGCACAGTATAGACCTAATTATCAAGTTGCTTCGGTTGACCCAAGTAACTATGGAGAACGGTACGCTCAAGATATTAACGGCGTAACTCTCCACAATCAACCAATTATTGTCCTCCATGAAACTGGTTATTCTGCTTCCAGCGCCATCAATTTCTTTCAAGTAGCCCATAACGATGAAAGTGTGCAAGCAAGTTACCACGCTTTAGTCAAGTTAGACGGAACGGTGGTTTATCTAGTACCCCCAGAAAAGCGGGCTTTTGGTGCAGCTAACTCTGTGTTTGATGGTTCTCAGGGAGTGGAAACTGTGCAGACTAATCCAAATTTGCCCGCTTCTGTGAATAATTTTGCCTATCATGTCTCTTTGGAAACACCGCCAGATAGTTATGACAGTGGCAGCCAACAAACCCATAGTGGCTATACAGAAGCTCAATATCATTCTCTTGCTTGGTTAATTGCTCAAAGTCAAGTCCCAGATCATCGCATCACTACGCACCATTTAGTAGACCGTTCTGGTAAAAAAGTTGACCCGATAAATTTTGATGGTAATAAATTTCTCAGCTTACTTAATACTTATCGTCAGGTTAGACCAATTTATCGAGTCAGTAAATAATTTAGGAGTCACAATTCAGGAGTCAAAATTCAGAATGGGCTACACCCCGCTGCGCTAACAGAAGTAAAACAGGCTTTATACCTGGCTTATAGATAAAATTTTGAATTGTTAACTTGCTCAAGAAGGCGCGATCGGGTCAAAATAAGAGTTAAGACGCTGTAACCTAACTTAATAATGACCCCAACGCAGCTTGAGCAAATTTCCCCTCAACCAACACCGCCAAATGAGCCGGGATATGAATATGATTTGGTAATTGTTGGCGGTGGAATTATTGGGTTAACTCTAGCCTCTGCTTTAAAAGATTCTGGCTTGAGTGTCTTGCTAATTGAGGCGAAAGTAGCATCAGCGGCGGTAGCCAAGGGACAAGCTTATGCAGTTCATCAGCTTTCGTCGTTAATTTATCAAGGAATTGGTGTTTGGGACAAAATGTTGCCTCAAATCGCCAAGTATTGCCGAGTTCATCTTTCGGATGCCGATTATCCCAATGTGGTGGAATTTACCACAGATGATATAAATACCCCAGAATTGGGTTATGTGGCGGAACACCAAGCCCTGTTGCAGCCGTTGCAAGATTTTGTCCAAAATTGCCCAAATGTGACTTATCTGTGTCCGGCGGAAGTGGTAAATACGCAATACCAGCAGAATATAGTCGCCATCGATATAAAAATTGCCGATCGACTAAAGACAGTCAAGAGCAAATTAGTTGTAGCAGCAGATGGATCGCGATCGCCAATTCGGCAAGCGGCTGGAATCAAAACTTCGGGCTGGAAATATTGGCAATCTTGCATTGTGGCATTTGTCAAACCAGAAAAACCCCACAATAACACTGCTTACGAAAGATTTTGGTCTAGCGGCCCCTTTGCGATTTTACCTTTACCGGGGAACCGTTGCCGCATTGTCTGGACAGCCCCCCATGAAGAAGCAAAAGCTTTGTGTGCTTTAAATAACGAGCAATTTTTGGCAGAACTAAGCCGCCGCTATGGCGATCAGATGGGTAAATTGGAATTACTAGGCGATCGCTTTGTTTTTCAAGTACAACTCATGCAAAGCGATCGCTACGTTCTCCCGCGACTAGCATTAATTGGTGACGCAGCCCACAATTGCCATCCCGTCGGTGGACAAGGTTTAAATCTGGGTATCCGGGATGCCGCAGCTTTGGCGCAAGTAATTCAAGCAGCGCACAAAGCGGGTAAAGATATTGGCGATATTCAGATTCTCAAAGGTTATGAACGCTGGCGCAAGCTAGAGAATTTGACAATTTTAGGTTTCACCGATTTGTTAGATCGGATGTTTTCTAATAATTTCTTCCCTGTGGTGGTGGTTCGTCGCCTGGGTTTATGGCTTTTGCAGCGAGTTCCTGTATTAAAAGTATTTATGCTGAAATTGATGATTGGCTTAAAAGGGCGGACTCCAGAATTAGCAAAACGATAAAGCTTGAGAACGCGATCGCTGATATGTTTACTTGATTAAATTTGCAAAAAGTTAGCGATCGCCTGCGGTAATGGCAGAATAATTACAACCAGCAAAGCCATTGCCAGTAACCCCCAAACGTCACGTTTGTTATCCAATTCAGTGACATCATTCAGTGCAGGTTCATCAATCAATGGCATAAATAATAAGATAATCGCCCACACCAAAAATTCTTCCCTAACTAAAGAAAGTAACAGCAACAACACACGAGCAATTTGACCAATTACGATCGCAGTTCGTTGTCCAAACATCGCATGGACAATGTGACCTCCATCTAATTGTCCCACAGGCATTAAATTTAACGCTGTGACAACTAGTCCTAAAAAACCTGCTACTGCAACTGGATGCAGATCGAGGGCTGATTTTGCTGTTAACTGACTTCCCAAAGCTAACTTCGAGAGTATAGCCAGTAAAATTGAATACTTGGGATTGAGAGCATCAGGATTTAAAAGTTGGGTTTTTTCAGTCAGGGAAACCACGTCAGAATGAGCCAAACCCCATATTAGTAATGGCAAAGTAACAACAAAACCTGCAAATGGCCCAGCAATACTAATATCAAATAAAGCTTTACGGTTAGGAATGGGACTACGCATTTGAATAAATGCGCCAAATGTTCCTAAGAAGAAAGGTACAGGAATAAAGTAAGGCAACGTCGAGCGAATCTTGTAGAATTTAGCTGTCAAATAATGCCCAAGTTCGTGAATACCTAAAATAGTCATCAGTCCTAAAGCATAAGGCAATCCCTTAAATAGGACATCTGGATTAGATAAAAGTTTGAACAAAGATCCAATTTGCCAAATAGGCGGCAGAGTAACACCAGCATTTTGCAGTCCCACGAAGGTAGTAGTGATCAAAGTAGCTGCTAGCAGCATCAGCGCTAATCCTGGTCGAGTTAATCGTTCCTGGTTGCGTTGTGGTGTATCTGTCTGTTTAGCAGCTTGAGTGTTGGGAACCAGGACAAAAAAAGGTTTGCCATTGAAGCCTTCTTGAAAAATCAGCAAGAAGCGATCGCCAAATTGTGCTTCAATATTAGTTTTAATCTGCTGGTAAGCATTGCTGGCTTTAGTTCGCAACTGACCCCGGCAAATCACAGATTGTGGTCGATACTCAATATTTTGAATGTAGTATACAGACCAAGGAAAACAATTTCGTAGTTGGGTTTCTTCCGTTGGTTCAATGGGACGCACTATTGGTTCTGGGGTAGGCTGGATAGTTGGCTGTAATTCTGAGGCTTGGGCTTGGGCTTTGGTCTGTGTATCTCTTGGTACTTGACGCCCCCATTGAAACAACATCCAGTACAATACTGT
This sequence comes from Nostoc sp., assembly GCF_036917555.1. Classification (GTDB taxonomy): domain Bacteria; phylum Cyanobacteriota; class Cyanobacteriia; order Cyanobacteriales; family Nostocaceae; genus Nostoc. The sequence goes on along the minus strand of NZ_JBALDD010000041.1, from coordinate 34,593 downwards.
GCAGACAAATATCGACCAGAGGATCAGCCCTGGCGGTGGAGATTGTTTCGCCCCGTAGATTAGCGTCCATCCACTCAACAGGAATGCTGGTGTCATTAAAACCAGCCACAACAACCATACTGGTGTGCGGGTGATGTGAGCAACGCTGCGCTGCACCATTAGATAAGTAGCTAGCCCCAGCAGAAGGATAAACAGAAACCAAAATGCCATGTTCTCTTCAGTAATTTTGACAAAACGCCCCACCAGTAGCTTCAGCACCATAGCATTAACTATAAGGCAGACCTCAAATCCCAATTTTTTCACAACGGTTAACAGTGCTGGTTAAGGCTCAAGTTTCAATTCTTGAGATTTTCTGCACTGTAATCAAATTGTCCACAACTCCTCAGTTTCGGTTCTTTGATTATGTGCCCTTTACCTCAACAGCCAAGTCATACAACTAAGCCGCCACGGGCTGTCTTCCCTGACGAAGTTCTCAGCGGAGGTTCTCTGCAATCGGACTTCGCACAAGAGAGCATTTTTGCCTTTCCACCCAATCGGGACACATTAGGGGGAACCTCTTATTTTATTGTAAGAAATGAAGGCAATATCCTCATAGATTGCCCTGCATTAGAAAAAACAAATCAAGATTTTTTAGCAGCGTATGGAGGCGTACGTTGGTTCTTTATCACCCATCGCGGCGCCATTGGTAAGACTGCTGAATTTCAGCAAGCCTTTGGCTGTGAGGTGCTGATTCAAGAGCAAGAAGCCTATTTATTACCAGGCTTACCCGTAACTACCTTTAGGCAAGAATTTACTCTTGATACCGCGACACAAGTAATTTGGACACCAGGGCATTCTCCTGGCTCATCTTGCCTCTACTACAGCGAACTTGGAGGTATATTATTCTCTGGTCGCCATTTACTCCCTAACCAGAATGGTCAAGCAGTACTATTACGGACAGCTAAAACCTTTCACTGGCCAAGGCAAATTCAGAGCCTTCGATTATTGTTAGAACGTTTTACACCAGAAACTCTCCAGTATATTTGTCCTGGAGCTAATACAGGCTTTCTTAGAGGTAAGCTTTTTACACGCAGTAATAGCCTTTTCAGCCATTACTCTCTTTAAAATGCTCACACAATGCTCATTTCTACTATTTTCAGCATTTGAGCATAAATAATTGACCACCATATTCTCTGCTCCCGTCTAATCCAGTGACAATAGCCTGCCGCTTTATGGCTGCGGCACTTCGCCACCCAGTGACACAAGCTACATCCAGCAATCGACTACCACACTTGACGACTACGGCAGACAATATGGCTTCATTTACCTTATAAGTCACAGCAATGAACGGGACTTAAACATTTTTGAGGTCAAAACAAGCGTCAAACCTTTGTAGGGAAAGGGAAATACACCAAATACCCAAAAAAGCCTGAAAATAGCTGTCGTCTAACACTTCACCATTCACTTCATGCAAAGCATTTTTATTCAATATATTTACCTGATCTTGATCATTCTCGGACTGGTCATAATCGCCGACAAGCTGCGACTGGCTTACCCGATCGTGCTCGTATTGGGCGGACTTGCGCTGAGTTTCGTCGCTCAGTTTTCAAATATCACCATTAACCCAGAGCTAATTTTCCTGATTTTTCTTCCGCCCCTGCTTTATGAAGCTGCCTGGCAAGTCTCGTGGAAAGAATTCTGGAAATGGCGAGGGCTAATCATCGGGTTTGCTTTTCCGATCGTCATCTTAACGTCGTGCGTGATCGCAGTTGTCTCAAGCGCGATCATTCCCGGTTTTACTTTAGCACTGGGCTTTCTTTTGGGTGGCATTATCTCACCGCCTGATGCCGTTTCCGCGACGACGATCATGCGGCAGGTCAACGTGCCGAAATCTCTGGTCAGCCTTGTCGAAGGTGAAAGCCTGCTCAACGATGCTTCGTCGCTGATCGTGTTTCGCTTTGCGTTGGCGGCAGTCCTCACCGGACAGTTCCAGTTTCAAGAAGCAGCCGGCAGCTTCGTTCTCGTTATTTTAGTGGGAATCCTGAGCGGACTCGTTGTTGGATTGATTTTCTACGGCATTCATCGTTTATTACCTACAACCTCCAGCATCGAAATCGGTTTAACACTGGTCACGCCCTACTGTATGTATTATTTTGCCGAACACTTTCATTATTCGGGCGTGCTAGCGGTCGTCAGTGGTGGACTGCTTTTATCCAGTAAGCGCGATCGTTTGCTGAGTTACCAAAGCCGGATTGAAGGTTTAAATGTATGGAATAATCTGGTCTTTGTCTTGAACGGGCTAATTTTTTTGCTCATCGGACTCGAACTACCGTTTGTCATCCGGCAGCTTGGCAACATTGGTTTAGGCAGTGCCGTTCGGTATGGATTGATCATCGCGTTCGTGCTGATCGTCACCAGGCTGCTTTGCACGTTAGGAACTTCTGTTTTAATGAGAGTAATGAGCCGCTTTATCGCGGTGTCAGACCCGAATCCGGGATGGCGAGGTCCGCTGATTTTCGGCTGGGCGGGAATGCGTGGCGTGGTATCGCTGGCATCCGCACTTTCCATCCCGATACTGACTCAAACAGGACAGCCGTTTCCTTACCGTGAGCTTATTCTCTTTATCACGTTTATCGTTATTCTAATCACCCTGGTTTTTCAAGGATTAACGCTTCCCTGGCTGGTCCACAAAGTCAACCTCAAAGATAGGTTCACGCTCATTCCTGAACAACAGCAGGAGATCATCATTCAAAAGAAATTAGCACTGGCTTCGCTTCGATTTTTGGAAGAAAAATACAGCGAAGAGCGGGCGCCAAACGAACACTTGGATAATCTGTTCTCCAAGCTCGAAATCGATCTGAAGGTTTTCGATCGCGAACTCGAAGAATCAAATCTCGCTCGGCAAAACTCATTAAAGCGATATCAATCCATTTACCTGGAAGTGCTGGAGCAACGACGAGAATTACTGAACAAAATGAATCGCCGTGCCGAGTTTGATGAAGGGTTGATCCGGAAGTATCTTTTATTGACCGACATGGAAGAATTCAAAGTCCGGGAGATAGGTCCACAGGAATCCGACACCGAGTAAGGAGAGATAAGCAACAACACCAGAGGAAAAGTCGCCATCACTGGCGCGAGTAACGGTTCGGGCGAGACAACGCCTTATTCAGGTATTTTTCTAAGAACTTTTGATAAAATCATGCCAGCATTATGATAACGGTCTTGGTCAAATTATAAGACTGTTCTTTTTTACCACGAAACACATCTCCATTTCAGGGGCTGCGGGTTATAGATCGAGCTTATCAACACCTCGCCTCTCTGGATTTACCAGCTTTGTTAGGGATACAACCTTTTTTGAGGTAGCAGGGCTTGTAGCCATCACAAGGGTAAAATTTTGTCAATATCATTAAAATAAATCTTTGGGTTTGGGTGATGAAAAAGGGTTGTGTAACTCAATGGATGGGCTAAGGTACGAAGCCCATCCTACCGCGCTTGAGTGCAAACCCCAGATTTCTCACCACATCTCTCAAAGCCTGCGCCTCTGCTCCTCTGCCCCTTCTTCTCCTCAAGCTTGTGAGAAATGCGGGAAACGACATTCTTATCTCAGTTTGCAGCTTGCAGTAAGTTCTACATTGTAGAAAGTCCCTGATTTGGGATTAATTGAACGCAATTCCTGAATAAAAGCATTAAATTTTGTATTGCTTATGCCGAAGCCAGCTTCAGCACATGCAGATAAACCTCCTTCAATGGGAATAGGAGATCCTGCTTTAGGACTATATACAATGAATTTATCGACGGTGCTAGTACCGACTGCAAACCCGATAACTTGGCGAATTGCTTGCAAAGCGGCATTATCTAAGGGGCCACCAATACTGCCAATACTGATATTAACCGCACGATTTTCAGCAAAGGCTGGCGCAGTAATCGACAATACTGCCCCGACAATCATTAAACTGGCGAACTTCTTCATTTTTCTCTCCTCCAAAAAATTGAAAAACTAATAATTAAGTTTCGACATGGATGAAGTACATCACAGACTTAGCCATAGTGTTGTACCTGACTGGTTTTACTTTTATTCTCACTATAGTATTGCCCATTTCGTCAGGTAGCGATCGCCTACTAGCCGAATAATTAGTAACATTGAAATATTTTCGTGTGCAATGAAAAGACCTGGATTTATTGAGCGTCATCACCTGTGGACAGAAATCCAAAAAGAAGCATCTGAAAAGATCGAGACTGTTGTTAAAGAACGGGATCTACTGTTGATTCGTACCGCTTGGTCAGACCAGCATGGCATTGTTCGCAGCAAGTCGCTCTTACCCCAAGCGTTTTTAAGCGCCTTAGAAGACGGTATGCAAATTAGCACAGGGACATTCCTGTTTGATACTGGTGGTGCAATAGTATTTAACCCCTTTGTTCCTGGCGGTAGTTTAGATATGCCTTTGATGACAGGTGCGCCAAATCTTGTGGCTGTTCCTGACCCTGATACTTTCAAAATTCTGCCTTGGGCAAAACGTACTGGCTTTATTCTCTGTGACGAGTACTTTCAAAATGGTCAGGCAATGCCCTTTTCCAGTCGCGGTATTTTGCGCCAATCATTGGTAGAGTTACATCAAAGAGAGTTGGAGCATATTGTCGGCTTAGAAGTTGAGTGGTATCTGGCAAAGTTAGAAGATCCGATGTTAGCGATCGCTAATGTTGGTACTTCTGGAAAACCTGGTGAACCTGCCAAAGTTAGCGCTGTAGAGCATAGTTTCCAATACCTTTTAGAATCACACAATCCAGAGATTCACGACTTACTGCGCGTTCTGGCAGAAAACTTAGTTGAAATGGGATTGCCTTTAAGGAGTGTAGAAAACGAAGGAGGTATCGGTCAATTTGAATTTACCTTTGACCCGATTCCGGCATTGCAAGCTGCGGATACAATGATGATATTCCGAATGGCGACCAAGCCAATCTGCCGTCAACAAGGTTACATCGCATCATTTATGTGTCGTCCAGGATTGCAAGGTTCTTCTTCCAATGGCTGGCATTTGCACCAATCCCTTGTAGACCGAACCACAGGCGAGAACGCTTTCATGTCTGCAACCTCCGAATCCCTAATGTCAGATTTAGGTAAACATTTTGTTGGTGGTCTTCTTAAACACGCCAATGCCGCTTCTGTGTTCACAACCCCGACAATTAACGGCTACAAAAGATTTAGGCCTTATTCCCTAGCTCCTGACCGTGCCGGATGGGGATTGGAAAACCGAGGGGCAATGATTAGATTACAAGGCGGTTATGATGATCCCACCACCCATATTGAAAACCGAGTTGGAGAACCAGCAGCCAATCCCTACCTGTATATGGCATCGCAATTGATTTCTGGGTTAGATGGTGTAGATTATAAAGTTGACCCTGGCTCCCCAACAGAGTCACCTTACGCTACAGAAAGTCCGACCTTACTTAAAAGTTTGCCAGAGGCGATTTCATATTTGAGCCAAAGCGAACTTTTTTCTCAAAAAATGGGGCAGCAGTTCATAAACTTCATCATTAAGATGAAACAGAGTGAAATTAATCGCTTTTTGCAGTCCGTCGCCGATCAGCCACCAGAAGACTATTTATTGCAGGTGACTAACTGGGAGCAAAGAGAATATTTTGAATTATTTTGATACTTCACTGCCATCAGCAGCAATATATAATACTTGACAATTTTGAATAAGTAAATCTGACATGAACTTAAATCAAATAAATTGTTTTATTACCTGAAATCGAATTTATCCAAGATGTAAGCGTGCTAGAAGCCATCTTAGAGGGGATAGATAGTTTCACAATTGCGTCAAATTTACCACACGTTAATGCAGTAAAAAACTCGATTGAGTGTTAAGGTTCAATCAGGAGAGTTAGCAAAGAGTGAAGACTGAAAGTATTGCTATTGTGTCAACTTAACTCTGTGATGGAAAATAAACGTTGTCGGTCTATTTGTTGAAGCTTGATTTTTTCAGCGTAGAAAGCCTGATAATAATATTGATACCGCTCTGGTTCAGCTTCTGGATCAGTTTGTTGCCATAGTTCCAAAAAGTGACGATAGCGTTTTTCAAGCATCACTAAATCCATACAAGCGATCGCAGCTTGAACTACTTGTGGAGTCCGAAGTATTTCTTTTTGGTTTTTTTCATCCACATGAAATAAATGGGAAATTAACCCGCTCTCGCTGTCAAATTCTAAGAACCGATCTTGCAGGCGGGAAATTAAATTTGGTAAAGACGCAAAGTTTTTTGTCTCTCCATCATCGGATGAAATTTCTAAAATCTGTTGCCATAAAAATCGGTGGTGGGAAAGGCTAAATTGCAAATCTCGCTCCTCTAGTTCGTCAACAATCATTTGACGCTGTTCGGGACAATGCAAGTAAATTCGCAATAATAACGCCTCTGCGTGTTCTAAAAGGCTGCGTTCTGTAGGGAGTGGGAAGTTGGGAATGGGGAGTGGGGAAACTTTACCACCTCCCCATGCTTTCTTCGCTGACACAGGCTTAGAGTATGTAGCCGCAGCCGGAGCAATTTGAGTTAGCAGATTTTCCACTCGTAGAGGTATGAGTCTGGTATCTCCCAAGCTGAGTATTTCAGCACAATAAGAAACATAATAATTTCGTGTATCGCTGTTAGCTATATTTTTAAGTAATTTGACTATTTGCTGAGTTACTTGCTGAAAATCAGTAGCCTGTTTTAAGTCTCGATCTTTAATAATTTCTTGAATCTGCCAGTCTAGCCAAAGTGGCGCATTTTTTAGCAGTTCTCCATAATCTTCTGAAGTGTGGCTATGCAAGTATTCATCAGCATCTTTACCATCGGGTAAATTGAGAATTTTTAGCTGAACTTCACCCTTGTATGCCAGTTCGGCAATTTCACCGATCGCTCTTTCGGTTGCATTAGTTCCGGCTTTATCAGCATCAAAGTTGAGTATTAATTGTTTCGATTCGGTATAGCGTAATATTAACCGGACTTGTTCTAAGCTTAAAGCTGTACCGAGGGAGGCAATGGCGTTATTAATACCAGCAGCGTGGAGAGCGATCGCATCAAAATATCCCTCCACCACCACGGCTTGATCGAGTTGGGAAATCCCACCTTTGGCTTGATCGAGGGCAAATAGTGTTTTACCTTTACTAAAAAGTTCCGTTTCTGGTGAATTGAGATATTTAGGTTGCTCATCAGTCAGGGTTCTACCACCAAACGCAATGACACGCCCTTGGACATCGCGGATGGGAATCATCAAGCGATCGCGAAATACATCATAATACCCACCCCCTTCCCGGCGTGGTTTAATTAATCCGGCTTTTTCCAGTATTTGCACTGGGTAATGTTTATCTTCCACTAAATAACGATAAAGAGTTTCCCAACCTGCGGGGGCGTAACCTAAACCAAATTGCTGTATAGTTTCTTCTTTGAGTTGGCGGTTAGATTGCAAATATTGAAGTGCTTTTTGCCCTTGGGATTGTCTGAGGGCGTGTTGATAAAACTGGGCGGACGTTGCCAGAACTTCATATAACTGCTCACGCAAAGATAGCTGACGCTGTAATTCTTGGCGTTGTTCGGGTTCGAGAGTTTGCACAGGTACTTGGTAACGCCGTGCTAAATCCAGCACCACATCAGCAAAAGAACGCTTTCCCAACTCCATGACAAACTTAATGGCATTTCCCCCGGCTTGACAGCCAAAGCAATAGTACATTTGCTTGGTCTGGCTGACGGTGAAACTAGGAGATTTCTCATCATGGAAGGGGCACAAACCGACAAAATCTTTTCCTCGTTTGCGTAAAACTACGTATTCCGAGACGACATCTACAATATCAGCCCGTAGTTTAACTTCCTCAATTGTGTCTGGGTGCAAGCGGGGGATTTGCATGGCTTTGTCATTAGTCACTTGTACTGAGTTTCGACTGCGCTTAACTACCGCGTAGTCGTTGGCGCAGCCTCTCGTAGAGAAGTATTGGTCATTGGTCACTTGTACTGAGTTTCGACTGCGCTCAACTACCGCGTAGTCGTTGGCGCAGCCTCTCGTAGAGAAGTATTGGTCATGAACTTTGGAGAAATACCAAAGGACAAATGACTTTAGACTTCTGATAGCTATTATATTCTTGTTGCTAGACCAAGAATAATGTATAGAATTGCTTAAACTTAATTTTATCAGAGGAAATACTGAATATGGGGCGTATTTTTATATCAGCGGCTCATGGAGGCAAAGAAGCCGGAGGAATAGATCAAGGTGCGATCGCAGGTGGTACAAGTGAAGCTAAAGAAATGATTCTGCTGCGGGATTTGATTGTCACGGAACTGAGAGCGCGGAATTTGGAAATTTTGGCAGTTCCTGATGACTTGAGCGCCGCCCAAACTATCACCTGGATCAATTCTCGCAGTCGCCGGGGTGATGTCGCCCTAGAAATTGCATCTAATGCGGCTAACAGCCCTTCTGTGCGTGGGGCTAACGTTTTTTACATTACTAATAATAGCGATCGCAAGAGCAATGCTGAACAGTTACTAGTGGGATTGTTGCGCCGCGTACCCCAATTACCGAATCGCGGAGTCAAGCCAGATACAGATAGTGGATTGGGTCGTTTAGCATTCTGTCGCCAGACAACGCTGCCAGCTTTGGTGATGCAAGTAGGGTTTCTCAGCAATCCAGAGGATCGGGCTTTGCTGCAAACTCGTCGCCGCGATTTTGCTTTGGGAATTGTCGATGGATTGGTGACTTGGAGTCGTGTAATTGACCCTACTCCTGGAACTCCACCAGAAGCAAATTATCCGCCAATTAATATTAATATTAATGGACAAAGTTACACAGAGCAAGGGATTTTAGTTAATGGTAATGCTTACATCCCCATTGATTTAGTAGACCTTCTACGAATTGACCTTTCAAAAGCAGCTAATGTCAATCGGATTACTTATCATAAAATAGTTTATGTCAAAGCCATCGAACTGCGAGATTTTAATGTTGCAGTCACTTGGGATGCGGCAACGCGTACCGTTAGCTTGCGCTCGAATTTGGTAGTTTGCCCTGGTCAATTTTCGCGGGTAATGTCAAACGGTAATACTTCCGAAGTACAGTTACAATTATTTCTGAGAAACAATAATGAAAATGCTTTAGTAAAGTTTCCTGATATCCCAAAACTTTATCGGGAAGAAGCAGGTATAGAGGGAGTGAACTATGATATTGCCTTTTGCCAAATGTGTGTAGAAACGGGATTTTTACGGTTTGGTGGTGATATTAAACCTGAGCAAAATAACTTTGCAGGCTTAGGTGCGATCGGTGGCGGTTCGGAGGCTGCGTCTTTTCCAAGTGCCAGAATTGGAGTGAGGGCGCACGTCCAACATTTGAAAGCTTACGCCAGTTTAGAACCTTTGGTACAGGAAGTAGTAGATCCAAGGTTTCGCTTTGTCACACGTGGGATTGCGCCATTAATCGATCAGCTATCAGGGCGGTGGTCAGCAGATTTGGATTATAGTACGAAGATTTCAGCAATGCTCAAACGATTATATGAATCAGCAGGACTTCTTTGAGTAAGGAAAGGAAAATTACTCAGGTTCTGCACAGTGCGATCGCCTATGCTGGGCGGAACGCCATCGCAAACACGAGCTGTTTCATCTGTTTTTTGACAAAACTAGGACTTACGCACAGGTAACGGAAAACGTAGACGCATTCGCGGAGCGTCTCGTAGAGAAGCGGCTTGCCACGCTTGCCGCAGGCTACTACAGAGGACGCAGAGGTCATGGAGGAATGAGAGTTTGAGAGGGTTTTTGCGTAAGTCCTAAAACCGCTTGCTAATTACTTGATTAACTGTTGATTCCACAAACTCAGTTGCAATAGCTTCACCATTTCGCCAACGTTCTTCATAGTTGGGGATATACAGCAGATTTCAAAGTTTTGAGGTATAGAAATACTCTAGCTGCATATTGCTGTATTGGTTTACTTTTTGGCAGTCAAAATGGTCAAGCATTAACCATTGGCGTAGTTTGCATATCTCTTCAATATTGTCACAGGTATCACTTTAGTCAGTAATTTAACTGTATGAGGTTGCTATGTATTTTACTGAATATTTCTGCCTTGATTCCAGCAGTTTAAAAATATAGTTATTGTATACTACTGTAAATCTATCGGGTTAGGGTATTATACTGACAGCTACGATCGCTTCCTTACCAACTACAAAGTACAAGGAAAAATTTTTATGACATTTACTGCAACACGAATTGAGATTACGCCTAGTGGAGCAGCTTTAGGGGCAGTTGTTACTGGTGTTGACGCCAGTATTGCAGCAGAACCAGAAGTAATTTTGCAACTCAAACAGGCGTGGCGCGATTACCACATCCTCATCTTCAAAAATCAACAATTGACTGACGACCAATTATTAGCGTTTGCGAATTACTTTGGCGACATTCTCCAACAGCCTGCCTATGTCCGTAAAGGAGAAACCGAGCCGTACCTGCCGCCTCTTGTTCTTACCCTTGCAAATGCTGCCTCTGAAGAAAGTTCTGTCAATCTTGCACCCAACTATCGTAAACTTTTACCCCATATCGATCATGACTGGTTGCCTACACCATCTAGCGGTTCATTTTTATATGGGGTAGAACTGCCTGAGAATGGCCCTGATACCTATTGGGTGAATTTGATTCAGGCTTACGAAGAACTAGATGATGCTACTAAAAAGCAGATTGCTGGTTTAGAGTTACGCCATTTTAATTTCTATGGCAAGTATCGGGATGAGTATCCTGAACCTGGCTACGCAGCTGGGCGTGCCGTTGAACCCGGTGAACAAGTTGCTACCCATCCTTTGGTTCGCACTCACCCGGATACTGGCAAGAAAGTTCTCTTCTTAAATGCTGCTAGCGAGGTAGATATTGTTGATTACGACCCAGTAGAAGGGGCAAAGCTAATTGAGCGGTTGCGGGAACACATTAAGCAACCCCACTTTGTTTATCAACACCACTGGAGTAAGGGCGACCTGCTTTATTGGGACAACCAAGCTACGGCTCACTATCGTCCCGAATTTAATTCCAACGCAACCCGGGTTTTAAAGCGGGTTAGCATTCGAGGAAGCCGTCCTTTCTAAAGTTCAGCTAGCTAAAGGTTGTGAATTCTTTCAGATACCAAAATTTACTCCCCCTTTCCTTCTTCGCTTTAGAGAGTAGAGGGGGAAAACCTAGTACCGCAGGGCGGAATTCAAAATTCAAAATGAATGCAATGTAAGCATTTCATTGATTTGGAATGGTGAGGCAGTCCGGTCTTCTCCCAAGGGGAGACGCTTTAGCGCATAGCGCAGCGTTAGCGAGTCATCGAGCGTCTGGGGGTTCCCCATGAGTGCCGTTAGCGTTAGCGAGCTTGCGTTCGCGCAGCGTCTCGTAGAGAGCGTCACCCGTTAGCGAGTCCTCGTACTCTTACAGAGAAGCAAGCTACGCGCAGCGTCTCGAAGAGAGCGTCAGGGGTGGTTTATTTACGCCGTGCTGTACTAGTTTTGACATCACCGGATGCGATTGGATCTAGCCTTCTTAACAAGGATAGAACCTCTAATCGATTCGGTCAGCTTGCCGAGATTTTGCTCCCACCGTATCAGCATCAGTCAAAATGAGATAGAAAGCTATGGTCAGACTGCAAATTGGAAAGCACTCAATATCCAGGCGTGATTTACTTTACACTTTTTATGGATTAATGTCTTTTACTGCCTTAGTCAGTTGTGGAACAAATAACGGCAACACAGGCAATAACAGCAGCACAACCTTGAGTACTAATGCCACTAGTGATAATAAAGGCAGTACCAAGCTGGTTCGACTTGGCTACCAAGTTTCCGGGGATCTAACCCACGAAAAAGGCACGATCGAAAAACGCTTGGCTCCTCAAGGAATAGGTGTTACTTGGTCGCAATTTGTGTCTGGGCCTCCGCTATTGGAAGCCTTAAATGTGGGTAGCATTGACCTTGGGCCTACTGGCGAAACGCCACCCATTTTTGCTCAGGCAGCTGGTACCAATCTGATTTATGTAGTTAATACGCCGCCAGGTACTGGAGAAGGTTCAGCAATTGTTGTACTAAAGGATTCTCCAATCCAAACATTGGCAGGTCTTAAAGGTAAAAAAGTTGCTTATTCTAGAGGGACGGCTCAGACCTTTTTCGTAGTGAAAGCGTTTGAAGAGGTAGGGCTAAAAATCAGTGATATTGAATCAGTGAATCTACCTATTGCAGATGGAAGAGCAGCGTTTTTGAACAAGACGGTTGATGCCTTTGTAGAAAGCGATCCTAGTCTGATCAAGCTGCAACGGGAAGGCAGTATCCGAGTCTTACGAAACGCCCAAGGAATTAAGACGCCAGGAAGTTATTACCTTGCTTCACGAGATTTTGCAATTAATAATGCTGAACTCTTGAAAGCAATTTTGTCAGAGTACTACCAAGTTGGGCAGTGGGCAAACAAAAACAGGCGGGCTGCTGCTGAAATCCTCGCACCGAAGGTCAAGACTGATGTCGATACTATGGAGTTAACGCTGGCGAGAAGAAAATATGACATGAAACCAATTACTGAGGAAGTAATTAGCGCTCAACAAAAGGTTGCGGATCTTCTGTATGAACTGAAACTTGTGCCAAAACAAGTTGATGTTAAAGGAGCAACCTTAACTGCCCAGCAGTATGCAGCAATTACACCGGATGCGGTTAGGAATAAGGCTTAACCTTTGAATCAGCAAGCTTACTAAAAAATCAGACGCGATGCCCTTGGACAGGCTCAGGGTAAGACCTGCGGCGGTAAACTACGCAATTATTCTATAATTAGTTAAGCTAAATATTGGTTAATCTAATATTTAGTTTAACATAATAGAACTCCCCTGATGAAAATTTGGAATAGACAACTAGGCGATCGCGTAAGTAATATCATTTACCAGCATTTACCCGCCTTTCGCTGGCGTAATTTTCGGCTGTTTTTTGGGGGACAGTTACTATCAATGTCTGGGACATTTATGACCCAGCAGTTAACTATTCCTTGGCTGGTATACGATTTGACTCAATCGGCTTGGTTGTTGGGAGTTGCAGGGTTTGTGCAATTTTTACCGACGTTATTAGTGATTCCCTTTTCGGGCGTATTGTCCGATCGCTGGAGTCGTCGTGATTTGTTAATGCTAGTGCAGATATTGGGAATTAGCGTTTCCCTGGCATTAACGATTCTTACGTTTACGAATTGGATTACGTTTCCCATCCTATTGGTACTGAGTGTTCTCAATGGTTTTCTCAAGGGATTAGATATGCCCGTGCGTCATACAATCGTCACCGAAACCGTAGACGATCGCGCCGATTGGAGTAATGCGATCGCTTTGAATTCAGTGATGTTAAGTTCCTCGCTGGTATTGGGACCGGCTATGGGCGGGATTTTGATTGCGACGCTAGGGGTGAAATATTGTTTTCTCTACGATACTCTCAGCTATATCCCTGCCATCTTTACCCTGCTAGCAATGCAGCTGAAAGTCAGACCTATGCAAACCCAAAAGAGCCTTAGCGATACTTTGCAGAAATTGCGGGAGGGCTTTGAATATGTCTCCAAGTTCCAGCCGATTAGAGCAATTTTATTAATACTGGCATTACAAGGTTTAGTCGGGATGTCTCATGTTGCGCTCATGCCCATTTTCGCAGCTAAGATTTTAAATGGGGATGCAACTACAATGGCTCACCTCAGCACCTCAGCGCCCATTGGCTCGTTGTTTGCTTGTTTATATCTGAGTGTTAGGCGAGGGATTGCGGGCTTAGAGCGTTTGATTGTAGTCGCTCAAGTCTTGATTGGGATAAGTTTGATTTCCTTCTCACTATCGCGTCAAGTTGGATTATCCATAATTATACTGGTGTTTACAGGCTGCTTTTCCATCCTGCTGATTACCAGTAGTAATATGATTATCCAAACCCTAGTCGCCGAAGATAAGCGCGGACGGGTGATGAGTTTTTATGCCCTAGCAATGGTGGGTATGATACCCTTTGGGAATCTGTTGGCTGGAACTTTGGCAGATAATTTTGGTGCGACTAATGCCTTGATTGTCTGTGGCAGTCTAAATATCTTAGGTACGCTATGGTTCTATACACAAATGCCAGCTGTGAGGCGTTGGATTGATCGCTAAACCCCGACTCCCACTGTTTGACGTTCTCGTCGCGCGACTTCTGCACGTACTAAAGGTATGACATCACGCCCATAAGCGATCGCATCCTCTAAAGGATCAAAGCCCCGAATCAACAAGGTAGTCACACCTGCATCGTAATAATCAACCAAAGCCTCTGCTACTTGTTCTGGTGTACCCACTAGAGCAGTAGTGTTACCTGCCGCACCAGTAGCTGCTGCGATCGGTGTCCATAGACGCTTATCGTAAATCTCATTTTTGGCTGCAAAATCTAGCAGACGTTGCGATCCTACCGCCTGTGGCCTAGCTGGGGCAGCTAATTTTGCTCCTCCTCGCAACTCTTGAATTCGCGCTAAAATGCTATGTGCCTTCTCCCAAGCCTCTTGTTCTGTAGCACCAAGAATCGGTCGCAGGGAGACGCTGAAGCGAATGGAACGACCGAGTGGTAAGGCAGCACGTACCTCTGCGATTCGTTCTTTAACTGCGGCAATTGGCTCACCCCACAAGGCGTAGACATTACTGTGTTTAGCTCCTACCTGTACGGCTGGGCCAGATGCACCACCAAAGTAAAGTGGGATGTGCGGCTTTTGCAGCGGCTTGATCGCAGAGAAAGCACCCTTGATGCGGTAAAATTCACCTTCGTAATCAAAGGGAATGTCGTTTGTCCAGACACGACGAACAATTTCTAAATATTCATCGGTGCGACGGTAGCGGCTGTCATGATCTAGCCAGTCACCATCTTTTTGCTGGTCAACATCGCTGCCACCGGTAATGATATGTATTGCGATCCGACCGTTGGTAAAATGGTCAAGAGTAGCTGCCTTGCGAGCTGCCAGAGTTGGTGCGACAAAACCCGGACGATGAGCAATTAAAAAGCCCAATCGCTCGGTTGCTGAAGCAGCGAAACTAGCAACAGTCAAACCATCAGGGCTACTAGAACTATAGCCAATCAATACTTTGTCAAAGCCTCCTTCTTCATGGGCTTTGGCAAATTTACGAACATAAGCTGGATCAATGATGTCATCGCCCAGACCGCCTGATGCACTATTTAATTCCGAAATCGGTTTTGTCCGAATCAATCCAATAAATTCAATTGGCATAATAAATTCTCCTGAAAATGTTGGGGAGCAGAGGGGCAGGGGGAGCAGAGGAGCAGGGGGAGCAGAGGGAGATGAGGGGGAATTATTGAATAAATTTCTCCCTTGTCTCTTCTCAATGCCCTGTTTGGCCAATGCCCAATCCCCAGTCCCCAATACCTAATCTAATAAGTCTGGTTGGTCGTGGGTAATTTCATCCCATAAATACTGGAATCCACCCCAGCCTGCTTGGTGAGTACTACCGCGTTGTTGGATCTTTAAGGCGATGTCATGGTCAATCAGGATGGGTTTTCCTACGGCTTCTGCTAGCAATTGCGCTTTAGCAGTATCCTCTAACCTGATGTACCACCAAGCGGCTTCATCTACACTGTGTCCCACGGTCAATATTCCGTGGTTGCGTAAAATCGCAGCTTTGCGATCGCCTAGTGCCTGAGCAATGCGTTTTCCTTCGCTTGTCTCTAAGACAATGCCTGTAAAATCATCAAATAGAGCATGATCTTGGTAAAAAGCACAGGAATCTTGGGTAATCGGATCGAGCAACCGACCCAAAGTTGACCAAGTTTTACCATAGAATGAATGGGCATGAGCCGCTGCAATGACATCGGGGCGCGCTTCGTGGATTTGAGAGTGAATGGCAAATGCTGCTTGACTAACTTTGCCTTCACCTTGGACTACCTGACCTTCACTATTCACTAGTATCAGGTCTGATACCCGAATGCGACTGAAATGTATCCCAAAGGGATTTACCCAAAAATGATCGGTAAGTTCGGGATCGCGGGCAGTGATGTGTCCTGCCAATCCTTGAGCAAAACCCAAACGCGCAAATACCCGAAAGGCTGCTGCCAAGCGTTCTTGACGATGGCGACGCTCTGATTCAATGGAAACGAAGGTCGGTGGCTGAAAGGGATTGCTGGGGCGGACGAGAGAAGTTTGCACCATAATTTTCAACTCCTACGTATGGATTGGGTAGACCTACAGTGCTGCCTCACTGCTGCTGAAAGCCTCAAGGTTTATCGATAAACACTGTTTCACCATTAAGTTAGCGATAACAATAAAGGATTATGGCTTGGTGGGCGATGCCTACGGCGGTAAACTACGCAGTTTTTACCGCTGCAAATACGTATTGTTCAATCATGTCCAGTGGACAATGCTACAAATAACTTTTGGCTAATAGCCATGTATACCTTACTATTTACAGTTTTTCAACTACCTAGTGAAAACAAATTTATTAACTAGAGTAATGATGCTATCAAGTAAACTACGGCAAGTCAATCGATTTAAAGGTATTTATATTACAATGAAACTACCACAATTCATTTAAATAAGCAAGCTCAATATGGAGTTCTGCTAAAAAAATATACTGGGGAAAGTTTTATCTCTTTCTTTTTACGACTCCAATATCTGCTTAAGAACATATCGGGCACGGTTATAAATAACGCCTGGTCGTGAGCTTTCTCGTGGACCAGCAACATTCAAAATGCGAATGTTGTGCTTCTGAATCCAACTCCAGAAACGAGCAGCGTCATTTCCACTGAACGACAGCGCGTTAATGATGAGGACAGGGCGATCATACTTATGCGCCAGGTCAGCTGTAAACTTTGTTCCTCCTTCAAGTGCTCCATACGCTAGGACGAGCGTCCCATCTGAATCTCGAACGTTCCACTCGGTACGTAATGCATAGTCTGTACTCGTTGTCTCTTGAAGCGGGTATACAGGTGGTATCTTTCCATCCTCTGCAAGCCGCCCCTTTGGACACCATCCACGAACTGGTAACAAAAGTGACAAAGCTGTATCGAGCGCAGCTCTATCAACTCCTGTCTGACCTCCGGTTACAACCCAAAGCCGTTGATGAGACGATATTGACTCTCCTTTCTCAGATTGTGTGGCGATCGGAAGTGCGTAGGCGTAGCCCGCCGCAGGCATCGCTTTACCCTGCATAAGTCCTCCAACGATGAACAAGAGCGCAACCCAACATATATCAGGGTGTTGGGTTACGCAAAGCCTCCGCCCAACCTACAATTTTTTTGCTGCATCTTTTCCCAGTGCCAGAATTGGAGTTAGGGCGCACATCCAACATTTGAAAGCTTACGCTAGTTTAGAACCTTTGGTACAAGAAGTGGTAGCTCCAAGGTTTCGCTTTGTCACACGTGGGATTGCACCATTAATCGATCAACTATCAGGACGCTGGTCAGTAGATTTGGATTATAGTACAAAGATTTCCGCCATGCTCAAAAGATTATATGAATCAGCAGAACTTCTTTGAGTATTGAGTGACTTATTATAAGTAGGTAAACATCAAAATTTTTAGTTGCAATAAAGCAATAACGCTTTAGCCTAGTTTATCTTTATTCACATAGTTTGATTTTACTACTATGCCAACCTACTTAGCATTTTTTTAAGGGTGTTGTTACCTAGAATAAGATCCAGTAAATTTCTATTGAATACTCTAAGTAAAAATTTTATCTATAATATTATCTAGAAAAATGTATGAAATAAAAAAGAATGAAAGAACTGTTTGATTATCTGTTGAAAAGTCCCATTACTAATAATGTTGTTACAATTGCTTTCTTTGTTATTATCATTTCAATAACGCTGATATATGTTGTTGCATTTTTTCAAGGGCGAAATCTTTTGTTCTGGCCTCCAAGCATTGGTAATCTACCAAATAATTAAACAGGGCAGAGTAGTTCTCTCAGTGGTTCAGGAAATTCGATAACTCGTCGAGGTTTTATACCCACGGTTATTGGTACGTTCGTGGGGCTAACTGCTGGTTGGCTGATTGGGCAAAAACAAACATCTGATCAACAGAAGACATCTGGACAACAGCCATCTGTAATACAGTGAACGATGGACACCTTCTTGAGTGAAAGTGCCAAAAACACTATTCTCTATGATGCTCCACAAGCAGTGTGCGATCGCGTTAAAGAAATGTCAGGTGAGCGATTTATTATAACTCTAAAGAGATCGGGAAAAACGGAAAAACTTTTAAACGATGTGAATGAGGGAGTAGTAGAGTGCGGATACAATGGAATCTATTATAGTACAAAGAAGCTTAAGATTCTTTATTTTGGTTGTGCAATTCCTTTTGGACTAAACCCTCAAGAACAGAATGCTTGGCTCTATTATAAGAAAGATCAAGATCAAGGTCTCGAAGCACAAACTTTCATGCAGTCAATTTATTCAAGACTCAATTTGAATATTGTTGCTTTTCCGGCAGGAGCCACAGGAGGTCAAGCAGGAGGATGGTCTAGAGAACCAGTTAACTCGATAAACGATTTTAAAAATAAAACTATGCGAATTCCTGGGTTTGAAGCAGAAGTTATACAAAAATTTGGTGCTAGGACTCATGATCAGTTGATTGAATCAATTTCAATAGACAAATTGATAAGAAGGCTTAAGGATGGGGGAAATGGGAGATTTGATGCTGTTGAGTGGACTGGCCCACATGATGATTTAATCCTGGTGTTAGACAAAGCAGTAAAATTCTACTATTTCCCTGGCTGGTGGGAGCCAAACACAACATTTGAAGTTCAGGTTAATAAGAAGGCTTGGGAGCATTTATCACCTGAATATAGAGAGATTTTTAAAGCTGCTTGTTCGGAAGTTCACATGAGTACACTAGCTCAATATGTTTCCCTCAACAGTAAGGCATTGAAGGAATTGAAGGAAAAGATTCCCGAAACAGGAATTCAATTAATGCAGTTTAATGATGATATTTTGAAAGCAGCCAGGGATGAAACAATAAAGTTGCTAGATTAGTATGCTGAAGATGAAGATTTTAAGTACGTTTACGACGAATGGAAAAACTTTACTAAAAAAATTCGAGGTTGGTCAAAGCAGAATGAAATACCATCTAAGTTTTTTATCGATTTTTAGATTTAGTCACAAAAATGTTAATAGAGATTGTTAAGAAAAAACCCGATCGCTGCACAAGGTTGATAAGCGAAGAAAAGCGGTATAATAATTCGGTTGGAGCAATCTACCGAAAAGTTGGCTATGGCTCTACTTGAGAGTACAATAGACTCATGAAATTTCAGTGGGATCCAAACAAAGCAGTTAGTAATGCTGAAAAGCATAATGTGTCTTTTGAAGAAGCTGTTACGGTTTTCGGAGATCCACTAGCCATCACGATTCCAGATCCTGATCACTCAGTAGGCGAATTTCGTCTTCTGACTACAGGTTTATCAAGATCACAACGTCTTTTGGTTGTATCCCACACAGAGCGAGAAGGTGAAGTGCGTTTGATCAGTACTCGTTTAGCCACTCCACAGGAGAGAAGAAGCTATGAGTCAGGAACCTGAAGAAATGAACGTCAATGAAGACATGAGACCTGAATATGATTTTTCAGGTGGTGTCCGTGGCAAGTATTACGAAGCGTATATGCAATCGAGTAATGTTGTAGTTCTTGATCCAGACGTGGCAGAAATCTTTCGAGATTCGGCTTCTGTTAATGAGGCGTTGCGATTGCTTGCAAAAATTGCGAAGGCAACGGCAGCATAACCAAAACTTACCCAAACAATAGCCGAAACTTTGATTTTCAGGTAGAGGTAATTCATGAATTGCCCCTACCTGAATAAAGCGCAACTTCACATAGAATTGGTATTACATATCTTGCTGATATTCTTCTAACAATTGTGGAATGTGATCGTACCCATCTACACCGATAACCGCAATAATTTTCGGGCGATGTTGCTGTAAGAACTTTTGGAAAGCTTCTGCTCCGATTTGTCTTTGTAAAATTGTCAGTAACCCTGCTGCTTGACGCCACTCATTAGAAGCAATTTGCTCTAAAAGATACATTCCCAAGCAGCCTGTGTAAACAGTTTTTTCAGAATTTTGTAAGTGATAATAAGCTTCTGCTAAATAAGCTAAGTTTCGCCCTTGGAGATACAAATCACCGGAAACTTGCGCTGTTTTAAAGCCATCTTCAAGATATTTAATTGCAGTTTGGTGTTCTCCAATTACTAGATAAGCAATTCCTAAACTGCTGACACATAAGGCTTTACTTTGAATATCGCCTAATTTTTCTGATAATTTTAAACCTTGTTCTAAATAATTAATTGCGGCTTCATAAGTCTCTGGTTCTAGGTTTTCCAGTTCTTGAGCTTGCATGACTTCGCTGTAACCTAAATTTACCAGCGCGTTGGCTTCTCCTGTCCGATCGCCTGCTTGCCGACTTAGTATTAATGCTCGTTGACTGTAGTTAATTGCCTCAGCATAATTTTGCTGTTGCACGTAGGTACGGCTGAGGTGATTGAGATTGGCAATTTCACAGGCGCGATCGCCTGCATTTCTGGCTATCTCTAGCGCCTGCTGATGAAAATCAATAGAACGCTGGTATTGTCCCAAAGCACGCTGGGAATAGCCTAAAAGGGTCAAAATCCGCGCCTTTTCTTGAGTTCCCTCACCTCGTCGTAGCGGTTCATCCAAATAATCTAGGGCATCTCGTAAATAAGTGCCAGTAAAAGAGGCAAAAATTCCACCGTAAAAGGGAAAATACGGACGCTGGGCAAAGGTTCGCAAAATCTGGAGCATGATTTGAGAACAGGCATCGCTGTATACTGTCCCAATGCTCCTAAAACCACTTGCTAACTGACTCCAAATCACTGCAAAGGTCAAAAAAGTGGAAATGGACAACTTTGGCCCCGCTTTTACATCATAAGCTTGTTGGTCAAACCAGTTAATTAGTCCCCTTTGCAAGTACTGTAAAATCAATGCCATTTCCACCCAATCTCTGAGGGTGATTCCCCGTTGTCGCTCGGCAAACTCAATTGCGGATTCTTCCCTAGCCAAGGTGCGAAGCAGTGCTTGTGGTAACTCACTATTAAGTTGTTTCGCCCAACTTGCCCAAGGGCCACGTTCTCCCGGTACACCACCAAACCCCAGAGATTCTTTTTGCTCGTACATCCAACTGAGCAAGTTGTCTTGCAATCGCTGCCAAGAAGCTAAACCACGGGTAATCCCTTCGGAAAATTGTTGTAAATCAGCATCTGCCTGAGCAAATTGCAGCAATGCTTTTGACAACTGCTGTAACTGTTGTAAATTTAGCGGATACTTCTGATTGGGGTCAGTAACTCGGATAAATGTCGCTAGACGCTCGGCAGCAGGGGCTGTGGTGATTTCTGTAACTGCGGAGGCGATCGCTTCTGTGGCTTTGTTTTGCTCTTGCCAGCGTTGCCATTGGCTTTGAATAGTTTTAATGGCTCTCAAACTGCGAGTCGCCTTGGCTTTCTTGAGTTCGTCTTTTTCGCTATCTACTTGGCTTTGGAGGGAATTCAGGCGATCGCTCAAAGCTAGCTCAAACACTTCCCCTGTACCGGAAGTAATTCCTTTAAGCAGCATTTGATACACCTGTTCTACAGAGCTAATTTTGCCCTTGAGGGTGGTTTCGACAATTTCATCGATTAAGGCAAGATAGCGATCGCTTAATGGCAGAGAGTCTGGCACTTTGGCTACTGAATGTCACATCAATTCTAATTCTAGTCTTGGCAGCAGAGGTAGGGGAAACAATTGGCCACTTTTTGGCAGTCATGGTCATAACAAATGCAAAATTTAGAAAAAATTTATTTAGCGATTTGTGATCATTCCTTGAGTGATTCGCTGTTTAACTACACGATAAAAAAATAATGGAATGCCTACAATATAACGGTCTGTTAGACGAGTAGGTTCAGTAATTAAGCGTGTTAACCACTCCAGACCATTATCAGTCAGCCAACGTGGTCCGCGATATATAGAGTCAGTATAAAAATCTAGACAAGCACCCAAAGGTAAAAATACAGTAGTTTCAATTTTATTGAAGTTATCTAAAATCCAGCGTTCCTGTAACGGCATGCCAAAACCAATATATAAAATATCTGGTTGGAATTTATTAATTTTTTCTATTACCAAATCATTCTCTTTTCCTGATTTGTCAAAATATCCATGATGTCCCTGTACGCGTAAATTAGGCGCAATTGATTTTAACTTAGTAATTGCCTTATCCACTACGCCAGGTTTTCCAGCTAACAAAAATAAGGAAAGATTTTCTTGCTCACACTTTAATGCTAAATCTTCTATGTAATCTGGTGCTGTCATTCGATGTGCAGATTGCATTGAATAACCGTTGAATCTAGCCCCTACCATTACACCAAACCCGTCACAAAATACTAAATCAGCCTTATTCAAGAAATCTCGATACCAAGACTTTTCATAAGCGAAATTCATGGCTCTGATATTTACATGTCCTACAACTGTCTTTTTTTTGTTTTTTGCTGCTTCTATTAAATAATCAACTAATTCGTGTACTTTAACTTTATGGAATCTTGTATCAAATAACTTCACTTCAGGAAAAGCTTTCATTTTTGCACCTCTCTTATTTATTAGCCAGTATACCAAGTTTAGAATAATGCGAACAACAAAAAAATAATACCTTTATCGCTCCTTGATTTTTCCTAATATTAAATCCATACCTTTTCAACGCCTATTATCCTTATACAGAATGAATTACCTCGTATGTAAGTTCGGTATTTAATACATAGTGTGAGTCACTTAAAGCTATTTTTATTAAGATGGCTTTCAATTGATAACTGCTGTATAAATGCATTTTAAAGATGTAAGATAACTGTTTATGTCTAAGTTTTTAACTCTAACTCGTGCATTATTTCCCAAAGATATTCTCAGATTTTCGTCTGCAATTAAGGATTGCATTGCCTCTGACAATTGTTGAATATTCCCCGGATTAACTAATAAACCATTCTGATTTTCAGTAACTATTTCGGGTATTCCTCCTACTGCGGTAGTGATAACTGCCAAACCCCAACTCATTGCTTCTAGTAGTGCCATAGGCAGACCTTCGTTGTAGGAAGGTAACACAAAGACATCAGCTTTAGTTAAAAGATCGTCGCGTTTTTCTTTATCTACCCAATCAAGAATAGTGATGTAGTCAATAAGATTTAGAGTTGGGATCAAACTACGAGCTTGTTCTACATCTCCATCGCCCGCTATAACTAACTTGGCTTGGCTTTGTTGAGCAACAGGCATAGAAGCAAATGCTTTAATTAAATCAAAAGCACCTTTGCGCTCACCAATGCGCCCTAAAAATAAGAAAAATATCTGTTTGGAATCTATCCGCTGTGGAATTTGTGCGGGAATTTTTACTGGGTTAGGGAGAACAATAACTTGCTCTGACTTCAAGCCAAGATTCTCAATGTAGAATTTTTTCCAGCTATCTGATAAAACAATGAAACGGGTACATTTACAAAACGACCAACTTAGCCACTGCTTAAGCCATTGAGGTAGTTTAGAGTAAAACAAATGAAAATCAGCACTATGAGTATGAATAATTACTGGTTTTTGAAATAGCCAACCAATAAGAGTAGTGATTGAATGACGAAAAGCGCTACCTCTATCTGAAACATGAATGTGAATTAGGTCAGTTTTTTGGTTTAATAAGTTCCAAAATAACTCACCTATTGCCTGCAAAAACACTAACACTTTATGGACAGCAGAACCATTCGGTAAAGTAGTAATGTGTTTAATTTGAATATCAGAGGTAGTTTCTTCAAGAATGAGCTTTTCTACAGAAACTATTCCACCTTGGCGCTCCAAGCTTTCGCCCAACATAGTAATTTTTATGGAACTCATAATTGCTATTAATCTATTTGGGAAATTGAGTACACGGCTATTTATATAAACTATTATAAGAACTAATTTCTTCTAGTTTATATCCAAAGGCATACTCCAAGAGCATTTGGAGAGCTAATGCTACTAACCCTATCTACCAGATCGCAGATCCACAAATTTATTCAATGTATACTTTTCTGATTTTACAGGATTACCTCCATAACAAAGTTTTGCCATAGGAATTGTTATGAGGATGTTTCAAACATTGTTGTTAATAACAGTATTTTAGCATTCTCTAACAACTCAAAGCTAAGTAACAATTTTTTGTTTAAGCTAAATCATGTATTTACAGACCCGAAAAACTAATGAATTTATTTGAGCTTTTAGTAGGGGAAGACAATCATCCAGCCTTAGTTACGCCTGATGGGCGATCGCTAACCTATAAGCAATTGCGCGAGAATGTTATTGGACTGGTATCTCAACTCAACAGCTTTGGATTGAAACGGGGAGAACGCATTGCCATTGCCATGACTAACGGTTCACCAATGGCGATTACCTTTTTGGCTGCTGCCTTATGTGGCACTGCTGCACCCTTAAATCCCAAATACAAACAAGAAGAATTTGCCTTTTACTATCAAGATACCCAAGCAAAAGCACTGATTACGTTGTCTGAGGGGCCAGAAGCAGCCATTGCTAGTGTCACACCCGACATGATGCTGATTAATGCCAAGGTAAACACTGACGGCACATTAAGCTTTGAATTAGTCAAAACAGGCTCACAACCAGCAGAATCCTCGAATCCCGTAGCCCCCAACGCTGATGATCTAGCGATGATTCTCCACACTAGCGGTACTACCAGTCGTCCCAAGCGTGTGCCGATTCGTCATCGCAACTTAATCGCTTCAGCCAGCAACCTGATTAGTGCTTACTCACTCACAGCAGCTGACACTACACTTTGCCTAATGCCCCTGTTCCATGTTCACGGGTTGGTGGGCTGTTTGCTGGCAACTCTGGCATCGGGCGGTACATTAGTTTGTCCCAATGGTTTTAATGCCTTGGAGTTTTGGAAGCTGGTAGATACCTACAAACCCACCTGGTACTCCGCAGCGCCAACCATGCACCAGACAATTTTGGCGCGTGCTAGCCGCAACCTAGAAATTGTCAAAGCAAACCGCTTTCGTTTCATTCGCTCTAGTAGCGCTTCTTTGCCGCCGATTATCATTGAACAGTTAGAGGCAACTCTTAATGCTCCTGTGGTGGAATCTTACAGCATGACTGAAGCATCTCATTTAATGACCACCAATCCCCTACCGCCAAAAGTCAGAAAACCAAGTACTGTAGGTTATGGCTTCGGCGTAGAAGTGGGCATTATGGACTCTGAAGGCAACCTGTTATCTAAGGGAAGCTTGGGCGAGGTAGTGATAAAAGCACCTAATGTTATAGATGGCTACGAAAACAACCCAGAAGCTAACGCCACTGCTTTTGTGAACGGTTGGTTCCGCACAGGGGATCAGGGTGCAGTGGATGCAGACGGCTACCTCCGCTTGACTGGACGGATTAAAGAATTGATTAACCGGGGTGGGGAAAAAATTTCTCCTTTAGAAGTGGATGATGTCTTGCTGCGCCATCCCGCCGTCGCCGAAGCCTTAGCCTTTGCCGTCCCTCACAAATCTTTAGGAGAAGATATCCACGCGGCTGTGGTTCTGAAAGCAGAAGCTGGTGAAAAAGAACTTTTAGCTCACTGTGCAACTATGCTGGCAGACTTCAAAGTCCCCAAGCAAATTCACATTTTAGATCAACTACCTCGTGGTGCTACTGGTAAACTGCAACGGTTGGCGATGGCCAAATTGCTGAACATAAGGGAGTAGGGAGTGGGGAAATAACGGAACGACCTTTGAAAAGGCCGACGTGTTCGTCAACAGGCTTATGCATCAGCGCCAGCGTTGTGCAGTCTGTTACTGCAGGTAACTCAACTTCATTCTCTGACACGCTCTTGATAGACTGATGGTCAATTTATCGTCAAAATCATAAACGTCTACGCAATCTACAAAAACAGAGATTGAACAGTCAGATCCTTCTAGGTGATGGTGAAGTTACGCTGTTGTGCTGTGGCAATGAATGAAACGATCGCTTCACACGCCACAGCAACGGTTAACATCACCAAGTTTCGTGTCAACGGATAATCACAGACATGATCATTAACTTGGGAAGGAACGCGATAAATGTCATTCCAAATCACTTCTGCATAATCTGCTGATAGTCCAGCATGAAGACAAGGAATGCTTAATTGTTCTGCATAATCTTTCACTGCTTGACGTGCCACGCTATTGTCAAAAACATCGACAATTAGCTGGCTGTCTTGAAGTAATTGAGTTGTATTTGCTGGTATCAACTCCTTTGTTTTGGCATCAACTTTAGTTCCAATTGCTCGATATAAATTGTTCGCCAAAATTTTCGCCTTGAACGCTCCCACATCAGAACGGTAGTAAGGCTGAGTTGAAAGATTGCGC
Organism: Nostoc sp.; assembly: GCF_036917555.1. Lineage (GTDB taxonomy): Bacteria > Cyanobacteriota > Cyanobacteriia > Cyanobacteriales > Nostocaceae > Nostoc. The sequence continues at coordinate 8,300 of NZ_JBALDD010000041.1, read as the reverse complement.
TCCTCAATGCGATCGCGATCAATCACTGTAAGTTTATCAAAACCAGACTGAGCTAAGTTTTCAGCTATGTTAGCTCCTAATGCTCCGGCGCCACAAATTGTTATAGGATAGTTTTTTAACTTTGCCATCACAGCATTAGTGCGGTAAAGCTGTTCGTGAAAAAAGATACTCATAATAATTCGTAATTAATATACTTACTACTCTTGTTGTTCCATAACACCTACTAAGGATTGCAAGTCAAAATCGCGATCGCGTCCACTTAGGCAAATGCCAGAACCAACAACAGTCAAATCAGTTTTAGCGATCGCACTACTATGGCGAACACCATCAGCAGTTGTCCAATCAACTGTCCAGTAATCGCTGCGATCATGGAATTGAGTTAAGGTACCGCCACCTATTTGCAATGCCGTCCCCGCAGTTGGTGTGCTAACCGCAGCCGTATTTGGGAAAAGTGTTGCAGGTATTCCACAATTTGGGGTAAGTCTGCTTCTTCTACAACCGTTGCTGTTTTTTTATCCACAGCCTGAAAGATGCCCCAACCTTCAAATTTACTAGGCTTTGGCGTGAAAGTGTAAATCATCCCAGCTACCCGTGTGCGAACTCGTCCATCTTTGACGCAGGGCGCAAGGAATTGCGTGGTATATAACTGTGCTTCTGGGATCGCAATTTGGTTGATTAGCTTACGGATGTCAATCATCATTATCTCTGTTTACGCATAATTACCCAAGATTATTGCCAACAATTGAGTATATAAAAAAACATAATTGTCGGTCAGGAAACCAAAAAAATAGAAAAATAATGACTACCCAAATACAACAAATATCAGAGTCCCGAAAAAAGTTAGCATCTGTGAATGAAGGGCATAGTACCAGATTTATTCAGGAATTTTTAGGGCATCGGGACATCCGCCACACCGGAAAATATACCAAAGTAAATTCAAAGCGTTTTTCTGGCATCAAGTAGAACACGATTGATTGAATAGCTCGTTAAATTTTGCTTTACAACATTCCTGCGGTCGTTACCTATTCCCAGTCTGGGAATTTATCGCTGATGCATTTTATTGTCTGCACAACTCCACTTGAAATAATCCCTGGCAATCATCGCTGGGGGTTAATTTATTGACCTGCCCTGCCTGCGGCACTCGAACTATTCTTGTCCAGGCTGAATTACACTCTTATTCTGGCTCATCAATATTTAGATACGTTTGCCCTGGCTCAATACTAATACCCTCTGACCTGAATCCTTACTCAATTATGCTTCCTTACTAGTCCTATAAAAATAAAAACTACAGCTAAGAGAGAGACATGCGATAAATCAGGTTCTGGTATTGGGGTTGAAGGTTGACAATCAGCACCCTCAGGACAAACAGAACCTAAGGTACCTGCTTTGAGAAATACAGCAGAATCAAATTGACCATCCCTTGCATCTTGAACATTAATAATCAGAAAATTCCTCGCTCCCTCAACCAGAGGAGCATTATATAATAAAGGTTTAGTATAGCCATCTAATTTTGTTACAGAACTTGCAGGCCCAGTTCCCACTGGATTGTAGATTAAATCAGAACTATAGGGGCCTAAAGGATTAACTGCAAGATTATTAATAGTGACGCTATCACCATTACTTAATGTCGCATAATTAACACCATTTAGAAGCAGACTGAAAGAATCATTAAATTGACCTGCGTATTCTAGCAACTCCTCCGAACCAAAGGCATATTGAAAAAATAATTTCTCAGCTGTATTATTTACATCAAAACTAAGAACCATACTGATAGAATCACCACTTACACCAGGTAAGCCTAAATCAGTACTGAGATCAGCCCCATTGGGTGTGAAACCTCCATCTATAGTATTTGCGCCTGCTAAATCGGTAACTCGTCCTGTACTAAGAGCTATAGCAGAGCCTAAGCCAAATGGATCGTCGCTAAAAGTTCCAAAAGCTCTCGCATCACCGATTAGATTAATATTAAAATTACTTAAGCCTTTGTAGTTATTAGGATCGCTACCTAACAAACCATTTAGGAGCGCATTAGGGTTGTTATTTTGGGTTACAGTAAATGCCATTACTGGCGCATTAACTAAACCTAGACTAGCGCTAAGAGAAAAAACTAAAGAAGGAATAATTTGACGGAGAAATTTCATTGTTTGCTGCTCCTATTCATAGATATCGAGATAGATTGATTGGGTTGAACGATCGCAAGATTCAACATCAATAAGTAATATCATGTCCGGCTACTTAGTTGTGATTCCCTGCATCTATGCAGAAACTACACAACCCTCTCCCTTTCTCCCCAGGGTCTTAATGATAGGTCTTTCACCGGACACGATACAAAAAAAAATTTAGCGGGGAGGCTCAGGACAAGGATCGCCTACATATTGGAAATAAGAAGCATTAAGATCAAGACCGTGAGTACCTTCAAGAAAAGCGATCAGTTCTTTTCCTCGTTCTGAATAAAGACCAGTACCACCGAGAATGCCGAAATCGACCAGTTCATAACCATGATCAAAAGATGAACCACTGACTCCACAGTTAGGAAGTTGGATCTTATCTCCTTCAGTTGGATTAAAATCAGTAATCAAAGCATAGTCATTGCCACCAGCTTTATCGTAAAAATGAGGCTCTAGAGTAGTTCCTTGGATATAAGCTTCTCCTAACACAAAGAGATCTGCTCCTGCACCACCAATTAGGGTATCGATATCGGCACTGGTTTGATTCGATCCAATTAAAACATCATTTCCATCCCCAGCATTGATGGAATCATTACCCGCATTGCCTATTAAATAATCGTCGCCTGCATTGGCAACAATTGAGTCATTTCCATTGCCTAAAACAATCGTGTCGCCTTTGCTACTACCTGTCACTTGATAGTTCTCGAAATTGCTAAAGTCGATTGAGTCTAACAAAGGTGCTTCAACGTTATTAGGATCGATACTTCTGTAGGCAAAACCCGTTTTATCTTGTGGTGTGACAAACATAATCATTTCGCTACCCGTATCTCCTACTGAGTAGTCGAGAATTAGCGTGTCAGTAACAGATAATTCAAAGTTGCCGATCGAGGGAACAAAAATAGTATCTTTTCCACCATCAACGCTGTCAAACCCTAAACCCGGATTAACAACATCCGCACCGGCACCAGTAGAGAATTTGTTGTTAACTCTATCGAGTTGGGTGAGCTTGTCGTTGCCACTACCAGTTTTGATATCCTTGAAAATTTCAAAATTACTAATAATTGCGCCTTGAATAGAGTAGCTTTGAGAGGATTCTTTTGTAATATCAAAACTTTCTAGGGTAATATCTTGAGTTTTGTTAGACAAATCATCAGATAGAGTATCGATACCGCGATCGCCATCCAGCAAGTCGTTACTGCCACCTCCATCAACAAAATCATTCCCGTCGCTCATCCGCAGCGTATCATCACCTACTCCACCCACAATGGAATCATCGCGGATAGTACCTGCAACTACCAGGCTTTCAATGTTTAAAAAGGTAACCTGATCTAATAACGTGGTTTTGCTAATGTCGGCGTAGTGTTTGATATTACCCGTATTAAAGCCGCCTTCGATTCCCTCACCATAATCGTCAATAGAGTAGTCTACCAGAAGAGTATCTGTACCGCCTCGTCCATCGACAAAATCAAGTTCACCATTACTCAAACTCGGATTAATCTTGTTGTTACTATTATCACCATAGAGACTATCGCCGTAATTGGAGCCGATCAAATCTTCAACACTAGAGAAGGTATCGCCTTGAGCATCAGCAAAGAAACCTTGATTAAATAAGAGATCGACGAACACTCCACCGGAAGAATCTATATAGGTTGCTGTATCCTCTCCATTGCCTCCATCGAGATGATCTGCACCAGCACCACCATTAAGAAGATCGTTGCCATCTTCACCAAAGATATTGTCATCACCATTTAAACCTCGGATGATGTTATCTCCGTTATCTCCTCGCAATTCTCCATCATTATAATTAGACCCTTCTAAGTTTTCAAAGGAATTCCCATCTTGCGTCGATCCTTTGCCTGCGACATAGACAATCTCTTGTAGTTTGTCTCCGTCAGCATAACCGCCAGAAAAGGAATTGTCCTTGAGATTGGCATTAACTCCAGCATTAGAAAGTTTGTAGGATAACCAGTCAATACCATCACCGCCGATCAGAGTATCATGACGTGGGCCAGCATAGAGGATATCATTACCTAACCATCCATCGATAATACCGTCACCGTCACTAGCAACCAGAATATCATCGTAGGCCGATCCAGAGACATTTTCTACCCCATCAATAAAATCGCCATTAGCAGATCCGCCTTGACCCCGATGAGTAGCTAAAAATAAAGGCGATACACCATCTGGAAGCGTAACATCTCCAAAGAAACTTTGATTAGAAAGATTAACAAAAACGGCAGATTTTGAATCCAAATAAGTGGTTGTATCAAAGCCACCACCGCCTCTAATGGCATCTGCTCCTTCTCCACCTAGGATTACATCGTCACCGCCAAGACCTTCTAAAGTATCATTTCCGGCACCTCCATTAAGATAGTTTTTAATATTGCTACCGATGATAACGTCATTTTTTGCGGAACCTTCAACGTTTTGAATGTTGAAGATCCTGTCTTGAGTGCCGTACCCATCGTTACTAGCAAACCCAGTACTGAGGTTGACGTTAACACCATTAGGAGAACTACTGTAATCAGCAGTATTGTTTCCTTCGCCCCCATTGATCGTATCGTTACCCTGTCCGCCACTAATAAAGTCATTGCCTTTACCAGTGGTGATGTTATCATTGCCATTCCCACCTCTGACTTGACCTGGTGCTTCAACGCCATTGGTAAATTGAATAGTATCGTTACCTGCTAAACCATTGATGACGACTAAGGTGACTTTATCGTAAGTCTTAGGATCTGGATCGTTACCCGTTCCGCTTACTTCTATTTGTTCAGTAGAATCAGGCTGTTTGGCACTCCAAGTTCCACCTAGATGATTGACAGTGATTATATTATCGCCGTCTGTGCCTTTGCGATCAATAATGCCGGCAGCATCTAAAGCTTTTTGCTGTTCTGGAGTAGGATCTGGGTCTTCATGATTGAAGAAGTCTGCTGCATGACAGTCTGGTTTTGAGTCAAAATCAATCAGCTTAATATCAGCCAGATCGAGACGTTCGGTGACGCTAAAAAAGCCGAGATCGATTTCCAGTTGTCCAAAGATAATGACAGATAATCCTCCGCCTAAATCAAAAGCGCAGAAAGGTAAATTAGAAAGAAGAGAGTCTCCTCTGACTTTGTTATCTAATTGTCCATCTTTTGCATCCAGACTTTGAGCAATATTCATTCCCAAGCCGAGATTAATCCCACCACCAACGGTTAAAGAAGCAAAACCGACGCTTACCCCAGCCGATGCATCAACTTCTGCTTCTCCATACACATTGGAATTTTTCCGCGAGTCTTTATCTTTTGGGTTTGCATCGGGTCTGATCGCAAAAAATCCATTCTTAAGATTACCAGTCGCTATACCAGTAGAATCGTAGCCAAACCCTATCTTTGCCCCAGCTTCAACGTGTCCTCCAATCTGGATAACGATTGGGCCAAAAACAGGAATGATGATATTAGGAACGTTGTACAATAGAGAGAAGTTGGGGGTTTGATAAGTAAAGAGATCAACGCCTGGTTTTCCTAACAACAAGTTAACAATATTTTCGGGTTTGTCTAACAGAGGAAAATCAAACCCAATCTCCTTTAAGCCCTGAATAAAAGCAGGGTCAGAACTGCTGGCAGGAGCAGCTAATAGCGCAGGTTTAGACGTGGCTGTTGTACTACTTAAATTTGTGGCTCGGATGTCTCCACTCGTGAGGTTAAAACTTCCTAAATCTATCTTGCCACTATCACCCCCAGGTGCTTTTAAGCCAGCGATCGTATTGAGTGCTTTGATAAAGTCACGGGTTTCTTGCGGAATATTAGGAGATAGCTCTAGGAAAGACTTGTCAATAACTGGGAGAGGTGTAATAAAAGGATTTAGAACTGATTTAATCGGCTTTAAAACATCTTGAATCGGTTTTAAAACACCACCAGCAAAATCTCCTACTAAGGAACCTACATCTAAGGTAACGTTATCCAGAGAAACACTTGGCGCAGAAGTGCTAGGATTACTGCTATCGTATTGCCAACCCAGTAAATTTAAGTTTGCTTCAATAGACGGTAAAATGTCATTTTTGGCAGTTCCAAGACCCGTATTTAATTTAAACTTGAGATCGGCATTGGCAGTTAACTTGCGATCGAGAGCAACACTGAGACTAGCGATATCGCTAACTTTGACTCTTCCCTTGGCATCTGTACTTGCACTAGTTAAATCTGCACTGAAATTGCCTGCGAGTTGACTACCGTTATCTGTTGCTTTAAGGTTTAAAAATCCTAGCTTTCCCTTGGCTGTAAAAGGATTGTGACTAGCATCAATTAACTGAGCCTTTAAATTGGCTTGAAACTCCCCACTCTTATTTGTGTCTAAAAAAACATTGCCATCTTTATCAACCCCGAAACCAACTGTAACACCCAGATCTAATTGAGGAGTAATATTTCCGTTGATATCGAGTCCTAAAGTTGGTAAGCCAAGTTTATCTGCTAAGGCTAAATTCGGACTGAAGTTTTTTCCAATCTTAAATTGAAATTCAATAGCATCTGCACTGTTTTCTGGCAGTAGAATATCTTTTTCATCAATGCCACTCTTGCCATCTGAATCTAATAGTACACCCAAGCCTGATGATCCTAATGCGTCAAACAAAGCTTTTTTTACTGCACCAACTGTAGCGGTTCCTTCGGCATTAATTTCAGTGATAATTTTGTTGGCAACATTGTTGAACAGTTGGTCTACAAAATCTTTGACCGTAATAGTTCCCAGAAGAGGAATATTCTTTAAATCTTCTACCTCTAGTTTAGATTTAATACTGTCGAAGAGCAGTTTAACTTTATCTGTAATTAAATCTAAATTTTCTTTTGCTTGACTCGCATCAGCAGCTTCAACTGTAACCTTTTGACCATTAATTTCAAGCGTTCTTACATCATTTTTCGCTTTTAGTTGTACTAACTGGTTAGGATTCAGCTTTCCTCCCAATGCTAGAATCGAAAATATCTTCCCTTCATCACCAGCAGCATCAACTTTATTAATTTTGCTATCTACCCAATGACCAACTTCTTCTAACAAAACCTTAGTAATTTCCTTAGGCTTACTGGTTAAGTTAATAAATTCTCGTGATAAATAGATTGTATTTGTTTGGCTATAAAAAGCTCCCCTTAACCCATGTAAATCTGTTATTATTTCAATTTTAGGTAAATCTGCAAAGTTACTGTGGCTCCAATCTTGACGCAGAGCATTTAATTCCTCTACATCAATATCTTTGCCATAGGCTTCAGTCATTTTACTAATAAAGCTACTATTTTCTGAAAGTCGTGTTAACACATGAAAGCTTTCTTGAATTGCCTTATTTAAATCAATTGAACTAGAACTATCTAATAGATTTAGACCATATAAATAATTTAAATTCTCCAAAGAATGAACTATCCAACTATTTTTCATAGTTTTCTTCTCCAATTTAATAAATTTAATTGAAATACTTATTAGTAATAGGTAATTGCTAACAACCAGCCCAATGATTAGCAAATTAAGTAACTATTAACGTAAGTCGCTACTTACACAAAAGCTCTTTCAAGAAAGTTAAGACTATATAAAACACGAAACTTTGTTGTGACCCTAACTCAAATCATTAGTGTTCACCACTGGTAGTTACGGTACTCTCAAAAAGAGTACATTAAAAACAGAGTAAAGCATGAAAAGTTTTGTGTATAGTCAGTAGACCGAAAACTTTTACGATCTGATATCTTGCACCTAACGAGATAAACACTAGATGCAGATACCCTACCTATAAGAGTTACACTCACACCTTATGCGAGTTGAAAAAGCTGTGGTTACACCGCAGGAATTGAACCTGCAACTTATCATTTTAGATACGATTGCTCTACCATTAAGCAAGTATCAATACCTTCGTCAATTTACGAGGCTGAGTTGATGTATTCACGTCCTGTTCTCAAAGGTTTGGCAAAAACAATAAGCCCTAAAAATTCCTTCAAGGTTTCCTGCAAACATTTTTAACGTATTGCCTATAGTATCAAGGGTTTGAGCTTCCAATCTAACTTGTATCTTAAACGCTTATGCATGACATCAGGACTTACGCAACTGGCACAGCGATCGCCATTTAACAGTACATATATATTACTGAGAGTGAACGTCCAAAAAGGCTCTTGCTTAAATTAA
>NZ_JBALDD010000040.1:0-18218 GCF_036917555.1 Nostoc sp. | reverse complement strand
AGTCTTTGATACTCGTGGATGAGTCTTTGATACTCGTGGACGAGTCTTTGATACTCGTGGACGAGTCTTTGATACTCGTGGATGAGTCTTTGATATTCGTGGACGAGTCTTTGATACTCGTGGACGAGTCTTTGATATTCGTGGATGAGTCTTTAATACTCACCTCCCCTGCTCCCCGTGCTCCCCCTGCCTCCCCTGTCCCTCTGCCTTCTTACCGGGGATAGGTAATAATAACTCGCGATCGCCCACCGCTAAATGGTGTATGACGCCATGAATTATTGATAATTACCGGATTAACTACGGTTGAGTCTCGAATTGTCGGATTAATCAAAGTTGGGTTAATCAGCGTGGAATTTCTCAAGTTCTGCCTGAATTGGGGATAAGAATAATTGGGGTAAGTTGGATTAACCAGCGTGGAATTTCTCAAGTTCTGCCTGAACTGGGGATAGGAATAATCGCGGTAATGATTGCGTTGTGGCATTAGTCCCGTTGTTGGGTCTACAGGCATAGGCGTGGGAATCGGACTACCATAAATAAAGGAACCCACAGAAGGCGATGATTGCCTGACTCCATAACCACCATCAATCACGATCACAGACTGGGCACAAGCTGGAGCAATGCTTACACCCATCACTGCTAAAGTCATACCTGCTAAGAGCCAATTCAGTTGCGAATGCTTGATTTTCAACATAATTTTGCTCACCTGCATTTAATACCCGGAATTTTTAATCAGAAAATAGTTGCAGCTACTTAGTTAAAATTTTAGAAGTTTATTCACTTTTAGATTGTCAGCTTTTGAAAAGATTCCAAAAAGATTGCTGGCATTGGCAAAATGAAAATAGTGCTAATTTTTGTATAAGACGTGAGTACAGAAAGTTTAGAAATTGCTAAAACCCTCTACCAGACTGGGAAAGTTGCCTTTGAGAATGGGCAATACCGCCAAGCTGTAGAAAATTTAGAAAAGGCTAGCGCTCTGTTAGCTCGTAATTCTCGCCTTGGGGGCGAAGTAGAAATTTATCTGGTGACAGCTTATGAAGCAGCTGGACGCACGGATGATGCGATCGCTCTTTGCGAAAGACTCAAACGCCATGCCCATTTTGAAATTAGCAAACAAGCGCGGCGGATGCTTTATATCTTAAAAGCACCAAAGCTGAAAAGACCCAGCGAATGGATGACTGAAATCCCCGATTTGGGCGCATTAGCCGATAATGAACTCAAAATTTCTGTACCTGCTAAGTCTACTAAATCTTCTGGGGAGCAAAAGCCTAAACCTGCCGAGCCAGAATTTGTTGACCTCAGTCAGGTCAATACCAGAGATAATCGCTTTATCTGGGTGGCGCTAATTGCCATTGGTTTAACCATCTCGTACTTGGTTTGGTTAAATTTTTCAGGAACTCCTGGCTGATAACAATTTTGGATTGGGGACTGAGGACTGGGAAGATTTGAATGAAGATTCAGATCCAAACCAAATCTTACTCATATTTTCTTACCCAGTCCCAGAGCGATCAAAATTGGTATTCCAGGAATCTCAAACAATACTAAGAAGTCAAGATTGGTTCAAAAGTTTGACTTTTGGGGAGATTTATAGTTATGAATTCTTCAATTTTCGGAAAGATTTTCTTGTGGTTAGTCAGACCATTTAGTTTTGTGTTGGCAAATATGAAATTGCTCTCACCACTGAATGGTCGAAATCGAATGAACCGGGTCTTTCCTATGCGAAATCCTATTCTGTGGCTAGTCCTGTTAACATCTCTGCTACTGACTGGCTGTGTGAAATACGATGTGGGACTTAACTTTGACAACTCAAATAGTGGCGAACTAGTACAGCATATTAAGTTAGGAGAACGGCTAACCAGTTTTAGTGGCGATTCGGTGTACGAATGGTTAAAGAGCATAGAACGTCGTGCCCGTCAACTTGAAGGTAAAGTACAGCGAGTTTCCCAAGAAGAAATCATCGTCACAATTCCTTTTAGCAGCGGTAGGGAATTGCAAGAGAAGTTCAATGAATTCTTTAACTCCCGTGCAAATCAACCCTCTGAGTCTGTAGAGAGCCAATCTAACTCAGAACTGCCGAAAATTGAATCAAACGTCCTCTTAGAGGAGAATAATTTTTTACTTTTAGTCCGAAATCGGTTGATTTATGATTTAGATTTGCGATCGCTCTCTCTAATCGCCAGCAAAGGTAACGTCCTAGCTAATGCTGGTTCAATTCTCGATTTAGAATTTAGCTTGAAGACTCCTTGGGGAGCCAAAAATATTCAACTAACTGAAACTGCAATTGAGCCAGAAAAAAATGGCAATCAATTAGTGTGGAAACTCCAGCCTGGTGAGCTAAATCACATAGAAGCTGTTTTCTGGCTTCCTAGTCCCCTTGGTATCGGTGGGTTGTTAATTATCCTGTTCGTCTCAGGAGGATTGTACTTGAGATACAATTTCATGCCAGATCCCAGAATTCAGTTTCCTCCCAAAGCAGCAGCAATCCAGGAACAGTAGACTATTCATTTGTTAAATATTGTTAGCGAAGCCGATGCATTCTCCATCGGCTTTTTTACCTTTTCCCCATTTTGTAAAAATGAGTTATAGCGAATTAGCCAAAGAAATTGTTCGTGTATCCTACTTGAAAGGCGAGTTTCGGTTACGTTCTGGTCAGATATCTGACCATTACTTTGATAAATATCAGTTTGAATCTAATCCTTTGTTACTGAAGCAGTTAGCTAAAGAAATGGTAAAAAAGATTCCACTAGGAACGGAAATTCTAGCAGGACTGGAATTAGGGGGAGTTCCTTTAGCAACAGCAATTTCATTAGAAGTTGAATTACCAGTTGTCTTTGTTCGGAAGACAAAAAAAGAATATGGTACTGAGAAGATAGCAGAAGGAATTAATATCCAAGGGAAAAAATTGTGTATCATTGAAGACGTGATTACAACAGGTGGTCAGGTTGTAAAAAGTACCGAAGCGCTGCGTAATCAAGGAGCGATCGTGGACTTCGTACTCTGCGTAATCTGGCGTGGAAGAACAGAAGACAACAGCCTCGAAAAAGCTGGTATTCAAAAACTTCCTCTATTTGATATGGAGGAGCTTTCGGTGTGGATGGAACTGTCTTGAAGCCCACAGTCAAAATATCTTGGACAATAACCCTAAAAATACTTAGGTTTGAGATAAGACTTGTGTAATTTAAGCTTAAACATTACTATTGCTATGTTCTCGTTGTTCGCTACCATACCAACGTTCAGCAAGTCCATTGAGTTGATGAAGGATTTCAATGAGTTCCTGACCGCGTTCTGTAAGACCATAAGTGACTTGAGGTGGAACAGTTGGTTCATACTGGCGATAAATAATTTCTGCGGCCTCCAGCATCCTCAGTCTTTCTGTCAGCACTTTGGTTGAGATGCCCTCGACTTGGCGCTTCAATACACCAAAGCGAGTAGGCCCACTATTACACAACACCCACAGTATATACATTGTCCAAGGTCCTGTTAATAAGGACATCAAAATACTTATTGGGCAAGCATGAGGATTTGTAGAAGCAGACATCGATAAGTTAGCCAAAATTATCTAGTAGTTACTTGATGGTAACTACTTTACTTTAGTAACTAGTTACTTTTAGTATCTGATGTAATGCTTTGAAATAAAAATTCAAAAAAAGTAAAAGCAGTAAATCTTAGTTAATCAGGAGATATTCGATGGTAAATATTCTACATATTGATTCCAGCCCCCGTGGTGAACGATCGCACTCCAGAGAATTATCCAAGGAATTCGTCAGTGCTTGGAAAGCAGCGCATCCTGAAGATGCGATCGCTTATCGAGATTTAGGGCATTACCCAGTTCCTCACGTTGATGAAGCTTGGATTGCGGCGGCATTTTCACCACCAGAAACCCATACCCCAGAATTAACTGAGGCACTTAGGATTTCTGATGAACTGATTGATGAGTTTTTGGCAGCCGATCGTTATGTCTTTGGAGTGCCCATGTACAACTTCAATATACCTTCGACTTTCAAGGCTTACATCGACCAAATCGTTCGTACTAACCGGACTTTTGCTATAGATGCTCAAGGCTATAGAGGATTAGTCGAGGGTAAAAAGGCGGTTATCATCACAGCTCGCGGTGGTGACTTTAGCGCAACATCTCCTTTGCTTGCTTATGATTTCCAAGAACCTTACCTGCGGGCAATTTTCGGCTTTATTGGGATTACAGACATTCAATTTATTAACGCTAATAGCCTGAATGAAGGTGATGCCCGTACCCAATCTTTATCAGAAGCAAGGGCAGCAATTCAAGATGCGATCGCTCAGTGGTAAGAGGGGCAGAGGGGTAGAGAGGCAGGGGGGTGGGGTAGGGGGGCAGATGGTAAAACTCTTCTCCCCTGCTCCCCTGCCTCTTCTTCAGGGTGACAACCGCTCAATTTTCCAAATGCTGTTATCTAAACGGCTATAGAGCAAGCGATCATGCAGACGGCTAGGGCGTCCTTGCCAAAACTCAATTTCTGTAGGGATAACTCGTAAGCCTCCCCAATGAGGCGGTCGAAAAATCTCCTGATTTTTATATTTGCTTTGAAACTCCTGCAAGCGTCGCTCTAAGACTTCTCGGCTTTCTATCACCTCACTTTGATTAGATACCCACGCACCCAGGCGACTGTTGGCAGGACGACTGTGAAAATACTGGTCAGACTCAGTTTCGGAAACTTTCTCCACATACCCCGAAATTCGGACTTGACGTTCCAGTTCTGCCCACCAAAAGACTAAAGCCGCCTGGGGGTTTTCTGCTAATTCTTGTCCTTTGTGACTGTTGTAGTTGGTAAAGAAGGTAAAGCCCCGTTCATCAAAATTCTTAAGCAGCACCATTCTGGCTGAAGGCTTACCATCTGGTGTGGCTGTGGCAATGGTCATGGCATTGGGTTCAGGGAGTTGTGCTGCGAGTGCCTGATCGAACCATTTTTTAAATTGGATAAAAGGATTGAGGTCTATTTCGAGTTCGCTCAAACCTTCCAAAGTGTAGTCTTTGCGAAGGTCAGCTACGGTTTTGTCCATTGTGATTTGTTTCCTTGCTATCAGATACGCTTATATATATATTTCTCAAAAATATCTATGATGATGATCGGATGACGATCAGCGCCATCAAGAATTTTACAAACTCTCTCAAAAAATATCTAAAATAGGTTGCATAAAATGCGCCGTTCGGCCTCCCTCCAACGTCTGTTAATTTATGGTCTGAGCGGTCCAGTTATCGCTCTCAATATCTGGCTACTATCCTTGCTTTTTCGCTATTTCCAGCATCCCATTACTGTCTTAAGCATTGCGGCAATTCTGGCTTTTCTGCTAAATTACCCGGTTAAGTTCTTTGAACGTGCCCAGATCACGCGTACTCAGGCGGTGATCATAGTTTTACTGGCAACATTAACGCTGCTTGGGATTCTGGGCGTCACCCTAGTGCCGTTGATTATTGACCAAACAATCCAACTATTAAATAAGATTCCTGATTGGTTAGCGGGTAGTCAAGCAAACCTAGAGCAGTTTGAAATGCTGGCAAAGCAACGACGTTTGCCAATCGATCTGAGGGTTGTGAGCAGTCAAATCAATGCCAACATTCAGAATGTGGTGCAACAGCTAGCTTCTGGTGCAGTAGGATTTGCTGGAACACTGCTTTCAGGATTACTTGACTTAGTGTTAGTCATTGTGCTTGCATTTTATATGCTTTTATATGGCGATCGCGTCTGGTATGGTCTGATCAATCTTTTGCCCTCTAACATTGGAGATCCCCTGACCACATCCTTGCGCTTAAACTTTCAGAACTTCTTCCTCAGCCAGCTGTTACTAGGATTGTTCATGGTGCTAACCCTGACACCAATTTTCTTAGTGATAAAGGTGCCTTTTGCCCTGTTGTTTGCCATATTAATTGGGATCTCAGAACTCATTCCCTTTATCGGGGCGTCTCTGGGTATTGGTCTGGTGACGATTTTAGTGCTGCTGCAAAATTGGTGGTTGGCAGTTCAAGGTGCGATCGCAGCGATTCTCATGCAGCAGCTTAAAGATAACTTGTTAGCTCCCAGGTTACTCGGCAATTTTATCGGACTGAATCCCATCTGGATTTTTGTGTCTATTCTAATGGGATTTGAGATTGCTGGTTTATTAGGGACACTTGTTGCTGTTCCAATTGCTGGTACTATTAAGGGCACTTTCGATGCTATTAAGAGTGGCAAGCCGAGTAATTTTGTTTCAACTGTCACTATTGCTCGTGATTCACCTCCTGATTAAGGTGGCAGAGGGGCAGGGGGCAGGGGAAGTTAAACCAATTCGCAATTCGCAATGACGCTCTCTACGAGACGCTAAAAGCGTAGCTTGCTTCTCTGTTAGAGTACGCGGACTCGCTATCTTCTACAAAGAGAGCAATTACGTTTTGTAACAGGGATTTTAATTAGGTATTCAATTCGTGCTGCCATTCTTAAACAGGGGAATTAAACTGAGCATACTTTGTTAAAACTTGAACGTTCACCCTCAGAAGCTCAACCTTCACCTTCAGAAGCTCACCTTCACCTTCAGAAGCTCAACCTTCACCTTCAGAAGCTCAACTTCCACCTTCAGAAACTCTACTTTGAGCCATTGAGGCTGAACTTTCAAATTCTAACTCCCAATGCCCAATACTTCGGCTACGCCCTTTGGCTACGCTCAGGACAAGCTCAGTACAAGTGCCCAATACTTTGACTTACCTCGGCTTCGCCCTTACTTCGACGCCGCTCAGTAAAAGTCGGCTACGCTCAGGACAGGCTCGGCACAAGTCGCAGTTCGACTGCGCTCACCGTAAACTCAGTACAAGTGCCCAATGCCCAAAGTGAAAAGTTGCACAATCTAATCTCACAATTCACAATGGTGATTGATTACAAATTTCAGAGGATACTGCCAGCAGGCAATTTCTGAACAAAAGAAGCGCAAGCGAATGTATAGAGTATACGCTTTGCCAATAGTCAATTAGTTTAGTCTTGAATTTACGGTCTTTTGATTCTCATTAATTAACTTAGAACCTGTTAATGGAAGCTTCCGAGCTGTTAGAAACAATCACATTTTTGATTTACCAAGCCGAGCAGGGGGAAATTGATCCTTGGGATGTCCAAGTGATTGAGGTGATTGACCGCTATTTAGAACTGATGGCACCAGGGGCAATAACAAGAGGCTATGAAGCGGACTTGTCTCAATCTGGACAGGCATTTTTATCAGCATCAATGTTGGTATTATTCAAAGCCAATACCTTAATGCAATTGTCAACAGTTGGAGATGCACAAGATGGTTTAGAAGATGATGTTCTATTGGAAGGTGAAGACGGTGTATCACATCAGGGTCATCGTCTACCCTTAGAACGGCAATTACGTCGTCGTCCAGCGGCGATGCCGCCACCAAAGCGCCGGGTGACTCTGCAAGAGTTAATCGAGCAATTGCAGATTATGGCTAACCAACTGAAACTGGTAGAAAAAGTCAGCAAACCTATCCGTCCCAGGCGTCAACCTAGCGTTCAAAGTATGCGGGAGGCGCTGGAGTTAGCTCACCAGGAAAATCTGACAGAAGTCGCTGGAGAACTGGAGCAGGTGTTGAAATTGTCGACAAGAGAGTTAAGTTTAGAACAAAATTGGTTGAATTTAGAACAACTTGTAGAATTGTGGACTAAGACAAAGCTTCTCAACCAAAATGGGTCTGGACATGAGTCTAAACACAGTAACCTAGTTAGCGTTTTCTGGGCACTACTATTACTTTCGGCTCAATCGAAAGTAGAGCTATTTCAAGAGGATTTTTATCATGAAGTTAAAATTCGCTTAATTAGAGATTCAGCTAATATTGGCAAACCTTTTGAACATCCGATGAACTAAGAAAGTCAAAAATAGTCCTACAGATAATTTCTCTAAGAAAGGCAGAAGTCAGGAGGCAGGGGTAGAAGGAGGAAAATATATTTATATGTTGCCCTTTGTTGAAAAGTGACACTCTTGTGTTGCTAACAGAGGGCCGGAAACCGATGATTCAACTTTTCGCTCTGCCAGAAGTAAAAGCGCCCTAAATTTATGTATGGAAAGGTAAAACAATTTAAATCTAGAGTGCGGGTGTCAAGATTTCAGGCTTCCTTGTGAGAAAAATAGGAATTTATTTATGGGGTTTTCCTCCTAGCTTTCAGCATAGCTACTTCCTGCATTGTCATAGATTTTTGATTCAGCCCCAAAATCCGAGTAAATTGAAAAGATAAGCGATCGCTTGTCATCTAGGTATATCGATGGTTGTAATAACCACTAAATTCCTGTTATCCCTATTCTGGGGGATGACTTAGAGCAGAAATAAAAACTGATGATTAAGTATCACTCGATGAAAGTAAACTGGCTTGTGGTTAAGGAATAAATTTTTATGAAAGCGATGATTCTCGCGGCTGGCAAGGGTACTCGCGTGCGTCCGATTACCTATACAATTCCCAAGCCAATGATTCCCATCCTGCAAAAGCCAGTGATGGAGTTCTTGCTGGAACTGTTACGCCAACATGGATTTGACCAAATTATGGTCAACGTTAGTCATTTGGCTGAGGAAATAGAAAACTATTTCCGTGATGGTCAGCGGTTTGGGGTGCAGATTGCCTATTCCTTTGAAGGGAAAATAGATGACGACGGGAAACTGGAGGGGGAAGCAATCGGTTCAGCTGGAGGAATGCGGCGTATCCAAGACTTCTCACCCTTTTTTGATGATACCTTTGTGGTTTTATGTGGTGATGCTTTAATTGACTTGGATTTAACTGCGGCTGTTAAATGGCATAAATCAAAAGGAGCGATCGCTACCATTATCACTAAATCTGTCCCCAAGGAAGAAGTTTCTAGCTATGGTGTGGTTGTGACTGACGAAGATGGTCGTGTTAAAGCTTTCCAAGAAAAACCTTCAACTGAAGAAGCCCTCAGCACCAACATCAACACAGGTATTTACATCTTTGAGCCAGAGGTTTTTAACTATATTCCCTCTGATGTCGAATATGACATTGGTAGCCAATTGTTTCCCAAATTGGTAGAAATCAAAGCCCCCTTTTACGCCATTCCTATGGACTTTGAATGGGTAGATATTGGTAAAGTCCCAGACTATTGGCGGGCGATTCGCGGTGTGCTGCTGGGTGAAATCAAAAATGTGCAAATTCCTGGTCATGAAGTCGCCCCCGGCATCTACACTGGCTTAAATGTCGCCGTAAATTGGGACAAAGTGGATATTACAGGCCCCGTTTACATTGGCGGTATGACCAGAATCGAAGACGGAGCTAAAATTGTCGGGCCAGCGATGATTGGCCCCAATTGTTGGATATGTAGTGGCGCAACAGTGGAAAACAGCGTGATTTTTGAATGGTCGCGCCTGGGGCCAGGAGTCCGGTTAGTCGATAAGCTGGTATTTGGACGTTATTGCGTAGATAAAACTGGCGCTGCGATCGATGTTCAAGCCGCTGCTTTAGACTGGCTGATTACCGATGCTCGTCAGACACCGCCATCCCATACCCCTCTTGAACGACAAGCGATAGAGGAATTGTTGGGGACGAATGTAAATTAAAGTTAGGAGTTAGGAGTTAGGGGTTTGGAGTTATTATTTCGTCTTTCCCTCTTCACTTCTAACTCTTAACTTTATTCTTAACTTTTCACTCCTAACTCCTAACTATTTAAGTACGTATATCTTCTAAGACTCTGCTCGTAGGTTTGCAGTAGTCGTTGAGATTCCGCTAGGGTGATGCGCTTTTCTTCTAATGCTTTCTCGCAGCGCTGGCGAATGTTTTCCACCATATCTTCGGAGTCATATTGGACGTAGCTTACCACTTCGCTCATGGTGTCACCTTTGACAACGTGTTCAATCTGGTAGCCTTTGGGCGTTAATTGGATGTGAACGGCGTTGGTGTCGCCAAACAAGTTGTGTAAATTGCCCATGATTTCTTGGTAAGCTCCATTTAAGAACATCCCCAAATAATAGGGTTCTCCGGGCTTGTAGGTGTGCAACTCTAACACCGATTTGACATCACGTAGGTCTATAAAGCGATCGATTTTACCATCACTGTCGCAGGTGAGGTCTGCTAAAATTCCTCGCCGTGTTGGTTCTTCAGCCAAACGATGGATTGGCATGATCGGGAATAGCTGGTCAATCGCCCAGCAATCTGGTGCTGATTGGAACACTGACATGTTGACGTAGTAGATGGAAGCCATAATTTTTTCTAGGTCTTCCAGTTCATCAGGTACGTATTCTTGTTGTCTAGTGATGTTAAGAATTTTTTGACAACAAGCCCAGTAGAGCCGTTCAGCTTTGGCTCGTTCTCTAAGGCGTAAAATTCCTAAGTTAAACCGACTGATGGCTTCTTCTTTGAATTGTGCAGCGTCGTGGTATAACTCTTGGTAATTTTCTTGGCTGATGGATTGAAAGCTTTCCCAAAGATAATTAATAATTGGGGATTCTCCCTCTTGTGGAGGTTCTGGTGGATTGAGGGGGACATCACTGGTACTGAGAACGTCAAAAATCAGCACTGATTGATGGGAAGCGATCGCTCGTCCACTTTCACTAATCAGTGTTGGTACGGTAATATCCCGTTCAGCACAGGTATCTTTTAACTCTGCCACGATGTCGTTGGCATAGTTCTGCATGTTGTAATTTTTTGATGCATAGAAGTTGGTTTGGGAGCCATCATAATCTACACCCAAGCCGCCACCAACATCAAGATATTTCATGTCTGCTCCCAGCATTGCCAATTCCACATAAATACGGCTGGCTTCTTGGATAGCATCTTTAATCACATTAATGGCAGAGATTTGTGAGCCGATGTGGAAGTGCATCAACTGCAAAGAATCGAGCAGGTTAGCTTCCCTTAACTTGTCAACAGCCTCGATTACTTCAGGCATTGTCAAACCAAATTTAGCGCGATCGCCACTAGAGGCTCCCCAACGTCCCATGCCTTGTGTACTGAGTTTAGCACGAACCCCTAATATCGGTTTAATACCTAACTGGTGATTGGCATCGATCACCAAATCAACTTCTTCAATCTGTTCTAAGACGATGATTGGTGTTTGCCCTAGTCTTTGGGCTAACATTGCTGTTTCGATGTATTCTCGGTCTTTGTAGCCGTTGCAAACTAACAATGCTCCTGGTGTATCCAACACAGCTAGAGCAATCATTAATTCTGGCTTGGAACCGGCTTCTAAACCAAATTGATGGGGTTTGCCAAATTTCACTAAATCCTCAATCAAATGCCGTTCTTGATTGCATTTGACGGGAAACACGCCACGGTAGACACCAGGGTAATTATAGCGAGCGATCGCTTTGGCAAAACAAGCATTCAACCGCTCAATCCGGTCTTCCAAAATATCTGAAAAGCGAATCAACATGGGAAGTCCCAAGTTGCGCTGCTTCATGGCGTTGACCAATTCAAACAAGTCTAAAGAACCCCCACGATCGCCCTTGGGTGCTACGGTAACGTGTCCAGCAGCACTAATGGAAAAATAAGGTTGTCCCCATCCTTCAATGCGGTACAAGGCTTCGCTATCCTCAATTTTCCAGGAGCGAGGTAAATCTCCTGTGGTAGGACTCGGTGGTAACAGCTTTTTCTGTTTATGATTTTTCACTTCAGATTTGTATCCATTGGACGGGACTTGTACCACCTCGTCAGATGTAGCAGTTGGCTCAACACCCATTTGTTTTTAACCTCTGTTTTTCACCCACGAATTAACAATTTAGCGCATTCATTTGGGAACGTATATGCACCCAAAGATAATTTCTGAGATAAACTCTGATTGGTCAAGAGTCGTATGTCATTAGTTATTGGTCATTGGTCATTAGTGCAAAACCCTTGGACTCAAGACAGAGGACGAAGAACAAATGACATAGACGCGCGCGCCAGCGGCTGGCTACTCTTCGAGTTCTCCAACGGAGTACCCGCAGGGTAGGACAAAGGACAATTGACTAGATAAAAACTTTATTAAGCTTTGGGAGATAGCAATGGAACGCACATTTTTAGCAATTAAGCCTGATGGAGTACAGCGGGGATTAGTGGGGGAAATTATCCGTCGCTTTGAAACTAAAGGTTTTACCCTAGTTGGTTTAAAGTTCCTGAAAGTCAGTCGGGATTTGGCTGAACAACACTATGATGTTCACCGGGAACGTCCCTTTTTTAGTGGTCTAGTCGAATTTATCACTTCTAGCCCAGTGATAGCGATGGTATGGGAAGGTGATGGTGTCGTTGCATCTGCCAGAAAGATTATTGGTGCGACGAACCCTTTAACAGCAGAGCCAGGGACGATTCGGGGCGATTTTGGTTTGAATATTGGTCGCAACTTAATCCACGGTTCTGATGCTCAAGAAACCGCGCAACGGGAAATAGCTCTATGGTTTAAGGATGAAGAATTGGTCAGTTGGCAACCACACTTAACGCCTTGGTTACACGAGTAATGGGGAGTTAGGAGTTAGGAGTAGAGACGTGATTAATCGCGTCTGTACAGGAGTTAGGAGTTAAAAATTTCTCACTCTTCACTCCTAACTCCTGACTTATTTAGAGACTTCGCTCTTTTCCGGTTCTACTTGGGGTAATTCAGTACTAACGCGCTTGGAAAATCCCCAGCCTAAAATCAGGAAGATGGCAGCAATCATGATCCATTCTGGTGGAACTAAACTATCGTTGACTACTTTCAACAACAAACGTAAACCCACTAAGGCTACAGTTACATAGCCTGCGTCTTCTAGGTTTTCATATTCGTCTAGCCAACGGATAAACAATCCCGCCATGAATCGTAGCGTAATAATACCAATTGTTGCACCTGTTAGCACTAGCCATTTTTCTTGAGAAACTGCGATCGCAGTTGTCACGCTATCCAAAGAAAATGCCAAATCTGTAAATGCAATCACAGGTATCGCTTGCAACAATGAATTAAAACGCGGTCCGTGATGGTGATCGTCTTTGGATTCTTCCGAGGTAAAGTGTTGGAATACCAACCACAGCAGATAAGCAGCGCCCAATAATTCAAATTGCCAGAATTGTTGTACCCAAGTAGCAGTAAGAATCAGGGTGATTCGCAGCACATAAGCAACGACTAAACCAAAGTTCAAAGCTTTACGCTCAAGTTCTTTGTCTTCCAGCCCCCTAGCGATCGCAGCGAGAGCGATGGCATTGTCGGCAGATAACAGCGCCTCTAAAAGCACCAGGATCAGCAGAACTATCGGGGCTTCAACGCTGAAATGAAAGTCGAGGTAATCAAAAATTCGGTCTAGCATTCCGGGTTTCTCAAACAGAAAAAATTAAAATTTGACAAGAACAGAGATTTGCATATTAAAAAGCGCAATAAATTGCCACTCTAATTCAGCTTAACGTGGTTGTGGTGCATTTTGAAGGGGGTTGAATGTGTGCGCTCGTCGTGCAAGTGGGGTAATTTGCGTATAAGTCAATACACCAAAAGTTTTAACATCTTGCTCAATGCGATCGCAATGGACTGCTGTCAGTTCGCATCTAGAATTAGGATATGAGAACAAAAATATGGTAATAGTTTATGAATATTTCTTTAACGACCGAGCTTGAGCAGTAATATAGCGTTTTGCAACCACATAAGGTATACCCCTCCCCGATGCTTTGAGGCTACGGTGTACACACAAGTCTGAAATAGCTGATTAACCAAGATTTTACCCCACCCTAACCCTCCCCGATATATTGGGGAGGGAACTAGATTTTCCGGTTTCCCCCCTTAACAAGGGGGGATTAAGAGGGGTAATTCGACTTATTGCATTAAAATTTGACGGATTAAAATACTCATTACCTCGCCTGGGTTGGCGGTTGGTAATAGCGGACTCCAATCGCCGGTGCTGGCGTAGCCAATCACTTGCAGATAGTGAATTGTGCTAGTAACTGCTTTTGGAGAACCTATTAATAGATGTTTAATCGGTTCTCTTTTCGGTAATTGATTTTCAGAAGATTGATTAAGGATGGGTGTATTTAAGTTTTCGCCCTCTAAGTACTGTTGTAATTCTGATTGGGCGAACTTCTGATTTTTTACAAACTTTTGTACTTGTGCCATCATTGTAATTGTCTCCCAGAATGGGGGTTTACAGAAAGGCGATCGCAGATTCTTGGCAGAGGGCGATCGCCTTTCTTATTTATATAGTATAGTATAATTTTATACTTGTAAATCCTTAAATCAAAAATAAATTAACAGTCAAAAGTATTTATTTGTAGCTACTAATTATTTTTTTTGCCGTCGTTATTTGGCATCTAGAATTAGCCTATGAGAACAAAAATATCGTCATAATTTATGAATATTTCTTTATGAATGACACACTTCTACAACGCATTACTTACAGCAGATTTCAACTTTGTGAGGTACAGAAATACCCCACCCGCGCTATCGCGCACCCTCCCCTTACCAAGGGGAGGGTTGGGGAGGGGATAAACTTGCTCAATTTCCCCCCTTTATAAGGGGGGATTAAGGGGGGAGTCGTTCATCGAATTCGGGGAGTCGTTTATCGAATTCGGGGAGTCGTTTATCGAATTCGGGGAGTCGTTTATTGAATTCGGGGAGTCGTTTATTGAATTCGGGGTGTTGTTTATTGAATTCGGGGAGTCGTTTATTGAATTCGGGGTGTTGTTTATTGAATTCGGGGAGTCGTTTATTGAATTCGGGGAGTCGTTTATTATTTTTGTTCAATTTTAATTTGAGGAGGATAAAACCGAAACACAAAAAGACTTTTCACCTAGTCCCCAGCGATGCACTGAGTTTCGACACAACGACTGCACCCTTACTTCGACGCCGCTCAGTACAAGTCGGCTACGCTCAGGACAAGCTCAGTGCATCGCTGCGCGGAAATCGAGCGAAGTCGAGATTCAACTACCGCTTGTCGTTGGCGCACTTGTACTGAGTTTACGGTGAGCGCAGTCGAACTGCGACTTGTGCCGAGCCTGTCCTGAGCGTAGCCGACTTGTACTGAGCGGCGTCGAAGTAAGGGCGAAGCCGAGGTAAGCCAAAGTAGCCTCTCGTAGAGAAGTGTCCCCAGTTCCTTACTATAATCACAACTTTCGCTTCACTTAAATAACCCTAAAAATTTCTCCCACAAAGAATTATTATTAGCATTATTCTTAACTTTACGGTTAGCACTCTTTTGAGCTTGAAGATTTTCTAGATTTTGCCGAACAGTAACCGTCTTGGAATGATTCACCCCAAACACCTGCTGACAAATTTCTAAAGCTTGCAGAAACAGGGGTTCGGCTTGGTCGTAACGTCCTTGAGAATAGTAGAGTCCTGCCAGGTTGTTCAGGCTGGTGGCAACATCAGGATGTGCATCTCCCAGCAGGCGTTTATAAAGTTCTAAAGCTTGCAGATACAGGGGTTCGGCTTGGTCGTAGCGTCCTTGAGAATTGTAGAGTCCTGCCAGGTTGTGCAGGCTGGCGGCAACATCGGGATGTGCTTCTCCCAGCAGGCGTTTATGAAGTTCTAAAGCTTGCAGAAACAGGGGTTCGGCTTGGTCGTAGCGTCCTTGAGATTCGTAGAGCAATGCCAGGTGGTTCAGGCTACTGGCAACATCGGGATGTTCTTCTCCCAACAGGCGTTTTCTCTGTGCTAAAGCTTGCAGAAACAGGGGTTCGGCTTGGTCGTAGCATCCTTGAGAATTGTAAAGTCCTGCCAGGTTGTTCAGGCTGGCGGCAACATTGGGATGTTCTTCTCCCAGCAGGCGTTTACTCAGTTCTAAAGCTTGCAGACACAACGGTTCGGCTTGGTCGTAGCGTCCTTGAGACTTGTAGAGTAATGCCAGGTTGTTCAGGCTTTGAGCAACATCGGGATGTTCTTCTCCCAGCAGGCGTTTTCTCTGTGCTAAAGCTTGCAGAAACAGGGGTTCGGCTTGGTCGTAGCGTCCTTGAGAATAGTAAAGTCCTGCCAGGTTGTTTAGGCTGGCGGCAACATCGGGATGTGCATCTCCCAGCAGGCGTTTACTCAGTTCTAAAGCTTGCAGACACAACGGTTCGGCTTGGTTGTAGCGTCCTTGAGATTCGTAGAGTAATGCCAGGTTGTTCAGGCTGGTGGCGACAGAGGGATGTTCTTCTCCCAGCAGGCGTTTATGAAGTTCTAAAGCTTGCAGATACAACGGTTCAGCTTGGTCGTAGCGTCCTTGATAATAGTGAAATCCTGCCAGGTTGTTTAGGCTTTGAGCAACATCGGAATGTTCTTCTCCCAGCAGGCGTTTATGAAGTGCTAAAGCTTGCAGAAGCAGGGGTTCGGCTTGGTCGTAGCGTCCTTGAGATTCGTAGAGTAATGCCAGCCAGCTAAGGCTCTTGGCGAAATCGAGATTTTGTTCTCCCAAACGGGTTTGCACTGTTAATAATCCTTGCTCATACCAAAGTGCTGCTAGAGTATACAAACCTTGTCCTTGATAGAATTTGCCCAAGCCAGTGAAAACCCAAAATAAATTTTTATCTTGCACAACATCAATCAGATTTTGTGCCATCTCAGTTAAATGGGGAATTGCCAGTTGCACTGACTTGATATCCTCAAGGGTAGAAGATTCAGGTATTTTCTGAACAATTTCTACTAATGCTGCGGCAAAGGCTTTTTTGAAATTATCAGCTGTGTTTAACCCTACTAACTTCCCCTGTAAAAACTCTCTAATTAAAGGATGAATTTTATAGCAACTTTCTCCTTCTGCTACGCTTTGAATTAGATGGCGCTTATAAAGTTGCTTTCTCGCTTTATCTACATCTGCCTTCGCCCAATTTAGCTGCTGACTGACAGATTCAACTATTTGCCAAGGAATGATATCTGGGGCAAATAAACTCAACAACTCACCGACATACTGTGTCATATAATCGAGTTGTTGCCAGCTTAATTCAAATACGGCTTCCAATTGAGACTTTGGCTGGGCTGGTAATCGCTGTAAAATCTCTGCCAAAGACAAATTTGGATCTTCTGCCAAATACGCGCCGACTAATTGCAAACCTAAAGGCAGATATCCCAGCCATTTACATAAATTTGCTGCCGTTTGTGGTTCTCGTTGCACTCGCCTATCATTCTCACCCAACAAAGCTGTCAACAAATTCAAAGCATCGTTTGGTGAGAGTTCATCCAAAGTTATCTGTTGAACTGTTGAACCGAGATTTCGCAACCGAGTTGTCATCAATATACAGAAGCGGTTATCTGTTGGTAGTATTTGGCGACAATTATTCCAGTTAGTCACATCGTCAATATTGTCCAATACTACCAAGACTAGTCCTGTTTGTGGTTGCCAATTATGCCAGCACCATTTTGCTTGTTCCTGGGAAGTCAATAAGGTTTGCGGTACTTCCAGTTTCATGTAAAACTGAGCAAACTCCACAATCTCTGCTGCTAAATCTGGTTTTCTGGCATCTAACCAGCAAAGCCCACCAGGATAATTGTTTTTATAGCGGTGTGCGTATTGTGTCGCCAGTTCAGTTTTACCCATTCCTCCCATAGCAGCCACAGCCAAAATTGCCGCGTTGTCATTTTGCA
Source organism: Nostoc sp. (assembly GCF_036917555.1). Lineage (GTDB taxonomy): Bacteria > Cyanobacteriota > Cyanobacteriia > Cyanobacteriales > Nostocaceae > Nostoc. The sequence continues at coordinate 747 of NZ_JBALDD010000040.1, read as the reverse complement.
GCAACTTTTTATGCACTTCTACAAGTTTCTCATCCCGCCCGACAAAGTTGGCGACACCCCGATAAGGAATATTATTTGGAGGAGATGAGTGTAACTGCCCAGTAGGGGAATTGTAGATACTAATATCACCTTGATAAACTGTTCCACTCTCAACCTGATTTTGCCAGCCCTTGGCATTATCCTGGTTGCTTTGGTTCATGATGGCTCAATTCAAGAATTGGGAGGTGCATGATGAATGTTAATATCGCCTTGATAAACTGTTCCACCCTCAACTTTAGTTTGCCATCCTTTGGCATTGTCTTGATTGATTTGGGTCATAGTGCTTTTGTCTACTATCTTACCAGCCTCAATTTCACGAGCCAGTGTTTCTACTTCTTTAGCAAACTCCGGTTCTTCGTGTAAAATTATCTGTAAGTAAGCAGCAACCCTGTCTAAATCTGGTTTCGAGCCTTTTTCAGCAGCAACAAGGGCTGTTTCTGCTTTCAGATTTCCCCGTAATTTACCCCAAATCTTTATTCGCAGCTCATCCATTTTAACAAGGGCTGCTTCCGTGAATTTCTCGATAGTTTTCTCAAATGCTTTGGTAAAAGCGAGAGTTGCGATCGCACTAGCTGTTATTGGTTCCAAATTATCCTACCTTATCCAGTGACATCTTATAGCGGTTTTCACTTGAGTGAGAGACAATCAAATGTACTATAGAGATCAAAGAAGTAAAATTTGTCACTAATGAAAGCATACTCCATAGAT
>NZ_JBALDD010000039.1:0-72004 GCF_036917555.1 Nostoc sp. | reverse complement strand
TTTACTGCTTAAGAGCGCTGCGTAACCATCAGAGTTACTTACTGTTTCAGTTTTTCTTCCTGATTATACTCTCCCCGTAGTAACAAAAGAGGGATATAAGTAGGACGACGTAAATAATTAAAGGTTTGTAGTGAGGGCTGAAGCCCTCAAAGTAGGCTAAAGCCCTCACTACAAACTAATTTGAATATTTTTTACATTAGTTAATATAGCTTGAATTATTCTCACCGACTTACTTATCTCATAAATAGTGAGGAATTAGTTTTTTATAAAGATAAATTAGTAACTTTTGTAAGCTACATTTTATGAGTATCTTCTAATGCAAGCTAGATCGACAAAAATCGATAAGTCACGCTTGAAGAGACCTTAACCGAAACGTCCTGAAATGTAGTCGCGGGTGCGAGGGTCTAGTGGGTTGTTAAAGATTTGCTCTGTAGCGCCAAATTCAACCATTTGACCAATCCGACTTTCATCGGTGCTAAAGAAAGCCGTAAAATCAGAGACACGAGCGGCTTGCTGCATATTGTGGGTAACGATCGCAATTGTCAACTCAGACTGTAAACTGTGGAGTAGTTCCTCAACTTTCATGGTGGCGATGGGGTCAAGAGCCGAGCAAGGCTCATCCATCAGCAGAACTTTCGGCTTGACTGCTAAAGCACGGGCAATACATAATCTTTGTTGCTGACCACCAGAAAGCCCAAATGCTGATTTATCGAGCTTATCTTTGACTTCATCCCAAAGAGCAGCGCTTTTAAGGGCAGATTCAACAATTTCATCCAATTCTAATTTTGAATACCTACCTGCTATTCTTATACCGTAGGCAACATTTTCGTAAATGCTTATCCCAAAAGGATTCGGTTTTTGAAACACCATACCAATTTGGCGGCGTAACCGATTGATGTTGACACGAGGATCGTAAATATTCTGACCAAAAAATTCTACATCTCCTTCAACTTTCACAGGCCCTTCTAATTCGCCAATGCGATTAAGAATTTTGATGAAGGTAGATTTACCACAACCACTAGGGCCAATAATTGCAGTTACTTGCTTCTGATAAATATTTATTGATACCTTTTCAATAGCTTTTGTTGTGCCATAGTAAAAGCTGATATTTTTAACTTTGATAGCTGGAATTAGGTTACTCATACTTGCCCAAGATGCGAAATAAAAATTTATAAAAACAGAATTCAGGAGCCAGGATGAATATTATAAAATTCTCATTTTATTTTTCTCTGCCTAATAACTAAGCGAGAGAGAATACTGACACATAAAATTAAGGCGAGTAGAACTATAGAAGTAGTCCATACTAATTGACTTTTTTGTGGGTCGGGGTCGTTGTATAGGTTAAAAATCAATACTGGTAAAGAAGCTGTAGGACTTAACAATCCTTCTGACCAATCTAGACTAAATAAAGCGGTAAAAATTAAGGGTGCTGTTTCACCAGCTGCACGAGCTACAGCTAATAAAATGCCTGTAGTAATTCCAGGGATTGCAGTAGTTACAACAATGCGAAAAGTAGTTTGGAAACGAGTTCCACCTAAAGCAGCAGAGGCGAGGCGTTGAGATGTAGGAATCAGTTTTAAGGATTCTTCTGTTGTCAGTATAATTATAGGGAGCATAATTACGGCTAAAGCAAAACCACCTGCGATCGCACTAAATCCTTTAGTTACTAAAACTATCACACCATAAGCAAATACGCCTACAACAATTGAAGGCACACCTGTAAGAATACTAGTGACAAAACGAACAATACTAGCAACTGGGTTAGTTTGACCAAATTCTGCTAAGAAAATTCCTGTCATGATCCCTGTGGGAATGCTGAAAATAGCACCAATTACCACCATGATTATGGTTCCCAAGATGGCATTGCCAAAGCCATTATCAATAACTGCTTTGACAAACATTTCTGATTTGAGTCCAGATATTCCCCGGACGAAAATTTCCCACAAAATTGATAATAAAGGAATGAGTACTAGACCTGTAAGACCAAAGGCGATCGCATTCATTGCATAAGTAAATATTACTCGTTCTGTTGCCAGAGGACTGCATAATTCTGCCGCCAAAGATTCATCTGTTTCTGACTGAATGTAACTACTCATAAGTTTGATAAATTTTGATTGATAAACGTCTTGTTAAACTGAGGTATTTGTAATAACTTCAAAGTGAGATAGTATTATTTTTTTTTCCTGCCAACCCACTTAACCAAGATTACAGCACCAATATTTACAGCTAAAGTCAACCCAAACAAAATTAATGCTAAGTAGCTTAAAGCACCTATATGCAATCCCGGTTCAGCTTCGGCAAATTCATTAGCTAATACAGAGGGAATTGTATAAGCTGGATCGAGTAAAGAAACGCTGATTTGAGCAGAGTTACCAATCACCATCGTGACAGCCATTGTTTCACCCAAAGCACGTCCTAAAGCAAGCATTGCTGCACTCACTATTCCCGAAAATCCAGATGGTAGCAAGACTCGAAAAATTGTTTCCCAACGAGTGCCACCCAAAGCCATAGATGCACTACGTAATTCTTTTGGGATAGCCATTAAGACATCACGACTAATTGCTGCCATTGTAGGCAAAATCATGATGGCGAGAATAACTCCAGCAGTCAACATATTAGTCCCAGAAGGATCTTCTGTATTAAACAGTGGTATCCATTTAAAAGTGCTAGCTAGCCACTTTTGTAGAGGTTCTAGAACTGGAATAAAGACAAAAATCGCCCATAAACCAATAATTACACTGGGAATTGCAGCAATTAATTCAACAACAAATGCTAAAGTAGTTCGCAGCGATGTATGTAAAAAATTTTCACTCGTAACTAAGGCTACTGCCATTCCCACTGGGACAGCGAATAAAATAGCGATCGCACTACTTACCAAAGTTCCATAAATATAGGGTAATGCACCAAAAATCTGATTACCTGTATCCCAATCTTGTCCCCACAAAAACCCCATTCCAAACTGCTTGATGGCTGGTAGAGCTTCGTGTAAAATTACCCAACTCGTCAAAAATAGTACTGCAACGGTAATCACAGCAAAAAAGTATACTAGCCGTGTAAAACCTTGGTCAAACCAGAAATTTGTGCCACTGGTAGTAGTTATATTAAAATTTTCATCACCTAGATTTGAATCATCTGATAAATTTGCCATTACAAATCAATAAAATAGATTTTTACTTACTAGTAGAGCAACTTATTAACTCAGTCTATTAGGGAAGGAAAATAATAAAACAATCCTCCCTAGCCTTAAAAAGGGGGCTTTTAAAATACCCCCCTTTTTGAGGGAATTGGCGGATATCTTGTGAGTAAGTCCTAAAGATTGTAGATTAAGGCTTGACAGAGCTATTTACTGTCTGAAGCACTCGATTTGCTACATCAGATGGAATTTTAGTGTAGTTAAGGTCATCGTTATACTGTTGACCGTCTTTCAATACCCAATTAATCCATTTCTTAATTGCATCAGCTTTAGCAGCATTAGCATACTGTTTGTAAACCATCATCCAAGTAAGACCAACAATGGGATAACCTTGTCCTGGATCTCCTATAAAAACGCGGTAGTTATCTGGGAAAGTGACAGTTGACAAAGCTGCATTTGCAGATTCTAAAGAAGGAGCAACAAACTCTCCATTCTTATTTTGTACGAGTGCTGATTTCAGATTATTTTTAACAGCGTAGCTATATTCAACATAACCTATAGAACCAGGAGTCCGAGCTACTATAGCAGCTACACCTGGATTCCCTTTGCCTTTGAGGACATTTGGCAGATTCCATTTTGGAGCAGTGTTAGTTCCAACTCTGCCTTTAAAATAACCGCTAATGGCACTCAAGTGATTCGTAAAAATGAAAGTTGTACCGCTACCATCGGCACGAACAGCAAATTTAATTGTTTGATTTGGTAGATTAGCACCTGGATTATCAGCTTTAATTTTTGCGTCATTCCATTTGGTAATTTGACCTGAATAAATTGCTGGTAGTGTTGCGCGGGATAATTTGAGATCGTTAACGCCTGGAAGATTGTAAACAACAGAAACAGCACCGCCTGCTGTGGGTACTAAGATTGCACCATTCTTGACTTTAGCGATTTCATCATCTTTCATTGCAGCATCACTACCACCAAAGTCAACGGTTCCAGCGATGACTTGACGAATACCGCCACCACTACCAATTGCTTGGTAGTTAATTTTCAAGTCTGGATATTTCTTCTTCACTTCACGAGCATAGCGTTCGTAAAGCGGAGCTGGGAAAGTTGCTCCTGCACCATTGAGAGTTTCAGCTTGTGCGATCGCACCAAAAAATGGACTGAGTGCAACAGAAGTTGTCACCATTGAAGTAGCAACGACACGATTCAATATGGCGGTCGAAAAAATCATATTACCTCTGATTAAAGGAATATTTCCTTGGTGTCATTCCAGTCTTCAATAAGGTACATTTTTTATATTTAAACTTTGTTTAACAAATGATAAATAAAACATTAATATCTGTTTAAATATTATTTTTAAAGATTTTTAGCTTGTTGATATTTGATTTATTAAATTAGTATAGATAAGAATTGCCTTTTTTCATCAGATAGTTCGGTGATGATTTCAACTTACGATGATTTTTTTACATAGTTAAGCCATAACGAGTGAAGTCTTAACTGAAAAATATTTACCTTGTTCTAAAACGGGTTTTAAATTTACCAATCAGATGCCATCCAAATAATTTTATTTTTGCTTGCGGCTACAATACATTACTAAAAGTATAAATAATCCTATTCCTGCCAGATATTTAATCGGCTCAGGTACGCTCGGATTAGGGGAGAAAAAGCCTTCGATCGCACCAGCAATAATCAACATTGGTACAATCCCAAATACTAGCTGCACTGCCTGATAACCATAAAATTTCAGTGCATCTCCACGGCGATATTTACCAGGAAATAAAATTGCTCTTGCTAATAAAAATCCTGCACCTCCAGCAAAAAATATCGCCGGTAATTCCAAAGAACCATGCGGAAAGACAAAGGCCCAAAAAGGATAAGCTAGATTATTTTGAGCAACTAAAGTACCAACAGCACCAATTAATAAACCATTAAATATCATCAAATAGGCTGTGTATGCTCCAGCCGTCATACCACCGGCAACAGCCCCAAAAGATACCGACAAATTATTGATTGCGATCCCGCTGGATGCCAGAGGTTCAACACCGACAATTGAACCCATCCATAATTTATGCTCATCTCGTACTTTGGTAATCAAACTTTCAGGTACAATCAAAGGTATAAAGCTGGGGTTTTGCCAAGAATACCACCAAGCTACTAATGCGCCTAGTAAAAACAGCGCCGTTGCCGCAGCAATGTATACAAATGCTTTCTGGACTACAGATGGTAATCCCCAACGGTAAAATTCTAGGATTGCCTGCCATTCTTGTCGCCGCGAACCTTGGTAAATCTGCGTGTAAGCACGAGTTGTTAAAGATTGTAAACTTTGGATCAAAGTACTGCTGATTTGCTGAGTGCGGGCACGTGCCAAATCTGCGGTCACTGAACGATACAAACTCGCTAGCTCTCTAATTTCTGCTGCCTGTAAGGACTTTAACCCCTTTTTTTCTATCTGCCTTAATAGGGCATCCAAACGCTGCCAATTCGGTTCTCGTCGCGCAATCCAACGTTGAATATTCATGAATTTTGGGAACACTGAGTTTAACTTAGCTTAAGATAGCTTCAAATTCATCTCCGTAATTTCAAGAGAAATTTAGCATTATGTCTGAAAACTTTGGATCTTCCGGCCAGATACAACCACTGAGTATCGGTAACGTTGTCAGTGCTGCAGTACGGTTGTATCGTTCTCATTTGAAGACTTATCTTAATCTGGCTGCGATCGCTCACTTGTGGGTTCTCGTTCCTGTGTATGGTTGGGCAAAATATGCAGCCATCTCTGGACTCATTTCACGCTTGGCTTTTGGAGAATTGATTTACCAGCCTGAAGGCGTTCAAACTGCCAGCAGCCATGTTAATCCACGTCTTTGGTCATTTTTAAGAGTTGCTTTGCAAGTAGGTATATCTTTACTGGTAATTTATATTGGATTAGCGATCGTGGGCGGTGTACTAGCTGGCTTGATCGGAGTAGCATTAGGAGGAATATTAGGTACTTCAGGCATTATAGTCATAACCACATTGGCAATAATTGTAACGGCAGGCATTATATTATTAGGACTAACCTGGTTCTACTCCCGTTGGATAGTAGCTGAAGTGCCTTTAGCAGTTGAGGAAAATATCAATGGTGGCGAAAGTGTTGCCAGAAGTTGGGAGCTAACTAAAGCCTCAGTTTTTCGCATTCAAGGCATTGTTTTAGTTGCTTTTATCGTTACAATGCCGTTGGTGTTTGTATTAAACTATATACCTAGCTTATTCCTAATCAGGCTTGAGCCTGGTACTGCTATTTACTCGATTGTGTATATTATTTCTGTGATTGGAAGCTTGATCGGTGGAGTTTTAGTCATGCCATTCTGGCAAGCATTAAAAGCTGTTTTATACTTGGACTTGCGTAGTCGGCGTGAAGGTCTAGGTTTACAATTACGAGAACCTCCCTCGCAAGATTTTCGTTAACTTAACACCTTAATCCAACTCTATTAATTTTGAATTAGTTAAAATATGCGCTTTTTTAATCGCATCACATTCCAGACTCCAGAAAGTGTAGAGTTGGAATTCACTCTAGCGGGAATCGGTAATCGAGCTTTGGCACTCCTGATTGACTATACAGTGTTGGGTGTAACTTTGCTTCTGTTTGTCCTTACTTGGAGTGTCTTCTCGACACAACTGTTAAATTTAGTTGAATACTTTTTTACCAATTTACCAAGTTTAGATATTTGGTTATTAGCAATTTTCTTCATTATCGCCTTTGCAATTTATATCGGCTATTTTGTATTTTTTGAAACTTTATGGTTTGGGCAAACTCCTGGTAAACGGGTTGCTAAAATTCGCGTAGTTCGAGATGATGGTACACTCATCGGGTTACAACAAGCAACGCTACGTGCTTTACTGCGCCCCTTTGATGAAACTTTGTTTATTGGTGCTTTTTTAATTATGTTGGGTAGCCGCGAAAAGCGCTTAGGTGATTTGGCTGCTGGCACAATTGTCATTCAAGCCCAAACACCGACTGTATCTGCAAGATTGACAATTTCAGAACAGGCAAAAGGACTTCATCAACAGTTAATCGAAATTGCTGATTTATCACCATTGATGCCAGATGATTTTGCTGTGATTCGTGAGTATTTACAGCGACGTGGTGCAATGTCGTTAAAGGCAAGAGCATCACTATCTCTAAAGCTAGCTGAACAAGTTCAAGCTATTATTAATTTAGAAAAATTGCCAGAAGCTGCTACACCTGATGTATTTTTAGAAGCAATTTATCTTGGTTATCAACAACCGAAATTTTCAGCTAATTAATAATGAGTAGTCAGTAGTCAGTGAGTGAAAACTACTGACTACTAACGTACCAAGTGATTACTTAAAAATCCAAAATCGGCCAGTCTGGTTCACGATAATAGCGTGTCATGTTGTCAAACTTTCGTAATTCAACACGATCAATCAAAAATTCTGGCAAATTCAATAGCCATTGTTCATTCAATTGAGAAAGGATAGTGCTGAAGCTTATGCGGTCTAGGTCAGATGAAACCTCCCCAAAATAGGCTAATGTAACATGGGCTGTGAAGTGATAATGCTGCTCGATACCCAAGGCAATTAAGTTGGGATTTTGATAAATTTTTCGGCGAAATTGAATAATTTCCTCGTAACAGCGTTCATTTTGGGGGACTAAACAAATGGCTACAGCTCTTGGCATCAGTATTAGTCCCAGCATTTGCCATTTAATTGGATGACTTCTGTTTGTCATCAATTGTTGATATTTTTGAAATATTTCAGCTAAACAAGAGTGTAACTCCTCGTCAAATTGAGGATTTTTTTCGTAGGCATCAAGGTAAGCATTGTCCCAAATTAAATCCGCTAAAGTCAGATGGAAGCTAGCAGGAGGCACAGGTACAATCAAATTACGGTTTACAGGCAACTGCAAAAGTTCCTGTTGATAAGTCTGTAATTTGGCATAGAAAGCAGAGTTGTGTGATTCTTCTTCTGCCGGCGGGGTAATTAGCGTATAGCCAGGAAAGGATGCTGCTTGTCTCAACCCAGAATGTGGCTGAAATTTAGAAGATTCCTGAATATGCTGGGCTTGGGATCTGTAGGCTTCTGGCAGCGTCAGTCTTGCTAACCGATTTAAGTAAGTTTGATAGTTGTCGTCCAATCTTCATAGCCTCACGCTCTCACTTGATAGATTTTAGGGAAAATTACCTTGATTAACAGGATGATTTCAAAAGTATTTAATTTTTGGGAGTGGGGAGATGAAGAAGCAGGGGAGCAGAGGAGCAGGGGAGCAGAGGAGCAGGGGAGACGAGGAGACAAGGGGGACAAGGGGGAATTATTGAACAAGTTTCTCCCTTATCTCCCTCCTCTTCCTTGTCTACCTTGTCTCTTCTCAATGCCCAATGATGCCAGTTGCTTCAACGGATAGCGCAGCGTTAGCGAGTACTCGAGCGTCGGGAACCTCTGCAACGCACTGGCTCCCCAATGCCCCATTCCCAATCTACTACAAGGTTTATCTATGCCAATCTATGTTTACTGGGGTGAAGATGATTTTGCGATGGAAAAGGCGATCGCACTTTTGTGCGATCGCGTCCTCGATCCCCAATGGACAAGTTTTAATTACACTGCATTTTCGCCAGATCAAGCTGATGCTGCTATCCAGGGGTTAAATCAGGTGATGACACCTACTTTTGGCGCTGGTGGGCGCTTGGTATGGCTGATAAACACTACTCTGTGTCAGCACTGTCCAGAGAATGTGTTGGCAGAATTGGGGCGATCGCTAAAAGTCATTCCCGAAAACTCATTTTTATTGCTCACCAGCCGCAATAAGCCAGATGAACGCCTCAAATCCACGAAATTGTTAAAACAGTTTGCTACCGAATTCCGAGAATTTCCCCTCATTCCCCCTTGGAAAACAGAATTACTGGTGCAATCTGTTAATCAAGCAGCCCAGACTGTGGGCGTGAAACTGACTGCCAATACTTCCCATCTGTTGGCAGAATCTGTTGGCAATGATACACGGCTTCTCTACAATGAGCTAGAGAAATTACGGTTATATGTCCAAGGTAGCAATAAGCCTTTAGACATAGATACTGTTACGAAGTTAGTAAGAAATACTACTCAAAATAGCCTACAATTAGCAGCAGCAATCAGAACAGGAGATACAGCTAAAGCTTTGACAACCTTGGCAGATTTGAGCAATGCTTCTGAGCCAGGATTACGGATAGTTGCGACGCTGATTGGACAATTTCGCACCTGGCTGTGGGTAAAGATTATGATAGAAAGTGGGGAACGGAATCAACAAGCGATAGCTATTGCTGCTGATATCGGTAATCCCAAACGGATTTACTTCTTACAGCAAGAAATCAAGCTGCTTTCTGTGCAACAGTTAATCTCTTGCTTACCCCTACTGCTGGAGTTAGAAGTCAGCCTCAAGCAAGGAGCATCAGAAATGTCAACACTCCAGACTAAAGTAATCGAACTTTGCCAAGTATGCCGAGGAAATTGACAATCAAATATAAAACCCTGATGTATTGAGCAGTTCCTGGAACTTCCAACTCCGAAAATAATTCAAAGTTCTTATAATATCCCTGATGTAGTTTTGTGTCACACACTATATGAAGAAAATTTCTGATTTATTTTCTCGAACTAGCCGAAAGCGAACCCTTTCGCAATCATTATTTTTCGGCGCGATCGCTACTGTGAGTCTGATTTCCAACGCTTTTTTATTGAGTTCCAAAGCTGACGCTCAAACTCCACCACCAATAGTTAACAATACTGAAATCAACAGTTACGCTCAAGCCGTGCTAGCAATGGAGCCAGCCCGTCAAAATGCCTTTGAAGAAATTAAAAAACTTATTGGCGATGGAGAAATTCCCAATATTGTCTGCAACGATTCTAATAGCATAAATGGTCTTCCAAAGAAGGCTCAAGATATTGCAGTGAACTACTGTAACCACGCTCAAAAAATTGTCGAAGATAATGGTTTGAAATTTGAACAGTTCAACAAAATTACTATAGAACTACAAAATAATACTATCTTAAAAACGCAGGTTTACAATACCCTATTACGCTTGCAACAACCTCCTGAGTCTCGGTAAGTAGAAGGGCTACTTCAATCAAAGCACGTAGTAAGGAAGTGGCTAATTACTATGGTAATCATAACTCAATTATTCTGACATTACAGCAGTCTTATCTAATTCATGAAAAATATAGAAAAGGAAACGAACCGCCAACTCTTGGAGACACTATGTGTAGCTTGCTTTCCTGTAGAGGTACGCGCAGTGTGTTGTAGAGAAGGGCGCAAAGGTAAGAAAAAGATATATTATTCAATACAGTTCAGATCAGCCCAAAACCCAGATGTAGAGACGCGATTTATCGCGTCTTGAAAGACCAAGTATCTACACCAATAACCCTTAACCCAAGCGGATTGATATATATTTTCATAAATGATTTAAGACTGCTATTTATAAATTTTGATATTAGAAAAAAAGCGAATGAGGCATTGGGCAGAATTTAATTCATATTCCCCAATGCTCCATTTCTAAGTCCGTCCAACAAGTCTGGCGACTACTGTAGCTAACTCATCTGCTTCAATAGGTTTAGGTAAATGCAGTTGATAACCCTCTTGTATAGCTCGCATCCGATCCTCTGCCCTAGTATCAGCTATCAAAGCTGCGGCTGGAATATTTCCCCCTAGTTCAGGTGGTTGCGATCGCACTTTACGGATCAAAGAGTAACCATCTTCCTGGAGCATACTGATATCGCTGACTAAAGCATCTGGTTTCCACTGTATAATTAACTGCAATGCTTCTGGAACTGATGCTACAGATGTAACTTCGGCTTGGCACTGTTCGAGAACTGTGGTGATAAATTCACGGGTATCGGCTTGGTCATCTACAACCAGCACGCGCACACCAAGCAGGGAGAGGGGCACAGGGGCAGAGGGGGGCAGAGGGGCAAAAGGATGGAGGTGGGCACTCTTGAGAAGTGGTAGTTTGACTGTAAACGTCGCTCCTTGTTCTTTACCTGGGCTATCTGCGTGGATAGTACCGCCATGTAATTCTACTAAATGACGGACGATCGCTAATCCTAGTCCTAATCCACCATAGATTCTAGTGCTAGAACTATCAGCTTGACGAAAGCGATCGAAAACGTAAGCAAGAAAATCAGGACTGATACCAATGCCTGTATCAATCACTTGAATTTGGGCATATTTATCCGTTGTCTGTTGTTTTTCTTGTCCATTGACTACTGACAATTGCACCTCTACCCTTCCGCCAACGGGTGTGAATTTGATGGCATTGGATAGCAGATTCCAGAAAATTTGTTGCAAGCGCTCGAAATCCCCGGAAACTAAATATTGAGAATTTTCACCCAGCTTGCTGTCCTCTGAATGTTGATTGGTTTGGGATTGTGCTTTTGGAAATTCGAGATTTTCGTGATTAATTCCTAATCCCCAATCTGAATTTCGCGTTTCTTTTGAGGGAATCAGGGAAAATCTCAAATCGATTTCCTTGGATTGGGCGGCTAAAGTAACAGTCTTGATGGCTGACTCAATTATGGGAACCAAATTACAAGTACGGACATCGAGGCGTAACTTGCCTCTAATCATCCGCGATATATCCAGCAGGTCTTCAATTAGCTGGGTTTGCGCTTTGGCGTTGCGCTCAATTGTCTCCGTAGCTCTAGCCATTTGGGTTTCACTGAGCTTGCTTCGTTGCAGTAATTGTGCCCAGCCAAGGATGGCGTTGAGGGGCGATCGCAATTCGTGGGATAATATTCCTAGAAACTCATCCTTCATCCGGTTGGCCTCTTGCAACTGCTCAGTTTGTTGTTGCAAAGAAGCAATTAAACTAGCCCGTTCCATTGCGATCGCTATTTGGTCGCATACTGCTTGCATCATCCCTTTTTGATTGTCTGTGAAGCTTAACAGAGTGCGGCTGCCAAAAGAAAGAGTACCCAATAGCCGTCCTTGGGCGATCAATGGGTATGCATAATAAGCAGTAATGTCTAAAGAGCGAATCAATTCTGTTTTTTCTTCAGTTGATTGCTGCACATTCTCTACAGCTATAGGATGGCGTGAGAGCGCTACACTACCACAAACCGCTTCACCAAATGCCAAACATTCAATTTCCTTTGCTATTTCCTGAGAAATACCACTGTAAGACCTCAACCGCATTACTTGAGAGTTATCCTCAACCAAATAGTTCAAATAAACTTCTATTCCAATTTGCTCTCTTAGTTTTCGGTAGACGCTATCGATTAGTAGTACTGGTTCCTGACTTGATAGTAAATCGTTGGCTGTGTCAAATAGTAGCTTTAGCCTTTTATAACCTAACGAGAGTGCTTTTTCTGCCTGTTTGAGGTTGCTGATTTCTTGGAACACTAAGATACAGGTAGCCGGATGACCGTGCATTGCTGGCAAGGTATCAGCAAATACTAGTAGAGAGCGCACGCCAGCGGGAGTATGCCAGTCCACCTCCAATCCATTCAGGCGTTCGCCACGGGCAACCCGCACCCCTGGCATAAGTTCATTGGGAATGCGATCGCCATCTGCATTTGTATAGTAATAAACTGTGTGATAATCTTCAGCAGGTATACCTTTGGGAAATTTGCCCCCAGCTAATTCGTTAGCAGAGCGATTGGCAAAAGTTACCCGCGCCGTTCCTGGTTCGATAAACAGCAACGGTCTTGGCATCAGATTTAACACATCCTCCAGCCATTTTTGCTGATTTAGGAGTGCTTCCTCTGCCTGTTTGCGCTCCGTAATATCTAAAAATGTACCAACGCTTCCTCTGGTTTTACCCTCTTCGTCAAACAGGGGTGCAACGTAGTGTAATAGCTTGACAATTTTTCCATTTTCATGGACAACATCAAGTTCAGAATTCAGAACCTCCACACCATGAGCAGCAGAATACTGCATTGGGAGTTCCTCTGTTGAAAGTTCCCTTCCCTCTCGGTAGATTTTAAAGCTTGTAGATTTTTCATCCAAGGGAACGTTGAGGGAGGCATTTGTATCTGACGATATCCCCAACTGCTTGCCAAAAGAAGGGTTGACCTTGATATTTTGGCATTTTGGATCTTCGGCAATGCCAATTCCAATAGGAATTACCTCCAACAAAGTTTGTAATTCAGTAATGCGGCGCTGTAGATCCCTGTTTAGTTGTAATATTTGTTCCTTGGCTTGTTTTTGCTCGCTGATGTTGCGAGTCACAGTTGCTAAGGCAATTGGCTGACCTGTGTTGTTATCTGTAACAGTGAAGATGTTGTAATCAACTGGTATCGGTTGACCTGTTTGGAGATGCCGGAAGCAGAATTCTCCCTGCCAGCGCCCTTCTAATAGCACAGTCGGCAGTATATATTCTTGAAAATAGGCTTTGTCTTTGGGCATGAAGTAATCTAATACTGCTTTTTGCCTCACTTCATCAAGGCTGGCAAGACCTACCAGCTTTTGACCTGCATTATTTATGTAGAGTAATTGACCTTCAAGGGTGGCGATGCCGATAAAGTCAGAGCTATTTTCTACTACCGACACTAATTTTTGTTGCTCTGCCTCTGCTTGTTTGCGTTCGCTCAAATCAAGGATAAAGGCTACTGACTCTTTCCGGTTTTCTCCTAGCAGGACGTAACCAATTAAAACCGGGATGCGGCTACCATCCTTGCGAATATATTCTTTCTCATAGGGCGTACAAGCAGCGTTGGTATTTGCTTGGGCTTCGGCAACACCTCGCTCATCCAAGTATAGATACTCTGGTGGTGTGATATTGCTCCAACTTAACTTACCTACTGACAAATCCTCCTGCGTGTAACCAATCATCCTCAGAAATTCGTCGTTTGCCTGCTGGATACCGCCATACACATCGCCAAACAGAATGCCGATGACGTTAGCATCTACAAAACTTCCTAGTTTCGCTTCGTAGGTTCTCAGTGCTTCTTGGGCAAGGTCGCGTTGATAGCTGAGGCGTTCAATAACCCTGGCACTTTGCCAAATCAAAATAGTAAAAATTACAATCACAATGATCGCAAACATCGATACTGCAAATGCCGGATCGTATTGTCCTGCCCGTTGACCTTCAACGATTACCCACCCCAATATAAAAGGTACTGCGATCGCGGCAATTAATAAACGACGTGCAAGTAAGCCGCCGTAACTATCACTTGTAACTACCCTCATTAAGCCATGTTCTGCTCGCGCCCACAGAATACCCATACTTATTAAGAAGAACAACACTGCTGTGTGTAATGCCATTGATGTTGTATAAGGGGCAAGTCCGTAGAGAACTTTCACTTTGTAGGCATAGCCCATCAGCGCTTGAAAGGAAATTAAAGTAGCAATCAGAGCGATAATCTGGGCATACCAATAACTGCGGTGGGTTTTTGGATAAATCAGAATCTGTAGAGCGACACTAACCAGTATAAAGTTCAGTGCTGTGTTCACCCCCATTCGCCCCAGATGCGATGTCGCTATACTAGTTCGCGAATCACGGAACACCAGCTCATCAATGCCGAGATTCCAGCCAAACAGATATTGACAGAGGGTAAGCGCTGCAATTGTGGTGACAGCTATTGCACAGACCTGAGAGATTAGAAGAGTAGGGAAATGGGTAAATAATTTTGTTAGCGCAGCGTTAGTGAGTCCGCGTACTCTGTAAGAGTTGCAAGCTAGCAAGAGCGTCTCGTAGAGAGCGTCATTTTGAATTTCGAATTTTGAATTGTTTCCCCCTGCTTTGCTCCTCTGCTCCCCTTCTAAAAATAGCCACAGCGACACACCACACAGCACAAAACATAACGCTGTGTTGACTTTCATTGTGGCAGGACTACCAGGGAAGCCGCGCTTAAGAACTTCACTGCCAAGACACCAGCCAACTAGTACCAAGCTGCCCACAAAAACAGCGATCGCACTTGCGACTCTTGCCACAAGTGCATTTGTAGAGATTTTAAATCTATCTTGCAGCTGCAAGCGGTTAATATTTAACATTGAGTGTTCTCTAACCGCATCTATCTAGCGTAGTAAACTTACGTATTTCTTACAGTTTAACCATTTATATTCTTTGTATTGTATGTTACCCCTTGACTTGGTTTTCATCTACCTCTATGCATATTTTTTCTTGCACAATTTAAAGTAGGAAATAATGGTGGCTCAAAAACCACCTTTGCGAATATTTCAGAATTGTAGGCTATGTCGCTTCCCATCATCTTGAAACCGTTGCTCTCCAACACCTACAAGTTCTACAATCACTTCTCGCAGTGGAGGTGTCCACTCTCCAACTCTTGCTTCAATTTCCACTACTGTTTGGCTTACCTGGGTAAATACACGGATGTTGGTTATTGAGAAGTTATTATCTTGATACTTGCTTGTCTGTCCATCATCTTCAAATAACTGATATTCGTTGTTACCAGGCCAAATCCGTAATCGGATCTCGTCGAGTGGGGCTTGATCGACGTATTGGCTGACAGATTGCATAGGAACGATCGCGCCGCTACGAACATACAGTGGCATTTTTTCCAATGGTGCATGAGCAAGAATGTGAATCGGGCCTTCATAGCGATCGCCACTCCACCAATCATACCAAGTGCCAGCGGGTAAGTAGACAGATCGATGCTCAACTCCAGGACGGTAAATTGGTGCAGCCATCAGCGATGCACCTAGCAATACTTGATCGTAGAGGCTATAGGTTTTCGGATCGTTGGGGAAATGGTACAATAATGGTCTTAAAATCGGTGCGCCTGTTGTTGCCGCTTCCCAGAAAAGACTATAAATATAGGGAAGTAGTTGGTAACGTAGATTAATGTATTCTCGACAGATACTTTCAACGCGATCGCCAAATACCCAAGGTTCATGACGAGCAGTAGACATTGCCGAGTGACCGCGCATCAATGGGTAAAGCATTCCTACTTGCATCCACCGAGCGAATAATTCAGCTGTGGCGTTACCAGCAAACCCGCCAATATCGCAACCCACAAACCCCACACCCGAAAGTCCCATGTTACAAAGCATCGGCAGAGACATTTCTAAATGCTCCCACAACGATTGGTTATCTCCCATCCACACAGAAGACCAGCGTTGCACACCAGCATAACCCGATCGCGTTAACACAAAAGATCGCTCTGAACTTCGATGCCGTTGTAACCCTTCATAAGAAGCTTTAGCCATCATCAACCCATACAAGTTATGCACTTCTATATGAGTGGACGTAGGTAAATTCTTTTCTGCCCCTCTGCTCCCCTGCGGCGCATCTAGAGGAAACCAAATCTTTTCACCATCATCCCCAAAAGGGCGATCGTTTATGGCAGGTTCATTCATATCATTCCAAATTCCTGCCACACCAATATCAGTTAGGCTTTTGTGTAAATCAGCCCACCAGTTACTCACATCAGGACGTAAAAAATCAGGAAAAACAGCTTTCTCAGGCCAAACGTAGCCGTGGAACAACGTACCATCAGCTTTACGCACAAAATAGTCGTTTTCTATGCCTTGGTCAAAAACGTGATAATTACCTTCTGGTTCATACTTCACCCCAGGATCGATAATTGTGACTGTTTTGAAACCATCCTCTGCTAAATCACTAATGAGTTTTGCCGCGTTGGCAAAGCGTTGAGGACTCCAAGTAAACACTCGATAGCCCCGCATATAGTCAATATCCAAGTGAATAACATCACAGGGAATGCGGCGTTGACGAAATTCCTTTGCTAGTTCTCGCACAACGGTTTCTGATTCGTAACTCCAGCGACATTGATGATAACCTAGCGCCCATTTCGGCGGTAATGGCATTCTCCCAGTTAGCTGAGTATAAGTCTCCAGGATTTGGGCTGGTTCAGGGCCGTAGATAATGTAATAATCCAATTCACCGCCACGAGTCTCCATCTTCCAAATACCTGGTTGTTCAGCGCCAATATCGAACTGACTCCAAAAAGTGGTATTGAAAAAGATGCCATAGCTTACCTGCGGACGCAAAGCCATAAAAAATGGAATTGCTTGGTACATTTCATCAGTGAGTGAATCATAATCTAAGGCATCCGTTGTCCAGTTAGTTTTTACTTCGCTGAGTTTATCCAGAAAGCCTGTACGTTCACCAAAGCCATAGAAATGTTCGTCGGCTGCAATTTCCTTCCACCCTGCAACTGCGCCCATCCGCCAACCTATCCCCATCTCTGCATCTTGAGCAAAGGGGCAATTAGCTTTGTCAAAATAGGCGATGCGACATTTTTCTCGCTGGACGCACACACGAATCTGTGCTGTTTCAATTTCTATTGTTGCTTCAGTTTCCCGGACTGCAAAAGGTGTTGTCGGCCATTCTGCATCATCCAGCGTAACTGCCCAAGAGCGGCGAGGCATAAATTCCCCAGTTGGTGCGAAACGCACGCGGATTAAATTCGGAGTAAGTACGCTGATGGTTAGGCGTGAGTCGCCACAGTCAAAATTAACAATATTATTTTCCCAGCTTACAGCTTTGACATTGCTAACAGTTGTCCAAGCTTGGTTCGTGGTGGGTAGTTTTCCGAAATATTGCGGCATATCAGTTATTTAGCAGATAAACACTTGTCCGCATTCATGATTACAGAGATACTCAGCCTCAAACTCTTTCTTTCGCTAGAGGTTGGTGAAAGATCAGCAGATATTTTTTACCAAGATTATTTTTGTAATGTGCAAAGTTGTGCATTGGTCTTGCAAGACGCGATAAATCGTCTCTCTACATCAGGGTTCAAATCAGATAATTTAAACGAATTTTCTGGAATAGGCTAATGTAGTAATGGAGATTATTTACTGTAGTACACAAGGAGGACGAACTATGACTGAGTTGCTAGCAGTCCGGGTTACTTTGACCATCCCAACTCAAAGAACACAAGGCGCAGAGATTCTGTTCAGTCCTCTTTCCTACAGGAATGAAAACTAGAATTCACAGACATTCTGGTGCGGGGAGTTCCCCTGCATAGAAGTGTCTTCCTCTGTGGAACCTTGTGCAAAACAAGTAGCACACATCGAGGAAACATCAATGAATTTGGATTATTTAGGCTGGAGTGACTTTTTTGCTCGCAGCTTTGAACCCTATCGCTTACAAGGATTTAGCGTTGGTAGGGTTGCCATTGAATACAGAAATACTTATACCCTGTATAGTAAACAAGGGGAACTTTCAGCAGAAGTTTCAGGTAAATTGCGGCATCATGCTTCTCAACCACAAGATTTTCCCGCCGTTGGAGATTGGGTTGTGATTAATGTCAGAGAATCTGAAAGACGAGCCACTATCAACGATATTTTACCCAGGAAAAGCAAATTTTCTCGCAAGGCGGTGGGTAGTAAAACAGAAGAACAAATTGTTGCAGCGAATATTGATACAGTCTTCTTAGTCTCAGGATTGGATGGCGATTTTAACCCAAGAAGAGTTGAGCGTTATCTGATTCTGGCTTGGGAAAGTGGTGCAAATCCGGTAATTGTGTTAAACAAAGCAGATTTATGCAATTCTCTAGAAGAGTATTTAACCCAAGTAGAAGCAGTTGCTTTGGGTGTACCAATTGCGGTTTTAAGTGCTACCAATCATCAAGGATTGGATGCCTTAAAATCTTACTTGCAACCAGGACAGACAGTTGCTTTATTGGGGTCTTCTGGTGTTGGTAAATCTACCATCACTAACCAACTGCAAGGCGCATCTGTGCAAGCTGTGCAACCAGTACGGCAAGGTGATGACCGAGGTAGACACACAACAACTAATCGTGAGTTGATTTTGCTCTCTACTGGCGGATTAATTATTGATACTCCAGGAATGCGGGAAATCCAAATTTGGGCAGGTAATGAAGGTTTGCAAGAAACTTTTGCAGACATCGAAACCTTGGCGCAAGAATGCCATTTCCGCAATTGTCAGCATAATAACGAACCCGGTTGTGTAGTGCAGCAGGCTTTGGCTGAGGGAGAACTTGATTATTCCAGGTTTCTTAGCTATCAAAAGTTACAAAAAGAACTCGACTACCTTAACCGCAAACAAGACCAGAGGGCGCAATTAGCTGAGAAAGAACGATGGAAGAAGATTCATAAATCCATGCGAAATCATCACAAGCGCTAGTTGCACAGTTGTCATATCATGTCCGCTTGATTACTTATCAAATCCGAATCACCCCACCCCACCAAAGCTACGCTTTGTCTCCCCTCCCCGTGCTGGGAGGGGATTAAGGGGAGCCGCCAGCGCGGTCTTCTCCCAAAGGGAGAGGCTAGGGCCTTCTCTACAAGACGCTGCGCGTTCGCGCAGCGTCTTGTAGAGAAGGGGGTTTCCCCAATGAGCGACTGGCGTGTGGGGTGCAATGACTGTGGGAATCATAACTAATTATGCGGACATGATATTAATGCATCAGCGGCATTAAAACGCTACGCTTTTAACGCAAAACTGTACTAAGTTCTCTTGTTAGAAACATTTACAGCGTTTTGCAACTCGGTGACATCATACTTCTGCCTCCTTCAAGCCAAGTTACTCTGTATCCTGTGGCTGCTTGTCTAATGACTTTAATGCATCTAGACTGCAACGCAAACGCGGCTTGTCAGGGTCAGTTAAATCTAGCTTGTCCCAAGGTACTGTATGACCACCGTGGATTTTGTGCGCCCCCAGTAGATGCAAAATTCCTAACCCAATTGTCCAAGCAGATAACCGTTCTAACACCGCAACATAACCGATAAGATATTCCTTAACAATCCATTCTTCGCCTTGTTGTTCGGTGCGTACTTCCTCAATGCGTCCGACAGCTTTACCAGTTGAGTCTAATACTGGTTTACCCAGCAGTAATTCTAGATGAATTTCACGAGTTGTCATTATCCACCTCCTGGAATTCGTGCGATGATGCGATCGCGTAGCCATTTTTCATACCCTAAAGCTGGTGTTGCCTCAGCTTCAACATCAACTTCGACATCTATGCCGATATCCCGCACTTTTGACCACGGAATCCGAAATGGTTCACTTTGTTTAGCGCCCCATTTACTTGCAATTGCTGCTATCAAAGGTGCCAAGCGAGGATTTAGCCGTTTGGCAAGGGTTGTCACTCCTACTTCAATATAAGCAAGTCGTGGTGGTTCGCGATCGCGCAACTCCATCACAATGCCATCGACTTTACCCATTTTGCGTTGATTGCGGTCAACTAATTGGTTATCAAGAACATCTCTGATAACATCCATTTGCTACCCTCCAATAATTTCTAGTGGAATAGCAACGATTGCTAGCACAAATGTCAGCGCAATTGTAAAAATAACAACGCTGTTGCTAATCCAGCCGTTGCGATACTTGCCAACGTATAATTCATCGTTCATCAAAACCAAAAAAGGTATAATTACAGGCGGCAAAATTACTGCTGTAATTGCCATTGAAAACAAAGTTAATTGCAATGGATCGATACCAAATACCATTAGTAATGAGGCAAGAAAAACAAACACGGTGTAGACTAAACTAAAGCGTGCGGCATCTTTTGGTTTAAGACTTTCGCCCCAATTCCAACCAAAAGCTTGAGCCACAATATACGCTGTATCAAGACTAACCTCCAGGGCTGCACCAAAGCAAGCAATCCCTAAAGATGCTGCAAATAGCACAAATCCCCAATAACCAAAAGGTTCAGTCAACATCAGCGCTGCCTGTTCATAGCTATCAACCTGGATACCTTTGGGATTCAGGACCAGTGCTGCCACAATCAATACTCCCAGCGATACGATACTACCAAAACCCATCCCCAAACCAGCTACAGCGCGATTCACACCGATATACCCTTCATCCCACTTATCTTCTACTGCACCAGATGAGTAGAAATAAAACAAGTACGGGCTAATCAATGCACCCAGAATGCCAACAGCAAGGTATAAGTAATGTGCAATGTCTTGTTGTGGCAGGGTTGGCAACAAACCAGCACCAATTTTTGTCAAAGATGGATGCAGCTTAAAAGTAGCGACGACAAATGCTAGTGTAATTAATCCGAATAAAGAAATACCGTTTTCAATTAATCCAAATGTCCCTTTCCAAAGTAGCAACCAAATTGCAAAGGCAACGGGTAAAGCAAACCACTGGAAACTAACGCCTGTTACTAATTGTAAGGCAATACAAACACCGCCAATTTCGGCTGCCAAAACCAGAAAATCAACGATAATTTCTGCTACTAGTGGAATGATATAAAAGTTGAACCCAAATCGTTCTCGTACCGCCGCAGCTAATGTATGTTTGCTAACGGCTGCTAAACGTCCAGACATTTCTACCAGAAAGATTACACAAATTGTTCCTAAGACAACTGCCCAAATTAGGTGAAAGCTGTAAATAGATCCAGCTTCTGCAGCAGTAGCGATCGCACCTACATCTAAAAAGCCGCCGATGCTGGTAACAATCCCAAGAGCAATTTCCAAAATTTTATTCATTGGTTTGCCCTGCTACTTTTATTAGCTTATTTAATGCTTGCGTTTCTACTGCTAACTCTCCAAGTTTTTGTTGTACCTCTGAATGATTTTTTTTTGCCACAGCCCTCGACATTTCCTCTGTTTTGTTTGCTAACTGTAAAACCTCAGCTAATAGCACTGATTTATCATGTTCATTTACATCTTGAGACAACTTTATCTTGTCTATTTTATTTTTTTCTTTTTGCAGTTCTTCCGTGGCTCTTTCCAATGTTTGTTCAGCATATTTATTAGGCACAACGCCGCGTATCCAAGCATCACCAACCATATTTGCTGTTGCTACCCAAGAAGATACACTTTGTGTTTCTTTATCTATATCTTCTACAGAGGTTTTACCACTGCAAGAGGCTAACAATGTCAGTATTAATAAACAATTAATTACAGATCCTAATTTACCAGGCTCTGGCATTTATACACTCTCCATAGCCAACATAAATATATTTTTCTCATTATTTTAGTAATGGTGTACATCTCTCTAACGGAAGATTTTATAAAAAATTACTTCAAGCTGAATATTTATTTCTCAAAATGCATAGTGTTAACGGAAATTAACTATAAAAAGATCCTCGACTTTTTGAAGAAGGCTGGAATCAGAGCCTCTATGTATTTAGAAATTAAATATAAGATAAAACTTTTGTATATAGTGAGCAATTTATACATTTATATAAGGTTCTTAAGAGCTAAAGCTGCTGACTATGACCCTTTAATTTAATTAAGCCATTCTACTTATTACTGCATGAGATTTTGTGAGTTATTTAATGTAGTTGTTTTGTACAATATTTTTGTCTATAAAAATAAAGTTTTTTGTTTTCTTGATAGAACATTAGTTTTCATTACTTTTATCAAATCCCCAAAAGTATCTAACTGCACATATTGGCTATAATAAATGATTTCATTAACTAGCAACTGAACAGGGCGTAACTTATGACTATTAAAGGTTTTAAAGATATTTTTATATTTAATAGAAAAATAATTTTAAATTTGGCTAATTAATTTAGTGAGATGTATGTTATGGTTTTTATAGGAATCAAACAAGTGAAAACACAAAAAGACTTCAAGACAAGTTTGAGGCAAGCTCAAGAAAGTTTTTTTGCTCTGGTAAGTCCCCTTCAATTAGCTACATCTTTTTTAACGAAAATCTAAAACTAGATTGAGTAGGATAGTAGCCTTTGTAACAACTTGAAGTCAATCAAAATTTATCTGGGTATGAGCCAATAAGAGTTGGCTAACCTAGCTAGAGCATTACCCGCCAAAGGCAATTACTCTTGGAGTCTGGGAAGAAAGACTCTTAGTACAGCCTGACAATTCAATAGAAATACAGAATATTTACTAACTTCGTCTTGTGGGGGTAAACGTTTTCAACCGCAAACTAAGTTGAAGCAGTTGCTGACTTTTGCAACAAAAACTTCAAGCAGAATGGTGTTCTTCTATAATTTCGAGGAATTTAACCATACTGTCAAAAGTCACCAAGATATTATTTAAGTCAGAGTATCAGATGTTGCCTGTGCAGGTATTATATTACTGCACTGGTAGCTACCACTTTTAGCCTAGAATTTATCTTGCTGCATCAATCACGAAACGAGAAGCGTTATAGATTTTTTTGGTTACTTGACATCAGCAAAATCAGCAAAGTTGTAGCGACCATTTAAGAGTGGATTGCAATTTGGTTGGTTGTGTGGTTCAAGGAACAAATCTGCGTTCATTTGAATTCCTGCTGCAACCACTCTTGAGGCTTGAGCAACCATTTGGGATTCGTTACAACAACTGATAATGCTGAAGTCATAGTTTCAAAGGCTTCGTTATTAGGAGATTAGATTTTTCTATCTCTTAAGCCATCGCTTCGTGGGTAAATATGTTCTGATTTTAACTGTTTTTGCCAGGGTGCGATGTCTAGCGACAAGCCGCTAGGCGTCTACGCCAATAGGCTCTACTTCCCTACGACGCCAAGGGTGAATATTTCACATCAAGCTTACGACTCATCAACTAAATTTTTGTAGGAAACACAACCATGACTGACGAAAAGATTAGACAAATAGCTTTCTATGGTAAAGGCGGTATTGGTAAATCTACCACTTCTCAAAATACCCTTGCAGCAATGGCTGAAATGGGTCAACGCATTCTAATTGTCGGTTGCGACCCTAAAGCTGACTCCACCCGTTTGATGCTGCACAGCAAAGCTCAAACAACCGTTCTTCACCTCGCCGCAGAACGTGGTGCAGTAGAAGATATCGAAATCGAAGAAGTGATGCTCAAGGGTTTCCGTGACGTTCTTTGCGTAGAATCTGGTGGTCCAGAACCCGGTGTAGGTTGTGCCGGTCGTGGTATCATCACCGCCATCAACTTCTTAGAAGAAAACGGTGCTTACCAAGACTTAGACTTCGTATCTTACGACGTATTAGGTGACGTTGTGTGTGGTGGTTTTGCAATGCCTATCCGCGAAGGTAAGGCACAAGAAATCTACATCGTTACATCAGGTGAAATGATGGCAATGTATGCTGCTAACAACATCGCTCGTGGTGTTCTTAAGTATGCTCACACTGGTGGTGTGCGCCTGGGTGGTTTGATTTGTAATAGCCGTAACACTGACCGGGAAATTGACCTAATCCAAACCCTGGCAAAACGGTTGAACACCCACATGATTCACTACGTACCTCGTGACAACATCGTTCAACACGCAGAATTGCGCCGGATGACTGTTAACGAGTACGCACCTGATAGCAATCAAGCTAACGAATATCGGACATTGGCTCAAAAGATCGTTGACAACAAGAACCTTACTATCCCCACCCCCATTGAGATGGAAGAGTTAGAAGAATTGTTGATTGAATTCGGTATTCTTGAAAGCGACGAAAATACTGCCAAGTTGGTTGGCAAAACTGCTACTGAAGCATCTGTTTAAAGTATTGCTAAGTAAATAATGGTTTAGGGTGGGCAACAGCCCACCTTTTTCCCAATTTTTGCATTTCTTTGTTTGAATCCTTAATAGAAATATATAGCGATCGCTCATACTCTGCAAGAAGCCGCTACGTGTCTATGTAGAAGAGATGTTTTGAGATTTCCAAAGTGGTGGTTACAAATTAGAAAATATAAATGTTTCTGGCAATCGCTTGATATCTCTAATCTTAATCATTTTTGACCAGAAACTAGTACAGGGTTTGTTAACAACAATGACAGCTATACATCTCTACTCCCAAGTCGAAACATCTCGCAGCAAATTAGGAATTTCTCCTTGAGATAAGGGAAACTCTAGTAAAGTTTCTCTAATACCCAAATATCCCGATTCAGCAAACGATAAAAGCATTCGTGAAAGCGCTAGCCAAACCTCCGGTTCGTATTCCCAATCACGATAACGTGAAGCTTGACCAGCTATTGAACGTAGTGCCCAAAAATAAGAGTTTCTCACCACCGAACCACCCTTCTTAAACTCTGGCAAATCTTCGCGGTGGATAAAAAGTATTTTATTTTCAATTCTGGCTCTCATAGCAATTTTAGATTTTAGATTAAAAGTAAATTTTAAGTAGGGTCATTATGGCTTTAGCTTAACGCACTATGTTGTATGGCAGTGCGTCACCCTTACTAAAAAAATGCTGTAAAACCTAATATTCTATCTTTATAGGAAAGTGAGGTTTTCCAAATCATCTGCAAAGACATAAGAATGTAGAGACTTTGCAATGATAAAATCTCTACATTGAATACCTAAAAATTGGCACTTAAACCTACACGAAAAGTAAATCCAGGGCTATATATGCGATTAACTCGCTCATATTGCTCACCGAGTAGATTTTCTAAGTAAACTGTCAGCCCTAAATTGCTAGTTAAAGGTATACGCCCGCTCAAATCTAAATTCACAAAAGACGGTGCAAAATCTGTGGGTTTGTCACCAGGGTTAGCGAAGATGGATCTGCGAGCGCCACTATTGTAGGTAACATACAAGTTAGCTTGCCAACCTGAATTTTGATAACCCACACCAGTTTGAAGTACAGAATAGGGAATCAAACCTAATTGTAAACCTTTCTCTGTCCCTGTTTTTATTTGGGAATCTGTATAAGTATAGTTAAGGAAAGTTGACCAGCCAGCCGCAATTTTTAATTGCAATGCAGCCTCTAAACCATTGGTATCTACTAATCCAATGTTTGCCCATTTTCCGGCGATGACTCCCAAGCGATCGCCTATACTACTACCAAAGTAAGTAAACTGTCCAATCAGATTTTCCGAAAAATTAATATCCACTCCCGCAGTCCAAGTTGAGCCAATTTCTGGGCTTAAATCAGGATTAGGTTCCCAACCATGAACTGTATCATAAATATACAACTGATCTAACCCAGGATTGCGTTGTCCCCCTGCCCAACTTCCACGCACTGCTACCATTGGTGTGACAGCATAACGTAAACCAACACTAGGGTTGAGATAATTTCCAAATTGGCTGTCAAAGCTTTGCCTTATTCCTAAATCTATCAGAAAGTTATCGCTAATATTCCAAGTATTGACAGCGAATAAAGCTGCATTGAACAAACTCCGATCTTCAGTTTCGTTATTGGCAATCCTACTAGGATTTGTACTCAAAACATCATCGGTTAAATCGGTGTTTTTCAAATCTAATCCCCAGCGCAATTTATTATTGGCAGTAACTTTCCACTCATGATCTACCCTGGCTGTGAGTTGTTGGGTATCTAAAGCTCCTGTACGGTAAAATGCTCCTGTAGGGCCATAAGTGCTGAAATAATCTTGGTTATAACCAATTGAAGTTGTAAGATTGGAGCTTTCCCCGTTACCTAGCCGAGTTTTCCAAGATAAGCCAAGGTTTAAACCATCGTGGTCTAATCTATCTTGTTGGAGAGGAAATCCAAAATAAATTAAGCCGCGACGACTGCTGAGTTTAGTAACATCTAAATTCAAAGAATTTTTTTGATCTAAATCTAGTCCAATGCTACCAAAGTATGTACTTGTCGCTGTGTCTGCATTTGATAAAAATCCCTTTTCATCACGATTTGCTGCACCTACAGGAACTGGGTAACGGTTATCTGTAAAGAATCTTTCAAAGCTAAAGTTGTACTTGACCTTATCAGATGAACCACCATAGCTCACTTGTTGATTATTTAAATTCAATGAGCCAAATTCTGCACTAGCGCTCAATTTAGGTTTGCCATAACCTTCTTTGGTGATAATATTCACAACTCCCCCAAAGGCTGAGGAACCATATAAAGCGGAGGCTGTACCGCTATATAATTCTACTCGTTCAATCTCCTCTACAGGAATACTATTTAAATCAGTTCCACCATGATAAGTGTTGACATTATTGTTAATTGGTCTGCCATTAATTAGGAATACAGACTGATTAATTGAGGCTCCCCGATAGTATGTACCTGTGTGAGTATCTGCACCATGACCGACATCATTGATTGCAAAACCAGGCATTCTTTTCAAAATATCGGCTAAGCTGGTAGCGCCCTGTTTTTGAATTTCTTCTTTATCAATGACGTAAGTTGGAGTAGATTGGGGTAGATTGTCTGGTTCTGCGATCGTTTCTATAGTAATGTCTGCATCATCGCTCGGAGTTTGCTCTGTTTCTGGCTGAGTTTCTTCTGGATTAACTTCAATTGGTACAGATTGTTGAGATAAGAGTTCGGCATTAGTGGCGGGTAGCTCAATTTCACTCAAACTCGGAATATCTGAAATGACTTCCGTTGATTTATTAGTATTTCTCTGCTCAATTTCACTTTCAACAGCATAACTAGGAGACGCTATCAGTAAACTCGGTAAAGCAACTGTTAGCAATAAAAAATCCTTTTTCACGTTCTTTTTCACACCAAGTAAAAACAGTCACTACGTAGCATTGTTGCTGTAATAGTAAAATCGTGTCAAAAGACACGCTGTCATATTTCCACACTTCAGATGAGATTGTTGGTCAATTCACTATGTGTTAAACTCAAAAGCAAATGCATTTGAAGAAGGCAGAAGGGGATTCGACCTTCGATGATTTGGAGGCATGTAAAGAGCTGTAGCTTGCGGGAAGCTGACGCAACAGTGTGGGTTTTGAAGTTTTGCTTTTTAGCGTTGGTGCAGCCTGCTGTAGGTATCGCTTCCTGAAGCAGATCGTGCAGCGTGTCGCAGATAGAGCAGTTTTCCTTCAGCCTGTTGCCCTCTACATTAATTTTTCCAACTTAAGGAATAGAGATTTTTATTACTAATGATAGAGCAAATAATATTATTTAGAAGTTAGATTGTAATGTTAGTGATTTTAACGAAGAATTAGTAACTTTAGATTTTAACTAATTATTCAAAAAAGTCGAACTCAATAATATTTGCCGAAAAACTAATTATTTAAGATTTACTTATGTATGTAGCTTTATGGCCAGGGAATGTATATCCTTTAGGTGCAACTTGGGATGGTAAAGGGACAAACTTTGCTTTATTTTCGGAAAATGCAACAGGAGTAGAGCTTTGTTTATTTGATAACGATGACGAAGAAATTCGCATACCTTTGACAGAAAAAAACAATTTTGTTTGGCATGGTTACTTACCAGGAGTTGCCCCAGGCCAGAAGTATGGGTTTAGAGTACATGGGATGTGGGCACCGGAAGTAGGTCATCGATTTAATCCAAACAAACTATTAATTGACCCTTACACCAAGGCAATTGACGGTGAGTTTAATAACGATCCCTCTGTCTTTGGCTACTCTCTAGACGCTGAGGAAAAAGACTTAGTTTTTTCTGAACTAGATGATGCCAAAATAATGCCCAAGTGTGTTGTGGTCGATCAATCTTTTGATTGGGAAGGCGATAAACTGCTCGCGACACCTTGGTATAAAACTGTTATTTATGAAACTCACGTCAAAGGTTTTACTAAACTACACCCAGCTATTCCAGAAGAATTGCGCGGCACTTATGCCGGGTTAGCGCATCCTGCTGCAATTCAACACTTACTGCAATTAGGAATTACAGCAGTTGAGTTGATGCCAGTACATCACTTTTTATCTCAACCGGGACATTTAGAAGGAAAAGGATTAAGCAATTACTGGGGCTACGATTCCATCAATTATTTTGCCCCTTATTCTAGTTACAGTGCTAGTGGAACTGGGGGAGAACAAGTCACCGAATTCAAGCAAATGGTCAAGGCACTACATTTTGCCGGAATTGAAGTGATCTTAGATGTAGTCTACAACCATACTGGCGAAGGAAATCATTTCGGGCCAACGCTATCTTTGCGAGGTATTGATAATTCTGTATATTACCGTTTGGTAAAGGATGATCCTCGCCACTACACGGACTTTACAGGCTGCGGTAACTCTCTGAATGTGCGTCATGCTCAAGTTCTGAAGTTAATCATGGATAGCCTGCGCTATTGGGTAATAGAAATGCATGTAGATGGCTTCCGATTTGATTTGGCCTCGGCGCTGGCACGGGAATTATATGAAGTAGATAACCTATCAGCTTTCTTCGATATTATTCATCAAGACCCAATCTTGGCAGATGTGAAGCTGATTGCTGAACCTTGGGACTTAGGAGAAGGCGGCTATCAAGTCGGAAACTTTCCACTGCGTTGGTCTGAGTGGAATGGTAGATATCGGGATACAGTCAGAGATTTTTGGCGTGGTGTAGATGATAGTTTAGGACAATTTGCTTACTGTTTTACCGGTAGCCCTGACCTCTATCAAACAAACGGGCGCAACCCAAATGCAAGTATTAATTTCGTGACTGCTCATGATGGTTTCACGTTAAATGATTTAGTCAGCTACAACGAAAAGCATAACGAGGCAAACGGGGAAGACAGTAGAGATGGTGAAAGCCATAATAGATCCTGGAATTGTGGTGCAGAAGGCGAAACCGACGATCCAGAAGTAATGCGTTTGCGCGAACGGCAACGACGAAACTTTTTAGCAACCCTAATGCTATCTCAAGGTGTCCCAATGCTATTAGAGGGGGATGAAATTGGCTGTAGTCAAAAGGGAAATAATAATGTCTACTGCCAAGACAATGAAATTTCCTGGCGGCATTGGGATTTGCATAAAGCGAACGCAGATTTATTAGACTTTACACGTGAACTGATTAATTTCCGCCATCAGCATCCAGTATTGCGACGACGTAAGTGGTTTCAAGGTCGCCCCATTCACGGTTCAGGCATTAATGATATTGCTTGGTTTAATTCTGATGGCAGTGAAATGACTGAGAAGCAGTGGCTTATTAGCTATGCCAAAGTGATGGAGATTTTTTTTAATGGGCAGGGAATTGCTACTCCAGGGGATCGTGGTGAGCGGATTATTGATGAAAGTTTTTTGATATTTTTTAACGCTCACTACGAGTTAATTGAGTTTGCTTTACCCCATGAATTTAAAGACAAGGTTTGGGAGATAGTAATTGACACTAATGAACCTCGCTTTTTAGATCGGGGAAAATTCGTTTCAGACTCTCAAACTGTACCAGTTACAGATCGCTCTCTAATGGTGTTACGCCTTATTAGTTAGCAGTACGAGGAGAAAAAGATACTCAACTTTATAGAAAAAAGATATTTTTCTATAAAGTTGCTATAATCCCTTAATGATTTTTACTTGTAACTCTAATTAGAAAACGCAGAGCTTCATTTACTGCTTCCGAATTGGGAAACATTTCTGCAACATCAGGCTCTAAAAAAACTGTCAATTTTTCAATATTATTAAAATTATATTCACCATTTATCGTATTAGTGTCTGCCAAACCCTGATTTAGTTGAGGTTTATTCTGTATTATGGTTGTTTGTAAAGATGCAGCATTTAATTTATTAACTAGTGATTCCCAACTACTAACTTTGAGATTAAAGTGAGCCTTTGCATCCCGTAATGTTTGAAACTGTCGCTTCAGAATATCAACAGTATAAGTAGACTTCTTAGATACGTGTTTCTCTACATTTAGGTCTGACTCAACCATATCAACTACTTCATTAATAAGTCGGTCATGATTTTCGGCAATTTGAGCAGCAGCTCCTAAAATCCGAGAAGTTGCTTGTATCTGTACATCAGTCTCTTGTTTAAGGCGATCGGCAATACTGCGAATTTGATCTCCCAGCCTCGCTTTACCTTGTTTTTGCGTGGTTGGTAGTGATTTTTTGCTCATAAGTATGCTTGTTTATTCAGAAAGTATGTCTTTAATTGCTAGCCAGATGCGTTTAAATTTTTGTACCAAACCTATAGGATTGTTAGTTGTTTCTTCTTCCACCGAATCAACTAGAGATTGAATTCTATCCATACGCTCTGCTACAAGGTAAAGATTATTTACTGCTTCATCCTTACTTGCTAAAGAGTCACGCAATAGCACAACCATCTGGGCAATTTCTCGTTTTAATTTTTCATTCTCGGCTTTCCGGCGAGTTTCCCATCCCTTAATACTAGCTTTGGAACGACGCTCATGCTTGAGTTCTGCTTTAGCTTCATTGTATAAAGTCAAATACATTTCTCGTTCAGAGTTGGCTGCATCATATTTGGTAAGCAATTCAGTTGCTCTCGCTTTTTCTTCATTGTAGAGACAGAGTGTTTGTTGATGACTTTGTTGTTCATCAATATAAAAGCGATAATTTTGAGTGACTTGTTCTTTTAGCTCATTAGCTTCGAGTTGGCAAGTTTGAATCTCTCGCTGGTGAACATGAACTAGCTGGGATATTTTCGCCTTTTGTTCGTTGTAAAGGTAGAGTATCTTTTGATGATTTTCTTGCTCATCAATATAGAAGCGATAATTTTGAGTAAATTGCTCTTTCAGCTCATTAGCCTCGATTTTGTAAGTTTGAATCTCTTGCTGAACATGAACCAGTTGTGATGCAGCTTCTTTTGCACGTTGTTCTGCTTCATCGTGTTGAGATGCAGCTTCCTCATTTTCTTTCGCACGTTGTTGCCATTCATCGCGTTGAGCACGAACAGTCATCAATAGCTGTTTAAGCTCATGAGGAGAAGGTGGTTCTATATGCTTTGAGTGAAGATGAATAGGAGGTTTGCGCCCTAGATTTTTCATTGCGATAATTTAAGTTACTATGTGAGTATTCGTGATATTTAACTATAAAAATTTAGTTTAGCCGAGATGAACTCATTGAAGTGTGATCTCGGTTCTATTAGTAATATGATCTGACTCTGGGTTGATATAGCGGTTCTCAGTTGAGTGAGGTACAAGAACCCCACCCCCAACCCCCTCCCTGCAAGCGAGGAGGGGGCTATGGTGTACAGGGAACGCTATATATCTTTTAGTCTGCTTCAAACGCTCAAATTCCCAAACGTACAATCTCGAAGGGCTAGAGATATTGCGCTTAATAAGCAAGCTAACCTTTGAAAGGCGAAGGAGAATAAGCTTCAAAGCCTCTTCCCTTGTAGCAATTACGAATTACGTTAGCATTGAGAAAAATAGACGCTTCGCAAACACAATAGAAGACAATAATTTATGATTCAAGCCTTACGCAAAGTAGTTACATTCGATGAATTTGTTGCTAAATATCCTGACAACACAGGAAAACGTTATGAATTGCATGATGGAGTAATAGTTGAGATGCCGCAACCAACAGGCGATCATGAAGAGGTAGTTGGATTTTTAGCTTTTGAAGTTACTAGAGAGTGTATTCGTTTAAATCTCCCCTACTTCATACCCAAAACAGTATTAGTCAAACCGCTTGAAAATGAATCTGCTTACTCACCAGATGTGCTGATATTAAATCGCCCCAATTTAGTAAATGAACCTTTATGGAAAAAAGAATCTACTGTAAGCCAAGCGGAATCAATACCCTTAATAGTTGAGGTAGTAAGTAGCAATTGGCGTGATGATTATTTAAAAAAAGCTGCTGACTATGAAGCTGTAGGTATATCAGAATACTGGATTGTAGACTATGCTGCTTTAGGCGGTAGGCGATTTATTGGCAACCCCAAACAACCAACTATCTCCCTCTACACTTTAATTGAGGGAGAATACCAAGTCAGCCAATTTCAAGGTAGCGATCGCATTATCTCACCTCTTTTCCCAGAGTTAAACTTAACCGTCGAACAGATTTTTCAAGCTGGTAAATACCCTGCATAGTGCTGAAAGTCTTATAAAAGAGCGATTTCAGTTGCAAAGGAAATTTGTCGTCGCAGATTCTTCAATAAATCTAGAGTTTTTTTGTAAGCAACTCTCTTTCCTTGGTTTTCAAAGTACTCAGATGCTTTTTGTAAATCAGCGTAGATGCGAAGCAGCTTGTTGCCAGACATTGCTCCTAAATGATATCCTAAACGATACTGAGCTACTCCCCGATTAACATAAGCTTGGCCATTACTGGGATTAAGTCTGATTACTTGCGAAAAATCACGCACTGCACCCAAGTCATCACCATTTCGGCCGCAAGCACAACCCCGGTTAAAGTACCCTCTATAATCGTTAGCATTGAGACGAATTGCTAGATTAAAGTCGAGCATAGCTGCTTGGGTATCTTGCAAGACAAAATGCGCTAAACCTCGGTCATTATAGATATCTGCAAGTAGTAAGCTAGTTATTCGAGGTATCTGAGTTAGGGCTAAATTAAAGTCAAGAATTGCCTCCGAATCTTTCCCATCGCCGGCACGGGCTAGCCCTCGGTTATAGTAAGCTCGAAAATCGTAGGGTTTAAGTGCAACGGCTCGATTATGATCGACAATGGCAGCAGGATAATCCCCTTCTCTGTAGTGTGCTACTCCCCGGTTCAGGTAAGCCTCAAAGTTATCCGGTGCAAAATTTATGGCTTGAGTACAATCTGTAACAGCTTGATGGTAATCTTGTAATTGGAGATAAGCCAGACAGCGATCGCTATAAGCAACAGCCAAATCTTTCTCAAGTGCAATCGCCTGGTTGAAATTCTCTATTGCTTCCTGATAATCACCGCGCTGCATCTTATCTACACCCAACTCTAAGAAATCACTCGCTGTAATTTGGGTAATTAAAATGGGTGAAGAATGTGCAGATAAAGTCAGAAAAGTCAGAGGTAAAGCAATAATTGTACTGAAAAATAATCGCCAGAAGTTACTCATAATACTAAATTAGGATAGGTAGTATTGTTTGATATTCTTGGAACAGTCATTTTGTAAAGACTCTTAATCCAAAATCCCAAATTGGTATATGCATCCTATTTGATAATTGCGGTAACTCTAAAATTAGCGGGGCTTTTTGTCCCGCTAATTATTAATTTTTAAAGTCAGATTTTAGCCTACTTCCATTCTTTATCTGCTTGTAAAAGCACATAAGCTGCTACATTTTCAATTTGTTCAGGCTTCAAACGTTTGCTGAAGGCGGGCATGGCATTTTTACCGTTTGTAACCTGGGCAATAATCGCCTCTGCTGAGTACAAACCATACTTTTCTAAAGCGTCCTTTTTCAGACTTTTGTCAGCTTTAACCAGATTTTTTCCTCCTGCGTGACAAGAGACACAATTGGCACTAAATACTTTAGCTCCACTAGCAGCATCTGCTGCGAAAGCTGGAGGAATGAAGGCAAAGGTGAAGATTGCTATGCCTAACAGTATGACTGTAATTATTTTTTTCATTTCGTGTTCTCTCTGCAATAACAGCTTATTCGGTGCAATGTCCTCCATAATTGTGAGTTGAGCCGCTGCCATAGTCAAATGACAAGCTGTCAAACTTTGGTTTATTAAATAAAGTTTTTGAATTTTGAATCTTGGGGATTTTAGATTTAGGTTTGTTGGCACAAAGCGATATCTAATGAGAAGGTGCTTCTCTACAAAATACCCTAGTTTACTTATTTGCAAAAATGTGCATTTATGTTGATGATTCAAATGCAAATTTTTGTGAATTTGAATATGTTATAAAGAAAATCATTAAAATTTAAGGATGAAATATTAAAGATGAAAATTGTCCTGCATCATCCTTTATAATTCATCCTTTGTTTTTTATTTAACACTTCCTAATCGAGTAAGCACATCTTCTGTGACGCGACAAATTCGCCAATCATCTAATATGGATGCTCCCATCCTACGGTAGAATGCTTGGGCTGACTCATTCCAGTCTAAGACACTCCACTCTAATCGCCCACAATCACGTTCTACAGCTATCTGAGCTACTTTAGTCAAGAGAGCCTTACCAATACCTTGCCTGCGATATTCTGGTAAAACAAATAAATCTTCCAGATAAATTCCTGGCTTAGTCAGAAATGTTGAATAATTATGAAAAAATAGCGCAAAACCAACAGCTTGACTCGCAGATTCTGCTAATATTGCTTCTACATACCTCCGCGAACCAAATAAATGCTCCTGAAGTGCTAGAGGATTGCCAGCAATCGCGTGAGATAATTTTTCATATTCTGCAAGTCCCTCAATTAATTTAAACAGTACGCTGCAATCGGCTGGTTCAGCAAAACGCACAATCAAATTGCTACCCGAAGTCATTAGTCTATAGTCCATAGTTTATAGTCCATAGTCTATAGGCAACTGGGCAATTTATTTTGAGTATTGACTAAACAAGAGCCGAAAAAAGCTACAAAACGCCCAATTTTTGCGAATTGCAAAGCTAATTAAGTTCAAGATTGCATCTCTATCTTGAGCAATGTAATTAAATCAACCAACCTTTTAAGCGTTTCGCTATGTGAGGACGGCGCAATTTCCGCATGGCTTTGCTTTGAATTTGACGCACTCGCTCACGAGAAAGATTGAACATATTGCCAACTTCTTCTAAGGTACATGGTTCGCTGGTTGTCAAACCATAACGCAGAGAAATTACATCTTTCTCTCGTGGAGTTAACACGTCACCTAAGACTTCCCAAATCTCTTGACGCATCATGTTTTCATTCATTTTTGCTTCAGGAGACAAGTTATCTTCATCTTCTAGCAAATCCATCAATTCCGTGTCTTCTTCTTTACCGACGCGGTGGTTGAGAGAGAGTGCTTGTCGTCGTAGCTGTTGTAGCTGGCGTAGTTGTTGCACGCTAATCTCTAAATATTCTGCCATTTCACCTTCGGTAGGATTACGACAGAGTTTTTGTTTGAGTTCCCGTTGGGCTTTTTTTAGCTTGTTAAGCTTTTCAACAATATGAATCGGTAGCCGAATTGTTCGCGCATCGTTAGCTATCGCTCTAGTAATTGCTTGTCTAATCCACCAATAGGCGTAAGTAGAAAACTTATATCCTTTATCGGGATCAAACTTTTCTGTAGCGCGATTTAAACCCATAGCTCCTTCCTGAATTAAATCCAGAAAAGGCACTCCCCGATTCAAGTATCGTTTAGCAATAGACACTACCAATCTCAAGTTCGAGCGAATCATTTTGCGTTTCGCTACTCTCCCTTGATACAAGCGATTTTCTAGTTGCTTTTCCGTCATTACTAGCTCGGAAGCGACTTCTAATTTGCTGGGTTCATGTTCCAGTTTTAACTTTAAAGCCGCTTGTATTTCTCTAAATTCCTCTAGAAATCTGACTCGCCGCGCTAACTCTACTTCTTCGTCAGCTTTTAAGAGCGGATAACGCGCCATTTCCTTAAAAAACGCGCCGACAGCATCATCATGTTCGGTTTTGTTGTATCCCGAAGGACGAGCCGCCGCCATGTCATCTCCATCGCGTTCGTCTGATTCCAGATTTTCTACTACAATTGGAGATTCTTCTTCTGCCACTGCATTTAAACTATCGAGTGATGGTTCTTCGATATCAGCAGCATTCTCCAATATTTCCATTTTTCCCAATTCAACAATATTCATATTTTCCTTTAGGGATTGTTGCTTTGTTTGGTACATAATTTATTTACACCTACTCGTTTGAGGCTTGGTAGTTTTCCCTAATGGACGATGCACCCCTAAAGAATAGCGAAATATAGGCTGATGCTAATTTGTCTACAGAAATAAAAATCGGCATCTACCTAGTACCTATAGGTTACAGTTATATACAACCTATAACGAAACTGACCTTAGCACCCAGCAAAACTTTTTTCTGAGATTCCCAACAGATATATTCTTCATTTTTTTCTGAATTATCAAATATGTCAAACCCCCTCAAACATTCTCAACCTTAACAAATATAAAAATTCCAGCTAATCATCCAAATTTCTTAAACTTTCATATATTTTTCTAAATATTTATAATGTCTTAGGCGCTGGAGTTTACTGTATAAAAGGAAGACCTACTAATGGGTTACGCATTCCTGATTTGATTTCAAGTTACCTACATGATACAAATTACAAGAATAGCAGCTTAATTTTGATCCGATCTTACTTTGTATAAAAGCATCTCATATACAGAAAGGGTTGAATATCTACCGATAGGCGGAAAAAGTCTACTCCATATTTAGTAGATAGAGCAACGGTTGCAGCAATAGCCGACATGCTTTTATTTGTATAGTGGGCACCAAATATTTATTGCATATATAGTTGATACGAATTTGTCTAGTAGATTACATAAGAGGAAAATTATCAAGTATTATGAAGAATAACAGTATTGAGAAATACCATTTAAATTTAAGAAAGCGAAAAACTAAAGTTTAGTTAGCTAGGTTGATTTTGACCAGCTATGTGAGGGAAATATTTAATTATAAAATCAGCAAGTATGTATATTAATGACATAAATTTATCTCCTTTAGTGGTGAGTGAACCGAGTGAATCATACAAGTCAGATACAACGTTGAATCGGTGGGTTGAGGTATTGGTAGACTGTCCAGGAGCCTCAACGGAATTAGAGAAAGGGGAAAAACTATATACGTATCGATTACCTGCCAAGTTAGAAGTAAAACCAGGGGATATTTTGAGTGTGCCATTTGGGGCGCAACAGGTGGGAGGAGTAGCTATTCGTTTCCTGGCAAAACCCCCAGCAGATTTAGCACTGGAAAAAATCCGGGAAGTAGAAGATGTGATTCAGAGGGATTTCATCGGAGATAGTTACTTTATTTTGCTGGAACGGGTATCACAGTATTACTACACACAACTGATTCAGGTAATACGTATGGCGTTGCCACCTGGATTATTGGGGCGATCGCAGCATCGCATTCGGCTCAAGCGAGAAAACATTCCCAATGGTGCAGTAGAATTCCTTGGTTCAACGGCAGCTCGTCAAATTCTTAAAATTCTGCAATCTCAAGTTGATGGGGACTACAGTTTCAAATTCCTCAAGCGCCAGGTTCAAGGATTTGATCGTGGAAAGAAGCAATTACTCGAACGCAATTGGGCAGAAAGTTATGTGCAATTACTTAGATATTCTCAACCCCAGACAAAACCAGTAGTCACGTTAGTTGCCGATGGATCTTACATTGATTTAAATAAGCGTCAGCGGGAAATTTTAAAAGTGCTACGCGATTGTGGTGGCGAGTTGTGGCTAAATGAGTTTCTACAGATTTGTAAGACAACTACCCCTACGCTAAAAGGGTTAGAACAAAAGGGCTGTATCGTCATCGAAGAACGGGAAGTATTGCGAAGGGAACAAGGCCCAGCATTAGCTCAAGATCAACCAAAGTCTTTAAATACTGCCCAAGCTAGCGCTTTAGAGACAATCCAGACATTAGATGAATTTGCTCAAATTTTATTGCATGGGGTGACAGGTTCAGGAAAAACCGAAGTATATTTGCAAGCGATCGCACCTCTCCTCAACCAAGGTAAATCTGCCCTTGTCTTAGTCCCAGAAATTGGACTTACACCGCAGCTAACGGATCGTTTTCGCGCCCGTTTTGGTAATAAAGTCAGCATTTATCACAGCGCCCTCTCAGATGGTGAACGTTACGATACTTGGCGGCAAATGCTCACGGGAGAACCCCAAGTTGTTATTGGTACTCGCAGCGCCGTTTTTGCCCCTTTACCCAACTTGAGTTTAATTATCTTAGATGAAGAACACGATAGCAGTTTTAAACAAGATTCCCCCATACCCACCTACCACGCCCGCACCGTTGCCCAATGGCGAGCCGAATTAGAAAATTGCCCCTTGGTGTTGGGTTCTGCTACGCCTTCGTTGGAAACTTGGGTAAGCGTGAGGAGGCAGGAGGCAGGAGGCAGGGGGCAGGGGGCAGAAGGCAGGAGTTATTACTTAAGTTTGCCTGAACGCATCAATTCCCGCCCTTTACCGCCGGTGGAAATCGTCGATATGCGGCAAGAGTTGCAACAGGGAAATCGTTCTATATTTAGTAGATCGCTGCAAACAGCTTTACAAGAGTTGCAAGAAAGAAAACAACAGGGAATTTTATTTATCCATCGGCGGGGACACAGTACTTTTGTTTCTTGCCGCAGTTGTGGATATGTGTTGGAATGCCCGCACTGTGATGTGTCGCTGGCATATCACCACACCGAAGAAAAAGCGCCGGAATTATTGCGGTGTCATTACTGTAACTATGCGCGATCGCACCCCAAATTTTGCCCTGATTGTAGTTCCCCTTACCTGAAATTTTTTGGTAGCGGTACTCAACGAGTCACGCAGGAACTAGCGCGACAGTTCCCAGAATTGCGTTTGATTCGTTTTGATAGCGATACCACCCGTAACAAAGGCTCACATCGTACCCTACTCACTCAGTTTGCCAACAGCGAAGCAGATTTATTAGTCGGTACGCAAATGCTTACCAAAGGTTTGGATTTACCACAGGTGACACTTGTGGGCGTTGTCGCCGCCGATGGATTGCTAAATTTATCAGATTATCGCGCCAGTGAACGGGCATTTCAAACCTTGACTCAAGTCGCTGGACGTGCTGGTAGAGGTGAAGATCCGGGTAGAGTAATTGTGCAGACTTATACTACAGAGCATCAGGTAATTGCAGCAGTGCGATCGCACGATTATCAGTCTTTCTCTCAAGCGGAATTAGAACAACGCCAAGCACTCAACTATCCTCCTTATGGGCGGTTAATTTTGTTGCGTTTAAGCAGTCTTGACCCCATTCAAGTACAAAATACGGCGCAAGTTATTGCTACAGCCTTGAGTACAGAAGAAGAATTCGAGATATTAGGCCCAGCACCAGCGAGTATTTTACGGGTAGCTAATCGTTATCGTTGGCAGATATTGATTAAATTTGCCCCTGATGCCTTGCCACAATTGCCAGATTGGGAAGAAGTGCGATCGCTTTGTCCTTCGTCTGTAAGTTTAACTATTGATGTAGACCCGATTAATATTATGTAAATTATGTAAACATGATATTAACTGCATATTAACAGCATATATAAAAATGAACTCTGCCAACACCAATTAAAGGTTGGTTTATAGTCATAATTTTGAAGATTTATTGCTTTTTACGTAATCATACTGTAGCAAGTTGAGGAATTAGAAAGTTCCTTTATAATTTTCTTAAAAAGAAGTTCAGTATTTATGTAATTTCCAGTAATTACTAAATAATTTTTATACAGTTTCCAGAAGTGGGTTCCCTAAGACTTGCAGTCATTACGTTCGTTTATAGCCAGTGAAGGATTGCCAGGAATAATCATTGTAGATTCTTGGCCAATGTTAATGGACTACTCACGTATCAACTACGAACACAACAGCAAGGCATACTATGATTTACAAGATCAAACCCAAAATACTCGTATTAGCAATTGTTCAAGGGATTGCTTTTCAACCAAATAACGCTTCTGTACCATCTGGGTATATTAAAGATATCGGTCAAGCCTACAATGATACTAGAGGCTTTGGTTGGGTGCGTGAAGATAGCTTAGGCAATACTACACCCACTCCCCTTGATATCCAACTCAATACACGCGATCGCAACCAAAGTGGCATCGATCGGCGACTAAATAGACTAATTCATCTACAATATCCTCCTAGCAATTCGGGAACAGCAGTCAAGATACCCGCCGCTTGGGAATATGCCCTATCTAATGGTTCCTACAATGTGACTGTTAGCGTTGGTGATGCTAGTGATACTACAAATAGTAAGCACCAGATTAATATAGAAGGGAGGGTTGCTATTTCTGCTTTCGTACCAACGGCAACCAAAAAGTTTGCCGCAGTTACTCGAATTGTTAATGTTGCCGATGGCAAGCTCACAATTGATGCTAAAGGTGGTAAGAATACCAAGCTCAACTATATTGCGATCGCACCAGGTAATCGTCCCTCGATCAGAACGACTAATCCTAATGATGGTGAGACAAACGTGTCGCCAGATATCTCGATTACAGCAGACCTAAATCTCCCCAATAGTGGGATTGCGGTTAATACCATTTCCGCCTCAACCATCAAGCTGATAGATAGCAGTACTAACACGCAAGTCAATACTAATTACAACACTTCCGGTGGTGGAGATGTGATTGTAGTGTCTCCGATAAATCGTCTCAAGAACAATACCAAATACTTGTTACAAATTACCGATGGGGTTAAAGATAGCAATGGTGCTGCATTCTTACCCTATAGCATCAGTTTCACAACAGGCACGTTTGTGATCCCAGTAAGCAATATTACCTTCGAGCAAGTCTCACTAGCGAATGTACCTGTCAAACCTTACACGACAGTATTGATTGGGCCTGACAATAAACTCTATGCTGCCACCTTACTAGGTGAGATTTTGCGTTTCCCGATCAATGCTGATGGCACTCTGGGTAAGCCACAAACGATTACCTCATTGCAGACTGCAAATGGTGGTAATCGAACGATCATTGGTATGCACTTTGATCCCTCATCAACAAATGCTAGCAACCTAATTCTCTGGGTAACAAATAACTACTACTGGAATAGTACTGTTGATGCACCAGAGTGGAGTGGTAAAATTACTCGTTTAAGCGGTACCAATCTAGAGACAGTAAAAGACTATGTGGTTGATTTACCGCGATCAAGCCGAGATCATCTAACCAATAGCATTGCGTTTAAGCCCAATGAGCCAAATGTGCTGTATGTGTTGCAGGGTAGTAATAGTAGTACCGGCGCACCAAACACGGTTTGGAGTAATCGTCCTGAGCAATTGTTAACTGCTGCTGTATTACGAGTTGACCTGTCCAAAATCACCTCACCTCCTTTAAGCGTTAAGACTGAGGATGGAGGTACTTATAACCCTTTTAATCCGGGAGCGCCTGTAACTATCTTTGCTAGCGGTATACGTAATGGCTACGATCTGGTTTGGCATAGCAATGGTCAGTTGTATGTGCCAACAAATGGTTCGGCAGCTGGTGGCAATACGCCAAATACACCTATCCCTCTACCTCTTGCCTGTCAAAACCGTATTGATCAAGCTACTAATGGGGCATATACTAGTCCATCTGTGCCTGCTCTTAGCAGTCTAGGCACACAGCGAGACTTTCTGTTTCGCGTTGTTAAAAATGGTTATTACGGTCATCCCAATCCGAAGCGTTGTGAGTGGGTGTTGAGTGGAGGAAATCCTACAGATGGTACAGATCCAGTTCAGATCAAGGAATATCCCATTGGTACTCTACCTGACCGAAATTGGAAGGGTATTGCCTTCGATTTCGGAGAGCATATTTCACCTAATGGCATTATTGAATATCGCAGTCATGTTTTAGGCGATCAGCTGCAAGGCAAACTGCTGGTGACACGCTTCAGTTCAGGGAAAGACATCATTGTGCTAACCCCAGGTGGCCCAAACTTGGATATTGTAAATTCCCAAACGGGTATTAGTGGCTTCACTGGTTTTAATCCAAGTCCATTGGATTTGATTGAGAATCCCACGAATGGAAATCTCTACGTGGCACAACTTAGTCAAGAAACGGGCATGGGCAAAATTACACTTCTGCGTCCACTAAAATAATGTCAGTACCGAGCGATCGCTCAATTATTTAATACCAATTCAAAAAATGTTTATGACAGATAACCCACCCACGCTGACGCACACCCTCCCCGATGCTTTGGGCGGGGTTAGGGACGGGTATTATCTATGTGTTGCATTCTTTTTTCAAATTGGTATTACTTCATCGGTAAGGTGAGGGTGAACGCTGTTTGACCAGAAGGTGTTAAGTCAAGAGTAAGGTCGCCACGATGTGCCCTGGTAATTTCTCGGGCTAG
Organism: Nostoc sp.; assembly: GCF_036917555.1. GTDB lineage: Bacteria > Cyanobacteriota > Cyanobacteriia > Cyanobacteriales > Nostocaceae > Nostoc. The sequence continues at coordinate 29,629 of NZ_JBALDD010000039.1, read as the reverse complement.
GCTCAGTCCTAGTCCGATTCCTTCGACCTTGCGGTTACGTGAGGGATCGCCGCGATAGAAGCGGTCAAAAATGCGTTCGCGTTCGCTTAGGGGAATATCTTTTGATGCATTGACAATGGTAACGTGAAGAGTTAAATGAGTTTGATGAGCGCGAATCAGTATCCAGCCGTTGGTGAGATTGTATTTGATCGCATTACTAAATAGGTTTTGCAAAACTTGAATTAAAAGATCGCGATCGCCTTTTACCCGCAACCCATCAATAAAGTCAGTTTGCACTGTCAAATGGGGAGCTAGCATTTCCACATCTTCTAGCATCTCCATCAGCAACTCAGACATATCCACGTCAACTAGATACAAGCTCATTTTTCCGGCATCTGCCAGAGATAGCAACAAGAGTTTTCGCATAATTCCACTCAGGCGGCGCACCTCATCTAACAGGTTGCTTAAGCGCTGTTGTACTTCACTACCGGGATCAACCTGTTGGAGTGTTCGTTCTAGTTCGCCTTGCAAAATAGTCAGTGGGGTTTTCAGTTCATGGGCCGCGTCACCACTAAAGCGGGAAGCTTGGGTAAAACTACGTTCCAAACGTGACAACATCAGGTTAAACACCTGAATCAGTTCGACAAATTCAACATCAGTTGTCCCAATGGGAATTCGCTGATCTAGCCCTTTGACAGTTACCTGTTGAATTACACCCGTTAATTGCCGGATGGGACGCAAAGCACCACCAGAAACCAACCATGCTCCCACTGCAACTAGTAGCAACGCTCCCGGAATTGAAACCAGGAAGATATTGCGAATGGTAGCCATTTCTTGATCTACGGCTTGCAAGCTAATGGCAATGGCAATCTGAGCATTGGGAAATTTAGCTGCCCCCATCCGCCAGACTGCTGTTGTTGTCTGTTGAGTAACAAATTGAGGTGGGCGTGGACGAATCAGAGGTGGCCGCTGGGTCGATGGATTTGTATTAGAGGGTAAAGGTGGTGGTTCTCTCTTTGGGGGCGGTGGTAGAGGTGTCAACTCAAGACGCTTAAGCAACAGACGATTCACCTCAAGGTCGGCAGGTAGGGAGTTTGATTGATAAAGGTTGTTGTTGTTTGCGTCCAGCACCACCAGGGCGACGGGGGTTTTTGTATTGGTTCCGAAAGCATAAGATAATGAATCTTCGTAAAACTGCCATCGCGAGCGATCGCCTGAGCTTTCTCTTCTGGGAGACGCTGCACCACCAGGAGGTTGCTCTCGTGGAGGAAAGTTCGGAGTTGCCCGCATCAAATGATTTAATAGTTCTGCATCCAAGCGGCTAATCTTAGCATTGTAAATCTGAAACCAGGAAACTGCACCAAATCCGACTAATGTGCTGCCAGCTAGAGCCGCAGACAACAGAGCAATACGGAGTCGAAATGAAGGAAGTTTCATGATCAAGAATCTGGCTTACGAAATCGATATCCAACCCCTCGAATGCTTTCAATCCAGACTGCTTCATCAATGGGATCAATCTTTTTACGAATTCGCTGGATACAAACATCCACAACGTTGGTGTTGGGGTTAAAGTCGTAGCCCCAAACGTGTTCCAAAATTTGAGTACGAGTGAAAACCCGTCCGGGAGAGCGCATAAGATATTCCAGAAGATTAAACTCGCGGCTGGTGAGTTCTATAGCCTGATGATTGCAAGTGACTTCCCTAGTAATGCGATCGAGTTTGATCGGCCCAACGCAAAGCAGATTTTGGCGCTCGCTTACACTCCGGCGCACAACCGCATGAATTCGAGCCGCTAACTCTTCCACAAAAAACGGTTTAGCGATATAGTCATCCGCTCCCAAATTTAGCCCTTGCAAGCGATCGTCTAGTTCATTCCGAGCCGTCAACAAAATCACTGGAGCATTTCGACCTTGCCGCCGTAATAGTTTTAGAATCGATAGTCCATCTTTTCCCGGCATCATAATGTCGAGTATAATCGCATCATATTCGTTGTCTAATGCCCGCAGATATCCGTCATCACCGTTATCGCAGTAGTCTACAACAAATCCCTGCTCCTTTAGCCCAGCCCGGACAAAGTTAGCAATTTTCGCTTCATCTTCAACAAACAGAACGTTCACAAGCTTTTATTAATTCATATATTCTTCTATTCTAAATTCATTATTTTTTATTCAAATTACAAAACTGTAATTTAGAAAATAATAAAGCTGTAATTTTGAGGTGGCTCAATTAGAAATATGAACACCCTAGCTTTTGAAGGTTGATTTTTATGAATATCCGTCGAGTCTTAGCCGTAGCAGCGATTCCTTTTTTGATTGGTACATTCGGTTTTGTTGCACCCAATCAGGCAAATGCCGCTAATCCATCTCATCGGAACACCGAGATTTCACAACAGCCCAACGAACGGCAAATATCTGATAAAAAACCACAAATCAGACATTCTAAACCCCGTCCACATCACAAAAAGCGTTCTTCCCAACGTCCTCAACCTCATAATCAGGAAGCAGTTAAAAACCGGGTAGAACGCAATAACCGTTAATTGATGCACCCTTGCATTTCGCCTCGTCCTCAGTGGCGATCTCATCAGAGTATTGTTGTTTCTAAATTACAAAACTGTAATTTAGAAACAGGGCAAACTGTTATTTTGAGAAGACTTAATTAGAAATATAAACCTTTGGAGATTTAATGATGAATATTCGTAGACTACTAGTAGTAACAGCGATTCCTGTTCTGTTTGGCACATTTGGTTTTCTTTCACTCAATCAAGCAAATGCCGCTAATCAATTCGAGCGAATTGTACAGGCGCCACAACCGCCCAACCAACCATCAAACGAACAGCCGCGTCCACCCAGACCTGATTTTGCAGCGGCAGCGACAAAGTTAGGAGTTACAGAAGCCCAGTTAAAGGCGGCATTGGGAGTTCCTGCCAATCCTCCAAATCCAGGCGATCGCAATCAACGCCCACCCAGACCTGATTTGAAAGCGGCGGCGACAAAGTTAGGAGTTACAGAAGCCCAGTTAAAGGCGGCATTAGGAGTTCCTGCCAATCCTCCAAATCCAGGCGATCGCAATCAACGCCCACCCAGACCTGATTTGAAAGCGGCGGCGGCAAAGTTAGGAGTTACAGAAGCCCAGTTAAAAGCGGCGTTGGGAGTTCCTGCCAATCCGCCAAATCCAGGTGATCGCAGTCAACGCCCACCCAGACCTGATTTGAAAGCCGCAGCAGCAAAGCTGGGTGTCACTGAACAACAGTTGATCGACGCATTAGGTATTCCACCTCATCCTCTTGGCGATGGTGGAGCCTCTCCTCAAGAAAATCGTCCTAATCAACCAAAATAGTAAATAGACCACGCAGTAGGGGCGCAAGGCCTTGCGCCCCTACGACAGGTGTACTTCAAATACATGAAAACTGCTGTAAATCCTGCGATCGCTAGTAAAAGAGACATCACCAACAACATCACTGTCCCCTGAAACAAAAATATAGATATCTGCGCCACAAGTACATCCAAGTCAGATATAAAGAGTTTCTGCCTCCTAGCTCCTGCCTCCTGCCTCCAAAAAAAACTGCTGTATATATAGTGTGAGATTATTTGATTTTTTATTTCACCAGAACTACTACAATTACTATTGATGCTAGATAATGGGAAGGCTTTGACATTTTCTTGCCAATCTAGCCCGGAAACAATAACTAAGACTTATGCGAACTCACTATTGCGGCGAACTCCGAAAAGAACATATTGGAGAAACTGTTACCTTTTACGGATGGGTAGACCGTCGCCGCGATCATGGTGGTGTGATATTTTTAGATTTACGCGATCGCTCTGGAATTGTCCAAATCGTCAGCGATCCGCAACGCACCCCAGATTCTTACGAATATGCGAACGCCCTGCGAAATGAATATGTTGTCGAAATCACTGGTAGGGTAACACAACGTCCCGAAGAATCGTTGAATATCCGCATCCCCACAGGCGAGGTGGAAATTTACGCCGATAAAATTGAACTACTCAATGCTGTTCGCAAACAGTTACCTTTCCAAGTTTCTGTAGCTGACACCGAAACAGTGCGGGAAGACTTACGGCTGAAATATCGTTATTTGGATTTGCGACGCGAACGCATGGCGCAAAATTTGCAACTGCGTCATCAAATTGTCAAAGCCATGCGTCGTTATCTAGAAGATTTGGAAGGTTTTATCGAAGTCGAAACCCCAATTCTTACCCGTTCTACCCCAGAAGGGGCGCGGGATTACGTTCTACCCAGTCGCGTCAATCCTGGTGAGTGGTATGCTTTGCCGCAATCACCCCAGCTCTTTAAACAATTGCTGATGGTATCCGGCTTAGATAGATATTATCAGATTGCCCGTTGCTTTCGTGACGAAGACTTACGCGCTGATAGACAACCAGAATTCACCCAGTTGGACATGGAAATGAGCTTCATGTCCCAAGAAGAAATTATCGAACTAAATGAGAATTTAGTTTGCCATATCTACAAAACAGTTAAAGGCATTGAGTTACAGCGCCCTTTCCCCCGTCTCACTTATGCTGAGGGGATGGAACGCTATGGTAGTGATAAACCAGATACACGCTATGGTTTGGAATTAGTTGATATCTCAGATATCGTCAAAGACTCTGGTTTCAAAGTCTTTCGGGACACTGTTACCAATGGTGGTATCGTCAAAATTCTCCCCATTCCCAACGGTAACGATGTAATTTCTAATGTCCGCATTAAGCCAGGTGGCGACTTATTTAAAGAAGCCAGTGAAGCCGGTGCTAAAGGTTTAGCTTTTATCCGCGTCAGGGATGATGGCGAAATTGACACCATTGGGGCGATTAAAGACAACCTCAACGTTGAACAAAAACAAGAAATTTTACGCCGCACAGGTGCGAAAGCTGGACATTTGTTGTTGTTTGGGGCAGGGGAAGCTGCTACAGTTAATAAAACTTTAGATAGATTACGACAAGCGATCGCTAGAGAATTTAACTTAATCGATCCAGAAAAAATCAACTTGCTGTGGATTACAGATTTCCCGATGTTCGAGTGGAATGGTGACGAAAAACGCCTAGAAGCACTGCACCACCCGTTTACAGCACCGCATCCTGATGATTTGAACGATTTAAAAACTGCACGCGCCCAAGCTTATGACTTGGTACTCAACGGTGTGGAAGTTGGCGGTGGAAGTCTGCGGATTTATCAGCGAGAAATTCAACAGCAAGTGTTTGAAGCGATCGGTTTATCTCCTGAAGAAGCACAAAATAAATTTGGCTTTCTCTTAGAAGCATTTGAATATGGTACACCGCCGCATGGTGGCATCGCCTACGGTTTAGATCGTTTGGTAATGTTGCTAGCTGGAGAAGAATCCATTCGGGATGTCATTGCTTTTCCAAAGACACAACAAGCACGTTGTTTGTTAACAGATGCGCCTTCGAGTGTAGATGCGAAACAGTTGAAAGAATTACACGTTGCTTCGACTTATAAACCAAAGTCTTAGAAGATGTCAGAAAAGTTATAAAGGGTAAAATTTTATGCCAATCGTCTCACCATAATCCGAATCATGGCAAGGTAGACAAATGTCTCTGCTGTTACAGGGACTAGTTCGTAGTGCTTGTTTAATCGCCGATACCAAACAAGCCAACCCAAGGTGCGCTCTATCACCCAGTGTTTTGGAAACAAAACAAGCCCTTTGCGCTCTTTGGGTTGGAGTGCTATTTGTATAATCCAACAGCAAAGTTTATAACCTACCTGCCGCAGACTGTCGAATACTGCAAGCGATCGCAGTGCTTATTTTATAGTCGCAGATAAGATAAGAGAGTAACATGCTCCTCACACACAAGTAGCAATGACTTCAACCCTGCAAAAATTTCCCCGTCTCAATGCCCCGACGCTGCACCAGTTGCCCAATGGTTTGACAATCATTGCCGAGCAAATGCCAGTTGAAGCCGTAAACCTCAATTTATGGATTAAAGTTGGCTCTGCTGTAGAACCTGATGCCATTAATGGCATGGCTCACTTTTTAGAACACATGATTTTTAAAGGAACTGAACGACTGGCTAGCGGCGAGTTTGAACGTCGAATTGAAGAACGGGGTGCTGTAACCAATGCTGCTACTAGCCAAGACTATACTCATTACTATATAACTACTGCTCCCAAAGATTTTGCCGAGCTTGCGCCACTACAGATAGATGTAGTATCGAATGCGAGTATTCCTGATGATGCCTTTGAACGTGAGCGATTAGTAGTTTTAGAAGAAATTAGGCGTTCAGAGGATAATCCCCAGCGACGTACATATCGGCGGGCGATGGAGACAGCTTTTGATCATCTACCCTATCGCCGTGCGGTATTAGGGCCAGAATCAGTGATTGCCGGACTTAAACCCCAGCAGATGCGAGATTTTCATGCTAATTGGTATCAACCCCAGTCAATTACTGCCGTGGCTGTGGGCAATTTGCCTGTAGAAGAATTAATTGCAACTGTTGCGGAAGGATTTACAAAAGCTAATAAAACTCCCCATTCCCCCTTATCCCCAGAGGGAGTCCCACCTTCCTTACTTCCCAGTACAGAGGCGATTAATCGCGTCTCTGCCCACTCCCCCCTGAATCCTGAGTCACCATTTTCAGAAATTGTCCGTCGAGAATTTATCGATGAAAGTCTACAGCAAGCAAGGCTAGTGATGGTTTGGCGGGTTCCAGGAATGACTCAGTTAGATCGCACTTATGGATTGGATGTTTTAGCAGGAATTTTGGGACACGGACGGACATCAAGACTGGTGAGGGATTTACGGGAAGAACGGGGATTAGTTTCTTCAATTTCTGTGAGCAACATGAGCAACGAGCTACAAGGGATATTTTATATTTCAGCTAAATGTGCAGTGGAAAATTTACCAGTTGTAGAGGATGCGATCGCTCAACATATTGGCAAAATACAAACAGAGTTGGTAACAGAATCAGAAATAGCTCGTGTGCAGCGGCGAGTCGCTAACAGATTTATATTTGGTAACGAAACACCAAGCGATCGCTCTGGGTTGTATGGTTATTATCAATCTTTGGTGGGAGATTTGGAACCCGCCTTTAACTACCCAGCGATCATTCAAAGCCAAGATGCAACAGACTTGATGCAAGCAGCCAAAGAGTATCTATCTCCAGATGCTTATGGTGTAGTTTTTGTCAAGCCGTAAATTAAAAATTGGGAATGGGATATTGGGTATGTGAAAGAGGACAATAATTAATAACCAGTACCCAATGCCCAGTTAATAATCCAAAATCCAAAACTTGTACTGAGCGACTTGTGCCGAGCGGAGCCGAGGTAAGCCGAAGTATCTAAAATCCAAAATTGCATGATGTGGACTCAAATCGACACCCATATTAGCCAGATAACTGGCGAAAAATTTCAGAGTCAGCAACGGCGATCGGTTGGTGGCGGGTGTATCAACCAAGGTTATGCTGTCTCTAATGGTGAGATAACCTACTTCGTCAAACAAAACCTTGCATCCCAAGTTGCCATGTTTGAAGCTGAGGCGTTGGGTTTAGAGGAAATGATCGCAACAGCAAGTATTCGCATTCCCAAACCAATTTGCTGGGGTACTGCTGATAATTCTAGCTACATCGTCCTGGAATGGTTGGAACTTGCTAGCGGTAACAGCAATTCATCGGAAGAGATGGGGCGCAAGTTAGCGGTAATGCATAAAGCTAGCAGCAGTCAAGATTTTGGTTGGAAAATTAACAATACAATTGGTTCCACGCCGCAAATCAATACTTGGACAGCAGACTGGACAGAATTTTATATTAAACATCGCTTGGGTTATCAATTTCAGTTGGCAAGGCGACGAGGAGGTAATTTTCCCCAACAAGACAAGTTATTAGCAGCTATCCCTGAACTATTAGCGGATCATCAGGTGCAACCTTCTTTAGTACATGGCGATTTATGGGGCGGAAATGCTGGGTATACTGCATCGGGGGAACCAGTGATATTTGATCCAGCAACTTATTTTGCAGATAGAGAAGTTGATATCGCCATGACAGAATTGTTTGGTGGGTTCCCAGCAGCGTTTTATAAGGGTTACAACAAAGTGTTTCCTTTAGATGCAGGCTATGAAAAGAGAAAAACGCTTTACAACCTGTATCACATTTTGAATCACTTCAATTTATTTGGTGGCGGTTATGGTTCTCAAGCAAATCGGATGATTGACCAGATTTTGCGTTGAACTTCACTTTTTTACAAAGTGCTAATAGTCTAATACGTAGTTTTTCTCACTAAAAGAATACTACTATCATCACTCGACAGTCTTTAAAATTTTAGATACCACATTCAGCGATCGCTCCTCTGTCCCCAGTGAAACACTACCAACAGCAAACCAACGCCTTCCCCAGCGACTACTTAAACAACTTGTGGGGAGAAATCCAAGCTTGTCCTTACTTTGCTATCAACAACCTCAACCGCGATTTTGTCGCCACTAAAGGATTTTCTGTAGTGTTTCAGCGTTCTGGATTAGCAAAAGTAGAACAGCAGTTTCCCTACTTCAAGCCTTACCTAGATTTGGCTCTCCAGCCGAATTGTAATGCTTTTTACCTCAATCCTTTACAACTCAAAGAAGGCTCCCGCGTCGATCCGCATATTGATCGCTCCTTACGTTCTTACTCCAAAACCATTGAACCACCTGCGGTTGTCAGTGTCCTTTATGTGCGAGTACCAGCAGATATGGAAGGGGGAGAACTGGTATTGCGATCGCACAAACGCCAACTTGGGCAAATTAAGCCCCAATTCAATACTTTAGTTTATTTTCAAGGTGATTTAACCCATTCGGTTAACGCTGTCAAAACCCCAGGAAATCGTCTCAGTTTAGTTTGTGAACAGTATAGTTTGAGTGAAACTGAACTCCAGGAAATCCCTGAGTTTACTGTAGAGTCAAGAAGCACTCAGTCTACAACCAAAAAGAGAAAGTATGCCTCATAGTTTAGTGTTGAATTTGCTACCTCAATCACCCATTCCACCACAGTATATTACAGGTAGACATCTCCACACCCTATTTTTAACCCTCGTTAGTTCTGTAGATAGCACATTGGGCGATCGCTTGCACGATTCCACTGCTGACAAAGCTTTCACCTTCTCGCCTCTACAAATTAGTCATACAAACTCTCTGGTTTTGAAAGGAGGTAAGGGGGGATCTAAATTGCAATACTCACATCAACAACCCATTCGGGCCGGAACTTTTTGTTGGTGGCGCATCTCTTTATTAGATGACACTCTATTTGGCAAACTTACTCAACTCTGGCTAAATCTTAATCCCAATTGTCCTTGGCATCTTGGCCCGGCTGACTTGTATATTACCAGCATTCAAGGCACACCTCAATCTATTCAACCTTGGGCAAATGCCACTATTTATGCTCAATTATACGAAGAAGCTAACGAATGCAATTCTTCGATTAACCTTAGCTTCTCCACACCTACTGCCTTCCGTCAAGGACAGTATGACAGTACCCTTACTACCAGAGAATCTGTTTTTAATTCCCTACTTTCGCGGTGGAATAAATACAGTAGTATAGAATTTACTCAGATTGCGATCAAGTCAATATTTCCCTCATTTGTCAATATTCATACAGAAATATTAGCTGACTCCCGCAGCAAATTTATTGGTATTATTGGCGAAGTTACCTATAAGATTTTGGGAGAAATTGAACCAATTCAAATTAAGCAAATTAACGCTTTAGCTGACTTTGCTTTGTATGCAGGAATTGGACGAAAAACAACAATGGGTATGGGAATGTCAAGGCGGCTATATTCTTCATAATTTCAGCGTTTATAGCGATGTCTACGACGGGCTACGCCTACGCTAATTAATAAAATCATCACTATCCAATGGCAGCACTAAATAACCAAAAAACCAATTCTCAAAACAGATTATCACTAGTTTCTTCAGTTTACGAAAAAAGCCAAGTTACTCAGATTCGTCTGCGGATACATATTCCCAAATGCTATCTGCAAGCGCCCGTGATTTCGCAGTTAATTTCTACTTCCGGCTTGGTAGTTAATATTACTAAAGCTATGTTACAACCAAATACAGATGCAGAAGGATGCTTTGACATTGAACTACGGGGAACAGTGCCACAAATTTCTAGCGGTTTAGCTTACCTAGAATCCTTGAATCTTAGAATTGTGGGCAAGCCGAATGCTGAAGGCGATAGCTGGTTTTACTGAAATAATTTAAATTTCATAGTACCAAATTTCTTCTTCTCGCAATACAATTCGATGCAGGGAGAGACGATCGATCAAGCCCTCTTGCTCAAACTGCCCAAGAACACGAGTGATAGTCACACGAGTTGAACCGAGCATTTCCGCCAGGTCTTCATGAGTCAGACGCATATCTATTAAACGTCCCTTCTCAACTTCCGAACCAAACTTTTTGGATAACCATGCCAATAGCTTGATGAGCATAGTATCCACTTTTTTATGGCTACGAATAATCATCAATTCTTGAGCCTGTTGGATATGGGCAAGTAGAGTTTCTGTTAGTTCAGTCCACTCCTCTAGAGGTAAAACTGTTGCCTCCACTTTAGTTAGGCATTCCATCTGATAAGGTTCTAATTTTGACAATCTCTTACCAACGACATCTCCAGGCCCCCACAATCCCAAAGCAACAGTTGTGCCATCTTCCAGATAGCTAAAAGTTCTGACAAAACCCGTTTCAATCTTCCAAAGGTCGTTATGATGCTCTGGTAGAAATGACCTACGGGCAAAAAGTTGCTTAGTATTGCTACTGTTTGAACTAGAGAAGTTTGTGTACAAAGACACCATATTATATAAAACTATTCTCCGATAAATGAACCGTAGTATTATATTTATATCAGGTTCTAAGAACCTATGGGTATTTAAAAGATGGGAGAGAGGAGCAGAGGGGCAAGGGAAGAATAATGCCCAATGCCCACTTGCCCTGAGCAAAGCAGAAGGGATGCTCAATGCCCTAAACTAAATTCCCGCACCATCAAGAAAATCTTCAATCATCCCATCAGAATTTTTGCTCTTAGGATTGGCGGTTAATTCGTCGCCAAGTTCAGTTGGGGACAAACTTGATTGATCTTCCAACTGCTCGAACTGTTTCTCTAGAGACTTGACGCGTTCAAATAAAGCGCGGATTACTTCAGCTTCTACATCACGTACTTTATCATGATCCAGAACATTGCTATTTAAGTTGTTCTGACGAGTTACGCGCCCTGGAATCCCAACTACTGTAGTGTTACTGGGGACATCTCGTAGCACCACAGAACCGGCTCCAATACGGACGCGATCGCCAATTTGAATATTTCCCAATACTTTCGCACCCGCCCCCACAACCACATGAGAGCCTAAAGTTGGATGGCGTTTGCCGCTTTCTTTCCCAGTCCCGCCAAGGGTGACACCTTGATAAATCAGAGCATAGTCGCCCACGATCGCAGTCTCACCAATCACTACTCCCATGCCGTGGTCAATAAACACTCCCAGGCCAATTAATGCCCCAGGATGGATTTCAATTCCGGTAAAAAACCTACTAAGATGAGAGATGAATCTTGGTATAAAGGGAATTCCAATTTTATACAGCCAGTGCGCCAATCGATGAAATATTAAGGCTTGGAGTCCAGGGTAACAGAACAATACTTCTAGCCAGTTACGGGCTGCTGGGTCACGCTCAAAAATGGTTCGCAAATCAGTTAGTAGCATACTCTGTTGAGATTTTTGTTGGTAGGTGAGGCTCTGAAAACAGAAACTCAGGATAATTCCCAGAAAAAGAGCGAGTCCTTTATAGGAATTATGTAAGTTTACAATCTACGGTAAATCGATAGGGTATAGTGTTTTTGTGGGTAATAAGTGGGATGCTATCACATTCCACAGTTGAAAAAAATTAATTTCGCATAAACTGCGATAAGTCCCTCAATTCACCGTAGTATATTGAGTACAGTCTTGAATAGCCAAAACTACGCTCTCTTGGATCTGTCTTCCAAAGTGGAATACGCGCTGCTAGCACTCTTAGAGCTAGCAAGCCACCACGGAAAAAAACTTCCTTTAACCATGAGTGAGATCACTGCCAAGCAACCCATACCTGAGCGCTATCTGGAACAAATTTTGACTAACCTTCGGCGTGCTGGTGTGGTGCAGAGTCAACGCGGCTCTAAAGGAGGTTTCATTTTAGTTCGTGAACCTTGGCAGATTACAATACTTGAAATTGTCACTTTGGTTGAAGGCGAGCGGAAAGAGAAAGATACCTCTGACTCTCCGACTCTAGAAAAGACTCTGGTTTATGAAGTTTGGGAGCAAGCTAACGCTGCCTCAATTGAAGTTTTGGGTCGTTATACACTCCAAGACTTGTGCGAGGAAAGAGAAACTCGCGCCCAGCAGAGTCCAATGTATTATATTTAAACACGACGGAGTACCCCCATGCGGATAGCGAAAGATATCACAGAGTTAATTGGCCGAACTCCTTTAGTTCAATTAAACAAGATTCCCCAAGCTTCAGGAGCAGTTGCTCGGATTGTGGTGAAGCTAGAAAGCATGAATCCAGCATCTTCTGTGAAAGACCGGATTGGCGCGAGTATGGTGGAAGCGGCGGAAGAAGCAGGCTTGATTCACCCTGGAAAAACTGTTTTAGTAGAGCCGACTTCTGGAAATACAGGAATTGCGCTAGCGATGGTGGCATCTGCCAAGGGCTACCATCTCATTCTAACGATGCCTGACACAATGAGCCACGAAAGACGATCCATGCTCAAAGCTTATGGCGCTCAATTAGAGTTAACGCCAGGGGTAGAAGGGATGCGAGGAGCGATCGCTCATGCAGAGCAGCTTGTAGCTAAAACGCCCAATGCTTATATGTTGCAGCAGTTCCGCAACCCTGCTAACCCGAAAGTTCACGCCGAAACCACAGCCGAAGAAATTTGGAATGATACCGATGGAGAGGTAGATATTCTGGTGTCGGGAGTGGGTACTGGTGGGACGATTACGGGAGTTGCAGAAGTTATTAAAAAACGGAAGCCGAGTTTCCAAGCGATCGCGGTTGAACCAAGCAACAGCCCAGTATTAGCAGGTGGTAAATCAGGGCCTCACAAAATCCAAGGTATCGGCGCGGGATTTATCCCAGCAATTTACCGAAAAGAAGTTGTAGATGAAGTGATTCAGGTAGCGGATGAACAAGCGATCGCTTACAGCCGTCGCCTAGCAAAAGAAGAAGGATTGCTATCGGGGATTTCTACTGGTGCTGCTTTATACGCAGCTATTCAAGTGGCACAACGCCCAGAAAATGCAGGTCGCCTAATCGTGATGATCCAGCCTAGCTTCGGCGAACGCTACCTCAGTACCTCACTGTTCAAAGATCCAGAGGAAAATGAGTGGTTGAGTAAAGTTTGATTCCATATACTAATTTTAGATTTTAGATTTTGTATTTGAGTTTTTTGATTTAAATCAAAATCTAAAATTGGCTTGGTTATCTACTAGAATTTTCACCAATTTCATTGGTACTTTCATCATTTTTTACCAAAATCATCAAACAGATACTACTAGCAGCTAGCTTTATTGGACTTAAAGCTTCACTTTTTAATACAATAAAAGTGCCTAATCCGATAAGAACAAAAGGCACAAGATTATTAACGTAGTGAGTAAATACTTCAGCTATGACTCTGTTGTTAATTAATTTATATGCAACGTAGCACCAAACTCCTAACAATAGAAAAAATAATCCGATAATTACCAAAAAACTCTCTAAGTTGCAGCTAGCAAATAAAGGTATGTAGACACTAATATTATCGCTACCATTGGCAATGGTAACAGCAGCCACACTATAAGTTTGGGGAGAAAAAAAGCTAGGAATTGTTGATATCTCAGCTTCTTCTGTGGCAGCTATAATTTCTTTTGATGAATCTTCTTCCTTATTCACTAAGCTACTGATACCTATGGATATTGGTAGTAAACCAAGTAATCCAATCCAGTTTTTTGATAAAACTAATCCCCCAAATAAACCCGGAAGACTAAGGATTAATAGAACTGTAAAACCGAGAAACTGACCAGCAACTATATGCCGGGAGCGAAAATTAGTATTTATTTGAGAAAAAAATAATAATAAAATGACAATATCATCAATATTAGTGGCAATGAACGCAATTGCCCCTGTAGTAATTGCAGTAACTAACTCGTTCATATTTTAAGAGAAATATAGACATGCTTTTACGTCTTGGGGAGCATCCTACTCTGTGGTCAGCTACTTTCTCTGACGCAATTTGTTCAAAAACTAATTTTTACTAATCATTAAGCAAGGCATCAAAAGCCGAAACACATTACTTTACTCACAATTAAATTGTATACAGCATGTGTACAATTTAATTGTGGTAATTCTCGTTTCAGGTCAAACTGCTGTAGGAGAAAGAGCTATCTGCAAAGATAAAATTCTCAAAGCCGGTCGTCAAAAGGGTAATCAGGTTGCCATTGTTGTTGAAGGTAATGTTGGCAGGGTTTAGACTATTGCCAGAAATAACACCAGATACACTAACTTCAGAACGCTTGAAAGCGCTCACGTCAAGGGTGTCAAAACCATTCCCGCCATCAACAATTGCAGACCCAAAGCCTTTGAAGTAGTCATTTCCAGTCCCTAGTTCAAAGTGGATACCACCACCAATAGTGACTTTCTGTTGAACTTTATCGATATTACTGGTAGCGGTAACTTTGTCATTCCCATTGCCAGTCCTGATGATTCCTTGCCCAGAAATCCCATAGGCAGTACCACCAATTGTAGTTGTTGCTTGTCCGGTGAGAATGTCATAGCCATTACCAGTATCAATGATGCCGTCATTGAAGATGCCATAGGCTAGGGTGTTTGCTTCCAAGCTCTTTGCAGAACCCTTAATCGTGTCGTTGTTCTCACCAGTAGTGATAATAGCTTTTTTAATGTTCTGGATGCCGATGCCAGTACCACCTATGCTGCTTTTTGTCCCTATTTCGTTGTTGCTGCCAGTAGTACCAGTGCCGATGAGCGTATCTTCTCCTTTGCCAGTATTTAGTTTATCACTGTTACTAATGCCGATTCCAGTACCGCCGGCGCCGCTTTCGCCTCTGGTTTCGTCGAGTCTTTTGCTTTCGATAATAGTAACGCCGTCGCGGTAAATTATGGAAGTTATAAGAGGGTATTTGAAGGAAGCTTCACCACCAGTACCACCAGTGCCAGTGCCAGTGATAGTGTCATTTCCGTCCCCTGCATCAAAACTGCCACTGTTGCTGATGCCGGTTCCAGTACCACCTTTGACACCATCTCTCCCAGGGTTGAATATTAGCTCATCGTTGGGTACACTGCCGGGGGGTATGTAAGAAGCAGCAGGCGCAAAGAAGTTTTTACCACCATTACCACCAGTACCAGTGCCAGTAATAGTGTCACCTCCGCTCCCTGTATTGAGAGTACCACTGTTGTTGATGCCGATGCCAGTACTACTTTTGTTGATGTTTTTTATAGTGTTCAAACTAACAGTACCAGTACCACTACCAGTAATACTGTCATTTCCTGAAAACGTATTAATCACACCTCCATTTAAAATATCAATACCAATTGCCACAGATCCATTTGAATCTTGTGCGGCTAAAGTATCGATACCGGAAGTACCGATGAAATTAGGTGGAACCGTAAGTCTAGGCATTGACAAAATCCTGCCTATGAGAATAATTACTTTGTCATTTTAAAGCTTAGTTGTGCCAGAAGGTTAAAATAATTCGTAATTGAATTAGTTGGAAATTTAGATCCCAAGTTTCTTATAAACCACCAATAAATATAATTTGGTAGGGGACTTAAACCCAATAATTACGAATTAGGAATTAGTGAATTTGGTATGGTGATAAATTGTAGGTTCTAAAAATCCAGCATGAGTCAGCTAGGGACAGCCTTCAGTGAAGGGATAATTGCCTTCATCGCCACTAACATAGATGACATCATTATCTTGTTAATATTTTTTTCACAGGTAGATGTTAACTTTCGACGGCGGCATATCTTACTCGGTCAATATCTGGGTTTCACAGCCATTATCATCGCTAGCTTACCAGGATTTTTTGGTGGATTAGTTGTACAGCGAGAATGGATAGGATTGCTAGGACTGCTACCAATAGCAATTGGAATTCAGCAATTAATATTTAGAAAAGAAGAAACTATAACAGTTCAGACAGTCAGTAGTGATTTTAGGCAGTCCACACCTACTAACTCGGTATTGTCTTTTATTTTGAGTATTTTGCAACCCCAAACCTATAAAGTGGCAGCAGTAACGATCGCTAATGGTGGTGACAATATTAGTATATATATCCCTTTGTTCGCAGGTCACAATCTTGCCAGTTTGGGAATAATTCTAGGTATATTTTTTATCATGGTAGGGGTTTGGTGTGCGATCGCTTATTTTTTAAGCCGTCAACCTACCATTGCTGATATTTTAAGTCGCTACGGTCGAGCTGTCGTACCTTTTGTGTTAATTGGCTTGGGTCTGTTCATTATGTACGAACGAGGTACATTCACTTTACTACCTTGGGTAAGAAGTTAATCAATATTGGATGTTGAATGCTGGATTTGGAATTGGAAATCTCAAATTAGTTACACCTGATGAACTAATTTCCAACTTACCATCATCAAAATGGCATAAATGATAAACCGTAGTGGGCGCTGGGGAGCTACTTGGCAGATTTTAGCACCTAGTAACACCCCAGGCACAGAACCTAGCCATATAGGCAGTACCAAACTCCAATCAACTGTTCCCAGGCTCAGATGACCAAGGGCTGTAAACAGCAGTAAAATCGCTGCGTGTGAAATATCTGTACCCACTAACTTCCGTGCATCAAGGCGGAAAAACCCAATCAGCACTAGGGCAAACATTGAACCTGATGAGACGCTAGTTAGACCAACCAAACAGCCTAAAATTGCTCCCAAAGTAATTGTCATAAATCGACCAAAGTTAGTTTCTAAATCTAACTTTGGCAGTTCGGGTAAATTAAATTTTGGGAAAAAAGTCAATAACAACAATTGCACTAGTGCTAACACTGTGACTAGCAAAATCATCCCGCCAAGCAAACGGAACAAGATATTATCCAGGTTATACTCACCTGTATGTTTAATGAAGTGCAAAATCCCCACTCCGAACAGTGAGCCTGGAACACTCCCGAAAGCTAACCATTTGACAACTTCTGTGTCAATGGTTTTCTGTTCCCAATGCTTGACGCTACCAACAATTTTCATCAAGGTGGCGGCCACAACATCAGAACTCACAGCGATAGAAGGTGGAACCTGGAAAATAAAAATCAACATTGGGGTGATGAGAGACGCTCCACCAATTCCCGTCAAACCAACGATGATACCAACAAAAAAGCTTAAGAACGGTAGTAATAAATAGTGCATACTCTTTGGGGGTTTCAACAATTAGTTATCAGTTATCAGAGTCCTGTTGAGTCTCCCACTTCTATAAGTGAGCAGCGTCGGTGAGGGTTGATTAAATCCCCAAACGAAGCCTTGATAACTTTTCACTGACTTAACTACGAGCAGTTAGAGAGCAGCAACTCAGCCAAACTATAGCCCAGTGCTAGACAGGGCTAGTTATGACAAGTTATTGTCTTTCTCAAAGATTCCTGGACAACTTAAAACCTGTGTGGAAGTTTTTGTAAGCATGACAACTGGCATTTAGCTCAAACAGACTTTGATAACTGCTTATTGGTCAGTCGCTCTGCTAAACTCAACTTCTAACTAGGTTTTCTAGGCGTTGCATAAATGCGGGATGAATCGGCGGTTAAAACCATTGAGAATTCGTTCCCAATTGAGCGAAATCATCCCATGATTCAGCAACGCCGATTTTCTACAGTTTTACATAAAAACCACGTAAGGCGATGCACTTACCGTATTTTACTCGTAAGCATGATTAAACGTCCAGCGTATTCGCGTTGTATATCGTTCAATTATCTGGATAATACACCGCAGTCAGTTAAACTCCCTACGGACTGGTTGCTAAAAAATTTACCTACAAGTTAATAAACATAGGGATAATTCCAAACTTTGTCGAGACGCGATATATCGCATTTATGCTGCAATTAGGCAACATCCTGAAAGTGATTACAATACTCAAGGTCAATTCCGATTCCCTAGTTTAATGACTCATGGAAAACTTTGTTTTTTGCAATCCAGTCAAAATCCTGTTTGGCAAAGGTCAAATCGCCAACATTGCTGCTGAAATTCCTAATAATGCCAAAATCCTGATTAATTATGGTGGGGGTAGCATCAAAACTAATGGCGTCTATAACTAGGTGAAGTCTGCATTGGCAAACTTTGGCTATAGCCAAAGCCTAGTTCTTTACTCAGTGTTGAAAAAAGCTTGACTTGCAAGCAACTATCATGCTATTTTAAATCAAACCATTCGGTCGGTAATATTTTATTTACAGCAATTTTCAATTCAATAAACTCCCTACTATCAAAATCGCTGTAATGTCCAAAGGTGAAGAAACAAAAACCAGAATTCTTCAGCAAGCAGCCGAACTGTTTAATCAACAGGGGTATGCAGGTTCATCGATGTCAGACATTATGCGTGTAACTGGATTGCAGAAAGGAGGAATTTACAATCACTTCCAAAGCAAAGATGATCTTGCACTACAGGCTTTTGATTTTGCGATCGCTCGCATTAAGCAGCATACTAGATTTGCATTACGAACCAAACATCACGCAGTAGAACGTTTGCAAGCAATCATTGGGGTGTTTAGTAGCTTCGCAGAAAATCCACCGATTAAGGGAGGGTGTCCACTGCTGAATACTGCTGTGGAAAGTGATGATGCTCATCCGGCGTTGCGAGAACGTGCTCAACAAGCGATGAACTCTTGGCTGCATCTAATTTGTCGAATTATTGAAAAAGGAATTGAAAAGGGTGAAATTCGCCCGGAAGTGAGTGCTGATGAAATCGCTACCATCATAATTGCAACGCTGGAAGGAGGCATAATGATGAGCAAGCTTTATGGAGATTCAATTCATATCCATAGGGTAATTAATTACCTGAATCAATACTTAGAAACTTCTCTTTAATTGAACAGACCGAGCAGTATTAAAAAATATCAAGATAAATAATGCTAGTAAATAACAACTTACACAGACCATTAGAAGTAGTATTAGCAATTCCTGTAAAAACATACGACATTGATTTTATGGGAATTGTGAGTAATATCGTGTATATCAGATGGCTAGAGGATTTACGTCTAAAGTTTTTAGATGAACATTGGCAACTCAATCAACAAATTGAGCAAGGATATACACCAATTCTAGCCGGAACTGAAATTGAATATAAACGTCCGATAAAGATTATTGATCGGGTGATTGGACGTTTATGGCTAAGTAGTTTAGGACGCTTAAAGTGGACTGTGCAAGCTGAAATTTTATCTAACAATGAGTTAGCAGCAGTGGCTAGTCAGAAGGGTGGTTTTGTCAGTCTGCAAAATAATTGTCTTATTCCCATTCCAGAGGAATTACAGAAAAAATATTTACAGTATCAACAAGGGATTCAGAAAATTTAATAATTAGGAATACTTCAATATTTTTTTGACTTTTTACAAACTGTTCGGTTTGTTTTTAAACATAATCTGGACTATAATACCGATTCTTGATGAATACACGAAAGAACCCCACTGCCTGCGGTACCTCCCCTTGGTAATAGCAGATTGGGAGGGGGGTCAATCTAAAAACTTACTTACTAATTTCTTGATAGTTCCCCTTAATCCTCTCTCTGCAAGCGGGGCTAGCGTGTACACAAGTTGAAAAAAGCTTGATTTACTATTGTCCTCTCATTCTCATGCAGAGTATGGGAACGAGGAAAACCTCATCAAGCTTAGGTTTTTAGGACTTATGTATGCACCGTAAACAAGCAAAGAGGGGAGACGAAGTGTAGCTTAAGCTCTTTGGGGTTGTTCAGGTTTTATAAGCAATCAAGCGGACATGATATGAGAGTCAAATATTCACAAATATTGTGTTGAGTAGGCAAACAGCCAATTTTTTTATTGTCAATCTCGTAAATATACGGGAACTTTTTGTTTTGAGTTTTGGTCAATTTATGTCACTTTGAACAGCAAGGCGGTTCTAACTCCAATAGATTAGGTATAGTCCAACTCAGGCATTGCAGCCTTATATGTCGTCCAATTTAACTGACCTTAACTCTTCGGTAAACCACTGTACCCATCCAAAGATATGTACAAATGCTGTTATCCGTTGTCAGCTTTTCCTCAATTGTCTTTATATATACAATAATTACACTTTGTTAGTCAGATTAACGCAGACTTAAAGCACTTTCAAATCGCTAAAATGGATGTTTGCTTATGGAAAAATTTCGTCATATCCAACCAAATATTACCATAATTCTTTATATGTATACTAAAAGTTTATGAAAGCTATATAAAACGACACTTAAAACACTTTTGCACCCAAAAACCTCTATACTAGACTAGACTTTGATAAATTTGAGAGTTTTGTTAATTGCAACACCAAAAAACTATCAATTTTTAGATGAAATACTAGCGTATCTTATAGTCTATAGTTTTTAAGGTTTAGTCAAAACTATATCCAGTATCATCAAAAAACTGCAAACTTCATGTGGTGCAAAAATCAAGTGGGGAGTGAAAACATGAATTTACGTAGAGATGCATTGCAAATCCTCAAAGAAACTAGCCGAACTTTTTATATCCCAATTAGTCTTTTACCGCCAGGATTGCAAGAAGCAGTAGCATCAGCATATTTGTGTATGCGTGCCATTGATGAAATTGAAGATCATCCCGAACTAGATAACGCTACTAAAGCAAAGCTGTTAAGAACCATTAGCCTGACATTACAGGCAGGAGTTGATGGCTTTGCGGTAGATGCTTTCTTTGCAGGATTTAGTGGGTATGAGAATTCATTAGAAGAAGTCACTTTGAGGGTTAGAGAATGGTCACTGCTAGCACCAGACACCATTGCACCTCGAATTTGGGATGCCACTGCTGCAATGGCAGACCGGATGGCTTATTGGGCAGAAAAAAACTGGAAAATTTATACAGAATCTGATTTAGATCGTTATACCTTTGGAGTTGCAGGTGCAGTGGGACTGTTACTTTCTGACTTGTGGACTTGGTATGATGGAACACAAACGAACCGTACCCAGGCGATTGGTTTTGGTCGGGGTTTACAAGCAGTCAATATCTTGCGTAACCATACTGAAGATTTGGGGCGTGGGGTAGAATTCTTCCCAGAAGGTTGGAGTGCAGAAAATATGCAAGAGTATGCCCGGCGCAATCTAGCCCTGGCAGAAGCTTATATCAAAGACCTTCCTACGGGGCCAGCTTTAGATTTTTGTCAAATCCCGTTCACCTTGGCAAACGGCACTCTTGACGCCCTTGCTAATGGTAAAGAGAAACTCAGCCGTAGTGATGTTTTTGCACTTATCGAACAGCTGATTAGTGTGAACATGAAAGCTAGCTAATAATCTCTTAACGACTAATGGAGATGATTCTAGATTGCCTCCAAATTTGGGCATCCAAAATCCTACAGCAACTTTCTGTAGGGTAGCCAGTGCGGTCTTCTCCCTTGGCGTTAGCCTCTCCCTTTGGGAGAAGGGGAGACGCTAAAAGCGATAGCGCAGTGTAAAGCCTTCTTTTCTCCCAAAGGGAAAAGCACTCGCGTTCAAGAGGGTCTGCGACACGCTACGCGTATCTTGCTTCCCTGTAAGGGTACACGCCAACGGCATGGCAACTCTTAGAGAGGCTGCGCCAACGCTTAGAGCGAGTCCGCGAGCGTCTGGGGTTTCCCCAAATATAGTAACTGGCGTTGGGCACTGCCCTCCAATACCTTTTAATACTAATTCTTTCATGCAAAAAACCAGATTAAAGCTGATTTTCTAAATGTGATAACAGCGCGATGCACGCCACAAGCCTTGAGAGAGGGTCATTAAGAATTACGTAATTGGTAGAAAGTAGCATAAACAGTATTTGCCAATGTAAGTATAATAAATAATCTTGTTTAGCGATCGCTTTAGGTAATCTCAGTTAAACTTTAGGAACTCTTCAAAGGATTTCCAGCAAAAATTACCTGGCAAGAGTTGATTAATGTCTAAATAATTGAAAGGGAGTATAACACTCCCCGTAATTATTCGTGCAGCGAGTTGAGAGTGCATGAGCTACTGCTTAAATCCTACCTGTTCCAATCCAGAAAATTTGGTATATAGCCAAAGGTGTCAGTCTTGTGGCTCGCAACTACTGTTGCGCGATCGCTATCAGGTGATCAAACCATTAGGTCAGGGTGGCTTTGGAGCGACCTTCCTAGCCAACGATCAAGGCTTACCAGGAGAACCGAGTTGCGTAATCAAACAATTACGCCCATCAGGAAGCGCTCCACACGTTTTACAGATGGCCAGAGAACTCTTTGAACGAGAAGCCAAAACTCTAGGTAAGATTGGCAATCATCCCCAAATACCTAGATTGTTAGACTATTTTGAAGATCATGAGCAATTCTACTTAGTTCAAGAATATATCAGTGGCGATACCTTGCAAGAAGAGGTCAAACTTAATGGCATCTTGAGTGAAACTGGAGTTAAGCAATTTTTGAGCGAGATTTTGCCACTGTTGCAATACATCCACGAGCAAAAGGTGATTCACCGTGATATCAAGCCAGCCAACTTAATTCGCCGCACCCAAGATGCCAGAATGGTACTCATCGACTTTGGGGCCGTCAAAAACCAAATTAGCCAAAGTGCGACAGGCCCATCAGGACAGACAGCATTAACTGCGTATGCTATTGGTACTCCTGGTTTTGCCCCTCCAGAGCAAATGGCTATGCGTCCAGTCTACGCCAGTGATATTTATGCATTAGGGGTAACATGCATTTATTTACTGACTAGCAAAACTCCTAAAGATTTAGATTACAATCCCAATACTGGCGAGATGATGTGGGAGCAACTTGTGCAAGTGAGCGATCACTTGGGGAATGTGTTGCGAAAAATGTTAGAGGTGTCTGTACGTAATCGCTATCAGTCAGCGGCAGAAGTTCTCAGAGCATTGGAAATAGAACCATACTTAGATAGTTTAGCAAAGGGTTTGCTGATTAAATCTGATAATGGATCTAAAGAGCGAACACATAACCACCTGGAAAATTCTGCTGTTTTATGTAACAACCCTGCTGCTACCAGCACTGGAGTGGCACAGGTAGCGGCAGCGATTCGTGCTAGACGAGCCAAGGCAGCGGAAGCCGCGGGATTATACCAGGGTTCTGGGATGGCCAAATCAACAACTTTCACTAGCAACAGCAATGGTTCACAAGTTCAAAATTCTAAAGTTGGGCGGAAGTTAGATACCCAAGGTTTATTAACAGCTTATCTGAAGGGAAGACGAGATTTTGCCTTACACGATTTAAATTTGCTGAATCTGCAAGGTGCTGATTTATCTCAAACAAATTTCCATTCTGCTCAATTGCAAAAAACCAATCTCCAGGGAGCTAATCTTCACAATAGTGACTTTGGCAGAGCCAGTCTCACTCGAGCAAATCTTAAAGATGCTAATTTGAGCAAAGCATACTTTAACCATGCTGATTTAGAAGGAGCAGACCTGCGAGGCGCAGACCTTAGCAATGCTTATCTCAGCAATGCTAACCTCCGAGGAGCTAATCTATGTGGTGCTAATCTCACCAGTGCCAAAATTTCTGATGAGCAGCTAGCACTAGCAAAAACAAATTGGATGACCGTGCGTCCCAATGGCAAACGAGGCTTGTTGTGATTTTAAAGCGTGAACTACCCCAACCTATAGACGGATGGGGTTTCCCAATTCATCGGGAATAGCCTCTATTGTCGCTGTAGTTCTATCCGAATATTCTCCTATATTAGATTCTAGATTATCCTGATGGATAAACCCTTTTTATTGAAATCAATTATTTTAGATTAGCAGAATAGCCTCATCTCCCTGCTTTTAAGCTCTCCATTTTTATTAACAATTTTAAAATACTTATTTTATAAGAATCACAAGGCTAAACTTTTCTCACATCTGGGAAAATTAGCCCTGATTCTTCTTGATAAAAACTTAGATTCATTCAGAATTGACCAAATAGATATGATGTTTAGGTTGATTGATACCCATCACTATCACGAATATTAAGAAATATCCAACTGTCTGGCAAAAATACGTAGATGTTTGTCAATTCTTCATGAAATATTTATGATTTTTATCTGTTACAAATAACAAATGATTATTTACAATAAACAATAAAGCATCATAATAATTTTATAAAGATACTTACATGCTTTTTATGGCTATAAACAACAGTGAATCTCGTACCTAAAATTTTTAAAATAGAATGATCCTAAACCACTAAATTTTTCAGATTGCAGCAAAAAGCAAAAAATCAATTATCCCTGATTGTAGGCTTGAGAAGTATATCACAACCGAAATCAGGTAGTATAAGGTTTACGTATAATGACTGACTTTGCACAAACAGAAATAGAACGCCGATTAACTTTATATCAAGTATTCCTCAAGTTGTATGAACACCACAGCAGCCTTCTAGATGAGATTCTTCAGCTAGAAAACCTATCTCAACCGTCGTTGAGGAGAGTCAAGGCGGGTTACGTACATGGTGTAGTGGATAATACTGCTGTTTATTTGATGACTAACTTGGGTGACAATCAGACTCAGAGTTTACGACAGCCACAACAAATCTGGACGATAGGTCGTAATCGCACCAGTGGTATTTGCATTGCTGACAATCATCTGTCTCGTCGCCACGCTGCTATTCAGTATATTGACGAGCAAGGCTTTTACTTAAGTGATTTCAACAGTACCAATGGCTCGTTTGTAAATGGTAATCGCGCTGTTAGGCCGATCAAGCTCAAAGATGGCGATCGCATCCGTCTAGGAAATATGACTTTTGATTTTTTTGTGAATTATACCTACCGTGTTCTGCCAACTGTTGCAATGGATTTATTGATGCAGCTTGTGCATCGCAGGAATAATCATACAGTAGATATGCTTACTTATTCCCAGAATAGACAAAAATCTCTAACTGAAAAATCAGATTCTAATTTAGAGGCTTTGAGAAATTTCGGAATAGTTGAGAAGGTTGAAAATTTTTATGACAACTTCAGTTCAGAACAGAAATCAGAAATTTTAGACCGCCTGTTTACTACACAAATACCGTCTAATCCCAGCTAGCTAAAAAATTGGAACTTCTAGCAGTTTTCAATTGCTTCAAGAGTGCTGTTAACGGTAGCGTGATATTTAGTCTGTTAGTCTGTGCTGAGTAAGAAGGTAAGATTTGCTGAGGCAGACAGGCAGACAAATAGTGACAGTTAAAAGGGAACTCGTTAAAATATATAAAAAAAATTAAGAATGTGATTAAATATCATAGCAATCATTTTGGAGTGGCATCTCTAGCTCACAATAAAAAGAAAGCGATTCAGGGATTGAGTGAATAATTTATGCTCTATCCTGGCAACAGGAGGATACTCAAGGTCTACCAGCAGTAGCAACAGTGATAGTGATGTACTCCAGTTATGTGGCTCACCGCTACGCGTCTACGGAAAAAAAACCCCCAGTCGGTGTTAACCTACTAGGGGAGTTAGTTATCAGGGTGCATCTACCAATTAAATGTTCTCAGGTTGAAGACTATACTCCGGATAAATTTGTACAAAGGTCAATTATTTTTTAAATAAAAAAACCCCCAGTCGGTGTTAACCTACTAGGAGAGTGAGTTATCAGGGTGCATCTACCAATAATCTTTTCTAGGGGCAGCCAGTATCTTCCGGGAAAAATGAACTAAATTAGAGTTGATGGCGATGTCTACAACGGGCTGTGACGCTCGTACCTCTATGGAGAAGCAAGCTACGCGTAGCATCTCTGAGAGGAAAAGACTCGCTGATATTTCTCTACGAGACGCATTTGCGATCGCTATTGGTAAAGCAACTAGTAGAAAAAACTCCCAGTGGGTGTTAACCTATCAGGGGAGTGAGTTATCAGGGTCAGTTATTTTTCTTAAATAAAAAAACCCCCAGTGAGTGTTAACCTACTAGGAGAGTGAGTTATCAGGGTGCATCTACCAATAATCTTTTCTAGGGGCAACTAGTATCTTCCGGGAAAAATGAACTAAATCAGAGGCAATGTTTAGGATGGGCTGTGAAGCTCGTACCCCTATGGAGAAGCAAGCTATGCGTAGCGTCTCTGAGAGTAAAAGACTCGCCAACATTTTTATACCAGACGCATTCGTTATCGGTGACGCAACTAGAAAAAACCCCAGTGGGTGTTAACCAACCAGGGGAGTGAGTTATCAGGGTGCATCTACCAATAATGTTTTCTAAAATAAATGGGTCGCTACCGGATAAATTAGCAGAGGTTGAAGTTGTTACTGTTTGTCGAGGGAAGAAAAACCTCAGAGGGGTTAGTTATCAGGACAGACCTACCAATTAAATGCTCGGTGCGCTGCTTGACAAAATGGGTGTGTCAGGGTTAATCAATAGCACTCAATTTTCATAAAAAAAACCCCCAGTGGACGTTAGCCAACCAGGGGAGCTAGTTATCAGGGTGCATCTACCACTTAAATGTTCTAGGTTTAACCACATGCTCCGGATAAATTTATTAAAAAATTGATTGTTGTCGTGTGTCAAAAAAACAAAAGTGGATGTGAACTCAATTAGGAGAGTTAAAGATCGAGGGACATCCATCTATTAATCAAGTATTCTAGGATTAAGCACTATTTTCTGGTAGAGAATATCTGCGTCAGAAGTTGCTGTTGTTTGCCAAAAATAAAAAAACCCCCAGTGGGTGTTAGCCAACTAGGGGAGTTGAAGATCAAGGTGCATCTACCAATTAAGTGTTCTAGACCCAAGTAATCCGATCCGGATAAAGTTGTAGAGGCAGAAAAACCAAAACGACACCGAATCAGAAACATTTAGGGGCGCGATGCATCTAAATTATCAGAGGAAGCGAAAAATCGACTTGAAACTTTCGCGTTTCAAACCAGATTTAGGAGGCGGACAGGAGAAGTTGTGACCCAGGAATTCCATATTTCCGTAACCCCAGTAGGGCAAAATGACTACTTGGTGCGGACGGAACAAGTCGCACCTGGGGTACCATTGGCAGAAGAATTGGTGACTTGGCCTATAGCTGATTGGTTGATGGCTGCTGGGCATTTGATGAATGACCCGTTGAATTCGGTGTTACAAGGAGATCCATTTACCTCTGGCGGGCATGAAAGCGATATCGCCAGAAACTCTGTGAATTTGGTGGCGTTGGGTCAACAATTTTATAACGCCCTATTTCAAGGCACTCTCAGAGATAGTTGGATTACCGCTCAAGGTATTGCCCAGAACCATCAACAAGTACTACGGTTACGCTTGGGGTTAAAAGACACTAGATTAGCTCGTTTGCCTTGGGAAGTGATGCACGCAGGTGATCGCCCTCTGGCTACTGGGCCTTATGTGGCTTTTTCTCGCTTCCAAAGTGGAATTTCGGGGGCTTCTCCTTTGCGATCCCTGCGGGGGGCTACGCCTACGCAAAATATGCCCACACCCCTAGAACAAGGTGGTGTCAGAGTCTTGATGGTAATTGCTTCTCCCTCAGATCAAGTCCGTCTTGACTTACAGAAACAGGAAGCGATTAAACTGCAAGCGGAACTTCACCGTCAAACATCACGACCTGGTGAAGGTCGCAATCGGTTCCCCGAAATTGAACTCACTGTACTAGACCAACCAGGACGAGAAGAACTGACGCAAGCCCTAGAACAAGGCAGATACCACGTTCTCCACTACTCTGGTCATAGTAATTTAGGGGCAAATGGCGGAGAAATTTATCTTGTTAGTCGCAGAACTGGCTTAACGGAAATCTTGACTGGGGACGATTTGGCAGGTTTGCTCGTCAACAATAATATCCAAATGGCAGTGTTTAATTCCTGCTTGGGCGCGTACATAGCAGCGTCCAATCCCTCTGGAGATACTGGTGAACGAAACTTAGCGGAAAGTCTGGTGAAGCGCGGAATTAGAAGCGTTTTGGCGATGTCAGAACGGATTCCTGATGAAGTGGCGTTGACGCTCACACAATTGTTTTACCGCAACTTAAGTCAGGGATATCCAGTAGATTTGTGTGTAAGTCGGGTGCGCCAAGGATTAATTTCTGCTTATGGTTCTCACCAGATGTACTGGGCATTACCGATTTTATATCTCCAGCCAGAATTTGACGGTTTTTTAAGTCAGGAAACTGAGGTATCTGCAAGTGCGGAGTCGCTGAATCAGTATAGTTCGCCTTTAGGGGCAACTTCCACGATGTACTCTGCTATGGTCGATGATAGCGAGATACCTTTAGGAATGGAGGACATGATTCCTTCTGGTTTGACGCGGGACTCTTCTGGGTTGGACTGGCTGGGTGAAGATACTTGGGGCGATTTGGTTGATGAAATTGAGTATGATGACCCCAGCTATGAAGAAGATTCTGCGATAGTTTCGGATTTGTTTCGTCAGCTAGATAACCAAAAAGCTGCAACTGAACCGGATCAACAAATTCGTGAAAATAGTCTTCACCAAAGCCAGATTTCAGAGGAAATAACTTCCTCAGAAGAGTCAGCAGATTTGTGGGGAGAAGTTCCACCACCGCCACCTGCAACTCCTGGGAACCTTGAAGAAAATTGGCAAAATTCTAATTTTTCGCGTAGGCATAGCCTGCCGCAGGCATCGCAACCACCCCCACCAAGAAATCGTACCCGTCGCCGTCAGCTGTGGCCAATTGTGGGCGTTGTGGGGATCAGTGCGTTAGCAGCTGCGATCGGTTTAAATTGGTGGTGGCAAAATCGACCCCAAGCACTGCCTAAAATACCAGAAATTTCTAGTCAGTCTCTACCTGATTCTCGATTAATTCAAAAGCAGCCGAATATCGATTTAGAAATAGCAGCAACTGGAATTGTCACCGCTACTGCTACGGAAAAGTTGAGCCAGGGTGACTTGCAAGGTGGCTTATTGGCTGTAGAAGAACTACTCAATCGGGGCGCACTAGCTGCGGCTGAAACTTCCTTAAAATTAATTCCCAGTAAACAAGCTGACGATCCATCTGTGAATTTTTACAAGGGAAGATTGGCGTGGCAGTCTATCCAAACTGGAGACAATAACTATAGTATCGATGATGCCCGTCGTTATTGGGAAACTGCTGCCAAAGCTAAACCCGAATCGCTTTTGTATAATAACGCTTTGGGATTTGCCTACTACACAGAAGGCAATCTGAATCGAGCCAATGATTCTTGGTTCAAGGCTTTGAATTTAGCTCTCAAAGAACAGAACACAAGTTCAACATCTCGAAATACAGCAGTTCCTCAAGATGCTTTAACTTCTTATGCTGGTTTAGCTCTTGGATTGTATAAATCTGCACTTAGCGAATCTAATGGTAAGCAAACACAGTATCTGAATGAAGCGATGAAGTTGCGGCAAACAGTTCTCAAGTCCGATCCAGAAAATTTTCAGGTAGATAAATTAGCTAAAAATTGGCTGTGGACGGAGAAGGCGATTGAAGATTGGCGATCGCTCCTTCAGGAAAAAGGTGAAGAACAGTAATATGTTGCGGTGGAGCGATCGCTTTTAATTAGGTAAGGATTCAGGTCTAATATTTAGGAAGCAGTGATGGGCGAGACAGATAATTATTATTAGAGTCAGCCAGTAGTGCTTGTACAAAAAAATCA
>NZ_JBALDD010000038.1:0-49839 GCF_036917555.1 Nostoc sp. | reverse complement strand
TGCTTAATCTCAAATATTTTCATCATTTGAAGTTTGTCTTTTCTAAACTCAGCACTGCTGAGCCATTTCTTGCTGCTTAGTCTAAACTCCAGTAATAAAGAACTCAATTGTTCTTTTAATTGTTGGTAACGCACACCATGAGTAATCCCAAATACCACTTGTAAGATAATTTATAAAGTGATATTTGACATTGATTTGTGTATATAAATATCTGTAGCTGATGTCCAAGTTTGTGTAAGATCTTCAGTAATTTGGCAAATTGTTTGTCCATAAGACTTTAAATTATCGCCATGAAATATTGGGAGTAATAGCTGCCGTTGTTGTTGGTGCGATCGCGCTTCTTGAAATACAATAGAATTCTCTCCAAACAAAGGTTTAAATACATGGGTTGCTTTTTTAAAATTTAACTTTTGTGCAGGGATGACAAAACAATCGCTAATTGCTTGGGGATGGCTAAAAAATACTATTGGTGGCGATTTTAAACCCATTACCTGCACTGTGAAAATTTCACCATACTTGGCAGCATAATTTTCTAGAGTTTTTGTGGGTTTAGCAATTAATTGCAGAGTTTGCAGCAACGCTGGTGTGCTAAGTATATTGGAATACACCTACTTAAATTACGTCTTTTGGTGATATTAAAATTTATTGTATTGATGTATGTAATCGGCCTTGAAATCCATTTTTTCACACTTGTAGTATATTAAAATCCCCCATAAACCTCCTTAAAATAGGACTATGGGGGATTTTTTAGAAGCATCGAAAATCTATCTAAATATATAGATGAATGTTGTAAGTTTGCTGAACGCAACCATCAAACCGCCCAGTATCAAACAGTGGTTGTCTGTAGAATGGAAGACTTCACCTGACGTTGACTCGTAACAACCATCTCAATGGGACGATCTGGGCCTGTCACCAAACCACGGCGCTTGGGTAGCACTTCACCTTTATTAACTAGTTCTAATTCCTTACTAGAAAGAATTTGAGCAAGTGCTAGTTTCATTTCCAACTGGGCAAAAGCTAGACCAATACAACGTCTTGCACCACCGCCAAAGGGCAAATATTCATAGGCAGAAAATTGCCGTTCTAAAAAGCGTTCTGGCTTAAACTGCTTAGGTTCTGGATAAATATCTTCCCGTTGATGGGTCAGATAAATAGAACCAAGTAGGACTGTACCGGGTTCTAGTTCATAACCGCCCAGCGATATCGGTGTTCTTACTCTTCTGGGAAAAGTTAGCATACCTACTGGGTAAATCCGCAATGTCTCGGAACAAACAGCGTTGAGATAAGGTAATTTAAAAACAGTGCTGGGGTCTGGATTATCGCCCAAGCTATTTAATTCTTGCAGTAGCTTTTGCCGCACTGATGGTATTTTGTGAATCCAGTAGAATGCCCATGCTAAGGCTGTCGCTGTAGTTTCGTGACCAGCGACTAACAGAGTCATCAATTCATCGCGCAACTCTTCATCAGTCATAGGTTGACCTGCTTCATCTCTAGCAGCCATGAGTAAGCTAAGAATATCCGTGCGTGATGAATCTGGTTGTTCTCGACGTTCCCGAATTTCCTCATAGATGAGTTGGTCAGCTTCTTGCTGAAGGCGCATCTGGTTTCCCCAGAAGTTAATCGGGCCAAAATCTCTTTGCAAAGCTGGAAAATAAAGCAAAGCCACACTTAACCGAGAACTGGCCTTTTCTAAAAGATCGCTCAAAAAATTCTGTAGTTTTTCGGCGCGAGGCCCTTCATGTAGACCAAATACAGCTTGCATAATCACCCGCAGGGTAATAGCTTGAGCAGCAGACCGAATATTAAAGGGTTTGCCTATCTGGTATTGGCTGATAACTTGCTTGGTGACATCGGTAATCACCTGGCTATAGTTCCGCATTCTTTCGCCGTGAAAGGGAGGCATTAACAACTGGCGGTGACGCTGGTGTTCTGCGCCGCTAATGCTAATCACAGAATGCTTTCCCAGCAAAGGTTCAAATACTTGATTCAGATCGCCAGCCGCTTCCAATTCCTTGGTATCAGTTGTCAAAATTTGCTGTTGTGCTAGGGGATTGCTGACAATTACCAAAGGAGGAAGATTTTTGTCTAATCTGAGAGTAAAAATCTCGCCATAGCTTTTGGCACAAGCCTCCATAAATGACATGGGATTAACAATCCAGCGCAGCATCTGTACAACTGCTGGAGTTTGCGGCCCATTTGGGAATTTCATAAATTTTTTTTCCTACTTAATATTTTTTTGCTACTTCAACTAACTGAAATTTTGGTTGAGTGACCATTTAAAGTACTTATTCTAACGTTGCAAAAAAGCAATAAACTGTTACAACCTCGAAGATGTAAAATTTTGGTTAAATTCAACGAGCATCTACAGTTTCACCTCATCGTCAAAAGGTACTCAGCATGACTGCAATCTCCCCAAAGGCATCTTCAGCACTTCCCAGTTTTTCTGAAGGAATTCAATATTTTGGTGAAGCCTTACCAGATTTTGAAACTTATGGTGCAACACCTGCTATTGAGTCGGGCAAAATAGCGATCGCATCTTCTACAGACAAAGCAGCTGTTTATCAAACTTTACTGGCTGCCGATTCCCTGCGCTACCTGACTTTGCAAGTTACCGCTAGTAAGGCTTCTGGGCATCCTGGCGGATTCGCCAGCCAAGCAGAAGCTTACGCATCTCTTGTCATGCTGGGATACAAAAACATTCTCACTGAAGTCGGACACCACGCCCCTGGATTTTATTGTGCCATGTTCTTGGATCGTTCCCTAGAGGATATGGGAATTTTTACAGTCCAACAATTGCGCGATCGCTTCCGAGAAAAACACGGACTTTTAGGACACCTTTCTGGTTTCATTCCCGGTATTCTTGCACCTGCGGGGCCTTTGGGACAAGGGCAACACTTTGCAATGGCGGCTGCACTGTTACACAAAGATAAGTTATTCCCCTTTACAGTTGGGGATGGTGGATTGGGTGAGCCTTATATTGTAAGTGCGATCGCCCACTTCCATACTGCTTATCCTGCTGTCACCAACTTTTTACCGATATTGGTGTGGAACGGTTACAGCCAAGAACATCACAGCATGGTTTCCTTAAAAACTAACCCAGAGATGCAAGCATATTGGCAAGGTAACGGTTTTGATGAAGTTGTGTTAGTGGATGCCAAGGATTTCGACGATCAAAATCAGCCGGGGGATTACGTTGATAGTACTGCTTTTTCCTTTGAGAAGCGCCTAGAATTTACTCAAGCAGTACTTTCGGGTGTAGATAAAGCCGCGCGATCGGCATTGGGTGGTAAACTTACCGTCTTCATTATTAAACAACTCAAAGGTGCAGGAGTCCACGCGCGGGGGGCAAAATCTCACAACCTCTATCCTAAAGATACGCTGGATGCGCCGCATATTATTAGTGCATTGCAAACCCGTGCTTTGTCTGCCCAAGCTTGGCAATTAGTCAGAACAAATGCAGAACGCGCCGGTGGTGGCCCAGCAGCAAAAACTGTGGTGACAGAATTTGAATTCCCATTACCAGAATTAGGCGAATTACCTTTAGAAGAATATGCAGTTGGAGGTGAAGCAAAAGTTTCCACAACCGCGATGGGACGATTGGTAGGAATAGTTGGAAATAAAGATCGAAATTTTCTTGTCACCAACGCTGATGGTAATGAAGCATCAGGAATTGCCAACATCAACCAAGCATTAAAGATTATCCATCCCACAACCGACGACTTATATAACCAAGCGCCAAATGGACAAGTTTATGAACCATTGAGTGAAGATGCTTGTGCCGGTTTAGCTGCGGGTTTGGCATTAATGGGTGCGAGAACTTTGTGGTGTTCTTACGAATCTTTTGCCATCAATGGATTACCAATTTGGCAAACTGTAACCCAATCAATGGCAGAATTGCGCCGTCAAACTCCCTCGACTATTACTTTATTCACAGCTGGCGCATTAGAGCAAGGGCGCAACGGTTGGACTCACCAACGTCCAGAAATTGAAGCTTACTTTGCTTCGCTGATGCGAAATGGAAATGTTTTCCCATTATTTCCCCCTGATGCTAATAGTATCCAAGCTTGTTATGACTGGGGACTGAAAACTAAGAATAAGGGAATTGTAATTACTGCAAGTAAAACACCGTTACCAATTCGCACCACTTTAGAACAAACTCGTCAAGGGTTGCGCGATGGTGCAGTGCTATTACATGAAATTGCTGGTGATAAACAAGTTGTATTTGCCGTAATTGGCGATATGACATTAATGCCAGTATTTGAAGCGGCTGCTTTTTTGGAAACTGAAGGTATTGGTGCCAAGATAGTTTCTATCATCAATCCTCGGCAATTGTATCGTCCTCATGATACTGCATGGGATACCTGTTCAGAACCCTATAGCGATTTCTTAGATGATGCGAAATTTGCCGAATTATTTGATGGCGATGCGCTAATTGCTGTGACAGGTGGTGCTGCGGGAATGCTAGAACCAATTCTGTTGCGGAGTACAGCCAAGCGCGACACCTTCGCTTGGAAGCGTGGGGAGACTACAGCTAGTGCTGGCGAGTTGATGGCGTTTAATGGATTGACTGCTGAAGCGTTGACGAAACGTGCGATCGCGTTAGTGCATTAAAGCTGCGATCGTCTTTTATTTTATCGCAAATATACGTATGGGAATGCTGAAAAATTGCGTTTAATGCGTATATTTGCGTTTTTTTATGACAACTTCTAAGGCATTGAGATTAGTTTAACGCGATGTGCGACTTATTTTTAAAACCCCTCTCCAAACCTCTCCCCGAAGCGGAGAGAGGCTTTGAATCTTACTCCCCTTCCCTCTCTTCGAGACGCTGCGCGAACGTAGGGAAGGGGCTGGGGGTTAGGTTTGAGATAAAGTTGCACACCGCGTTAGTTTATAAAATAAATATGGTTATATTTGCCGAAATTTTTTAACATTAACAGGTTTTCAAGTCGCAAAAGCTGCTTTTCAAGTCACAAAAGCTGCTTTTCAAGTCGCAAAAGCTGCTTTTCAAGTTGCAAAAGCTACTTTTCAAGTCACAAAAGCTAGTTTTTAAGTCGCAAAAGCTGCTTTTCAAGTCACAAAAGCTGCTTTTCAAGTCGCAAAAGTTGCTTTTCAAGTCGCAAAGGCTAGTTTACGAGTTCAAAACTTGATTCACAAGCCAGGATGAAACGCGATATTTTTATGGAAAACATGGCGTTTAATGGATTCACTGTGGAGGCTTGACGAAAAGTGCGATTGGCATTAGTGCATTAAGGCTAAATGTACCACTCCTGCCTGAGTTTATCTTAGGTGGGAGTTGTTAAAAAAATTATTTCATACTAGGTGGTATGGACAATAATAAGCTACTCAATTTATCATGTTTCTTAAGAAAAATTAAGGCATCCTGACTTAGCCAACCTGTTAACTTTTTAGCATGATCATAATTTACAACCAGATCATCAAAAGACATTTTTTTAGTACAAAAAATGGGTTCATGATGAAAAACACGGTTACGTAGCTCGCGTATTCCATGCAAATCCTTTCTAATTGAGGAAATATTACGTATAAGATTATACTTTTTAGGAGCGTCTGCGAAAATTTGACTAATATAATTTTGCCAAATTCTTCTTTCATAAGAGCGATTTATCATTCCTGTCCAAAAACCAAAAGTTAGATTGGCGGTTAATGTATCTTTTGTGATTAGCCTTTGAGTCTTTAAAAGCTTATATTTTGTTTTTTGTATTTCGTCCCACTCATAGTTCTTTTTTCCTGACGTCAAAGGTAGAAATTGTCCATCAAACCACTCTCCTTTATACCCATCGAACCAAGTATCTCCATAGTGCTTGACAAGTACACCACTAATTCGATTCCTTAAAGTTATTTCAAGTATGCAAAGTGTTGGGTAAATTGATTCTGATAGCCTCAGATTTAGTTTATATAGTTCTAAAGCCTGTTGCTCATCATGATTTGCAGCTTTGAGGTAGGTTGCTAGACGTGGCTCAGAAAAAATAGTACAGATGTCCTTATACACAGTAATATTTATATTTTCCTTACATAAAAATGTGATAGTTATGTCATAACTCTGATTAATGAGAGATTCAAGATACTTACATCCACGTTCCTTAGCCTATTATTTTATTGATCTTGAAAATTTTGCTGATAGTTGCTAAGATATATCACATAAGCCTTGGGAAACTCCTTGGAGCATAAAGCCAAGCACATCCAATGGTGTGCAAACACTAATACCGCGCTACTGCTGGCCATAATCTTAATTGTCTAACCAAAGGAAATTTAAGATTACCGAATCTACTCCTTCCCATGCAGAGTTTAGGGCGGATTTAAAGGAAAAGATGCAGGCTTAGAGTTCCCGACCCCAAGGTAACTATTTGTTAAAGCAGAATAACGACTTTACAAGTTAATAAAGGCTGCTATTAGCTCACTGTGCTGTTATCTAACGGGAAAACTAGTCACGGCGATTAATTATTGGAACCAATGGTTCTATATCTAGCAATGTATATCGCTTCATCAAGAACCGTGACCATCCATATAATCTTTATTAGTTGATAAGTCACTTGCTGCTTCCACACAACCAATGTATTCTTGAGCCAGAGTCAAAGCTGAAACCCCTGAATTTTTATCTTGAGAAGATAACTCTTGGTTTTGTATTTTCGCAAGTAAAAATTCTACAAAATCTAGCACTTGTTCTTGCTTATCAGGAGGTAATATTCTTACCTTGTCTATAATAATTTCTTCAATGCTCATTTTCTCTAGCGTCTCGCATAAACTAAATATATTTTAAACTTTAAAGTATTCTTTGGCTGTATGCCTTTCGCCGCAACTTCAATCGTTAGGCACTCAAGAGGATAAATTTAGGAAGCATACATCGCAGTGTTTACATTAATTTATCAGGTGCGATCGCGTCACCTCACTCAGGTTTAAAAGTAGTTTATAATAGGGTCATACCGAAAATTTTTCTCAATTTAGAAGTTAATTATGCTGATAAAATTTGAAGAAGTATATAGAGATATTGATACTTTACCAGAAGAAGCTCAAATCTTACTACTTGATTTTATTCAGTTACTCAAAAAGCGTTATCCTCAAGCAGAATCAGAAAATCATAGTCAAGAAAAAACTCTAAAGATTGAGCATTTTTTAGCCCAAGTCAATAACTACTCTTTCCTACTTCCTTCAGATTATAAATTTAATCGAGAAGAAATATATGAGCAATAATATTTTTCTCGATACCAATCTCTGGATTTATCTCTACGCCAAAAACCCACCTGAAAAATACCAGCAAGTTGCAGAAATTATTAAAAGTAATTCATCATTGCTTTTAATTAGCACTCAAGTTTTGGGTGAATTATTTCATGTTTTAACTAGAAAAAATTTTACATCAAAAATAGAGGTGGTCGCAATTATATCAGATATCGTCAACACGTTTCCTGTTCAAGCTATTAGTACAACACAAGTTATACAAGCATTGCAAATTAATGCACAATATAACTACTCTTATTGGGACAGTCTAATTATAGCTACAGCTTTACTAGGTAAATGTTCTATAATTTACTCAGAAGATATGCAACACAATCAGTTAATAGATAACAAAGTAAGAATCCTCAATCCATTTGTTTGAATCCACAGCACTGCTCACATTAATTTATCACGCGCGATCGCGCAATCTCTCTTCTAGCGATGTGATGTACTTGTACGCTGTTGAGTGAAGCAATTGCCACAGTCTCGCCATCCAACGTGACAAATTCAACCTCATATCTTTTGCCACCCTGATGTACTAAAACAACTGTACCTATCTCACCCTCTTCTAAACTATATTCTGGGATATCACTAGTCAGAATAACCCTATCAAGTTCTTGAATCATTCTTCTCTCCGTTTCAGTGGGTATGAAGTAACTTAATTTACCGCCTTTTTGAACGTTATACAGCGTATTTCGGGTGAATGAAGTACACGGGTAGGGGCACAACATGTTGTGCCCCTACGATTATCTGTACCTCACCAAGTTGCAATCTGCTGTATTTATTCTAGGCGCTA
This sequence comes from Nostoc sp., assembly GCF_036917555.1. GTDB lineage: Bacteria > Cyanobacteriota > Cyanobacteriia > Cyanobacteriales > Nostocaceae > Nostoc. The sequence goes on along the minus strand of NZ_JBALDD010000038.1, from coordinate 41,816 downwards.
TATACAAGATTAATTTATTATGAAATTTCAAGTAATTTTTACCTTTGATTCAGAATATGATGGCTATGTTGCTGAGGTTCCTGAACTTCCAGGCTGTGTGAGTCAAGGCAAAACACTAGATGAGGCAATTGAGAATATTAAAGATGCCATTATAGGATATCTCCACGTCCAAGCTAAACATGGCAAACCTTATATTGCTAAAGAATTGCAAGTTTTTATCGGGGAAGTTGTAGTATAAATGGGACGTTTATCAAATATCTCCGGGAAGTAAGCTGTCAAGATTTTTGAAAATTTTGGTTATGTATTAGATCACCAAACCGGAAGCCACATGATACTTTGGTGTGAATCAAAACCAACTTTATCAATTCCCAATTATCGAGAATTAGCACCTGGGTTACTTAGAAGTTTGATTCGACAGGCAGGAATTACAGTTGATGAATTCCTTGAAAACAAATGAACTAAGATACAAACATTATTAGATTATTCAGAATAACCCTATGAAGTTATTGAATTATCGCTGTCAATCTTACAGCCTCAATCAACTATAATATACTTAAGATTTTACACAAGGATGGAACCATGACTAACACTCAAAAGATGGTTCACTTAAATTTAGATTTGTCACCTGAACTTAATCAGATATTGGACGAACTAGCAGAGAAAATAGGCACAAGTAAAAGTGATGTTCTGCGTCAGGCTATAACGTTGATGCAAATTATGGTTATAGCTAAAGAAGAAACTAAAAAGTTAGGAGTTCCAGAAGCAAATCAATTGATAGCGAATGAAATCATTTTCTCATCTGAGCAGCAGCCAAAACCGCATCCACCACAAGCTTTTTTAGAAACCTTTGGAACCTGGGAAGACACACGCACCGCAGAAGAAATTGTTGACGAAATATATTCAAGTCGTACTGTAAGCGATCGCAATTATAGCTTGTGAACTATTTACTCGACACTGATACGTGTATTTATTGGCTTAATGGTCGCCAGTCAGTCAGAGATAAATTATTAGCAGCCGGATGGATGGGATGAAGTATGCATTTGTGTCATCACTGCTGCTGAATTGTATTATGGTGCATACAATTCTAATCGAGTTTCAGAAAACTTAGGTAATGCAGAAGACTTTATTCAAAACTTACCCGTTTTACCTTTAACCGATCCTGCTCTGAGAAAGTATGGTGAATTAAAGGCAGAACTCCGTAGAATAGGATAAACTATTGCTGAATTTGATTTACTAATTGCTAGTGTTGCAGTGGCAGAAAATTATACTTTAGTAACAAACAATACTCGTCACTACAGCCGCATTTCTAATTTGCAGTTGAAAAACTGGATTTCACCTTAAAAATATTAAGTATTCTTACACTTTTGACTTAACTGCTTGCTGTGATGCTTGTAAAGTCTGAGGCAAACTCCAGTCGGGACGCAAGCTAGCGGCGTTGCGTAAATAAATATGATGAATTGAGGCGGAGGCTGGCAGATAGGTGTGGATTAAGAAGCGAATGCAGCGCTGTAAGCTGCCTTCGACGTGCATTTGCTGCACATCCAACATAGCCACATTATCCCAACCAGGACGCGCTCTTGCGATCGCAGCTGGAAAAACTGCATCCAAATCGCGTGTCACTGAGAAAGTCACACTAATGATGTCCCTTAGCTGGAATTGATTCCGGTTTTCTAGTTCATCAAGTAGTTCTGTAACCACTTCTCGGATTGTCTCAACAGTATTTTCTGAAGCGGTTGTTGCTCCGCGAATAGCCCGCATTTGCCAGTCCACGCCAAATCCTCCTTAAAACACAAAAGTAAGGAGTTAGGAGTTAAGAATGAGAAGTTTAGATTTTTAATTCAGAACTCCTCACTCATAACCAAAGGCGGAGCGTCTCCGGCTCCGCTCCTAACTCATATTAGGGTCGATATAACCACAGAGGTAAACCACTAGTAGACATTTCAAATTCGAGCCAATCAATACCAGCTCCAATTCCTGATGAAAACTGACGACTCCCTGGTATAAAGCGACTCAATAAGGGTTTACGTTCTTCTAGGGTATAGCAGAGAGTTTTTTCTGGATCGAGACCAACCAGTTCTGCTGTCCAGCGACGGGCATCTTCTTCTGTGCCCAGGCGGTCTACAACACCTAAAGCTAAGGCTTGCTGTCCAGTAAAAATCCGACCATCGGCGAAACTTTTTACAGCTTCTACCGTTAAAGAACGTCCATCAGCTACCGTTTGGACAAACTGCTGATAACTTGTGTCAATCAACTCTTGCAGTATGTGTTCTTCCGGTTCGGTCAGTTGCCGATCAAAAGCCAAAATGTCTTTGTAAGGGCCAGACTTAATTACTTGGAAGGAAACACCGATTTTTTCTAGCAAGCGTTCCAAGTTATTCCCACGTAGAATCACACCAATACTACCTGTAATCGTACCTGGGTTGGCAACGATGTGTTCGGCTCCCACGCCGATGTAGACTCCTCCAGAAGCCGAAATATTGCCAAAGCTAGCGACGATTTTGATTTTCTCGCGCAAACGCTTCAGGGCACTGTATATTTCTTGAGAATCTCCGACTGTACCGCCAGGGCTATCGATACGTAGCAATAATGCCGGAAACTTTTTCTCTTCTACAGTTTTCAGGGCTTCTAGGACGCGTTTGCGAGTAGCACCGGCGATCGCACCAGTAATTTCAATCCGCGCAATTTGTTTTCTAAACTTGGGCTTAAACGGCCAAACCATGAGCTGTCAACATACCTCGTAATAAATTCAATATAAGATCCCCAACGGTCAGACGACCTGTTTTCCTCTGTTAAGAAACATGAGTAGGCATTGTGTTCGTCAGAATTTTAAGGAAATTTTTATATTTTTCAGTGAGTTTTATTTGATATTCTCAATTAATGCTAATCAAATCCTCAAAGATCGCAGATAACACAAAATGCCAAACTCTAGTTTAGCGTTAACGTGATGATTTAGAAAGGCTATTTTAGCTATTTTGCTAAATTCAAAATTCTTAATGCCTTGTTATTCTGGCTTTTTGAATGTTTGACGACTGGTTTACTATGGTCGCAGACGTTTACTAGTTGTCAGTAATTAATAACTAATAACTAATCAATATATAAATATTTAATCAATCACTTCGACACTTAATTTAATTAATAAAAATCCATTCAGCAACACTAATCTCTATTTAAGTTAAGACCAGTAGTACTTTCACTCTTGGAAATATTACTTTTTCCTGTCTTCTACAGCCCATAATCGCCTGACGAAGCTATTTTCACTATTTAAGAATCTATTCGTAAAATTTGATACCGATAATAAACATACATATCAAACAGTGCCCCAACGAAACTACAGGTCAAGCTAATTACAAATAATCCGCGTAGGGGAGTTCCACTGCCGAAGGTGGCGAGAAAATGCATAATCTGAGTTGCGATCGCCTCAGTTAACTCTTGTAAGCCAGGGAAGTGACCAATGAGGGATAGAAAGAGGAATCCGCCGCCAACGAAAAAGATGGGAACGATAAAACTAAAAATGATTGTGAGTACTAGGGAGCGGAGAAAGTTAGTAAAAATAGTCATTTAAGACAAACTCCGTGAGTAGAGATGACAAAAGCTGAGTAGCGGTTTGTCATTTTCTACAATACGAGCGATCGCTCCAGAGCAGCCAATCTGTCAAAAATCTTAAGTTTTCATTAAAATAAACGGCTAGCAGTTACAGCCCATGCTGGGGATATAAAAAGCGACTTAAATCTACAAAAACCCTGTAGAATAGAGGTTATAGCTAAGGGTACTTTTTATTTATTGCTTTGCAGCACGTTTAATAACAGCTTCATTTTCTGAGAACATCTTTAATCTAAGTTAATATTCAGTCTTCTTGGGGGAGTGGGGAGATGAGGGAGAAATCAATTCAAAATTCAAAACTTGTACTGAGCGGCGTCGAAGTATTCAAAATTCAAAATTAAAGAACTTCTGCCTCCTGCCTCCCGCCTCCTCTTTCCCAATGCCCAATGCCCCATTCCCCATTCCCATGACTTCCGCTATTCTTAAGGCAGTTACCGAGTTAGCTACAGAACATTGAACCAGACTACATCCAAATCCAGTTTAGGGGAATGGAGTCAGCGGCTGCTGGCAGCGATTTTTCTGGGTGGGCAAGTACTAGTTCACCTATTGAGAGGCAAAATCCATCGGCGCAACACCTTAGAACAAATGGCAGCAGTTGGGCCAGATTCCTTATTTATTGCCCTATTGACGGCTATTTTCGTTGGCGCAGTGTTTACCATTCAGGTGGCGCGAGAATTTATCAACTTTGGCGCCGGAAACATTATCGGCGGAGTCCTTTCTGTAGCGTTGACACGAGAACTCACTCCTGTGTTGACAGCAGTGATTTTGGCCGGACGAGTCGGTTCTGCCTTTGCAGCAGAAATCGGTACCATGCGAGTCTCAGAACAAATCGATGCCATGTTGATGTTGAGAACCGATCCAATCGATTACCTGGTTATCCCCCGCGTCCTTGCTTGCTGTTTAATGCTACCAATTTTAACCCTTCTTTCTTTGGTGACAGGGATGTTCGGAGGATTCATCATTGCGACAAATATCTACAACCTGTCTGATACGGTATTTCTAGACTCAGCTCGTAACTTTCTTGGTCTCTGGGATATTTTTAGCGCCATGATTAAAGCCTGTTGTTTTGGCATTTTAATCGCTGTAATTGGTTGCAGTTGGGGGTTGACGACAACAGGAGGTGCTAAAGGTGTAGGACAGTCAACTACAACTGCTGTTGTGACTGCCTTGCTGATTATATTTGTTAGCAACTTCTTTCTTTCTTGGTTAATGTTTCAGGGGACTGGCAGTGCATTCATAAGTCCATAGAAGTGAGGAGTTATGAGTTATGAGTTATGAGTTATGAGTTAAAACTCCTCGCTCTTAACTCTTAACTTCTAACTCCTGACTCCTGACTCCTAAAATAGGAGAGATGCCTACTAAATAAAGCAGGATTTAAGACTGTGACCAGTTCATTTGTTTCTAACTCCACATCAACTGTGGAACTCAAGCCTAGTTACAATATACCCATAGTGTTGGTGATTGCCGCGATTCCAATACTGTTGGTACAGCCGTGGGTAGGCTCAGTTTTCACGCTGTTTGGTTTGTTTCTCATGTTTCAGGCGTTAACGCTGCGTTTGCAATTTACCGCTACCGACTTAGATATTTACAGAGGCGAAAAATTGATTCGACGCTTTCCCTACCAAGAATGGCAAAACTGGCGGATATTTTGGAATAGAGTCCCCATTTTGTTTTACTTTAAAGAAATTAAAAGTATTCACTTTTTGCCGATTTTATTTGACCCCAACACCTTGAAAACTTGCTTAGAACAACGTTGTCCGCGTATTTAGTGCTGAGTACCATCTGTGCTGAGTCATTTTGATATAGACTCAGAACTCAGCACTCATGCTCAGGACTTTTATGGCAGGTCAATTGTAATATTTCTGAAAGCTATTTATTCGCGTCATAGGAATTACACTATTGTTTATGAACCCAGAGGCATCTCAAACCCCAGAACCAATTGATGAGCGGTTGACAGAAAAACCAGAAGAGAACAATGCAGTTGAATATCCAGTAAATCCATCAGTTGAGTCAGTGGTAGACACAAAAGCCATTAGCTCATCAGAGGACTACACAAATTTTGAGCCACTCATTTCTAATGCAGAAGTGGTAGATTCTACAGTAGAGCTAACAGAAAATTCAAATGGCGAGTTTGTAGCGCAGTTAGAAGCAGAAAATGTCGCTCTGGGGTCTGAAATAGGATCGGGAAATCATTCATTATATGTAGAAGCAGAGCAGCGGATAGCAGAGTTGCAGAGTGCTGAAGTAGCTCTCAAGTCAGAAATAGCCAAGCTGCAAGTTTCTTACGAAAAGCTTCAGGCACAGGTGAGTGAAACTCAAACCTCACTGGGGCGACTCGTGCAGGAGTCGCTAGTGCAGTTAGAACAACGCAAACAAACTCTGCAAATTTCTGTAGAACAACTAGAACGCCGTCAAGAACGTATCCGCAACGAGATGCGAACCACTTTTGCTGGTGCATCCCAAGACTTGGCAATTCGGGTGCAGGGTTTTAAAGACTATCTCACGGGTAGCTTACAGGATTTGGCCTCTGCCGCTGAACAGTTGCAACTAACGCCAAGTGTAGTAGAACGAGAAAAACCATCTGTAAAAGAGGCTAAACCAGCTGAACCCCAACCTGGAATTCCCCAATTTGCCCAACAGCAGTTTCAAGATACTACAAAGCAAATTCGCCGCCTAATTGACCAATACCGCAATAAACCAGATTACTATGGCCCACCGTGGCAACTACGCCGTACCTTTGAACCAATCCATGCTGAACGAATCTCCAACTGGTTTTTTACCCAAGGAGGAAGAGGTGGTTTGCGGACAATGGGTAGCCGCTTACAGAATATTCTGATTGCCTCAGCTGCAATTTCGATATTACACAAACTCTATGGCGATCGCGTCCGTACTTTAGTCTTAGCTAATACGCCGGAGCGATTAGGTGAATGGCGGCGCGGCTTGCAAGATTGTCTAGGAATCGGTCGCCCAGATTTCGGACCAGACCGGGGTGTGGTATTATTTGAGGCATCTGACGCTCTGGCTCAAAAAGCAGACCGATTGACGAAAGCCAATCAACTGCCTTTAATTATTATTGACGATTCAGAAGAACAAATCAGTTTGTCACTGCTGCAATTTCCCCTGTGGTTAGCCTTTGCTCCTGACCCCAAAATAGTGAGAAACTATGATGATGACTTTTAAATGAGTCATTGGTCATTGGTCAGTGGTCAAGAGGTATTACTCTTGACTTTTTTAAACTTTGAATACTTCGGCTACGCTCAGTACAAGTTTTGAATTGTATTATGGCTATTTGGTTAACTCTGTGCGGGGCAATTGTAGTTATAGCTTACCTGCTGGGTTCTTTTCCCACTGGCTACATTGCTGTGAAGCAGTTAAAAGGTATTGATATTCGGGCAGTTGGTTCAGGTTCTACTGGCGCAACTAATGTACTAAGAACCTTGGGCAAAGGGCCAGGAGCATTAGTTTTAGTACTTGATTCTTTAAAGGGAGTATTAGCGATCGCTCTAGTTTATTGGTTGTTCAATTTTAACCCAATTCAAAATTATATCCCTCCAACAGTAGATGCACAACTGTGGCAACCGTGGCTAGTAACAATATCTGGGTTAGCTGCCATCCTGGGACATAGTAAATCAATTTTTTTGGGCTTTACTGGTGGTAAATCTGTTGCTATCAGCTTGGGGATTTTGTTGGCAATGAGTTGGCAGGTAGGTTTAGCAACAGCGGGTGTGTTTGCCGTCCTTGTGGCGATATCGCGGATTGTCTCTTTAAGTTCAATTGCAGGTGCGATCGCAGTTTCCATTTTCATGGTATTTTTACATCAACCTTTACCCTATATTCTGTTTGGGATTGCTGGTGGGTTGTATGTGATTTTGTGCCATCGCGCTAATATTGAACGACTGTTTGCGGGAACGGAGCCAAAAATTGGGCAACCTGTAGCGACAGAACCCGAACAAACTGCATGATCGGTTAGCGAGAGTCAAACTCAATACTCTTCTCTCGAAGGGGAGAGCTTCTTCCAGAATTACTGTATTGGAGTTTTAGGCTTACGAACGGACGTTGCCTTTAATTAAACGGTGGAAAAGGCGGCAAGGCCACAAAAAAGCTCCACAAATAGTGACTGAGGCGATGGCGGCCATAACTCTCCAACTTGAACTGGGCCCAGTGTCAGACTCTGAAGGATCAACTTGTGTGTTTTTAGCTAATTCTGGCATTGAATGAGATAGCTGACTGGCTGTACTCACCCCTTCAATCGCTGCTCCAATTAGATAAGCTACTAGGGCAATTACTAGCCAGTTATTCATAATATTCCACTGTTTCAACTCTAAGCGTATGCTTGGCAGCGAGCAATAATTTGATTTTTCGGACTAATGATTGCCGCCTTGCCCTAAAAATAATCGACCTTCAGCCGTATCACGAATTAGGGGCAGTTTAGATTTTATATAAGTATTGAGAGTGCTATCTGCCTGGGAATCAAGCCCTTGCTTTGCTTTTAACTGCTGGAGAAGCAATTGTACTAAAGCAGCATCGTCAAACTGGAGCAGGGTATTGACCTGAGTAGACTCGATTACAGCCCAAAGCTGTTGCATCATTTTTGCTGTTACCATGAGTCTGTAACCTCTTAAGCTTTTCTTTATATTTACACGAATTTGGAAATTGTGGTTAGTTTTTATCTGAAGATTTATAAAGATGTAGGCTAAAAATGCCTGAGTCAGTTAAATCAGTTAAGTTATAGCGTTTTTCAATTGATTGAACTACTACACAACTGCCCACACGTTATCTTAACGGTGCTATGTAAAGAAATAAAACTGCCTAAAGACTTAAATTCTTCCTAACCGTTTTTTATAAGCAGGGAATTATAGCAAAGCTTTTGATCGACCACAATGCAGATATACATAGGCATCAAAGCTTTTTGTCAAGGGGAAACTTCTGTGGCTATCGGGTAATTTTGTTAGAACTTTATTGTAAAACTCTTGCACAAGCTCCTTCCTGACCAGAAGGATCGGGAAAAATTGCTAAGGTGTGATATTCAGGGTTATCTGTTTTATATATAACTCGAAAAGTATATAACTTGTTTTTACCTTGCGCTTCGGTAACAACTGTTAAAAGTGTATTGCTAGTGGGAGGAAGTCCAGGAATGTCCAGTTTTTGAATTCGTCTGAGTTGAATTACATTTGCTGCGGAGTTTTTACAATCTCCTGAACTACTATTAGCTTCTTGACCAAACTGCATACATACTGGTCCATCAAAATCCATACTAACCTGTGATGGGTCATTTAACCAAACTTTTTTAATTATTTCTCCAGCCGGAATAAAACTTAAGTTTGTTCCTTGTTGATACCAAACATCGACTGTAGGTACTACTCCCCCTAAACCTTGTGCTTGGCAGGAAAAGATGGAACGCAGAACGGCGTTATTAGCGACAGCGCGACCTACTAACAAGAACATAGCAACCGAGAAAATTAAGGAAGCTATAGGTAGGAAATAAGAACGTTTTGGAGTATTTCCTGACAAATTAATATTCTTTTTCATGGTTGCAAATATCTAAAATTGGTATAAATCTTACCCCTTAAAACTGAGTTGGTTGATTCACATATATTTCAATATTTGTGCCTGCTGGTAAAAACCAAACACCACCTTGTTGAGACATTTGGGCGATCGCCTGTTGATTACGAGTAGCAATTTGGGGTGCTAGAGAGTTGACACCACCTTCTGCAACCCCAGCTAAAAGGTTCCGTCTGTTCTCAGTGATAGTAGTATAACCAATGGGGTATTTGGTGGTACCGCTGGTGCCGCTGGTCTCGCTGGGGTCGGTCTCGATAGGATTGCCGCTAGGGTCGAGGTTGCTGGTACCGCCATATAAAGGCACAACTTTGGTATCAGGGCGATTTACTAACTCTGCCGCTTTACTAATACCTCCCAAAACGAATGACCCTACATCCATTGATGCTATAGATGAACTTTGACCGGGATATTTATTTGCGATTAAAGGTTTACCTTGAGTACCGCGAAGAATAATTGCATTGTTGGGTAAGCTTCGTTCTGTACGATTGCCATTATTTTGCGAGATAACTTTGACTACGTTCATCTGCAAAAGACCTTGTTCAGAAAGCGAACCAATTTCAGCTTGGAATTCGGTGTTTGCAGGTAGAGCGACCGTACCATCGGTAGCTTTTAGTGCTTCTTTCAATCGGATCACAAATACGGTTTTCGCTTCATCTGTATCACCACCACCTGACTTATTACTAGTTTCTCCAGATATTGGTGTCGCCAACACAGCTTTAGCACTACTCCCAACTGCTACAGATTTCTGTCCCTGCGGTTGGGCTTGACTGACCGCAGAATTTTCCGGTTGTGGGGTTTGTGAGGTTTGCTCAGGATCGGGGTTTGGTGTCTCTTGCTGCTGCGGCTGTGTAGTCTTTGCAGGTTCCAAAGTAGCTATATTACTAGTAGGTTGATTGCTAGGATTGACTTGACCATAACTACCTAACTTTGCTAACCTTGCCCACTCTTCAAATGGGCTTGGTGGAGGTGGTGGAGTTACATTAACGACCGGTTGAGTGGGGTTCACAACTGGTGGCTGGGGTGATAGCGAAGGTTGAGAAGCAGGTACTCTAATGATGCGCTCAACTGTCACTGTCCGAGGTACGTAAGCTGTTGGTGGGGGTGTTGGGATCACTTTCTGTCTAACTGACGGTTGTTGTAAGGCTACTGTCGGCGTTGATTTGGCAATTCTCAGCTGTTGTTGGGCAGCTTTCACCATCTGTGCTTGTTCTGTCAGAGCTAATTTCGTTTTGAGAGTATCTATTTGGCCTTCCATCTGTTGAGATATGGATTCATCAGTGGGCTGCTCTTGTACTGGTGGAGAAACAATAGTTTTTGGCTTTTGATTGCTGCCACTCATCAACTGAGACAAAAACACACCACCCACCAAAACGATCGCTAAGGTAGCAGCCCCTACCAAGCCCAACTTGGCAAAGGGATTAGATGAGAGTGCTTGCTTAGTCTGAACTTCTTGTGGAAGAGATAGCGACTCTGGCGGCGTTGCAGAGTCTTCCGATCCTTGAGTATCACTAGAAGAAGATTCTTCTTCAAAGCCGACCAACCTTGACATCCGCGATTCCCAATCTACAGATTCTACTTCTGGTTGGCGATCATCGGTAGTTAGAGTAAATCCATTTTGGGGAGGCGTTTGGGCAGGAATTGAGTATCGGGTCATGGTAGAGCCTTGTTTGGATTTCCAGAACAATTATTATCTTTAATTTCACATATATTATAAATTTCTAATCTGGCTTCTCCAAGGCGGTAAGCTGCAAACTGCGACGGTAGTGCTGCATTTGGTAGTGAAGTTGCAGGTTCATCTATTGCTCTAACTAAAATTTGTTTATTAAAAGAAACTGATTTCCCTAATTTATCATAACTGTTAAAAATTAATTGATTGGCAAGTATTTCTACTTTCCACCTTCCATTACTTATTTCTTTCGGTTGAGAAACTTTTTGAATTACTAAGACATTCTCCGCTCCTCTATTAACATTTTCAAATTGGCTATCTGGATTTAAATTAGTAATTTCTGACTTAAGTTTTTCTTTAAAATCATCAGCTACCAGTTGGGAGGTAATTTCCCACACTTGTGTTGGTGGCTGTTGTTGTGACCAGGTAAGCATTAAACTTATAGTTTCACCCACAAAGCGCCGAATAGCCTCTGGTTGTCGCTCTAAATTGGGTTGGGGGTCTACCGTTATAGCATGACCATCAACAAGTTGCACTAAACTTTGAGGTGTGAGTTGTCGGCCTAACTGTTGTAACATAGACCAGTGAAATATTAGTAACAGCAAGGTAAATAGATGTAAACCAAACGTTCCTACTGCCAACAACGGTAAGGGACTATTTTTCTTATTTTCTGGTTTGAGTAATTGCATTAATAATCGATCGTATAAAAAAATTGAACTATCTTCATGTAAAAAATTGATTATCTGATAAAACTATCAGATGTTTGTCCAGTTCCGCATTGTTTTAATTGATTTTTGTTCGGGTTGTAGTCATCTAGCAAACATAAGTTACGAATTTCATAAATTTCTAGTCTATCAGCGCGGACACTATAAACTGCTTTTTGCAAGTCGGTACTATTGCCAGCTTGGGGATTAGCGAAATAATCTGCTGCACGTACAAGGAAATCTTTATTAAAAGGAGTTATAAGTTTTGCACCACCAACTCGATTTTTTTGAACTAAGTCAGCTACCATACCCACTTGCCACTTCCCTGGTGCAATTTGTTTTGGCGGATAAACTCTCTTAATTACTAGTTGTGATGTCATCATTTGGTTGGGATTTTCCGAAAAAACTTCTGGTGGTGTCATTTCTGCAACTGTGCTTAAAAAACCTTTGCGAAAGTCTTCTGATAAGGCAAAACTAGCTACCCAAGTGCCGGTAGTAATTTTTTGGCTACCACCTTGAGGTGTGTTAATCAGTATTCCTAAATCGGATTTGGGGTTTGCGACTTCTTCAATAGTTTGTGGTGGTAAGGTTCCAGACCAACTAAACATTGATATCATCGTTTTGCTGATGAATTGGCGAATTGCTTCTGGTTCTCTTGCTAAATCATCAATATTATTTACTGGTTTACCGTCGATTAATTGCACAAAGTTGGGAGGTTTTCTCAGACTGAGTTGGCGAATATTTAGCCCTTGTAATAAGAATAAAAATAAAACTAATATATGTAAACTAAAGGTTGCGATCGCAAAAAATGTCAAAACACTTCCCGTACTTTGTCTTTTTTCTAGTAAACGCACCATTTCCTCACCTCCTTTTGCAAAAACTTCAGCTATTATATATGATGTTTTGCATATACTTACTAGTTACAACACTTACATTTATTCATTTTTAATTTTCTATATCCTCTCCTTTACTAAAGAAGCCGTACTGCTGATAGCACTGAAGACCGCAAAACCGCCAGCAGCGGCCACAAGTAAAGATAAAATTGGTGCTAAAATTCCCAGAAAAATTATGAACCACATTAAATCTGGATCAACATTAGCATTTTGACCTGGGCCATTGACAATCACTGCGGCAGTCAGCACAGCAATAATATTGAATGAAATTTTGGCGATTCCAATAGATAGAAATCCAGTCAACCATGCAAAAATTGGTTTACCAGCTACAGGTAGTAAAGATCCACCTACAGCAATTGGTCCTAAAACTGCTATTAACAACATAGTAGCTTCTATCAAATTCTGAAATGCATATTGTAAGGAAACTAAAAAGTTTTTGATACTTGTTTGGACTGTAGAACCTAACAGAGAATTAAAAGAAGTTTCTGATACAATGCCAGTCCCATATCTGATATTATCTACCTTTGTTTGTAGTCTATTTATCCAGCTTTTATTTCCATAAATCTCTCTATATTTCTGCCAAAGAACGTTAACTTTCTCAGCAGCTTTCACAAAACATTGACTTTGTTGTCCGCCAGTAAGAGATTGACAAGGACGTAGTAAAGAACCAGCTACTTCTTCAGCAACACTCATATTCAGTGCTTGCTGGTATATTTTATCTGCATCTGCTGAAACCACTACTTGCTGATTTACAGTGTTTAAAAAATTTCGCACTCCCAACGTCAGATTAGATAGTATACTTCCATTGCCTGAATTACTTAAGAGTACTACTACAATAAAAGGCCAAATTAAAGCTGATATAGGACGGGTGTATTCATAGGATATTAAGTCTTTGAGGAATTGTATCATAAAAAATAACAGGGTTCCTACAGCAAAAAAAATACCCAGATTTGTCAGCGCTCCATACAAGTTATTACTGGTGTTATTTTGTAATAAATCCAGCCATTGTTTGTCCCAACCTTCGGCAATGCTTTGGGAAGTTGCAGCACCATTGTCGAGAATCTGATCGATGCCTACTTGGGCAAAAACTAGTTTAATAGCAAGTTGCATTTTGAGTTTATGGGCTGTTTTTTTAGATTTCCTGTTGGTTGGTTTATCAGAAGTTAAGGATTTTAAAAGTTGTCTAAAAATTGAGAGTTATTTTCTTAAAATCCTACTTATTAACTTTTCTACCAAACAAATCTAGTTGAGAAGTCGCTCGTAAAAGTCGCGCTGCTTCTGTGGATGTTTCTACTCTTCGAGCACGATTTGTTTCTTCTGCCTGCTGAGAAATGTTTGCTAAATTTAAGTTGGTATATTGCAAAGCCTGATTTGTTTGTAATGTCTGACCAAATGTTTCAGCTACAATTTTTATTTGTTCCTGTTGAATTTTCATTATTTGCACTTGACTAACACCTAGCAATTCTGCCAATCCAGAAATAGCATTTACTGTTGGTTCAGCGGTTTTAGCTGCATCTTTAGTTGCATTAGTAATACCGGACCTAATTTTTTCGAGGAATGTATTATTGTTAGTATCTAGTTCCTGGGCAAATCCCTCAATATCTTCCAGACTTTTCTCAGTATTTTCTAACTTCGTTTTTGTCCTAATTTGTCCATTTTTACCAAGAACACCTACCGCTACTCCACGGGTAATGATACGATTAAGTTCGCTGCTAGCTAAATTTCCGCGCACTACTGAATTATTCTCAAAACGACTTGATTTCGCATCTGAATTATAAGAGTAGTTAATTACATCATCACGAATTTTTTGTCCCGCAGTGACGGGGTTAGGTATCTTCAAATCTCCCTTGGCATTCTCAATAGCAATTCGACTCTGACCTTCTTCTAAAGGGTTTAAGGTATCCTTCACATTATTATGTTGAAAGTAATCTTGCATATCTTTGGAATATGATTGAAAATCAGTCCAAACCTGACCTAATCCGCCCGTCTGAACTTGTGCTACTGCTGGTAATATTGCTAGGGATGATAGCAAGGTAAAAGTGAAAATGGTAGTTTTTCGCATACATCTGTGCCTGAGAAAGATAAACTACATTATATAGTAAGGTAAAAATTTAGCTTTTAAACCGTGCTAATTTTAGATTTTGAATAATAGAATTAGTTTTCGGTTCAACTCCCGTTGCAATGAACTGTAAATCTAAAATCCCTAAGCTGCAAACCAAGAGTGGGTGCAGTAAATCTAAAAGACGCTTGTAACTCGCTAATGCTACGCTATCGGAAATCTAAAATCCAAAATGGTTTGACTCACTGTTAACTGCCTAAAGAACTCGATTAACTACTACGCAGAGTCGCCACTAATTGACGTGCAAACGCAGAAATTGCTTCATATTTATCACTATGAAGTTGCATCATTTGGCTACGTGCAGTTTGTTCATAAGGGTTATTAGCAACTGCTGCCAATTGTTCGTAACCTGGATAGTAACGACAGAATGTATAAATACCGTTATCATCTAATAACCATTGGCTATAAACACCTTCTTTGCGGGGAAAAAAGCTTTCTGAGGCATTACGAGAAATAACTTGGCGGGGATATTTCAAGATGTCTGCAAAACTATCTACTGCAACTGGCTGAATGCGTCCAATCAATCGTGTTGTCAGGTTTTGCAATATTTTCGATGCAGCTTTGGATTTGGCAATGGTGTCAGGATCTTGTCCTGATAAGATAACTCTGATACCGGCTTTAGCGCCGTTAGCACAAATTCTACCAACTAAGTCAGAAATTTGCTCAAACTCAAATAAAATTGGTGCTTCGTCGATAAAGAATATGGAAGCTGGACTACTTAATGCGCGTCGGAGTGCGGCTGAATAAGCACTCAAGGATAGTACGGCAGCATCTTCACTATCTGATAGGTTTCTGAGAGCAAAAACTAAAAGTTGTGCATCGGTAGGAAAGCTGGATGGTGCAGAAATGGCTTGTCCGACGCGGCTAGAAAGCCAAAAGCGTAAGCGCAACTGAATTTGACTGAGAGCGTCTTCGACTCTGCCAGTTAAAGAACTTAGCTGCAAGTGTTCTGGTGAGCAGAAAAACAGAAAATCTTTTAAAGTGGGGGTTTTCTGCCAAGCAAGAGTGCCAAATCCTCCTTCCATCGCCTGTCGATATCGCTCTTTGATCCCTTCATCTCTAAAGAAGGCTTCTAAGGCTAAGTTGAGCAGCGATCGCACGGTTTGCGATAAAATTTGACTTTCAGTGGACGATCCTAAAACCATTGTCATTAACGCTGATTCGAGGAAGGCGGTATAATCGTTAAAGCGATCGCGCTGTTGTTCTGCTTCTAGCGATCGTAAGTCTGGCTGTTCAAATAAGTTATTCGATTGTTTGGAAATATCAAAATAAGCTCCATTCCCCTCCATAAACTCTGTGTAGTCAGTGAAAGTAGATGTCCCATCAGGTTTGGGGAAATCTAACGCCACAACCGGAATTCCATGCGCTAAAGCCTGAGTTAAAATCCCTGATACCAACACCGATTTACCAGCACGAGTTGTCGCAAACAAAGCTAAATTTTTGTGTTGATTAAATAAATCCAAATGTATGGGTGTTCCGCCTTCTTCAGCAATCAACTCAAAGCCTTGTTTGTCACCTTTTTTACTTAAAACTAGCGGCATTAATCCCGGAACTTCACTTGTTAAATATAGCTGGCGCCGATTGAAGGGTGTTGCTAATAAACCCTCCCAAACTATCGGTAGAGTTTGCAGCCAAATTTTCCAAGCATATTCAGTTTCCCTAATTACCTTGGCTGGGCGTTGAAAACAATTTTCAATATATCTTGTCGCCTCATCTAATTTTTCTACAGTTGGACGATGTACTAAAATAGCGACACTCGTATAAATCGGGACTGCACCTTCAAATAACTGTTCTTGTGCTGCTACCGACTTCTTCAACTTTAATTGAGCGTTGACATCAATAGTTTTACTTTTTTCTTGAGCCATGATTGTCGTCATGTTTGACTGCTTCAGCACTCGTTGCAAAGTAGTTTTTACCACTGCTGGATTTGCAGCAGTCAACTCACAAAAAATTTCTGTATCTACTACTGTTTCTCTGGCCAACAGTTCCCATAAATAGCGCAGTTGAGCCGATTTACTAGTCCAACCACCGGGTTTTTCCAAAAATGACAGTGTGCCAATATAACGATTATTAACATTAACCCAGCGACGATCGGCACAAGGTACACTAGATTCCATCAGCAAAGTTGTGCCGTGGATATTGTCTAGCAGTAATTTAGTACTAGCTAAATCGGAATTAACTTGTTCGTGTAATCCTTCTTCATCTAAAGTCATTAACTGGGGAATATCTATTGGCTGCGTATCATTAAACCTTTTCCAGATTTCTCCCCATAGTTCATCAGCACTTAAAGGTTTGACATCCAATCCCATTTTGTTAGATAAGATTTGTTCCCAACGGAGAAAACCCTGGTTGTAAGCATTTGTAATCAGGGTTTCGATACGTTGATTTTCTACTTCTAAAAGATCGCCTTTAAATTTCAACCACCAGGATTCTGCTTTGACTAAAAGCTTTTCTATCCAATCATCTGCGTGTTGCGAGTTAGATTCAATGGTGTAAGTTACATAAATCCGCAAAAATTTAGGTTTACGAATCCCAGAAATAGTCAGTTCTTTAATTCTGGCTCTCTCCGCCATCAACAAATATTTTATGTCTCGCGATGATGCATTTCTGATTAATGTTGCTAACTCTTTTTGGCGCTCTTTGTCTGAACTAAAAGAACCCAAGTGTAGCGTCATCCTTTCACCACTAGGAATGTCTTTTAATCCAGCTTCAATGTTATTAAAAAGTGTATCAATTTGTTCCGGTCTTAAGGTAGTATGAATTCCCTTACAATCAAAACCAAAAACAAAGCAGAACCGATCTTTTTGAGTACCTTTTGTCAACAGGTAAGCGCCAATATCACGTCCATTCATTGCAACACGCAGCATTGTCGCCAAGTGCAAGGCATCTTCAAATGGTGTTAATCTACTTTCATTTCCGGCGATGCCGACGCTTTGTTTTCCGATTTTTTGCTTCATTGTTAACTTCCAGTAAGCTTTGATAACGAGCAAAGCCTCTTGTCCAAGCGGGAACGCCAATAAATTTACTTAAAAAACTCCAACTCCTACCACCAGTTAAAATCCACCAAGTCCCTATTCCCCAACCAGTCATTAGTATTGTCCACAACCACTTTTGAAACTCTTCTTGGAAAATCCCACCAAAAATTCCATTGATAATAAAGTAGGAGGCTAAGGCAATTCCTGTCCAAGGAAGAATTTGATCGGCAGGAATTGGCCCTAACGAAGGTTGGCTTCCCAGAACTTGATTGACTGGACGAAATTCTTGTTCCCGCTCTTGAGACATTTGAAATATCTGAATTATTTATTAGGGCTAGCGCCAATTACAAAGCCTGTAAGTACATCAGCAACGGTAACAGCAACAACCACTAATAGGGGAGTTCTGGCGATGCTTTGCCAATCTTCATCTTTACGCACTGCGTTAATCACACCAACTAAGGAAATTGCAATATAGAGTAAGTAAATTGCCCGCAACACATTAAATATCAAACTTATTGCTGTGTTGCTATCACCACCATTGGTTGCTGAACCACGGAAGCTGTTTTTGAAAAAGTCTTCAGCTTTCCCAAAAAATTGAGCTTGTGCAGGGGCTGCAAACCAGTCTAACCAATATAAACTCAGAACGATCGCTGCTGCTAAAATTTGTAATAATATTAGCGATCGCCTTGGTAAATTCACTTGCTGACCAATTTGCTGGATGATGACTGCAATTAAACTACCAACAAGTAAACAAAAGAGCAAGATAGGACTTTTGAGGCTGATAACGCTAACCAATACAGCACAAGCAATCAAAAAAGGTACAGATTCAAGCAGAATAGTCAGACAGGATTTAAATGCCCGTCTTAACTTGTGAGATTCTTTCGCCGCACTAACAGTTAAAGCTTTGAAAAAGTTTCTCTCGTGAGAACTTTGTCTAAACATTTGCTAATTTTCCTATGGTGTATTATAATTAATCCTTGTATCGAATTTTACAACTGCTACAATTCAACATATTTTAACATCATTGATTATTAATCAAATTATAAACCTGTAGTAAAGTTTTATATTCTACATTAGTATTCTAAAGTTAAGTTAACATGATATTAAGATTTATTTAAAACTAAATTTCTCTGATTTGAAAAGCTGGATTGCAAATATCGAGATTGAACTGGTAGAGTCCTCTCGAGTTTGAGAATTTTCTCAATCTTCTCATACAGATAGCCAGGGTAAACCAACTTCAAAACCTTGACTTTCTCTACCTCACAGGTATCTGAGCGAACTGCTATAAACATTTCAGACTTGTATGTACACCGTAGGCTTGCTCTTAGGGCAGACCAAGGGTCGTTTTGGCTCTTTAGGGTTCTTCAGAGCGAACATGATATGAAACAGTATTGAGTCACCGAAATTCAAATACCTGTCTTGAAAAGTTTAGATAGATTGTAGAAAAATGGTAAACGTTCAAATGTACGTTTTACCATTTTCTACACGCCGATTAGATTTGGAACTAGATTACAAACTTAAACACAGTTCCTAGATTAGAACTACCGCCAAAAGAGGCAGTACCATAAATTGCACCATTCGAGAGCTGAATCAGCGTGGACTCTGGCGTTGCCCCATTAGTACCATTAAAACTAATTAAGCCGGTGATGGTTGCTCCAGTCAGCTGATAGATGACTCCTTTGTTATTTGCCCCACCAGCAGAAGCTGTGCCATAGAAGTTACCATTGCTTGCTTTGATGAGTGCAGCTGTTGGGTTGGCCCCATTAGTGCCATTAAAACTGGCAACTAAAACGGGTGTACCGCCACCGACCGGAACCTTGAATACAGCTCCTTTATTGTTGGCTCCACCCAGTTTAGAAGTGCCATAGAGGAATCCGCTAGATTCAATTAATCCAGACTGTGGATTTGCGCCATTGGCGCCATTAAAGCTATATGAAGTCAGTATTCCTGCGGGAGTTAACTTGAACACAACTCCTTTAGCACTTGCTCCACCGACAGAAGTACTGCCGTAGTAATTTCCATCGGTAGCCAGTTGCAATCTTGCTAATGGAGTTGCTCCATCTGTACCGCTGAAGCTTCTGATAGTGGTGAGTCCCCCGGTAGTGGGCGAAACCTTGAATATAGTTCCTTTATTATTGACCCCACCTGTAGAGCTTGTCCCCCACAAATTGCCATCAGTACCTGTAATCAGTCGGCCTGCTGGGTTAGCCCCATTAGTGCCTGTGAAATTTGCAAGAGTAGTCAGGTTTGTAAAAGCTGTTTTTGCCAACTTAAACACACTGCCGAGGTTACTTGTACCACCTGTAAAGGTTGCCCCATATAAATTGCCATCGGCTGCTTGGAATAACCTAGCGACTGGATTAGTCCCTTTGTTGATTCCAGAGGTTCCGGTGAAGTTTATCAATGTGGTCAGAGTAGTGAAAGCAGTAGGAGTTAACTTGAATGCAGTTCCTTTGCCAGAAGTGCCACCAGCAGAAGTAGTTCCATAAAGATTGTTGTCAGTACCGTTACCTTTAAGTACACCAGCTCTTGGTGTAGCTCCGTTGGTGCCGTTGAAATTTACAACAGTAGTCAATGTTGCAGCAAAGGCTTGTTGGAAAGGTAGTACTAATGAAGAAGCCAAAACAGTCAAAGAAGTAAAAATCAATACCTTGTTTTTGGTCTGGTGTTGTTTGTACAGATTAATCTTGTTCATTGAATACCTCAAAAAAGTTTAATGGAGACGGAATCGTAGCTAGTTATAACGGATTTTGTGATGGCTGCTACTCATGACTAATACCAATTTGAAAAATGATTCCTACACATGTAGGCTTGAAAACCACGGATGTAGAAGGGTTTTTCGGCTTTTCTGTGTTTAAGCAAGCTACGCCCAACGTCTCCTTTGACTCAAAGGGAGAAGCCAGTGGCGTTTGAAGGACGAAATCCAAGATCCCAACATCTTGTACGTGTTGGTTTTACTCTTTACCTACAAGATATTGCTACGCATTAACCTAATATGTTGAGCGCATTTTTATCTAGGACTGGTATAATTTGTTAGCTTAAACACTAGTACAAAAATGCCTGGTTGGTATAGCCCTATTTGAAAAGGACTCAGACAGCCTCTTTTTACCTACATCACAAAAACCGTACTAGCAGTGAGTCAATAACGTGAATGGCACAATTAATGATTTCGTTAGGTAGCATAAACCACTATTTATTTATTTTGATGTCGTGAAAAACACAAAAAACGGTAAAAAATCCACAATTTTGACATAAATAGTCACTAACTCTAGATTCAAAATAGGTATTAATAGTGTGCAGTTTGTCAAGTAATTAGTAAGGTCTATTAAATACAGATTAAAATCTCTAAAAAATCTTAATAAAAAAAACTACATATTCAGTGAAAATTTCAGATTTTTCTCTGAATAAATGAATAAAAATGCCATAAAAACGATTCTTCAAACACCTCTAAATTCCCAAAATATATTTAAGCTTACCATAATTACGTTAATATCGTTTTTGGTCTTAACCACCCTTGCCTCTTTGAGATTTATAAAGCAGATTTCAACTTCTCTACGAACGCGAACAGCGTGTCGAAGACAGAGGCTACGTCAACGTAAGGTACAGAAATTCGCCACCCTCCCCAAACTCGATCTTTGCTCACTTGTTCGCTTTTAGCGTTCCTGCTATGAAAGCAAGTGGTGTGAGGATTGGGAAGGGATGTAACTTATGTAGTTGCAAAATCCTGTAAATATCTTGGTATGAATATGAAAATTATGCCCCAAGATTATAAATATAATCCTGGAGTTTTATTAGGCGATAATTTATGTTAATAACTCATGAATATACTCTTAAGAATGAGGAAATATAGGGCATTTGCAACAGTACATAGCTAAGTGTTTTAGCAGTTGATCTAATTCAACTAGAGATAGTAAATTGAGTAGCATTGAAGTTTATAAGTAGATGAGTATAAAGAAATATTCAGATAGTTTGTGACTGCGATCGCTTTTAGGCATTCACTGATGCTGTCAGGTGAAGCGATCGCAGGCTTTAGCGTCAACTATGTTATGATGTTATTTGTTGAGAAATATTTTCGGTCATGTGACTGACTATATAGACCCCTCTCCGAATCTAAATCTCTACACCCTTTGATTCTGAAGGTGTTTGATGTCATAAGTATTCCAAAAATTGAAATTTTAGTTAGCCGAAATGTATTGTAATACCTCGCCTGACACTGATACACCTAACTGTCAAAGAAAATGTGCCAAGAAGAACGGACAAGTTTAGTGTGTCACACACGCAGACAACATACGGATACTACTGGAACTTATGCCCACTGATATAATTACTCGTCCTGAGTCCCTCACAGAAGATTGCTTTTTTACTTACGCCCTTGGGACTGATTTGCATGATCCTAATTCAACAGCCAAATATTTACGCCGAATCAGAAAAGAAGATAAACCATATATCGACTTAGCTGTTTCTCCCAGACCTGGGTATCGGTTTGAGGTTTGTCTTATCCCTGTTGAAGGGTTCGCTCAAGAAAGAATATTGACCAAAGACGGGTTCGCCAAAGCTTTAGCGATTATTTGTGCTGTATCTAATAAAGCTCGGAAACGATTCCCTTCAGGAAATGGACAAGAAATAGTCCGGTGTCAATTTAGTAACTTAGCTGATGCAGTCGCTGTAGCAAATAGACTGTCTGCATTACCCTCTGATATGTATGAAACTATCGTCAAGCTACCAAATGCTTTGTAATATATATTGCATCTGCTGAAATATTTATTATTAAAACTGACATCAGGACATTTTAATGGTAAGTAGCTAAATGGACTTGAGACAAAACTTCAATGGGTCATATTTTGTCTGTTGAGAAAAGACTTGTCATACAAGACTTTTAACCTTAATGTACAATTTTGACGTTTTTATACGCTAACCTGTAGTTTAAAGTGAGTTTTTTTTATGCCTATAAGTCCTTTGCGCGAAGAACCTCGTAACCAGCGAGCGCCTGTAATTCGTACAAGTAATGAATTTATTCTCTTGGAATGGCTGAAATCAACTGGTCGTCTAATCGAACGTGAACATCAAGAATCTGAGTATCTAACTGAAGTAGAAGAAATTTCTGAAATGATAGACCTTGACGATATCCCTTACGATCATGACGATGATGATGCTGAGATGGATTTGGAAGCCTAGTAGGGTAATTCGTAATTCGTAATTACTATATCGCAAGCGTTCCATTTACGCCGAAAGGCTAAAATTCCTGACTTATCTAAAAAGTCGGGAATTTTAGTATTAAAATGCGAGTGTGTTTAATTCTTGGACTTGAGTAAGAGATAAAATAATTGTCCATTGCTGACTGTAACACCAGCGCGATCGCCTGCGATTTTCCCAGTACCTAAAAAATAATCCACTCTACCTGCACCTTTAATTGCACCTCCGGTATCTTGGTCAAGAACATAGCGGCTAATAATGCGCTCTTGCATTTTTCCGGTAGGATTAACGAAGGGAATAGAAGCACGAATCAACGCTAAAGCACCAGGAGGCATGAGAGATTTATCTGTAGCAATAGAACGCTCTGCTGTTAGTGGTACATTGATAGAACCTTGGGCTGGTTCACCGTGATTTTCTTGAAAAAAAACAAAGCTGCGATCGTGCGGAATATAAATATTTAATTCTTGGGGATGCTTTTGGAAGTAGTCAAGAATAATTGGCATAGTTATACCTTGTAGCGGTAATTTGCCATCATTCACTAATTCTCGCCCAATACTTTTGTAGTTATAAGCGGTATTACCCCCATAGCCGATTGTTGTTTGAGTACCATCGGTAAGCTGAAGTTTCGCCGAACCTTCAATTTGAGCTAGATATGGTTCGAGGCGAAGGCGAAACCAAAACAACTCTAATCCTCGCAATTTCCCTTTTGCACTTTGCAAACCATCTACTCCTTCCAATTCCTCGCGTGTCGGATGAGGCTTACTCCAGGAGTTGAAATCAGGAGGTAAGCGATAAACAGGATAGCGGTATTCTGTTGTGGGGACGCGACTGGCTGCGTAAAGTGGCTCATAATAGGCGGTGAATAAAACGGAACCTTTGTTATCTTTACCCACTGACTGGTAAAGAACAAATTCCCGCTCAATGGCTTGATGTAATTCTGTTGCAGAATTAGTTTTTAAGAGGAGTTCCCGGAATCTTTTCAAGCTTTTGAAAACGCGATCGCGCGTAATCCCAGCCACCGGATAGTTTTGATAAGCAGTTGCAGCATTAGCTGTTTGCAGATATTGGAGACTGCGAGCGATCGCACTTATCAATGCCTTTTTCTCTGGTATTTTTCCATAAATTACTTCATCCAAACAAGAAGGATCACTTTGACAACAAGTAATTGGTAGTCTTGGGATTAATGGTAATTTTTGCTTTTGCAGAAATGCATCTTGATTTTCAGCAGTCAAAGACACTGGGATATCCCACTTTTTCACCTGACATTCTGGCGAAATGAGTTCTTGATGCGTGAAAGATTGCATCCGCACCAGTAAAATCAGCAAAACTACAGGTAGGCTGATGGCGATAATTTTGTTAAACTTTTTTAACCCAGCAAATCTCTTTTTCATTAAAATTCAAAATTTTTAATATTTTCCACCTCATTCAAATTCCAAAATCAAAAACCAAAAATGATTTAATTGTTTAATCACACCAAAAATTTTTCCAATCGCCTATTCTTTATTCATTCATATTACGGTAAGTCGCAACAGCAGAAGGTGATATCCGGTTCAAATATCGGAAGATCCAATACTTAAAGATAGTATCTAAAATCACCGGAAATGTAGCAATAAATAAGAAGATAAAATCTCTGTTTGCCGGTAATCCCCAATGGCGTGATACTCCTTCTAGGAGTACTTCCCAGCCATGAGGGGAGTGGAATCCTACAAAGATATCAGTAAACAAAATAATGATAAATGCCTTGGCACTATCGCTAAGTCCATAGACAATATTATCAAAGAAATCTTTGAGAACAGCAATAGAAGACTTACTGACTAGCAAAAGCCAGATAAAAGCAACCACCGAAAACATATCTGCAAAAACATTTTTTATAGCGCCAGAGCTTTCATGACGAAATTCTTCAGCAAGCTCTTTCGCCTTATTTTTCATTTCAGTCTCCATCTGCTCAGGTAACAATGGAGGGGCTTTGACAATGAGATTTTCAAACTTGAGCTTTTCTTCAAATCTTTGTAATTCTACAAGAGCTTCCTCTTCCATTTCGGAATTGAGAAATATCTGCATTTCCTGGGTGCTTCTAAACCGCTCAATAATTGGACCGACTACGAAAGCTTTTGCTATCTGATGCGTTAAAAGTGGTACAATAATTAATAGTAAAATAAACCTGAGAGATATTATTGTTCTTTTTTGAGTTTGACGAAAACTCTGAATTACTTCTTGTTCCGAATTAGGGTCTAATTCAACTTGCAGACGACTGATAGTACTTAAAATAGAGCGAGGTAAAACACCCGTTGTATCGGTTTTACTCTTGGCTCTTGGTTTATTATTTAAGTCTTGATTTGGTATTTTGGGTGGTAATGTTGGAGTTTTGACGAGCAGCGATTTGTCGTCAGATATCACAGAGTTAACTGGTATTGGAGGTTTTACTACTAAAGCTTTGGAAGTTGTTTGATCGGAACTTGTTGTGTATTTAGATATAACTTGGTCGATATAATTTAGCTTTTCCAAAACTAAAGAAGGACTTAGATACTCTATACCTGCTTTTTGGGCAGCTTTTTGATTCTCTTCATTTAGAAACCAACGGCTTCCTCTAAACTCCGTCAACCGCATCCTGGCAATTTTTAATAGCTTGTTGAGGTCTGACTCAAAATAATCCATCACACTGTTACTATACATGGCCGAGTCAATGTCTATTTTATTACCATTGAAATGCTTATCTTCTATTGCCTGAATTTTTAATGCTGCATCGTAAGCTTCATGTAAAGAACGTTCAGGAGTCTGTAAGTACCATCGATAAGCAGCAAGTAAGAAAGAATAGATTTTTTGACTAAAAACAGAGTTTTTCATTGCGGACAATCATTCAGCATTATTTGGTGACTATTAACCTTAAGTTAACGCACGAGGTATACTAACAAATCTACAAGGAGAAAGTTTGTGGTTTCTCATTCGGTTTGGATTGTTGGCACTAGCCGCAGTGGTAAGACGGCTCGCTTGGTAGAGCAATTTGGTAATTGGGTAATATCAGAAAAACAATATACTGAATCATTTTATACGAAAAAAACAGGACGTAAAAAAACTGGTCATCTACCCGAATTTTTATATCTTAAACAAACAGGGCCGGGAGTTTTAGTCTTAGCTGCCAATGATGATAATCGTCGAGAGTTAGGAGATATAATTGTTACCTCTACGTTAGGTAAATATCCGGTTCGTGCCAAGACGCCACTAGGTTTTTTTCAAGATGAAATTATTTTATTTTGGCCGTTGCTAATTAACTCGTTGAAGCTGAAGGCACAGTTTCCAGTAAGATTGCGACCAGAAACAGAGCAGGAGTTAGCAACCAAACTTTGGCGTCCTCGATTAGACGAAGAAATTTTACGTATTGCGGGAGTGAATGAATCTCGCTTAGTGCGTCGCATCTTGGACTTATTACAATTAGCAGCTTACAGCGGTGTACCTTGCGAAGATATTGCTCAGATTTTGGCCAAGGGTATGGGGGAAAATACCACAACTTTAGAGCCGGAATTTTTGGCATCTTTGCTGCTAGATTGGCGTAATTGGTGTTTAGAGAGGGGGTTACTGACTTATGGGATTATTACTGAACTTTATAGTCAGCACTTATTAAGCGATCGCAATTACCAGCAGCACCTAACTAAACGCTATCAGGCGGTACTGGCGGATGATGTCGATGACTATCCTAGCGTAGCGCGTCTTTTGTTTGAGTTGCTATTAGATCGAGGTGCAGTTGGTGCATTTAGTTACAATCCTGACGGTGCGGTACGATTGGGATTGGGGGCAGATCCCAACTACCTAGAAGGGTTAGCAGAGCGTTGTCGGGTAGAAATTTTGAATGAGCCGCCTCCAGAGTCTCTGAGCGAGCAACTCACTAAACAGATGGTGGAATTAATCACAGAACCGATGGTACTGTTGAGTTTACCAAAAACAGTGCATTCAATTCAAACCACTTCCCGTGCCCAATTATTGCGGCAAACAGCAGAGGTAATTGCTAATGCCATCCAATTACAGCAAGTGCAACCAGAAGAAGTGGTGATTATTGCACCAGGTTTAGATGCGATCGCTCGTTATACTCTAGTAGAAATCCTCGTTAAACAAAACATTCCAGTAGAATCGCTGAATGACCAACGTCCCTTAATTAGTTCACCGATCATTCGCGCCTTACTCACCATGCTGGCACTAGTTTATCCCGGCTTGGGACGCCTCGTAGATCGGGATGCTGTGGCAGAAATGCTGGTTGTCTTGAGTAGGAAACAACAACCAACAGAAAACTTTACAGACGCGATGAATCGCGTCTCTACCGATATTGATCCAGTACGTGCTGGTTTGATTGCAGATTACTGCTTTGTACCCCATCCCGACCGCCCCAATTTGCTACCAGTGTCAGCCTTCGAGCGTTGGGATCGAATTGGCTATGCAGCTACTACAGCATATAGTGAAATATTACAGTGGTTAGAACAGCAGCGATCGCAACAAGAACTGCGGTTAATTCCCAGTCCCATTTCTCTCTTAGACAGAGCAATTCAGCGTTTTTTGTGGAATGGTAGTAATCTCCCCTACGAACAATTAGCAGCATTGCGGGAATTATTAGAAACTGCCCAACACTACTGGGAAATTGACACTAGGTTACGACAAGTTGCCCCAGTTGAGACAACGCCTCACACAACTATTATTGAATTCATTCAATTACTGCGACGTGGTACGATTACCGCCAACCCTTACCCTGTACGCCCCATTGGTGGAGCGAGAAAGGCCGTCACACTAGCAACTATATTTCAATATCGATCTAGTAGGCGATCGCACCAGTGGCATTTTTGGCTAGATGCTGGTTCACCCCTGTGGGCGAAAGGTGGTGCAGCAACTTTGTTCGGTGCGCCATTTTTTCTGCGAGATAGATTAGGCGAACCTTGGACAGCAGAAGATGAGAAATTGGCAGAACAACAAAGACTGCAAAGGATTTTGACAGATTTACTCTCTCGTGTATCTGAGAGAGTTTATTTGTGTCACAGCGATTTAGCAGTGAATGGACAAGAGCAATTAGGGCCGCTTTTACCCTTAGTGAATGCCTGTGTAACGCATTCCGTTATATAGCGGTTTTTGTTTGGATGCAATAACTTTGACCTCGCTCCTTTTAGGAGCGAGGCTTTGAATCTTTTACTAAATCAACTTAGCACTTACTGAAATATCCGAGTAAATTAAAAATGATATTGCTGAAATAGTAAAAGAAGGTTGTTAAGTTAATGTCACTCGATTCGCTTAAGCAAGAAGCAAAAAATCATAACACTTCACCACAAAGATTATGAGAGCTAGCTGCAATTAATGATGAACTAACGAGATTAGTTGCTGCGAATCCTCGCACCGATAGTAGTTTATTAGGAGAACTTGCGATACAAGCCAGAACTAAGAAAGAGGTGGAAATGCAAAGAGCGATCGCAAGCAATCCCAATACGCCAACACAATCGTTAATCGGACTAGCATGTTTCCTGAAGAGTTCTTTAGCAATCCGGCTTATGATTTATCAATTCTAGAAAATTTCCACTTTGCTCACTGTTTGGGGAATAAATTACTCTTGAAGCTTGTTTGTACATCTAATGCACAAACATCTTTTCTAGAATTTGCTGCTGGCATTTGTGAGACTAATATTAAGCGTATTCGCAATGATAAATATTTGGAACAATTCTCTCTAAAACAGTAATATTGCATTAAGTATCTTCGGATGTATATAGGGATAATAAGTAGATTCTCTTTTGAAGAATTTTGGAAATGGAGAGAGATTTTAATTGTTATAGTTAGTCATCATAATCAGGACTTACGCAACTGGCACAGAGCGATCACTATTATATAGTACTTAAGTACTATATAGAATTGACGTACCCAGATGGTATTGCGGATCGTTTCCAAATGTATCTTCATAGCTTATGCTTATATAAAGTCTAATTAGTTTAGGGTAATCAACATAAGGCAATGACTCGCCGCTTTTGAATAAAATATCTTCTGTTATTTGTAAAATATAAAACTGACCATATAGGTAAAAGTTCTCAGTTTTATTTGGATGAAGCTCATTATAAGCTAGCTCAAAATAATCTGACAAAAACAGAGGCTTTTACAGAAGGGGTTAAGCAAGAAATTAAACACAATCCAACGCTGAAAGCCAGATTGCAAGCTGCCATAAAAGCAGGCAAAGTAGAAGCGTTGAAAGCAATCTTCAATCACCCATTATTCAGCATTTCCGCTGAGACAATTAAAGGATGGCTAGAAGCTTAACTGGAACTTGCATGTTTCTAAAGCTCAAGATTATCTTGTGCCGAATGCCAAAATCTAGCAATACTGATCAGTTTTTTCTCATCTTCAACTCTGTAGACAACACGATAGGGTTTAAGAATGATCTGACGAATATTAAGGTCATCAAACTCAGGTACTCGATATAATTTATTATGTAGTCTAGTTATTATTCTACACACGACTAAAAAAACAGAGTATGACAATCTTACAAGTTGTGGATAAAGAGTTTTCAGAAGTTCCCGTCATTGATATTAGTCCATTGGTTTCTCAAACTAGCAACTATTCTGATGTAATTGCAGACCAAATTAGACAAGCTCTCCAAGATTACGGTTTCTTCTATATCGTCGGACATGGAGTTGATGAGCAACTACAAAAACAGTTAGAACATCTCAGCCAACAGTTTTTTGCGCAGGATGTAGAAACAAAACTGAAGATTCGTATGGCTCTTGGTGGTAAAGCATGGCGAGGATATTTCCCTGTAGGGAATGAATTGACATCAGGTAGACCGGACTTAAAAGAAGGTATTTACTTCGGTACAGAACTAGAATCAGACCACCCACTTGTGAAAACTGGTGTACCAATGCACGGTCGAAATCTTTTTCCATCCAATATTCCCCAGTTTCAGGAAACAGTGCTGAATTACATAGACTCAATGACCAGACTTGGACACACTCTTATGGCTGGTATTGCTCTAAGTTTGGGGTTAGAAAAGTCCTACTTTGCAGACCGTTATACAAAAAACCCATTGATATTATTTCGGATTTTCAATTACCCTCCTAATTCATCATTATCTGAATATAAATGGGGCGTTGGCGAACATACAGATTATGGAGTATTAACTATACTAAAACAAGATAATGTCGGTGGATTACAAGTCAAATTAAAGTCTGGTTGGATAGATGCACCTTTTATTCCTGGTTCATTCGTATGCAACATTGGGGATATGCTCGATCGTATGACACGAGGACTGTATCGCTCAACACCCCACCGCGTTCAGAACCGATCAACAAATAATCGCTTGTCATTTCCATTTTTCTTTGATCCCAATTTCAACATTGAAGTTAAACCTATTGAACTCAACGGCATAGTAGTGAATGACGATCAAAGCGATCGCTGGGATAAAGCGAGTGTCCACGAATTTCGTGGGACTTATGGCGATTATCTTCTGAATAAAGTCTCTAAAGTATTTCCAGAACTGCGCCAAACAGTGTTTTAGAGTGCTGTACATGGATAGCACGGCGTTGAGCCAATGCTGAGTAAAAGTTACTAAGGGATTTGCGGAAAAATAAAATAACAGCCATCCTAGAAGAGAGGAAGTGGTGAACTGTCCGTGCCTGGTTTAAATATCTAGAATGGGAATCCCTCAATTGATGCTCACCGACACCATCAAATCGACCTTTAAAGATGCAGCACAGAAACTGACTGGCAATCGCAAACAAGATTTCATGGCAAAAGTTACCGAAGATTACTTCGATAGTTCAGCACGCATTGCAGAAACTGTTTTGGGATGGAATTCGCCAGAGTGTGCAACTCGGCTTGCATGAAAGGCGGACGGGGATAGTCTGTGTAGAGAATTATCAGGCAAGGGGACGACACCCTAGTATTGAGGTATTGCCCAACTTAGAAGCAGATATTCGTTCATTGGTGGATGCTCAAGCTCAAGCCGACCCTAAATTTCAATCGACCTTTCTGTATGCCCGCATTAGTGTTAGAGCAGTACGAGAAGCATTAGTGAGTGTTCATGGCTATAACGAGAGCGAATTGCCATCTCGTCAAACTTGCGGATAAATTCTCAATCGCTTAGGGTATCGCCTAAAAAAACACAAAAAACGAAACCCTTGAAAAAGATTCTGCAAACTGATGCCATTTTCGAGAAGTTCTCTCACAAGAGTTGGAACAATACCAATCCCAATGGCAGCGTTCTGAAACATTACCCAAATGGGATATTACTATTGCCTCTGTTTAGCTGGTATTTTATTTTCTTACAAGTCCCTAAACTGCGATCGCTAGTATCACACCTATAGTTTCTTTCTTTTTACCACTTGCATCAATAGCACCGTCATCCTTACTGCTTGATTTTTAAATTAGCTTGTGGTAAAGTCCGTGCAATCACAATCTACTTTAAATCGGTCGACTTACAGTAAATTATTTAAATGAGAGAGTTAGTAAACAGAGTCTAACCGCAAAATAAAAAATTTCCCATCTTCAACTTTTACATCATTCCGAAATCAGTTTTTTAATTAAAGCCTGTATTTTAAACCCTAAAAAATTGGTAATACATCATGGTAGCAATATCTAGAAAACGTAACTTTCTAATTTTATTAGTAGCTGGAGTATTTACTCTCACCACAACTTTAGTAAGTTGTAAAGCACCAGATACACGAGAAAAGGCAGCAGTTGCAGCTCCTAATGGCATTAAGACAAAATTGTTAATAATTGGCTATTTTACTGCTGCGGATATCACCAAAAATAGACAAGTTTTAGAGAAACGCTTGAATCCCTTGGGTATTCAAGTGCAGTGGGCACAATTTACAGCTGGGCCACAGCTTTTAGAAGCAATAAATGTGGGCAGTTTGGATGTCGGTGCTGTTGGTGAAACTCCACCCATATTTGCCCAAGCAACTGGTATTCCCTTTGTTCTTCTTGTTAATACTATACCGGGTACTGGTGAAGGTTCGGCGATCGTAGTACCAGAAGACTCCCCCATCAAAACTATAGCTGATTTAAAAGGTAAAAGAATTGCCTTTCAAAGAGCTACTGCTAGTCAATACTTTGTGGTTAAAGCTTTACAAGAAGGAGGACTAGAGCTAAAAGATGTCAAACATCTCAATCTGATAGCAGCAGAAACTCGTGCAGCATTATCGCGTAAGAGCATTGATGCAGCTGTGCTAGGTGACCCCCACCTGGCTATATTTCAGAGAACGGAAAAAGTTCAGATTCTTCGTAATGCTAAAGGACTTTCAAGCCAAGGAGGCTATTGGATAGCTGCACGTAGCTTCGTGAAAGAGAACCCTGAGCTAATAAAAATTGTCCTTGAAGAAGTCCACAAATTAGGCAAATGGTATAAAGCAAATACGCGAGAAGTTGCCGAAATTGTCGGGCGTGATACCAAGCTTGATTTACCAACCTTAGAAACAATAGTCAAGCGTCGGCGTTTTGGCATCAGACCGATTACTGATAAGGTTATAGCAGGACAGCAAGAAATATCTGACTTGTTCTATAAGCAAAAATTCATCACTAAAAAGATTAATGTCAAGGATGTAACACTTACTCCTGAAGAATATGCTGCTATACTCCCGGCAGAAATCAAGCCCTGAGCATTTGCAGTGAACATTAAGCCTGAAAAAATTGACAATACATTATGCTAACAGTATCTAGAAAACGCAACTTTTTAATGTTCTTGATGGCTGGAGTATTTACCCTAATTTGTAATTGAGGAAAAGGGAACGAGGAACAGTTTCGTAGGGTGTATTATCGCTGTTCTCATAATGTACCGCAAATCTTGGTGGTGCATAGGGCTAATTTATATAATTGCATCCTACTAAACTATGAATCAATATCAAAATTTAAAATTCGATGACAGATGAAAGAAGTGATTTAAGAACCACTTTTAATCAAGTAGCACTGTTGTATGACCAAGTTCGACCAGGATATCCAGAAGCGCTTTTTGACGATGTGGTGTCTCTCTCAGAAATCACTTCAGACGGAAGGATATTAGAGATTGGTTGTGGTACTGGTCAGGCAACTGTGCCCTTTGCCCGCCGGGGTTATCGTATACTCTGCATTGAGTTGGGTGAGAATCTTGCTACGGTTGCTCAAAAAAATCTGGCTGCTTATCCACAAGTAGAAGTACGTAACATCGCTTTTGAGGATTGGATGACCCAAGAAAATGCTTTTGATTTAGTGATTTCGGCGACTGCTTTCCATTGGCTTGACCCAAGTATTGCTTACAAAAAAACGGCTCAAGCCCTCACATCTAAAGGAGCGATCGCGCTATTTTGGAATGAACATGTATATAGTGATGCTAGTAATGGCTTCTTTGAAGAAGTACAGGAGCTATATCAAAGTTTAGCTCCTTAACTGGTTAAAGACGATGAGCCTCCTTTGCGTGAGCAGAAAGTCCCTAATAAAACAAGTGAGATTGAGCAAACAGGTTTGTTTGGTGAACTTGTCTATCGCTCTTATCGATGGGATGCAACATACAATAGTGCAAGTTATCTCAACCTCTTGAATACTTACTCCGGTCATCTAAATTTAGATCGCATTACAAAAGCGCGTTTTTTCCATGCGATCGCTGAATTAATTAATACCAACTTCAATGGTCAAATTACTAAAGGTTACTTAACTACTTTATACGTAGCCCACCTACTCTAATCTTATCTAAATCATTTTGCAGATAACAGTTACGTTTTGTAAGGGGGACTGTTACGACTGTTACCCCAACACAAACACCTGTTGTATATGGGATTATTAAACGCCTTTGAGTAGGATAAAAATTGTCCTTGAAGAAGTTCACAAATTAGGCAGGCATAGGCGACTGGCGTTTTCCTTGGACTTACTCCGTAGATGCTTTTTTGCTTTCAACTTTGAGTCTTTCCTGCAAAAAGACGTTAAAACAGATTGACAACTTGGGGAAAATTTGGGAGTATCAAACTACGGTAATTCGGTAGATTTTTAGTGCTTTATAAAACTTAAATACATCTAAAACCCTTACAGAGGAATGGTTTTTGTCGAGTGCAGTCGGTGGCTTGAATATGTTACCAGATGTAATCGCCTCAAGGCTGGAAACATTCTTCAACTTTGTAGTGCTAAAGTCGCGTCACCCAGAAATAACAATTGCCTCACCACTCACCAACATAGATTTTCCACAGGATATTCGGAGATAGAAACTAATGATTAAGAGTCCAGAGAAACTTGCAGATACGACAATTCAGTTTTCGGTTCCTGTAAGAGCAAACTCGCCAGAACTCCAGCAGCTTTTTGATTTTATTGCTCTGGGAGCAAGTGAGCGCGATCGCGATCGCATCCTTCCTTATAATGTAGTTGAATTGATCCGGCGTTCCAGGTTGGGTGCATTGCGAATCCCCGTTGCCGAAGGTGGTGGTGGTAGCACTGCACGCGAACTATTCGAGATCGTGATTCGGCTGGGGGATGCCGATCCAAATGTCGCTCACATTGTGCGGAATCATTTCTCTGTAACAGAGCGAATTTTGCGTTCTGAGCGCACCCAAAGGAATCGTCGCTGGCTCAAAGCCGTCGTCGATGGCGCGATTATTGGACTTGCTTCAACCGAACTGGAAGTTAAGCGATCTGGTGGCGGCCAAGTCGTGAATACAAAATTAACACCTGATGGCGATGGCTATCGTCTAAATGGGACAAAGTATTACAGCACTGGCAGCCTTTATGCAGACTTGATTTTCGTGCGTGTGCTAGTACCTGATGGCACTAAAGCGTTTATACTCATTCCCACCAACCGCGAGGGTCTTGACCTGGTGGACGACTGGGACGGGTTTGGTCAAAGGCTTACAGGCACTGGAACAACAACATTCCAAAATGTCCGTGTAGAGGCAGACGAAGTAATTTTTGAGACAGACACAGACAAAGACAACCTACCCTACAACATCGTCCCGCAATTATTTTTAACAGCAATTAATGCTGGTATTATTCGCAGCGTTCTACGCGATGCAACAACCCTCGTTCGTACCCGACCCCGGACTTTCTATCATGCTGTAGCCGAGCAAGCAACAGATGACCCAATCTTGCAGCAGACTGTCGGGCAGATTGCCGCCAATGCCTTTGCTGCCGAAGCGATCGTTTTAGCAGCAGCTGATGGTCTTGATCGCCTCCCTGCTGCCCAAGCTCAGGGTGAAGAGGCAGAGACGGCTGCGGCACTAGCAACTTCTCTGAGTGCAGCCAAAGCCAAATTGATTGTTGATGATTTGGCTCTACGTTCAGCTACCTTATTGTTTGAAGTTGGTGGGGCTTCCACAACAAAGAAAAGCTCCAACTTTGATCGTCATTGGCGCAACGCCCGTACCTTATCCTCACACAACCCAAATCACTTTAAGGCTCGGGCGATCGGCGACTACGAAATCAACGGTACACCATTGCCACAACGAGGATTCTTCTAATTTTGTTCAGATCCCTGACTTTTAACTTGTAGCAATTTATCAGAAGTCGGGGATCTCGCAGCCAACCGAAACCGTTGAGAGGAACTATGAGTACAATTGATACGACTTTTTTGAGAGCAAGTAAAGAGGCGATCGCTTCTCCAACAGACTATCCCCAAAGCCCATTATCTCAAGCTCTCCAGCAGCCTGTACTGCTAGGGCTGTTCCTACCGATTCATCACGGTGGTTGGAGTTCTTCTACCCTACTGCGCACTACAGACTGGTCGTTTGATTACAATGCCAAACTGACCCAAAAAGCTGAAGAGCTAGGTTTTGACCTGGTTTTCGGCTATTCTACCTGGCAGCCGAAGGGTGGACAAGGGCCAACTCGTACAGAAGCAGGTTTAGATGCCTTCATCGCTACTGCCTCCCTTGCTGCCATTACCTCACGCATTCTATTAATCTCAACAATTCACGTTCTCTACGGGCCTTGGCATCCCATCCATCTAGCTAAATTTGGTGCGACACTTGACCACATTTCTAAAGGTCGCTGGGGAATTAATGTTGTCACTGGACATCGGGCTTATGAGCATGAACTGTTCGGCTGGAGCCAAATCGAACACGATCGCCGCTATGAACTCGCTGATGAATTTGTCACCGTTCTCAAACGACTCTGGTCGGAAACAGAGAATTTTTCTTATAAAAGTCAGAGTTCTTGGCAGTTTAAGGATGCCTACATCAGCCCCCGCCCGCTTTATGGTCGCCCCATCCTAGTTAACGCCACCGGTTCGGATGCTGGCATCGAGTTTGCGGGTCGCCATTCTGATATTGTATTTATCACCAGTCCGGCTGGCGGTGACATAGAAAGCGCCTTGTCGTCGTTACCCGCCCATACAGCTCGTGTTAAACAATCAGCGATCGCTAATGGTAGACTTGTCCGCACTCTCCTGAATCCGCTTATTGTCGTGCGTGAAACTGAAAAAGAAGCGGAAGAATATGCTCAGGCGATTATCGACCATGCCGATTATCAGTCAATCGCTGGACGTTCTGGCGTTAGCAGCGATGCACACGCCTGGAGGGGGCATCAAAAGGGAAATCTGCATTATGGCGTTGGTAGTGCGATCGGCGGTAATGTGCAGTTAATCGGTTCACCCGAACAAATCACCGAACAACTTTTGCAACTAAATAAAGCTGGTGTCGATGGTTTCCAGCTTGCCTTTTATGATTTTGAGCCTGATCTGGATTTATTTGGTAAGCGCGTTCTACCACTATTGAAACAGGCTGGACTTAGGTTTTAAGGGGAATTGGGGGTTGAAATTTAACCTGCACTAAATTCTCATAGTCAAAGATAAAGAAATATTGATTGGATTTGAACAGCCCATTAAAAGGTGGTACTTATATCTTATACTACGGTAAATCAGTCGATTTAGTGTAATTTAGTCCCTATCATCATAGATATGGCTGCTTAAACTCCTAAAATTGATATCAAGGAGTCCATTGTGGGGAATTATTTCAATGAACACCGCTTTCAGTACAAAGAAAAATGTTCTGCTAGTACAATCTTCGCAGTTGCAACGTCTCTTCTTAGTTTGATAGCTTCTGGTTGCAGTCAACAAACAGCTATCAATGCCGCAGCTAACTCAGATTCCTCTTCAAAAACTCTCACTACTAAAATTACAGAGAAAAACAATGTGATTCGCTTGGGCTACCAAAAAGGCGGGATTATTCCCATTGCGCGTCAGCGAGGTGAGTTAGAGCGTCAGTTAGCCACGCAAAATATTAAAGTTGAATGGAGTGGGCCATTTGACCGTTGCGCTACGCTTTTAAGTTCTCTCAATGGGAATCGGGCAGATATTGGTGGATGTGGTGACATTCCTTCAATTTCTGGAATTGCTGCTGGACAACCTCTTTGTATTGGCTCTGTACAGCGTCCTAGTCCAGATTCTTTGAGTAATGCTATCTTAGTTCGTGGTGATTCTCCCATTCGGAAACCGACTGATTTAGTAGGTAAAAAAGTTGCTGTTAATCAAGGTGGTGCAGGCGAATATCTGTTATTAAAAGTTTTGGAAAAAGAAAATATTCCTTCATATAAAGTCCAGCGAGTTTACTTATCACCGAATGATGCTGCACCTGCTCTATATCAAGGTTCTGTTGATGCGTGGGCAGTTTGGGAACCTTATATTTCAATTGCAGAATTAGAGCATAAGGCACGGAGAATTACCACTACACACCCTGCGCCTACCTACGGCATTATGATTGTTCGCGGTGATGCAGCTAAAGAAAATCCTGTCGCCATGAAAGCTGCTCTCACTGCTTTGAGTGAGGATGGTGAATGGTTAAATCAACATACTAATGCTGCATCAGATTTTCTAGTTAAAGAGCTAAAACTTTCTGATGCGGTAGCCAAGCAAGTGACTAAAAATCGAGGACCAGAGTCTTACATATTTCCTAATACTGGGGATATAGCCAAGCTTCAGAAAACAGCTGACTG
Source organism: Nostoc sp. (assembly GCF_036917555.1). Lineage (GTDB taxonomy): Bacteria > Cyanobacteriota > Cyanobacteriia > Cyanobacteriales > Nostocaceae > Nostoc. Next base: position 4,212 of record NZ_JBALDD010000038.1, on the reverse strand, counting down.
GTTACTAAAGCAAAAAATTATTCCACAACAAGTAGATATTGCTACAGCAGTGTGTCCGTTAGAAACTACCGCCGCTAGGTAGGAAACGATGTAGTTGGTGGTTATTTTACTTCCTTGTTTTTTTACCCAAAAATTAACGTGTCTACCAATTGGCTGCAACAGAATTTTTTCTTCTCTCTGGGTTGCTTGTTAGCCCTAGCAACAACGGCTTGCTCACAGGTGAAGTCTACTAGTCCAACACCGATCGCTGCTAATCTTAGCTCATCCCAAATCGCACTATTGAATACAACTCAACTGCATGTTGCTAAATCTAAAGGTGGCTGGGACTTAAATTTGAAGTTAGCTAAACTAGATAATTTCCCTTATCAAACTCAATTTACTGAGTTTACTGGGGGTAATTTGATGGTACAGTCAATCAATGCTGGTGCGATTGACCTGGGCTCAGCCAGTGAAATTCCGCCGATTTTTGCGATTGAATCCAAAGCATCTGTAAAAATTATTGCCACTCTCAAAGGGCCGACGATTGGTCAAGTTGTACTCATACCCAAGGACTCGACTGCCAAAACGATCGCTGACCTCAAAGGTAAAAATGTGGGTTATGTTAAAGCTACGACTGCCCACTACTTCCTGATTAAGATGTTGGAAAAAGTCGGGCTAACGATGAAGGATATCAATGCAATTCCTTTATCGATACCCGATGGACTAGCTGCTTTTCGTAAAGGACAGCTTGATGCTTGGGCTACCTACGGTTATTCCATCCCCCAAGCCAAAAAAGAAGGGGCGCGGGTGCTGGAATCTGCAAAAGATATTTTGAGTGGTAACTTCGTAATTATTGCTTCACCCAATGCGATCGCCGATCCCCAAAAGAAAATAGCGATCGCTGATTTTCTATGTCGTTTGCAAAAATCCCAAACTTGGCGGGAATCTCATCTTAAGAAGTGGTCGAAGAATTATGCAAAGACCATTGATGTTGATGAAGGCATCGTTTATCAAGATGCCCAGCAAGGACTACAACAGCGTCGCCAAGAATTACTTCCTGTTTCTGACGAAGCTATTGCTTCTCAGCAAAAGGTTGCTGATACCTTTTTTCAAACGGGTGTAATTCACACAAAAGTTGATGTGAAACAACTTTGGGACAGCAGTTTTAACGAAGATATCGCCAAATGCCAATAATTGCAGCAAAAAGTAAAAAGCTAAATGTCAAAATTACCTTATTTTTAATAGGGGTAAAAATATGTTTCATGGAATAGAAAAAGAATTATTAAATGGAGTACCTTGGTTATTTGGACAACAGTCACAATTACCACATCATCTCCAATTAACAGATCAGCAAGAACATGAGAACCGTGATATTTGGGAATTCCCACCACAAGAATCTGCTGATCGTGAGCGTGTTCTTAAGCAGGAGATAAAATGGTTTGGGATTTTCAGCAAACTAAAAAGTTTTTCTTTAAAGGTGTAAGCGTAGCCCGCACTTCTCTACGAGACGCTGCGCGAACGACAAAGCTCAGTGACCACCGCAGGCATTGCCAATAAATAAAGATAAGCGTTATCAGCTACTGAAATTAATAGAAAATTTCAACTAATTTGCAATGTGCAGTACAGCTTTACCGGGGTAGCTTCTTTCAAGTATTTGGGTGACATCAGCACCGCTTTGCTAACAGTCAGTAATTATCTTATTTTGTAAAGCTTAATATTAGATAAACTAATTATTAGCTACTCATGATATTATGCTTTTCAGTATCACTAATCTCGATAAAATCTCATTTCATCCTCAAATACCGACATGACAACAACGACTGACCTCGATTTTGCTGCACGTGAGGCGTTGCGCTTACTCGGCCCCGATCCCGAAAACTGGGTGAGCGATCACTCAGGCATTGACCACAATGTGACGATAGTAGGTGGTAGTGGCAGTGGCAGCACCTTTGCATTTGCGCTGGGCCGTGCCGGCATTGGCCGTGTGACAGTCATCGACGAGGCTGAGGACGAAGCTCATGCTGGCGTGTGGCTGACGCGGGCGCGGATGAAAAAGTTACGCACACCGAAAAACCTGCCAGGGCCAGAACTGGGCATTCCGGCGCTATCATTTCAAGCTTGGTACGAGACGCAGCACGGTGTTGAAGCATACGCAACGCTTGATCGCATTCCACGAGTGGCCTGGGCTGAGTACCTCAGCTGGTATCGGCATTTTCTGGGCATTTCAGTTCGGTATCGGACGAAGTTGGTGCGGATTGAGCCGGACGCAGATTTCTTTCGTCTACATCTAGAAGTGAACGGTGTCGCGCAGGTGGAAACCACACGTAAAATTATCTTCGCCAACGGTGTAGCTGGCACTGGTGGCCCAAAAATACCGCCTGTATTGGCATCTCTGCCACGCACCTTATATGCACATACCGCTGATGAAATCGACTTTAACAATCTGCGTGGCAAAACAGTAGCAGTGCTGGGTGCTGCGGCCTCAGCTTTTGATGCAGCAGGAGTGGCATTGGAATCAGGCGCTAAGGCAGTACACCTGTTCGCACGACGGCCAGCGATCGCATCTCTGCCAGTAAATCGCCTCCGAGGTTATCCTGGCGCTTACTATAACTATCCGCAACTACCTGATGCAGCTCGCTGGTTCCAAGCCTGGCGGTTTAATCAGGTTGGCTCTACACCACCACCAGATGCAATCGAGCGGGTAATAGCGTTCTCTAACTTCCACCTGCACTTATCTGCACCGTGGAAATCTGCTTACAACCAGGGCGATCGCATCGTCGCTCAGGTAAATGATGATGTTTTCGAGTTCGATTTTGCGATCGCTGGTACTGGCTACTTTGTTGACCCGACGAAGCGGCCGGAACTTGCCGAATTTGCACATCATATTGCCCTCTGGCGCGATCGCTATGAAGCCCCAGCCGACCAGCGTGACGATCAACTCAGCACCCACCCTTACCTTGGCAGCGCCCATGAATACCAAGAAAAAGTACCTGGCAATGCCCCCTACCTGAAAGATATCCATGTGTTCAATCCTGCTGGCTTCATCAGCTTCGGTCTGCCAATCGGTGATGTACCTAGTATCCGACGCGATGTGCCAGCAGTAGTGGCACGCATCAGCCATGACTTGTTCTTTGCTGACTGGTCACTACACGAAGCCCGGATCACTAACGGCAACATTTCGCCGGACTTCGACACATCATTGTATGCAGACGCGGTATGGAAACAGCAAGCCAAGGTGACAGTCAGCTAAATCTGTGTAGCAGCTTAATTCACGCCTAATAGACATCTCCGAAAACAATCAAAACCTTTGTATAGCTGGGCTGTAGTCCGTAAATGCAATCATTATAGACTAATGCGGTTCAGTTAAGGCTCAAACAGTTGTAAATTAGGTATTGTTTCCAAAAATGGAAATCAAGTACTGTGCATCTGAAAGAATTCTCATTAATGTCTCCCAAAATACAAAGTACTGAGATATTCAAAGCAATAGAGATGGCTATTCCAGCAACTTCAATCGAAGAGGCGATAAGCCTACGACATCATTCGGAACAAGTTAAGAATGAGTAGAATTTGTCAATACGCCTTTAAGTAGAAAAAAATCTGCATAAGAATGATAATCGTAGTCTGCAGCAGGAGGCGAGCGACGCTCGCCTCCTCCCGACCCCAGTATTTGATTATCATTACCAGTAAGTTGGACGGGATGATTTGTGTAGTGAAAAATTATGGCAAACTCAGTGAAGGCAAGTAATTGAAGCATTTGTCACCATGAGCAGCAGTCGTAAAACAAATCGAGATCATGCCAAAAAAAACGCAACGGCCAATGGTGGAAGATGAAGTAATAGCAGAGCAATTATAGGAATCCGATTTGATTCCTGAAAAAATCTAAGTATATGTAGGGGAGCCAGCCGTGTGGGCGGGTTTCTCGACTTGAGCGGACTGGCGTTGTGTTAAGCGTAAGCCGTAACGTACCAAAAGCTTTGGGGGAGGTGTCGTACTTTCAGCTAACACACACCTACGTGTATTTCAAAAATCAAATAGGAGTCCTATATTGTTAATACAGTTTTGACTACTTTAGTTTTTTTTGGGTTTTCTTTACCAACATTTTTTACAGGATTACTGTTTATTATTATCTTCAGTATATAGTTAAAATGGTTCCCTTTTATCTACAATAGTACTTTACAGGTAACAGATTGGCAGAGCTTTATCGCTCAAATTAAACAATCTGTTATGCCTATT
>NZ_JBALDD010000037.1:0-181374 GCF_036917555.1 Nostoc sp. | reverse complement strand
AAGCACCGAATCATTGAGGAGCCGTGTGAGTTGGAAACTCTCATGCACGGTTTTGAAGACCAACGGGGTTGGTGACAACCTCGTTGAGTTTAATCATTAGCAGCATTAATCGGTAAACGTTTTGGACAGCATAAATACCAAGTGGGAAGTTCTGTACGTTCCTGGGAAGGTTCAGCAGCAATGTTTGTAGCCAGTACAGTAGTGATTTTCTTGGTGCTGTTACTGCTACCTGGTTCGTCGCTGAGTCCCCTAGCAACACCTTTAAATTTAGGATGGGCCTTGTTGACGGCGGTGGTAACTGCTACTTTTGCAACCCTCGCAGAGGCAGTCTCGCCCCACGGCACAGATAACCTCAGTGTACCTCTAACAGCGGCGGGAGTAGTTTGGATTTTCATGCAGGGTTTTTAAGGCACTCCCAATTACCTCGTTCCCAGTCTATGACTAGAATTTCAGCCACTCATCATGTAGATTCTCAATAAAAACAGCTATTTCACTGCGATGTCTACGGCGGTCTGTGACGCTTGACGGCTCACTCTAAGCGAACGCGAGTGCGTCTCTAAGAGTTGCCATACCGTTCGTGTTAGCGTCTCTGAAAGAGAAGGCTTTACGCTGCGCTATCGGTATCGCACTATTAAATCGCTGATTTATACCCCTGATTTTTAGCACCTAACTTTGGAGTACTGCTCCTTCATACTACAATACTACTATTTTGAAGTTGGCAGTGTTCAGAAACACAATATGTCTGTGATCGAGAACACATATTTCCTGATTGAGACAACTATATGATCTTCCCCACATGGACGTACAGCAAGAATACATCTTGCAACTTGATGTCCATCTTCTTTCTGTTAACTCCAGCAATACACAGTTATGCTTCATTTTCTGATTGAGCAAAAATTGTCAAAGCATACCTGAAAAGATTTCCCACAATTGAAGAAGGCAGAAGCCTGTAAGTATCAATCAAAACTTTAGTTGTGGGTGATTGCCCACTACTAGAGCAAAATTGTGTCGAGATATGTAACACCAGACACAAAGCATCCTTGCTTCAATCTCATGCTTTTAAGCGTGGGATTAAAGCAAAGATGCCTTCATACCTCGTACCTTCTGGCTTCTGAATGCATTTTTCATCAAAAAACAACTCTAGCAACATAACTAAAATCAATATGAACTTTAAACAATTTGGTGTATTACTGTCTATATCTACAATTCTTGGAATCAACGTGATTGCGACCAAGGTTTTGGCTGCAGAGCCTAGTATTACTTTTGGAGATGCAATCGGGTCTGGTGGATGTATTGTTGATGATCAGCTTCCTGGAGAGGATGGTAGAAGCTTATCGATTGTTTTGGATAACTTTAGTGCATTCAATGGTCAGCGTCAAAAGTGTATTTTACGTGTTCAAACTTTTATTCCAAGTGGTTTCATCGTCCAAAATGTACAAGTACTGTACCAAGGAACTACTGATATTGATAGAGGGAGTAAAGGTACCAGCTTAAACAGAACTTATAGCTTTAGTGGTGGCGCTCTTGGTCAAGCCGTAGCTCCCCCTAAAACTAGCAAGTTTACAGGGAGTAAGGCATTTGCGGAGCAAGATGAGATTACTGTTCTAGCTGCTACAGGTTTATGTAGTGGTGGTGGACAAGGATTATTAGGTATTAATCTGACTGCACAATCCTCGCGAGGAAGTTCTATTTTCGTTGATACAGCCGATATAAATGCTGGGGATGTGATACTTTATTTTGACCTAAAGCGTTGCTAGTCGTTGCTTTTAGCGATTCTGCGGATAGATGGTGATACACCGCACCAAATTCCAAATTTAGTGGTCTTCAATGAGTGGTGAGTCTAAATCTCCCACTCATTGAATCTACCGAATGTATTCTTCTTTAAGATTATAAATTTCTGTTCATGGAGAATAAGATGATGTTGAGATTAAGTGATGCACGTAATTTTTTCATATTAATGTGCTTGTTTTTTTTCTATTCTTATGATGCCAATTCATCTAGCGCTGCTGCTCCAATAAACAACCAGCCACGATTTTCGGTTAATAAGGGATGTAATATAAGTTTCGATCCGCAAATAAGTCAGTTGACGCTTGGCGCTCCTATAACTGTAAAGGCACAATCGTCAAGGGCTAGATGTATCGTTAGAATTGATACCTCTAATACTCAAAAGCAATTTAGGCTCGTGCCTTTAGCTTTAAAAGGTGTAGTAAAGAAAGCACCAGTAAGAGTAGCTATCACATCATTTTTACTTGGCGATAAAGTAACACCATATCAAATAACATATGGAAGTGCTACGAATTTTGATTTGACCAAGAAAATACTTCCAACTAACTATACAACTACAGGAAAAAGTGTTTTAGGCATTAATTTAGTATTAACAACAACCGGAGGAGAATTAGAGTTGACAGAGCTTAAGTTTGCAGTTCAACAAAAATAATAAGAGGATGTTTTAAAAGTCCCGAAAGGTATAATTTTGCTATTCAGTACGGGGTTAAGTGTGACGAAAAATTAAGGTTTTAGCCATGTACTGAGATGCTTGGCTGTGCTAACTATGAGAGCAAAATACCCTTTTAAAACATCCTCTAAGCTCAATTTTGAGGAATGCTCCCCAATTTTGATGACGTTGCGTTTGCAATTAAGGTGCTGTCAATATTGGCAAAGTCAGTAATAATATCAGCACCTTCTTTAAGTTATTATAGTGACAACTCCGTGCGTAAGTGCTAATTCCAATTGCGGCAGAAATGGAAGAAGCCTTCTAAAAACTCTTGCAAAGGAATGTTGGTATTTAACCTCTGCTTACTCCACTCTCTTGCAGTTCGTTCCAGAATTTCTGAAAAACTGGGGTAGGCAGGAGATAAATTTGCTAGATGTTTGACTTTAATTTTTTGTGATATTGCTAAGGCAATCAAATTAATTAATTCGCCAGCTTCTGCCCCCAATATCGAAGCTCCCAAAATTTCGCCGTTGTGTAGCACAATTAATTTACACATACCAGTGGTTTCGTCCCGAAGTTGGGCTGCTGCCACTGTTTTAAAATATTGTCGCAAAACTAAAATTTTATCTCGGCTAAATAGGCGTTTTGCCTGTGCCTCTGTCAAACCCACTTGTGCCAGCATCGGCACAGAAAACATCGCCCAAGGAATGGAGCGATAATCTACTCGCAACCTGGGGAAAAAGAGTGCATTGTTCAGCGCAATTTTTGCTTCATAATTAGCGATATTGGCAAAGTCGTAACCACCAATTACATCACCACAAGCATAAATGCGGTGGTTAGTGGTTTGCAGCTTATCATTCACAACTAAGCTACGCCGATGCCATTTCACACCTACTGCTGCCAGATTTAGGGATTCAAGATTCGGCTGTTGTCCAGTCGCCACTAAAATTTCATCAGTTTCAATGGCCTTATCTCCTGCTTGAATCCACTTTTTATTCTCAATTAGCCTCACCTGAGTTACTGGTTTTTTGGTGAGGACGCGTACACCTTCGACTTCCAACTGCGCCTGAAGCAATATGGCTATCTCAGGGTCTAGATATGGAAGAACATAAGGATGCTTGACTACCAGCGTCACACTGCAACCAAACCTTGCTAAAGTTTGAGTGATTTCAATGCTTTGGGGAATTCCACCGATAATTACCCAATTTTTGGGTAATGTCGCTCCCTGTAAGGATTGCCAAATATTAGAAAGAGTTAGATAGCCAGTGGTTTGCAATCCTTCAATCTCAGGAATTTCTGGACGCGAACCACTAGCCAGCAAATAAGTACGAGCGCGTAGTAGGCGATTGTTAACGGCAAAAGCCAATTGGGGTAAAGATTGAAATTGACCACTGCCAACGATCACATCGACTCCCTGCGCAGCTAGGATGGCAGGGGAATGCTGTTCTTGGAGATTTGAGGCGACGGATTGAGCATACAGCATCGCTTCTTGCCATGCCATAGATATGTGGCATTCTTCTGAGGTATCAGTGTGTGTGGCATGAATACCAAAACCAGCCGCATCCTTCAACTTCTGCGCTAGTTTACCAATTTCGGTAAGAGCATGGTGATGAGTAAACCCGTAGTCTACTTTGGGTTGTACCAGGGCAACTGTAGCACGTAGTTGGGTTGCAGCAAGGGCAGCATAGTATCCAGCAAGACTGCCACCAATAATTACAACATCGTAGTCAACGGTCACGTGAATTTAATTAGAGTTATGAGTTAGAAATTAAGAGTTAAGAATTAGCAGTTAAGAATTAAAACCTTTTTTAACTTATAAGTCCTAACTTATAACTTATAACTCCTAACTCTCTTTTAGCGCTGTTAATAAGCGTTGGTTATCGGACTCTTCACGTATAGCAACCCGGAAAAAGCGATCGCCTAGTTCTTTAAAACTAAGGCAATCGCGGATTAAAATCTGGTGATACTTGAGTAATTGTTGCTGTAACTGGGAAGTAGATTCTTGGGACTCAACCAGTAAAAAGTTAGCAGCACTTGCTTGGGGTTGAAATCCTGGGATTTCATTTAAACCCTGAAACAGTTGGTTTCGTGCAGGTGGTAGCCATGCCCAAGTTTGCTGCTGAAACTCCGTATCCTGGAGTGCTGCAATTGCCGCCACCACCGCTAGCGTGTTTACAGGCCAAGGATCGCGCCATAGCTGCCATTTAGCTAGGCAGTCAGGATGTGCGATCGCATATCCCAATCGCAGTCCTGGGAGACTGTAAAATTTGGTCAGCGATCGCAACACTACTAAATTCGGATATTCCTGCACCACCGGAATCAGACTTTGTTCCTCATTGGGCGGCACAAAATCCATAAATGCTTCATCCACCACAACCAAAGCAAATTGCTCCAAGTAGGGCAAAATAGACTTCCGTGAAAATAGCTTTCCAGTTGGGTTGTGGGGGTTATTCAGCAATAGTCCTTTGTCCTTTGTCTTTTGTCTTTTGTCCTTTGTCAATGACCAATGACCAATGACCAATGACAAAGGACACTCCAGCACTTTAGTGTTGTATGCTGCCAAGGTTCGGTAGTAGTCGCCAAAGGCTGGAGTTATTAAAATTGTCGCGGCTAATTGAGCTAATTCCCTACCGATTAAAGTGAGTAATTCTGCGGAGCCGTTACCCGGCAGAATCCACTCAGACGGTAATTTATGGAAGTGACTGAGAGCTAGTCTCAGTTCACTATAATTTGGGTCTGGATAGTGCTTAAGATTACCAATTTGGGACTTAATAGCAGCGATCGCGCTATTTGGAGGCCCCAACGGGCTGATGCTAGCAGAAAAATCCAGAATAGCATCAGGGGGACAGCCAGCCAGTGCTGCTGCCCAGGCTAAATTTCCCCCGTGTGCAGGTTGCCGCATTAAAAAAGGGTTCCCGAAGACAGAACCTATGCTTTTGGGGGTGCTACCTTTTCTCTAAACAGTTTTCCTGCGGAGAAGGCAGGAACCCTCGTCGCTGGAATTTCCATTTTTTCATTTGTTTTCGGGTTGCGACCTTCACGGGCTTTACGTTCCCGTGATTCAAATGAGCCAAATCCCACCAATGTCACCTTATCACCAGAGGAAACCGCTTCAATAATCGTTTCCAAAGCGGCAGTTAAGACTGCATCCGCTTGTTTCTTGGTAACACTAGCCTTTTCAGCTACGGCATCAACTAATTCACCTTTGTTCATGTCAAACTCCTGAAGGTTTACTTGAGATTTTAGTACGGATATATATTAATACATATGTACTGAAATCCTTGTTTGCGGAAATACAAAAATCATCCTTTGGGAGTATTTTTATTCAAAACGGCTGTACATCCCATTGGCTCGACTTTTCAATGAATCATTCTAAGGTGTTGTAGCCTGATGTGGATAGATGAAACCATTAATTTATATAGATTTCAGGATTTTTTGTAATTTTAGGGTACTTCTTTCACTAAAAACCACCCCAAAAGTAGGAAAAAATACCTAGTAAATCTTGCAATTGCAAAGAAAACAGGGGAGTGGGGAGGTGGGAAATGGTCAATGTTTGTTGGCATTCATTACCGATGTTGAAGAGTTATTGCTGAGATTAACCAATTTTCATGGAAATTGAAGGCTCAGGTTCCCGATTTCTCTAAAAAGTCGGGGATTTTGTTTACTTTTCATGTTATCTGGAAAATCCAATGCGAAAATTAACCTCTTAGCAAGCTTCTTTGGTAGGGAAGAGGAAAAAATTAAAGCCTTTCTCCTACAAGGCTATTCATTAGTCACATCTTTCTTAACATTTATGATGGCGCGATCGCTGTGACAACTTCTTCTGGTAAGTTTGTTTGGCGTAGCTTGCTTCACCGTAGGAGTATGATGAACGCAGGCACTCAACAAACCCTTAGGAACGAACCTCTAGTTAAAAAACATCCTATCGTAGGGGCGCAAAGCCTTGCACCCCTAACTGTCTCCATGTACTTTGAGATTATTAATTTTTTGCAAGTCACTTATAATAAAAATGCCAGAATGAGTTAATCCCTAGCAGAAATTTTCTGTTGCACCCAAGCCCGAAAAGCACGGGTAGTAGCAATTTCCTCATTCTTCTTCGCTTCTTGGATAAACCGAGGAATCTCCTTCACTGGCACAGGCGCAAAAGTCGGGCTGGTTTCGACTTCTGAATATTGCCCACCTGCAAGTGTGTAGACTCGCAACACACTGCCGTTATAACGCCAAAATTCCGGGACTCGCATCGCAGCATAAAGCCTCAGCTTGTCTATTGCAGACCTGGAATATTCCACTTACAGCACCAGGTCAGGGGGCGGGTCGGTGGCGAGGTCAATATTTTCTTTATCTCGAACTAATGCTTCATTTTGGATGTAGTAGCTACTATCTGGCTCGGCTCCCCGCTGCAAATCATCCCGCGTTAAAGTTAATGAACCAGTGCGTCTAATTTCCCAGTTTAACTCTTCGCACAGCACGCCAACAAAACCTTCAATTAAGCGATTTGAGTTTTCGTGCGGCATCTGTGGGGTGATAACTTCTACGGTTCCATTGTCATAAGCAAATCGGGAGTTACGGTCTGAACCTATTTCAGCCAGCATGGTTTTAAATGTCTGCCAGCTGATGTTTTGGAGTAAAACCCTATTTTCTGCGGATGTTGTTATTGCCACCATAGTTTAGTTTTCCGCAACAAACTTTTTGCCAGTACTGTACCCCTTAATATTACTGTTAAGGCTGAACGTGAGAAAGCGATATGATCGAAACTACTACTAGGGGTGATAGATTATGACTCAAGCTATAACAAAACTAGTAACCTTTGAAGATTTTGCAGCGTGGCGACCCGAAGGTGGAAGATATGAATTACATGATGGAGTGATTGTTGAAATGGCACAACCAGTAGGAGACCATGAGGATATTGTTGGCTTTCTGGTTGAAAAAATTGCTATTGAGTACGTTCGTAATGGTCTACCTTATACAATCCCCAAAACTGCGCTCATTAAACCAACTAATTCGGAATCTGCCTATTCCCCAGATGTGCTATTACTCAATCGCCCTAATTTGATAAATGAGCCGCTATGGAAAAAAGAATCAACTGTAAGCCTTGCAGCATCAATTCCCTTAGTAGTTGAGGTTGTTAGTACCAACTGGGATGATGACTACTATACAAAACAGGGTAAGTATGAAGGTATTGGAATTCCTGAATACTGGGTTGTAGATTATCTTGGTCTAGGCGCTAAAAAGTTCACTGGCAACCCCAAACAGCCTACTATATCTATTTATCAATTAATCGATGGTGAATACCAAGTTACTCAATTTAGAGGCAGCGATGCCTGCGGCGGTAAACAACGCATCGTCTCGCCTACTTTCCCGGAATTGAATTTAACAGCCGAACATATTTTTCAAGCTGGAGGTCTACCAACGTAGCCACAACCATACTTGCTATTTTAAATTACTAAAAAATGTCACTTAAAGAGGCGTGAATATGAAAATAAAAGAACAACTTATCGAAGAAATTGAATCAACACCAGATGCACTTTTGACTGAAACGCTTAATTTTTTACGTTTTTTAAAACAAAGCAAACCCAAGTGCAACTAACAGAACATCAAGTAGAATTTGCTAGTCATACTACTGTTCATTCCACAGGAAGCTCACTTCTAGAACATTTGAAAACTATAGGTACTTGGGAAGGTGACGACTTAGAGGAATGTCTGAAGCTAGTAATTGCTAGCCGTGGTCAAGCAGAGTTTAATGAAGATAATCCTTTTCAATAATGTACCTAATCGATATAAATCACTGTAGTCTAGCTATTTTAGGTAATGTCAATATATTAAGTCGCCTTGCTGAGATTGAAAACAGTCTAGTTTCAACTTGTGTCATTGTGCAGGGAGAATTAATAGATATGGCAGCACGTTCTCAAAAACAACAAATTAATTTAGCATTAGTACAAAATTTGATTAGAGGTATTTATATTTACAATATTGATCAGCAAACTGCTAATATTTATGGTCAACTCAAAGCTGCTTTATTCAATCAATTTGCACCAAAAGAAAAAAGTAAACGCAGAAAAACTAAAATAACTGATTTAGGTTTTGGTGAAAATGACTTGTGGATTGCTGCTATTGCTCTGCAACAAAATCTCATTATTGTCTCAGCCAATAGCGACTTTCAGCGTATTAAACAAGTCAGAACATTATCTGTTGAATCTTGGCTGACAATCTGAAAACTCAATAGACAGCAGATTTCAAGTTGGTGAGGTACATAAGCTAAGTCTGTTATCCAGGTATAAAGCGTGTTTTACTCCTGAATTCTGTATTCTGTATTCTGCTATAAGTTATTTTCATTCTTGTCTACCCTGTAGCCCACCTCTGCGACTGGCAAGTTCTTTTTCAATTTCATCTTCATCTAATAAATGTTTACCAGAAGCAACAATGCTTAGTACGAATTTGCTGCAAACGTTCGCCCAAAGGGATTTTATTTGCAGAGTTTTTCAAACCAATAAATTCAACAAAATCTAAAACTTATTTTTGTTTTTCTTGTGGAAGAGAACGCCACTTTGTTAATAACTTTTGTTCTGAACTCATTAGTATTTACCCACTACTGTTACCTTTATTATGATTGAGTATTTTTATTCTAGAATGACATTTAAACTTAATCCTACTTGTGAACAAGAAAATCCCCGACTTTTTTAAGAAGTCAGGGATCTGAGCCTTTAGCAGAAATGACTCACTTATTCGTTATCTTTAATTACCTGCCAGGAACCTTCAACCCCCGACGCTCAAGAATTTGCCGCACTTCGGGGCTGGGGGCGTAGTTATAGCCGTAGGAGGAGTTCTCAGAGTCATCCATAATCTGAGGTGTGAGTAACACAATCACCTCTTGACGCTGGTTCTGTCTATTTGTACTTCTAAATAACGAACCAATCAGTGGAAGATCGCCTAAGATAGGAATTTTGGAGACAGCTGTTCGGTCTTGGTCTTGAATTATACCACTCAGGATTAGTGTCTGACCATCTCGTAAGCGAATTAAGCCAGAAGTAAGAGAGCGCTCAGACACTAAAACAATTTGTCCATTTCCTGTATCTTGTGAGGCGGAAGGAGCGCTGACAGTAGGAGCAACCGATAGAGAAACGAACCCATTATCATCAATCCGCTCAATTTTTAAACTCAAGGTTAAGCCAACTTTTTGTTTCTCAATTGTTCTTTCTGTCCTAGAACCACCAGAAGTATCTGTTGTTTCGAGGGTTATATTTCCCACTACTTCTTGAGTCAGATTGACCAGAGCCTGCTGACCTTCTTGGACAATTAAGGTTGGGTCAGTCAAAATCTTGGCATTGCCATTTGTAATCTGAGCCTGCAAACTAGTAAGAAGACTTTTGGTAAGTCGTATCGGCGCTGCAATAGTGCTAGCGATATTATTGACGATTGGTGTACTAGTCAAGCTAGTTCTCGCTTCATCACCAGTAGCTGGTCTAGCACCACCAAAATTTAGAGTTGCGACACCACCATCATTGCTAAAGTAGTTGTTACCAACCCCAAAAGAAAAGCTAGTGTTGTAGTCCTGAATGTTCGAAAGGTTGACATCAATAATCTTGACGTTGACTACCACTTGACGACGGCGGATATCAAGCTGAGTTAGTTGAGCCATCGCAATCTCAATCAGTCTAGGAGGACCAATTAAGGTCAGCGAATTGGTGCGCTCGTCTCCTAATGCTTGTAAACCTCTTAGTAATGGACTAGAGTCTTGAAAATTAGCGCGTTGGGTTTCTAGTCTGGTTTCCGTAGTCGTCTGAGTTTGGGTGATGGGAGCAGCCGTATTACCCACGGCTACGGCACTAACACTGGTAACTTGTCGTTCGCGGCTGACGGCACTTTCTGCTCCTAAGCCAACCAAAAAATTCAGAGCGGTTCCCACCGTTACCTGATTGAGTCGCATACTACGCATAACCATATCACGGGTCGCATTAGGTAGTTTAGCCCCGACAAAAACTGTACGACCACTGCGATTAGCTTCTAAACCACTCAGGCGCAAAACGTAGTTAAACACATCTTGCACTGGCTCATTTTCTATATCTAGCGAGATTGTTTGAGAAACTGCTGGTGCATTAGCAGCGGCACCTTGCTCACCTCCTACGTAAGCCAAGTTCAAACCAGCAGCACGAGCAAGCAATGATAAAACCTCACGTACTGGGGCATCTCGCAGTACTAAACGAGGTACACGTTCCTGAGTTGCTAAGTCAACGGTGCTAGGAGAAGCATCGGTAGCGGAAATAGCAATATCTCCCACTGGTGGAGCGACGGCTCGAGGTAAGAATGGTGGAGCCTGACTCAGAGGTTGACCTGGACCAGCAGCTTGTGTAGGTTGTCCGTCAATGGTGACTTGCGGGTTAGGAACGAGAACACCTGGATTTTGACCAGGTTGGGCTGGAGTAGTAACAGGTGGTGCTGTGGATATTGGGGCTGTTGGGGTTGTTGGCGTTGGCGCTGATGCTATAGTGCCAGCAGATGGGCTAAAGCTAAGTGTAATTCCATTTGGCGATCGCATCACGGGTTGACTGCTAGGTGCATTGTTGCTCCCAGTTACCGTTACCCGAATACTATTAGCATCAAGCTGACTAACCTCAACAGACGCAATTCCTGGTGCTGGGTTATCTTGACGAAAACGATTACCTTGTGGTAATCGTAATTGAGTGTTGATAACATCTGCAACTAAAGCCTTGCCTCTTTTTGTAGTGAAAACTTGGGGGCGCGACCCGGAAGAAGTTTTCAAGGCGACGTTAATTCCACCATTAACTGGATTTAACTGGACATTAGTAACTTGACTAATTTGTGCCCAAACTGGTTGAGCTGCCAAAAATACAAAAGCGGCAGTACCTAAAATAAAACTATTACCGTGAAGCTGTTTCACAGTTCATTCCTCACCTTATAAAACTTTGTTTACAAACAATTTTGAGTAGGCGGTTAGAAACCACACGCCAATTGCTTATGAGGGAAACCCTATTGGCGTTAGCCTCTCCTTTTTGGAGAAGATTGCACTGGCTTGACTACACGAGACTTTACCCACCAACCTTGTGAGAACGCCAAGGGCAAACGTGAGTTTCAAAACCCTCAATATTTCCTTAGTCTGCAAGAAGGCTTTGTCTACGCTTGTGTAGCCGCTAATTCTATTCGTCCTAGCTCTAATTTGACTACTTTTTCGGGGCAGCTTTAGCTGCTGCTATTTCTTCTGGACTAAGTGGCATCAATACCTGTAACTGGAATGATGTATTAATCGCTGCAGGACCTACTTGCATCGGCGTTTTATCTAATGGGGATCTTGTTTCTGCTGGAGCTAAAGTTGCTTGATAATCTTTAACCATTAACAAAGGCTGTAACCGCTCAATGTTACGAATTATCGATTGTGTTTGTTCATAAGTTGCTGTAATCTCAGCGCTGATAGTACTGCGTTGCAGCTTGCCGTTAACCTGTTCTCCCAGACTTCCATCGGTAATCGGTTCTGGTTTTTGGGAAATCGGCACATATTTCTTCAGTTTGGCTTTTACTGCATTAATAGAAGTTGCAGTATTGCCAGACTCAATTAAGCGGTTCAAATCCAATAGCAATGTATCTAAGGTTTTTTCGTTAGCAAATAAACTTAAAACCTGAACTTTTTGCTGCTTTGCCTGTGCTAGTTCGTCTTTAACTTTATCAATCTGTTTGATATTGGCTTTTTTTTGCTCAATTTGCGCTTGCAGTTCAGAGCTTTTGGCTTGCTGCTGCTGATAGCTTTCCCAAGCTGGCATCAGCAGGTTTAAAAATATATAAGCTGCTCCCGCTAAACCAACTACCCCCACCAAGATCCCAATAATTTTTGGTGTAAAGGCAATACCAAATACCACAGGTGCGGCTGGCGTTGCCGGATCGAATTCCCCACCTTGTTCGGCAAAATTTAAATCATCACTCAGCGTCATTTTGAAATGACTCCTGTTTGTTGCATATTACGAATTCGAGTTACTAACCCCACTGTGCCTTTTTTTTCCAACTCTCGAATTAATTCCGATGCTGGAACGTTGTTCATACTTGATTGAATAGTGTATTTAACTACTTGAGGTGGCTTAATTATTACATCATTAGAAGATTGACTCGCACTTGATGTTAAGGGAGCCTCTACTAACGTTGCTGTCAGAATTCTGGTTTCTGTGGGCTTTAAAAACTGAGACTGTTGTAAACTCAATAAGAAATCATTGACATCATTAAAGGAACGAGCCAATCCGTTAATTTCTAATCCCCCTGCGGGATTATTTGGTGGCTGACCTGCTGCTACCGCTATAGGTGGGATTTGCTTAATGTTCTCGATTTGTACTGCCATTGGGATGCGATCGCGCAAATCTTGCAACATTGCTGACCAAGGACGAATCTGGTCAAATACAGTTACTAAAGCTTGGGTTTCCCCTTTAACTGCGTTCGTCTCGGCTTTGATATTGTTAAGATTTCCTATTTCTGTATCTAATCTCTTGCTTTCTTGGTCTAGTTGTGCGATCTGACCATCTAATTCAACAATCTTCCCTTGCAGGAACCACCAACCAACTCCTAATAAAGCTGGAAGACCTACACCTACTGCAACTCCCACATACAGTAGTGTCAAATCTCCCGTAGGAAACTTTAGGGCTATTCCTCCCTTTCTCTCTGGCTTTTTCTGGTATGCTGGACGGTCTTTAAGAAAGTTAACATCTAGGCTGTACATTTTATTACACCTCCCGCATTCCTAGACCGAGTACAATCGCCAAGCCAGAGCGTTGTACCTGTGGATATTTATCTGTGTCCACTTCCAAAGACAAAGATCCGATTGGATCTATTTGGGTAGTTGGCAAGCTCAATCGTTGGGTAAAAAATTCATCTAGCTGTTGAAGTCCACCTCCTGGCCCAGCTAATAAAATCTGCGCTACCTCCAAATTTTCACTTTGATTCAGGTAAAAATCGATGGAACGGCGCAGTTCATCCGTTAGTTCTCCCAAGACTCTCAATATGGCAGCCATGCCAGGATTGAGTTCGGTAACGCCAGTTTTACCGCCGTCTATGGGAGTTGCAGGAATAACCATTCCGTGTAACAGTTCCATATCTCGTGATGTAGGTAAGCTCATTGCCCTTGCTAAGGCAGTTTGCATTTGATAAGTCCCGATTGGGACTGTGCGCGAAAATTGTGGCACTCCGTTAACGATGATGGCGATTTCTGTACTGTCAAACTCGATATCAACTAGTACTGCTGCTTCTTGCGGGCCAAATTGTCGCAGTTGTTCGCGAATAGTCCGAATCAGAGCAAAACTGTTAATTTCTAAAACATCAATTTGTAATCCGGCCTGCTCGAATGTACTTATATAGGTATCTGTGATCTCCTTGCGGGTGGCAACTAGGAGTACATGTACTTTTTCAATGCCATCTTCATCTACAAAGTACCCAAGTTTCTGATAATCTACATCAGCCTCTTCACGAGGATAGGGTAAATACAAACCTGCTTCATGGTTCAGCACCATTTCTCGCAGTTCTTTATCATCTAACTCTGCTGGCACTGGTATAATCCGAACGATAGAATCTCGTCCTGGTACACCAGTAGCAACGCGAGAGGTTTTGATTTTGCTCTCAGCTAGCGCTTGCTGGATTAATTGCGCCATTGCTGGAGGGTCGCTGATTTGACCATCGATAACTATCCCTTCTGGAACTGCTACCGATGCATAGATTTCTAGTTTCAAGCCTTGACCCTGCTTGCGTAGCTGAACAACATTTACCCGTTCGGGAGCAAGTTCAATGCCTACCCCTTTTTTCGATTTGCCAAACAGACTATTGAAGCTTTTTACCACAGTTGTGCCCGCTGGACTGCTAAATTGAAAATTTAAATTTGTTGCAGTAAAGGCGTTATATATTACGTCTTTACGGGTAATTTATTTAGCCTATAATCTCAACAATTCTGTCTAAGCTTTTCACACCGATCAAGCGTATAAATACTGGGAAAATGATTCAATTGCGAAAATCTAAACAACTTATTGCCTTGGTACTGCTTGGCTTATTAACCAGTTGGATTGTAAGTTGCAGTACAGGTAATGTTAATACAAATACAAAACAAGCTACTTCAGGAGTGGGAACTGTTGAGTTTTGGACAATGCAACTCCAACCTCAATTTACCGACTACTTCAAAAGCTTGATTGCGAATTTTGAATCGCAAAATCCAAGTATAAAGATTAACTGGGTCGATGTACCTTGGGCGGCAATGGAGAACAAAATATTAACAGCTGTCTCCGCAAAAACGCCACCTGATGTAGTTAACTTGAATCCGGGTTTTGCTTCTCAGCTTGCCGGACGAAATGCCTGGTTAGATTTAGATGCGAAAGTCCCAAACGATGTACGTTCCTCCTATCTGCCGAATATCTGGGAATCTTCTACGCTTAATGGCAAGAGTTTTGGGATTCCTTGGTATCTCACCACACGGCTAACCATTTATAACACTGATTTATTAAAACAGGCAGGTATCAATAAATCACCTGCAACCTACGCAGAATTGGCACAAGCAGCGCAACAAATTAAAGATAAGACGGGGAAATATGCCTTTTTTGTGACTTTCGTACCGCAAGATTCTGGTGAAGTGCTGGAATCTTTTGTGCAAATGGGAGTCACTCTAATAGATGCTGAGGGTAAAGCGGCGTTTAATTCAGCACCAGGGAAAGCTGCGTTTCAGTATTGGGTAGACTTGTATAAAAAAGGGTTGCTTCCTAAAGAGGCTTTAACCCAAGGACATCGCCACGCGATCGATTTATATCAATCTGGAGAAACGGCGTTTCTCGCTTCTGGGCCAGAGTTTCTGAAAACGATCGCTAATAATGCCCCGAAAATTGCTGAAGCTACGGCAATAGCCCCTCAACTGACTGGTGACACAGGCAAGAAAAATGTCGCGGTGATGAATATGGTTATTCCCCGTAACACTAAACAACCAGACGCCTCTGTAAAGTTTGCTTTATTTGTCACCAATGACGAAAATCAGTTAGCCTTTGCTAAAGCTGCAAATGTTCTACCTTCTACAATCAAAGCATTGTCTGATAGTTACTTTAAAGATATTCCAGCCAATGCTTCAACAATAGAAAAAGCGCGAGTTATGAGCGCTCAAGAACTGCCAAAGGCAGAAATATTGACCCCTACCTTGAAGGATTTCAACAAACTGCAAAAGGCAGTTTACGAAAACTTGCAAGCAGCAATGTTAGGGCAGAAGACTGTAGATAAAGCTGTAGAAGATGCGGCGCAAGAGTGGAACAGTACTAGGAGTTAGGAAACAAACGAAAAATAAATAGCTAAATATAAGAATTCCGGGGCGGAAAATGGATGTAAGACTTACGCTTACATTGTCAGAACTTAGGCAAGTTGCGTAAGTCCTGTTTGAAAAAGGGTGTCTTGGACAAACTACGCTTGCACCACAAAATCTAATGCCATAAGAGTTGGCGCACCTGTTAGAGTCGCAAATAGACCACCGCTACCAAAACCAGCCGCGCTGCCATTTTGATTGTAGAACAACTGCCCACTCACAGGATCGTAGACAATTTTTGCCGTGCTAGTCCCTGCTGAAGAAGTGATTTCAAAATCAGTGCTGTTACTAAAACTTGCTCCCGCAGTTGAAGCGATCGCACTAAAAGTAGTTTTATCTAGGATAATTTGATCGCCTTGGGACCTCTTAAAGTCAGCGATCGCATCTACACCAATACCACTCAGGGCAAAAGCAGCATCGGTGTTGTAAAGGAATTTGTCAGCACTTGTACCACCTGTGAGTACGTCATTGCCAGCACCGCCAACGAGAGTATCATTGCCGAATCCACCAGTGAGAGTATCATCGCCGAATCCACCCCGCAACAGGTCATTACCACCGAAGCCATTAATAATGTCGTTCCCAGCATTGCCGTCGATGATGTTGTTGCTGTCTGTGCCGACAAGAGTATCTTTACCAGCAGTTCCCGTTAGGTTAATGGTGCTGCTCTTGCCTATATTCTTCCCACCAAATACCACGTAGGCCTGCCCTCCTGAATTGGTGTCGTTGGGGGAGGCTTTTGGTGCCCCGATAATCAGGTCAGCGATGCCATCTGAGTTGACATCTCCGGCACTGCTGACAGAATTGCCTGACCAGTCCAATAAACTGATGCCATTGATAATGAAGCCGTTAGCACCGTTAAGGTCAGAGAGGTTGAGAGTGGCGCTCCATCCTGTGCTCTTGCCAAATACCACGTAGCTTTGCCCAGATAAGTAGCCATTGGGGTCGGCTCCAGATGCCCCGATAATCAGGTCGTCGATGCCGTCGGAGTTGACATCTCCGGCACTGCTGACAGAAAAGCCTGATTCGTCATATTCATTGATGCCGTTGATCGCAAAACCGTTAGCGCCGTTAAGGTCGGAGAGGTTGAAAGTGGCGCTCCATCCTGTGCTCTTGCCAAATACCACGTAGCTCTGCCCTGACCCGAGGCCGTTAGCGCCGGCAAATCTTGCCCCAATAATCAAGTCGTCGATACCGTCGGAGTTAATATCTCCAGCACTGCTGACAGAAATGCCTGATTCGTCATATTCATTGATGCCGTTGATGGCGAAGCCGTTAGCGCCGTTGAGGTCAGAGAGGTTGAGAGTGGCGTTCCATCCTGTGCTCTTGCCAAATACCACGTAGCTCTGCCCTAACGCGATGCCGTTGGGGTCGGCACGCTGTGCCCCGATAATCAGGTCAGCGATGCCGTCGGAGTTGACATCTCCGGCACTGCTGACAGAAAAGCCTGAGGAGTCATCCTGATTGATGCCGTTGATCGCGAAGCCGTTAGTGCCGTTGAGGTCAGAGAGGTTGAGAGTGGCGCTCCATCCTGTCCTCTTACCAAATACCACGTAGCTTTGCCCTGAATTGGAGCCGTTGGGGTCGGCATGGTATGCTCCGATAATCAAGTCAGCGATGCCGTCAGAGTTAACATCTCCGGCACTGCTGACAGAACGACCTAAAATGTCATAT
This sequence comes from Nostoc sp., assembly GCF_036917555.1. Taxonomy (GTDB): domain Bacteria; phylum Cyanobacteriota; class Cyanobacteriia; order Cyanobacteriales; family Nostocaceae; genus Nostoc. The sequence continues at coordinate 163,957 of NZ_JBALDD010000037.1, read as the reverse complement.
TTATTGATGCCGTTGATGGCGAAGCCGTTAGCGCCGTTGAGGTCAGAGAGGTTGAGAGTGGCGCTCCATCCTGTGCTCTTGCCAAATACCACGTAGCTCTGCCCTGACGAGTAGCCATTGGGGTTGGCTCCAAATGCCCCGATAATCAGGTCAGCGATGCCGTCGGAGTTGACATCTCCGGCACTACTGACAGAAATGCCTGAGGCGTCACCTTTATTGATGCCGTTGATCGCGAAGCCATTAGCGCCGTTGAGGTCAGAGAGGTTGAGTTGGGGGCTAAAGCCTGTGCTCTTGCCAAACACCACGTAGCTCTGCCCTGAAAGGGAGCCGTTAGGGTTTGCAAAATATGCCCCGATAATTAGGTCAGCGATGCCGTCGGAGTTGACATCTCCAGCACTACTGACAGAAACGCCTGATTCGTCACCTCTATTGATACCGTTGATCGCGAAGCCGTTAGCACCGTTGAGGTCAGAGAGATTCAATGATGAATTAACCATGATTTTCTCATGTATTGGTAGTGATTTAGGAAGTCGAGAGCCTTGGTAAATGGAATTGGCGGCTACACAAAGTCTTTTTGCCTGTGCGGACTCACAAAAAATTCCAGTTTTGAAACCTGCTTTCGTGCAGCGTCCCCTTTGTAATTCGTAATACTCGTATGCAGGCAACAAGCAAGCTACGTAATTCGTAATTAGGAAGTTTAATCACGAATTACAAGGCTTACAATTACCAGTTGTGTAGATGTGCGTAGGCATCACCCTTACGAGGTGACAAATTCAAGCTAAGAAAAATTGTACCTCAACAGCGATGCCTGCAGCGGGCGTAGATACAGCATTCATCCTCAGCAGCTAGTAGAATTACCCGCAGCTTCATTCCAAGAATGAGCATTTTTCTTCTATGAAACTTAAATTACTTGTGTGAGTGATGATACACCAACACCTGCCTTAAGCCGCTTCTCTACGAGACGCTTTGTGAATGGATCTAGATGAATTGCCGCTACAGCTTGTAGTTTTGCCTAAATTCTATAGGCGTATCTTCAAAAATAAATGCTATTAGTGTCTTAACTTTGAACATTTGCAGCAAATGTTATTACATATATAAGAAAGGCTTAAGTATTTGCAAGAAATGTATAATCATTTGCTGCAATCACTTTAACCTTTGTAACAACTACTCTTACATATATAAGAAAGGCTTAAGTATTTGCAACAATTATTGTAGTGAATTTATAGATATAGCTGTTGCTAAAAAATCGCCTACTAAATAAAGTGAACCACACACAATTATTAAATCGTCTGTGGTAGTGGTTGAGGTTGCGGTTTCGAGTGCTGTGAATAAATCTGGATGGATTTGGCGATCGCTTAATTCGGGACAGAGGCTGTAAGCTAGGTTTGATAAGTAGTCTAGATTAGCGGAAGTTCTACCAGGCCAAGGTTCTACTGGTATTGGCACTAAAAAAAGGCGATCGCTTGGTCGCAGTAAGGCGGTAAAAATATCAGTATGATCCTTATCGGCAAACATTCCCATAACCCAATTGACGGGCTTAGGGTTAACTGCGTCTAAGCTATCGACATACTGGCGAAGAACTTCGGCGGCGGCGGTATTATGAGCGCCATCAAGTAATAATGTATGGTTTTTCCAAGTAGTCCATTGCATCCGCCCTGGCCATTTAGTTTTTGCCATACCGTTAATTATGGCTTCTTCTGAAATCTGCCAACCCTGTTGTTGGAGAATTTCTAAAGCAGCTAAAGCCAAAGCTGAATTAGTTAACTGAATCTGTCCCGCTAACGGCAACGGATATTTAATTAAATTAGAATTTTGAATATTTTGATATTCTGCCCATCCTGTAGCGATTTGACGGGCGGGTTGAGGTGTAAAAATTGGACATTGTAATTCTAAGGCACGCGATCGCACCACTTGGTCTGCCTCTGGTGGTAATGGCCCAACCACAACGGGACATCCAGATTTGAGAATACCTGCTTTTTCTCTAGCAATATCAGCAAGGGTAGGGCCAAGTTGCTGCCAGTGTTCCCGGCTAATGGAAGTAATCAGCGTAACCAGAGGTTCCAAGCAGGCATTGGTAGCATCTAAGCGCCCTCCTAGTCCGACTTCTACCACAGCCACATCAACTTGCTGCTGGGCAAAATATAACCAAGCGGCAGCCGTAATTACTTCAAACTGAGTTGCCGATTCGTCATCAGGGCGAATAGCCGCTTGGACTTTTTCTAATAATTGACTCAATTCCTCAGAGGAAATTTGCTGTTCATTCAGACAAATACGTTCCGTCCAATCAACTAAATGAGGGGAAGTGTAGCGTCCTGTACGATAACCAGCCTCAGTGAGTACGGAGGAAAGATAGGCACAAACTGAACCTTTGCCATTAGTGCCAGCAATATGAATTACTGGGACTTGGTGATGAGGATAGCCAAGATTTGCCAATAGATTGACAATGCGATCAAGTCCCAGATGGACACCAAAGCGTTGCAGCAGTTGTATTACAGAATCGATATCCAAAGAAGGGGAGTGGGGAGTAGGGAGATGGGTGAGTAGAGGAGCAGGGGGAAATGCCCAATGCCCCATGCCCGATTAATCAATTTAGGCTTCCCGATCAAAAAAGCCTTGAATTTGTCTTAAAGCCGCAGCGCCAATATTAAACACTGCCCAGCTAGCGGCAATAACAACTGGTGCTAAAACGATCGCTATACGAAAATCGATATCCATATCTAGAATCCCTCTCTTAAGTAGAAATTAAAGTTTTGTCAACAGCTCTCATTTTTATTTTTAGCTGAAGTGGGCAATTTTTCCAAATACAAATGTAAAGAATATTTAATTTATGGGGCACTTGTACTGAGCGACTTGTGCCGAGCGAAGCCGAGGTAAGCCGAAGTATTGGGCATTGGTTATTCCCCTTGTCCTTACTCCTTAAGACTTCTTAAAACCAATATCAGTACCTTTACCAGCATGAACTAAAGCTAACTTTTGGTAACGTTTAGCGTGTTCAATCAGTTCTGCGGCTTCAACATCTGTTACTTGGCGTAACACTTTACCTGGAATACCGACAACTAAGGACAAAGGCGGTACATTTTTAGTTACCACTGCGCCAGCACCAATAATGCTACCAGCGCCCACTCGTACCCCATCTAAAATCACTGCGCCAATACCAATCAAACTTCCACGCTCAATGTAAGCAGAATGTACTACAGCGCGATGCCCTACGGTAACATGATTTTCTAAAATTGTTGGAAAACCAGCGTCACCATGTAGAATTGCACCATCTTGAATATTGGTGCATTCGCCAATTTCAATTTGTTCTACATCTCCCCTCACCACTGCTCCATACCAAATGCTCACTCCTGTTGCTATATTTACCGAACCCATAACAACAGCATTGTCCGCAATGAAGGCAGCTTGAGAAAAATCAGGAGATGTCCAGTAAGAAGCGGTAGACACGATAGAATATGAATATGGTACCCAGGAACACTGGAGAAACTCCAACCTTTGAGGCTGGTTGCACAACCAGGATATCACAGCGTCAAGCCTCTACGCTGAGGAAAACACTAGTGAACAATGTTCCTGCTGCAACACCGTGTCTATGCAGCAGTGAGCAAGTAACCCAAAGTGGTTGAGCCGAAGTGTATAATCCAACCCACTAGTGCTGGTGAAGACAAAATTATGTTTGTACGCACTTCATGATGAATCCAGGTTTGCAGTACCCGATGTTTGGGCCGGAAATACAGTGTCCCCATTGTCGCCAGACTATTCCGGCGCTGACACTAACAGATACCTATTTGTGTCCGCGTCATGGCGCGTTTGAAGCTAATCCTAAAAATGGAGAGTTAATCCATTTGCAATCAGGGCGTCATTGGCGGAGGTGGAATAATGAATGGTATAGACAACATACTCATCCTGATGGTATCCGCTTTGAAATTCACGAAGCATTAGACAAGCTCTATACCCAAGGCTTTCGAGCAACACGAGTGATTATTGCTCGACGCTATCAGGAATTGATGAGTGGCTACTTAGAACGCAGCACACCTTGGCGTTCTGGACAACCAGAAGCTACTGCTGCGCGTTTGTACGGTTTACCCGTGGAGTTTAGCCCCGATACCTCAGATGATGCCTGTTGGGAAGTGATTAATTTTGACTTGGAAAAAGAGCCTGGTGTCCCTGTACGCTACCCTTATTTCAGGTTATTTGAATAATGGTCATTGGTCATTGGTCATTGGTCATTGGTCATTTGACAAATGACTAATGACAACTGACAAAGGACAAATTATGCACCACGCTTCTATTCGGACTGCGAATATTCATCGAGCGATCGCTTTTTACGAACATTTAGGGTTTACAATCTCAGAACGCTTTACCACAGGCTGCACCCTAGCTTGCTGGATGGAAGGATTGGGCGGCAGAATTGAACTAATCCAAATTCCCGAACCAAAACCAGCCCCAGATGCCTTTGCTGACGAACATTATGTGGGATATTATCATCTCTCGTTTGATTTAACTGAGATTACACCAGATTTACCTAGCTGGTTGACCAGTTTACAAGAACGTGTATCTATAGCTGCTGATAGTCAAACCGAAGGATTAGAACCGGTGAAGGTGCTTTTAGAGCCGACACAACAGCAAATAGGCGATCGCATTTACGAAGTAGCTTTCATCGCCGATACCGATGGCTTACCTCTGGAATTCATTCGGGTTTTAGCAAAACTCCCGTAATTTAGCTTTTTTATTACCTTTGTTGCTAATATATTGTTTTTCTGCATTGTTACTGAAGTCACAGATTTTTTTGCCAGATTAAACTATATTCACTCACCCAAATAACTATGTAACTTAATTTACAGATATATCTACTAAATACATGTATGGATTTTCCAAATTTTATAAATATCCCTTGCCGTTATTACTTTTAAGTTTATGGCTAGTAGCAGTTTTTTTGTTGAGCGAACGACCTGCTCATAGCCAACATCCAGTTATATCTAATAAAGAAAAATATCAGTCAACCTTGCTAGCAAAAAGAATAATGCCCTCAACACTGACAGAAAATGTCCGCAAGACAGTGCTAGAGAATGGTCTAACTGTCCTGACAAAGGAAGTGCATACTGCGCCAGTGGTGACGGTGCAGGTGTGGTACAAGGTTGGCTCACGCAACGAAGAACCGGGTGTGAATGGCATTGCCCACCAGTTGGAACACATGATGTTTAAAGGCACTCGCAATCGTCCAATTCAATTTGGACGTTTGTTTAGTGCTTTAGGTAGTGATTCCAATGCTTTCACCAGCTACGATCAAACTGCATATTACGGTACTGTGGAACGAAACAAGCTGAAAGCGCTTTTGGTGCTGGAAGCAGACAGAATGCGAAATTCCCAGATTGAGCCGGAGCAATTAGCGAGTGAAAAGCGGGTAGTAATTTCGGAGTTACAGGGTTACGAAAATAGTCCAGAATATCGCCTCAACCGCGCCCTCATGCAAGCGGTGTTTCCCAATCATGCTTACGGGTTGCCTGTAGGTGGTACTAAAGCTGATGTCGAGAAATTTGAAGTTGAGCAGGTAGAAAAATATTACCGCAATTTTTACACTCCCGATAATGCCGTCTTAGTGATTGTTGGAGATTTTCAAACTGCAAACACCCTCGAAACAATTAAAGAAGTATTTGGCAAATTACCAAAGAGGCAGGAGGCAGGAGTTATTTCTCCCTCATCTCCATCACTCAGCACTCAGCACGGGCTAAACCTTAGCTATCCGCTAACAGTACGGGCTAAACGCCCCGCTACCGCTAACAGCACTCCCATAGTATTGCGAGAACCGGGAGCAGGGCGGCTGTTACAAGTTGTGTATCCGCTACCGGATGCAAATCAACCGGATGTTCCAGCGCTGGATGTGATGGATTACATCTTGACAGAGGGACGGAATTCTAGACTTTATCAGGTATTGGTGGAATCAGGTTTAGCTAGTGAAGTTACAGCATCCGTCACCAGTTTGCGAGAATCTGGCTGGTATGAGGTGTTGGTAACGGCTGGAGCTAAACAAGATTTGAAAAAAATTGACTCAATGTTGAGTAGTGCGATCGCTAATGTAGCAGAAAAAGGTGTGACATCTGAGGAAGTAGAACGAGCTAAAACTCAACTAACAGCAGATGTAATTTTGAGTAACCGTGATATAACCTCTCAAGCAATGCGATTGGGCACTGATGAGACAACTGTTGGTGATTATCGCTACACAGATCGCTATTTAGCAGCTGTTGCTCTGGTGAAGCCGACAGATGTTGTTGCTGTCATTAACAAATACTTGACAAAAGAAGCGCGGACAGTAGGCTTTTTTGAACCAACCCAGAAGCGGATAACAGAAGTTGCTGATAAACCAGACTCAGCCCAAACTATAGAAAATTTCTCTCCTGGGGCACCTGTGCTTTTTTCTGAGGTGATGAAGTACTTACCGCCTGTGGATTTGGCTACAGATGCGATTCCCCAAGTCTTACCAGATGAATTTAAATTTACCAACGGATTGCGGATATTATTGTTACCCGATCGGAGTACTCCCACAGTTACCTTGAGCGGCTATATTCAAGCTGGGACAGAATTTGATCCAGATAATAAAGCTGGGTTGGCTGCTTTTGTGGCAGATAATTTGCTAAATGGCACGAAGAACAAGGATGTTTTAACTATTGCTAAAGTCTTAGGAGAACGAGGGGCAAGTCTAGACTTTCAAACCTACCGCGAAGGTGTGCATATCGAAGGTGATAGTTTAGCAGATGATTTGCCGATACTCCTAGAGATATTGGCAGATGTTGTTAAAAATAGTACCTTTCCAACCAAAGAGTTGGAACTGCATCGCCAACAAACCTTAACTGATTTGCAACAGGAATTAGATGAGCCATCAGAAGTAGCTAGAAGAGTATTTGTTCAGTCAATTTATCCGAAAAAACATCCCTTACATACTTTTCCCACAGAGGAGAGTTTACAGCAGATTCAGCGCCAGGATGTGATTGATTTCAAAACTAAACATTATCGTCCAGATACAACAGTGCTAGCGCTGGTGGGAGATTTTGATCTAGACAAAGTGCGATCGCTCATTCACAATAAGTTTGGAGACTGGGAAGTTAGCGGTCAAGCACCCACATTAAAATATCCCTCGGTGGCAATGCCGGAGAAAATAGTCAGTGTCAACCCAGTTTTACCAGATAAAGTCCAAGCTGTAACTTATATGGGTTACACAGGCATTAACCGTTATGATCCTCGGTTTCAGGCAGCCTTAGTATTGAACCAGATTTTGGGAGGCGATACCTTATCTAGTAGACTGGGTGCAGAAGTGCGCGATCGCCAAGGTTTGAGCTATGGAATTTATAGCTCCTTTGAAGCTGGAAAAAATGCGGGCACATTTTTGATAGAAATGCAAACTAGTCCTGAAGATAGCAGTAAAGCGATCGCTAGTACCCGCCAGATGCTACAGCAAATCCATCAACAAGGTGTAACTGCACTAGAAGTAGAAACAGCTAAACGCACCCTCATCAGCAACTACAACGTTTCCCTGGCAAATCCAGAGGAATTAACAGATAGAATTCTGATGAATGAGGTATACGGATTAGATAAAGTAGAATTGCACTCCTTCACTGATAAAATCCAGAAAGTCACCCTTACCCAAGTTAACCAGGCGGCTCATGAGTTACTCCATCCAGATCAAATCGTAGTCGTTACTGCTGGACCATCTGTGTTAGCAGAGAAAAGTATTAGGCAGAAATAGGCACTGGGCATGGATAATATAAAGAATAGGTAAAGTGATTTTTCCCGCTACCTATTAATTGTTCTTGCTCATTAGCATTGCCTTTTGAGAATTAATGATGAAAATTTATAACTATTTTTACGAAATTGTAATTAAATCCCTTACTTTCACACTTGCTGATTAGATACAAATATTACAGTGTAACTACGTTATATTAACGATGCTTTTAGCTCTAAATTTCATCGCTGCTACTCCAGCAATGGCGGCGAATTTGTCTGGCGATTTGCTCAAGCAACCAGCTACAGAAATTACAGTTAGCTTGGGTAATTCAGCTAACAAACTCAAGTTTGAGCCAAATCATTTGGAATTTGAGGTTGGCAAACGCTATCAACTACGGCTTACTAATCCCAGCCAACTGAAGCACTATTTTACCGCTAAAGATTTTGCCGATGGCATCTGGACACAAAAAGTTGAAGCAGGCAAAGTAGAAATCAAAGGAGCCATTCACGAACTGGAACTCAAGCCCAGTCCTGAAGCCGAATCGGTATTTGTCCCTCTGAAATCTGGTACTTATGGCTTACGTTGTACAATACCAGAATATACAGAAGCAGGTATGACTGGATAAATTGCCATCAAGAATTAAAAATTAAAGATAATGGAGCTAAATACAACAACATTTTATTAAATTCTCTGCGCACCTTTGCGCTTACCTTTGTGCCGCTCTGCGTTTAAATTTCAACCCTCAATTCATCACAAGTTTAGACAAAACTGTACCAACTTCCATAGTGCGTTGTGAAAAATAACTTAGGGCGTTTTTGATTCAAATCCAACACATTAGGAGTATGCAAATATGTTATTCTATATACATTAGCGCCCAAAATAGAAGAATCCCTATCAAAGATTAAAATAACTTAAATTATAGATATTATTTCTCAATTAACCTAGAGAAAGCATTGATACTTCAGCGTCAGAGCCACTAGTAATTATTAATTTCCCATGAACATTTTCAGTAACTTACTTTCTCAAGCGACTCAACCTGCACCTGCGAAAAAACAGCGCCGAGGAATTGAAATTAAATCGCCGCGTGAAATTGAAATCATGCGGCAATCATCGACAATTGTAGCAACTGTCCTAAAAGAAATTTCCGAGCTAGTAAAGCCAGGAATGACTACGGGTGATTTGGATACTTATGCAGAAAAGCGCATCCGCGAAATGGGTGCAACACCGAGTTTTAAAGGATATCACGGTTTTCCCGGTTCTATTTGCTCCAGCATTAATAATGAAGCAGTACATGGCATTCCTAGCCCCAAGAAAGTGATTCGTGTCGGGGATGTATTAAAAGTAGATACGGGCGCTTATTACCAAGGCTTTCATGGTGATTCTTGCATTTCAATTGCTGTCGGTGAAGTGACGCAAGAAGCTGCTAAATTAATTCGCGTAGCAGAAGAAGCTTTATATAAAGGCATTGAGCAAGTTAAGGCTGGTGTATATCTGCTTGACTTAGCTGGAGCAATTGAAGATCATGTGAAATCTAACGGCTTTAGTATAGTTGAAGAGTTCACTGGACACGGCGTCGGTCGTAACCTGCATGAAGAACCTTCAGTATTTAACTATCGTACTCGTGAGATGCCGAATGTTAAACTCCGGGCAGGGATGACACTGGCAATTGAGCCAATTTTAAATGCAGGTTCTAGACACACGCGGACATTATCTGACCGTTGGACAGCAGTCACGATGGATAATTCTTTGTCGGCTCAATTTGAGCATACAGTTTTGGTAACAGAGACTGGTTATGAGATTTTGACTGACCGTTCTAAGGTATAATTGTTAGTTGTAATTATCTATTGTTGAGAGGTGAAGCGTCAAAAGAAGACGATTTACCTCTTTATTTTTTAACGTATAGGTTATACCAATTTGAAAAAAGAATGCGACAGATGGTAAATGTATGAAAGGTAGTAATTTAGGGTATGTAATGGCAGGGGCAATACCAATCCTATCTAATTTTTCACAAATGATTTAGGACTGCTGACTAGTCGCCGCATAATTAGTTTTATAAATAGAAAGCATCTCTTTAGCTTGTACAGAAACAGACGTACTTTCTGGAATAGCTTCTAATAAATTAATTGCTTGCTGCCATTTATCTTGTGCTTGCTGCCGACTTAGTTGTGAATGAGGTGAATTTTGAATAGATAAATTAGCTTCTATTGCTAGCTTTTGGGCTGATTCTAAGTTTGCTAAGGCTTTCTTTTCAATTAACACTCTTTGACTGATAGATTTATAATTAATTTGATAGTAAGCTAATTTCTTCTTTGCCCGGTAATAAACTGATGTTTTAGCAGGAATTTTATCTAACAAAATTATTGCCTGATACCATTTAGTTTCTGCTTGCTGCCAGACTTTTAGAGGATGTGGTGGCTTTTGAACCAGAGAAGCAGCCTCCATACCAAATTTTTGAACAGATTTAAAGTTGGCGATGGCACTTCCTTCTTGAGTTAAACTTAGATTTTGCTCTCTAATTTTCAAAGCACCAAAAGTTAAGATTAATAAACTTGAGGCGATAATCAAAACTGAACGTACTATTTTTGGTGTCGAAAACTTTGGTAATATTTCTACTTTCTGGCTACTAATTGCTTCTTTACTACTTTCCTCTTCAATCTTTTTCAAGGCTTGTTCTGCCTGTAGATTTAAAGCATCACCCTGAATAATTAAAGCAGCAATTTGTTCTTGGAAAAAATCACAATCATTGAGAATATCGGTCAATTCTTTAAATTTCCCTTGACTCGATATAATTAATTCGTGGTCATCATCTAACCACTCTAAAGCGAAACCAGATTTACCGTAAAAAGCTGATACACCTAATAAAATATTTAATAAACTGCGACTATTTTTAATAGTATCAAAAATATAATTTAATTTTTGTTTTAACTGTAATAATTGGTTTTGATAATCGCTAATTTTTTCAATTTGATATTGCAAAATATTAGCTTTGCCCAAGTCTAAGTCAATTTGTAAGCTCTGATTCAATAATTTAAATTTATTGGATATACTTAAATTAATAATGTCAGAATTTAGTTGATTTACTAATTTAATATCACTAAGAATATCAGTCGCTATTGCTTGTAAAAAATAACCCCATTCAATCCAAGCATCAATTTTTAATTGTAAATCAGTCAAGGAAATTTTAGTTTCTGAATTCCTAAATCTTTCTGCGATAGCTGGATCTACTAATCCCAGACTAGGTATAAATAAAGTAGCTTCTGTGATTATTCGAGGAAGTGTAGCGATCGCAGAATTTTTGACGTTCTCAAATCTCAATTGTTGAGCAATTAATTTGTTAATATTTCGTAGCTGTTCCTGAGCATTATTAATTAGGATAATTTGCTCCATGATTTTATTAGAATCGCCAATAGTCAGTTTTAAACTCTGAATCAGTGTTGGCAATTCACTAACAAGTATTTCTAGGTTAGCCATAAATACCCCTTAGAGATTTGTCGAAAGTTTATACAAAACAATTAAAATGGCTTGAGTAAGAATATAACCACGCCTATTGCATCTGAGCATCCTAAATGAGTCACAAATCCCAGAAGCTATAAAATGTATAGTTCCCGGAAATCCTGCTAAAGTAACAATTTCAGTTTCCAAATCCCAGATAAAGACAAAATTATCCATTCACTAACCTATGAATGAAGTTGATTTAGCATTTACCCCAGCACTAGAGTTGGCGCAGTTAATTCGTCGCCGGGAAATATCACCGCTAGAGTTGGTAGAAATATATTTAGAACGGATTGGGCAATTAAATCCCCAATTAGGAAGTTATTTTACGGTGACGGCAGAATTAGCGATCGCAGATGCCAAAGCCAAAACAGAATTATTGACAACTACCTCAGAACTACCGCCATTTTTTGGTGTACCGATTTCCATTAAAGACCTCAATGCTGTAGCAAGTGTTACCTGTACCTATGGAAATCCAGCATTACTGAACAGTATCCCTAACTATGATGATGGTGTTGTAACGCGGATTAAGCAAGCTGGATTTACTATTCTCGGTAAAACAGCCACTTCAGAATTAGGTTCATTACCATACAGCGAACCTGCGGGTTTTCCCCCAGCGCGAAATCCGTGGAATTTAGAATACACCCCTGGTGGTTCCAGTGGTGGCGCAGCGGCGGCAGTAGCAGCGGGATTGTGCGCGATCGCTCAAGGTTCTGATGGCGGTGGTTCAATTCGGGGGCCTGCGGCTTGTTGTGGTTTGGTAGGAATTAAGCCATCCAGAGGTAGGGTGAGTAAAGCACCCGTAGGCGAACGCCTCGCTGGAATTGCCGTCAACGGCCCGATCGCCCGGACTGTGGCTGATGCTGCTGCCCTTTTGGATACCATATCTGGCTATATGACAGGCGATCCTTACTGGTTGCCCGATCCTGAACCATCATTTCTTGCTGCAACTGGGACAAAACTTGGTGCTTTGCGAATTGCCTTTGACACTAGCATTTCTCCTTTGGGAGAAGCTGACGCGAACTGTCAGCAAGGTGTCTGGCAAACAGTCCAGTTATTAGAACAACTCGGCCATCACATTGAACAAAAATCCCCAGATTTTAGTGGTTTAGTTGAACCATTTCAAATCGTTTGGCAAGCTGGGGTAGCTGCATCAGGACTTCCTGTTGAAGCTTTACAGCCATTAAATCGCTGGCTATTTGCACGCACAGGTTCTGTTGCCCAGTACCTGCAAGCAGTTTCCCAAATGCAGGTAGTAGCACGGCAGATTGTCGCGTTTTTCGATACTGTGGATGTGCTGGTATTGCCAGTTTATCTACATTCACCTATCCGCATAGGGGAATGGGCTTCGCTGAGTCCAGAAGAGACATTCCAAAATATTATTGAGTGGGTTGCCCCTTGTCCGCCTGCAAATGCAACTGGACAACCTGCGATCGCAATTCCTGTAGGCTTTGATAGTAAGGGTTTACCCATGAGTGTGCAGCTAATTGGTAAACCTGCCGCTGAAGCCACACTCATCAGCCTAGCAGCACAATTAGAAGCGGCTAACCCTTGGATTAATCATCGTCCAGCCTTTGCAATATCGGGCTAATCATGCAGGCATCCCTGGAACAACTTTCGCAAATTATCGTGTTTGCAGGTTTAGAAACAGCAGAGAAGATCAGTTTGCAACCTTACACTCAGGTGCAAGGCTATCGGAAAGGAGAGATTATTCTCCATGAAGGCGATGTCTTACCAGCAAAACTCTACGCTGTTGTCAGTGGATTAATTCAAGTTACCAAAACAGCAAAAACGGGGAAAGAAACAATTCTCCGCGCCATAGCTGCTGGAGAAATTTTTGCGGCTCCGGCTTTGTTGGGAAATGGAATTTCTCCGGCAACTGTCACTGCTGAATCTGATTGTGAAATTCTCACTGTAGAGCGAGATGCTTTATTAAAAGCTATTGGTCAAAATCCTGAAATCGCTTTACGAATGCTGATGGTTTTTAACAGTCGGATTCAGCAATTACATGAAACAGTCCACGGATTAGTTTCTGAAAGAGCTATTGTTCGCCTTGCAAGATTAATTCAATATTTTGCTGCCGCATCAGGAACTGAATCTACTTACCAAGGTGAATGTTTAAAAGTCAAATTATCTTATTATCGGATGGCTCGAAGTAGTGGCATTACTTACGAAGAATGCGTGCGGTTAATTAAAAGTCTCAAGTCAGTAATTGCTTATCGCCGGGGTGGGACGATTATGATCCTTGATGTTGAGAAATTAGATGCGATCGCTTCTGGAGATATAGATTAGTAGTGGCGCACATCTGTGCGCCCTTACACGCGGGAGACAGCAATTCAGACTGCTACAGCGACTCTATCCTGTTCGCGTGCAGCAACAACTAAAACTAGACATAGAGCTGCGATCGCTTTTTGCCATTCCTGCCGAACTTGGACATCTTGGACACCTTCAAATATCTTTACCAAGCAGGGAATAGAAGCTTCTAAAGCCAGACGAGGTACTGGACGGTGTAACTCAACTAAATGAGTTAAACTTTCTTGATTATGGACGAAACCAATTACCCATGTTGTTGTGTGATCGGGACTATCAGGAACCCGCTTGACTCCCAACTCATTTTTTAGCCAGTTATAAAAAGGTGGTAATTCCTTAGCTAAAACTCCTCCTGCGGTGGGTAAAGTTTCCTTAAGTAAATTGGTATCTAAGCTGTTTAATTCTTGCTGTAATTCAGATGAATTGAGAACTTTAGTTAGAGGCTGTGATAGTATTTCTTCCAACTGAGTTTCAGATAAATTTAAATTTTGAGCAAAAGTTAAAAGTAGCGATCGCATTTTTTTAGACTCCATGATTAACTAATTTTTATCTGCGACTTTCTCAGATAGGGTGAGTAAAAATGTCAGGTTTTCTTCAGCTTTTAAGGCATGAGGTGCATTAGCAAATATAGAGACAAAAACACCAGGTTCAAGTGCAATATCTTCTCCAAATAAAGTGAGTAGACCTCTGCCTTTAATTACACTGAAATAATTTATCGGTGGCTATTCATCCACCAGAACGGAGATATTTTTTACCAGCTACTACTAATACTTCGTGTCCCGTAGCTGTTTGGAAATTGAGGATAGTGTTGGTCATTTGTGCGACCCTCTGAACTTGTCTTATCCTCAATTTCTCAGTAATTTACGATATTGTCTCTGAGGTAGCTCATAGAAGCAATATTAGTTCGCTTTCCACTCATGCTCAAGGATAGCGTAAAGAAAGTTGTCGTACCATCTGCCTTTGATTAACTCTTTTTCCTGCAGATGACCTTCACGACGCATACGAATTTTTTCTAATACCTTTACAGAAGCAACATTCTCTGAAACACACCAAGACTAGATACGATGCATTCCCAGTTCTTCAAAGCCAAACTTTAAAATTGCCTGTGCAGCTTCTGTTGCATAACCTTGTCCCCAATATTGAGTATTTAGTTCATAGCCGATATTTGCTTCCGCATTTCTGGGTCATTTACACGGATACCACAATTGCCAATCAGCTGATTTTCTTCTTTGAGGACAACAGCTAACTGAAACTTAGTCCGAGGTTGCTCTTTTTGCCAATCGATAAATATCTGGATAAACTCGCAAACATCGCTTTGTGTGCGTTGTGTCCAGTAGTTATAACGCAAATACAAAGAATCGGATTGATATGTCAAAACCGCCTGCCAGTCTGTCTCTACAAAATCACGCATTAGCAAACGGTGTGTTTCTAATATCATGTCTTTTTTATAGGCAAGTTCTACCACATCTACGTTAGCCAGTGGAATAATATCAAGTTCGGTTAAACACTTATAGTATCTGTAGGTTGGGTTGAGGAACGAAACCCAACGTTTGATCCTTGTTCATGTTGGGTTTCACTGCCGTTCAAACGCCACTTGCTTCTCCCTTGGCGTTAGCCTCTCCCTTTGGGAGAAGGGGAGACGCTGCGCGTAGCTTGCTTCCCCGGATGGGTATAAGCCGGGAAACCCGTCCAACGCAGTGGCTCCCCAACCTACATTGATAGATTTTATTACAAGTAATTACCCAAACTTGATATAATTGGCGTTGCTAAATTCAGATATAAAAATGATTTTGCGTGATTTCAAAATTTTTATAAAAACGTTATATTGCAACGTCTTTACACTCAGATTCATACATTGAATTAGCAATGCCGAATAATTAAGTTGCCCGATCAATTTTTTGCACTTCTTCGTCAGATAGTTTCACGTTGATACCACGTGTTGAGTCTTCAATGCTGGAAACCTTGCTAGCACCGGGAATAGGCAAAATAGCAGGCGACTTGGAACGCAACCACGCTAGAACGATATTATACACCGACACGCCTTTTTCTTTAGCTAACTTAGCGATCGCAGAAATATCCTGCAAATCCTGATGGCGACGCCTACCACCAAAGGGACTCCAAGGTAAAAAGGTCAATCCTTGCTGTTCGCAATACTTCAATACGCCGTCATTTTCTGGCTGTCGTTGCCAAGGGCTGTATTGATTCTGCACCGAGACAATATCCACCACATCCCGCGCCCGCTTAATTTGTTCAACAGAAAAGTTAGAAACTCCCACAAACCGAATCAAACCTGCCTCCACTGCTTCTTTAACTGGTGCAAGGGATTCTTCAATGGTGTACTTTGTATCGGGCGAGTGGTATTGCCAAACACCGATAGGTTTAGCACCACCCAACGCCTCAAAACTGACTCGAATTGTTTGGCGCAAATGTTCTGGGTTACCGTTGCTTGTCCAGCTGCCATTAGGACGCATCAACCCGCCCTTAGTTGCTACAATCACTTGGCTAACATCGCCTTTGTAACTACTAAGTGCCTCGTGAATTAACTGCTCATTGTGGTGCTTATCTGACTCATCTTTGCAGTAAGCATCGGCAGTGTCAATAAATGTAATACCCAGATCCAAAGCCCGATGAATAACTTGGATTGATTGCGATTCAGGAGGGCGATTAGAAATTGACATGGGCATACCACCCAAACCGATCGAACTCACAAAGATACCACTTTTTCCTAGCTGTTTGGTTTCCATGCTTCTAGCTATAGCTTTCTGCCCCAATTATCTATCAGTTAGTTATTCATCATAAATCCTCCCTAGTACTTAGAATTGAGGATAAGTGAATGTAATTCTTCTTTCTGCTAGGTATGAGAATACCACGTTATTTGACAGACAACCCTCGTTGCCTCTAACTTCTACCTAATAATGATTACTAATATGAGATTTAACATTTAATTTTTTGAAAGTCATGTTTGATTATGGTCTTGGTGAATTTAATTATTATTGATGTTTACCAATATTTATATCCGTTTGCCATGCTGCCAGAGGAGGAATAGTTGCGATTAATTAGAGTAATTTATTAACATTTACGCCCGTGAAACGGACGTAAATACCATTAAACAATTGTGCTGGCTAAATTATTTCCTCTAAATTCATTAAAAAATTTAGAGGAAATAATTAATAGCCCTCTATAGTATAACCAGCAGATTGAACCATCTGTTTAATTGACTCTTCAGAAGCTGCAGCATCTACAGTTACAGTTTTAGTATCAACGTTCACGTCTACTTTGGCATCAGATTCCATAGTCAGAATAGATTTAGTTATCTTTTTGGCGCACTCATCACCTTTAATATCCGGAACTTTCAATTTAATTGCCATTACTTACCTCGTTACGTAAACTGAAATTTACTTACATTTTATAAATATAATATCGATTTGAATAGTAAGCGCACATCTTACTTGAGTTAGGGAATTGAGCATTACACAAATAGTAATAAATAATAGTTATACCTAAATCATTATTGACAAATTATTTAGGCAGTAAAAACGAAAAAAATACCAAAATCTATAAAGTTGTTTCGGAAAATGCACTTAGTACTACTAACTTATAAAAAGCAGCTTATTTAGTTTCTTCTGAAGACTCCACTAGACATTGCCGCTGTTTTTCTAAGCGTTGCTGTTCAACATAGTTGTTCTTGCAGCACTGCCCGATCGTACAAGCGTCTATACGTAAGTCACGAAACCTTTTTATCTGTAGTTTTTAATTTATTGTATACTTCAGATACTTTTGCCCAACTTTTAGAGTACATATAGATTCAAAAAACAGCTATCTTGCGGTATAGATATACTGTGGGCTTCGCAACAAAGACCTTCAGTGACGCAATTGTGACAGGAGGGTTGGACGCTGCTAATTTGGGTATTTACCCTAGAGACTGCTTCACATTGCCAATGGGAACGATTGCTCAAATGTACCAGTAGTTGAAATGCGATCGCTAAAAGCAACGGAAAAATTAGCATTTTTCATTTGATTTATTTTCTAATCTGTACGATGAACTGTGATGCTCTAAGACTGAAGAATGCTTCTGTACAAGACGCTATGCGTAGTTTGCTTTCCCATAGGGGTAAGCTATAGGTGACGTGCAACTTCAGGATACTGAAGTCATCTTGCTTATAAACACAACTTAGTCAACTACAAAATACCCACTTTGTCAGTTTGTCTAATTAAGATATGTTTGATAAATAAAATAAGTAGCCTACATTATCGGCTGTTATTCCACACTTGACATAAAGCATTGTGAGTGCAAAACGTCTGCCAGAAACCATTGCCCATGTCAGAATTACCCGCCAATCCTGGCAACACGGCTTTCTTGAGGGTGAAGTGAGTGCGGGTGAGTTTGAGTGGCATTTCCAGTGGCATTTTCGCCGGGGAGAACTTGCCGTCAAGCCTTCCCAAGGTCGCGCCTTAATCAAAGAACCCCTCGGTCGATTCTTGGAGCAACAAGATTACCAGCTAGAGCCTGGAGGAGACTATGCTTTTACAATTCGGGCGGAACTTTAAAACTTAGGAGTTATTTAATTTTGGATTTTGGATTTTAGATTTTGGATTGAAGAAAAAATCTAAAATTGGTTGGTTGCTGATTCAGTGAGGCGACTTAGGTATCTTTCGATTAAGAGGATGGCAACAATGTCATCTATGGGTCTTGGTGGCTGTCGTAGACCCTGTGGTAATAGCTTGATTAGCCCTTTGGGCGGGAACATTTGCCAATAGCGATCGCGTGCTTCTAAGGTTGTGTAGCGTTCATCCACTAAAATAATACTCAACGGTTCTGTCAATTCTTGATATAATTTCTGTCTCCACTGTTTGGCTGTAGTTTGGTCGCCCATGACCATCAAAGAAATCGGAAACCTTTGACGCAGTGTCCCAATGGTAGCGATTGCCTCTTTTGCTAGCACGACTTGATGATAATACAGTTGCCGATCCAGTCCCATCACCGCTAAACCACACTTATCTCGACCTGGATCAAACCCCAAGATGACTGGTTGCCTTGGTGAAAATTCACGGAAATTCATAATAAATTAAAAATTAAAAATTAGAAATATTGACGTAGCATCTCGTAGAGAATAAATGTAATTACAGCAACTATTTTGACTGCTGTTCAATATGTTTAAATTTTACTAATAACAGTGTGCAAATAATTTTTTAAGTACTAAAAATAATTTTTCCGTTAACTATTGCCACTAATTTTACTCTCAATGGCCCGGCTGTATAAGTATCCTCTGCTGCGATCGCTTTGATCTCCAAGGGTTGATTATACTGTCTTAATTGGCTGACAAAGCGCAGAAAAGTCCCCTCTACTTGCACATTTTCAACAATTCCGGCATTACGAGCCCGAAATTGGGAAGCAGAAATCAATATTTCTAGCCGCTGCTGTAACTGATAAGATGTCATGGTTTTGGAATCAGCAGTGGTCGTGGCTAGCACCGCGCCTCCCGAAAAAACCAGTTGATTCTGGGCTGTATCCGCGAAAAATTCTATTTGCTTTTCTCCCCTGACGTAATTACCAGCAGAGAAGATTCGCATGACGTATTCTTTACCATCCTCAATCTGCTTGCTTAATTGATCGACCCTATCCTGGGTCACGCGCAGCAGTTCTACATTTGCCGGATTTGCACCAGGCTCGCTTAATTCAAGGTTGGCGTTGCGATTGGCTTCTTGTAAAAGTTGTACCACTGCCTGACGAGCAGCAGCAGGTTGAGTAACACGAACTACAGCAGCAGACAGAACTTGACCACGAACTAAGGCCAGCTTACCCAAACGCAAGTCCCGGTAGGACTGATAATATTTTTCTAGCCTAGCAACTTCCTGTTCTAGTTCCTCCTGTTGTGCTTCCAATTCCTTGAGGCGCGATTCCCGTTTGGCAATCACTTGCTCTCGCGCTGTAATTTCTAGATTACGCTTTTGAATTAGTTGATCCAGTTGGGAAATTTTTTGATCGCGTTGTTCTATAGCTTCTTGACGGTTAGCAAGTTCGCGATCGCGTTTTTCAATTGCTGTTTTGGCTTCATCAATGGCTTTTTTCGCTTCCGCATAAAGCCGTTGACGTTCTGTCTTCAGTAGTTCAACTGCCGCCTGGAGTTCCTTTCTCTGGTTGTAAACACTTTGCAATTCAGCTATGGCTTTTTGATATTGAGTTACAACCCGATCTAGCTGACCTTGAGTGCGTTGGAGTTGAGTTTGGGTTTGGGCTTGTTGACTAATGGTGCGGTTTAACTGGGCTTGCGTTTGCCTCTGTTTGGCATTTGCCGCCTGCAAGGATTGATTAATTGCCTGCAAGTCTTGTTGTGCCTTTGCTTGGGCAATTCTTGCTTGGTTTAGCTCACCCTCTACCTGACTTTTCTGAGTTTCTGCGGTTTTTAGCTGTTCCCGCTTCTGTCTGAGGTCTGTTTGAATATCTTCTAACTCAAAGACTCCTTTTCGCAAGCCTTCGTCAGCAGCGAATAAAATCCCTAATGTTGATGCTGAAATTAAACCACCAGTAAAAATTGTTACTAGTACGGCGGTGTTTTTCGGACGAAGGTTAAAAAGTGAGAGGCGGGCTTTGCCAACTCGTGTGCCGATGCGATCGCCCACGGTTGCAATTACGCCTCCCAGAATTAAAATTGCTGCGATGAGGATGTATCCGGTGGTCATCTTTAGCTACCGAAATCCTTCCAGATACAGCCTACTACTTTTAACCATTGTCTGTGGATAAGTGGAGATTGGCAATAGCTGAAATTGCTCAATTTTAGATTTCCCTCTAGCCATTAGTGTCATTTTTCAAAACACAACACGTGCCAACTCCCCTTTCTCCAATTGCTTTTATGTGAACTGCCTACTTAAGGTAACAGGTTTATGCACAGTAATCTTTTTTTTGTGGATAGAAATCATCTTTTTTTCACGCAAATCCCCCAGTAGCCTAGTAACGGTAACACGAGTTGAACCAATTGCCTCTGCGATCGCTTGATGAGATAACTTCAGATCAATAGTGATCCCATCCGCACAAGGAACGCCAAAATCTCGACAAAGAATTAACAAAAAACTCACTAACCTAGAACCCATATCTCGGTGAGCAAGAGTTTCAATCATCATCTCTGTTTGTAAAATTCGCGAAGACAGACCTCGCAGCATTAACATTGATAATTCTGGATTTTCCTTGAGTGCTAGCTCCACCTGTTCAATTGGTGCTGACAGTAATTCCACAGGAGTAAATGCAACCGCATGGTAAAACCGATCTGACTTATTTCCTGTCAGCAATGACAATACACCAAAAACACTATTTTCCCGCAGTAACGCTACCGTTATTTCCTCTCCTGCCTCGTACACCCTGGAAAGTTTAACAGCACCTTTCAAAAGAAAATAAACTCGTTCGGCAGGATCGCCAGGAAAAAAGATCGTTTTATTGCGTTCAAACGTTTCCACAACTGGCGGAAACGCCCCGGTCGCCATCTGACGAAAAACATTTGCTAGGGCTTTATCTTGTGTCACAATCATCTCCCTTCCCCTACCCAATGCCGGAAAAACAAAAACTGATTACCTAAGAATACACCTGAAAAATGAATAAAGCACCGTCAACCTTTCTGTACTTTCCTATACTCAAACTAATCTCTTCATAACTCTTTGTTTATAATGATACATAATTGTTGATCCTTTCAGCTACTAATTGTTGATAAGTAGTTCCAATAGCTGTATTCAAAAGGTTTTTTGAAGAACAAATAAAGATATCTTGAGAATATCTTTATAAAAAATCAAGATTTTTCTCACAGCAAACACCCTTAGCAATATTCATTTTTGTCAATCCTGTATAAAACAAAGACTAAACGTGCCTTAGATTCTAGTATGCTCCTAATGATCGATCGCATTAACAATTTCTATGCTAAATCTGACTGGAAAAAATGCCCTTGTTACAGGTATTGCAAATAACCGCTCGATCGCCTGGGGCATTGCCCAACAGTTGCACAAAGCCGGAGCAAACCTGGGTATAACCTACCTGCCGGATGAACGCGGCAAGATGGAGAAAAAAGTCGCGGAATTGGTAGAACCTCTTAACCCCAGCTTATTTCTTCCCTGTAATGTCCAAGATGACGAACAAATTAAATCTACCTTTGAGACAATCCGCGAACAGTGGGGAAAGCTAGATATTCTGATCCATTGTCTGGCCTTTGCTAGCAAAGACGATTTGAGTGGAGATTTTAGCCAAACCTCTCGTTCTGGCTTCAACACCGCCTTAGAAATCAGCACCTACTCACTAGTGCAGTTAAGTGGTGCAGCTAAATCTTTGATGACAGAGGGAGGTAGCATCGTCACCCTGACATATTTAGGTGGTGTTAGGGCAATCCCCAACTACAACGTTATGGGAATTGCCAAGGCGGGGTTAGAAATGAGTGTGCGTTACCTGGCTGCTGAACTAGGACCACAAAATATCCGCGTGAATGCCATCTCCGCAGGCCCCATCCGTACTTTGGCATCTTCAGCGGTGGGTGGGATTTTGGATATGATTCATCATGTAGAAAAAGTAGCTCCTCTACGACGCACCGTCACTCAGATAGAAGTGGGCAACGCTGCGACTTTCTTGTCTAGTGATTTGTCCAGTGGGATTACCGGACAAATTCTATATGTAGATGCAGGATATGAAATTATGGGAATGTAAGATAATTTGGGCATGGGGCATTGGGGATTGGGCATTGGGAATTAAGTATTAGTAAATAAAATTCTTGTCCATTTTTCATTCCCCATGCCCCATGCCCTATTCCCCATACCCAATTTCCTATGCAAATCAGCAAAATTAATTCAAACTACGATCGCTTAACTCAAACCCCTCGGATTGCCACTGTTCACCGCACCACTGGCGAAACTAATGTGCAAGTTACCATCAACCTGGATGGTAGAGGAACTTGCACCGCAGCAACAGGTATTCCGTTTTTGGATCACATGTTGCATCAAATTGCCTCTCACGGTCTGATTGATATCAATGTCCAAGCCAAGGGAGACTGGGAAATTGATGACCATCACACCAACGAAGATGTAGGCATTACTTTAGGGCAAGCTTTTAACCAAGCACTAGGCGACAGAAAAGGCATTGTCCGCTTTGGTAATTTTCTTGCACCACTGGATGAAGCCTTAGTTCAGGTAGCGCTAGACTTTTCTGGACGGCCTCACCTCAGCTATGGCTTGCAAATTCCTACTCAGCGGGTAGGAACCTATGACACCCAACTGGTGCGAGAGTTTTTTGTGGCTTTGGTAAACCATAGCCAGATGACACTGCATATTCGGCAACTGGATGGCATTAATTCCCATCACATCATTGAAGCGACATTTAAAGCTTTTGCAAGAGCAACACGGCTGGCAGTGGAAACTGATCCCCGACGTGCTGGCTTAATTCCCAGTTCTAAGGGAGTTCTATGAAAGGAGTCAAATTGGATATTGGGCATTGGGCATCGGGAAAACTCTACCCTTGTCTTCCTAGTCCCCATTACCCCTTATCCCCAGAGGGGGCCCCATCTTCCCCAGTCCTCAGTTGACGATAATTGACACACAGCTTGGTGATGGTTATTATCAGCCTACCGGGTAATTTTTAATTAATACCAAGCTGATAAATAGTAATTTAACCGAGATGAAGTCTGTTGCAGATGACCCTAATTCTCAACTTAATACGACAGACACTCCGCCAGTAGTCCTAACTTCTGAGTTGCGAAAAGTCTATCGCACTGGTTTTTGGCTAAATCAAAAAGTCGTATCTCTCAAAAACTGTTCTTTAACGGTTTACAAAGGCGAAACCTTTGGGTTGCTGGGGCCTAACGGTGCTGGTAAAACTACCCTTTTAAAATTGTTGCTGGGAATTATTCATCCCACCTCTGGACGAGGATTATTGTTGGGTAAACCCATAGGCGATCGCAATGTTAAGCAACATATCGGCTATCTACCAGAAAATCCCTATTTGTATGACTATCTTACTGGCTGGGAATTTTTGCAGCTAGCTGCTGGGCTATTCCAAATTCCCCAAAGCGTCCAACGCCAACGTATTCCCCAACTGCTGGAATTAGTGGGTTTATCGCAAGCCGATGCTCGTAAAAAGCAGCTGCGTCGCTATTCCAAAGGAATGCTACAGCGTGTTGGTATGGCACAGGCACTAATTAACGAGCCAGATTTAGTTTTTCTGGATGAACCGATGTCTGGTCTTGATCCGGTGGGGCGTTACCAAATGCGGGAAATTATCTTGGCATTAAAAGCAGCTGGTAAGACGATTTTTTTCAATAGCCACGTTCTTAGTGAAGTAGAACAGATTTGCGATCGCATTGCCATCCTCGCTCAAGGTAAACTAATTTGCTCTGGTTCCCTCAATGAACTCTTAGGTGGAAATAACACATATCACATCAAAGGTCAAGGTGGTGACTGGGAAATTCTCAAAAAATGGATACCCACTCTCATATTTGAGACTGATGGTTCCTGGCACGGTACACTACAAGATGATTACTATGATTTTCTTGCCAGTCTTCGTCTCATGGAAGGTAAAATTATCGCCATGAACTTGTCACGTCACTCCTTAGAAGAATTTTTTATTCAACAGATCCAAAGAAAAAGCAACTCATTGAATTAATCTTGTTGCCAAATAGTAAATTTTTGACTGGCTTAAAGAACAAAACCCAAAATTCTATCTTTTTGACTTTTCTTTGCCCAACACAATCACAAAAAATAAAATTCTGACATTTTTTGAGGTTATTTGTATTTATTTAAAGAACTTGTTCCTAACTTTAGTAATCCCTTACTACTCATCGAAGATTTTAAATGTCATCAAATTAACTTTGACAAGAAAACTTTATTCGTAACTACTTGATTGTTGGCTAACAGACAATTTCTTGTAGAAACTGGGTTTAGTTGCGTAAATCCTATATTTTTTGATATTGCTCTATTCAAGCAACATTAACTTTAAGCTAACTTCACTAAAAATTTAAGTTCTATAAACAAATTTCCTCCGGAAAATCACACTTTTCTAGGAAAATAAGAGTGTCGGGGAACTTGAATATTTAGGTATAGTCAAAATAAAAATGTTTAGACAGTACTTTATTGATTGTAGTTTCAGAGTCTCAGGTAAATATGCTTAACAAAAGTTTGTCTAAATTCCTAATTCAGCCAGCTGTAGGTATGGCTTTGTTAACTGCTGTCAATGCTGCTGTGTCATCTGCCAGTCTAGCTCAGGGACAACCATTACCACCAACTACACAACCACCAATCATACAAACACAATTAGATACTAATTATTCATTAGGAGGCGGCGATCTCATCCGTGTAAATGTATTTGAAGTACCTGAATATACAGGTGAATACCAAATTCCTCCAGGTGGAGCAATCAACCTACCTTTAATTGGCAGTGTGTCAGTACTAGGGCTAACAACTGAACAAGCTTCTGACGAAATAGCTAGAAGATATGCTCGCTTCCTCAAACGTCCCTTGATCTCAGTTAATCTGTTATCGCCTCGTCCCATCAATATTTTTGTTGCTGGAGAGGTGACACGTCCTGGAGCTTACACTCTAAGCTTGAGCGGTGGCGCCGGGAACAATCCAGGCGTACAATACCCCACTGTATTAGCCGCATTAACAACAGCGCAGGGGGTGACTTTAGCTGCGGATGTAACTCAAGTTCAATTACGGCGTAAGATAGGACGTTCTTCAGAGCAAGCTGTCACTCTCAATTTGAAGGAACTCATTCAAACAGGCAACTTATCGCAGGATATTACCTTGCGGGATGGAGACACTATAGTTGTGCCAACAGCAACCAACTTTAACGTAGCAGAATCCCGCAATATATTTGCAGCTAACTTTGCCGCCAGTCAAACCACACCCCGCACAGTAACAATTATTGGTGAAGTAAACCGTCCTGGTTCGTATCTTGTCACCCCAGGTAATACAGATAGCCAAGTGGGCGTAACCCCTAACAGTGGCACTGCCAGCCCCACTGGTTTACCAAATGTGACACGGGTAATTCAATTAGCTGGCGGAATTACAGCACAAGCTGATGTTCGTAATCTCAAGCTACGCCGACCTACAAGAACTGGCTCAGAACAATCTATAGATATTAATCTTTGGCAACTGTTACAGAGTGGTGATGCCAATCAAGACATCATTGTGCAAGACGGAGATACGATTGTTATTCCGACGGCAACTGAAATTAACCCCGCAGAAGCTACTCAATTAGCTACCACTACTTTGTCTCCTACACGGATTCAGGTTGGTGTGGTCGGCGAAGTTAAAAGACCAGGGTTAACAGACGTTCAGCCGAATAGCTCTTTAAATCAAGCTATACTGGCTGCTGGCGGATTTAATGATGCCAGAGCTAGTAGTAAGGCTGTTGATTTAATTCGCCTCAACCCTAATGGTTCTGTCACTAAGCGGATAGTAAAAGTGGATTTCTCCGCTGGGATTAATGAGCAAACTAATCCTATACTCCGTAATAATGATGTTGTGCTAGTCAACCGATCTGGTTCAGCTAAGACTGGCGATACCATAAACACTATAACTGGACCTCTAGGTATTATCCTTAATCTTCTGAACATTTTCGGACTCTAGTTTAAGAGATAGATGCAAATTGGGGGCGTTGGCCAACCCTCTTCGTCCCTAAAATTGCACTATCCTTTAATCAAAAGCAAGTTATACATAACAAACCCTCCACAAGGCATTGCTTCTTCCAAATTGCGTTTTATAGGGGCTGTCATACTGGTTAGGACAAGTCTGCTATAAATACTCCGACAGCTGCTCTCTTTTGATTTGCCAATGTTCTAAGCTATCTGACCACTTCTATATATCTGTCATTATAATAATTTTAAGTAATATTACCCATACAGAAATACTGTAAACTTTATAACTCTCACTGTAAATTCTTAATGTGCATTGATCGGCTTTTGCAATCTTTATTGTAGGTACTCGAATTTCTTATGATAATGAGAATATTTTAGAAAGCAGATTCCGTAAGTACTAGTCTATAACTTATTTTTAGTCATTTAGTGATTCTTATTATCATAAGAATTATTTAAGTAAATTAACTAATTGATGACAGATATACTATTTTAACCACAGATACCGCGTATACACAGTAGAATGATGTCGAATTGGAAATGACGCCATTTGTACGGTTGCTTGGTGTTCATGAATAGGGTAACTCTGGATACTGATATTTTTTATTCAGTGATTTTATCAGATGTTTGCAATTTTTTGGAACACAAGCTCAAAAGGTGGTTCAGCCATATTTACGCGAAAATGCGCAGGTTTAAACCTATAAAACCGTGTATAAACTTACAAGTGGCAGTGATACGACCGTGTCCAATTTTGGGTTATTAACTAAGGCTAGAGTTACTGACCGTTAACGATTGAGTTTTTGCAACATACCCTATTTTTTCCCTATGATGATTCATGGTTTCGGTTTTCTCAGTTTGAGCGCATCTTTTGTACTTCCCTGGGCATTAACAGGTCTGGTTCAAGGACAGAGAATAACAGAGTCTTTATTTAAAGATGTTCCGCAGTCATCCACTGTTCAAAAAATACCACTACCTAACCGCAAGCTGATCAGTCGTATTTCAACTGCGACAACATACTATGTTAGTAGTAACGGAAACGACAGAAATAGCGGGCTTTCTACCTCATCTGCTTTTAGGACACTTCAAAGGGCAGCAAACCTTACCAATCCTGGCGACACGGTACTTATTATGAACGGGGAATACAAGAATAGACCCAAAGATGGGGCTGTACTAAATATTAAACGTTCTGGAACTGCAAATGCATGGATTAAATATAAAGCATATCCTGGGCATTTTCCAAAAATTAAGCACAATACATGGAATGGTATTTCGATTTCAAATAGAGCTTCATATATCGAGATTAACGGGCTGGAGGTCATAGGGAACAATGCTAATATCACCCTTGATTATGCGTCAAGTCAGAAGAAGAAAAAATCAAATCCGCTTACTAACGGAAATTGCATAAGCATAGGAGAAGACAAAAGTCATCCTCATCACATAAATATTCTGAACAACAAAGTGCATGATTGTGGAGGAGCAGGTATCTCAGCAATCCAAACTGATTATGTGAAAGTGGATAATAACACTGTTTTCAATAACGCTTGGTACACAGTTAATGGTTCCAGTGGCATTTCCATGCTTGATAATTGGAGTTCTGACAACAACCAGGGATACAAGATATTTGTGACTAATAACAAGAGCTATAACAATCGAATGTACATTCCTTGGATTGTAGTCGGAAAGATATCAGACGGTAATGGTATTATTGTTGATGTTTCAAAAGGATATAGAGGACGGATTTTAATTGCCAACAATATTACCTACAAGAATGGCGGTTCAGGTATTCATGCCCATGATAGTCAGCATATCGATATTATCAACAACACGGCATATTTGAATCAGCAAAGTCCAGAAGTTAAAAAAAAGGCAAAGGGCGAAATTTATGCGGGTTATTCCTCTGATGTCAAAATTTTCAATAACATTATGTATGCTTCTCCAGGTAACGCTGTGAATAGCAATATGAAAAATGTCAACGTCATTTATAACTACAATGTTTATTCCAATAATTCGACGATCAAAATTACAGGATCTCACGATATGATTGCAGATCCCAAGTTTGTAAATGCCTCGGCTCGTGACTTTAGATTGAAATCAACAAGTCCGGCAATTAATAGTGGTTTAAAGTGGAGTAGTTTGAAAACTGATTTTCTAGGCAATCCTCGTGTGTCCGGTTATGCAACTGATAGAGGAGCAATTGAAAATAGGTAGTAGTTAAAAGGATAGCATTGGGTTGTATGATAAAGTTCTTATTTATACAGAGCTTTCGTCTACAACCCAATTGGAGAAGGATCAGGAAGAGCCACAAGGCAAAACAAAACCCAATAGCATCACCGCACAAACAAGAAGAATAGAGATGCTGAAATCATGTACGGCTACCAGAGATATTTAGATGAAAAAGGTTTTGTGCATGGAGCGAATTGAGTTACACATATTACTTCCAAGGCTAGCGCAAACCCTAATGAACCCAATTAAACTGGAGTGGCAACACCTAAACAAATCAGACTACCATCCTAAAAATTATCTATAGCTCTTAATATAGCGTTTCCTATACTGATGAAGATATAACTTATCAGATATAGGAGCGCTATATAATTCTAAGTACGGTTAATTACTTATTATTTAAAACTTTTTGCGTCTTTGCGTCAGTATTTATTAATAAATATTTATCCGAACTTGATCTAGCTCCTAAAATAATTAATTTTTTTGAAGCTTTATTTCTTCGCCAGTCCCTTAAACTCTTTTGTCAACTCTCTTGGTTTAAAATATTCGTGAGAATGATATCGATAACTACTAGATTCATTTTTATCAATGACTCCATTGACTACTAAACCTAGAACGTTGTAATTGGATCTCTCTAATATCTCTTGAGCAGCATTAGCACTGTTGGAATCAATTACTCCAGGTCGTGCTACTAACAAAATACCATCAGTCATTTGGCTTAAAGTCAAAGCATCGGCTGCCAAAAGTAGTGGAGGGGCATCAATAATTACAAAGTCATATTTATACTGAGATGAGAAATTCTCAATGAGTGATGCCATCCGTTTTGAGTCAAGCAAAGCAAGTGGGTTGGGAGGTCTAACTCCAGCAGTTAAAACATCAAGGTTGTCCATTACCCTAGATACGACAATGTCAAATTCAGCTTGACCTACAAGAACCTCACTCAAACCAACTTCATTGGTTAGTTGCCAGAGATGATGCTGAGAAGGAACTCGCATATCTGCATCGATTAGTAAAACTTGACGTCCTAGTTGAGCGATCGCTGCTGCCAAATTAGCTGAAACTGTAGACTTACCTTCTTTAGGAACTGCGCTAGTAATCACAATGGTTTTGAGCAAATTATCTGAACTTAAGAATTTCAGATTTGCTTGAATCATCCGGTATATTTCGCTCGTTAAAGAGTGGGGAGTATCCCTGACAGCAATTGTTTGAGATATTGATTCTGCATTTGAATAACGGGAACGAAGCTTTTTAACAGACAAAGGAACAATTCCTAGCAAAGTATATCTAAATACATCTCTAATTTCTTTAAGTGTTTTTAGAGATCTATCTCTCATCGCCAGAAAAAGTACAGTTGTGGTAGCAAAAAACAAACCGAACATGACTCCTAAGACCAAAACAATTATTGTTTTGGTTAATGTAGGATCTTCGGGCACTAAAGCCTGAGCAATAATCCGGGAACTAGGTGTATTTGTATTTTCAACTAACTGTAGCTCTTGAACCTTTTTCAATAGAGTTTGATAGGTTGATTCTGCAACTTCAACTTTCCGTTCCAACTCTCGTTGGTTTTGTGCCAGCTGGGGTATGAGTTTCACCCGCTGTTCGTACTTGACACGAGAATTATATAGAGAGGAGAGTCTTTGAGTTAAACCAAAACGTTGTATTTCTGATTGCAAAAAGTTTTGTATCAGGCTTTGTCTGAGTTCTCCAATCTGCAATAGGCTCTGAGGAACTTGTGTTTGATTGCCAATAGTCTGCCCAACTTGCTGTTGCAGGAGAGATTTTAAATTAGCTTTTTTTGCTTCTAGGTTAATAATTATTGGATTGTCATCTAGAAAACGGCTGCGTTCAACCGCTAACTGCCGATCAGTCTCTTGGAGTTGTGTAAGAATTCCCTGTACTGCTGGTGACTGACTAAGGGCACTCACAGCGATCGCTTCCTGAGAATTTAGCTCTACTTTCTGCCGCAGTTCTTTGGTTTGGGCATTTACCTCATCCAGTTGAGCTTTGACAGTATTCATCTCATTGTCTAGATTTCCAATAGTCGCAACAGCTGACTTTGTCTCCTCTGATAAATCTGCAATCTGATGCTTTTGTTTAAATATACGTAGCGCTACTTCTGCATTGTCAACAGCAGCTTGAGTTGTAGGAAGTTGCTTGGCCATAAACTGACGAGTTGCTCCTGCTTCAGAGCGATTTGTCAGAATATCATTTTCTAAATAAAACCTCATAATTGTGTTGACTACTGCCGCTGCTTCTTCAGGATTGTGACTTCTATAAGCAATACGTAATACATCTGTCCCACCAACAATTTTTAGGTTCAGGACTTTTAGTAGTTCTTTCACCTCCAGAGGTTCACCATCGTTGTCTTTAAGTTGTAACTTGTCTATTGTCCGTTGCAATAAAGCTGGGGAAGAAATAACTTCTATCTGACTGCTTATGGGATTTTGAGTTGCTACCAATGGTTTCAAATCTCCTGAGTCTCCTCCTTCAGAGGTACCAGGGGAAAGATTATTGCCTGCTACTTTAAAACTGGGAACTCTGAATAACAGTTTTCCTTCTGCTTCATAGTCTGGCTTCAGAAATTTTGTAGATATGGCACTTAGAATAACTGTCGCCACAAATATACTGATAGCCGGTAGCCACCACCGTTTCAATATCAATAAGTAACGATTAAGGTCTAAATCAATAGATTCTCTAGATTCCATAGATTTTTCTGACATAAATCTTCCAAAGTACAGGTCTTAAGCAAGAAACTAAAAATTGACTTAGAACAGCCATAAACCAGTGCAATTGACAATACTGATTATGTATAATTTTACAATATAAAATATAGTATAGACCAATACGGTTCAGTTAAGGCTTAACTCTTTATCAAAATCATTTTTTTAACGAACTGCCAAAGACGCAAAGACAAATGAGCAAGAAATACTTAACTGAACTGTCTTGTCGTATCGAGTATTTAAGTTAAAAATTTAGTCCCCATTTTGTGCAAATGTGTAACAGTGGTCTGTGTACTTTTATTGAGCAAAAAATTTGTTAATTTTGGGATTTGAGATGAGTTAACTACGTCCTAACTATAACTGCTGTCCCATAAATCAACCCTTTAGTAACAGGACGTTCAATTAAAATTTTTTGCATTAGCTATCAACCATTATTCAAATTTATCTCTGGATTATCAAAGGCTTGATTTTTTACTTCGATATTATACGGCTATATTCCTTGTCAGATCAATTATCTTAGCCAAGGCCAAAATTTCAAAATCAAGTAAAAAACTCGACCTTTAGTTCAATTTATAATTTTTGACTATAAGCATCTACTCATTACTCAATCCAGTTAGTTAGTATAGTAATTCTGAAAGTTAAAGTAGCTACCTACTTTGCCAAACTTTATCGTAAGCATCTAACAGTTTTGGAGCTTGATATTGCCATTCAAGAATTTCCTCCATTCTGCGTCGCCCCTCAGATCCAAGCTTTTCTCTACGTTCAGGAAAATCTAGAAGTTCCAGAATTTTCTCGGCAAATTCCACCTCATCGTTAGGCTTGGCATAAAGAGACGCTTCTTGTGCAGAACGTCTTCCCTCTCGCAAATCAAACTGGACAATTGCTTTTCCCATTGCCATATATTCAAGGATTTTATTCATGGTGCAGTTTTCGTTATAAGCAGATGTTGGAGAAGGCTCTACACACACGTCGCAGCTGGAAAGCCGCTCTAAGAGTTCTTCACCTTGCTTAAACCCTGTAAATTCTACAAACTCATTCACTTCTAACTCTTTAGATAAGTCCTTGAGCTTTTCTGCCATAGGTCCACTGCCAATTAGCATAAAGTGAATATCAGAGCGATTTTTTTTGTGGACAATGTAATATACCATTCTTAGAAGATAATCAATACCCTCTGGTTCTCCCATGACACCCATGTAACCTATCAAGTGGTTTCTACCTCTACGGTAATTGGGGTTTGGAGGCATTCGGCGAAAGCGCGAAAGATCCGGCGCACTACGAACTACAAATACTTTCTCTGGTTTCTTGTGCCCACGGTTAAGAGCTACCTCTCGGTGTGACTCGTTCGTTGAAATTACCATGTCTGCTGTGGCATAGGTCAAGCGTTCAGCCCAGCGTAATCCATGATAAAAAATATCGCGCCGCCGATACTTAGCTTCATACATTTCCGGACTGAGGTCATGATGATCGAAGATAATAGATATACCATGAAATAATTTAAACCATGCTGCTACCAAGAAAAGTAAATCGGGCGGATTACAAATATGTACGACATCAAAACCACGTTCTCGCCATACCCTTTGAGCTAGACGGAATTGCCAGTTAATCGCCCAACTGTACTCTCGGAGATAGCCAATGACAGAACTTTCTTCCGGTGGTAGAGGATGGCGGTAAATGTGAATCTGCTCAATAATTTCGTAATCTTTTTCAAAGCCATTACCTGTAGGTGAAATTACACTAACTTCATACCCAGCTTTTTGCAAAGTAGTTGCTTCCATCCATACCCGTCTATCAAAGGGAACTGGGAGATTTTCAACGATAATTAGTACTTTTTTCGGTGATACCATAATAATTTCAATTTTTAATTAGTTTAGTAAGTAATTATTCACTCACTCAGAACAATGGTCGAAACCCTGAATTTATGGGTCATAAGGCAGGGCAAATGTGAAACGTTACTTTAGTAAAACACTCACTTGTCAAGTTTAAAATATACCTTATTTATGGAACCTATATTCATACTTGGCAAAACTGGGTTGAACAATAAATATGCATGTCTACATCATAATAGCTATCAGTTTTACTGTTACTAGCTGGTTACAATTATATTGATTAATTATCTGATTTTTGCTTCATCTTTACATTCTGACTGAGAAAGATGCCGCCACATAGAGTATCCAAGTCAAACTATTTGATTCCACTAAGTTAGACTCAGTGAGGCTAGATAAGAGTATAAATGTCATGTGTATAAGTGGCCAAATATCAAATGCTGTTTTACTACTACGCACCCAAGCAAATCCTTGCAGATAACTGCGCCAAAATCCTAAAAAGAATACTCCTAACCCTAAAAGACCCAAATCTAGGCAAAGAGCCATATAGCCATTGTGGGGGTGGGTTGGCGTCCATCCAGCTGCGAGCCAAATATAGGCAGATTCGCCATTCCATCCTTGCCAGAATCCACCATAACCGTAACCAAGCCAAGGATGTTTCCAAATCCTATCAATTACTAATGGCCACAACTCTGTTCGACCAGTCAGTGTCGCATCTTTCCCAATTGCACTGAATAGGATATCAGCATCGTTAGACAACCAAAAATATAAACCTTGGCTAATAGTAGCTATCATTATTAAAGTTGGTACCATGAACTGGTATGGCCAGCGCCAAATTTGAAAAGCAAAAAATGCCAATATTAGAATTAATAGATTAATTAGAGATGAACCTGAAGATGCAAGCAGTAAAAGTAGTACTGACAAGCAAAACCCACCCCAAAAAAGCCAATTACGTCTTTGATGTTGATAACCAAGGATCAAAAAAGTCATACTACTCGTTACCATTCTTGCTCCCAGACCGTTTTTGTGCGTGAATACTCCACGCCACTTTGGGCTGCCCAAATCATGCTGTATCCCGTATTGAGGCAAGGCTATAGCAAAAACGCAACTAAGTATTATAATAATTGCAAAGTTCCAAGCAAGTAAATGTAACTGCTGTTTTAAGCTATATCGCGAAGCAAAATATAATCCAAATAAACTGGAATTAATGAGGGCAAAACTATTTTTTAATGTTGTTGATGGTTCAAAAGACCAAATAATAGAAACAGCCGATAATAAAATTAAAGAATAAAGCCAAAAGCCTTTACTAAGGAAATAAAGAGTTTTCTTCCAACGCAAAACTAGTAGTACTAAGGTAACTGCGTAGATTAAAGAATAAATAATCCGAATCAAAGAGCTATCATATTCTACTAAATCCTGTTGTCCTGCTCCTCCTGACAGTACAACAACAAAAATTGCCCCTGAATACATCAGTAAGCTCACAATTGTGAATACCTGTTCAGCAAAAATTAGGATTTTCCTCATAATAAATTAACTAATATTTATCTTGCATATTCATTTCTTTATAATAGATTTGAGCTGTTTGAGCGGCAATATTTGACCAATTTAAATCTTCCTGACAACGAACTAAAGCCGCAGTTTGCATACGTTGTTGCAAGTCGCGATCGCTTAACAAATAAATAATGGCATCAGCTAAAGATTGGACATCACAACGTGGAACTAATAACCCATCTTTTTTATGCTGAATTATCTCACTTAATCCCCCTACTTCAGAGGCTACAACGAGTGTTCCCATCCCATAAGATAAGGCAGCCACACCACTTTGAGAGGCTTCTATATATGGTAGAACTGTTACTGTACTGCGTTGAAATAAATTACTTACTTCTTCAAGGGGGATAAAGTCATTGATAATTTCGTAGCGTTTCTCATCATAACCATTAGGGAAATATTGTTTTATGTTTTCTCCCCGTCCAGCGATAATCAGCTTGACTTCAGGTATACGTTCAGCAATTAAAGGCATAGCCTGAAGTAAATATTTCAATCCTTTATAAGGCCAGATGCGTCCAAAAAATAGCAATGTATTTGGCTCACGAGTCTGACTACTGTGATTACTTCGACGCTGATACAAACTACCAAGTTCCCCATGTGGTAAAACATTGACTTGCTCTTGAGGTATACGAAATTGTTCAGTTAGAATCTTTTTTAATTGATGAGTATGGACAATCAATTGTTGGGAACGATAGAAGGCAATACGCCTGGTATACTCTGAACCGAATACAGCCATGCTATCTCCTGGATGACGGAATATGTCGTGGATGGTTGTCACCAGTGGCGGCATTTTGTTGAGTAACAAAGTCCAATCATACCAAGGATCGTTAGTTTCTTGGACATGCAACACATCCGGCTTTATGTCTTTAATAATACGCATCATTGCGTACATAGATAATAGGTTGCGCGGGTCGCGAATCCGTGGTTTTCTAAAGCTAATCACACGGATACTAGGATCAAGAACATTGCTACAAACATCTGAGATTTTTTCCGGGTGAATTAACGTTAAATCAACATGTTTCACCAGACTGTTTGCTAATTCAATAGTGTAATCTTCAAAGCAAAAATGTAATAAAGCAACTTTAATCATAATTAAAAATATACCCTCACTTAAGTTATTTATTTCACAAGTTTTTATGAGTTAATAGTAAAAATTTATCGAAAGCAAATTATTTGCTATTTAACAATTTGAACCATAAAAAACGAAACCCTCCCAAGGCGCGAATACCTAAATAAATCACAAATAAAGCATAGGCACAAGTTGCAATAATTAGAGTTAATATAAAGTCTAAGCTAAGTTTTTGTAATAATATTAATATAGGTAGCATCCAAATAGTTATTATTAATGGTCGGCGCATAACTCGCCATAAATTTAGTGAAAATAGGTGAGTATAGGTGAAATAAATGTACTGAATAAAACCAGAAATAGTCATTAATAATGCCATTAAAGCTGCACCTACTAACTGATAATGTGAAACTAATAGCACGCCTCCCAAGCTCCCTAATGTAGTGGTAATAACTACTTCACGTAGGTTCACTATCTCAAAACCATTGGCTACAAGTAAATAAGTCAGAGAGCGTGTAAACGGCAAAGAAATGAGTGATGCAGCGCTTATAACAAGGGCTAGATTTGCTTCAGCAAAGCTAGCATTATAGAGAAAAATTAGTAAATCTTTGCCAAACAATAAGATTCCAAGATATAAAGGTAATGCTATGATTAGTAGGATTTCGATAATATTTTCAGCTATCTGCCTCTGCTTGTCCCTTCCTTGCTCTACTGCCTTTGAAAGTCTTGGAAATATTGCTAAACCTATACTATTAGCAATAATCATGAATGGTTGCAATAATTGTGTTATTCCGCCAAATAAACCTACTAAAAACTCATTGCCTAACAATGAAAGTATTAATATTTGAATTCTGCCACTAACTACAGCTATTGCTTCAATAGCAAAAAATGTACGCGCACTTTTGATTGTATTAAAGACAAAAATTCTATCAATCTGCCATTCTATTTTTACTAACCGAACGATAAAAATCCATTCAATTACCAAAATTAGTGTTTCTGAAAAAACTAGGATTGCCCCCAAATATTCAATTCCATATTTTAGTTGCATTGCCCAAATCATTATTATTATGCGTAAAATATAGACTGGGACTGTAGCGATCGCAATCAGATGCATCTTTTCTTTAGCTTGAAAAATTGCCTCTGTGATATTAGAAAGCGCAAAGGGAATGATTGTTAAGCCCATTATGTAACAAACAATCGAGGTTTTGGAACTATAGGGAAGTAAAAATACTACAATAACCAATGCCGCATAACTGAAAAAACTAAATATTAACTGTAGGTAAGTACCACTCATTAAATAGACTGGTGTTTTTTGTGGCTCACGAGCTAGTTCTCTAGTAAACAATGTTTTTAGCCCTTGTGAAGCAATGCCCACAAAGATAAAATAGTAGCTATATGCTAGTAAATACTGCCCTAAAGCTTCAGCTCCTAGAGTACGAGCAATAGAAGCGGTTAATACAAAGGCTGTAATACTTTGTGTTAACCGATTGAGTATCATTGAGAAGGAATTACTTATGAACTTGTACTTTTCTACCATTCTTATAATTCTTAATTCAGCTTAATTTTTTCATTTTTAGTCACCATAATTTTTTTCGGATATATCCTTATAGATATAGATTTTTCTAGAGCGCCCTCAGACAAAACAAGTAACTAATTACTCAGTCAGGTAGAAAAATCTAAATTTAATCCGCTATAAATTAAACTGAACACTGCAATAAATTGATTGATGCAAAAAGTAAATTTTCTAATCATAGCTGTATTGCTATGGATTGTTTCTGTTAGTAAGCACCGTCTTTTTTCAAAACTACCATAACTGTTTTAAGGAGGATCTCAAAGTCTAACCCGAGCGACCAATTTTCGATGTAACTAATATCGAGATGAATCACTTGTTCAAAATCTAAAATATCTGAGCGACCTGAGACTTGCCAAAGACCTGTGATACCAGGTAAAATTTCATGTCGAATAAAATGATGTTCAGAAAACTTTTCAACATCTCTGGTAGGTAAAGGGCGAGGTCCTACTATACTCATTTCTCCAAGGATAACGTTAAAAAGCTGAGGTAATTCGTCTAAACTGTAACGACGGAGAAATTTTCCAACACGGGTAATGCGAGGATCATCTTTAATTTTAAAGATAATTCCATCTTTAGTTTCATTTAAAGCTTCTAATTCTTTCTGTAATTTTTCCGCATCAGACCTCATCGTTCTGAATTTCCATACTTTAAACTGTTTACCATGTAAACCTATACGCGTTTGTTTATAGAATACTGTGCCTGGAGAGTCAAGTTTTATGGCTATAGCTATAGCTATATAAATGGGAAATGATAACATTACAAATAAAGTCGCAAAGCAAAAATCACAACTACGCTTTATCCAAAAATCTTTACCTGTAATTATCGGACAATCCAAACTCAGACAAGGCATTCCCCCTATTTTATTGAATTGTACGTTTTTATAAATTGGTTTTAATTCCATCGGTAAAATATGTACTTGTATCCCAGAGGCTTGAAATAACCAGCACAAAAACATTCTATTTTTTAGCGCATCCCAAGATATAAAAACTTCTGTCACTCCTAGTTGATTAAGCTGAGTTAAAGTTTGCTGACGCTTATATCTATCTAGTGAATTAGCATTCGCCGTTCCAGATACAATGTAATGCTTTTCTTTTTTTAGAAAACTCGCAATCTGATCGTGATCTTGAGGATCACAAATAATGAAAACAGAAGAACGAACTATTTTTTTCTGCTTGCGTAGATATTCAAGAGTAATATTTACAGCGTATCTACCAGTACAAATAAAAAATATACTTAGTAACCAAGGTAATAATATTAATCTTGGACGTGTAATATCAACAACTGGTTTATACAAAAAACTAACTAAAAGGATTAATCCATGAGCAAAAGTTAGCGATTTGATAATATTGAAATAATCATAGCGTTTTTGACCTTCTCGATAAATACCTTCGACAGCCAGCGATCCTATTTGAATCCCAATAGCTGTTAAAATCGGTAAATAATGACTCGGTATATACCAAGTAAAATTTCCAGAAGTAGATTGATATGCTGCTAAAACCCAAGCTAGAAATAAAAGAGTACAGTCTACTAAGAATAATGTTGTTAATCTTAACCACCACGAACCCTTACGTACCGTGACAAATGTCGATGCACGTAAATCCAAAGGCACTTCACTGAATTTATTTGTTGTAATGCTTTGATTACTCATATTTAGGAACTAGTTAGGAACACTTTGTGTAAGTAAAATTCGATTGATAAGAGTTTAATATACAAGACAATTTGGATCTTTCATATTTTTATTTACAAAGAAACCTGGACTTTCTAGTCTAGTCTCAACCATTTTATTTGAAGTAACTTTAAGTTTTTTATCGAAAGCATCCTCCAACGTCGGTTTGAGTGCCGTTACTACCGAAATGCCTAGTTTTCATTGCAGCCTATAATCAATCACATTTTAGTCTGGAAAACTTAATCGCAAAAAAAGGATTTGTTGATGAATATAGATTAGTAGTTAAATAAAACTCCTGATATTTATAAGCAAGCAAAATAAAAATAATATTATAATTTTTGAGGTGACTAATACATGATCTGAATTAATTATCATGGATATCGCAGATATCTTGGAGAGTTTCGCTTCTTAAAGGTATAGAATAATTGATATGTCCTCAGAAATTACTCTAGCATATTCAGGTAGACTAATTCAGCTTTGCTTATAAACTTACATCTTAAGTGTATATGTTTTTTTACAGCATAATTACTGACTTAACAAAATCTACACATAAACTATAACAAAATGCATTAAAAATTTGATATTTGTAACAAAAATTTACACAATGGCATATTTGTGGTTAAAGTTGAGTCAGTTTCATGGACATTTCTAAATAAAGTCTCAAAAGGGCAGTAACCTTAACAACGAGACTGTAGTTTGGAATAGAGGCTGATGTTACACAAATGAAACCTGAAATCTACCTAGTTAAGTTTCATGAAGTTCACCTAAATTCTTAAAAAAAATAATATTACGACTTTACATTATTTTTATATAATTAGATACAAAATAAAGATTTTGTAAAAAATATTTTTTGTTCAGGAGATTTTACTGAGATAGGATAATGTACCTTTATAATTACGTGTAAGTGTTTGTGTTTATTGGCTAAAACAGAAATTTGATCTTTTGGATTCAATTGTAATTAAGAGTTTCATTTCAATCAATAAAACTTAGGGTGAAAGTATGGTAACTAGCAAATTAGATATAATAAATCGATTGGGCAGGTTTTTAAACAATAAAAAGTGGCGTCTGCTGACAAATTTGCGTCTCAACAATTTAAAAGTTAATAAAATTTTACGCTCCACAAATGATTTGGAAATAGGAAAAGCACAGACAGAAATAAACAATTTATCTTTTTCTGAAAAAGATTATAAGGATTTTGTAAATTCAGATGTACTGAGTAAATATAATCAGCTTGATTACATCCATTCCAAGCCACTTGAATACCTGACGACAATGGCTCTATTAGATTTGAAAGAAGGTGATGAAATATTAGATGCTGCTGGTGGTGAAAAAGCTGAATATATAAAGGCTTTAATGGCAGTCTCAGACTTCAAATTGACTGCTTACTGTCAAGACTCATTATTGGACGGAAAAGTCACAGATGGAATTAAGTACATTGGTGGCTCTATTGATGCGATCCCTCTTCCAGACGAATCTTTAGATGGAATTAGCTGCCATCACTCTTTTGAGCATTTTCGAGATGATTTGGATATTAAGTTTATTAAAGAGGCAGTACGTTTATTGAAAGTGGGCAGGAAACTTGTCATTGCACCCCTATTTTTAACTAACGAATATGCAGAAATTTGGAATAATAAACGGATTCAGAAGTCTAATCTTGACAAAGCGATCACAATTTTTGACAATACTGCAAGCTTTGCTGGATGGGGTGCATATGAAGGCTTTGCTAGAACTTATAGTCCCGCTGCATTTAAAACAAGAATTATTGATAATTTACCAAGTAACTGCCATGCAAAAATCTACAAAGTTATTGTAGATGGAAAACCTGTGCCAGATCTCCAAAAAAATTATCATCAACCTCTGCTCAATGCTGAAATGAAGGCACTGGTAATAGTCAAAAACTAAAGAGCAAGCAATTTTTGAGTTTGGTAAGTGTTCTATTTGCAATTGCTTGGAGTCCAAACAATTAGTAGGGGCGCACAACATATCTGTGTGCTCCTAGTGTGCGTATCATTGAAAATTGCTAGATGTTAATTATGTGAGAATTAATAGTATTATGGTCATTTTCCATAGATTGGGGGCTGTATTTGCTCACATCTGTTTTAGTCATAAACCTTTAATTATTTACGTCCTCATAAAACTTTAATTATTTTATCCCCACTGAACTTAATATAGAAAATGCAGATAAATAGTCAAACATCAGAATATAAACAAAATATTACTTTAAATACCTTAACTAACATCATCGGCACTCAAGTTTTACAGGAATTAAATGACATCCAAGTAGTTCATCATCAGGATCTGTGCATTCATCAAATATTTGAGATGCAAGTAGAGCGATCGCCCCAAGCAATTGCGGTAGTATATGAAAATACAGAACTTACTTATCAGCAGTTAAACCAACGGGCGAATCTACTAGCACATCACCTACGTACTTTAGGCATTGGGCCAGAAGTTCTCGTGGGCATTTGCCTGGAGCGCTCTTTAGAGATGATTGTAGGATTGTTAGGAATTCTAAAAGCTGGAGGCGCTTATGTACC
The DNA here is from genome assembly GCF_036917555.1 of Nostoc sp. GTDB lineage: Bacteria > Cyanobacteriota > Cyanobacteriia > Cyanobacteriales > Nostocaceae > Nostoc. The sequence continues at coordinate 122,692 of NZ_JBALDD010000037.1, read as the reverse complement.
TTTAGATCCAGCATATCCCTCAGAACGTTTAGCCTTCATTTTGGAAGACACCCAGACACCAGTATTGTTAACCCAAGAAAAATTGGTCAAAAACCTACCACTGCATCAGGCGCAAGTGGTTTGTCTGGACTCAAATTGGCAAGGGAATATTCAAAACAGTCAAGAAAATCCTGTAAATGAGACGACGGCTGATAACCTCATTTACGTAATCTATACATCTGGCTCTACAGGACAACCCAAGGGTGTAACGATCCCTCACCGTGGCATCTGCAATCAACTCCACTGGAAGCAAACTACTTTTGGATTAACTTACGCAGACAAAGTTTTACTAACTATTTCTTTTAGCTTCGATCCCTCAGTATGGCAGATATTCTGGCCATTGTGCTTTGGGGGGCAATTGTTCATAGCTCGTCCTGGTGGACATCAAGACACAGCCTACCTTGTGAAGGTGATTACTGAGCAGCAAATCACCGTTCTGGCTTTAGTACCTTCCATACTGCGTGTCTTATTGGAAGAGAGGGGAATTGAGAATTGCCGATTCATCAGACACATTACCTGCGGTGGTGAAGCTTTACCTGGCGAACTTATAGAACGCTTCTTTGCCCGACTGAATTTGGACAATGTTTTACATAATTGTTATGGACCGACAGAAGCTTCAATTGATACCACTTTCTGGACTTGCCAGCGCGGTACTAATTATGCGATAGCTCCCATTGGTCGTCCGATTACCAATGCAGAGATTCACATCCTTGATGAAAATTTGCAGCCAGTGCCTATTAATGAATCAGGTGAACTGCACATTGGCGGTATTGGTTTAGCGCGAGGCTATCTTAACCGTCCAGAATTGACCACAGAGAAGTTCATTTTCAACCCTTTTAGCTCTGAACCTGGGTCACGCCTTTATAAAACTGGGGATTTGGCACGTTATTTGAGCGATGGTAATATCGAGTTCCTTGGTCGCATTGACCACCAAGTTAAAATACGTGGCTTCCGAATTGAATTAGGAGAAATTGAAGCCATACTAGCTCAACATCCGGCACTGACACAGACTTTAGTTCTAGCCAGAGAGGATATTCCTGGGGACAAGCGACTTGTGGCATATATTGTTACCAGTTCAGAACAAATTCCTAGTCAGGTTGAATTGCGTCGCTTTTTGGAAACTCGGTTGCCTGAATACATGGTGCCTGATTTCTTTGTATTTTTGGACACTCTACCATTAAATCCCAACGGGAAAATAGAGCGCCGCGCCTTGCCTGCACCAGATACATCTGATATTAGGCTGTCAACTAACTTTGTTCTACCTCAGAATTCGACAGAAGAAGTCTTAGCTAGCATTTGGGCGAAAGTTTTGTGTCTGGAACAAGTAGGCATCCACGACAATTTTTTTGAATTGGGAGGTCATTCACTGCTAGCCACTCAAGTGATGTCTAGGGTTCGCCAAGCTTTTCAAATAGAAATACCATTGCAACTCTTATTTGAGAATCCGACGATCGCTACTTTAGCTCAAGCAATCGCCCAAAACCAAACTCCAGAAAACGATCCCCAAAATCAGACTATTCCCCAAATAGCCAACCGGGGATCAGCACCTCTATCCTTTGCCCAGCAGCGAGTTTGGTTTTTGGAGCAGTTGGAACCCAACAGTCGAGCGTATATTGTCTCCAATGCACAGCGCTTAACGGGTAAGTTAAACCTAGGTATATTGCAACAGTCACTAGATGCGATCGTTATCCATCATGAGGCATTACGAACTAACTTTATGACATCACTTGATGGTAGCCCCATACAAGTAATTGGCACGCCTCGGCCAGTGGAACTTAAAATCATTAAGGTGACAAAAGATCAAGTAGAATTTTTCCTCAATCAAGAGGTGCAACGCCCTTTCAACTTAGAATCTGACTTGATGCTGCGTGCTACTTTGTTCCAAATAGACGAACACGAGCATATACTTTTGTTAATGATGCACCACATCGCTTCAGATGGTTGGTCAATCGGTATTCTTTGGCAGCAGTTAATAGCGCTTTATGAAGCTTTTTTGAACAGTAAGCCTTCCCCCTTGGCAAAATTGCCCATTCAGTATGCGGATTTTGCTGTGTGGCAGCACCAATGGCTATCAGGTGATGTACTTTCCAGCCAAATTAACTATTGGAAAACCCAATTAGCAGGTGCTAATACTGTACTGGAATTGCCTACCGACCGACCACGGCCACCAGTGCAAACTTACCAAGGAGCAGCCCAATCTCTGATGCTACCACAGACTTTGAGTGCATCACTCACAGAACTCTCGCATCAGGAGGGTGTGACTCTATTCATGACATTGCTGGCAGCCTTTGGGACAATACTGCACCGCTACACTGGACAAGAAGACATTCTCATCGGTTCTCCCATTGCCGGACGTAACCGTTCTGAGATTGAAGAATTAATTGGATTTTTTATTAATACTGTTGTTTTACGGACTGATTTTGCCGAGAACCCCAGTTTTCGTTCAGTGCTAAATCGAGTCCGCCAGATGGCATTAGCTGCTTATGCCCATCAAGATATGCCCTTCGAGAAATTAGTAGAAGAACTGCAACCAGAGCGAGATACCAGTCGCAACCCACTGTTTCAAGTGTGGTTTAATATGCTCAACTTAAGGGACATCCAACTGGAACTACCCGGAGTGGCTATCGAACCAGTCTCGATCCTAGAAACAGCTTCTAAGTTCGACTTAACCCTTTACGTTACAGAACAAAATCAAGGAATCCAACTTGATTTAGTTTACAACACCGATCTGTTTACTTCAGAGCGGATGATGGAAATGCTTCATCAATTCCATCACTTACTAAATCAAATTGTTGCTGCTCCAGAGAGCCAGATTAGTTTATATTCCCTGGTGACACCAGAAGCACGACCTTTGCTGCCAGAGCCAAGGGCGGTTTTGCCAGAACCACGGTATGAGTTGACGACAACAATGTTTACCTCTTGGGTAAATCGTACCCCAGAACATTCATCACTTCGTCAAGGATTTCGCACCTGGAATTATGGGGAATTGGGCAAAATCGCTCAAACTTTAGCACAGGTTTTGTTATCTCACGGAGTAGAGCGGGGAGATGTCGTAGCCGTGTTTGGGACACGCAGCTTTGGGCTAGTTGCCAGTATGCTTGGCGTACTCTTGAGTGGTGGTGTGCTACTCACCCTCGATCCAAAACTTCCCAGCCAACGCCAGCGGCTGATGTTACACGAAGCTAAAGCTAAATACATATTATATATTGATGGTCAGCGTCCAGAAGACAAAAATATAGGGGAGTCTTTAACTAGCATCTGTGTCAACCCAGACACAGGAGAAGCTATAAATTCGCAAAAGAGCATTGAAGCAGTAAATCTACCTGAAATTACTGCCGACGATGCAGCTTATATTTTCTTCACTTCTGGCACTACTGGTGTGCCCAAAGGGGTGCTAGGGTGTCATAAAGGGTTGGCGCATTTTCTGAACTGGCAGCGACAGACCTTTGAAATTAATCAGCAAGATCGTGTTGCCCAATTAACTGGTCTTTCTTTTGATGTCGTTCTTAGAGATATTTTCTTACCTTTAACTAGTGGTGCAACCCTATGCTTGCCAGAAGAAGAGGATAACTTAGAACCGACTAGAATTCTGCGTTATTTAGAAAATGAGCAAATTTCTGTACTTCATACAGTTCCTTCGCTGGCGCAATTATGGTTAGCGAATGTGCCGTCAGGAGTCTATTTAGGTAACTTACGCTGGTTATTCTTGGCTGGAGAACCTCTGAAAGAAACCCTTGTACTTCGCTGGCGGGATGCTTTTCCCGAATCAGGTGAAATTATTAATCTCTACGGCCCGACAGAGACAACCTTGGCGAAATGTTATTACCGAGTACCTGTTGAGTGTAGCCCTGGTGTACAGCCAGTTGGATTGCCGCTGCCTCAAACCCAAGCACTGGTTTTCACACCAAATCACCAACCGTGCGGTATTGGTGAACCGGGCGAGATTGTAATCCGAACTCCATTCCGTAGTTTGGGCTACATCAATGCCCAGCAAGAAAACCGTTCTCGGTTTGTCAAGAACCCTTTTCGGAACGATCGCCAGGATTGGCTTTATTATACAGGCGATCGCGGATGCTATCGTCCAGATGGCTCTCTAGAAATTCTCGGTCGCCGAGATCATCAAGTCAAAATTCGGGGGATACGCATTGAACCAGGGGAAATTGAAACGGTGTTAGCCCAACATCCAGATATACTTCAGACTGTAGTAATTGCCCGTGAAGATGTTCCCGGCGATCAACGTTTGGTGGCTTACATTATACCGAATAAAGACTCAGCAATTGCGATTACTAATATCCGGGGCTTCCTCTCGACAAAATTGCCACAATACATGCTACCTTCGGCTTTTGTCGTGCTGGACACCATGCCTTTAACTGCCAACGGCAAGGTAGACCGTCGCGCTTTACCAGCACCAGACTTATCGAGGCAAGAACCAGAAGCCAGCTTTGTTGCTCCCCGCAATCAAGTGGAACACCAGTTAACCCAGATTTGGGAACAAATTTTAGGTGTCCAGCCGATTGGTGTTAGGGATAACTTCTTCGAGCTAGGAGGACATTCTATCCTAGCAGTAAAACTGTTTTGGCAAATTGAAAAGACATTTAGTAAAAACCTGCCACTTGCCATTCTTTTCCAGTCAGGGACTGTAGAGGCTCTAGCCAAAATAATCTGCCAAGAAGAAGATTTAACAAAAAACTCGGCTTTAGTAAATACCTTAGACCAATCAAAATCTAGCTGGTCATCCCTAGTAGAAATTCAACCCAACGGCTCCAAGCCACGTTTTTTCTGTATTCATGGACTGGGTGGAGAAGTCTTATGTTTCCGTGAATTGGCATTGCATCTGGGGATAGAACAACCATTTTACGGATTACAACTACGGGGACTAGATGGAAAATACCCTCTCCATACCCGCATTGAAGATATGGCAGCGCATTACATTCAAGAAATTCAGATCCTTCAACCTCATGGCCCTTATTTTCTCGGAGGTTATTCCTTTGGGGGTACAGTTGCCTTCGAGATGGCTCGGCAACTCCACGAGCAAGGCGAACAAGTTGGTATTTTAGTTATGCTTGATAGTTGTCGTATAGGTTATAGCTGGCAGGCACCATTTCTCAAGCGAGTTTTTTTGCATTTAAATAATATTGTTAAACAAGGGCCTAACTACCTTTGGCAAAAAGTTATGAGATGGAGTTATTGGCGTAAGCAAGAACTGCAAAATACATATAACCGTTACTTGGAAGACGTACTTAATGTACCTGAAACTGACAAGCATTTAAAGGTTATAGATACTAACACTCAAGCCCTTAATGACTATATTTTTTCACCTTACCTTGGTCGAGCTATTCTTTTGCGGACAGAGGACAAAAATCGGGACGAAGCTATAGGCATAGAATACGATCCTCAATTTGGCTGGGGCGACCTAGTGGTTGGAGGATTAGATATCCATTACCTTCCCGGATCTCACCTGAACATACTTAATGAACCCCATGTACAAGTGTTAGCTGAAAAATTGAGAAATTGCTTAACTCAGGCACAGTCTCAGTCTGCAAAGAATTAATTTGAACTTTTCCGTTAGTTCACCTTCGCACAACTCAGCACTGCTGGGTCGTTTTGCCATTTCTTGGTCTAAACTTGAGAGAATAATAGAAAAATTCTTGTTAGTGGTAACTAGGATGAGATAATTATTCTATGGAACTGGAATATTGGTAGGTAAAAATCCAATAACCAAAAGACCTGACCGATTTAAGAATGCGATGAATATTGCTAGTATCACAGATTGAACAGAGGGAATGATTGTGGCACTGAAAGCTGGAATGAGTATCGTTTTTAGATTTTAAGTTGGTAAGCAATCCACAATCCACTGATGCTATATAGAAGATTTGGACGCACAGAATTACAGATGCCAGTGTTTTCCTGCGGTGGCATGAGATATCAGTTCAAATGGCAGGATGTTCCCAATCATGAAATTCCTGCTGATAACCAGGCAAATTTGGAAGCGACTATTAGAAGGGCAGTCGAGGTTGGGATTAATCATATTGAAACTGCCCGTGGTTATGGCACTTCTGAAATGCAATTGGGGAGAATATTGCCCAAGTTTCCCCGCGAAAAGTTGATTGTTCAGACCAAAGTCAATCCAAAGGCAGATGCGAAAGAATTCCGGGAGATATTTGAACAATCTTTGAAAAATCTCCAGTTAGATTATGTTGACCTTTTAGGGTTGCACGGCATTAATCATCCTGAGTCGTTAAATGACAGCATCCGTCCTGGTGGCTGTTTGGAAGTAGCACAGCAGTTGCGAGCAGAGGGAAAAGTTAGATTTATTGGCTTTTCTACACATGGCTCAACAGATGTGATTGTGCAGACAATTAATACCAATCAATTTGATTACGTGAACCTGCACTGGTACTACATTAATCAATGGAATTGGGCAGCAATTGAAGCAGCTAAACGCCACGATATGGGGGTGTTTATTATTAGCCCTTCTGATAAAGGAGGTTTGTTGTATAAACCTCCACAAAAATTAGTCAATCTTTGCGCCCCATTGAGTCCAATGGTGTTTAATGATTTGTTTTGTTTGAGTCGTCGAGAGGTGCATACACTAAGCTTAGGAGCAGCAAAACCAGAAGATTTTGATGAACACCTGAAGACTTTAGAATTAATAGATCGGGCATCAGAAATTTTGCCACCAATTTTAGCAAGGTTGAAATCAGAAGCGATCGCTACTTTGGGAGAACATTGGGTAAAATCCTGGGAAACAAATCTACCAAACTTTGACGAAACCCCTGGTGAGGTAAATATTCGGGTGATTTTATGGCTGCGAAATTTAGCGATCGCCTACGATTTAGTAGACTACGCTAAAATGCGCTACAACCTGCTTGGCAATGGTGGGCACTGGTTTCCCGGCAACCAAGCCAATCGGCTAGATGAATTAGACTTGCGGCAATGTCTCGCCCGTAATCCCTACGCCGATAAAATCCCCCAACTTTTAGAACAAGCTCATCATTTGTTGGCAGGTGAAGCGGTCAAACGTCTATCTCGCACTTGATAAATTACATAAATAGGGCATTGGCTATTATAGCGTATGGGAAATAGTAAACAATAATTATCAATGCCCAATGACGCCAGTTGCTTTAAGTCCGGCATTTCCCGCCCAACGCACTGGCTCCCCAATGCCCAATCCTAATCAGATTTTTTCGTATCTGCTGATTTAGATGCCTTCGGTACGACTAGCACCTTATCAACGCGATTACCATCCATATCCATCACTTCAATTCGCATACTTTGCCATTCAAAATGATCTGCTGCGGCAGGAATACGACCTAGATGGGTGATCACAAAACCGCCTAACGTTTGATAACTGCCGCGTTCCTCAGATTCCCACTCTTCCATCCCAAAAAGTTCCAAAAACTCCTCTACAGGCAACATCCCATCCAAAAGCCAGGAACCATCTTCGCGTTGTACAGCTTGTGGTTGATCCTGTCCATCCGTTGAAGGAACGTCACCCACGATTTCACTCATGATGTCGTTGAGAGTGACTAATCCTTGAATTACGCCGTATTCATCCACTACCAGCGCCATGTGAGTGATAGTTTGCTTGAACAATTCCAAAACTTTCAAGCCACGGGTGCTTTCTGGCACAAATACAGGCTGTCGCAATCCGATAGTCAAGTCTAGTGGTTCCCCTCGGAAACTCCTGGCTAATAAGTCAGTGACAGGGATAACACCCAGCACATTGTCAAGTCCCCCCTGACAAACTGGATACCGAGAATAGGCACTATCAACCATTTTTTGACGATTTTCTTCGGCAGAGTCGTCTAAGTCTAGCCAAACAATATCAGGACGGGGTGTCATTAAGTAACTGACAGGGCGATCGCCTAAACGAAAGACTCGCTCTACCATATCCTGTTCAGCTTCCTCAAAAGTTCCCGCCTCTGTGCCTTGCTCAATTAAGATTTTAATTTCTTCTTCGGTGACTTGCGGCTCGGTAGAAGCTGTAATTCCCAGTACTCGCAGGATCAAATCTGTAGAAGCACTTAAAAGATATACCATTGGCGAAGCGATCGCCGATAAGGCACGCATTGGAATAGCTACATTCGATGCAATTCTTTCTGGGTTGTTTAATGCCAGACGCTTTGGTACTAATTCGCCAACAATGAGTGACAAATACGTAATGATCAAAACCACTATTCCAAAAGATATCGGTTCACTATAAGGTGCTAACAAAGGTACAAGTCGCACATAGGCTGCCAGTCGGTTAGCAATTGTTGCTCCTCCAAAAGCACCAGTTAGGATACCGATTAGGGAAATACCCACCTGAACGGTTGACAGGAAATGATTTGGAGACTCCGCTAATTTCAATGCTGCCATCGCCTTGGCATCTCCTTGATTGGCAAGCTGCTGTAGCCTAACTTTCCGTGCCGAGACAATCGCCATCTCAGACATAGAAAACACGCCATTGGCAATAATTAGCACCAAAATGATTAAAATTTCAAAAGTGATGGAGGACATGTTTAAAATTGCCGCTTATCAGAGCGAACGTAGCTCAATCCCTAGTATCTAGTATTAAAGGTGCTTCGATAAATACTTTGACTATATACAAAGTAGTAGTTATAGTTCTTAAGTTTATTAGTAACTGTGCATTATTCTTCCACCGAAGGAATAAGAAAGCTGTTAACACTTTTAAAATAGTTGACATAAACTGCCTTAAGATTTGCTGACCCACAAAGACTCCCATCGCTAGTAGTACTTATGTCATTTTCTTCTATTGTGCGTGCCTTAGGCCGATCGCCACTCACCACTGAATTTATTTCTAAGCTGAATCGACAACAAGAATTGCGGTTAAATGGCATTCCCAGGCTGCCCAAGACTCTAGTGGCTTCGGCATTAGCGCAGTCTCAGGGCAAGGATTTGTTTGTGGTTTGCGCCACTCTGGAAGAAGCTGGACGCGTTTACGCACAACTGGAGGCAATGGGATGGCAAACAGTACATTTTTACCCCACCTCCGAGGCTTCTCCCTACGAACCTTTTGACCCGGAAACTGAAATGAGTTGGGGGCAAATGCAGGTATTGGCAGATTTGGGAATGGGGCATGGGGGAGCCACTGCGTTGGGCGGCTCTGCCGACTTGAAGCAAGTGGTGTCATTGGGCATGGGGCATGGGGAAGAAAACCAAATCCCAACTCCCTCGCAATTACCTAAGATGGCGATTGTGGCTACTCAAGGGGCGCTGCAACCTCATTTGCCTCCACCAGAAGCTTTTCAACAATTCTGTCTTACCCTGAAAAAAGGGATGGAATTAGACTTGAATACCTTCAGTGAGAAAATAACTATTTTGGGATACGAAAGAGTTCCTTTGGTGGAAATGGAAGGCCAATGGAGTCGGCGAGGCGATATTGTTGATGTGTTCCCGGTTTCTTCTGAGTTTCCAGTCAGGTTGGAATGGTTTGGCGATGAAATCGAGCAAATGCGGGAATTTGACCCAGCAACCCAACGTTCTGCCCTCGACAAAGTTGACCAGTTAATTCTTACCCCCACTAGCTTCACTCCCATCGTGATGGCTGCACTGAAGAATAATCCTGAGTTCCGAGTGCTGAGTGCTGAGTTAAATTCTGACTCAGAACTTAGCACTAATAACTCATCTCTGATGGAGGGCAGTCGTCGTTTTTTGGGGTTAGCGTTCGAGCAACCAGCATCTCTGCTAAACTACTTAGCAGGAAACACCCTGATTGCCATTGATGAGCCAGAACAGTGCCATGCTCATAGCGATCGCTGGGTAGAAAATGCTGAGGAACAGTGGGGAATGGGGCATGGGGAAGAGTCTAACCAATTGCTAATTGCCAATTCCCAATTACCGAAAATTCATCGGTCTTTTGATGAATGTTTGGTTGATGTTGCCAAGTTTAAAACATTATATTTATCAGAACTATCAGAGGAAAATAGTGGGATCAATCTTGCCAGCCGTCCTGTTCCAACCACACCACACCAGTTTGCTAAACTAGCTGAAACCATCCGCCAAGAACGCGATCGCAATTTCTCGATCTGGCTGCTTTCTGCTCAACCTTCGCGTTCCGTCTCACTGTTGCAAGAACATGACTGTCCGGCTCAGTTTATCCCCAATCCCCGCGACTACCAAGCGATTGATAAGCTGCAAATCAACCATATTCCCATTGCCCTAAAATATTCTGGTCTTGCGGAACTAGAAGGTTTTATCCTGCCTACTTACCGATTGGTAATTGTTACAGATCGGGAATTTTTTGGGCAGCATTCATTGGCGACTCCCGGATATATCCGCAAGCGCCACAAAGCTACTTCTAAACAAGTTGATCCCAATAAGCTGCGTCCAGGCGATTATGTGGTTCACAGAAATCATGGTGTTGGTAAATTTGTCAAGCTGGAAAGTTTGACGATTAATAACGAGACCCGTGATTATTTAGTGGTGCAGTATGCTGATGGGTTACTCAGAGTCGCAGCCGATCAAGTGGGTGCTTTATCGCGGTTCCGCGCCGCAGGTGATAAAGCACCGGAACTTAATAGGATGACTGGTAAAGCTTGGGAAAATACCAAGAATAAAGTCCGCAAAGCGATTAAAAAATTGGCGGTGGACTTGTTGAGACTTTATGCAGCGCGATCGCAACAACAAGGTTTTAGCTTCCCAGATGATATGCCTTGGCAGGAGGAATTAGAAGATTCTTTCCCGTACCAACCCACAACGGATCAGCTCAAAGCTGTACAAGATGTAAAACGCGACATGGAAAGCGATCGCCCAATGGATCGCTTAGTTTGTGGCGATGTCGGTTTCGGGAAAACGGAAGTGGCGATTCGTGCTATTTTCAAAGCAGTCATCGCCGGTAAACAAGTGGCACTCCTTGCGCCAACGACTATTTTAACACAGCAGCATTACCATACACTCAAAGAACGTTTTGCTCCCTACCCAGTAAATGTCGGCTTACTCAACCGCTTTCGTTCCGCTGAAGAACGCCGCGATATTCAAAAGCGATTGGCAACGGGTGAATTAGATGTAGTAATTGGTACGCAACAACTTTTAGGTAAAGGGGTGATATTCCGCGATTTAGGACTGTTGGTGGTGGATGAAGAACAGCGGTTTGGGGTGAATCAGAAAGAGAAAATTAAAAGCCTGAAAACTCAGGTGGACGTGCTTACCCTCTCAGCCACTCCCATTCCCCGGACTTTGTATATGTCCTTGTCAGGAATTCGGGAAATGAGTTTGATTACCACGCCACCCCCAACCAGACGACCAATTAAAACCCATCTATCACCGATTAATTCCGAAAGTATCCGCACAGCAATTCGTCAAGAATTAGACAGAGGCGGACAAGTTTTTTATGTAGTTCCACGAGTAGACGGAATTGAAGAGACAACAGCCAATTTACGAGAAGTGATACCAGGAGCTAGGTTTGCGATCGCTCACGGTCAAATGGATGAAAGCGAGTTAGAATCAACCATGCTCACTTTCAGTAATGGCGATGCAGATATCCTTGTTTGTACGACAATTATTGAATCTGGCTTAGATATTCCGCGAGTCAACACGATATTGATTGAAGATGCTCACCGCTTTGGATTGGCACAGCTTTACCAATTACGCGGTCGTGTAGGACGTGCAGGTATCCAAGCTCATGCTTGGTTATTTTATCCGAAGCAACGGGCATTATCTGATGCGGCACGGCAACGATTACGAGCAATTCAGGAATTTACTCAGCTAGGTTCTGGGTATCAACTAGCGATGCGCGACATGGAAATCAGAGGTGTGGGTAACTTGCTAGGTGCAGAACAATCCGGTCAAATGGATGCCATTGGTTTCGATTTATACATGGAAATGCTAGAGGAAGCAATTCGGGAAATCCGAGGACAAGAAATTCCGAAAGTGGAGGATACCCAAATTGACCTCAACCTGACGGCATTTATCCCAGCAGATTACATTACCGATTTGGATCAAAAGATGAGTGCTTATCGGGCGGTGGCCACAGCTAAATCTAAATCAGAATTAAAGCTAATTGCTGCCGAGTGGAGCGATCGCTATGGTACTTTACCAGTCCCTGCAAATCAACTTTTGCGAGTCATGGAACTCAAACAGCTAGCGAAAAAACTCGGATTTAGTCGGATTAAACCAGAAAACAAGCAGCACGTCGTTTTAGAAACGCCGATAGAAGAACCAGGTTGGAATTTGTTGGCGGCAAATTTACCAGAAAATCTCAAGACGCGCTTTGTCTATTCTCCTGGTAAAGTTACAGTGCGTGGGTTAGGAGTTTTTAAAGCAGATCAACAATTGCAGAATTTGATTGATGCTTTCGCGAGAATGCAGGGTGCAATTCCAGAGGCAGCTGTTGTTTGATGATTTGAATCAAACTAAAAGGCTAAAAGAATTATGGTAAACACATTTTAATCTAGAACCCCGGTTTCGGACTTATTTACCGGGGTTCTCCTGTCTCGAATTACCTTTAACATCAAACCTATTGATTTAAGAATGAAGTAACGTTTGCGATAAACGTTTATACGTTTGTTAGAAATGTTTAAACAAAACTTAGAAATGAAGTAACGTTTGCGATAAACACTTATACATTTATTACACACACTTAAAGAAAACTTATATATAGTGCAAAATTTGCGATAAACGTTTATACATTTGTGATAAATGCTTAAATAAAACTTATGTATGAGCCAATATTTGCAATAAAAGATTATAGATTTGTTATAAATGCTTGAACAAAACTTATGAATGATGCAATTAGGGCAGTTTAGAGAACCTGAAGCAACTAAAAGATCAGTACAAAGTAAATTGCTTGTTTTGGGAGTGACTATTTACAACAGCAATCACATGATCTCGTTGTTATCAACTTACGACGTGATATTACAGATTATCCGTGTTCAGCATCAAATTACTGCTCTGATTCATCTACTAACTTGCTTGGTTCACCTGGGTAGAAGTCATAGTCTACAATCTCTGGCAAACTGTAGGGACACTCTAGCGGAAAAGTAGGCTTGGGCAAATCTGTTTCTCCAACAGCTAATTCGACACCTTTAAGGTAGGCTTTGTGAAGTGCTTCTTCAAGGTAGGACTTTAGGCTAGGATTGTCTTCAAGCAGTTCAGCAATATCTAAGCGTTGAATACGAAGTGTTGCTAACCAGCTACGGCTACGGCGTCCTGACTGGTACTCCCATTTTAGTAAATGTCCAATCAACACACTCAGACAGTTTCGTAATTCCTGACGTTGCTGTTTACCCAAAGATTGAATCTCCTCAATCAGATTTTGCAGATCAATCTGACTCCACTGCTCATTGCGAAGTAAAGTTACTTGTTCCTGTGTCCAAGCGTAAAAATCAGTTTCGTAGAGGCTTGGTGAAGGCATTGGTATCTTTGGGTTTGTTTCAGGTATACGCATTAGGTTAGTTCAACCTCAACGTCTTTGCTTTTATTGTAGAACTGTCTCAAACTCTACTATTTCTATTATTTCAGCGATTGCTATGGTAATTTACCAGTGCCTGCAAATCAACTTTTGCGAGTCATGGAACTCAAACAGCTAGCGAAAAAACTTGGATTTAACCGAATTAAACCAGAAAATAAAGCAGCACGTCGTTTTAGAAACGCCGATGGAGGAACCCGCTTGGAATTTGTAGGCGGCGAATTTACCAGAGAATCTCAAAATGCGCTTTGTGTATTCTGCTGGTAAAGTTACAGTGCGCGGTTTAGGAGTTTTTATGATAAATATTGGTGTTTAGACTAAAACAGTGAGTTTTAGACTAAGACATGGTTAGAGAGTGATGGTAGGAGATGATGCCTACGGCGGTAAACTACGCGGCATGAATACGGCAATGAAAATTAAAGTCAAAAATCTTGGTGCTTTAAAGCAAGCCGAATTCACACTTGGCGACCTGACAATCATTTGTGGCTACAATAATATGGGCAAGACCTACGCTACTTATGCGTTGTTTGGCTTTTTGTCTACTTGGCGACGAATGTTTGCGATCCAAATCAACGCCAATAAGATCAAGCAGCTCCTTGCGGACGGCGTAATTCGTCTTGATATACAAGAATATATTAAACAGTCTGAGCAGATTGTTACTAAAGGTTGTCAAGCCTATACCCAGGAATTACCGAAGATTTTTGCAGCACGGGCAGAACGATTTAAAACAACAGACTTTCAGATAAGTCTGGATATCCAAAATATTAGTTTAGCTTTTGATTTTACTCGGGAAATTACCTCTGGCGAGACATCACTTTTCTCTATTACCAAAAGTGAAAAAAGCACAGAATTAGTTGTAACTCTGCTTGTTGAGAAAAAGAAGGTAAAAATCTCCACCGACATCCTTAAGCGCACCATTGCCAACGCACTAAAAGATATCATTTTTGAGCAGTTTCTTCCTAACCCTTTCATCGCTAGTGCAGAACGAACCGGTGCTGCCATTTTTCGCAAAGAGTTGAATTTCACCCGCAATCGCTTGCTCAAAGAAATGGTTCAGGCTGATAAAAACATCAATCCAAGAGAGCTTCTATCTAACGTATACCAGGGTTATGCGCTCCCAATAGAAAAAAATGTGGATTTTGCTCAGGAACTGGAGACAATATTTCAACAAAGCAGTTTCATTACTGAGAAGTATCCTCATGTGTTGGCTGATTTCGCCGACATAATTGGTGGTAAATACACAGTCACCCGTAATGATCAACTTTATTATGAGCCAAAGGGTAAACGGATCAAGCTTTCTATGGATGAAAGTTCTAGCGCCGTGCGTTCTCTACTAGATATCGGCTTTTATTTGAGACACGAAGCCCAGCTTGGTGATTTACTGATGGTGGATGAACCTGAGATGAACCTACACCCTGAAAACCAGCGCCGCATCGCACGGCTTTTCGCCCAACTGGTGAACCTTGGTATTAAGGTTTTCATCACCACCCAAAGTGATTACATTATCAAAGAACTGAATACGCTGATCATGCTCAACCACGATAAACCCCATCTGAAGCGAATTGCCCAAGTTGAAAATTATCGACAAGAGGAACTGATCTCTTCTGAAAAAATCAAAGTCTATATCGCAGAAAAAGCATCGATAATACTAGACGGCGAAACAAAAAAAACTAAATGCCAGACCCTGACACCAGCCAACATCAGCCCAGAACTGGGTATTGAAGCCCGCAGCTTTGATACAACCATCGAAACGATGAACCGGATTCAGGAAGCGATCATCTGGAGTGAGGAGTAATGTCTGATGGATTAACTGATATTGCTATTCTCAAAGAGATGATCAATAAAACCGCTACAGTTTCATTGGAAGATGATGGCCACGGCAAAAATAAGGTCATACTCAGAGAGCCTCCACCCGCCAATTACGATGTAACTATTTATGGGATGCCCGATGATGATGAGGTCATCATCATCAATGCAGATAAATTTAAGTCACCGGATACAGTTTTTCAAGGAAACCGTGGTGAATGCAAACGTGCGGATTTTGTCATCGTTGCTGATACTGGCAAGAAAAAGGTCATCCTCTGCATTGAGATGAAAGCAAAGGCTAGCACAAGCACAGAAAGGGAAATCATTCAGCAACTTAAGGGCGCTCAGTGTTTTGTCGCCTATTGCCAAAAAATTGGCAAAGAGTTTTGGGGACAAAAGAATTTCCTTGATCCTTATGTCTATCGCTTTGTCACCATCAGAAATATCAACATTCATAAAAAACCAACACGGCAGAAAATAACTGATGATCATGACAGTCCAGAGCGGATGCTAAAAATCAGTTCTCCACATTATCTTCAATTCAATGGTTTGATCTGAGGGAAATAAATAATGGCACTGCATAAAAACTTCCCCAACTTGCCCCACCTATCCTCGATCCAACAAATCGCTGGTTTTCGGCAGTGCGATCGCGCTTTACTCCCACCCCAAGCGATCGCACCCTAACAACCCCAACAAAGTGTAAGCAGAGATAATTTATAGTATGATTTTCGTATAACAGCTATGACTGAGCTACTTGAACAAGCGAGCGCCAAACTAAAAAACTTGCCTGCCAATGAACAAGATGCGATTGCGGCAATGATTTTGGAAGAACTAGAAGATGAACACTCTTGGGATGAAGCTTTCGCCCGTTCTCCTGACGTACTCGCTTTCCTTGCAACCGAGGCAATGGCTGAATACCGTGCAGGAAAAACCCAAGAGTTAGATTCAGATGTATTGTAAAGCCACTTATAAGTTGCTCTCTTAGTTGTAGCGAGACAGTGCGATCGCATACCCAATTTTGATCAAAATATGAGTGCTTACTGTGCGGGAACGGTGGCGAAATATGAACCAGAATTAACTTAGATTGGAGTTGATTGGTGCGATGCCTTTTTTATACAACAAGCGATCGCTTTTTTATCTCTCAAAATTTTGATACTATATATAGTATCATCTCTGAATGAGCAAATTAAGAAAATTAGTAGATCAGTTCCTAAAGCGACCTCCAGAAGTGCGGTTTCAGGAAGTTTACTATCTATTGGAAGCTTTTGGCTTTGAGGAGAAAAAGTCTAAGGGTAGCCATTAATAGCTTCCGAGACTCCCAAGGTAAAACCATCACTCTACCCAAAACAGGAGGACAAAAAGTTAAAGGAGTCTATGTACAGCAAATAGTTGAACTTTTAAATCTAGAAGAGTGGATTGATGAAGACACTGAACCAGAAGAACCAGCAGATTGAGAAGCCGTCCTTAGAATATTATTTAAATCTTCAGTATCCTGTAACACTTTACCCCGACCTAGAGGGTGGATATGTAGCCCAAATTAAAGATTTACCTGGATGTATTACCCAAGGCGAAACCTTTGAAGAGACAATGGCAAATCTCAATGAGGCGCGGGAATTGTGGATTGAGACAGCTTATGAAGCCGACGATAATATTCCTTTACCAAGTAGTAGTGATAGCTATAGCGGGAAACTACTACTACGGATGCCAAAATCTTTACATCGACGTTTAGCTGAGACTTCTGAACGGGAAGGCGTTAGTCTCAACCAGTATATTGTGTCTTTGCTGAGTGCGGTAACATAATTAACAGCAAAGTAATCTTAGCAAACTTCCATATTCTTTATAAATATTCAAAAAAGACTTCAGGCACTAATCGGAATTCCCCAGATTTCAAGCGAGAGATATCTATCCATAACGCTCTATGTTTATGATGTGGCGATTCGGAAAAAACTAAACTTTCCAGTTGATAAAATTTTGAATCAGCAAAGTCACATTGATAAAGCTGAATAATTTCATGACCTTGCCTACCATTAAATATAAACAGGTTCTCTATACAACCGAGATATTTAATATTCGTTAAGTCTGCTTGAATTTCCTCTTGAAACTCCCGTTCTAAGGCGGCGCGGCTGGTTTCGCCAAATTCGACACCACCGCCTAAAGCACGATAAAATGCTTCTTGTTTTACGGGGTCGTAGCCTTCAGAAAGAAATATGCGATCGCCATTCCGAAGTAGCCCCAAGGCTATTACCCGAATTTCGCCAGCTTTATTCATTTTTGTAACTAATTATCATAAATAGACTGAGGACGACTTTCGCTATCCTCAATAGGCCAATCTGGATTTTCACCACCGATGTACAATTCTTCAATGGTGACATATTCCTGACTTAGCTGTGTAAGAGCGTTGATTAAAATATCCAGAGCGATCGCATCACTGGTTCCTAAGTCAAACCAACAACGTCCCCACTGTCCCTCATATTCAAACTCACCGATGTTGTGCATCAGTGCTAGTAGACTTTTGTCATAGCCTTGTTCATCATAATTCATGTAGCTGATATCGAGTCCAGTGTCCTGCACTTGGAGATTCTCTGCATTAAATGCACCCAATTTACCTAAATAAAACCAGGAATTGAAAACTTCTTCTACATACTGCTTTTCACGCGCAGAAGGATTTGTGCTGAATTTCAGCCAAATCCACATATCAAAAGGATTAATTTCGCGGAACTGAATCTCCATTTTGGTCTAATATCTCAATTACTCTTCTGCAAATAAGCATATCAAAGTAGGGAGTGGGGAATGGGGGTTAAGGATTCTTCAAGCTAACAGCACTTTTGCGTTCACGCTCAATTTGTTTAACTAAATCGCTTGGGAGTTGGGATTTTTTAGTCAATGCTTTATCAAAATTAGCGATCGCTTCCTGGATTATCTGCTGGCTTTTTTCTTTTTGCCCCAGTTGTTTCAGGATTTGGGCTTTGAGATAATAAATTTCTGGATTATCGGATGTGGTTTTGATCGCCCGGTTGACATAATCTAGTGCCTGTGGATACCTTTTTAAATCTCGGTAAGCAAGAGCAATGCCGCGATCAATTAAATAGCCAGGAGCAGCATTTTGTTCTAAACGTCGAATTGCCTGATCTGGGCTAGCAAAAGGCAAATTAACCGCCAATAATAAATCCATATAACCCTTAATTAAGTTCAGTTCTGGATCGTTGGCAGAAATTGCTTCAGCTTTGTCTAAATATTCATAAACTTGTCGCAGCCGACTCAAGGCTTGGGGTACACCGTTGACTGTACCTTCACGGGTGATAACTACTGCACCTTCTAAAAAATGACCAACAGCAGTGTATAAATTACCACGCAATGGATCGCTAGGAATCAGTTTTTGTCCTGTTTCTAGAGTTTTCTGACTGTATGTGTCGAGTTTAGCCCAATCCTTATTTCCGTATGCTAAAGATGCTTTCATAGCATAAGCTAGAGGTTCATTTGGCTCTTTGGATAGTGCTTGTTGCAGATAACGATCTGCTGCTGGATAGTTGCCTTGTTGGAAAATTGCTTTAAAAGCTGCTTCTGTTTGATCGCCAATTTGATGAGGTTCGCGATTGCGAAACGGATCGCCAGCCAAGGAGGGATTTACCCACAAATTAAGTGTGATTGCCCAAGGGGCAACGCCAAAGGCGAACGCACCTGCAAAAGCAGTCTGAGCAAAGGTAGTGAGTTTAGCAGATACTACTAATCGAGGCGAAGAAAACCTTTTAGTCATTTTAACCCTCAGAATAATTGCGGTTGAAATAGTTGTATGTGTTACTTAGAATGCAAAAATAGTTAATTTTAACTTGCCTCTGCTTCAACCAAAATTTTCTTATATATTGGTAATCTTTCTATGTTTCTAGGCTTGCTCTAGCCATTATTTAAGGCTTAGTCTGCCACAATGGAGAAAAAGTGGATAATTCTTGCTGCTAAATTAAGGTGTTAATTCAGGTAATGCGCTATAAATTTTTTTCCAGAATTTTCCAGACAGCCTCAGTGTGACTAATCAGTAATTTGCTGACTTTTTGGTAATCTTAACAAATGCTTTATCTCCGAAATGTAAATTATCATCCTACAGCGTGCCCAACAGCGATTCTCAAATCGATCAATTTAGAATTAGCACCCCAGCAGCTAGGTCTGATTATTGGCCCGAGTGGTTCCGGTAAAAGTACCTTACTAGAAATTTTGTCGGGACTAGCCGAACCTACTACTGGCGCTCTTTTCTGGCGGGAACAAGAACTTTTAGCCGAACAGCTACAACAATTAGCCGGGTTAGTATTTCAGTTTCCAGAGCGGCACTTTTGCGGTGGTTCGATTTTAGAAGAATTGCGTTTAGGACATCCTGAGTTAGGGTCAGAACGAGTCAGACAGGCACTGAGTGAGGTGGGATTAGAGCATTTATCGCTTTCCGCTGCTCCCCATGCTTTGAGTGGTGGTCAACAACGACGTTTAGCTTTAGCAGTGCAATTAATTCGCCAGCCAAATTTACTGTTATTGGATGAACCCACAGCTGGTTTAGATTGGTCAATGCGTCGGCAACTGGTAAATTTATTAGCAAAACTGAAACAAGATTGGACATTGTTAATAGTGACACACGACGCTGGGGATCTGTTAGCGATCGCAGACCGTTGCTGGAC
The DNA here is from genome assembly GCF_036917555.1 of Nostoc sp. Taxonomy (GTDB): domain Bacteria; phylum Cyanobacteriota; class Cyanobacteriia; order Cyanobacteriales; family Nostocaceae; genus Nostoc. The sequence goes on along the minus strand of NZ_JBALDD010000037.1, from coordinate 102,778 downwards.
ACTCAACCACGGTGAACTAGAATCAGTAGACCCAAAGACACTAGAATCCAAAGTTAAAGAACCTCTACCAACAGTGTGAGAAAACAGCAGGGGGACAAGGGGAGAAAGAGAAGAACTATACCCCATGCCTTATGACAAATGCCTTATGACAAATGCCTTATGACAAACTTATTACCCAAGATGGCAGAAATCTGGCAGCAAACTCTCAATTGGCAACCAACTGATCAACAGCAAGCGCAATTCCAAAAGCTTTATGAGTTAATCCTAGAAGGTAATCGCCAACTAAATTTAACTCGGATCACTGATCCTGAAGAGTTTTGGGAAAAACATCTCTGGGATTCTCTGCGAGGAATTGCACCTCTGTTATCAGCAAATTTCTCTCCTGCTCCCCTGCACAAGCGCTCCCCTGCTTCCCCTGCTCTCATTGATATTGGTACAGGTGCAGGTTTTCCAGGTATTCCAGTAACAATTACTGTACCTAATTGTACAATTACTCTTCTCGATTCCACTCGCAAAAAAATTACTTTTCTCGACAATATATTAACTGAACTTGCCTTTAACAATGCCAAAACTCTTGTTGGTAGGGCTGAAGAAATCGGTCAGCACCCCCAGCATCGATTAGCTTACGATATTGCATTGATCCGTGCTGTAGGGGCAGCCTCTGTCTGTGCAGAATATACGCTACCACTGCTCAAACAGGGAGGTTTAGCTATAATTTATCGCGGTAATTGGACAGAGGATGAAACAACTACTTTGCAGAATGCTGTGAAGCAGTTGGGTGGCGTTATTGAATCAATCGAACAATTTACAACACCTTTGAGTAATAGCATCCGTCATTGCCTTTATTTACGTAAGGTAGCAAACACACCAGCTAATTTTCCCCGCGCTGTTGGTATACCTACTCAAAAGTCGCTATAATCCGTAATTCGTAATTCGTAATTCGTAATTAAGAACAGAGATTAGTCATTAAGCTAAAGGAATCTCAATGACAAATTCTGTGCCCTTACCCAGAACGGAGTTGCAGATCAAATTACCATTGTGCGTTTCTTCAACAATTTGACGAGCGATGCCTGCGGCAAGACGCTTTGCGTCTACGCTAATCCTAATCCCGTTCTCAACAAGTGGTCAAAGATATGTGCTTTAATATGCTCTGGCATTCCTGAACCGTTATTTTTGATCTGAATTAATACTGTATTTTAGTTGCTGAATACCTCAGTGCGAATTATAATTTGCTGAGATATTAGCTCAAATTCTGGGTATCTAACAATTTTAAATCAATAACATCTCCGTTAATTTCAGCTAACTGACGACCTGTATTTAGATAACTATCTAGATGCTGGTCGATGCGATCGCTAACTTCACGTTGCAATCGACTGGCTAAATCATTCACTGCTTGCTGTCCGTTGCAAAGAGATAAATAGCCTGTCAGTGCTACTGCGGCAAAAATTTGCAAAACGAAGGGAAGCACAAGTACTAAGCGTAGTGGTAAATAACCTTTGGCATGAGAATTTTTATTATTTGATAGCATCACCTCAGATTGGCTCTCCTCACATCCTGATGATTATCATTGGCTATGTATAGGATTCCCAAATAAACCTTGGTGATTAATCTTCTAATCCAATATTATTTCTGTTGCTTGATAGTAAAAATATGTTAAGTCAACCTAAGACCTGGCGAATAGAATTTGCAGCTACACAAACGTTCACGTAGCGTCTGTCTGCGACACGCTGCGCGAACGCAGAGAAGCCCACCTCCGTGGGCTAATGGAAAATCAAACTTTTTTAACCCGCGTAGGCGGGTTTTGTTTGTGTAGATGCGGTTTCTAACCGCCGATTTAACTTAAGTTGATACAGGTGAGCAATGCTGTGCCCCTACTGCGTGGTCTATCTACCTGAAAATAGCTGTAAATCACCGCACAATCTAGTTTTTTATACTCACTTATCCATAACTCTCTATCTGCTTTTAGGCAACACGACTTGCATCAAAAAACTGGCAGCAGAATCTTGTTTCTGTTGCCAGTTTATAAGTGCCTATAACTCTAAATTATCGTCTCATCTCAGGCAAATTTGCTTGCTGCTGCAAACCGCTTGTTAATCTCATCCCAATTAACCACGTTCCACCAAGCATCTAAGTAATCAGCGCGGCGATTCTGGTAATTGAGATAATATGCATGTTCCCATACGTCATTACCCAGGATAGGGTATTTACCTGCACTCAAGGGACTATCTTGGTTACCTGTAGTTGTCACTTCCAACTTGCCATCTTTGTTACGCACTAGCCAAACCCAACCACTACCAAAACGACCAGCACCAGCTTCGTTAAACTGTTTTTTGAAAGCTGCAAAAGAGCCAAAATTTTGATTAATCCCGGAGGCTATATTTCCTGTTGGTTCTCCCCCACCTTTCGGCTTCATAATTTCCCAGAACATTGAGTGGTTGACATGACCACCGCCATTATTACGTACTGTTTTGCGAATATCTTGTGGTACATTGTCAAGTTTTTGCAACAGTTCTTCAACAGTTTTGCCTTTGAGTTCTGGGTGTTTGGCTAACGCTGCATTCAGGTTTTTTACATAAGTTGCGTGGTGTTTATCATGGTGAAATTGCATCGTTTTGGCATCGATGTGTGGTTCCAGTGCTTCGTAGGCATAAGGTAAAGGTGGTAGTTGGATAGCCCCTGTTGTATTTGGCGTTGTATTTGCTATTGTATTTGGTGTTGTATTTGCTGTTATATTTGGTGTTGTCTCGGAAGTTGCAGTGTTTCCCTGAGGAGATTTCTCTGCCGATGCACAAGCATCTAATGCAAAAGCACCAGCACCTGATGTAAGTAAAAACAAGAAATGGCGTCGATTAATAGTCATATAAGTTTTTGCAACTAATCCATTAAGTCTCTATTGCAGTTTTTATTTTCTTAGATTCTGGCTACAAAAAATTGGAAATTAGCGATTATTTCTGGCAGTTTAAGAAACTCTTTATAAGATTCTGTCTCCAGTTTTGGGATCAAATACAAATAACTGATTTAAATCGAGTTGTAGAGAAAGGCGATCGCCTGGACGCAGACGCACATCACCGCCTACCTGAATATTCAACATCACCGCCGAACCAGGTAAACCAGCACGAATCAAAGTTTCTCTTCCCAAAGGTTCTACAACTTTAACTTCAACTGATAATAGTCCTGAGTTTTGAGTACTGTGAGCGGATAGCTGTTGTTCAGCCTGTTCTGAGTCAGTGTTTATTTTTATATGCTCTGGACGAATCCCCAAATCAAAACTGTATCCTTGACGCAACTGTAATTTTTCTTTCACAACTGCTGGAATTACTAATAATTGTCCACTCACATCAAAACCATTATTCTGATAGATTGCAGGCAAGATATTCATTGGCGGACTGCCTAAAAAACTTGCCACCATCTGATTAGCAGGATTTGCATAAATAGTTTGGGGATCGCCAATTTGTTGAATCCGCCCGCGATTTAGGACGACAATTTTATCAGCCAAAGTCATGGCTTCAACTTGATCGTGAGTGACGTAAATAGTTGTAATGCCTAATTCTTGATGTAACTGTTTCAATTCTGCCCTGGTATCATCGCGCAATTGGGCATCTAAATTAGATAAAGGTTCATCAAGTAAAAATACTTGTGGTTCACGAGCGATCGCTCTCCCTAATGCTACTCGTTGTTGCTGTCCCCCAGAGAGTTGTTTGGGTTTACGATCTAGCAGGTGATCCAGAGAAAGTGATCGCGCCACATTCATCACCCGTTCTTGAATGATTTTTCGGTCAACCTTCCGCATCTGCAAGCCAAAGCCGATGTTTTGCGCCACACTCATGTGAGGATAGAGAGCGTAGTTTTGGAACACCATCGCCACATCCCTTTGTCTGGCTGGGATATTATTCACTAAGCGATCGCCAATAAAAAGTTTGCCAGATGTAGCAGTTTCTAAACCAGCGATCGTTCGCAAAATTGTAGACTTACCACAACCCGATGGTCCAACTAAAACCCAAAACTCGCCATCAGGAATTTCAAAGGTAATGTCCTCAATAGCGGTAACGTTATTGAATCTACGTTTAATATCTTCTAGACGAACGTTTGCCATTAATTTGATTAAAGTTAATAGTTAGGAGTTAGGAGTTAGGAATTTTAAGTTTTGAGTTTTGAGTTTTAAATTAAAAACCTCTTCAACTCATAACTAATAACTTCTAACTCATAACTGTGTCCAAGCTGGGTGAGAGAGCAAAGAAGCAAAGACTCGTACCCCTCGAAGTTGATTAGAGAGGGGTAAGTGACCTCTTGGTGCACTCAGATTCCAGGTAAACTCGTTAGGGTATCGCGTCCAGGTATTACCTGCTTTCCAGCCAATTTTCGGCCAGAAATTCTCCCAGTTTTTACCCAAACTTAACCAGATTTCTCGCTGCACTGAAAAACCAAATTTACCTTCAGAGTGGGCTAACCAGAGGTTGTTAATGGTTTGCAAGTCAACAGCCGAGGTATTTTCTACCTCAGTAAAATACAACCATTTTCGTTGTACAGCCGTTGGCCCTGATAGTTCACACATTTTTTCGATGGTGACGCGATCGGCTGCTTGGAAGTCTTGAACAGCAAGTAGCTGTTGCAAAGAATTGTAGTTAATCGCGCACTCTGATTTTAGAGGTACAATTCCCTCAGGGAAAGAGGAGCGCAAAAATTCTTTGGCTTGAGGTGCATCGGACTTATAGAGGACTTGGTAAGCTTTGCCATCAACCCAAGTAGCTGGGTTCTCACGTCGTTTCAGTAAAAATTCCATCAACACGTCTAATCCCTCATTACCCAACTCAGCTAACTGTGGGATTATCTGTTGTTGGACTTTTTCAGACCCAGCGATTAACGGTTGTCGGAAGGAGTCGATGTCATTTGCAGGGCCTGATAAAATCATTGGGTCTGTCATGCCATTCTCGTTTTAGCGGTCAGTGAAAGAGCGGTAAGCTATTGGGCTTCTCCAAGGTGAAGCACTGATAGCGAAAAGTAGTTTACTATTTTTGATCGTACAAAATTGCGATCGCTTCACTGAATCCCACACTTAATCCCCAAATAATGTACAAGGGGAATAGGGGGAAAATCTGTGCCTTATGGCTTGGTGAACAAAAGACACAGCAAAATATACAAGCCTGCCACATAAGGTTTTTTGAATAGCAGCGTATTGATTAGGAGTGTGTGAACGATGTACGAAAAGATTACCCCCCCCGGAACCGGAGCAAAAATCACCTTCAAAAATGGTGAACCAATCGTACCAGACAATCCAATTATCCCTTTTATTCGGGGCGATGGTACAGGTATAGACATCTGGCCTGCTACCCAAAAAGTTCTTGATGCTGCTGTAGCCAAAGCATACAAGGGTCAGCGTCAAATTAGCTGGTTCAAGGTTTACGCTGGCGATGAAGCTTGTGATTTATACGGTACTTATCAGTATTTACCTCAAGACACTCTCACGGCAATTGAAGAATATGGTGTAGCTATTAAAGGGCCTTTGACTACTCCCGTTGGCGGAGGAATTCGTTCTTTAAATGTAGCACTACGACAAATTTTTGACTTGTATGCGTGCGTGCGTCCTTGCCGTTACTATGCAGGTACGCCCTCACCCCACAAAAATCCCGAAAAGCTGGATGTAATTGTTTATCGGGAAAATACGGAAGATATTTATTTAGGCATAGAGTGGCGACAAGGTAGCGAAATCGGCGATCGCTTAATTAAAATTCTCAATGAAGAACTGATCCCCGCCACCCCAGAACATGGGAAAAAACGCATTCCTCTTGATTCTGGTATTGGCATCAAACCGATCAGCAAAACTGGTTCCCAGCGCCTAGTTAGACGTGCGATCAAACACGCTTTGCTATTGCCCAAATACAAGCAACAGGTGACTTTGGTGCATAAGGGCAACATTATGAAGTACACCGAAGGCGCTTTCCGCGACTGGGGTTATGAATTAGCAACCAGCGAATTTCGGCAAGAAACTGTTACTGAACGGGAATCTTGGATTTTAAGTAACAAGGAAAAAAATCCGAATATTTCCTTGGAAGAAAATGCCCGCCAGATTGATCCTGGGTTTGATGCTCTTACAGAAGAGAAAAAAGCACAAATTGTCAAGGAAGTTGAAACCGTTCTTAACTCAATTTGGGCAACCCACGGCGAGGGCAAATGGAAAGATAAAATTTTGGTGAATGATCGGATTGCTGACAGTATTTTTCAACAAATCCAAACTAGACCGGATGAGTATTCGATTTTGGCGACGATGAACTTGAACGGCGATTACTTGTCTGATGCCGCCGCCGCTATTGTTGGTGGTTTGGGAATGGGACCAGGGGCAAATATTGGTGATTCTAGTGCCATATTTGAAGCTACCCACGGCACTGCACCCAAACACGCTGGCTTAGATCGGATTAATCCTGGTTCAGTGATTTTGTCTGGTGTGATGATGCTGGAATTTCTGGGTTGGCAAGAAGCCGCAGACCTTGTTAAGAAAGGTTTAAGCGATGCGATCGCAAGTAGTCAAGTCACCTACGATTTAGCCCGGTTGTTAGAACCGCCAGTTGAACCTTTAAAATGTTCTGAATTTGCCGAGGCAATTATTCAGCATTTTGGTTAAATGCACTGGTATCAACTTAAGTTTTAGCGAATAGAATTGGCACGCTAGCTTCAAAGCCTCTTAACCTGACGTGAATCGACAGCTAATAAATGCGAAAGATTAACGTCTAAGGGATTAAGAGGCTTTGTAGGACATTCTAGAGCGTGTAGAGCGTTGGCAAGTGGTCAGTAAGTTAATTTAATCAGCGTTGACGCGCTGCCCTGTGAAAGTGGCTCTGAACGACTTCACCGACGAATCATTATTTCTATTTAGCGGGTTGGCGTTTAAAGGGAAGGAACGAAATATGAGTGTCCCTTGCACTACCTGAGTTGTGGAATCGAACGTTATATGATAATCATCTCGAACAACGCTAGCGGATAATGTCCCAGTTGGAAAACCGAAGTTGACTGCCGTAATGGTTATTTCCCTGTTCCCGGTACACTTCCAACGTCCCTGTAGATTACCAAAGGGTTGCCCCACCACGCCAGGCGTACCCGAAATACCGGCTTGGCTGGAGTCAGAGGCGAAAAAGTTGCCATCTTGGGTCAACGTTAGCAGTTCGCGGGCTGAGGATGCACCAGATAATGTTATGAGATATGTGCCAACTGCAAAGCGGTCACAATCCTTTTTGGGGTAGTAGGCATTCGCCTGGCGCAGATTCATAGCAGCAAATGGAATGGTGAATGCTGACAGGGCACAGATAGTTACTATCGCCAAAGATTTACTCGTTTTCATTACATAATTCCTATTAAAGAAGTCGAGATCAATACTGTTCAATTGAGCGGAATAATTTCAAATTCAAGTATTTTAGCTGGATTTGGCACTACTTTTTTACAAAGTCCGCTCAATGTTATATGCATCTTCATATAGGATTGATGTTAAGTAGTCGGACAGAATTAATCACACAATGTCATTGCGAGTGTAACGAAGTGAAATGTTCGCGCAGCGTCTCGTAGAGAAGCAATCACAGGGGTTTGGGATTGGTTAACAACTTCGCAATGACTATAAATATTTTTGTCCAGCTACTTAAGCTACTTGCTTTATCTGAAATTTCACCAATTTACTTGGTGCGATCGCTCCATTCTCTGTAATGATGGCTGTAATCAACTCAGCCGGAGTCACATCAAAAGCTGGGTTGTAAAAATCTACACCTTTAGGTGTGAGAATGGTATCACCAACTTGATAGATTTCTGTTGAATCGCGTTTTTCAATGGGAATTTTGCTGCCATCTGCTAATTCAAAATCAACAGTAGAAAGGGGTGCAGCCACAAAGAAGGGTATATCATGTGCTTTAGCTGCGATCGCAACACCATAAGTACCAATTTTATTGGCAGTGTCGCCATTGGCAGCAATGCGATCGGCACCCACAACTACAGCATGAATCAAACCCTGTTTCATGCAATGGGCTGCCATATTATCAGTAATTAATGTAACTGGAATACCTTCTTGCACACATTCCCAAGTGGTGAGTTTTGCACCTTGTAAGCGGGGACGGGTTTCGTCAGCAAATAAACGTTCTAAACGTCCTTCCCTCCACGCAGAACGCACCACACCTAAAGCTGTGCCATAACCAGCAGTAGCTAATGCCCCAGCGTTACAGTGAGTAAGCAACGTTAGTTTTTTTGGGGTATTGGGTAAGACTGCTAAACCATTGTCGCCGATCGCTTGACAGGTTTGTAAATCTTCAGTATTAATTGCTTGGGCTGTTTGGAAAAGGGTTTGCTTGATGTGTTCTACTGTTCCCAGCGTTTCGTAGGCAGCTTTGATCATCCGGCTAATTGCCCAAAATAAATTTACCGCTGTCGGACGGGTAGAACGCAACAACTGGGCAACTTTATCTAAGTGTTGCAAAAATTCGGTGCGATCGCTAGTCTTAATTTCCCTGGCGCCAAGATACATTCCATACGCCGCAGCCACACCAATTGCTGGCGCACCTCGCACAATCATAGTTTTAATTGCCCGCGCCATATCTTCACTGCGGTGAATTTCCACAAATGTATATTCGTTGGGTAAGCGAGTTTGGTCAATTAGTGACACCGAGTCGTTGTGCCAAATAACTGGATAAACCTGGTTTGGAGAATTTGTCATCAAAATTATTACTAATTTAAATTTAAAGTAAGTTTGCGTTAAAAAAATCAAGCTATGTGGCAAGATTTAAAATCAGCGAACAGCTTATAAATAAGTGTTCTTAGAGTTTTTACAAAACTAAACATACATGAGTTTTATCGTGCTGGCTCCTTGTATTTACCCCTAATAATATAGCATTTTTTACTCGCATTCAGGAGACAAAACCCTTATTTAGTAAGAGCTTTAGTCTGTAGTAGGATATTTTACCAAAAGAGTAAACCCTGCAATTCTTTGCCATTATTTATTTCAAAAAATTGCTCTGAATTATTGAAATTCTTAAAACAGCTAAGATAGTTAAATCAATGGGAAACATATATGAAATTTTAGTAAATTTTGGTTAATTTTACTGATAAATATCCTGTAAGCTTAGATTAAATATACGTTGGGCGAGTAATATAACTAACTTCATAATCCTTGTGTTAAAAAATGCAGGACACTCAAGCGAAACCATCTCCTTACTAGCTTTACAGTTCAAGTATGAATCACGATCAGCGAGTTATTCACTTAACAGAGTTATCTGTTAGTGATTTTCCAGTTTCCAAAGACTACAAGTATAAATGCCGTGTGCAGGTGATTTCTAATGAGGGGCAACCTTTATTGCACAAGGATCTTTTTGCCAGGATGCAGCCCAGCTGGTTAGTAGATTTGAAAAACCAGGGAGACTGCACGATCGCCATTACTTTATGCTATCGGCAAGGCGATATCAGCCATCTTTGGCAGGATGCCGGAACGGTAAGTTTTGCTACTCAGGATTGTCTGAATGGACAGAGCAGCGCCGAGATAGAATTGCCCATCTCAACCTGGAATGTGGCACCCCAGCTGAAGTTGAAAACTCGCCTGACACAAAGTGCAAGTGAAACTAGTAGTAGCACACTGACGCTATTTGGTAATCAAAACAGTAATCGTCGCTTTCATGGCCAACAAGCTCAAGTAACAGAGATAAAGGTTGAGATTCCAGAAGCCGTACCTTTGACACCGCCAGAAGAAGTAATTGTCAAGGACGTGTGGAATAAACTGCGATCGTGGAAAGAATTGCAAATGGAAAAATTCTTGAAGCGTTTATTGCTAGAGGAGCCGGAATTAGAGTATGTTTTTGGGGAAGCGCTCGACAGCATCAACGATTACTTCTATGAGTTGCTCGACTTTTGTATCCATCAACTTCAGCCATACACCCAGAATGTAATCGCAGAAGCTTTAACAGGTGTGCCACCAGAAAAAGGAGATGGCTTAGACACAGTTGAGGATTATGGGGCGCTGTTTGCCGATATCGGGATGCGTCCCCATCACTGGTTGAAAGCGCGGCAAGTGTGGATGTGGATGCTGCCATCAATTCCTTATTTAGAAGAGTATGATCGCCAGGATTTGGCAAAAGGAACCAACTCCGCTCTCTACCGCTTCTTCGACACCCACATAATTATACCGATGGTGTCAGCCATCCGTCGCTACGAGTCAGCTTTGCCACCAGAAATGCTGCAAGAGATGGTGAATTCTTGGGAGGTGTTCAGCCAGAATAAGCAGCAGATGGGCATGGAGTTTTATCAGATTTTGTTTGAAAAATATCCTTTTGTGCTACCGATTTTTGGACGGGCAGATATGGATTATCTGTCTCTCCACTTGTTCCAAGCATTAGAATTTCTGATTCGTTGCTTGAAAAGTGGCAGCAGCGATCAGTTGCTCCAAGAACTGCGTGTCTTGGGTCAGTTTCACGGTAGTATCGGGGTGCCATCATGTGCTTATCCTGCCATTGCAGACAGTATGTTTACGCTGTTTGAAAAGTATTTGCCAAATTTCACTATTGAGGTGCGGCACGCATGGCAGACGTTGTTCAATCGCGTCACCAATGTGATGAAACAGCCGATGGTGAATGAGGAGCGATTGCTCAAAAAAGCAAAGCAGTTCCTAGACACAATAGCCAGTGAACAAGTATGGGAACCGGAGGATAAGTCCCGGCGTTGGTTAGAAATTCAGCAAGAAGTAAAAGCAACAGGCATTTACACCCACAGCTATGAAGAACTCGCTTATGGGGCGCAGTTGGCTTGGCGCAATGCCTCTAAGTGTATCGCTCGGATTCAGTGGAATAATATGGTAGTGCGCGATCGCCGCCACATCACTGACCCCGATGAAATGTTTCGGGAGCTAGAAGAACACCTGCGGTTTGCTACCAACGGCGGCAATATCCAAATCACCATGACTGTTTTCCGTCCCAAGCAGCCTAAAGAACGTTGGGGGCCGCGCATTTGGAATCCGCAGCTAATTCGGTATGCGGCATACGAACAGGAAAATGGCAGTGTAATCGGTGATCGCGCTAATCTCGAACTGACCAAAGCGATTATCAAACTGGGCTGGCAACCGCCCAAACCTTGTACACCCTATGATATCTTGCCCCTGGTCATTGAAGCCGCCGGGATGGAGCCAAAGTTCTACGAGTTTAATCACGATGAAGTGTTGTCAGTCGAGATTGAGCATCCCACAATTCCAGAATTCAAATCGCTGGGTCTGCGTTGGTATGGCGTCCCTGCCATCAGCAATTTTCGCATGGATATTGGTGGCATTACCTACTGCTGCCTCCCCTTCAATGGCTGGTATATGGGTACGGAAATTGCTAGGGATTTCTTGGAAGACTGGCGTTACGACAAAATGGAGGAAATCGCCAAAGTACTCAACCTGGATATTAGTTCAGAACAAACCTTGTGGCGCGATCGCGTCGCTTTGGAACTGAATGTCGCCATCCTATACTCCTTCCAGAAAGCCAAGGTGACAATGGTCGATCACCAGTCTGCCTCTCGTCAGTACCTCGCTCATGACCTCCGCGAAAAGAGAGCAGGGCGGGAGTGTCCGGCTGATTGGAGTTGGGTTGTGCCGCCAGCCGGAGGTAGTGCTTGTCCAGTTTGGCATCATTCAACCCGCGATTTTTATTTAGAACCAGCCTATCACCATGCTGCTGATCGCTGGGCAGTTGAAGACGGCATCGACTTAGCAAAATTCGTGAGCGTTGCTAACGAAGACGACCACAAACAAGACCGGATCTTAATTCTCTATGCCTCAGAGACAGGTACGGCTGAAGGCTTGGCACGGAAAGCGGCTCGTCAACTGCAACGCTACCGTCCTAAAGTCATGGCACTCGATGAATACAGCGTCGATACGTTGAGATCGGAAAAGCTGTTGCTCGTTGTGACATCCACCTTTGGCAATGGCGAAATGCCTGGAAACGGTAAGCGGTTCCTCAAGTGGTTGAAGCAACAACCTGTAGGTTCCCTCAATACCTTAAACTATTCTATTCTGGGGATTGGCAGCACGGTTTACGAACATTTTTGTGCTGCTGGGATTGCTGTAGATAAGACCTTAGCTAAGGTAGGAGCAAACTGCATCGTCCCGCTCCACAAAGGAGATGAAATTAAAGGACAGGCGGATACTTTCAAAGAATGGCTGGGACTAATCTCGCGTGTATTGGGTGAAGATGTTACCTCTGGCGATGCGACAACAAAAGCCGCTTCTCAACTAAATATCACCTTCTTAAATCAAGCAGAAGCAGCAAATTTAATCCCAGTGGAAGTGAGTAGCGATGCCTACGGCGGTAAACTACGCGGCATTGCAGTTCCCATTGTTGCGAATCAGGAATTGCTTCAAGAAGTGATTTCTGGCAGTCGTTCTACTCGCTTGATCGCTTTTGATCTCTCCAAAAGTAACCTGCATTATGAAACCGGCGATCACGTTGCAGTCTATCCCTGGAATCCACCTGAACTTGTTAACCGTCTATGCGATCGCCTTTCGCTAAACCCAGACACCTACTTCACAGCTTGTTATCGTACACCAGATGGCACTGAAGTAGAAGATAAACCTCCTATTTCTGGGGTGATGACCGTCGGTCAAGTTTTCTTTGAAGAACTCGATCTGACTTTGCGAGAACCCTTCAATGAGCTTTTAGTCTACTTGCAATCTGTAGCAGAAAATCCCCAAGAGAAACATCGCTTAGAAACATGGCTGGAAATTCTTCAGCAGGGGAACGACTACCCTGACAAGATTATGCTCAACAAAACCATCACGGACAACTTGATGAGCGTTGCCGATCTGTTCGATGAGTTTCCCTCAGCACAAATCACATTAGCAGCCTTACTAGAGTTACTGCCTAAACAAAAGCCCCGCCTCTACTCCATTTCTTCCTCTTCCCTGCTCCATCCCCAGCAAATTCAAATCACTGTTGGGGTGCTGCAAGTTAGCACCGATACAGGCAAAATTCGTCAGGGACTCTGCTCCAACTACTTAGCTGGACTCGAACCTGGAGCAATGGTTCGCATCGATGTTCGCACTTCCACTTTCCGTCCTCCCACCGATCCCGATGCAATCATGCTGATGGTAGGCCCTGGAACTGGTGTTTCCCCCCTAATTGCTTTTCTCCAACACCGACAAGCTCTGTTGCAACAAGGACAACCATTAAGTGATGCCTGTCTGTATTTTGGCTGCCGCAACCACAATGATTTCCTCTATCAGCAGCAATTGCAAACGTGGCTGAATCAAGGTGTGCTTTCTGGGTTAGAGGTAGCATTTTCGCGCCAAGGTGAGCAAAAGATGTATGTCCAAACCCTGATGCAGCAAAAGCCCCAGGACATCTGGAAACTGCTCAGTCATCCTCAGTGTCACTATTACGTGTGTGGTGATGCCAAGATGGCGGATGATGTGTTTGAAGTGTTGCTAGCGATCGCCAAAACTGAAGGTAATTTATCAAATTTTGAAGCTGTTCAGTTCTTTGAGCAAATGAAGCAACAAAAGCGTTTCTCCAACGATGTTTGGGGCGTAACACTGAACTACAAACAAGCGATCAAACAGGTACAAAAAGATAACTACTCCAAAGCCGAACGCTGGCTGAATCGGGTACAACATCCAGATAGTCAGGTATCCTTGCCGGAAGTGCAACCATTAAGTGTCTAAATCTAGGTATTTATAGTCATAGCAGAAATGTTGACAGTCCCACAGTTATGAAACTGAGACAATGCCTTAGTTTCATAGCCGTGGGATTTTTGCTTTACAAGGATTCCAATGAATTTACTCTCAGCAACTATCGTCAGTTTTTCTCAAATCAGTGATTAGAAATAGCGATCGCTTGTTGCAATTTCTCTTGCACCAAGATACATTCCACATCCGGCAGCCACACCAATTGCAGGCGCACCTCACACAATCATGGTTTTAATCGCCTGCGCCATATCTTCACTGCGGTGAATTTCTACGAATGTATATTCATTGGGTAAGCGGGTTTGGTCAATTAGTGACACCGAGTCGTTGTGCCAAATAACGGGATAAACCTGGTTTATGGAAGGTGTCATAAACAATTCTAAATTCAAAATAAAAAAATCCAATCATAGCAACTATTCTAGATATCAACTATTGAACTGGTACAACAGATTTGCCTGAAATCTGATAGTCTTAATCCTTAGGTAATAAGACTAGTAATTACATTTGGATACAGCAAGCTCATTGCAGAATTTAACAAGGCAGTGAGTACTCCAAACTTTGGATATATGAAGGCACTTTAAAGAATTGCTAAATTAAGTACTTACAAAAATTCATCTATCCAAAGCAGTGTCTAACACTTGGATTTTGATTAATTTTCAAAATTGAAAATTATTAACCTCTCAAGTATGAAATTATTTAGTTTATTCCAAAAGAAAAAAAAGGAACCAAGTATGAGTAAACAAGCAAGTTCTATACCTGCTGTTGACTTAGTGATAGTCATCGATACTAGTCCTTCGATGAAAGATGAAGCCCAGAGTTTGAGTGATGCTGCTGCGAGTGCGATCGCTAAAGCTAAATCTAGTTGTCCATCAGATTTAAAAGTAGTTTGGTTAAGGATAGAAGGTATTTGGAAAGGGACAAACTTTGACCAAACTATCAGAAATTATCTAACTCAAAAGGCTAAGGTGTCTGAATCCAAACTCCGAGGTAGAAAAAGAGGAGAATTAAAGTCAGCAGGAGCGCAAGAAGATGCAGCGCGTGCCATTGAAGATATCTCAGAATACTTTAATTGGCGTGAAGGTGCAGCACGAGCTATCTTTTATCTCGGCGATGAAGCACTTGAAGGTGGTGGAGATAAAACAGAGCAAAAGGATATTGCAGCGGCTAATTTAGCTATCCAAAAAGCCCAAACAGCAGGAGTTACTGTTCACACCTATTTTGGAACTTCTAAGAGCAAGTATCAAGCAGGTATCAAAACTGAATACGCCAGAATTGCAACCTCAACAGGTGGACAATCTTTTACAGATAAAGATACTATCAGTGGTTTTAATGCAGTTTTAGAAAAATTTATTTGTGGTAGTCGTACAGCTAAAACAATTAAGCTCAAACTAGGAGCAGTTTATATCCAAGATTGTGTCTCCAATGAATTAAGCAAACTTTATACTTTAGATTTAGTCACAGGTAAAGCTACTTTTATTGGCGAGATAGTTACAGAGGTTTCTGACATTGCTTTTGTCGGTTCCCAACTATATGGACTAGATCGAGAGGGCGATAAGACCAGACTAGTTAAAATTGACCTCAATTCAGGTGATGCTACTGTAATTGGTGATATTGGCTTTGCTACATCTGGTTTAGCATATAATCGCCAGCGTCATACCCTCTACGCCACAACTACTAAACAACTGATTGCTATTAATGTGGAAACAGGAAAAGGTACACCAGTAGTAACGGTAGCTGATAAAAACTACAACTGTGGCGAAGTTGCCTTTGATGCTGATGGTAAAGCTTATATTACCTTGATTGGTTACGACAAAAAGAAATTATTAGCAAGCTCCAACCTCGATACAGGTGAAGTCAAAACTATCGGCGATATTGGCTTTGCTGATATTGCCAGTATGGAGTTTGTTGGTGATGTTCTTTATGGCGTGACTGGCAACTTCTTTAAGTTAGGTAAAGACGGACAATTAATCCGTATTGATACTACCACGGGTATTGGAACTTTAGTTACCATAACCGATCCTATAGGTCGTTGGGCAGGTATCACTATTTATGAACCAGCTACAGCAGTAACAACAGAAATCCCTCCAGAAGCAAACTCCAAAGAAAAATCGGAAGAGACAAAATCTGAAGAAATTCAAGTTATCAAGGAAGATAGTATGAATATTTTAACCATCGATACCAAAAATAATTGTTACGTTATTGACCGCGATCAAATGAACAACCTGCAACAAAATGTTGCAACTTCCTTTACTTTCGAGAAAGGTACTTTTGATATCAAAATTACTGATGGTCGCTACAGCTATGCCCAGAGCAAAACAGAAGGAGAACCATTTGTTTTACTATGGATATATGGGGCTGATGGTAGTACATTTATCAATAAAAGCACAGGTTTTGAAGTAGGTGCAACCTGGACAACCTTAAATAGATATAATGATACTCTGAAGTTAGAAGTCAAAAAGAAAGCAGTTCTCAACGCCTTGTTTTTTGATGTCAATAATGCTGATAACAGTGGAGCAATTAATCTTTCTATTACCAGTAACAAACCATTTTTCAGCACTCCGACTTTAACAGTAGACAGCAAACACAATTGTTATCTGCTGGATGAAACAAATCTGTCTAGTTTAAAACAATCAGGTTCCAACTTTGTTGAATTAACACCTGGAAATTATAAGATGAAAATTCGTGAAGGTAATGCCACATATTGGTCTGAGAGTAAGAAGTTTGATTTAGAACCTTGGGCTTTAATTTTGGTTCAAGGTGGAAAATTTATTACAAAACTGACTGGTATAGAAGTTGAAGAAAGTTGGTTTTCATTAAATGGTCTGAAAGACGAAGTAATTTTAGAAGTCAAAGAAAAAACTACCTTATTAGGTTTATTTATTGATACCTACAAAGATGATAACGAAGGTCAAATTATTCTGGCAATAGAGCCAGTAAATGCAACTGAACTGACTGAGAAGTATAAAAAACAGGAGAATAATAAGGCAACTGTTACAACAGGGTCTGTTACAAATAGTACAACCGAAACTGCTACAACGGGATCTGTTACAAATAGTACAACTGAAACTGCTACAAAGGGGTCTGTTACAAATAGTGCAACCGAGACTGTTACAAATATTCAAGGCTCAGGCAGATCTAGGAGTTGTGAAGCAGTAGGTGCGAACAGCTCGGTAGAGTTTACCTTCCGCTTTAACGAAGGAAGACGAGTTTAAGAAGAAGTGGGAGGAGCAGTTACAGCAGATTAATGCATCTATCAACGTCATAGATGCAGCTGATGTCACCCTGGAGGCTAAGTATTGGGATCAGTTGGAAAATTGGCTGCTGAAGAACTACGAGAAGCACTTTAAGAATTTATCAGTCGGGTTACAGAGCAAGTCGATGAAGTTATCAATATAATAGGTGGCAGAGAGGCATTCATCAGATTAATTACTCAGAACACCGTCAATAATTCTGAGATTAGTCAGTACGTCAGCCAGGAAATCGACAGCACCTTCGAGCAAAAGATACAAAATCACATCCAAGGGATTACTCAAAACATCATCAATGATAATGATGTATTAAACCAGTACGTTGACCGACGCTTACAGCAAACTGTAAACAACAACACTGAAGTTAACAACAGTATTGTCAACCTTGTAACCAATAGCACTGAAATTAACAGCAAGATTGAGAATGTCCGCAACGAGTGGAATGAGACATTTATCAGTTTGATTACACAGCAAGTTGATGAACTGATAAACATAATAGGTGGCAGATAAACATTTGTCAGATTAATTACTCAAAACATCGTTAATAACAATACTGATATTAATCAGTATGTTAGCAAGCAAATCGATGACACCTATGAGCAAAAGCTACAAAATTACGTCAAGTTAATTACTCAGAATATTGTCAATGAGAATAACGTATTAAACCAGTACGTTGCTCGGCGCTTACAGCACAATGTAACCAACAACATTGTCATTAACCAAATTTTTGATAACGCTCAATTAACCCAGAAGATTGAGAATATCTTGAACGATAATTCTCAAATACATCAGAAGATTGAGAGTGTTGTTATTAATAGTACTGAAATTAACAACAGGATTCTGAACTTCGTTGTCAACGGCACTGAAATTAACAACAAGATTAATAACGTCTACAGAGATATTGACACCAAGATTGAGAACGTCCGCAACGAGTGGAATCAGACATTCATAACTCTGGTTACACAGTATGTCGATGAAGTGATCAACATAATAGGCGATAGAGAGTCATTCAACATCCAGGTAGCGAATGTGATCAACATCAAAGTGGACGAGCTTCTCAATCAAATTTTGAGAATCAGAAACGAACTGACGGTGATCATTAACAACGCAGACAGACATCTTTATGAGTGGACTCTGGGAGAACTTATGGCAATCAAAGGCTGCTTAACCGATCGCCAGGCTCTTGTTGAGCAGCTAGTTACTTTCAGCGCTGAACTCAGAACCAAGCTGGATAATACTACCTGTGTAGATATCAACACATTCAAGCCATTCAAACCTATCTCAATTAATCCTGCACAACCACGGCAGTTACCAGCAAACAAATAACTAGACTTGAGCCGCTAAAAGCTAAGTTGACTGAAATTCGATGAGGTAGAGGTTGCGTTATTGCATTGCTTTAACGCACTCTACTCCCATAAAACATCTAAAGGTGAAAAAAATGACACAACAAATTATTTACGGAACAGTTGGTGAAGACGGAACAAAACAAACTGGACAAGGGTTTGAAGTTAAATCACCGGATACAGGAACCTATGTCATTACTTTTTTACAACCTTTTGCTGAACCTCCCAGCGTGGTAGCTACTTTGAAAGATTGGGGTGCTGATAATCAAATTATTGTTAAAGATATAACTCCAAACAAGGCGGAAGTTGCTATCTGGGATTTAGGAATTAAGCAACAATCTGGTACAGGCTCTCCAGATATCGCAGTGACGAAAGAAAAATCAGCTTTTAATTTTATTGCCATTGGTGAAAGCAGTTAAGTGGGAAGATTTCCCTAAAATTGATGCAGCGATCGCGCGTTTATTTTTTTTATCAATCGCCGTCATTTCTCTTCAGTTGACGCTGCGATCGCTCTTTTAAAATATTTTTTTACTTAGGAAGAAGTGGTCTAACAAACCAACAACATCATTAACCTAATTACTCAAAGACTTTGAAATAGAACTATGAAACGTCTTGTTATTTGCTGTGATGGAACCTGGCAACAATTAATAAGTCCTTACCCAAGCAATGTGGTTAAGTTAGCTCAATCCGTGAAACCGATCGCCAGTGACGGGGTTACACAAATCATATTTTATGACGAGGGCATTGGAACCGAGAGTCAAAAGATTTTAGGAGGAGCTACCGGACTAGGAATCGATAGAAATATAGAAGATTGCTACCGATTTCTTAGTCTCAATTATGTTACTGGTGATGAAATCTATCTGTTTTGCTTCAGTCGCGGTGCTTACACAGTTAGAAGTCTAGCGGGAATGATCTATTGCTCTGGTCTTCTAGACCGCCCCCATGTTACTAAAGCACATGAAGCTTACGAGCTTTACCGTAACCGAGATATTAAACCCAGAGATAAGGAAGCAATCGAATACCGTAAAGACTACGGAGAGCGAGTCCCTATCACCTTAATCGGTTGTTTTGACACCGTTGGTGCCCTTGGGATTCCTGAAATGCCCGCATTCAGCAAGTTGAATGAGCAGCTGAATAAGCGCTATAGATTCCATGACACTACTTTAAATAGATGTGTTGAGAATGCATTGCACGCTATTGCGATCGACGAAATCCGTGAAGTATTTGATGTAACTCCCATGAAAAAGCATCCTGAGGCTGAAAAGCAGCGAGTGATTCAAAAGTGGTTTCCTGGTGAGCACGGCTGCGTTGGTGGTGGAACAGAAGAACATAGTGGGTTATCAGATGCTGCTTTAAAGTGGATGATTGATTCCGTCGGTGTCTTGGGATTGGGGCTTGACTTAGATCCAAGTGTGATTCCGACAGGCATTAACCCCAATTATGAATGTGACTTTAAGAACGATGTTGGATTCTTTAAATTGGCTGGAGTCAAGTTTCGTGAGGTTGGCGATGTCATTGAAGATATTCATGAAAGCACGATCAACCGTTTGAAAAGTCGCAAAGACTATCGACCCAAGAATCTACAAAAGATTATCGACAAACTGAATTAATCTTTTAATAATCTTGTTTCAAGGAGTGCCTGCTGCCTTAGCCCTACTACTGATGTTTTTGTCTTGCCAAAACCATCAGCAGTAATTAGCGTTCTTTTCAAACAGAAGCAAGCGATTAAGTTAACAAGCAATTCTAAAGGAGAAATTATGACCGCAAAAAGAGACACATCAAAAGATGGGTTTAGAAACAAACTTGAGACGGCTGTTTTAACCGGCTTTAAACCAGTTTGGAACTTTATTCAAAGCAACCCAGGTCTTGCTAGAAAAGTCAACAAAACTCTCACTAACAATGCCATATTAAAAATTCCGACTCGTCCATATCCGTTTAGTACAATGTCTCCCTATACATCCTGGGATTCGTTGATTGATCGAACATATTCAGGACTCCAACTACCACCTCTAGATTGGAAACCCTTAACTAATGAAAACTATATCGGCATTAATTTAACGCCTGCTGAAAAGTTTGAAAAAAATCTGCCGCCGATTCAAGATTTGGAGATTCTGTATCGCAAAACTGGGGAAACGAAATACTCCCCTAAATCCTCTCTAATTTTCCCCTATTTTGTTCAATGGTTTACAGATAGCTTTCTGAGAACCGACCGCCACGATCCACGCAGGAATAGTTCTAACCACCACATCGATATGTGCAATGTCTATGGGTTAAATCCCAAGATTACGCACCTGCTGCGATCGTATGAAGGCGGTAAGCTAAAAAGCCAAATTATTAATGGGGAAGAATATCCTCCCTTTTATTATGACGAAGATGGAAAACCCAAAGAAGAATTTAGAGGGTTGCCGCATCTTTACACCGACGAGTCTATCCCAAAAGCAGAAACGTTCCCTCCAGAAAAGAAACAGAAGTTGTTTGCGATGGGGTTGGAAGTAGAACGAGCAAACGTGCAAATCGGCTATGTCATGCTGAATGTTCTTTCTTTAAGGGAACATAATCGCGTGTGCGATCTCTTGACAAAAAATTATCCAACTTGGGACGATGAACGCCTTTTCCAAACGGCAAGAAATATTGTCATGGCTGAATTTCTCAAGATTGTTTTAGAAGATTACATCAACCATATAACTCCCTATCACTTTCAATTTTTCACCGATCCCCTCGCGTTCACTGATGAAAAGTGGTATCGCCATAATTGGATGTCAGTGGAATTTAGTTTAGTCTATCGTTGGCATAGTATGCTACCCGATACTTTAATGTATAACGGGCAAAAGCTTCCCATGCCTGCCTCCATGTGGAACAACGACATGATTATCAACAAGGGATTAGGAGCCATCTTTGAAGAAAGCTGTTCCCAACCCGCAGCGCAACTGAGTTTATTCAACACACCTGAATTTCTCATTCCCACTGAAATAGCTAGTATTCGTATGGGTCGTGAAGCAAAATTAAGAAGCTATAACGACTACCGTGACTTATGCAGCTATCCCCGCGTGACCGACTTCGATCAGATTAGTAGCAATGAAAAAGTCCAAAAAGAACTGCAACGATTGTACGGTCATGTAGATAACATTGAGCTGTACGTGGGACTCTATGCAGAAGATTTGCGTTCAAATTCAGCCTTACCACCTTTAGTCGGACGACTGATAGGAATTGATGCTTTTTCTCAAGCGTTTACCAATCCTCTACTAGCGGAAAATGTCTTCAATCCAGAAACTTTTTCACCAGTAGGTTGGGAGGAAATTCAGAATACAAAGACTCTCTCCCAAGTGGTGCATCGCAATATTCCTCAAGGTAAAAACTATAGAGTTTCTTTTTATCGCCAAGATTGGCAGCCAGTTTGATTACCTAATGGATTTGGGTGTGTTACGAATGATAAAACACACCCTACTTGTTAAAGACACATAAAGTATTTTCTAATTAATCCTACCTTTTAAAAAATGAAACTCTTTACCGAATATCCAGAAAAAGACGAAGCAAAATATTGCGATCGCATGAGTGAGCTAGTCAAAAAGAATATGGATAATCTTTACGGAGGTGATAAGAAAAAAACTCCAAAGAGAGATACCCACTCTAAAACCAACGCTGCTGTACAAGGAACTCTAGAAATCTTTGACTTTGATGAAGCAGCAATTAAGCAAGAATTGAGCAAACGCACCTCATTAAGTGAAGCTCAACTTCAAGCCATTTCCCTAAAACAAGGTTTATTTGCCAAACCGAAACAATATCCGGTTTGGCTACGATTTGCAAATGGTGCGTTTTCTGTAAAGAATGATTATGAAGGAGATACACGCTCGATGTCCGTAAAAGTGGTAGGGTAGAAGGAGAACGACTACCGCAAAGTCACGAGTTAAAAACCCAAGATATTATTACCCACAATACCGAATTCTTTTTTGTTAGAACCATCAAAGACTTCCACAGCTTTTTCTTGACGGTTTATCGAGCAGGGCTGTTTCCGCTTTTTAGGCTGTTGGTGGTTTTATGGCTAAAGTCGCATCTCTACGAAGCTACACTTCTAAAAAACAGTTTCAAACGCTTTCCCAAAAGTTTGCTTACAGAACGCTATTGGAGTGCTTCAGCGTATTCTTTGGGACTCAAATCTGATTTTGATCCATCTCAACCAGGGCAAATTCCTGTGGAATATCCGGTTGTGATTAAATATAGATTTACTCCAGTTTCTAGTCAACCACCTCATCAACAACTTCCTTTAGAGTCCAGACCAGAAAGTGAGCTTCAGCGTGCCAGAGCTTCAGGTTTAGAGGACAATTACTACCGAGAGGATATCATTCAAGCTTTAGCAAAACCTGATGCTGAATATTGTTGGGACTTTCAAATCCAATTTCAAACCAGCCCAGAAATGTCCATTGATGATACCACCATTGTTTGGAATGAAGAGGAATCACCCTTCTTTACAGTTGGTCGGCTGAGAGTTAAGCATCAGCAGGTTAATTCTGCCAAAGAAAATGACTTTGGGGAAAATCTCAGTTTTTCTCCTGGGAATGGTCTAGCAGTGCATCGTCCTGTCGGTGCAATCAATCGGTTACGCAGCATTGTTTATCCTATCGTTGCTAATGACCGTCATCAAAAACGAGGAGTCAAATACCAGGAACCAACTGTCTGACTTTCAGTAGACCAAAATGACAGGTTTGCAAATCTTCAGCATTGATTGCTTGGGCTGTTTGGAACAGGTTTTGCTTGATGTCTTCTACTAGTAGTCTGTCAAGGTAGTAATGAAAAGTTTGTAGTAAGCACAAAGCGTACTTAGAAAACAAAGATATAACCCAAAGCAAAGCTCAACTTAATATCTAGGATTTGGGAATTAAGCAACAATCAGGTGTAAGTTCTCCATAACTGGCAGTTACGAAAGAAAAGTCCGCTTTTAATTTTATTGCGATCGCTGGACGAATAACCATCAAAATAAGTCTTAATTAAAGCATTGTTTTCACCATCATTACTAATCAGCTTTTGCAGGGTAGTCCAATCACTAATATTTAGGTTTCTGACATCAACTTTGTCTTGTCCTTGGACAAAATCAATCGTGATAGAATTGTAGCTCCGTAGGCGATAGCATAACTTGAATATATTGATATTAGACTTGCCATTTTCATAAGCGATCGCCCACACTTGTGACTCAGGTGTGGGCGATTCATTCTATAAAGAATTAGCTAAACAACAGTAGATAATTGCCGTTTAAAGAAAGCTTGCAACACTCTTTCTGCTATTTGATGACTAGTTAAACCTAATTCTGTTTTAGATTCATTAGGTTCAGCATGATCTACTAACACATCTGGCACACCGAATCGCTTCACAGGAACGAGAATATCTGCATCTAGTAAAGCTTCTGCGATCGCAGAACCAAAGCCACCCATGATACAACCTTCTTCTAAGGTGACAACACGGCCGATTTTCTTCGCTAAAGGCAAAATCAACTCGGTATCCAAAGGCTTAACGAAACGTGCATTAATTACAGTTGCTTCAATGCCATGTTCACTGAGAATTTCCGCAGCTTGCATTCCTGGATAAACCATCGTGCCATAAGCAACGATTAACACGTCATCGCCTGTACGCAGAATCTCGCCTTTGCCGATTTCCAAAGGTTCCCAACCTTCCTCCATCAAGGGAACGCCGTAGCCATTGCCACGAGGGTAGCGCATTGCGATCGGCCCACTGGTATGATTAACGCCAGTTACTACCATGCTTTGCAGTTCTGCCTCGTCTTTGGGGGCCATGATTACCATGTTGGGAATGCAACGCAGATAGGCAATATCATACATACCTTGGTGGGTGGGGCCATCAGATCCGACGATTCCTGCCCGATCTAAGCAGAAGAATACTGGCAGGTTTTGGATGCAGACATCATGAATTATCTGGTCATAGGCGCGTTGCAAGAAGGTGGAATAAATAGCTGCAACGGGGCGCATCCCTTCGCTTGCAAGTCCTGCTGCTAGGGTAATTGCGTGTTGTTCCGCAATGCCGACATCAACATATTGATTGGGCAGTTTTGCTTGAAGTTTATCTAAACCTGTCCCCGTTGCCATAGCCGCAGTAATCCCGACGATTTTCGGGTTTTGTTCGGCAAGTTTTACCAAGGTGTGAGAAAAGACTTTGGCATAAGCCGGGGGTTTGGGTTTATTAGAAGGAATGGCTTTGCCAGTTGCGACGTTGAAGGGGCTTTGGGCGTGGTAGCCAACTTGATCTAGTTCGGCAATTTCATAACCTTTGCCTTTGACTGTTGCCACATGAACTAAAACTGGGCCTGGTATCTGATGTGCTTGTTGGAAGGTGGCAATTAGTTCTTCAAGATTATGTCCATCCACTGGCCCAATGTAGGTAAAGCCGAGTTCTTCAAAAACTGCACCTACCTTCGGAACAGCCAAACGCTTCATACCTTCTTTGATGCGTCCGAGTTCGGGTGAGAGGGATTCACCAACGAAAGGAATTTGCTTCAACTGTTCCTCAAGATTATCTTTAATAAATTGCACCGGTTGGCTGAGGCGCATTTTGTTGAGATAGCGGGGGATCGCACCGACGTTGCGAGATATGGACATATCG
The DNA here is from genome assembly GCF_036917555.1 of Nostoc sp. Classification (GTDB taxonomy): domain Bacteria; phylum Cyanobacteriota; class Cyanobacteriia; order Cyanobacteriales; family Nostocaceae; genus Nostoc. The sequence goes on along the minus strand of NZ_JBALDD010000037.1, from coordinate 77,912 downwards.
TTGTCGTTGAGAACAACCAATACGTTAGTTTTTGGTAGGTGTCCGGCGTGGTTGATGGCTTCTAAAGCCATGCCGCCAGTTAGTGCCCCATCCCCAATCACAGCAACGGCTTTAAATTTTTCTCCTTTCAAGTCTCGCGCTAAAGCCATGCCCAATGCTGCTGAAATACTTGTAGAAGCGTGTCCAGCCCCAAAGTGGTCAAACTTGTTTTCACCCCGTTTGAGATAACCAGCAATTCCATCTTTTTGTCTAAGGGTGTGGAAGCGATCGTAACGCCCTGTAAGCAGTTTGTGGGGATAAGCTTGGTGTCCTACATCCCAAATCACTTTATCTCGATCTAAGTCCAGTGTTTGGTAAAGTCCTAGTGTTAATTCGACAACACCCAACCCTGGCCCCAAGTGTCCACCATTAACTGCTACTGTTTGAAGATGCTTATCTCGAATCTGACGGGCAATCTGTTGCAGTTGGCGAACAGATAAACCGTGCAACTGATTAGGATGGGTGATTTCGCTCAGATGCATATTATAAGGTTTTCCTCTCTAACTTCGAGTCTCGGTATTTTGATTTTCCCACGGTCGGGTTGTCCACAGAATCAAACTCTTACATTGTTACTAAGTTGTAGTGGAAAGTATAACTTCTTAATTGATAATGGTGAAAAATCTGTTAACCATTAACAATTCGTCAAATAAGGTCGCAATCAGTTAAAGTTATAACACATTTTTTAATGAGTAATGCTACTTAAATATAGCCTGCAACGCGTATATAAAAATAAGTTTATTAAGAGTAATTTGCGGAAGTTTTTTAAGCAGACTACTCAATTTTGCTATCTTAAGTTAGTACAAAAGAAAGTCAAATATTTTACTTACAACTATATATCTAGCATAATTGCTAGTAAATATTTAACAATAGTTTCTACTCGTTTGCTGTGACAGCAGCTAATTTTATCAGTGATCGCAAGTTCCTATAGCTATGAAAACATGTATCTAAAGCTACTCGATTCTTTTATCTAAATATAATGTCCGGGTAATTAGTAGATTTTAAGTACAATCCCCTGTAGTGAAGCAAAACTAGCTGTGCTACCCTACCATAATGGTTTGAATACCTGTAAATTGCTGTAATAATATTCACGTAACCTGAGACTTTCCAAAATTATTCACAAACAACAATATTTCCGACTTCTTTAAGAAGTCGGAAATTTCAAGCTTTCGGTTTTCGCAAATCCAATCAGATTGCTATATCTATACCTCTATTTACCAAAAGCATCCTTAATGTTTTCAACAGTACGTTCAACAACATTCTTTGTGTTGTCTACTGCTTCTTTAGTCCGAGATGCATCTTCATTTGCTCTTCTCTGAATTGTAGCGGCATCTTTCTTGGCTTTACGCTCAATAAAACTACCATTGTCTGTTGATTGGTCAACTTTATTGGCATTGCTCTTGGCAGCGTCCTTAACTTTATCTGCCGTCTCATCAATGAAATTTTTGGTTCGTCCAGCATCTCTATTAGCTTTATCTTGAGCGCGATCTGCATCATCATATGCAATCAAGGTTCCAGCAGGAGCAGCCATTGCTGAGGTGTTCGAGAAAAATGCACCTTGCCAAACAAAGGCGATCGCTAACATACAAAGCAATGTTGTAGCCATCCAGCGTTTTACCGTGGAAAGTTGTTTTGCAACATAATTGGATTTCATACAATACAATCTCATGTGATTTAGTATACTATTTCTAATTCATTTAGCTTATTAGCCATATCAATCCCTAGATAGAAGTTCTCACATCAATAGTTATGAAATTAATTCACTATTTTGATAGATTGAATTTTGAGTAAAGATTATTTCTTGGGAATTAAAGGTCGAATTTACCAGTTTACAGTTTTTGAACATGGGCGATAGCACCGAGAGAAAAGTTAGCGATCGCCCTTCAGTTAATTAACTTGCGATCGCTTCCATCGGGCGGTTACGCCATTGCAACTGACTTTTTACGATTGGGACGCTTGCGTTCTGATTTTTTCTTCAGTCCAACAGCTTGAGCTTGATCGCTATCTGAGCCATATTGACCGCGAATCACTTCTTTCATCGCTAATACAGCATTGTGAAATTCCCATTCTGCTAATCGTGCAGCATCAGCAGCAGCACGATATAAAGTTAGTTTCTCGGTTTCGGCTTGTTGCTGCACTAACATAGTCTGATAAGCTTGCTGTAAGTTTGCTACAGAGGCATCAGTACGGGTTGTATTGTATGTGCTAATGATTTGCAAACCGTGCAATGAGTTTATATCTTGACTAATTGATTGAGAAGGCAAACGACGGGTTTTATCTTGAACAGGCATATATATACTGATATAGGGTATATATTTAATGTGCCCATTAGAACAAAAAAACTAACAGTAAATTGATATTTTTAGATAGAACAAGGTTAAAAAAAGCGTGAGTTAATTTTTGCACGTCGAAACAATCGTATTGTCAGCCGAAACAATCGCATTGTCAGTCAAAACAATCGCATTGTTAGGTAAAACAATCGCATTGTTAGCCGAAACAATCGCATTGTTAGGTAAAACAATCGCATTGTTAGCCGAAACAATCGCATTGTCAGTCAAAACAATCGCATTGTTAGCCGAAACAATCGCATTGTCAGTCAAAACAATCGCATTGTTAGCCGAAACAATCGCATTGTCAGTCAAAACAATCCCATTGCAGGGGGTTGCATTAGATAATGTAGCGATGTCTACGACGGGCTACGCCTACGCAATTACTAAACTGAAAGATGCTCTATTGTTGTATCACCCTGTGAACTTCCTCCACAGACAACACTAAGAAAGCATCACGCTGACATCAATTGCTGAATGCGCTGTGGCTCCTCTCCCAGCCAATCTGGATTTTGGGCAGTGCTGTCGAAGATTGATGAGGTTTTGAACGGCTCAAACTCGCCGCGTGATGCCGCTTCTGCCGTTTTTGCTAAGAGCGATCGCACCTGCTCGTCATTCATTGGCTGAAACGTCCGCACTGCTTCAAAAGCTTGCTCTAGAATTTCCATGCTGTCAATTCCGGTAATCACAACCGATGTTGGTAAATTCAAAGCATAGTGTAAACACTCAATTGGCGTTACAGTCTTTGACCGTAAAAGAATACCGTTTGCCAAGCTTTTCATCCCCAAAACGCCGATGTTTTGTTTTACAAGTTCTGGCACAACCAGCTTTGCAAAGCTCCGGTAGTGGGCATCCATTACATTCAGCGGCATCTGTACTGTATCAAATTTAAACCCGTGAGCAGCTGCAACTTCCAGTGTATGTAGATGAATATGGGGATCTTTATGCCCAGTGAAGCCAATGTATCGGAGTTTTCCAGCTTCTCGCGCCTCAATGAAGGCAGCATTTGCTCCTTCTGGGTCAAAAATTCGATGGGGATCTTCGTATCGAATCATTTCGTGATGTTGAACAAGATCGATGCAATCAACTTGTAGGCGTTTGAGTGATTCATCTAATTGTTTTGCAGCTTCTTTCTTAGAGCGACCATCGATTTTCGTCATCAGAAAAACTTTATCCCGGTAGCGATCGCGCAGTGCTTTTCCCATGCGAATCTCGCTGACTCCACCGTTGTAATCCCAACTGTTATCCATAAAGGTGATGCCACGATCGATGGCTGTTCTAACAATACGGATACCTAGTTGCTCATCAACGTGCTTCAAGGCAATGTGCCAACCACCCAATCCAATGGCGGAAACTTTCTCTCCTGTGCTGCCGATAACTCGGTATTGCATTTCTGAATTTGGCGTAGTTTCTGACATGTGTTCTCCAAGTCTTTCAGCTATTACTCAAGTACATATAGCCATTTGCCATTCAAACACAAGGCAAAGCTGACAATATCTTGCTGAAGATACACTTTCGATGCGATCAGGAAATTACTCTAGAAGCCAAAATACTGATGCTAATTTCAGATGTGTGAGATAGAGAATTGAGGGCACAGCAATGCTGTACCCTTACAACATATTTGGTTCAAATAAATGAAAACTGTTGTAAAACATTAACAATTATTTACCACTATAAAAAAAGGCAATTTCTTTTTCTTTTAGGGGTGCGAAATCAGCATCTACAAGTAATTGGTCGAGTTCTGCTTGAGGAATGTGTTTTGCGCCAATTCGCACAATGCGCGATCGCATCGTATTAGATACACCACTGCGCTGTCTATTGCCTTCTAGCGCCATAACTTTACCATAAAGTTCTAGCTTGGCAGGTGGAATGGGAGAACCATCAAAATCAATTCCCTGTGCGATCGCTTCATCAATCGCATCAGCCCCTGTAGTAGTTTGATTTCCTGGGTTAGTTTCGGTAGGCATGGTAATTTACTCTTCTTCGCTATGGGTAGATTTTACCAGCCTTGTTGACGCCAAACCTGCCTACTGGCTTTTTTGCTATGGGTTCACCGATAGGTAAAACCCACCAAGGTGGGTTAAAAAACCTTAATTTTCTCTTAGCCCACGTAGGCTTTGTTTGTGTAGGCGCGAATTCTATTCACCAAAACTAATCACGAGTTTGGCGTGTTACCAAGCCGCCAACAAACGCCCCTAAGATAGTACCTGTCCATAATCCTGTTGTGCTACCTTGCCATATAGCGCCTGGTGTCATCCAAGCGTTGCACATCTCCTTTAAACCCCAAGGTTGGTTTTGACACTTTTGGCTATGCAGCATCAGGGTAATTTGCCCACTGGTGTAAGCACCAAAAAAACCTGATGATAGCGCCAAAAAAGTGCAAATTAAAATTCTGTTTTTTATCATTAGTCATTAGGGCGAATGGCACTAAGTTAAGGTAGAATCCTTAGTTTTAATGTTGATCGCAACTTAAGCCGTTTCCTCTAAATATTTTTAAGCAAAAGTGACCGCCATAGCACCTTCTCCAACGGCTGAAGCCACGCGTTTTATAGAACCGTGCCGGACATCAGCAGCAGCAAAGGAACTGGGAACACTCGTTTCTAGGAAAAAAGAATTGCGTTCTAGAGTCCAGCACTGGGGTAGAGCTTAAAAAGGAGGGATCTCAAAAGCCGCCTTTTTCAGGAGGTTGGGGGATCTTTTATGCGTAAGTCCTATTATTGATACAATGCTAATTCCTCAATAGTTACTTGGGACAAGTCTGTCCGATTACTTCAGACTTGTTCCATCAATTGCTTGTCGATAATTCCAGGCAAAAGATAGAACAAGGGAATAAGGATATAAAGTACAATGCTCAAGTTGATATTGATAAAAGCCAAGCCTGCGGCAACAAGATAAGAAATTGGATAACTAAGAGTCCAAATAGTTGCTTTTTGAACTGTTTTTTGGTGGATGATTTTTTCACTCGTGATGTACCGACGGACAACATAAAACCAGAGCGTATTGTAAGCAAATCCAGTCAGTGCTAGTGTCAGTCCATAAAAAACAACCACGGGCAGCGAGGTTCCATATTCACCAATAAGCGCCGTAGGATAGGGGATAAAAGCAACGCACATTAATAAAAGTAAGTTGATTACTAAAATAGTGCGATCAACTCTTTTTATGAAATGAAAGAGTGCATGATGATTAATCCAAATTACACCAATAACAATAAAACTGGTGGCATAGCTCAAAACGTGAGGAAATACTTGGAGTAGTTTAGCAACAGTTTCAGAGGAGGTTGCTTGAGATAGGTCAGGTGCTTTAATTTCAATCACAAGCAAAGTTACCGCAATTGCAAATACACCATCACTAAATGCTTCAAAACGATTCAAACTCATTAAGGGAACTTGTTTTTTACTCTCCAATTGCGGCATTTTAGTTTCCTGAAGTAGTTTAAATCAGTTTACTCTACGCTTTTTGTTGGAGAGTATCTAAATTTTCACCAAATCGACTTGTTCCATAACTAAACTGAGAGCGATCGCCCATTTGCTGACCGGATGCCATAAGTTGTCTGCCATAAGCTAGTTGACTCGGCTCCCAAGCTGGCAAAGCTTTAATAACATTATGGTTGTATCTGACTAGCGCCTGAGCAAGAGAAATTGCATTAGCCGCCGCTTTTGCGGTACTTGCTGCCGTATGGGGGCGGGGAATAAAGGCAGCATCGCCAATTAGCGCCATCCGTTTGAAGGTCATTTGTGGCACTCCCAAGTCTAAAATTGCCTGGACAAAAGGCTCTTGAGTTGCAGCAACAAGTTTCTGGAATGGGGGCGCTAGTACAGTATTGGCATAAGAACGCATCTCTCGTTCAACTGCTGGTGCTATCATTCCGGGTGGAATAGAATAATCCCGATGTTTGCCTTCCTTGTCTGTCAAAATACGAGGTAGTTCGGTTATCTCATCGTAATTGACATACCAAACCCAGTTAAAGCGGCGTTCTCCAGGTACTAAAGATTCGCGATCGCCCGGAATCAGATATTGCAGTATATGAGAGTTGGGAAATTGATAGAACACAAATCGTTCTGTAAACAAAGTAGCCGCATCTGATTCCAGTTCATTTTCGTTCACAAGTCCCCGATAAGCGACATATCCCGCGTAAAGATAATGAATATCTGGTAGGAAGTGTTGTCGCACAGTCGAATTTGGGCCATCTGCACCAATCAATAAATCTGCTGTGTCATGAGTTCTGTCAGCAAAGATTGCTGTAACCTGTTCGCCGTTTTGCTGAATATCGGTTAAGTATTTGCTGTAATGATAATGCTCAGAGGGAAAATGCCGACGCATAGAACCGTAAAGCAAATTCCAAGAGGTCAACATTTGACGCATTGGCATCGGTTGGTCAACACTACCATCGGAGTTTAGGTAATAACGTTCGTGCGCTGTTACGCCCAGCGATTGAGTAGAGATACCTGCGCGTTCAAAGGCTTCAATAACATCGCTTTGTAGTACAACGCCACCACCGCGACTATCAAGATTGCGATCGGAGCGTTCGTAAATATCTACATCCCAACCAATAGAGCGCAGCATAATTCCTGCAAACAAACCACCGAGCGATCCACCAATAATAATTGCTCGATTACCTGTTGGTTTTATAGTCATTGAACCCCTTGTATTTTGTTATACGGCTTCTAATTCATTTAACGCAGTTTGTAAGGCTGTCAAAAAAACATCAATGCTTTGCGCTCCAACAATCGTTTCTTGACCAATTTTGATCGACGGTACTCCCTTTATATTCCGGCTTACTGCGTGCTCCTCTAGGGCTTTTACTTCCTCAACTCCTTCATTAGAATGTAGAAATGCTCTAACTTTGTCAGCATTTAACCCAACTTCCGCCGCAAGTTTAACTAGAGTTTCGACATCGGTAATATCTTGTCCTTGCATAAAGTAAGCGTTCAAAATCCGCTCTACCATTTCTGTCGCTTTGCCTTCAAGCTCGGCAAACCAACTCAAGCGATGAGCTTTTAGAGTATTTGGAGTAACCTGCATTAAGTCATAGCGAAATTCAATGCCGTCATCGGTAGCCGCCTGCATCGTTTGAGCATCTAGCGCTTGTGAATATTCCCAACTACCAAACTTGTTAGAACGGTAGGTTTTACGATCCATCCCTGCTTCTGGCATGGTGGGGTTTAACTCGAACGGATACCAAAGGCGTTTAATCTTAACCGGAGCTTTTAGTTGCTCAATTGCTCGATCGAGTCGTTTATCTACCACCAAACACCAGGGACAGATAAAGTCTGAAGTGATTTCAATTGTTAAGGTCACAGGTTTCTTTCCATTAATTTCTGACCTCTTAACGATAACTCCATTCATAAAGAATGATAATAGAGCTAGTATGCCAAACACCTTTGCGTTTTATGCAAAAGTATAGGGAAACCAATGGATCAATTTGCAGCGATGCGTGCTTTCGTCAAAGTGGTAGAAACTGACGGATTTTCTGAAGCTGCACGACAGATGCAGATGGCAGTATCTTCTGTGACTCGCCAAGTAAATGCTCTGGAAGAAATGCTCAATACCCAACTACTCAACCGCTCAACTCGCAGCGTTACCCTTACAGCGCAAGGTCGTAAATATTACGATAAGGCAGTTCGCATTTTGCAAGATGTGGAGGAAGCAAACCAGTGTGTGATGGAGCAGGATATTCCACGCGGACTATTGAAAGTCAGCGTACCAGTTGCCTTTGGAAGACTGCATATTGCACCTATTGTCAATGATTTTTTTGTTCAGTATCCAGAAGTAAAGCTAGATTTGAGATTGAGCGATGGATTGTCTAACTTAGTGGAAGAAGATTTAGATATTGTAATCCGCATTGGAAATCTCGATCGGTCTGGAGCAAATCTAATTTTGCGTAAGATTGCCTCGTATACACGCCTCGTTTGCGGTAGTTCAACGTATTTCAAACAGCATGGTAAACCCAAACATCCAGACGAGTTAGCAAATCATAACTGTCTATTGTTTACTTATTTCATGGGGTATGATATTTGGCGATTCAAACGAGATACCGAATTTTGTGAGGTTAAAGTAAGTGGTTCCTTAATATCAAGTAATTCTGAGGTACTCCGCCAAGTCTGTTTGGATGGGACGGGTCTGATTTTGATGCCAACTTGGTTAATTGGTGAAGACATCCGAAAAGGAAAGTTGCAAGCAGTGCTAACCGATTGTCAAATATATCCCCAAACCAGTATAGATATGGGCATTTATGCGCTTTATTTGCCAAATCGCAGAAATTCGCTGCGGGTCAAAGCATTTATCGATTTTTTAATCAAACGATTTGGTAATCCGCCTTACTGGGAAGAAACCACGCTTTGAACTGGGTTATGGGAACAATGATTCAATAGTAGATGTTTGTTACCCCTGCGTGAATCCAAGTTAGATGTGTTTAATAAACATTCGGGCATTGGGCACTTGTACTGAGCGACTTGTGCCGAGCGTTCGCGTAGCGTCTCGTAGAGAAGCCGAGGTAAGTCGAAGTATTGGGAAGAGGCGGAGGGGCAAAGGAAAAATGTTTACTGCAACTTCCCCTCTGCTCCCTGTTTCCTGCTCCCTGCTCCCACACTCCCATCAACCTGTATTTCTCATCCCGGCTGCAATACCATTAATAGTTAACAATGCTCCTCGCAGTAACTCGCCTTTGCTATAACGAGAATGAATTACTCCAGAAGTAGCAGTAGTATTTTGGGACTGCCGTAGACGCTTGAGTAGTGAAACTTGGATAAATCCCAAGGGGACAATTGTCCCATTGCGTAACTGCACAGATCGTTGCAATACAGGATCGCCATCTAATAGTCGATTGTGATCGGTGATTTTTAACACCAAATCCCTTGTCAGATAGAACTCGCTAGCAATTTGGTCAAATACCTTGGCAAAACGAAGTTGATCTTCTGGTTTTGAGAGTTCTTGGACGTAGTGGTGTGCCATTTGTATGTCTACTTTTGCCAAAGTCATCTCGGCTTTAGAAATCACCATCTTGAAAAAGGGCCATTTCACATAAAAGTAGCGCAGTAATTTCAAGTGTTCTTCTGGTTCTGCGTTCAAGAATTCTTGTAATGCCGTGCCAACGCCATACCAGGAAGGAAGTAAAAAGCGAGTTTGCGTCCAGCTAAATACCCAAGGAATAGCTCGCAGACTGCTTAAATCTTTCTTACCAGATGGACGGCGTGCGGGACGGGAACTAATTTGCAGTTGGCTAATTTCTTCAATGGGAGTTACTTCGTGGAAGAAATCAACAAAATCAGGCTGTTCGTAGATTAAAGCACGATAATGTTGACGCGATCGCGCTGCTAATTCTTCCATAATCTCATTCCAGGGTTCAATATCATCAAACCCTGTCCGCAACAGGCTGGCTTGAATCACAGCAGTGGTAATAGTTTCCATGTGATACAAAGCCAAGTCCAACAAGGAATATTTAGAAGCCAAAACTTCTCCTTGTTCGGTAATCTTGATTCGCCCATTGATACTATGACCTGGTTGAGCCAAAATCGCTTCGTAAGCGGGGCCGCCACCCCGTCCCACAGAACCGCCGCGGCCGTGGAAAATCCGCAAATTTAGATCGTAGTTTTCTGCTATTTGTTGCAGTGATTTTTGAGCTTTATGAATTTCCCAGTTGCTACTCAAAAAACCAGAGTCTTTGTTGCTGTCAGAATACCCCAACATTACTTCTTGCAAGTTGAGGGTGATGGAGGAGGTGGAGGCAGGGGAGCAGGGGAGTATGGGAGCAGGGGAGGGTGAATTTTCATCTGCACCTTCTGCTTTTGTCTGTTCGTAACCACCAGCTAATAAAGCGCGATATAACGGGAGTTCAAACAGTTTCCGCATAACGCTTCTAGAGCGTTGTAAGTCTTCTACTGTCTCAAATAGGGGGACAACTTGAATTGTTCCGACGGCAATGGCGGGGTCAAAAAGTCTGGCTTCTTTGGCTAAAAGCAATACTTCCAGCACGTCGCTTACATCGCGGCACATGCTGATAATGTAAGTTTGGCAGATGTTAAGACCAAATTCTTGTTGCAGCGATCGCACGACGCGAAAGGTTTCAATTACATCGTTGGTTTTTTCCGAAAATGGCAATTCTGCCGGAATTAGTGGCCGACGGGTTTGCAGTTCGCCTGTGAGCCAAGCAACTCTTTGCTCCTCGGATAGTTCATTGTAAGGTTGAGGTAATATTTGCAGGTATTCCAGGATCTCGTTAAGCGCATCGGCGTGACGGGATGATTCTTGACGGATATCTAACTGTGTCAAGTTAAAACCAAAAATTTCTACCTGACAGATCAGATTTTCTAATTCTCGACAACTTAAACCTGTTTCTGTCAAGTTGCGTTGAATCATTCGCAGTTCTGCTAAAAAATCGGCTCCCGAACGATACAGGGGGCTATCTTGATTTGTTGGGGTTTCCCGATTGTACAAAGATAGATTGCGATCGCGAGTATTTTCCAACCGTTTCAGCACGTAAGCCAGTTTTAGCCGATAGGGTTCTTGTCGATAACGCAGCGCCAGTTCGTCATATACCTCGCTTAACTGGGACTGATCCAATTCTAGAGATTCCAGTAAGTCTGGTAAAACATCACTCCAGTGCATCGACACACTCAACAATTCAATCAGGTTTTTCACGGACTGAATATATCTCCCAATCACCATTTTGCGCTGATAGCAAGCCGTTTTCCAGGTGATTTCGGGTGTGACTGATGGGTTCCCATCTCTGTCTGAGCCTACCCAGGAGCCAAAAGAGCAAAAGTTTTTACTCGGTGGTTCTAGCCAAGGAAAGGTATTGGATAGAGTGTGTTTGAAACGTTTATACAGTTGGGGAATGCCATCAAATAAAACTTCTTGGAAGTAGTGCAGGGCATAATCTACTTCATCTAGCACTGTGGGTTTGAACTGATGAAGTTCGTCTGTACGCCACCACAGGCGAATCTCTTCGAGCAATTGTTCGCGGACATCTACTGCTTCCCAAGGATATGCTCCTGGCGTAGTCCCAGAATGGTTTTCCAAGGTATCCAGTTTTTGCAAAAGTTGTACCACCTGTCGCTGCTTATCCCGGATGGTATGACGAACAATTTCCGTCGGATGCGCTGTAAAAACTAACCGTACATCCAGATGTGCAATTAGACGTTGAATTTGCTGGGGTGGTACATTCAGTTTGAATAAATAGGGAAACAAGGCAGCAAAAGTACCTTTTGGTTTGACTTGCGCCTTTTCGAGATAATTCTTTCTCAGGAAGGCTGCTGCTATTCCCTTGCTAACAGGTGCGTCATCTTCTCTTTGATTAGACGAATAGTTAACATTGGACGCTGTTTCCGGCTCTATAGCCTCTGTTTCTGCCTCATACCGACTCAATTGCTGCCGTTGTTCGTATTCCTGCTCGATGATGTTAATCAACTGAAAATACAGAGCAAAAGCACGAGCCGCGCGAATTGCTTCGTTGATATTTAGTTGTTCAATTAATTTGACGGCTGAGGATGCTTGGTCATTTGTTGCTTGTCCTTCTGGCGAACATAAATCACGCAGCTGCCGCAACAAATCTACCATATTTTGACCGCATTCTTGCCGGAGAACTGACTCCCACAATTCTTCCACTACCTGGAGACGATGACGCAAAAATAATTCCGACACCGGGTATATATCCGCAGTTTGAGACGAAGAGTATAAAAGGGAACCCATATTCTCTATTCTTGTAAAGCTAATTACTGTTTACGGTTCTAGGTTTTGCACTTAATGCTCACCGGGTTGTTCCTGAGCAAATAATTAATTGGTGTATATCTTCTCATCTTGATTGATTTCGTGTTCATCTGGGAAGTCTAGATTGGGTAGGCGATCGCCTCGAAATAATTCTTCACTGGCTTCTCCTATGGCTTCTAATGCTCTTACTGTAGTTTTTCCAGTAATCAGCAGCAGTAATATAGACGCTGTACCTATTTGTAAAAGGAACGATTGGGGAATGGGAAATAAATCCAGATTGGATGCGGGTTTAGGTGAAGATTGTTGGTTGGTAGGAGGCATTGCTAATTTTTGGTTATGGGAAGTATGAGTAAGAAGGAGTTAGGAGTTAGGAGTTAGGAGTTAGGAGTTAGGAGTTAAGATGACTCCAAGGATAAAGCAAGGGAGTTTAAATGAGATAAACTTATTGTTTGTTTCGCCCATCAAGGGCGTTAGGGCAGTGGGACGCAAGTCCGGCTTTAAAGGGCAAGTTGTTAACCAGTCATATAGAATTATTCTGACTCCTGGCTCCTAACTTTTAACTCCTAACTCCTGACTCCTAACTCCTAACTTCTGATTTTTGACTCCCTATTAGTAAAATAAACGCAAAACTCAACATTAGTCAGACTTGTAACCTATACAAGACTATCTTGTCTGATTTTGTGAGCTACGAAGGTAACAAAATTGTTAAAAAAGAACGTCAGAGTGTGATAGACCTATGGTTCTAGTTTACAAGTGCAGGCACTATCCCCCAACCGTCGCTGACTGTAAAGTTAACTGAGCATGAAAACAGTAGTACCAGATCGCCAGCAATCCTTAGTGCAATGGGTAAGCCAAGCAACAGGGATCAACACTTTCGGAGTGAAAGTCCGGTTGCGGGGAAATGACCTTCATATTCTTTGTGAAGGTACAGAATGTCCGCAGCGTTGGCGTACTTTGTCTGATTTGCTGCAAGCACTACAGCAAACAAACTTAGATATTCTCACCAGCAGCGAACAAACCTCAATATATCAAGTATTTGTCTATGGTCGCAGAAAAGGGGAACAGCGTCCCTCATGGTGCCATCGAGTTCACTTGAATCAAATAGATAAGCATCTCGATCAAGTGCAACAAGCGCTGCTAGCAGACTCAGAAAAATCCAAACAATCGGGTGGGGCGCTAATTGTCTCTAACGAAAGTTTGGCACGCCAAGGGAATCCAGAAGCGATCGCTCGATATCTTAGCGAAACTCTGAGTACGCTAGGTGTATCAGTACAGGCAAAGATTAAGCTATATAAGCCAAAGAATTCTCAGCCAGAAGAAAATCGCCTGTGGATATTTTGCCAGTCAAGCTATAGCCCTGATGCATCGTTGCTTGCCGAACCAATAGCACAAAAGTTGCGTTATCTCAAGCTTTCCGGCTACCAAGATGCAGTAATTGTTTCTCAGGTGAGCGGCGAAACTGTCCCTGATTGGCTGCTGCGGGTGGATTTGACGCCACCAGAGGTAATGCTTAAAGAGTGGGCGCGTTGGGGGGATGTCCAAGCGATCGCTCGATTATTAGCTGAGGTATTATCAAAGTTAAAAGTTGGTGTGCAAGTTTCTCTGAAAGAATCAACGTTACATATATTTTGTATCCCAGCTTTTGATCCCTTAGGAACTGCCCCGATCCCAGACAAGGTAGTGTGCTTAGAGGCGATTTTACCGCAGCTAGAAGCGATCGCTCCTCAAGCCATTCTCGCCGCCACCGTATACGGACAAAAAGCAGGCGACAAGGAACCCACTTGGATTGATTGGCTGGCTTTACCCGCAGCCAACCATCCCGCCTTTGCCATATCACCACTTGATTTGGCAAATACTGGCGATGAACCAGCAATTATATTTTTACTAGAGCGTTTACTCAATCCTGATTTGGATTGGCGACTATTGACAGGTGGAATTCGCGTACTTCTACTGAACAAAAATGGTTTATTACACATTATGTGTGATGCACCTGTTTGTCCACAGCGGCAACAAGTCGCAAGTAAAATTACGCAGTTTATCTGCCAGTTAAAAATTTCCGGTATAATAGGAGTACGTATCTACGGTCGCCGTGCTGGGAATAAAGAACCTTTTTGGCATTATGGCGTCGATCTTGAACATCGCCAACGTTTAGTACCAGAAGCAACCCCAGAATTTGCTGCTACTTCTATATACATTAACGATTTAGTAACGTCTGAGACTAGTGAGCCAATTTTGCGCCCAGACTTAACCACAGAAGAAGTTCAAAGTTTTGTAACAGAAGTAGCGCGAGATTGGATAGCAACGGCGAGTTCAACTGCCAGAAAATTCCTGTTGAAAAGCCAGCTATTTACCGAAAGCGACGAGTCAGCGGAACGTAACCATGATGTTCAAGGACTTAAAACTGCTCTGGTTTGGGGAACACTGGGATTATTGCTCACCCTCCAAACTGATTGGGTATTGGGTCAAATTATTGCACGTAATACGCCCAGTTCGCCAAAAATTGCTAGTCCCACCCTCCCATCTTCCGAGCAAAAGGCATCTTTGACATCTGGGAAAAATCAGAGTCAGAAAACGACATTTTTTAGCAGCACTTCCAAGACAAAATCTCCTCCAAATCAGAGTTCTGTATTTAACGCTTCGGAATTTACGCAGAGTGATGATACCCCAAAAAATAATTTGGCAGCAGCACCACTGAAGGAAAAAGCAACTGCAACAGCTATTCTTTTAGCAGCGCGATCGCAGATGCCAAGTTTTAATGTCAGGCAGTTAGACGAGCAACTAGCACTGTATAAACAGCGTTTAGCTAGAACTGGTAGTCCCCCAGATGTCTTGATTATTGGCTCCTCCCGCGCCCTCAGAGGAGTAGATCCCGCAGCACTTTCTAAAGCTTTAGCAACTCAAGGCTATCCAAATCTTGACGTATTTAACTTTGGGATCAACGGTGCTACCGCACAAGTTGTAGACTTTGTGATTCGTCACGTTTTGGAACCATCAGAACTACCCAAAATAATTATCTGGGCAGATGGTGCGCGTGCTTTCAACGGTGGGCGCGACGATATTACTTTTAAATCGCTCGCTGCATCAGCTGGTTATAAACAAGCATTCCAAAAAACACCAACAACGGCAAGTAGCAATGATTTGCCAGAAAATACGGTAAATTCGGGAGAA
This sequence comes from Nostoc sp., assembly GCF_036917555.1. GTDB lineage: Bacteria > Cyanobacteriota > Cyanobacteriia > Cyanobacteriales > Nostocaceae > Nostoc. Next base: position 62,676 of record NZ_JBALDD010000037.1, on the reverse strand, counting down.
GAAGAAAAAACAAACGAAGAAAAACAGGAGATTAGTACTTATCAAGCTGTCAATCAATCGTTAAATCAGGCTTTAGCATCTGTTTCTGCTAGCTATCAAAACCGCGACCAAATTAAAAGTTTACTACAAAAACAATTGCTCTTATTTGGTAATAATCAGACAGTTGCATCACAAAAACAGTTGACAGACGGTACTTCAGATGAAAGTATTTCCCAGCAAGCGGTTGACTTTGATGGTTTTCTACCCTTGTCTATTCGCTTTAATCCTGCGAGATACTATCAAAAACATTCTAGAGTTACCGGAAATTATGACAACGACTATAAATCTTTCCAAGTAGAAGGACAGCAAGATACTGCTTTTCAAGAAGTGCTTCAGTTTACCCAGTCTCAGAAAATTTCTTTAGTATTTCTCAACATGCCTCTGACGGGAGATTATTTAGATCCAGTACGTAAACAATATGAGCAACAATTTCAGCAATATATGTTGCGTTTGGCTACTAATCCCAACTTTATTTATCGTGATTTGAGCCAACAGTGGACAAAAGTAAATGATTACTTTTCTGATCCTAGCCACCTCAACCGCTTTGGTGCATACGAAGTCTCGAAAAAGCTAGCTAACGATCCGATGATTCCTTGGCCAGTGAAGTAGGGAGTGGGAGTAAGGAATCGGATAAGGAAGAAGGGAAAGAATAATTATTGATTAATGACCAATGCCCCATTCCCAATGACAAATGACTAATGACTAAAAAATGAACTTTATATCAATTTTCTATGGGCTGTTCCTGTTGAGTGTGTTAGGAATTTACTGGTCTTTAGCACAACATAAATTGCGATTATGGACGCTGCTAATTGCTAGTTTGGTTTTCTATGCATCTTTGCACATTCAATACATACCATTACTATTAGCATTGACGTTTATAAATTTCCGTATAGGGCTGGAACTTGGTAACAACACATCACCAGGAAAACATTCTCTTGACTTGCAAATTTCTAATGAAGAGTGGCAATTTGCTCAAGTTGATTGGAATCGCCGCCGTCTAAAGGTTTTGTGGGTAGGTATAGTTCTAAATGTTTTACTGTTATTAGCTTTTAAGTATTTTACCCCTTTATTCAAGTTTGTTTTTCATGTCCAAACAAACTCACCAGATAGCTCTTTTAAATTAATTGCACCCTTGGGAATTTCATTTTTCACCTTTGAATGTATTGCTTATTTAATAGATGTCTATCGCGGTGCCCCGGCTACTGATAATTTTCTCAAATTTGCTACATACAAATTATTCTTCGCCAAACTGATTTCAGGGCCGATTACGCGCTATCACAACTTAGCGAATCAATTTAATACACTACAATTAGCCAGTACTAATAGAGTAGCTGAAGCGTTGTGGTTGATTGCTAGGGGTGCAGTTAAAAAAGGTATTTTTGCAGACCACTTGGGAATTTTCGTCGATTTATGTTTCGGTAATTTGCAACGGGCGGGTAGTACCGATCTGTGGTTAGCTACATTCGCTTATGGCTTGCAGTTATATCTAGATTTCAACGGTTACGTAGACATTGCCCGTGGTAGTGCTATGCTTTTTGGCTTGGTTCTACCTGAAAATTTCGACTTTCCTTATTTCAGCACCAATATTTCCGAATTTTGGCGGCGCTGGCATATCACTCTAGGAGATTGGCTACGTAACTATGTCTACTTTCCCTTGGGTGGTTCCCGTCGGGGTTTAGTCCGTACCTGCTGGAATTTATTTATTGTGATGCTAATTGCTGGTATCTGGCACGGTGCTGCTTTAGGTTATGTCGTTTGGGGTATACTCCACGGATTAGCTTTGGTGGTTCATCGACTTACAGATTCTATAAGCGATCGCTTTGAAAATCTAGAACAATTCTGGCAAAATCCTCTGGGTATCTTTGTCGCTTGGTTCTTAACTCAACTGATGGTTTTTACCTCTTGGATTTGGTTCCGTCTACCTAATCTCCAAGACTCTTCTTTGGTAATTCGGCATCTTTGGGGTTATCCGGCTGACGCCCAGTTTGCTGAAAAGGTCTATGTAGAAGCCTTAAATATGAGCCAATCCCAACTCGCTTGGGTACTTCTAGGTTTAGCTGCCCTTATGGCTGTAGTCTATGCATTCAATCGAATGCTGAAGTTAGAGTTTAACTGGCCCCTTAAGCTTGTCTTCGTCCCCCTATGTTTTTACGCTGTTTGGTTATTAGCTCCAGAAGGCAGTTTGCCCTACATCTACTTTGACTTTTAACTGAACCATCAGACAACATAGAACTTATTATCTCGTTGCAAATCGACAAAACTTAAAATGTTTCTCATTGGCTAATTGTAAAGAAGTGTAAAGGAAAGTAACTAGGCGATCGCGTCATTGAAAGTGATAGCTAGTTTAGTGTTGAAATGGCTTAAAAAGCCTCAATCCATTACTTTGATGACTATATGTTAATAGTAGGAAAACTTTACAGTTCGATGAGCTTGTTCAAGAATTAGATTACAGAATATTAAGTCACAGTTCGCGTCCAAGTAAATTCATGTAGACTATATTTCAACAGGCGAAAATAAAACCGTTTGTTCCATATTTAACAACCCATAGCACTTATAAAACAATGACCACAACCTTACAACGGCGCTCTGGCGCTAGCGTATGGGATCGCTTCTGCGAGTGGATCACCAGCACCGATAACCGTATATACATCGGTTGGTTTGGTGTACTAATGATCCCAACCCTACTAGCTGCTACAACCTGCTTCGTAATTGCTTTCATCGCTGCTCCTCCAGTGGACATCGATGGTATCCGCGAACCAGTTGCAGGTTCTTTGATCTACGGAAACAACATCATTTCTGGTGCAGTTGTTCCTTCTTCAAACGCCATCGGCTTGCACTTCTACCCAATCTGGGAAGCAGCTTCTCTTGATGAGTGGTTGTACAATGGCGGCCCTTACCAGTTGGTAGTTTTCCACTTCTTGATCGGTTGCGCTGCCTACCTTGGTCGTCAGTGGGAACTTTCTTACCGCTTAGGTATGCGTCCTTGGATCTGCGTAGCTTACAGCGCACCTTTGGCTTCTGCTTGTGCAGTATTCTTGATCTACCCCATCGGTCAAGGTTCTTTCTCTGATGGTATGCCTTTGGGTATCTCTGGAACCTTCAACTTCATGATTGTGTTCCAAGCAGAACATAACATCTTGATGCACCCCTTCCACATGTTAGGTGTGGCTGGTGTATTCGGTGGTTCATTGTTCTCTGCAATGCACGGTTCCTTGGTAACTTCTTCCTTAGTTCGTGAAACAACCGAAGTTGAATCTCTGAACTATGGTTACAAGTTCGGACAAGAAGAAGAAACCTATAACATCGTTGCAGCCCACGGCTACTTCGGTCGTTTAATTTTCCAATACGCATCATTTCAAAACAGCCGTCAATTGCACTTCTTGCTCGCAGCTTGGCCTGTCATTGGTATCTGGTTTACCGCTTTAGGTATCAGCACGATGGCATTCAACCTGAATGGTTTCAACTTCAACCAGTCAATCATTGACTCCCAAGGTCGCGTCATCAGCACCTGGGCAGACGTAATCAACCGCGCTAACTTGGGTATGGAAGTAATGCACGAGCGTAACGCTCACAACTTCCCACTCGATTTGGCTGCTGGTGAAGTTGCTCCTGTAGCAATGACTGCTCCTGCTATCAACGGTTAATACTTCAGTATTAGCTAAATAAAAAGCGCCCTCCAGAAATGGGGGGCGCTTTTTTGTTGTAATTATTTTAAAACGGAGCGTTTAATAAATCCTGTAGTAGATTTCGCCACATTACAAAACCAGTAATGAACAAAATCAACGGTGTAAGTCCGACAAATACATAGAGTATGCGGGATGTAAGTCCCAAAAAAGTGCCGTAATGCAGAGGAGTAAAGGAGTTGAGGACGCGATCGCCCAACGACGACTTCAGCGCATTATTGAAGCGCAAAACCTTACCACTGTATTGGTCGAGATACACGTTACTATTGCCGTACTCATCCTTTTCCTGGGGCAGCTTAAAGCGAAACCTTAAAGCAACTTTCCGGTTTTGCAGGGAAATCAATGCTTCAAAGCGATGCATCAGGTAATATTGCCTGAGCAGTTTTAAGTTGCTTTGACAGTTTTAACGAAGTCAGTCTGGGAATCGGTTTAGAAACAGATCGGTCGCCTGCTCTGAACTAAACGTCGGTTCCCTCCCCAATATATCGGGGAGGGTTAGGGTGGGGTAAAACCTTGGTTAATCAGCTATTTCAGACTTGTGTGTACACTGTAGGGTGCGCGGTAGCGCGGGTGAGGTAGTTTTATTTAAACGGTTCTTAGAAAAACCAACCGTAAGAATGCAAACCTTTACCTAAAAGATTTACACCGAGATAGCAAACCCAAACCACAAGCAAGCCAGTGGCGGCTAAAATTGCGGGACGACGCCCTTGCCAACCGCGAGTAATTCTGGCGTGAAGGTAGGCAGCGAACACTAACCAGGTGATTAACGCCCAAGTTTCTTTCGGGTCCCAACTCCAGTAGGAACCCCAGGCTTCGTTAGCCCAAACGCCACCGGCAATAATGCCAATTGTCAGCAGAGGAAATCCTAGTCCGATGATGCGATAGCTGATGTTGTCGAGGGTTTCGGCAAGGCTAAGACGCTGGGGTGAAAGAGGTTCAGCAGATGCTACGGCTTGAGATTCAGGGGTAGTTACTAAATTCAAAACAGCAGTGTTACCGTTACCGTTGCCGTTGCTACTAGGTTCAAAACGGGCAAAGCCGTTATTTTCGACAGCAGGGGTTGGTGGTTGAGAAGTTAGTTCAGTGGCTTTGTGTAAGCGGTAGCCGTTGCTGCGATAGCCACCAGTACCAACAGAACTGCCTTGTAGTTGAATATTTTGACCGCGAGTGACAATTAAGAAAGCGATCGCTAATAACGAACCCACCATCAAAGCAGAATAACTCAACATCATGACGCTGACATGCATCATCAGCCAATTTGACTTCAAGGCAGGTACTAAGGGTTCTGACGCTTGCATCTGGGATGGTAGTGTCATAGTAGCAAAAGCTGCGATCGCCATTGCCACCGGAGCTGTCGCAACTCCTACTAAACGGCTACGGCTACTATTTTCGGCAATCAGATGAACGGCGGTAATTCCCCAAGTTAAGAAAAACAGAGATTCATAGAGATTACTTAAGGGAAAGTAACCAGCTTCGATCCATCGTGACCCTAGTAGAGTAGCTATACACAAATTTGCGATCGCCATCCCAGCTGTCCCCAAAGCGGCTAGATAAGGCAGATTCGGAAAAGCCGCTCCTCCCCAATACACCAGCATTGTCAGGAATAATATGGCAAAGGACGCATTGTCCAGCCAGTTCTGGAGTACAACCAAATTCATAAAGTGTTCTCTCCGTGGATGATTTAAAATATCGATTCTGACTGTTTTGATCCTATATGTTTAGAGGGGAATCAGGAATGGGGCATTGGAGATTGGGCATGGGGCATTGATTATTAATTCTTCTCCCCCATCTCCCTGATTCTCCCCACTCCCCATTCCCCACTCTCTATCTAACAGAGTTACTCTTACTCCCTTCTGGACTAGGCAATGTAGTCGCGTTAGTAACTTTTTTAAGTTCGATAAAAATATCGTAACGGTTACTGCGATTATCGCTGACAGCAGATGTCATCCCAATTGAGCGCGTTGCATCTAGCAAAGTTTGTTGATTGGGAATTAGAGTTGGTAAAGGGAAATTTTTCACAGTTCGTTCCACATCCAGGAAAAATTGACCATTTGTCGGATTGGGTTCTGTAGGAACTGTTTGTTGGAAGGGAAGAGTGCCAGCTAGTGTGTAGTTAGGTTTGGGAACAATTTTATCCGCGATCGGAGCACCCACTACCAGAAAGGCGACATCTTCATCTAACCAACCGTGGGTGGCAGTTAATGTACCATAAGGTGATATCCAGTTAACAACGGGTTGACCTGCGACTTTCCCCGGTTGTACTTGGAACTGGTATTGATTTTTCATCACTTCATCCAGTTGACTGATGGATGCTTCGGCTGATTTGCGTAGGCTTTGCCCACTATAGGCATCGCTTGTCTGTACCATGAACAACAAACCCGCACGAAAATCATTTGGTGAACCTTCTTTTGGAGTAGCAGGGATTACTGATAACGAAAACTCCCCTTTCATCCAACTAAGCAAATCCTTATCTAAATCGAGATCGGTAAGAGATTTTATACCACCTCTAATCTGTTCTGGTGCGATCGGTGATAAAGGATTTCCCTGAGATGTTAAAACATAGTCTCTCCACAATCTCTGTAAGTTACCACCAGTAAGCATCATTAGGGTTTCCGCTGGTATGCGGCTTTGCATTTTCCCAGCTTTGTTTTCCACCACCAGCACACGTTGACTATTAGGATTTAACCAAGAAACGCCCTTGAAGCGGATTCCTTCTGACTCTAAGGTTATTGTCCCTGCTAAACCTTGGTTATTTTGCAGTTGAGCCAGAACTTGAGCAGGTAAAGGGCGGTTTGGAGAAGCTGCGGCTATTTTCGCTGCTGTCGGCACATTGATATAAAACTGAGCAAAGGGTTGGTAATTGGCAATTTTCGGGAAATTTTCAGCAAAGCCGCCTGTTGTGACTAGGGATGTTTTATTTTTGTAGGCGTCGATCGCTCGTTCTGTGGCTTTGGGACTATCAGTTATGACTAAAAAACGCCCATCTAGTAATGCAGCCGAGAAGTTTTGCCCTGCTTGTGCCTCACTTTGTTTAATGGCGATCCCTTGATAAATACGGTCAACCCATTTGGCTTGTTTAAGAGTTTTGGGTTGTGCCAAAATGCTTTTAGCGATTTCTGAATTTTTTACTGGCAATACCATTACCATTGATTGCTGATCGCTAGCAGCATTTTCATTGGTGGTAACTGGTTTGGGTGCAGGTTTATTCCCTGTTGCTGGGGCAAGAATTGCGATCGTCACGTCATCGCCTACCCAAGGAGCGATATCTTTCTGGAAGTCGTAACCATTATTAGTCAGAAAGCGATCGCGTAACTGGACTAAATTTTTGTCCAGTTCTGTTTGGGTTTCTTTTGTCCCAAACTGCCGCAATTTCTGCCACTGCTGGGGATCTGTTGTTAAGGAAACCGCAAACAGGGCATCACCAGGAATAATATTTGCACCTACTAGCAAATCGGTAGAAGATATTTGTCTCTGAGCTAACAACCAGTAAGCTACACTCCCCGCACCAATCAATAACCCAGTAGCCGAGAGCGTCAGCACCAAAGACGGTTTCTTATTTTTCTTCATCGGAACAGACACAAGAGGCGGTGCCATTGAAACCTATACCTCATATTTCCAAACTCATTACTTGCTGAACTGGTTAAGTCAACCAAAAAGTTTTTTGCGATCTAAGGCAGTTAATTTCATAAATTTCTCCACTTGTAGACATTGATGATATTTCTCTAATCAACCTTCTCTACTGTTTAAAAGCGGTGTTCTAATGGTTAGTTACCTTTTTTAACACGCTTTGTTGAATTTCGCAGGACATTCCTTTTAACGGCTGTCTGTTTCGGAAAGTCTCCAAAAGTTAACATCCTTCATTTCAAGCACTTTGAGGATATAACTAACTTGAAAAAGCTGCAAGTAATCTGTAATCCAAACTACCTTCTATTTACATAGCTTCCATCTGTAGTATTGACTTGATCTAGGCAAGGTTAATTCAGTACCAGGTATTTTACATAGATTATCTGTCTTCAAAGTCATTAGTGTAAAATTCCCATACTCTGGGGCGCACTGTAAAAAATAAAAAACTTTTAAATAATACTATGCCTCGGCATTAACAGCACTCAAGTGCATAGGTCCCAAATATTTGGTTAAATAAGGTGAAAAAACTTCATAAATTAATGTCAGTGGCTGCCCATGATGCCAAAACAAGTAGTGGCGACCCCAAAAAGGCCCAGTTAGACCAAAACCGGACTCTAGTGCCAATGAGTCACCATAGTAAATCCCTCGAACATCCCGATACAACTCTGTGCGAAGACGAGCTAAACTTGCCCAAATTGGTAATGAACGGTTTTGTAAATACTCATCGACATGACTGGCTTCCCACCACGAAGTAGCATAGGCTAATCTTTGACCAGAAGCGGTACGCAGCCATACTTGTCGCCGTAATCGCGGTTCTGGGACAGCTTGAATTAACTCAGGAGCAGCATCCAAGTCGATGCCAATCAATGACATATCAATAACATCTACCTCTACAGGCTCACCTGTGAGCAATTCTAAGTGACGTGTTGGAGAGCCGTCACCCAAAAGCATTAGCTGCCATGCTGGTGCTAGCTGAGTGTGAGGTAAACTTTGTTGAATTATTTCCTCCCCTCCTTGCCAAATCGGAGTGAGGCGATGCCAAGCTGGTGGCAGTGTTAGGTTGTTTGTCGGCGTAAAAAAAATAGTCAATGCTTTTTACAAAACTTCACCTATTTCTATAAAAGCATAAAAAACTAGTACTTTGACAAGACAATGCTTAATATGTAGTAAGCACTGAGTGGTTCCGAAAAAGACTAAAGTCTTTACTACAAACTTAATATTTAAGGGTCAATAGTCTAAGGTTTTTTGACCTTAGACTATTGACCCTATGCTTAAACAAGCAAAAATGCGGATGGCGAGACTCGAACTCGCAAGGCAAAGCCACACGCACCTCAAGCGTGCGCGTATACCAATTCCGCCACATCCGCATGGTTTGTCTAAATATAGACTATAGCATAAGAAAATAATTATAGTAAGGTGATATCTAAATTCAGTTGCTCAAAAATATAAATTTTCTCAAGGCGGTATCAGACTGACAGAAATTTAGCAGATGTACAAGTGATATTGAAAAGGGTAGAGCTACTGTGTTCGGCAGGGTGCAATGGCGTATCCGTCTGCGGTAGGCGATGTCTACGACGGGCTATGACGGTTCGTGACGCTTGATGACTCGCTAACGCTGCGCTATTGCCCTTGGCGTCTCCCTCTGGGAGAAGACTCGCTACCGCTTCTTTACGAGACGCTACGCGTAGCTTACTTCCCTGTAGGGGTACGCGCAAAAGCCCAGCTTGGTAGTCTAGCCAAGACTTACAGCAGCAATGTTGTTAGTGTAGGAAGACCCGTAGAGGCAGCAAGCTTGCAATATGCAAGTTTGCTTAGAATCAGGGTGGCGAATCTCCTGCGATAATTTGAAATAATGTGGAAGCATTGTTTCAAGTTGGATCAGAGAAAATGTCAATCTACTGGTAATGATATCGAAACTAAAAAATGAAGTTTGACAAAATATTAATTGCCAATCGGGGAGAAATCGCCCTTCGCATTCTCCGCGCCTGTGAAGAAATGGGAATTGCCACAGTTGCGGTTCACTCCACCGTTGACCGTAATGCTCTCCACGTCCAACTTGCTGATGAAGCAGTTTGCATTGGTGAACCTGCTAGCGGTAAAAGTTATTTGAATATTCCCAATATTATTGCTGCTGCACTGACGCGCAATGCTACTGCTATTCATCCAGGTTATGGTTTTTTGGCAGAAAATGCCCGGTTTGCGGAAATCTGTGCCGACCATCATATTGCTTTTATCGGCCCAACTCCAGAAGCTATGAGACGGATGGGCGATAAATCCACTGCAAAAGAAACCATGCAAAAAGCTGGAGTACCGACGGTACCAGGTAGTGAGGGATTGGTAGAATCCGAGCAAGAAGGATTAGGATTCGCCAAGGATATGGGCTATCCAGTGATGATCAAAGCTACAGCAGGTGGCGGTGGAAGGGGTATGCGCCTAGTTCGTTCTGAAGACGAATTTGTTAAACTTTTTCTCGCGGCCCAAGGCGAAGCAGGAGCAGCTTTTGGGAATTCTGGCGTTTACATAGAAAAATTTATTGAACGTCCCCGCCACATCGAATTTCAAATTTTGGCGGATAACTACGGTAATGTCATCCACTTGGGTGAAAGGGATTGCTCAATTCAGCGCCGGAATCAAAAGCTGTTAGAAGAAGCTCCTAGTCCGGCTCTCGACCAAGACCTACGTGAGAAAATGGGACAAGCTGCTGTCAAAGCTGCCCAATTCATTAACTACAGTGGGGCGGGTACTATTGAGTTTCTCTTGGATAGATCCGGTAAATTCTACTTTATGGAAATGAACACCCGGATTCAAGTAGAACATCCTGTAACAGAGATGATTACTGGGATAGACTTAGTTGCCGAACAAATCCGCATTGCTCAAGGTGAAAGACTCAAGCTTACCCAAGAGCAAGTAGTATTACGAGGTCATGCGATCGAATGCCGAATCAATGCTGAAGATCCCGACCATGACTTTCGCCCTTCTCCTGGACGGATTAGTAGCTATCTGCCTCCCGGAGGGCCTGGTGTGCGGATTGATTCGCACGTTTACACAGATTACCAAATCCCACCCTATTACGATTCCTTAATCGGCAAGTTAATTGTTTGGGCGCCAGACCGACCCACTGCTATTAACCGTATGAAACGCGCACTGCGGGAATGTGCAATAACTGGACTACCTACTACAATCGGGTTTCATCAAAAAATTATGGAAACTCCACAGTTTTTACAGGGTAACGTCTATACAAATTTTGTGCAGGAAATGAACGCTTAGGGGAGTGAAGAGCAGGGGAGACAAGATGACAAGGGGACTTGAGTAAGAACTCCCAACAAGTTTTTCCCCTTGTCCCCAATTCTCCTTGTCCCCTTGTCCTCTTCCCAATGCCCTATCCCTAATTTACACGAGATAGCATAGTCAGCAATCCTTGTTGACCTAGTAGGATTTCTCGTAGCAGGCTGAAGATACCAACCCAAATAATAGGTGTAATATCTACCCCACCTATAGGTTGCACCAACTTGCGCAATGGGATTAAAAATGGCTCAGTGGGCCAAGCGATTAAATTAAAGGGCAAACGATTCAGATCCACTTGCGGATACCAAGTGAGAATAATACGAAATATAAATAAGAATGTCATCACCCCTAACACAGGGCCAAGAATCCAAGTAGTCAGGTTAACACCAGTCATCGGTTTCAGGTACTATCTATCTGTAAAGAGAAAAAACGTAGGCAACAGTAAGCCCTTCGGGTTTCCCAGTCGCTTATGGGGAAACCCCGTTGACACTAGCCTCTCCCTTTGGGAGAAGACCAGGCTGGCTCACTGTGCTTTGCGACGCCGATAGCGTTCGCGTAGCGTCTCGTAGAGAAGCGTTAGCGAGTCCGCGAGCGTCATAGCCCGTCGTAGACATCGCTAAAAAGTTTTAAGCTTTGTAAAGCACTCTGATTATTATTTTAACCAAATGCTGTCACTTCTTTCTGAAATAGAAAAGCGAACTCGCCCACGGGGTTAACTCAATAACTGGTGAAAGCAGTTACCAAGTTTGGCACTTCAGAGTTAGAGGCTTCTCAAGAAAGTAATACACTATTAAAATTAGGATGAAGTGTGTAAAAAAAGGTTGAGAAGTATGACGCCTTCTTTAGCAAATTTTCTTTGGAGTCTGCTATGGGGTACAGCAATTGTTGTAATACCCGTTACAGTTGGTCTAGTTTTCATTAGCCAAAAAGATAAAATACAGCGTTCATAATGCTTATGAGAGTTAAATTAACTCTCATAATCGATTGTCTGTCAGCTATCTACTTAATTGCACTAAAAGCAGCAATTTCTGTGGCTGGTGGCAGTTGTAGATGATAGACATAGACGTTTTTACTTTTAGGTGAATAGCTTCAGAGCTTCTTTGCCAGAGGCTTTGAAGCTTCAATATATTGTGACTAATTAGAGTAGTGATTTTAATTGTGACTCGCTAACATAGATGTGATATTGGGAAAACAGCAATGATAAATTTTGGGCTGAACTCAGCCAGTTTTCTGGCTCAGGTAAATTTTGGGGCAAACTCAGCCAGTATTCTAGGAATTTTCCTGGCTGTGGCTGGGGCAGCACTGTATTTTCTCCGCACTGTGCGCCCAGAATTGTCACGGGATCAAGATATCTTTTTTGCAGCAGTCGGCTTGCTTTGCGGCTTCATTCTTGTCTTTCAAGGATGGCGGCTTGACCCGATTTTACAATTTGGTCAATTGCTTTTAGTTGGTACAACAGTGTTTTTTGCAGTTGAAAGTATTCGTCTGCGGAGTATAGCTACCCAGCAAGCAAAGCGCAACACTCCGATTGTGGACGAAGATCGACCGGTTAGCGATCGCTATTCGTACAATAATCGCAGCAAATATCAGGCTGAGATGGAGGCAGACTTAGATCCATTGCCTTATGAAGACGAGGAAGAACGCCCAGTGCGTGCCCGGATTCGCGGTAGCAGGGATGAGATTTCAACTCGTGATGACTACTATCAGGAACAACCCCCCCGTCGTACAGAACGCCGCAACAGCAGCAGTAGTGAAAAACAGGCTCCATCTGATAGAACGCGTCGGCGGACTTCTGGGCGTCCCTTGAATCGCCCTTCTGAAAGCTCTGAAGATGAAAATTGGGGTTCTTCATCTAGGCAAGTTAATGATTGGGAAAGTTCAGGTGGGGAAGTTAGAAAACCTTCTCGCCGTAGTAATAATGGGTCACAGCGTCCCGAAAGTCGTGAAGATGATGTTTCTCCTAGACCGAGAAGGCGTCGTCCGCCCACTGACTCAACTTCTCGAAGACCGCGCGAAGATGATGATGCGATCCCAACTGATTATGTGCCATACAACCCAATTGAAAAACCAAATGAGGGGCCAGATAATTTGACCGATTTTGATGACGATGTTTAAAACAGTTGGCGTGCAAGTAGGTTTAAAGGCGACGGAAAACAGTTGAGGTGGAAAAATTTACGCCTGCATTTTGGCTCCAAAGACCAATTCATTGGAGCCTGGTTTTTGGTTTAACAAGTTTGCTTGTATCTTGTGGTTCTAACGATATTCCCATAGGACCTACTTCTGTTAACAGTCGCTACACTGAGGAGCAACCTGCTTTGAGTGGAAATGGGCGCTTTTTAGCGTTTGTATCTAATCGCAATGGTAATCAGCAGCTACTAATGTACGATTTGGAGAGGCAAGTGTTTATTGGCACACCGGGGATAAACCGACAAGAGACAATTGCCGAAAGTCCTAGTTTGAGCTACACCGGGCGTTATATTTCTTATCTTACTAGTGATCAAGGTAGACCAGTAGTGGCGCTTTACGATCGCGCTACGCAACAGTCGCAAATCGTCACACCAATTTATCGTGGCTGGGTTAGAAAACCAAATATTAGCCCAGATGGACGTTATGTTGTTTTTGAAACTGCCACTCGTGGTCAGTGGGATATTGAAGTCTTAGACCGGGGGCCAAATATTGAGTTAGATATTCCCAATGGTGCAACCGTCGGTTCACCTCCGTAGGAGTTAGGAGTTAGGAGTTAGGAGTTGTGAGACTATTGACTAATAACTAATGACTAATTATATGAAACGTGTTTTTTTTATACCTGTATTTTTTTGTTTAAGTTTATTGACTGGGTGTTTTGGCTACCCTCGCCTTTTGAGTTATCCGTTTGATCCGGGGGGTCGTAGTCTCAATAGTTTAGCGTCGGAATTAAACCCCCAAATTTCTGGGAGATACATTGTTTTTATTACTGACCGACGGGGTAGCCAAGATGTTTATATGTTTGATACGGTAACTCGTGATTTGGTTGATTTGCCAGGTTTAAACTCCTTTGATGCGATCGCAAATCATCCTAGTGTTTCACAAGATGGTCGTTATATTGTATTTGCGGCTAGCCGTCAGGGGCGATCGGCTATTTTTCTCTACGATCGAGAAACACGCCAATTACGGAATTTGACTAATAACCTGCAAGCGGAAGTCCGCAATCCTACAATTAGCGCTGATGGTAGCAGGATTGCTTTTGAATCTAGTAACAATGGTCAGTGGGATGTTTTAGTATATGACCGTTTTGGACAGCCGTTGAATATACCTCAAGAACCACGTTGAATAACAGTTAGAAGTTAAGAGTTAGGAGTGAGGAATTTTAACTCCTCACTCCTCACCTCTAACTTTTGTTTTCTACTTGTTGCACAGATTCAATGAGCGATCGCACTTGTTCCGTACCCTCAGAAGCTTCAAATGATAGGGGAAACTTACCCCGGAGGATCATCCGCAAACCGAGGGGTGCAAGACTGAGTAATCCTTTTAAATCCTGAAAATAATTACCGACTACTTGTAAACCAAATTGACGTTCATCAATCCAACCACCTTCTTTAACTAAATCCACCAATACTTTCCGGTGACGAATTGAGCGACTATCACTGCCTTGTTTCTGAGTGAGAATTTCTTGTTTAACTTTGGTAATTTGTTCTAATGGTGCAACTTCCATTGGACAAACAGAATCGCAGTACAAACACCGGGTGCAACCCCATACGCCTTTAGTACCTTCGTTATAGCTTGCTAAACGATTTTCAGTATCGCTGTCACGGGAGTCTGCTACCATTCGGTAAGCTTTGGCAAGGGCATGGGGACCTACAAAGTCTGGATTAACTTCACGAGCGTTGCATTCAGAGTAACAAGCACCGCACATAATACAGTTACCAGTTTGATCGAGGCGCGATCGCTCTTGTGGTGTTTGCAAAAACTCTCTTTCTGGTACTTGTCGTGCTGCCGTACTCACATAAGGGGCAACTGCCTCTAGATTATTCCAAAAGCTGCTCATATCTACAACCAAATCTTTAATCACAGGCATATTGCCAAGAGGTGCGATCGTGATTTCACCAATAGCATTTACTTTACTTTCAGATGATGGTATTTGTTGTAATCTGGCAAGTTCACTCCCAACATTTTCTTTACAAGCTAAAGCCGAACGCCCATTAATTCGCATAGCACAGCTACCACAAATAGTATTGCGGCAATTTTTGCGAAATGCCAAAGTTCCATCTTGCTCCCACTTAATATGATTGAGGCAATCCAAGATTGTATAACCTGGTTCGGCCTCCACAAGGTAGGTTTGCACAACAGGGGAGGAATTTTGTTGCTGTCGAATGACCTTAAAAATAACTTCCATAACTACTAACCAAAATTTTAAAATTACTTCACCAGCCTCAACAATCATGAGTCAAAGCAGGTAGTTGCGAAAAGTGAGTTATACTTTTTCGCCTTTAATTCAAACCCTAGTGTTAATAGGCTGACGATTAAAGGGCGACTGATTCTAGTTTAAGGATAACTATTAAAATTTTACTTGTAGTAGCGTTGTAGGCAAGATTTTTGTCAAATTCTGAGTTAAAACGCCAAAAATGTAATTGCAGCTTTGCATTTAATTTACCTGTTTAGGAATGTAAAGGAAAGAGGGTTTGCTTAAAAAGTAACTTAAGTTGATCTTTGATCTAGCGATCGTATCCAAATGAAATGCATGTGAAATTAGCAACATGTCTTGATATCAACTTGAGTCAAGCAGTCCTGACAGTAAAATTCCACCTTCGCTACCACTTGACGGAATTTTTTGATTATATAGAAGTGTGAAAGCCCATGTTTAATATATAGTAGTGGCAATCAAGCACTAAGCAGATGTTAAGAGATTTGTTCTTCCCATAGACAGACGTGCAAAATCTTCTGGCCGCTTTTGACCTGAAGATAATAAACCGAGGAAAAATCCTCACCACTTTCAAAGAAAAGTTAGAACACCGCCAAACCCGGAGGTGCGAGACTTTTTGCTTTTTGGCTTGCTCTTAATCAAGAAAATATGGGATTGAACTCATTGGTCAAAATTGCTCATCTCAATTATATAAATTTTTATAAAAGCCAGATAGCAATGCTTGTGCTTGCAATAAAGGGTTAAGAAAATCGTCACTGCTTTTTTCTTCTTTAAGTCCAGGAAATTAAATAAAAATTTACCAGCAACTTTAATTCAAAATTAAACAACTATTTTGCTATTATTAGTCCATGCTAGTATTTAATATAAAATTACGAAGTAGCAAAACCAGAATCAATAGCCGTATCAGCGCGGTTAATACTGCTTTGTTGATTCGTAATGTAGAGACAAGAAAATTCGCGTCTCTACTGGTAGGACAAAAGGGTGTATGCCCGTAGGACTCTATTGAAATACTATGCTGTCCTAAGCTTGAGACGACGAGTGGAGAAAACTCTACTTGCTCATTGGCAAGAAAGGCAAGCACTGAAAGTGAAAAACCTGCAATTATTTGGGTCTACAACTTATTTGCAGTAGAACCTAACCCCATTTGTAAAGGTGGCTGAAAGTTACACCGCTACAGTAGCGCCAAAGGAGAAAATAGTTTTCTTTCTGATGGCGAATAATGGTTAAAAGTGCCGTAACATCGCCAAAATTAATGTCTGTGGCAACTATGGCCTCTAGTTGGTTGTGGACAACCATATATAGAAGTGCTTTTGGCTCCTATCGGCAGCAATTCACCCGTTACATTAGGGTCTTCAGTAGCTCTATGCAAATGCTAAAAAATTAAATGCTGGCATGAGACTACATTGTTTATCAGTTTGGAGAGAGTAAGGAAAATTTGAGCATAATGACTGAAACTGCAACCGCGCCATTAACTGGAAAAGCACTACTTGCTAAAGTAAAAGAACTTTCCACATTACCACGCCGAGAAAGAGCTAAACAGTGCGGCTATTACACTGTTACAAAGAATAACCAAGTTCGTGTCAATCTCACCGATTTTTATGACGCTTTGCTATCTGCTAGGGGAATTCCTCTAAGTCCAGAAGCACCTAAAGATGGTCGTGGTCGTGAACCGACATATCGGGTTAGTGTCCATCAAAATGGTCAGATTGTAATTGGTGCTACATACACCAAAGCAATGGGCTTGAAGGCTGGAGATGAGTTTGAAATTAGGCTGGGATACAAACATATTCACCTGATTCAACTAGGTGAAAGCGATAAAAAACTAACCTCACAAGATATAGATTCTGACGAATCAGACGAAGATTTAGAAGACGAAGAGTAAATTTGCTGATGGTAGGGATAAGTTTCAGGTGATGATCACTTGTCTTTACCCCGACAGCAAACTGGTAGCCAGGTAAAAAATACGATTAGGCCCCTTGCAGAAGTCACCAAATTTAATAGAGTCTTGATTAATCAGCAAGAAATCTATAATGCAAGAAGTCTATCGTGTTTTTTTTGTTTATTTTGATAACTTTCTTTGAGTCTTCAGTCAACGTCTTACTGGCGTTTAGAGAAAATGCACCGCCACTAGTTATAGTGACGGCATTTTTTGCTTGCTGGATAGTTTGCTGGTTGCCGGTAGCAACAATATCAGCAATATTGCTTAATTGGCAACCTCCTAAACCTTTACAGCCAGAGCAAAAAATGCCGTTATTGGTGTCACTTTACCTATTAGCTCCCCTGATCCTCTGGGGAGTTGTTTGGTTGACTAATAAATCTTTTTCAGATTATGGCTTTGTTGGCAATCTTTCAACTCTTAGTTCTTTAGCACTAGGTTTTAGTTTGGGAGTGCTGAGTCTAGCTATTGTATTTGGTGGGCAATTCTGGTTAGGTTGGTGTTCTTTTGAAAAGTCTAATTTCAAGTTACTACTACCCATATTGCTACCGATTTTCTTGATAGCGTTGTTAGTCGGTGGGATAGAAGAGTTAGTTTTTCGCGGTTTCCTGTTCACAGAATTAGTGCAAGATTACCCAGTTTGGGTAGCAGCAGCCATTTCTAGCTTGATTTTTGCCTTGTTACACCTGGTTTGGGAGCAAAGCAAAACTGTACCCCAACTCCCTGGATTGTGGCTGATGGGAATGGTGCTGGTGTTAGCACGCTTTGCTACAAGTGGTAATTTGGGTTTAGCTTGGGGATTGCACGCGGGATGGGTATGGGCGATCGCTACCATAGATACAGCAGAACTAATTACTTACACAGGTAAAGTCTCTGACTGGTTCACAGGTAAAAATAAAAAACCCTTAGCTGGCTTGGCGGGAATTATTTGTGTATTGGGAACTGGAGTAATTATTTGGTTCAACTCTTAAGTATTTTTATTTCCCATAGAAGATATATGTTAATGCAGATCCCTGGCTTCTCGAAGAAGTCGGGGATCTAAATCCAACTTTAAGTAAGCACCATTCCACCCTACTAATCTTTATTTAGTAGTAAAAACTACTCAGACCTTCTGATTCTGTCGATTTCTCGTTGTAATTCTTCAATTTGACGGCGCAAACTTTCTGTTTGATTTTCGGAAGATTCTGCTGCAACATTAACCGATCCTGAAGCAGGCGATCGCTGATAATTTCCTCGGCGAATTTGCTGATATTCTTCGGATATTGCCCACGATCGTAAGTAATGTAAGCGTTCAACAGGGAAAGGATGACTCAACATCATACCCTGAGCGCCATTGTAAATCAAGAATTTATATATCTGATTCAGTCCATCTTCATCCAATGCCTGATAATTTTCTGACTGCTTGATAAACTCTTGTAAACTACATTCATTGGCATATTTGTTACTACCGCCAGAAAGTTTCATCATCGTTGACATTACAGGATTCAAGTCATCCATTACTAGTAGTGCAGCGCGATCTGACGATAACTCCGCTTTGCGCCGCCACTCAAAAAAGGCGTAAATCAAGCCTTGTGTGACAATATTACCGATGCCAAAGGTCAATTCTCCCAAGGCAGAAGCAGCACTCATCGCCCACATCGCCATTTGAATTAAAATAGTATGACCACATTTAATATGCCCCAATTCATGGGCTAGCACCGCCCGAATCTCGGTTTCGTCTAGTAAGTCTAGTATCCCTGTATTTATGACTATGTAAGGATTCTCTTGCCCCAGCGCATAGCTATTTGCTTGGGGATTTTGCGAGACAAACAGTGTTGGTTCTGGGTAAATGTCCAAATCTCGGACACATTCCCGAAACATCTGGTAAATAGTGGAATATTGACGCGGCCCGACTTGGATGGTGTTACCCATTAGATAGACTAATTGAGGGCGTTCGTAGATAAATTCCACAAATTTACGAGCGATTAAATCAAATCCTGGTAAATTTCGTAAAGCTTGCTCGGCTTGGCGATCTAGTGGATGCCTAAAGGCTTCACTGGAAATCCCTGTGTAAGTTGGCATAATTTAGGGTATTGGGTAATTGGTCACTGGTCGTTAGTCATTAGTCACTTGTACTGAGCTTAGTCGTTCGCGCAGCGTCTTGTAGAGAAGTGCAGCCTCTTCAAGAGTTGTATTGGTCATTAGTTTTGGATCAATGGCAAAGGACAAATGACAAATGACAAATGACAAGATAATAGAAATGGGGCTTTGTTCGTAAAAGTCACTTTGTATGGAATTGAAAGCGTGTGATTGAGGCAGAAGTTCATTTGTCACTACATAACTTTTTGCGATCGCAAGCGGGGTTCCCTTCCTGGCCCCATCATTTGACGATGGCACGGTTGGTAGCACGCGCCTTGCGCCTGGGACGTAGCGCCCTAATTCAAGTAGGGGCAGTTAGTGGCTATCAAGGGCGGTATCGTACTAGTTTCGTAGCATCAGCCCTGATGTGGCATGGTCCTGTAATTATTGTTGCTCAAGAAACAGTGCAGCAACTTCTGCTGCGGGTGGAAATTCCCCGCCTACAGCAGTGGCTACCAGCTAATAAATCGATTAGAACAGGTGATGCTTGGCCTGATGCTGAGTTCCAAGGGCTACTGTTGACCTCCCCAGAAGCTTGGTTAAGAGGACAATTGGCTGGTGGCTCACGCTTTCCCCAAGGCATTCCCACAATTATTGATGGGGTAGACGATCTCGAAGATTGGGTACGTCATCAACTTACCCAAGATATTCAACCTGATGATTGGGATCAACTTATGCTGGCTTGTCCCAACCAAGCTGAGACAATTCGTGAAGCACGGATACAACTAACACACGAACTTTTTCAGCATCCTGCTAATCCATATCAGTGCTATCTAATTTCCCAGCCAGAAATAGAAATTTTGAGTCGCCTGTATTTGGCTTTAGATCGAGCAAACCTCCCAGATAAGTGGAAAAATTTCTGGGAACAATTTCAAACCCTTGATGAAAATCTTTCCTCGTCTGCTTCCCCTCCTCTCTTCTGGGCGACTATTGCCCATCGACAAGGTTTATTTTCTTTGCACTATGCCCCAATGGAATTAGGAGAAATACTTTCACCTATTTGGCAACGACAACCAGTTGTTTTAATTGGTAGCGCTATAGAACCGGAAACTGAGGCTCCCCTTTTCCGCCAGCGCTTGGGTTTGGACGATTTAACTTGCCTGAAGTTCTCCTCAGAGAGCCAAGCAGAAGCAATTCAACTGTATGTACCCTATAAGTTGCCCCTACCCAACACACCAGAATTTCAAGCGGCATTTATTCACAAAGTCCGCACACTAGTTTGTCTAAGTGCAACAGCACCAGGATTAACGGTTGTCTTGGTGGGAGATGTACCACTCAAATCTCAAGTGGCGACGATTTTGGCCTCAGAGTTTGGTTCGCGGGTGCAGGTAGAAAAAACTTGTTTGGATGAAAATGGTATTTTGATTAGCGGTTGGGAATTTTGGCGAGAACATCAACGAGTCTTGCCAGCACCCCATCTGTTAATCATTGCTACGTTGCCCTTACCATCTTTGGAAAATCCCCTGGTAGCTGGTAGGGTAGCTCTTTATAAGCGATCGCATCAAGATTGGTTCCGTTTATACTTGTTGCCAGCAGCTTTAAATGAATTACAACGGGCGATCGCTCCAGTACGAGAAAGTCAAGGGATTGTGGCTTTACTTGATAGTCGTGTCGTTAACCGCAGCTACGGCGCTCAAATTCTTGCAGCTTTAAGTCCTCTAGCACGCATTAATTACCTCGATCCCAGCCTGTTTTCCAATACCGATGAGGAAAATTCTGCCTAAAGTTCAGTTACCAGTGACGCCACTTGCTCCACTTAGGGAGACCCCATCGCCCTTGGCGTCTCCCCTTGGGAGAAGACCGCAGTGGCTCCCCAATGCCCAATTTAAATTTTGTCAACCAAAGCGCGATCGCAAAGAAGCAAGCACTATTATCAGCTTATGGAAGGTGATGCGATTCATCGCCTCTCTGTAAGCATGATTACTGGCAAAATAAATTTAGAACCTAAGTAGAATTTGAGTTGCTGATTATGGGTGAAGCAAAACGTCGTAAAACCACACTAGGGAAAACATACGGTCAAGAGACTCGGATCTTGTCTTGGGTTCCGATCACAAAAACTCAAGGCGAACAATTTGTCACTTGGACTACTCGTGGTGCTTGGATAGGCATTGGTCTTATGGTTGTAGGGTGGGCAACAATCCGTTTTATCGGCCCAGCTTTCGGTTGGTGGCAAGTAGTCTATTAATTCTTAATTCATAATTGAATTAGTTGGATATCTAGACTCCAACTAATTCAAGACCACTAAAAAAGACAATGACGCGCAAGTGTCTCGCCAATAATTACGAATTACGTTAGCGCAATGGTAGCGAGTTTACGTACCTTATGGGAAAGCAAGTTAGGCGCAGCCTCTTGTCGAAAGCGTTATGATGAATTACGAATTAGTTAACTGAGTGATTAATAAAAAATAATTACTCACTTTGGCTAGATAATCGAAATATATTATATATGCATTAAATTTGGCAAAACCAAACTAAGATAAAAACCCTTCTAAATTATCGTGCTTTGGTTTGTACAACTTTTTGAAAATAATCCCAAAATACCTGGAAATATTGCCTAAATGGCAACATTGCTCTGCTGAGTTTAGGTATTGTCAGTGTTAAGTTTTCCCATTGTGGATTCTACACTCACGCTTGTCTACTAACTACGCTAACTTTGTATAAAGTATTGCACTTATTACTTTGCAACTACTTAATCTATAATTTGCACTGTCATCTGCTTAACTTTATATATATAGGAGGAACGAATTTGGTATAACTAATCATTTGTCTATACCAAAATCTACGTTAAAAAGAGAACAGATTAAATATCTAAGCAAGAGACACTGTAACGATGCAAAACTACATTATGGCCTTTAATAACAGTTTATTTGACTGCACATAGCCAATAAAAACCAAATATGTAGCTTTTCTGTAGTTTACTAGTGCTAAATTTAAGTTACTCTTAAAGCGGATCGCTTACCCTAAGAATCTACCTTGACAGAAGTGTATAAAGATATAGTTAAATTTAGCAATTCTGTCCGAGATTTTGAATTTGCAAACTGAATAGTTTAATACAGCCCTGAAAATCCCGATCTACTACCCTAAACAAGGTAGTCAACTAACGACTCAATATCATCTGTCTGGTAATTGTAATGGATAGTCTACAATACCAATGGGTGAGAAAATCTAAAGAAAATATAAAAGAAACTCAAATTACTATGGTGTTTGGAGGATAAAAGTGTTTCTGAGACTAGCACATCAACATCGACAATTCGTCCAAGACTTGGTAATGAACCTGCAAGCCTTGGCGATTGTATTAGAGCGGCGTGGGTATCCTGCATCTTGCTATACCTGTGGCGACCAAATGAATAGTGCATCGTTTATGGTTAGCTTAGGTGATAACCATCTGATTCGATTTTTAGTGTCCGATTACGGCATTACTTGGACGGAAATGCGGGATGACCGCGAATTAATGAAGCTAGAGGGTGCAGAGGCAATTAGCCAGTTAGACGAACTGGCTGATCTTGTCAAGCAATCTATGCAAAGTGATACAGGCTCTAAAACTCTTGCCAAGAAGTATTAAGGTTTCAGTAGGTCGATAGCAAATTAGAAAGTGATTATCGGTAACTGTTAATTGGTAATAGTGGCTTAGTTAGCGATCGCTCTTACCCTACTTCTCCATTACCATTAAGTGATTGGCTATGGCTGGCCCATCGCGTGTTTTGTTGTATCTGCCAAAATCTCACGAGCCGGATTTTTAGCCTCTATCTGAAGGTGTTAAAACTCATCAAAGTCAGAGGTTGGGTAATTGAGCGTTCCTCTTTTGCTATAAACTCATCAAAATGCGAATTAAAAATACAGAATGGGCTACACCCCGCTGTGCTAACAGGAGTAAAACATGTTTTATACCTGGGTAACAGACTTAGCTTGTGTATCTCACCAACTTAAAATCTGCTGTATCATGTCAGACACGATACACCTAAAGTCCATTGCCAATTAAAATAAAGGGTGCCCAATAGTACGGATGACTAAAGTCATTAACTGCTGCTAGGGGTGCATTATGACTTATTTCCTTCCAGTTTCCAGTAATTAATGAGACTTGAGCTTGGCGTAAAGCTTCAGTTTTAGTCAGCTTCTCAGTAGAGAGGATAGCGTAAAAAGCACTCATGAGTGCTTGCGTACCACCATCATCTACAGACCACAAAGAGGCGATCGCGGCTCTAGCGCCGGTTTGCTGCATCTGATAGCCAAAGCCCAAAATTTCCTCACCGTTACCTAACTTGCCTCCCAAGCCAGTTTCACAGGCGCTCAACACTACCAAATCTACATTCGGGAGTGACCAAGTGGCGACATTTCTAAAATTAACGTGATCGCCATTCCCAAATAAAATAAACGAATCTTCTGGTTTACCCACCACAAAGGCTGCATGAGTCGCTAAATGGACAATTGTATAATCATCCATCTGGGGTATAGCGGCTTTAGGGGTAAAGGCATCGTCTAAAAGCTTCGTAGTTTCAGGAACCGCAGCTGCTAAACTTTCCACTTCCCGCGTTGCAAAGGGTAAGCCAGCGAAAGCAACCTATCGATTCCCAACTTTGATTTGATAATTACCTTTAGTAAAAGCACCGGCTAAAACCCGCAAAGTAGATTGTTTTGGGGTGTTTAAGTTAGTCAAACTGGCGGATGTAATGTGACATTAAAGCGCTGCACTAGCCATTGTTTGCCATCATATAAAGCAGTTAAAGGAATGTAGCGTAACCGATCGTCTGGAGCGTAAATCAGAGTTTGCGTACCTGATAGCTTCAAATCTTTCTCTATCGGTTTAATTAGCCAGTCATACAATTGGCGTGCAGGTGCTTTGATATTTCGACTGGGATTGATTAAAGCTTGGCGGAAAGCATCAATTGTTTGATAAAGGTTTTCGCGTTTTATAGCAACGGTGCGATGAATTGGTGGGGATTCAGGAGTTACCAATATCAATTCCAAACTATCTTCTAAAATCAGTGGGTAGAGTAATGCCGATTTTTGCGGTAATCGCACCAAATTATGTCGAAGTTCGTTGAGACTCTCCAAATCCAAATTTTGCCGCCTAGCTGTACGGCTAATTTGCTCTACCTGTGCTTTCACTGAAGGACTATTGATAAATTCGTTAAATCCACCTAGAAGTTGCTGTTGATTTAAGACTAATTGCTCGATGCGTTGTTTCTGTTCGAGCGATCGCTGTTGGGGGGAAATTTTACGTAGTGTTGTCAGTTCTTTTCCCAGCACAACAGCATTATCCACGCTTTGATCCCACTTAGCATGAATTGGTTTTTCTGTTGCCGCTATATTAATACCTTTGACAGTACGTTGATTACCTGGCACATTCTGGAGATATTCCTCTAGTTCTTCAACTTTGAGTAAATCTATCGTCCTTTGTGCCTCAGCAACACGTTCCTGTTTCAGCAATCGTTCACCCAAAATACGATATGTCTGGCTAACAGTTATGCTGTAAGCATCTGGTTGTGCTGCACTCAGTGCTGATGGATTCAAGCGAGCTTTTTCACGATTAATCAAGCAATGCTTGTAGAAAAAAATTGCTAACTCTGGTTGGTTTTGGATATCGAATAAGTAACCTATGTTACTGTAGGTTTTGCCAAGTCGAACCAGATCCCCAAGTTCTTTGTTAATCAATAAGGCTTGCTGATAGGATTGAAGTGCTTCAGAATACTTTTTTTGACTTTGGTAGATTCTGCCAATATTGTTGAATGTTACCGCTTCCCAAGAGCGCTCTCCAAGGTCTCTGCTGATGGCTAATGCTTTCTGTAATTTCTGCAACGCTTCTTTCGATTGACCTTGCCGAGATTCTTCGATAGCTTCTTTGTTAAGCCTTGCAATTTCTGAGAGTTGATTATTCTTGGGTAAAGCTTGAGCTTTTTCTCCAGAGTCGTACCTCAACCTTGCATTTGTGTTTACCCAGTTATTGTCTGGATACACCATCCCAAAACCTAGTAAGCTAAGTAGAGATAAAGTAATAACACTCACATGCCGGAGATTATGCTGCATAACAAACACTCCCTATACTCGGAAGGTAAATGTTAAATCAATAAGTCCGGCAATGCAATTAATTTTTATGCTATTCAATAATTTGGAAGATTTCTAGGTATTGAGAAATTTGAAGATGTCAGAAGAAAAACCTGGTCAACCAAAACTACCACCAACCAGCGCTCTTGACAATCCATCTAGTCACGAGTTTGGGAATTGGTTTGAATATCCTGTCAGAGTGCAACCCCACCACACTGACTATGCCGGTCTTGTCTGGCACGGTTCCTATATAGCTTGGATGGAAGAAGCGCGGATCGAATGCTTGCGATCTATAGGGATTGAATTTGCTGATTTAGTCGCTATAGGTTGTGATTTAGCAGTTGTAGAATTGTCAGTGCGGTATCACCGTGCAATTCAATTAGGTATGGCAGTGGTGGTAAAAACTCGCATGGCTGAGGTGACTGGTGTGCGAATCAATTGGGATTATGCCATTGTTTCAACTGATGGACAACAACTATACGTCACTGCCAAGGTGACTTTAGTAGCTTTAGATAGCGAAAGAGGCAAGATTATGCGTCAGTTGCCGCCGAGTTTTAAGGATGCCTTAGCCAAGATTTCAGCATTAAATAATGATTGACCAAAAAATTAATTCTGAATTCTGCATTCATAATTCATTTTTTTACTTGCTGATTTGGATCTGCGACAGATTTTGAGCAAACTGTGTTGCGTAATGCCAAATATCTTGGGGAGTAATGCCAAAACTAATATTTAATAAAATAAGGATTGCCGCAAGAGTTAATGCACTGCTCACAGTTGCTTTCAGCAATTTCCATAATATTATGAAGACTATCCAAGCTACAATCAACGTAGCAATCATAATATATAAATTCCTTAACAGTAGCCGTTATCTGAGAACGCATTTATTCAGAAAAGATAAACTTTTATCTGAGTAACAATTACTAGTACTAAGGCTATTAGACCTAATTTTGAGTAGATACTAAAGCTCAGATTTTTTGTGTAACTGTGCCAATGCCATATTACCTGAAAATGAAACAAAAATGCAGAGCAGAGGCAAGTTATTTGGCAATTTGGCAGAATTACTGGAAAGACTTTTTTAATTTTTTTGTATCAATAATCACAAGATACAAGAGTTAGATAGGACTCCGATTTGATTTTTGAAAATATACTGAGGCTGAAAAGGCTGTTGTATCAGGGTTTCATTTGAAATTTTGTTCAGAAATCAGACAGGAGTCCTAATAGTTGCTAAAAAAATCTATTCGGCAACTAGTAAGATAATTACTGTATCAACTCGAAGGAGTCAAAAAACTCCCACCAATCCTGTCAACTTTTCTACCTCTATATCGCTCCAATTGAGTTGATACCGTTGGGCTAAATCCTTTACTTATTTGTGGCGAAATTCTAGTAATTCCACTGCCAAACCAACGTTAAATGGTGATTGGTTGATATCTACTGGTACATAAGCTTCGGTGGAATATACTAACACCAATCGAAGTTTTTTCCAGATATCTCGACGTTTGGCTTCTTCGTGTAAAGCGCGTAATAATCCAAAAAAATCCCTGTAGATTTTGGGATATTCAAATAATCTATTGACTGTTTCTAAGCCTAAAACTAACGGTTGGTTGATTTCTGGAAATAAATAGCGCTAAAAGTAATTTTTACAAGTTTTCATATAGCCAAAGCGCTGCCCCAATTTCCAATGCTCATTGAGTTGTTGCAGCAATTTTTTGAGTAATTCTCGATTATTTCCTGCAACTGCTTTAGTGACGGTATCACAAAACTAGTGCAGAAATTTATTTAAGTCGGAGAAAAACTCCTCTTCTGCTAGCTGGAAATCGATAGCTACTGTTATATTTCCTTGATTTAGAGATGTATCAGGAAAGCTCATTAATGAATTTTATGTTGACGAATTTCTCATGCGTAAGATGAGCTTTAATGCCGATGGCAAACAAATTATTTTTGTTAGTAATGATATGGTAAAACTATGGAATTTACCAGGGGAAAAGTTAAATGGATTCAAAGTACCTAAAAACCAATAAGCTATTGATATTAGTGTTAATTATGATGGTATAAAAATTGCTACTACTATTATCGATCAAGAAGATAAAGATTACGGCACAGTTTGGTTATGAAAATTATCTGGAGAGAGAATAACTGAATTTAAACCATATCAAGGTCTAATTAAAACTCTAATTTTTAGTCATAACTGCAAGATAGTTGCAACATCATTAATTAATAATATAATCAAGTTGTGGAACCTAAGCAGAAGGCAAATTAGTGAATTTAAATTAGGTCAAAATAGCAGTAGAGTAAAAACTAGAGATGGTGCAGATAACAGACCTCCAAATGATATTAACTGGATGATTTTTAGTCCTGATGGCAAGATGCTTGCTGCTGCGTGTAATGATGGGATGATACGTTTATTTGTAGTTGATAACCTAGAAGAAATGTTAGAGCAAGGTTGTAATTGGTTGGATGATTACCTGGCTACTCGTCCTGAGATGCGAAAAGAAATTTGCCCTGATAATAAATAGTCACACTACGCATTTATTAGGGTTTGTGGAAAAGTGCGATCGCATTTGTTAGGTTTATGGGAGAGTGCGATGTCTGACGACAAGCCGCTGTACGTGTCAGCGTTTTGGTTATTTTGGAGAGAATGCGATCGCATTTATTGTTGATGAGATGAAATGCAATGTCTGACGACAAGCCGCTGTGCGTGTCAGCGTTTATGAAGTTGATGGATTAGTGCGATCGCGCTCATTAACAAGTTAAGATAGGATTGGAAAATAGATATACAGACTGTAGACTTGATAATCAATTATTTGTCTCGCGTTATATGGTAGCACTTCCTTCAGAAGAAACTCTTAAACAATGGTTGAAAAAAGAACAAAATCGGCTTGAGAAACAGTTTGATTTTGGTTCGATAAAAAAACGTGATTCTTAAATGGGGTTGATGAGAAAGTGCGATGTCTAACGACAAGCCTTACGGCTACGCATTTATTGGGATTTGTAGGAGGTACTCCCTTGAGGTAGCTTTTCTTGCACTAATTATCGCCGCTCAATTTAACCGTTAGCCTTCAGCATTAGGCTGAAGGCTAAACAAGAATTGGTCAAGAGCCAGAAAATCTGCCTTTTAGGTATCTGGGTAAAGGTTTTTATCGCAAAGAAATTATCCGCGAGTGAGTTTCTAACTTTTCAGTCGCTGTTAAAACTTCTTGTCTTGCCCATTTATCTGCTGCCAAAATGTCATCTAAAGAGGGATTAGCACGGTTATCATTTTGATGGCGATCGCACACCCATTCGATACACCGGGGAATATCTAAAAACCGAATTTTTTCATCTAAAAATAAAGCCACAGCTTGCTCATTTGCAGCATTTAATACCGCTGGCATCGAACCACCAGCTTTACCCACAGCATAAGCCAACTGCATACAAGGATACTTTTGGTGATCTGGTTCACGGAAGGTTAAATTTCCAGCTTTGACTAAATCTAGTCGTTCCCAGTTAGTGTATATGCGATCAGGCCAAGATAGGGCATACAGTAAAGGTAAGCGCATATCTGGCCAACCCAGTTGAGCTAAAACTGAAGTATCTTGCAGTTCAATCAGTGAGTGAATAATGCTCTGGGGATGAATGACAATTTCGATATTCTCATAATCCAACTCAAACAGGAAGTGAGCCTCAATTACTTCCAATCCTTTATTCATCAAAGTAGCAGAGTCTACTGTGATTTTCCGTCCCATTGACCAATTCGGATGCTTGAGGGCATCAGCAACGGTTACATCTGCTAACTTTTCTACATCCCAGTCGCGGAAAGCTCCACCCGATGCAGTGAGTAAAATTTTCCGCAAGCCTCCCTTGGGCACACCTTGGAGACATTGAAAGATCGCAGAATGTTCGGAGTCGGCTGGGAGTAATTTTACACCGTGTTTTTCAACTAGGGGAAGAACCACAGGGCCCCCAGCAATCAGGGTTTCTTTGTTCGCTAAGGCAATGTCTTTACCAGCTTCAATCGCTGCGATCGTGGATAGTAAACCAGCACAACCAACGATACCAGTGACAACGGTTTGGGCATCACCATAGCGAGCGACTTCTATCACTCCGGCGTCACCTGCCAGTAGAATCGGTTGAGGATCGAGGTCAATGATAGCTTCTTTGAGCGCTGGTAATTTATCTTCTGAGCAAATGGCTGCTATTTCTGGTCGAAACTGCCGAATTTGAGCAGCCAACATTTCGACATTGTTCCCAGCTGCCAATCCCACAATCCGAAACTGATCTGGGTACTGAGTGACAATATCTAAAGTCTGAGTACCAATAGAACCAGTGGAACCAACAAGAGTAATCGCTTTCACAATTGCTTAAGGATTTACAGACAACTCCCACTATAAATTGCTTGGGACTCTTTAATCACAGCAATCACAATAATCGATATACTGATGCAAAGAAGCAAGTACATGGAGAAGTTTCCCCGTGTCCTTGTCCCTGCAACAGTTCCAATCCATTAATTTCAACTCGATAAACTGTTAGCTACAAGTACGTAGACGTAATTAAATGTAAGATAAAACTTTTGTTTGTAGTGAGCGATTTATCGCTCTCTGTAAGATTCTCAAGGACTAAAGCCGCTTACTACAAGCTTTAATTTAATCAAGCCCTTCTACTTACAACAGTTTTCATGTATTTGAACCACATCTGTCGTAAGGGCACAGCAATGCTGTGCCCCTACTGCGTGGTCTATTTACCTGAAAATAGCTGTAAAAGTACTAAAGTTGCTCATTATTCATATATAGCGATTCTCATTTGAATGAGGTACACGGATAGAGGCCTACAGCTAGCTGTGCGCTCCTACGTGGATAATTTTTTCTTTCTGTATCTTACCCATCTGGTTACTGCTGTAACTAGACAAAAATTGTATTTATAAATACTATATTTTAAAAGATAAATTCCGAAAAAATTGGCAAAAGTAACCAAATAGGAAATAATTTCAATTAATAGCTAATCTGTCCAGTTTGTTAATGATGTTGGTGGAGGATTTAATATGCAAAATATTACTCATAAATTGCTGTGTTACAGCCATAGGTAAAAGGATACACAAAGGAGTTTGTTGAAGCACTCAACCCTATGGTCAAAGTTCAGATAGTTATAAAAAAAGTTTTATGGAAAAATGATTTCCTGTTTCCAGCAGCAATATGGCTTACCAGTCGAATATTCATCTGGACAGCTATGTTGGTGGTTGCGCCAAGACTACCGTTACCAGCAGAAGAATTTTTGCCTCATTTTGGCTGGGGGGTTTTTGATGCCTGGGATAGTATGCATTATCGAGCGATCGCAACTTCTGGTTATGAATTTGTGAATGACGGCAAGCAACATAATCTGGCCTTCTTTCCCCTGTTTCCCTTAAGCATCTGGGTTTTGATGAAGTTGGGCTTACCGTTTGAATTGGCAGGCACATTAATCAACAACTTGGCATTTTTTGCAGCACTTTACTCTTTGTACTTTTGGGTCAAGGAGCATTATGGGATCAATGCAGCGCACTGGGTGACTGCTGTGCTTTCTTTGTATCCAGCTTCGATGTTTACGGGGGTGATTTACACAGAGGGACTGTATTTGTTTTTGAGTACGGCAACTTTGCGGGCGTTCGATCAAAAGCAGTATGGCTGGACTGCCCTTTGGGGCGCGATGGCGACAGCAACACGTCCTACAGGTATGGCACTAATTCCAGCATTGGCGATCGCAGCCTGGAAAGAACGCCGACCACCCGTTGCCTATATAGCTGGTTTTACTACTGCTATTGGCATACTTCTATTCAGTTTGTATTGTGCGATTTATTTTGGCAACCCTTTAGCTTTTATTCAAGCACAGCGGGGATGGCGACCAACTCTGGGGTTTGATTGGCAGGGTTGGTTAAATATGTTCATGCAAATTGCCGTTGGCAGTAAAAATTGGCAATTTGGCTGGGTTCAAAACTCCTCTAGTACAATTCAAGACCCCTGGTATCTCTTGTTATTTGGCGTGATTGTTGCCAGTGGCTATCTTTTATGGCATTTCCGTCAACGTTTTAGTTCTGTAAAATTATTTTATGGCTTTTATGGTTTAGTCTTCTTTTTGTTGATTCTGGCAAGCGAACAGTGGATCAATAACTTCCTCAACTTGTTCATGGTCTTAGGTGGTGGCTATGTGTTGTGGCGCTTACACACGCAACTGACCACAGTTACAGTTATTTATGGCTTTTGTGGTATTGGTTTGCTGCTAGCTTCTGGAGGCACTATCTCATTAAGCCGTCTCGCCTACGGTATTGTGCCTTTGAATATAGCAATTGGTGTGCTGCTATCTCGCCATCCTCGTCAAGGATATTTAATATTGGGCGCTTTTGTGATACTACTAGCCAAAATAGCTGTAGGATTTGCCCAAGAGCATTGGGTTGGTTAGAGGGTTCAATCCATTATTGCTAAGAAATTGAATTTAAATTTCCTAATGAATGTATCCAATCAAACGAAGATAGCGATCGCTTCATTATTTCTAGGTGTAGGTGCCATATCTTTTGGCTCTATTTTTATGAAATTGAGCGAAATTGAACTCAGCCCCAGTGCCACTGTATTTAATCGCTTTTGGCTTGCTAGTGTGGTCTTCTTACTCTGGCATGGATACAAGGCAATACGGCAGCGATTTTCTGGAGACAAACCTGTAGAACAGCAACCCTACACCAGCCAGGATCTTTTGCTATTACTAGGTGCTGGTATTTTTTGGGCTGCCACTTTAGTTTTGTTGGCTTGGTCGCTGACTCAAACTAGCGTTGCGATTTCTAGTGTGTTGCATAACCTCGCTCCCATATTTACTAGCTTAGGGGTGTGGCTGTTATTTCGTCAGGGTTTTGAGAACCAATTCCTGATGGGGATGGTTATTGCCCTTGGGGGAGCGATCGCTATTGAATTTGAGGAGTTGCAAATTGCCACAGATGAGGTTCAAGGAAGTTTGGCTGCGATCGTTTCGGCGGTTTTCTTGAGTGCATACCTGTTGATCGTAGAAAAATTACGAACCAAATTTTCTCCGGCCACAATTCAGTTGTGGATCTGTGCGATCGCGGCTTTAGCGATCTTCCCTATACTTTTGTTTACTCAAGATCAGCTTTTTCCTTCTACAGTCAGTGGGTGGCTTTGGGTAATTTTCTTGGCGCTGATTTGCCAAGTTTTAGGTCATGGGCTTTTGACCTATAGCCTTGCCAAGTTTTCTTCTGTGGTTGTCTCCTTGGTGCATCTGTTAGAGCCAGTATTTAGCGGCATTTTTGCTCTGGTAATTTTTTCGGAAACATTAACTTTCTCAAATTGGGTAGGTTTCGCTGTAGTTTTAATGGGTTTATACTTAGCCGTATCTAGCCAAGAGGCTGTTAATTTGCCGTTCCAAGAATCAGTCAAAAATATAATTAACACTTTCGTTCAAAGTATGACGCTCAAACTGTCATTACTAAAACAACAATTCTCCGAAACACCAGCTTTATTAGGAACTGTCTCATTATTGTTTGCTCTAATTCCTATATCTTTAGCACCATCTTTGACCAAATTGTGTCAACAAGAAATTGGTGCAAATGCTGTAGTATTTCATCGCAGTTGGATTGCGACAGTTGTCTTTGGGCTGTGGAATGGACTTGAGGCTTTCCGCTATCAACAATCTATTGAAGGAGGTAGGAGGCAGGAGGCAGGGGGCAATATTACTTCTGCCTTGCTTGATAACCAATCCATAGAACAGAAGCCTTTTACAAGTCAAGAAGTGTGGCTATTATTGGCGATGGGAACCTCTGCTGGAACCTACCTTCTATTGTGGGCTTGGTCGCTGAGTCAAACTAGTGTTGCGAACGTGGCTTTACTGTCTAATTTGAACTCCTTATTTGTTGCTTTGGCTGGGTATTTGTTATTTGGTCGTCGTTTCGACAACAGATTTGTGATTGGTCTGGTCATCGCTTTAGGAGGAGCGATCGCATTTGAACTCAATAAGGTACAATTTGCAACCGATCAAATATTAGGTGATGCATTAGCATTGCTAACTGCGGTTTTCATGGCCACATGTATGCTGCTGATAGAAAGACTCCGAACCAGATTTAGCACTGCAACCATCATGCTGTGGCGCTGTGGAGTGACAACAATGTTTCTACTACCAGTCCTCCCATTCCTCGAAGATAGACTATTGCCCTATTCCTGGACGGGTTGGTTTTTCATCATTTTCCAAGCTCTCTTCTGTCAAGTGCTGGGTCAGGGACTTTTAGCTTATAGCCTCAGTAGAATCTCTTCAGGCGTTGTTGCCGTCACACTTCTTCTAGAACCAGTTCTGGCTTCCATTTTTGCTTGGTTCATTTTTTCAGAACAAGTAGGTTTGTTTGACTGGGCGACTTTTGCCGTAGTTTTAGCGGGTATCTATCTGGCTCAATCTAGTCAATCTATTGTTCAAGTAACAAACGAAGCATAGTAGCAGTATGACAGCTAGTTAACAAAGATAAGCTGTTCTACATTTAACTTGTATAAGTAGTGTGGGCATATTGCCCAAACTATAAAACCTTGATGAAATTTATATCGCCGTGGTTGGGGTACTTTTGTACCTCACCAACTTAAAATATGCTGTAGTATTTGGACACTGCCAACGAGACTGATACAATTTATGACGAAAGCTTCCGAGAAAACATTATTAAGATTAGTGAAATCTCCGTTTAATAGATTCTTAAACTCTCTGCCATTCCCGGTTCCTGGATACTTGCCTATTGGGATTATATTAGCAGTGGTGATTCGATTACTTTGTGTTCCAAATAAATCGGTGGATTACAAGTTTTTTTTAGCGCGTTGGTATGATTTCATTGCATCTCATGGCGGGTTGAACGCTCTTAAATATAGTTTTGCTGATTACACACCTTCCTACCTATATTGGATTTTAATTGCTGCCACCCTGCTTTCTGGATTGCCAAAAATTTTCGCAATCAAGCTTTTTGCAATGGCTGTTGATTTTCTTTGTGGTTTTTTAACTTACAAAATTGTCCGACTAAAATACCCAACTGGTAGTAAACCAATATTTGCTTTTTTGGCAGTTATTTTAAGTCCGACTGTTATATATAATAGTGCCCTCTGGGGTCAATGTGACAGTATCTACACAGCAGGGATGATTGCCTGCATTTACTTTTTGTGTATTCAGAAAGAAATTCCTGCCTTACTCAGTTTTGGTGTGGGGCTTTCTTTTAAGTTGCAAACAATGTTTTTAGCACCTTTATTATTAGCTCTTTTGTTTAAAAAAAGAATTAATTGGTATTATTTACCATTAATTCCAGCAGTATATATAATTTTAGTTTTGCCATCGTGGTTGATGGGAAGACCGATGCAAGAATTGCTGTTAGTATACTTTAACCAAGCTAATAAATATAAACAATTGGCTAAAGGTGCGCCTAATCTTTATCAATGGATTCCTAACAATTTTTATAATATTGTTGTTCCTATAGGTTTAACGTTAACTGTATCTGCAATATTTTTATTGGCATACATTGTTTATAAAAGTAAGCTAAAAATTACTCAGGACAGACTGATACACTTAGCCACCATCTCAGTTTTGTTTATGCCATATATCCTGCCCAAAATGCACGAAAGATATTTTTATCCTGCCGATATCCTTTCGATTATCTTTGCCTTTTACTTTCCTCGATATTTTTGGGTAGCTATAGTGGTGCAAATGGCATCATTTTTCAGCTATTTGGGAACTGCCATATTTATCCAGTTATTTTCAATACCTTTAGGTTTTACTCTCTGGTTTGTTGTGCAAAAGTGCGATCTAATTTATCCAAAGCTAAATTTTAGAGAGTATGTAACTAAAGGATAAATTCATTAAGATTAAAAAAGTAAGATATTTTAGATATTTAACTTATGGTGAAACAAGTGTAAATCCTTTAGCCGATCCGATAATTTTACTACCAGTTAAATTGATTTGCTGCAAAGCTCCATTGTCTAACAGCAAATAAGATTTATTAGATAACATTTGTTGTAAAATTGGCACATTTGCAGGAGTTACCTTACAGTCACAGTAAAAGTCTAAACTGGGACGCCCATAAGCAAAAGAAGTATAAATTTTTGTTCCTGGTGAAACATTTGCCCGAATTAATTCTGCTACTGGTTTAACTGGAAAAGCTTCCTTTAATTCCCAAATCCATGATTGCGAACTCATCAACAACGTTAAAACTAAGTACATCCCAGAAAATAGTACTGGAATAAAATTGCGATCGCGTTGTCTAATTAACCAGACTACTGCACTCATGCTTATTACCAAAACAATGCTCATGACTATTAAAATAGGCTCTTTCTTTGCAAGAATAAAGTAAACACAACCCCCGAAACCAGCAATAGCAATAATAGCCATAAATATTGTCAAACTTAGCACCTTAAAATGACCGTACTGCCAAATTTCGCTCAGTTTAGCACCAATTGCCAAAGCTAAAAATGGATATACAGGCATAACATACCAAGGGAGCTTCGTTCTCATTAAAGAGATAGTTACTAAGTAAATAATTGTGCCAATAAGAATTAAACAACCCCAGGTAGTATGACGTTTTTTCCAAGCTAGATAAAAACCTGATGGTAAAAATAATAGCCACGGAAAACTATACTTAATTAGCTCAATTAAATAATACCAAGGTGGCCCACTATGACCTTCAACAGATTGTGTCAGGCGATCAAAGGTTTGTGTTTGAAAGTTCACTTGGAAGAAAGTTTCGCCATAATGTTGCCATTGAGTAACAAACCAAGCGATCGCAGGTGCATTTCCTAAAAACATTCCCACTAATAAATAGGGGCTTGTTAACAAAGCAAACTGCCGATCTGCAATCAGGAATAAACAAGCGATTGCTCCTAGCGGCAAAACTATCATTCCTTTCGTGAGAGTGATTAACCCTAGACAAAATCCCACACCTAGAGCATACCGACGATTCTGACGTGCTTTTAGCAAACAAAACAACAGCAGCAAGAAAAAGGTAATAGTTGTACCATCTAGCATTGCTAGCCTTCCGTGACGCACCACAGGCAACATCGTCAGGTAAACTAAAGCGCTAAACAGAGCTGGTAAACTTTGGTTAAAAAGCAAACATCCCACCAAATAAAGCAAAGGTACTCCCAAGGCAGTTAACACTGCACCCGGTAGACGCGTTGTCCACTCATTCACGCCTCCAATAGAGTAAGTCCAAGCAATTAACAAGTGCATCAAGGGTGGCTTATTATGATAAGGTTCTCCTCCCAATGTGGGGTAAAGCCAATGCATTGAACCAAGTGGGGCACGCCAAATTTCACGGGCAACCTGTGCCACAGTACCTTCATCCCAATCTCGTAAAGGGGAGTTTCCCAAAAATATTAGCCATAGAAATAGAGATATTACTAGTAGGCTAAATAACCATTCTTTTTCTCGGAATAGACGCATATCTAAAATCGGGATAATCATTTCGAACTTCCAGGATATCCTCACTAAAGCTTGCTTTATATGGCATCATAGCAGCTTCGTAAACCAGTCTTATGCTACAGCAAAGTGTTGAACAGCCTTTGCTGAAAGAATAGATACTTTGACATGATTTCATCATTTTTGAATAATAGATACAATTTATGACAAAAACTTCAGACAAGACATTATTAAAATTAGTGAAATCTCCGTTTAATAGGTTCTTAAATTTTTTCCCATCCCCGGTTTCTGGATACTTAGCTATTGGAATTATCTTAGCAGTGCTGATCCGATTGGTTTGTGTTCCTAATCAATCGTCTGATTATAAATCTTTCTTAGCGCCTTGGTATGATTTCATTGCATCTCATGGCGGTTTGAGCGCTCTTAAATATAGTTTTGCCGACTATACACCCCCCTACCTCTACTGGATTGTAATTGCTGCCACCCCGCTTTCTGGATTGCCAAAAATTTTCGCAATCAAGCTTTTTGCGATGGCTGTTGATTTTATTTGTGGCTTTTTAACTTACAAAATTGTCCGACTAAAATACCCAGATGGTAGTAAACCAATCTTTGCTTTTTTGGCAGTTATTTTGAGTCCAACTGTGATATATAATAGTGCCCTCTGGGGTCAATGTGACAGCATCTATACAACAGGGATGATTGCTTGCATTTACTTTTTGTGTATTCAAAAAGAAATTTCTGCCTTACTCAGTTTTGGTGTGGGGCTTTCTTTTAAGTTGCAAGCAATGTTTTTAGCACCTTTATTATTAGCTCTTTTGTTCAAAAAAAGAATTCATTGGTATTATTTACCATTAATTCCAGCAGTATATCTAATTGCAGTTTTACCGCCTTGGTTGATGGGAAGACCGATACAAGAATTGCTATTAATTTACTTTAGCCAAGCTAATAAATACAAAGAATTGGCTAAAGGTGTACCTAATATTTATCAATGGATTCCTAACAATTTTTATAATATTGTTGTACCTATAGGTTTAACGTTAACTGTATCTGCAATATTTTTATTGGCATACATTGTTTATAAAAGTAAATTAAAAATTACTCAAGATAGATTGATACACTTAGCCACCATTTCAGTTTTGTTTATGCCATATATCCTGCCCAAAATGCACCAAAGATATTTTTATCCTGCCGATATTCTATCAATTATCTTTGCCTTTTACTTTCCTCGATATTTTTGGGTAGCTATAGTGGTGCAAATGGCGTCATTATTTAGTTACTTAGGAACTCCCATATTTATCCAGTTATTTTCAGTACCTTTAGGTTTTGCTCTCTGGTTTGTTGTACGAAAGTGCGATCTGATTTATCCCAAATTACAAACTGGATTTAACTCTAATCTAAATCAAAAGTTTTAATAATGGTAAGTAAGATTGAAATAATAAAAAAACTGCTAAAAATGAATAATATCAAAGTAATTATTGGCATTAGTACCTTAATTTTATTTATCTCCAGCAGCTTCCGACACGAATTATTTAATTCATCTGGGGATTTAGCATTTTTTGACCAATGTATTTACTTAATTAGTCAAGGAAAACCGCCAGTTTCTTCTGTACTTGGTTTTCATGTTTTAGCCGATCATGCTGCTTGGATTTTATATCCTTTGGCTTTATTATACAAAATTTATCCTAGTGTTTATTGGCTGTTTGCAGTACAGTCTATTGCTTTAGCATTAGGTGCTTTACCTACATATTTTCTGGCGCTGCAAGCAGGTTTAAAAGAAAATTTAGCAGTTGCAATAGTGGCTGTATATCTAATGTATCCGGTGGTTTACAATAGCAATCTCTGTGATTTTCACCCAGATACGATCGCAGTCCCTACACTTTTGACAGCAGTATTGGCTGCTAGATCGAGAAAAATAGCTTGGTTTTGCGTCAGTATACTTGTGGTATTGGGTTGTAAAGCCGTATTGTCACTGACTGTAGTGGCGATGGGAATTTGGTTACTCTTGTTTGAAAAGCGACGTTTATATGGTGCGATCGCAATTATTAGTGCGACAATATGGTTTTTGATTGCTAACTGGATTATTATCCCTTATTTTGGTAGCGAAGCTGCGTTACTTAACCGTCATCTTTATCGCTATAGCTATTTGGGAAACTCATTTTCCGAAATGCTACAAATATTATTGTTTCAACCCAAAATCATTTTTAACAACCTTTTTTCAACTATAAACTTAGAATATTTATGTTTTTTATTCTTACCTGTTATTTGGGGTTTAAGACCACAATATCTCATACTTTTGATAAGTATAATTCCTTGCATAGCACTAAATTTACTTGCTGATCATCCTTCACAAAAAAATCTAGTTTTACATTATTCTTTACCAGCAATTCCATTTCTTCTTTTAGTTTTAATTGCCAGCCTAGCAGCAGGTAAAGCATGGTTAAAACAAAGACGAGTAATTATTTTGTGGTCTTTAGTTTGGTTTTTGGTTTTTGGTAAATATGGTTTCTTTAGCTCAAAATATCTCCACAATATAGATAATTGGGTAGCTACAAAAGAGG
This sequence comes from Nostoc sp., assembly GCF_036917555.1. Lineage (GTDB taxonomy): Bacteria > Cyanobacteriota > Cyanobacteriia > Cyanobacteriales > Nostocaceae > Nostoc. The sequence continues at coordinate 23,611 of NZ_JBALDD010000037.1, read as the reverse complement.
CGATCGCTTTAGTTAAAACTAAGGATAGTATTCTGACTACAGATATAATTACTCCACATTTAACACACAGGGAGTTGATTAGTTTTAAATATAATCCTTCTCAAGATATTGCAGAATTGAATAAGTTTCATTATGTCTTGCTAAATGTTCACCATCCAGGTTGGGCTGCAACTTCAGAATCTCTTTCTAACTTAGTAAATATATTGAAAAATCAGTCAAATTTTCATTTGGATTATCAACGAGATGATGTATATCTTTTTGAAAAAACTATTAGCTAAGTTCATATTTATAAATATTTGTAAGTAAAGATTCAAATTTCAAAAAATATGGCTGATAGTATTCATGGTCTATTCGAGTATCTGATTTGAGTTGTGCAAAATTAACAATGCTTCAAACTGCCAAAGTTCAACCCTCCTTTTGCTGAAACTGGCTCAATAACCAAGTTCCAACTTCAGATTGACTCATTTCACGACTTTGCGTAAAGCTTCTTCTAAAATAGCGTAGGCGTAGCCCGTCGTAGACATCGCCAATCCAGGCAATACCTGTGATTCTTGAATACGTTTACTGCCTTGATCTGCGATCGCATAAGCTATAATTTCGGCATTTTGGACATCCACTACTCAGTATTCAGCAATACCCAATTCTTCATAGAGCGTAGACGCAAAGCGGCTTGTCGTCAGACATCGCTTTGTACCCAAGTCATCCAACAGAGATGTTTTAGCAATTTCAATCACCAAATCCGGTGCAGGATACCGATCAAGTTTAACAATTCCTGTACCTGCTGGGATAGTTTGGGCGCGTTCTCTGAGGTAATATGCCACATCAGGCTGACAGTCCTGAACACCAGTTTTACGAAAAGTGGTTGTATCTAAACCTGTTGCTAGTATTCCTTTAAGTGCCGCAAACAGAGTTACCGCAAAAATAATTACAACATGGTCTTTATCTTTACCATGATCAAAACTAACTGGTGCCATCTCCAGCCTCATGTGCCCCTTATAGTAGTAACTCTTTGCCTTCTCGTTGAGCAAGTTAGCGATCGCTTGCTCATACTCTTGCCAAGAAGCACAAATCCATATATCTGTCGGTAACGGGGTCTAAGTTTCACTCATTGCCTAACCCTTGTGCCAGTAAGCTATATCTCTTGTAACTCAAATTCTAAACTTCTAGCTCAACTCTTTAACCTCTGAAGTGCAACCTTCCAGTTCTGAGGTTAGATAATGGGGGTTAGAAGGCGATCGCTCTCAAAATTCCCATTTTTAACCTTTGAACTTGAAGCTTCGACCTTTTTGCTCGAACATTGAGCTTCTGAACTCGAAAGTTCCACCTTTTTACTTGAACGTTGAGCCTCTGAACTCGGAACTTCGACTTTTTTACTTGAACGTTGAGCCTCTGAACTCGGAACTTCAACTTTTTTGCTCGAACGTTGAGCCTCTGAACTCGGAACTTCGACCTTTTTGCTCGAATGTTGAGCTTCTGAGGTTAAAACTTGGGGGTTTGAGGTTGGATGATGAGGGTTAGAAGGCGATCGCTTCTTCTGCTCAAACCTGTCAACAATATTACAACTCTCCCTGAATAACACGGGCAATGCTACAGGTGTGGGAGAGAATACGACTCATCGCATTAACCATCTCCAAATGAATGGAGCTGGCATTAAGACTCACAGAATCTCCTGAACTGAGATGCTGGTGATGCCTTAGATAAATTTCCCGCTTCATTTGGTTGAGCGATTGCCGCTGCGCCAAAACTTCACCTGCGATCGTTGGATCTTGTGCAGCCAGCCCTGTCAGTGTTTGTTGCAGCAGTGCCAGCACATCACCGTGGTAAGTAACAATGTCGTTCCACTCTTGCTGAGAAAAAACAATTTGTTTGCGTCGTTTGCGTCGAGCTAATCGCATGAGTTGTCGGTCGATGATGTCGCCAATTGCCTCTAACTCCGTACTGATATAAAGCAATGTCAACTCCCGTTGCGACTGTTCCTCCGTCAGTAATTCATCATTGAGTTGAATTAGGTAATGCTTGATAGCAGTTTCCAAATCGTCAAGCTGGTTATCAAGTGCCCCAATCTGTTTAGGCAAATCTTTCACCCCGTCTTCAAACGCCTGAATACTAAGCTGTAGCATCTCTGTTGCCAAATCCGCCATCCGCAGAATTTCTCGCATTGCTTGACCGAGTGCGATCGCAGGTAATGTCAACGCATTGGGATCAAGATAGCGCACACTCAGTTTCTTTTCTGCTTCAGGTTCTGGTAGCAGTCTGGTAGCAAAGTCTGCAAGTGAATTTGCTAGTGGTACAAAAACGATCGCCAGGATCAAGTTGAATCCCAGGTGTGCCAATGCTACTTGTGTTGATGGATTGGGCAGCAGACGAGTTAATAACACCGCCAAGGGATTCAGCAATGCCAACGCCAATACTCCCCCAGCCAGCCTCGTGCCAACATAAATGAATCCTAGTCGGCGGGCAACGACGCTGCCTCGGTTCAATGCAGTGAGTAACGGCATGAGTGTTGTACCGATATTGGCACCCAGTGTTACTGCCAGAGCAGCTTCCAGTGGGAGGGCATGTGCCCCAGCTAGTACCATTACGATTCCAATCGCCGCGATGCTGGAGACAAACACAGCTGCCAGCAGCACCCCCAGTAGTATCAACACCAAGGGAGACTGGGAGAGTACCTGCATAATGTCATTCGTAATCGAACTATCGGCAATGGGGGCACTACTGGCGTCAATCATCGCCAAACCCTCCAACACCAATCCAAAACTGAATACGCCACGCCCAAGATCCCGCACAGCCTTGCGTCGGGTCAACAAAGCAAATGCTGCCGCTAAACCCAAGAACTCTTGTGCATAGTCAGTGATGTGGAAAGCCAGCAGTTGCACTACCAATGTAGAGCCAACAGCAGCTCCCTGTAGCATGATCACTGCGGTTGCTAATGGCACCAACTGGGCGCTGACTAGTCCCACCATCACCGAGGCAGTTGCTGTGGAGCTTTGGGTTAGCATGGTTACGATTATACCTGACACAAAAGCTGCAATTGGACGCTTCGCCAGCGTTATCATGGCAAGCCGCAGACGTGAACCCAATGCCCGCTCCATTGCATCAGTAACTTGTTTTACACCATAAAGAAGCAGCGTGGAACCCCCAATTAACAATATGAGGATTTGTGTAGGGTCGTGAGTCTTGAGCATCAGCACACTTACCTTGCTAACGTTTTAAAAAATACTTAAAGTCAATAAGTTTACCGTATTTTAATAGTAATTTAAGAATAAGTTAAAATCAGGTTAAATAAACATGGTACGGTGTATTCAAGAAATACCCAAAATGTAGAATTCTAATCAAATAGGATAAGCCCTTTCAAGATGGGTAAAAATATTGGTCAATCAATCCCTTTTTACCCTCTTACCTCTGTGTTCTCTGGGTCTGGAGTAGTTAGATAAATTACTTTTAAACCGCAGAGGTACACAAAGAAGTCAGAGCAGTGGCTTCCACCGTTCTGAACTTGGGTGAGCGCTGAGAAAAAACAATCTTATTTTACGAGTCACCTTGAAAGGGCTAGTTTTAGAACCCTTAATAATGACCCTTCAGAGATGATTTTTCGGGATAAATACTTCTGCGTAGGCGTAGCCCGTCGTAGACATCACCTTCAAAATCTCAACTTTCAACCTTTGAACTCGGAAGTTGCACCTTTTTACTCGAACGTTGAGCCTCTGAACTCGGAAGTTGCACCTTTTTGCTCGAACGTTGAGCCTCTGAACTCGGAAGTTGCACCTTTTTGCTCGAACGTTGAGCCTCTGAACTCGGAAGTTGCACCTTTTTACTCGAACGTTGAACCTCTGAACTCGGAAGTTGCACCTTTTTGCTCGAATGTTGAGCTTCAGAACTCGAAATGTCGTGCTTTTAACTCTAACATTCAAGTTCTGAAGCTCTAATGTTTTACTTTTGACGTGCAACTACCAACTTATTTTCTACAACATTGGTTCTTTAGGCTCCAGCTTTACAGGTTTACGAGTAAATCGTTTTCCCATTTCCGCAACCACTGTATCTAAACCCGCCCCTTGCCCACTGGCTTTGGCGTAGCTATACACCTGCAACGCGGCTGCATAAGCTTCACTGCCCACTGCCAAAGAAGTATCATCCACGAGTTCTTGCAATTGTGTCAAAGATAACAACACCGGATACAACGCTTCAAATAATTGCACGTCCTTTCGCATTTCATTCAAATCGAACGATCGCGGTAAAAACTCTGGGTTCTGCGCCGCCACCTCTAATGCTTTGCTTACAAAGGCGCGACTTTTATCGCCCATTTTAGGTAAAGTCTTGCGATCGTCGGAACTCAAATCAACTAAAAATGGTAACTTTTCTTTAATCGTGCTAATCGCTTGCAACACAGCATCTCTCTCTGTTTGTGCCAGTGTTGCACTAATTGGGGTCGTAGACATAGAAATCACTCTCCAGTATGTTTCTTAAATCTAGAGTGCCCACATATACAACTAAAATTTCCATTCACACAGCAAAGCTGATCATCGTAATAAAGACTGATTGGGCGTTAACTGGCTCTCAAAACGGCTGTAAACAATTTGGGTTGGATACCAACAAGAAAACCAGTACAAATCTTGCATAACTTTGCAAAAATTACTCTCATCTGCTAACTCAAAGTGAACCACAGCTAAATTATTCAATCCAACAACTTCTCGTCCTTCCTGAAACCAACGAGATTTCCAAAATATCAGGGGTTGCAACCATTTCCATTTAGCATTTTCGGCTCGTTTCCAAGGAGCTATCAACGATAATATATCTGCTGTGTAGGTAGAAGTCTGAACACTGTTTCTAGGTATCCACTCCAGCACACAATGCCAGTCAGGGTCATTCAGCAGCTGACGATTATGGTGTAATTGTTTCTCGGAAATTTCTACCATATTGGGTGGGTTGATCCAGCCGATCCAATGTCGCATCTTTTCTGGGAGGAGCCAATCTTTCAATCGTGTATGAATCAGCCGCGTCAAAATCTCTTCATTCTTCAATGCACTAGCGGTTAACTGTACCAAGACAGATTGTAATTTGGAATGGGTACGTGCATAAGATAAGTGAGCAACAGAACTGTAGTGAATATCTCCAGATAGAATCACGACTTGTTGACGTTCCTCAAACAAAGTAATTAGGAATTTTGCCAGGGCTTCAACATTAATGTTCCAGGCATCTCCAACATCTGTTGAAAAAACTTTTTCCTGGTTTAAGTGCCAATGATGAATCCAATCAATCACTTGTAATCCAAATACATTAGTGGGCGCAATCACAAATGTAGTTTGAATCTGAGTTTGTTCAGTTACTTGTTGTAAAGGTAAAAGTAGTTGTTGCTCAAAAGCCTTTGGACACAACAGCATCGGTGGGGCAATTGGTTTTTGATCGGCTGGATAACCCCGCCATGTACGTGTATCCAGCACAATTACTTCATGGCAATCGCTGCGGACTATGTAGTTCCAAGTCAGTGCTTCAGGATCTCGATCCAGAATGAATACTGAACCGTCTCGGACTAAAATAGGTAAGTCTGTATGGGGATCGTTAGCTGGCATCCCTACATAACGAGCGATCGCCTCATCAGCCTTTGCATCCGTTCCTTGGGAAGCTGACCAAGCTTGTGCAGCCACCAACAGCTTTTCACCTGGTTTTCCTTCTGTAAATTGCCCTGGTGTATTGCCCCAGCCTTGAAATACTGTATAGGCTAACAATGCATTTTGGACTATTCTTCGCCCTAAGGGATGCCCCAGTACTCGCAAACACCAAGCTTGGTTCAAATTCCAGTCATCACTAACATCATGGTCATCAAAGATGCTGTGCATGGGGATATTGGCAAGGGCGCGGCGCACTTTCCAAAGCGTGTAGATGAATTGGCGCAAATGCTGGACTTCTCGGTTCCACTTCCTGATAGCATGGCGATCGCGCATTACTTGATCTCCTTGGGGAAATGCTGTCGGCCAGCACACTGGCGACCAAGCTAGTAAATAAGTAGCGTAATATTCACCCAGACTGAAAAGATGACTGTTGACTTTCTCAGCTTTATTATGTAATCCTGCGGTCAAGCCAGCTTGATTTGTTGCAGCATCAGCCCGCTCTCCAGGGGGTAGCTGTTGGGGAGTGCAATACACTCCATTCATCGGCAGTTGTTCTTCCCAACCCAACAGGGCATCACCAAGAGTAGTGGCAACCCACAACGATGGATCTGCTACATCATCTCCATAAATTTGATCTCCCGTGAGGAACAGCTGATGAGGGCGGCGTTGGGGTTGATTTGCTGACGCCTGAATCATACTGTCGAGAATTGGCAGCGCATCAAACCCATGACCATGAGGTTTACGGCAGGAAGCATGGACAATTTGCAAATCTTGAAGACGGTTTGGCGGTAGAGCAAAGGTTGGTTTTTGATGATCGAAGTAGCTGATGCTGACTGTAGAAGAGGAGTTTAAACATAATGCTTGTTGCATTTGCGTGGTTTGGTCAGCAACAGTAAACTGGAGGTCGTATGCATAGATGCAACCTCCAGTAAGACGATGTTCAACTTTAGACCGAGCCGTGATCGCAACTACATGAAGATATTTACCCAGAGCAACAGTAGAGCGTTCTCCCTCCAATAAACAATTTTTTAGTGCTTTACCATCATTTGTTGTGTCATAAACCTTAAGTTTTACCTGACAAGACTGTTTCAGTGCTACCCATACTGTCACTGACTCTGGCTCAGTATGTTTGAGGATTGGCCCCCCTAAAATCAGTGGTAGTTCTTGTAAAAACTCGTCCCCAACTTGATACTTCATTGCAAACAGTTGACAAAGTGACGGTGTTTTAGATGTGTTACTTTGCTCCTAAACTGGTAGCCCCAACTCATCTAACCACCAATCATGCATCAATTCTCATTTGTTTAACATCAGTTCATAGCACAAATTGATTGCAGGCTAAAAGCTCAGGGACGAGCGAGACGCCCATCCCATAAAAGTGATTATTTGAAGTTAACAAGAAAGAATTCAGGAGTCAGGAGCCAGAATACCCTTTCAGGGAAGCAAGCTATAGAATTGAATTGGAGCATCTGAATAAACAGTGAGACATCGCACCAAATTTTGAATTTGGTGGTCAACTTTCATAGTGACTGGTCTAAATCTCCAATGGAAAAGCATTCTGAATTCTGAATTCTCTTTTAATCAATTTTGGGCGATACCTTCTTCCCGTGCGGCACGTTGCACAGCAGCAGCAACAGCAGTAACAACCCGCTCATCAAAGACTGAAGGAATAATATGTTCCCGATTCAAGTCTGAAGGCTTAACTAAAGAGGCGATCGCACTTGCGGCTTCTAAGTACATTCTGATAGTAATTGTCTGTGCCCGACAATCTAAAGCACCACGAAATACTCCAGGAAAAGCAAGGACGTTATTGATTTGATTTGGGTAATCACTGCGACCAGTTGCGATGACAGCAACATCTTTACTGATTAATTCTGGCTGAATCTCTGGAATCGGATTTGCCATTGCAAAGATAATTGGATCTTTCGCCATCGATTGCACCATTTCTGGTGTCAAAACTCCTGGTACGCTGACTCCAATAAATACATCTGCTCCTTGCATTGCACCTGCTAACGTACCTTGAGCTTTCACAGCAAATTCGAGTTTTTCCTCTGTTAAATCGCTGCGACTAGTAGAGATAATCCCTTTAGAGTCGCACATCCAGATTTTTTCTGCCCCAGCTTTACGGAGTAACCGAGCGATCGCCACTCCCGCCGCCCCAGCACCATTAATCACAATGCGAATTTCCGCCATTGATTTATGTACCAGTTTCAGGGAATTAAATAACGCTGCCAAGGTGACAATTGCTGTACCGTGCTGGTCATCGTGAAAAACGGGGATATCTAATTCTTGGCGTAATCTCTTTTCAATTTCAAAGCAGCGAGGTGCAGCAATATCCTCTAAATTCACGCCCCCAAACACCGGAGCAATATTCTTAACTGCTTGGATAATTTCTTCTGTATCTTGGGTGGCGAGACAGATGGGAAAAGCATCCAGCCCTGCAAATTCCTTGAATAGCATTGCTTTGCCTTCCATGACTGGTAGGGCTGCGGCTGGGCCGAGATTTCCCAAACCCAAAACGGCACTACCATCGGTAACAATGGCAACGGTGTTTTGTTTGATGGTTAAGTTGTAAACTTCTTCTGGGTCTTGAGCGATCGCTGTACAAATTCGACCGACTCCGGGCGTGTAAGCCATTGCCAAATCGGAAACACTTTTCAGGGGAATTCTACTGGTAATGCTGATTTTGCCCCCACGATGCAAATTAAAGGTGCGATCGTAAACACTGAGTAACTTGATGTCTGGCAATGCTTTGACTGCTTGCACAATGGTTTCAGCGTGTTCAGTACTAGCAGCATCTACAGTTAGATCGCGGGTAGATTCTTTGCGGGTTTGCTCGATTAAATCAATTTGACCGAGATTACCACCAGTGGTTGCGATCGCCTGGGTTATCGACGCCAACATCCCTATACGATTGGGAATCTGCAAGCGCAGTGTCAAACTAAAACTAGAATTAGGAGTTAGGTCTGCCATGTTGATTTTGGATTTTAAGTTTTAGATTTTATATTAAATTGAGACAAAAACTAAAATCTGAGATTTGTAGTTTGTAGAAACACAATGTATGTAAACTCTTGGGATTATCGTCAGTAGTTAGTTTACTCACTGCTTACAGTTTTGATAATTATTTTTATTTATACCAATGCATTTACTAATATAAATGAGTAACAATTTAGTAATTGTACCCAAATACACCAGATATTTTTTTTATATTTTATCTGTGGAAATATTTGTATAACTATAGCTTCATGCATGAAAAAAGCGCCCTCTGTCTAGAGGGCGCCGTGAATTTTAACTTACAATCAACCGTGAATTATAGGTGCGTAGGCGTAGCCCGTCGTAGACATCGTTGCCACAGGTACTGCCTCACCCGCCGCTAAATCCAAGGGGAAGTTGTGAGCATTGCGCTCGTGCATCACTTCTATACCTAAATTGGCCCGGTTCAGTACATCTGCCCATGTATTAACTACACGACCTTTGGAGTCAAGAATTGATTGGTTAAAGTTGAACCCGTTGAGGTTGAACGCCATTGTACTGATACCCAATGCCGTCAACCAGATACCAACTACAGGCCAAGCAGCCAAGAAAAAGTGCGATAAACTCCCAACCAGGTAATTAACTGTGCATGAGGTTGGCCATGACTTCTAAAACGCAGGGGTGATGCCACGTAAACAACTCCTTCGATTAATTCTGCTTTTTTATCAGGCATTGCTGTATAACGACGCTCAAATTTGTGGCGGGTTAAGCGATCGCCACTTTCTAAAGGAGGGATAAAAGCGCTATTATCTAAGCCATGTTCCACAGAAGCCGCCATTACCTAATTCATTATCCGCAGGAGTTGTAGCTTGAATTTAACATAGTGGAGCGTGATGTTTTCCATAAGACGCCGAGAGGACGTCTATGCAAATGGGAAAATGAGAGCAAGCAATAAAAATCTTTTTCATTTAACCATAACAATCATCTTTACAGAAGCTGATTTTGATGAACTATGGCTTGAAGGTTTAGAAACAGGTGAAATTACCTGCCAATCCAACGATTCTGAATATATTGAAACGTGGCAACATGAACTTAAAAAAGGGTTTATTCAAGTCATTGAGTTACGTCCTGGTCTCTACTTGCAGTTTGGTAATTATGAAACTCCCATAACTTGGGGCGAAGAGGGTCAACATTCTGAGTCTTTTCCCTTGACTTTAGCCTTTATCATGACAGGCGGTTGCAGAGAGCAAATTTACGGTATTAAAGAGGATAATTGCGAACAGGCGGGAGAAAATTATTTATTTTTTCTGCCCGGAACCTGCGAAATTGAGGTACACCCTACCGGACTTTTACAAAATATCTGCATTCGAGTTGAGCCTCATTTGCTGCGATCGCATTTATCAAGCTAGGGAAATTTTAATCAATAATCTTTATAACCCAGTATCTTTAATCGCTTTAGCACAACAAGTGGGACTTAATCAACGCAAACTCAAGCAAAGATTTCGTCATGTATTTGGTAATACCGTCTTTGGATACTTGCATGATTACCAAATGCAGCAAGCACAAAAGCTACTGTTAGCAGAAAAAATGACTGTTGCAGGAGTTGCAGCTAAAGTAGGTTATGCCAGCCCCACAGCTTTTTGTGCTGCTTTCCGACACAAATTTGGCATTAATCCCAAGGCTTACCAGATAGCAGGTAGAATCTCTCTGGGTTAAGCTTCCATAACTTTATTTACCCCCCGCCTATCAGCGTCCCCCCTTACCAAAACTACTGTGTGAATTACCCCCCTTAATCCCCTGATGTATTGGGGGGAAGAGGGTTGGGCAGGGGTAAAGCGAGAATTATAGGCTAATTTACCGGACATGAAATTATTACTAAATTTTTATTTGACCAGCACTAAATCTATAAAATCATCATTTTATTTCGGATGAACTGTTATATCTCTGGAAAATATAGATTTATTGACAGGAGATTTTTATGGAAGATGGATTCGAGATACTAAACCATGATGAAGTTGTGTCTATAGAACCAGACACTTTTAATAAGTTAAATATTGCTAAAACCTTTAAAGTCCGTGATTTGATTACAGCAATTAAAGAATATGTTGGAGCAGAAGAAACAGATGAAGTAAATTTGTATACCCAAGGATTAAATTGTGAAGTTTTACAATTTAGTACTTTGGGATGGAAAAAAGGAAAAGTTAGACTTGCTTTAGAATTTTGTCCTGATGAATCTGAGTCACCACTTGATGAAATTTTTCAAAAACTCAAACAAGTGGAAAATTAATATCCAATGAGCAAAATAACCCCGACTTCATTAAGAAGCGGGGTTCTGAGTCTCTCGATGTTTGCAATGAAAATAGGGTGTGCTGAATTGCTGAATTGCTATCAAAATTAATTAATAAAATAAAGATGCACTAATCACCGAAAAACAGTAAGCCCATCATGCTAAATTACGATCCATTAGCTTGCTTACCTTCATCTGAGGAGTTACCTGACTCTGACGATACCCCCGTGGATAATGAATTACAAGATTTGATTCCCGGTTTACTTAAAGCGCTTCTGGCAATGGCTTGGCCAGAATGCATGGATTGGTTTTTTGGCGTAGATATGGGTATTTATTATGACCCGGACTTACCGCTGATAGTACCAGATGGGTTTTTGAGTCTAGGCGTAGAGCGGTTTTATGATGAAAACCTTCGTCCCAGTTATGTGCTTTGGGAAGAGAGAAAAGTACCGATATTAGCGTTGGAAGTGGTATCTCAAAACTACCGTGGCGAATACTCAACTAAGAAAGCGGAGTATGCAAAACTAGGGATTTTGTATTATGTAATCTATAATCCATTTCGTTGCCAAAAGCCACGGTTGGAAGTATACAAATTAATTAATGGTAGTTACACTGCACTAGAAGATAGTAGTCCCGTTTGGCTACCAGAGATTGGTTTAAGAATTGGTATGGAACGGGGAACTTATCTAGGCATTCCCCGCGAGTGGTTGTATTGGTATGATCGGCAAAGGCAAAGGCTTTTAACACCACAAGAACAGGCTCAACAAGCTGAAAGACGCGCCCAATTATTAGCAGAAAGATTAAGATCGCTCGGTGTAGATCCTGATTCTCTCACCTGAATTGCTATACAGACTTATCAACGAAGCTCCGAGGTTCACGAATGAAGCTTTGAGGTTCACGAACGAGTATAAAAGACTCGTCCACGAGTATAAAAGACTCATTCACGAGTATAAAAGACTCGTCCACGAGTATAAAAGACTCATCCGCGAGTATCAAAGACTCGTCCACGAGTATAAAAGACTCATCTGCGAGTATCAAAGACTCGTCCACGAGTATAAAAGACTCATCCGTGAGTATAAAAGACTCGTCCGCGAGTATAAAAGACTTATGACAGCATTTTCATTTATTTAAAAAATACTCTCGCGTTCTTCTCTGCGCTTCTGCGCCTCTGCACAAGACAAAAATCTTTCGGTGCTGTAATTACGAATTACGAACTTGTACTGAGCGTAGCCGAAGTATTACGAATTACGCATTACCCTATCAAGACTTGCACTTACACTTTCAGCATCCGGTGACTTCAATCGCTGCAAAATCTCTAAAGTTGGTTGCAAATAGGATATCGCTTTAGTGTATTCACCCTGCTGTTCTGCCAAATGTCCTAACCACCACAGAGTCATTGCTTGGCCTTGGACATCTCCAATGCCTTCTCTTATTTCCAAAGACTGATTGAAAAGTGCGATCGCTTCATCCACATCCCCTTTGTTGGCGTAGATACCTGCCAGTTGGTGCAACGTCGCCGCTTTGCCTTGGACATTACCAATGCGTTCTTCTATTTCCAAAGACTGATTGTAGAATGCGATCGCTTCATCCACTTTCCCTTTGTTAGCGTAAAGAATTCCCAGATTGCTCAACGTCGTTGTTTTGCCTTGGACATTACCAATGCGTTCATTTATTTCCAAAGACTGATTGAAAAGTGCGATCGCTTCATCTACTTCCCCTTTGTTGGCGTAGATACCTGCCAGTTGGTGCAATGTCGCCGCTTTGCCTTGGACATTACCAGTGCGTTCATTTATTTCCAAAGACTGATTGTAGAGTGTGATCGCTTCTTCCACTTCCCCTTTGTTGGCGTAGATAATTCCCAGACAGTACAACGTCGCTGCTTTGCCTTGGACATCTCCAATGCGTTCTTTTAATTCCAAAGACTGATTGTAGAGTGCGATCGCTTCATCCACATCCCCTTTGTTGGCGTAGATACCTGCTAGATTGTGCAACGTCGCCGCTTTGCCTTGGAAATTTCCAATGCATTGTGTTATTTCCAAAGACTGATTAAAAAGTGCGATCGCTTCATCTACTTCTCCTTTGTTAACGTAAAGAATTCCTAGATTGCTCAATGTTGCCGCTTTACCTTGGACATTTCCAATGCGTTGTGTTATTTCCAAAGACTGATTGTAGAGTGCGATCGCTTGATCCACTTCCCCTTTGTTAGCGTAAAGAATTCCCAGATTGCTCAACATCGCAGCTTTGGTTTGGACATCACCAATGCGTTCAGTTATTTCCAAAGTCCATTTGTAGAGTGCGATCGCTTTATCCACATCCCCTGTGTCAGCATAGATACCTGCTAGTGCGTGCAACGTCGCCGCTTTGGTTTGGACATTACCAATGCGTTCAGTTATTTCCAAAGACTGATTGTAGAGTGCGATCGCTTTATCCACATTGCCTTTGTTGGCGTAGATACCTGCTAGTTCGTACAACGTCACCGCTTTGCCTTGGACATCACCAATGTATTCAGTTATTTCCAAAGACTGATTGTAGAGTGCGATCGCTCTATCCCATTCTCCCAAATCATGATAGGTGTCACCCAGTTCGTGGAGAACGCTGGCTTTGATTTCTGCTAGATTTTCATCTTCTTCAGTCAACTTCAAAGCTTTTAGCAAAAAATATTCTGCTTTTTCTGCCTCAGCAATACTCCTATAAGCTGCCCCTAATTCCTGCAAAATAGTAATGCGGGTACGTACATCTGTTGATTCTTCCATTAGCAAGCGTTCAAGTAAATCAATCCGCTCTTGCCTTTCTGGTAAATCTAAACTTCCTAATATTCTCTCAGACTGAATTGTTTTTTCCAAAGCCAATTCTTGAGTAGACTCGACTGTTTGAAAATAAAATACTCCTTTTCTCCATGCCCAAAAATCTGGAGCATACTTTGCCAAACGTGTTAAGGCATGATCTGGCAGAAATATCAGTATAGGGTGAGGAACACTATTAGTAAAAGCGTCTCGGACAAAGTTCAAGTCTTGCAGTACAGGGGGATATTCTCCAGATAAACCAATAGACTTTTCTAAACCTATAACAATTAAAACTAATTTCTTATCTAGTTCTAAATGAATTCCTTTTAAATCACGAATAATCTCATCCCTTAAAAAATACAAATTAGGGTCGCCAAAATTGAGAAGTTCAAACTGAATCTCATGACATTGAGGATGGTTGTTGAGGATTTCAATTAAAGTATTTCTATCTTCAGCAAAATTAACAGCAACGAACCCAATCGTTAACTGAGTATCAGCAAAGTCAATAAAGGTTAACAGTTCCGCTAATGACTGCTGATTTATTTGCACAAAAGTTTCTTTTTCTAAATTTAACTCAGGGGTTACTTGTGGCTGATTTGACTGCTTCTTGGAAAGCATAGATTTGCCTCACAACTGGATTAACATAATTCCAGCGATTTTTGCCGTTATATTCAAAAACCCAAAGATTGAACAGCATTAATCTGCCGATTTCATCTTTAGAAACATCCTTATTGACATATACCGCAGCCAAAGCAGAATAGTATTCTGTTGATATACTCCGCTCAAAATTAAACTGCTCTTGCTTAATCGCATAAGTGATATCATCCGCAGTAACTTTCTCATGCTCACGAGTTGCTGCTGTAATAAATGCTTTTGATGCTATTTGCATCAATTGGCGGATATGACCGCCGCTTGCTTTCGCTAAATCTACCAATAGTTGACGCGATTCAAATACTGCGTCTACTTCAACTCTTTGTTCAACTAAACTCGTAATTGCTGTTATACCATCATCATTATGAGCTAGCTCGTTTTTATCTTGTTCAAACTCATATATATTGACCATCGGCACAATATTGGGTGTGTCGAAGGTATTAGCCAAATTATTTTCAGAATAGACTATAGAAATTGGCGCTGTATAGATAATCGTACAATGTAGACTTTGCAATTGAAATGCGTAATCACAAAATAAGTGTTTAGCTACATTTGGAGGCACTCTATCTAAGTTATCAAAAATAATTAAAAATCCTTTTTCATATTCAGGGTATTTTGATTTAAGCTTAACAAAAGCATCACCTAGCAACAAATTTATATCTGCTTGTAAACGACCAATATCTTTTTGTAAATTCTGACGAACCGTCTTTCTTTGTTTGTCAGCCCCTTTAATTTGAGCCTGTATTTTACCCAATAGCTTTGAAAGAAAGGGAATCTTTATTCCTGCTTCTGCCTCAGCACCGATACTTACTGACCTTTCAACTGTTTGTTCAGTTTCTTGAGTAATTTCTTTAAACCAAGACTCAAAATTCTTTAAAAGTTGTGCATCAAAATTTAATTCAGATGTATATAAGACATCAGCAACTTTTTTAATAATTACCAAATATAAATCTGTGTATTCTGCGTCTAATATATCTAGTTCAGCGTCGGCTTCAATATAAATAACCTTATATTGAGATTCCCATTCTTGCTGAATCTTCCTTAATTCTGTACTTTTACCGCATCCCCGATGTCCAGTAAATAGAAGGCTGCAAAATTCGGCTGGTTCCAGAAAACTTAAGCGAGTTTTAATAGTATTAATTGCCTCTGCCTTGCGAACTTTTGATAAATTAACATAATAACGTTCAATATCTCTATTAGTAACTAAAGGAGCTACATCACAAATACGAAAAGCAGCTTTGAGGGTATTAGCACGATTAGCGGGTAAGGAACTCATCAGGTGTTATTTATATTAATAATTTATATATGCATATTTTACAGCAGTGGAATCTTAAAGCTTCTTGGCGTTAGAGAACTTTTAGGAATTACTAGCGCTCAACCAGAAGTATTGAAGTGGTAGGATGTTCAGGAATACCTGGCGTTAGATTACCAACAGAATTGTATAATGTCTCTTGCTCCTTGGCGAGGTGCGATCGCTCATGCACTCCATCGCAACCGCAGCCTTGTTTATGCCCGTTACCTACAACTAGCAACACTACAAGCGAATGGTCGCCCCGCTAATCGTACCCTAGTCTTTCGCGGCTTTCTAGAAGATACAAACCAGCTAAAATTTATCACCGATAACCGTAGCGCCAAAGCCGCTCAGATACAGCAACAACCTTGGGCAGAAGTTTGCTGGTACTTTCCCAATACACGAGAACAATTCCGCATAACTGGCTGTTTAACCCTGGTAAGCGGTGATGATTATGACCACGATCTACAGCCAGCGCGGATCGCAATATGGCAAGAATTAAGTGATGCGGCGCGTTTACAGTTTGCTTGGCCCTATCCTGGTAAACTCAGAATCCAAGAAGCAGGAGCCTTTGAGCCACCAGCACCTGATCCTGTTGAGCCAGTGGCTAATTTTTGTCTACTGCTACTCGATCCAGTGCAAGTAGACCATTTAGAATTACGCGGCGAACCACAAAATCGATGGCTTTACTGCCGTAACGATCGGCAAGAGTGGTCTAGCGAAGCGATTAATCCGTGATTTAGTCAAGAGTCAAAAGATTGACCCTTAACCCTTAACATTTAACTAAATGCCAGCACCATCTAGAAATTCCTGGATGGTCTTATCTTTAAGGTTGCACCAGCGACTATCGTGGGTTAGCTCATCCTCTTTTGCTGCCAAACAACCCACTAAAACAGGAGTTTTTTCTGAAGAATTGGTGCGCTGAAGAGTTTGTATTTGTTCTTCCAACGCCTCAATCCGGTCTACTAAAGCACGAATTACTTGAGCTTCTGAATCTGGTAAGTTATTGTGTTCAAGAGGTGAAACCCGAACTCCAGAACGATACATAATGCGCCCAGGCACACCTACCACAGTACAGTCTGAAGGCACATCTCTTAAAACAACAGAACCAGCACCAATTCGGACATTATTGCCAATTTGGATATTTCCCAGTACCTTCGCTCCAGCTCCGACTACAACGTTTTCACCCACAGTAGGATGGCGCTTGCCACATTCTTTACCAGTACCCCCAAGGGTGACGCCTTGATAAATTAGAGCATAGTCTCCCACGATCGCAGTTTCACCAATTACTACACCCATCCCGTGGTCAATAAACACACTTTGCCCAATTGTTGCACCAGGGTGGATTTCAATTCCAGTCAAAAACCGAGCCAAGTGAGAAATTAGGCGGGGAATAAAGGGAAGACCAATACTATACAGCCAGTGAGCCAGCCTATGGAATAACAGGGCTTGCAAACCAGGGTAACAAAATAAAACTTCCAACCAGTTACGGGCAGCTGGGTCACGTTCAAATATGATACGAAAGTCAGCACGCAGTATAGATAGCACGAGATAGCACCCTCGGAAAGCACAACAAGCTACTATCCCATATTATCCTCTCAGGTGTTACACCTAAAAATTGGGAATGGGGCATTAGTTATTATCACTTGACTTCTGACTCCTAACTCCTAACTCAGCACTCTGCCTCACTGCTGCTCCACTTTCAGAGTATAATCACGCTTGACTCCAGGATTAAATGTACCTACCCAAATCCGATAGGTGCCCTTTTTCCAGTTGCGATCGCTAACGCTAGCATCTTTACTTTTGCCAGTATCATCGCCGCAACGAATTGTTGTTTGATCTGGGCCTTGGATGATTAAAGTGGTGTCGTTGTTGTTGCTATCAACTTGTATTGTTAGCTGGGAAAAGTCCTTTTCCAAAACCATAATGTGATCTGGTTTGGGATCGGCAAAGCCAATGCAGGCTTTTTGATCGCGATCGCGGTTACTTATGGCAGACAATGAGTAAGAACCACCTGTAAACCCCTGCACTGTTCCTTGTGCTGAATCAAAGTTTGTTGATAAATTCAAAGTGCCAAAGTTTGCTGTCTGTGCTATTGCAGGGGTAGCTGTGATGGCGGTAAGTATAGCCAACAGCCAACCGCCGCAAAACTGAAGTCGGGGGCGACAGTATTTCATAGTAGCCCTCCAACAGGCTTTTAAATGAGTAGTGATATATACATATTCTAGTGAAAAATTTACAGTGAAATTTCAGTTGAATGTGCCACATTAAAATGTGCCACAGTTAATATATTTGAAAGTAAGCAGCTAATTGCTAGGTTGTCTTTCGTTCTTAGCAACTACAAATACTTAACTGATGATTGAGATGTAATTATTTCTGTTGGACGTAGGAGTTTTTATTTGAAACAAAACCCTCAATGGACGATTTTAGTAATTGTTTGGTCTGCTGTATAGGAATCCTAAATGATTTTTCAAAAAATTTACCCCTACTTTGCCAAGCTACTACCTTAAAATTTACTTTATAAATAGTTTCTTAACAACAGTCTTATTAAAAATATTTAACTCTGATGGAATTTTAGTTATTAGCAATTTACTAGGTTTAAACTGTTTTAATTAGACTTGAGAAAAAATTATCTAAAGTTGAAAAATAAACAGCTATAAAACATACAAAATGAAAAAACTTCTGTTGTTACCAGTAGTACTTTCAATCTCGCTACTGGCTGCCAATGCAGTCATGGCAGCTGGATTTAAAAGAGTTCCAGGATGTGCAAAAGATATTGGAGTCGGCAACTATGACTTTGTTTGGGTAATAAAATGTGCTGTTGGTGGTAGTGGTGGTAATGAAATATATCATTTGAATGGTGGCAGTTTCACTAAAGTATCCGGTGCTGCCGTCCCCATAGCAGTGACATCCAACGGTATTCCTTGGGTAGTTAGTTCAGACGGAGGTATTTTTCATTACGAGATAAGAAAGTGATTACGAGATAAGAAAGTGCAGAAGATAAAATAATTTTTTACCTTCTGCACTTGAGGTTTTGTGAAAATTTTACGAATTATGGAGTTGGAAGAAAACCCCGCCTTTGAGCGCTTTTGTGTCAGTTCCATAACTACTAACTGTGAGCGATCGCAGTTTGTTAAAAAACGGTTTACCTAAAACTTCCACTAATTGGAGAATCGGTACTTGACGCTCTAACAAATTCTGGCTCTTTGTCCAGTCAAGATATATATAACCTTGGTTTGGTTTGGGAATTGCAGCGATACTATCTTTGAAATTAGGATTGTCAATTATGGAATTATTCTTAATTGTAAGAATTTCATCCATAGTCTCTAAGTCAGACGTGAAAATTTCGTAATTTCCTAAAGTTGTATGCAATCCCTGTACTTTTGTTTCAATACTGAAAGATGCTCCTTCTTTGACATCACTTTTTTTTGTCGCTGTGGTTAACTCTGTCCAAGCGGAGATTTTTTGCTGCTCTATAGTCAAAGTATTGATGCTGAGTCCATTGGATGAGGCGATCGCATCTAAACGAGCAACGCCTTGTTCTACACCTTCGGATTTTTCCACCACAAAAATCCAATGTGGGGTTATTTGCTCTTTCCCTGGTAACAACGCAATAGCATATTCTCCTTGTACCCAACTAAAAATATCCTCTGGTAAGTTTATACCCCAGCGTTTTTGAACATCCGCCAAAGGTTTTGCTAACCGAGAAACCACATCTTCCCCAGAACCATATATAGTTGCTGTTGCTTGTCTCCAGAGTTTAGCTAAATCACTGTCACCCAAATTACTCAAATTCGAGCCAGAAATTGCTAAACCTGCGGATGCTGGAACATACTGTAATGCTCCCACAGGTTTAGATAGCGGTGCAGATGGAGGGACAATTTCCGATGAAGTCAAAATGGTGGTTTCTGCCAGCAATCCTTTGGAGTTTAACACCAAGGATATAATTTGGCTGTTATAAAGTTGTTCTGGTAACTCTAACCCTTGCCATTTTGCTACGATGGGAAGATTTAAGAAAGCTACAGCTAATCCCCCTTTGAGCCGTTCTTTGGTAGCTTTTTGGTATTCGGGTGAGCTAGTCAAATTCAGATCGGGCGCTTGGACATTATTGATAGCATCTCGTAGTACTTTTGGCTCGTTGGCAAATAAGACGAAGCCTTCACCAACAACAGCACCAGCAAGCAAGTCTTGTTCTGGTTGAGAATTGTCAGAAATCAGTTTTACACCTTTATATTGTTCAACAGCTAAGTTTGCACCAGATAACGCTCGTTTAGAAAATAACAACTCAACAAACTCGCGGCTTTTCTGTGGTTGCTTGGTTGCTAGTACCAACAAATACCCTGGTTGTTGTCCGTTTTCTGGATCGCGATCGATATCTAAGGTAGTGATTGCTAATGTAATTTCATTTCCTAACCAGGGTTGAATGTCTTGTTTGTAATCTATGCCACTCTTGGCGAATAAACTGGTTTTGAGTTTAGATAGTTCCTCTTCCTGCTCTAACGCCTGCAAACGGTCAGGATTGGTCAATAATGAAACCATTGCAGGGGAAAGTTTTGACACGAATATGGCAGCACTAGGCCCAGAGCTAGAAGCAATGAGGTTAGCCGGACTTTTAGCGAAAAACCAGTAAAAGCCTGCGATCACAATTACTAGCAGTGCGATCGCCCCAGCTACGATAAAACCAATAAATGAACGTTGCCTATTCACATTAAACCTATTAAAAAAGACGGTTTACAGCCATTTAAGCAGAAAGCCTAGCAGAATTAATCAACCCCCTTGAGAATGGATACTCATGCAAAGGCAGAGATTTTCTGTCACCATAAATAAGATTAGGACTGTTTATAGGGAATTCTTTTTGTCAACCCATGAACCAAATTAGTGTAGAAGAACTGGCGCAACGTCTTTCTTCTAGTGATGCAAGTATTCAGCTAGTAGATGTGCGTGAACCAGAAGAATTGGCGATCGCTAGCATTGAAGGTTTTGTCAACCTACCTTTAAGTGAATTTGCCGAATGGGGAGATCAAGTACCTACCCTCTTCAATCCCGAAGCCGAAACCTTGGTGTTATGCCACCACGGCATCCGCTCTGCCCAAATGTGCCAGTGGTTGATTGCTCAAGGTTTTACAAATGTGCAAAATATTTCGGGTGGTATTGATGCCTATTCCCAACTAGTAGACCCTTCAATTGCCCAGTATTAGCTTCTGCTCGAATACATCATTCAGATGGGACTTAACTCTTCCATCTGACTTTTGCTATGCTAAAGGCAGAAGTACATTACTTTCAAGGCTTGCCAGAAAGCTTGTAATTTGGGCATCAAGTACATCTGCACGAAACTTTTCGACTGACCCAAATCACACTTTAGCACTAGCCACTGCAAACAAATACGTATCTAATAATACTGTTGCAAGCGTAAATTTGTGCAAAAGTACGGTTAGAAAGAAGCATCATAAGGGTACATTATAATCAGCAGCTTTTGCAAAAAAAAGTTGAGCTACTATTTCAACCCTACTCTTAAAAAATGCTGTATGTATATAAACTTTAAAAATACTTATCAAAATATAGTTATATAATTTGCTATCTTAATGAATTATTAATATTCTTTGTTTTCGATTAAATCCACAAACTTTTTCAGAGTTTGATTAAAATTTGCCTTCAGCAAAACATACCATAATGGAAGTTCAGTTAACAAATCGACAACAGCATATACTTTGGGCAACGGTACGTCACTACATTGCTACGGCAGAGCCGGTTGGTTCAAAGGCTTTGGTTGAGGAGTACGACCTCGGTGTAAGCTCGGCAACAATTCGCAATGTGATGGGCGTTTTAGAAAAGTCTGGATTGCTCTACCAACCACATGCCTCTGCTGGACGTGTACCTTCTGATTCAGGCTATCGCATTTATGTTGACCAGCTAATTACACCTTCTCTGCGTTCGCGCAGCGTGTCGCAGACAGACGCTACGCGTAGCTTGCTTCCACGTTCGCGCAGCGTCCCGCAGGGAAGTGGTACAGAAACTTTAGGGCGAGAAGTAGAGGTAGCACTGCAAAAGCATCTCCAGTGGGAAGATCGGAGTTTAGAAACCCTGCTTCAAGGAGCTGCACAGATTTTAGCAACCTTAAATGGTTGCATTAGCTTGATCACGATGCCGCAAACAACCACAGCGCTATTGCGACATCTGCAATTAGTGCAAATTGAAGCTGGGCGAATCATGCTGATTGTGGTGACTGATGGTTATGAGACACATTCCAAATTGATGGATTTATCGCCAACACCAGAAGAAACCCAACGGGATTCAGAGGTAATCGATCGCGAGTTGCAGATTGTTTCTAACTTTTTGAATAGTCACCTGCGGGGGCGAAGTCTGTTGGAATTAGCCTATCTCAACTGGAGCGAACTAGATCAGGAATTCCAACGCTACGGGGAATTTTTGAAAAACTCAGTTGCCGAATTGACTCGTCGCACTCTTGCACCGACTGCAACCCAAATTATGGTTCGGGGTGTGTCAGAAGTTTTGCGCCAGCCAGAATTTTCCCAGTTACAGCAGGTACAAACGATTATCCACCTGCTGGAAGAAGAACAAGACCAACTGTGGCGATTAATATTTGAAGAACCAGAACCAGAGGACGGTGGTAAACCAAAGGTAACGGTTCGTATTGGTGCAGAAAATCCATTAGAACCGATACGTACCTGCACCTTAATTTCTTCTAACTATCGCCGAGGTTCGATACCTGTAGGAAGTGTGGGAGTTTTGGGACCAACGCGCCTAGATTATGAAAGTGCGATCGCAGTAGTAACATCTGCTGCTGATTACCTCTCAGAAGCTTTCAGTTATTTCAATCCTTAAATCGTATCAGGTGATGTTTAGGGATAAACTACTACGGGTGTAAGCGAATGGACAATATAATAGCAGGCAGATAGCCCAATTTATAGCGGCAAAATCAATAATTAATACTACCAAAATCTTTCATGGTTAGAAAAATTGCCTTTGGTTTGCTGTGGCTGGGATTTGTGGTCTATGCTTTTTTCCTCGCGCCTCCCGATCAACCTGGTACATTCGAGTTGATTAAAAACCTTTCTATCGGCCAGTGGCAAGGCGTTAACCCGTTAGTTGTAGCACTATTCAACCTCATGGGCATCTGGCCTCTTATTTACAGCGCAGTAGTTTTTATTGATGGTAGAGGACAAAAAATACCTGCTTGGCTGTTTTCTACTGCTTCTTTCGCAGTTGGTGCTTTTGCTTTGTTGCCGTACTTAGCCCTACGAAAACCAAATAATCAGTTTCTCGGTCAAAAGAATACCTTGCTCAAGCTGCTAGATTCTCGTGTAACTGGTTTTGTGTTAACGGTAGCCACAGTTATTCTAGTTGCCTACGGTTTAAGAGGAGGAGATTGGGGCAGCTTTGTGCAAGAGTGGCAAACTAACCGCTTTATCAATGTGATGAGTATAGATTTCTGTCTACTCTGCCTATTATTTCCCACATTGTTGGGGGATGATATGGCGCGTCGCGGTTGGAAAAATCCCCAGTTTTTCTGGTTAATAGCGTTGATACCGCTATTCGGCCCATTGGTTTATTTATCTGTGCGTCCACCTTTACCGGAAGTGGGTATAGAGTCCATATCCAAGCAGCCAGCAACAAATTGAAGAATAAAGTGCATTTTTCACAATCCACAATCGTTCGACTGAGCGTAGCCGTTCGCGCAGTGTTCCGCAGGAAAGTCTAAAATCCCAAGTGGTATCACCCAAAGTCCCCCCTTTTTCAAAGGTTTGGGGATTTTCTGTGGGTGCGTAAATCCCAAGAGAAAGTTTTTTCTGAAAGTACTTTACAAAACGCAATAAATTATTTAAGATGTGTAACAGGTAGTCAAACCTACCTAAAATTCATCTGCAAATAATCGCATTTATAAAACAATGACAACAACCTTACAACGTCGCTCAAGCGCCAACGTATGGGATCGATTCTGCGAATGGATCACCAGCACCAACAACCGGATCTACATCGGTTGGTTCGGCGTAGTAATGATTCC
>NZ_JBALDD010000036.1:0-168990 GCF_036917555.1 Nostoc sp. | reverse complement strand
CAACAGCAAGATTTGATTCAAGGCTTAACTGGTTTTCATTGGTGGATTCAAATCGAGGCTTAATCATAAGTAATTTACCGAACATGATATAACTCCCCCGATGCCTTGGGGGAGAACCGGATATTTCCCCCCTTTTTAAGGCAGGGCTGTTTCATTTCACAAAGGATAAGAGTTTGTCAATATCATTAGAGGTAAATCTTTGGGCTGAGGTGATGGAAGAATAACCATTTCGGCGCCAAATATTGAGTGCGATGCCGTTCGTAGAGCGTCTCGTAGAGAAGGCGGGCTTTTCTGCAGAACGCTACGCGAACGCCTACGTTCCAAGTACTGATAGATTTGCAGGGGCGTTACCCTTACGTATAGTCGAATGATCTTCATTAAAAATCACATCCTTAAACGGCAGTCGCCTCAAGTCGGGCTTTGCCGCCCACAGCGCTACCTTCCCAATGAAGACGATTCTCAATCCCCCAAACCGAATTTGCCTGACCGACTTTTGCAAGAGGTCTATTGCTTTGCTGTGCTACTTTGCATTGGCTTGGCAACATTTTATCAGAGGTTGTTTAGCTAAATTCTCTAAATCTACGGATTTAAGCAAATTCATCCACTCCACGGCTAGAGTTGGATCTTCAGGTTTGCTAAGATGTAATTCAGCCAAAGTAGTCAAGGCATCGTACCAAATACCATTCTGGGCATAAAGGTTTACCCGTTGCTGAGGAGTTGCTTGCTTCAAGCTATCTACTAATTTAGGATTTAGATTGACCCGTTGCACCCATCCTTCTACATACTCCTGTTCTACGGGTTGTTGTGGATTGCAAATAACTTTTATCTTGAAAAACCAGTGATACATCTTGTTTACTTGCAATGGGGAAGTATTTGCACTTAAGGGAATGCTAATAATTCCTGGTACTTCTGGTATTGTTACTATTGTTCGGTAAAGGGTTTGACTTGGTTTACCTGACTCATCTTTGACAACAAACTCAATGGAATCAATTAGGGATTTTTGATAGGGGACAAAAAACCAAAAAGTTGGATATTCCTGATTCGTCAAGCCCCAAACTTTAGTAACAGAAACAGCTTCTGTTTGTCCTTGTTTAAGTGTTTCTTCGTATACAGGTGTAAGTGCAATAGCAGACTGATTACTAACACCACAACCACGACTTGCAGCTCCTCCGCGATCGCCTGCTGCACCCCTGTCTGGAGGAGGCGGAGGAGGCAAAAATTTCTTAGGAATGGCGGCAACTGATGTCATCCAAATCATTGGAGAATAGCCGATAATTCCCAACAAAGTCGTTCCGAATGCAGCGATTAATTGTATTTTTTGCCAATAGCTTTTCATAAAACCTCCTAACTACTGCCTGCTAAATGGCGATTTTCATGTTTCCAATTGGCGTTATTATTAATTTTTAAATTTTATGTTTAAGTAAGTTGTAGCTATTAAACTATTACCTATTAAAGCCAACATAGCAGGAATCAGGGGAACCCAACAGCTATATACAATTAAAAATATAAAACAGCTAACGTATAAACTGATTATGGCTATTCCTCCTGCCAAGCTTAAGTAAATGAATCGGTGCAGATAAGCAGTAAACAAACCGCCTAAAAAAGACCAACCCCAAATCCAAATTACCTCACCCCAAAGTGGCCAAATCCACAACAGAGGTTGTCCGTCCAAAGCAGCACTGAGCAGTTGACTAACCATCTGGGCTTGTAAAAATACTCCTGGTATTGCCTGTAATTTTCCTTGAGGAGTGATGTAGGGAGTTAACCAGTAATCACCAAAAGTTTCTGCTGTTGTGCCAATAATTACTATTTTGCCTTTGACTGCATTGGCATTTAGCTTACCCGTTAGCACTTGTTGTAAGGTCATACTTGGTGCGTTGGCGTTGGCGTAGCCTCTCGTAGAGAAGCCTGCCGAAGGTATCGCTTCTGGTGAAGGAGAAGAACGATAATTTAATAAAATTTGGTGTCCAAAAGCATCAACTCCTTGATAACCTCCGGTATGAGCTTCTATTGGTTTAAATGTCACCTTCCCTAATTGCCACGCGCCATCAGAGTTAAATTGCAACCGAATTCCCTTGGTGTACAGGTAACGCAGCGCAAGTTGAACACTCAGGGCATAGGGCGCAGTACAAGGAGATGAGGGCGAAGGAGTTAACGCTAACAGATGGCGACGCACGACATTATCTGAATCTATGGCAATATCGCTAAAACCTAGATTCTGTGAAGAAAGTTCTGGGGGTGGTTTTACACCTGGTTTTCTGGCTTGGGAATCGCTGAGTTGACACACCCCCACAAAGCGATCGCTTTTTCGCATCCTTTCTGCCAATGCTGGATAATCCTTACCGACTGGATAATCTCGGTATATATCCAAACCAATAACTTGTGGTTGATATGTCTCTAATTTTTCTAACAGTTGGGCAAGTGATTTGTCTGACAACGAACCTTGAGGTCTTTCCCGTTTTTGCGCTTGCACATCTTCTTCAGTCACAGTGACAACCAATAGGCGTGAGTCTGGTTTTTCAGGAGGACGCAAACGTACCAGTTGGTCAAATGCACTTAACTCTAATGGTTGCAGCACGCCCAAATACCGTATCCCGATTAATATTCCAGTTACTACCATACTCGTCAGTAAAATCAATGAGAAGCCAAGCCGATTTGTGATTCCTCTAACAGGCGTGGTTTGAGACAAAGATGCAGGAAGATTGGGTGTATTTCTAAACAATTCCCCCCAATTCAATGGCATCTCAGCCGGATTTTGAAAGATCACAGGCAACCATGTAGCGCAGGGAAATTGGTTTTCTAGTCCCTGTAACCTTTCTCGTGCTTCCCTGACGGCTAAATACAACGAGCCTCCCCGCGCAAAGGCTGACAAAAAATACTTTAAAAACTGCTGCGCCACGCGATCTGGTACAGGCTCTCGCATCACAATAATTTGAGGAATATGTAAATCTGCAAACTCCCATGCCAATCCCAAGCCATCACAGGAATTGAAAATCGCTAGTTGTAGACCTCGTTCTACTGCCTTTTTCAAGGCATACTTTAACTGGCTAATTGTTAGACTTTCTGTTTGATTGATGTAGATTTTTCCTGTTTGATTCGTTTCCTGAGTGAAACTATGTCCGGCGAAAAATAGAATCTGCCAATTCTGCTCCCATAGCTGGTCAGTCAGATCAAGGCATTGTGGTTCAACTAAAAAAGTGATATCTGTATTGGGTAACAAATTAAGCAGCGCCTGGTCTGCTTTGGTATCAATACCTTGACTGTTACCCAAAATCGCTAAGATTTTTACTTTGTCGTATATAGTTGCTATGCGCTTAAGGTTGACTTGTTCGTAGGCAGGAGCGCTCAGGGCTATTTCTGCCTGGGGATAGCGTTCTAGCAAATCCCAAAGATGCCAGGGGAGTTTCTGTAATCGGAGGTCTTTGGTTTGTAAAAGCATCCGAATATTATCCGCAAGCATGAGTTTTTCTAACAATGTCTCGCGGATAGAACGAAAGGAATCGGAAGCAAGCCAAGTATTAAAACTTACTTTAAATTCCTCACTCACCTGCTGGCAGTATTCTAGGCTGGGGACTTGGTTAAGTTCTTTAGGTAAACCAATCGGACGAGATGGCAACCTTAAATTACGATAAATAGATTGCCAACGGTGATAATCGCGGAGAATTTCTGGGTTGGGGGGAAGCTCACCTGTGATTTCCACAGTCGGACGGACATTTTCATCGCCAATCTGTAGAGTCACGGTAAACCCTTGTTCAAAGTTTCCCTCCCCTAACTTTAAGATGATTAACTTGTCCACAGCTAGTTCTCCCTAGATGTTGAGTTGTATCTATGTGAGGTACACCCGATGGGTGTAAACTTAAGCTCAAACTCTTGTCCCACATACGCTTTACCCTACCCTAACCCTCCCCTTTACAAGGGGAGGGAACTCGATTTCTGGCTTCCCCCCAATGCATCGGGGGGATTGAGGGGGGTAATTCGACTTGTGTGTACACCGTAGCCCCAAAGCATCGGGCAGGGGCGGTTTTGGCTTTAGACAAAACCGGGGTGAGGTGACGCTGTGAGTAACCATAAGTGAATAAACTCAATATCACGTCTTGACAAGGGTTTCACGTTAAATTAACACCTATGGGCACTGCCGTGCCCTTACACCCTGCTATATATATCTTGGTTGCTAAACGAATTGGTTGCTGTGTGTAGTTAAATTCAGTTTAAGAGTAAATAATAGAGGCTAAACGTGAAGATTTTTGAAGGTAATACTTAAAACCGCAAAATTTCTCGGTCATAGTCTTCAGGTGTGGGTTCTATTTCCCAAACTAATCCTTCTCCTAGTTCCAAAATTACTTCCAAATACAACATATCTACAGGAGTTGTTGCCGTATCTTGATTATTTTCAAAAGCTTGTAAATCTTCCGTTAATAGTCGGAGCTTAAACCCAGCCGGAATTTGACCATCAAGAGTTGTACTTCGCAATTCAAAACGCCAAACATAGTTCTCAGAAGCGCTTTTTGGGAAAATGCGTAACTCGTATGTTTGCTCTGCAATTATTATTTGCCGAGACAAGCCAAGAACTGGTTCTGCACTCCGCATTCCCGTAGGTACAACAACGAATTCTCTTTTTTCCCATCCCCACTGTTGAGCTAAATTGGCTACTCCTGTCTGTAACCATTGCAGAATTGACCACTGTATGAGTAAACCCTGACGCAGTTCATACAACTTTTTTCGCCAACCGCTATGTGCCAAGAGCGCACCCCAAAGTGAAAATGGAACTGCCAAACGCGGGAATTTCACATCGGGATCGCCCAATCTTTCTAAGAGGTTTTCTGCCTGGATTTTGGCAATAGAATCTAAAGGTGCAATCTCGGCACGTAAGGCTTCTGGCCGATTAAGTTGGCGTGTAACCCACAGCACATTAATATCTGGAATTAAATCTTCACTTTCCAAGCTGTAAGTGCGATCGCCAGCATCATAAACCCCTTTTGTTTTCAGAATTTGATGGGTTGTGTAGCCAAAAATCTTCATCCAGCCATCATCGGGATTAACTTGTACTGCTATGTAATAGTCAGCAACCCACTCTGGTATATCTACCCATTCCTGCGGTACGCGTAACTCATCGTCATCCATAGCGAGGGTGGGAATTAATACAAGGCGATCGCCATCGAAAGTAATAGCTGTGCCATTGACTACTTCCCAAAAACTCGGCAATGCCGCACAATTAGGGTAAACCCTGGCGGTGGCAGCAATTTCCTCCTGGAACCAAGGCAAAAATGCTTGCAAGCATTTTTGATTTATCCACCCACGTTGACAAGCACCAACTGTTGAGTATGGTTGTTCTTGCTCCTTTGGAGATTGGGTAATTTCCAAGTATAAATGCTGTGAGTCAATGGTGAATGGGGGAGGTGGGTTCAACATAAATAATTTGAGAATGGCTCCATATAAAGACCATATTAGAGAGAGGGAGAGACAAAATTATTTCTTGTCTGCTCATTAAATCTGGGTATGGCTATATTGGACTTTGAGCCATTCCTCTAAACTTGTGTTTATGGCATCTACTACGTCGGATTTAGGGGAAATATGCAAGGTGTTTTGACTCCATTGCGTTAAAGTTAAAAGCAATGACTTTTTAATGCTGCTAAGGCGACGGGAAACAGTATATTGTTTAATTTCTAACTGTGCAGCAATTTCTTGTTGAGTCAGTTGTTGAACGTAGTAAGCTTGTAGTACTTTTTGAGACTTAGCATCGAGTGCAGCGATCGCTTGAGACAAAACTTGGTTTAACTGAGTTTGCTGCGATCGCATATTCACAGCTTCTTCCTGCTCAATAATTTCCGTTAGTAAAGATGTTTGCAAATCTACAGGCAATATATCGAATAAATTACCCTCATCTTCTTTGAGGGGAGCGTCTGCGGAAACAAACTTAGGATAAAGGAAAGTACGGGCAGCTTTAGCAGCAGATAATACCCAGGTTTCTATGGTTTGCTGATTGATTGCGGCAGTGGGCGAACTCAATCGGCCCAAACGTTCTGCATTATAAAGATGACTAATAGCTTCCCAAGTCCGAGCATCTGGTTTGGTAAGCTGACGAATTTTTGTATTGTCACCTGTGTAGAGTTCCTTAAAGCATTCCCAGGCTAAAACATAACTCTCGATGCTTTCGGCGTTAAATCCGGCATTTTGTAATGACTGCACTAGTCGTTTGCGGCTGAGTTTGTGCAATAATGCCCAGTCTGAGCAAATGTCTGCTTCCCGTTGTAAGCGCAGTGCATCTTTGATAATCGATTCAAAAGCTAATTGTGCGTAAGCTTTTAAATGCGAACTGTATTCAGGATTAAAAGTTTTGAGTATTTTGTTAATATGAGCGATCGCCATCTGAAAACAATCTGCTACAGACGACTGTGTGAGAAAGTTGAGGGCGAATGTTCTGGCAGTCCAATAGCACACCTCTTGTAAATAAGCAGAAATATGTGCTTGTGCCATAACACTAGATTCAGTCTGCCAAACTCTATACCAGTAAAGTGCCCAAAAGGTATCTGATTTCTCAGTTGACGACTCCAGGCAAACTTTCATACTGCGTCGCAGTTTGGCATCTGTTGCCCAACCACTAAATTGGTCTACATCAAATTGCACAAAGGTAGAAAAGATTTCAACAATGCCCTGTCGGGGTTGCATGGAATACTTGCCGATAGCTGATTTCAATTATAATACAGCCATACAGCCAAAAGTTCATTCCTTGCTGCGTAAGGATTTTACAGATTTTTCAAAATTTTTCCGATCCAAGTGCATAAAAACTAAAAGTCATCGTAGAGAGTGATATGCAGAGAAGTTCA
Organism: Nostoc sp.; assembly: GCF_036917555.1. Lineage (GTDB taxonomy): Bacteria > Cyanobacteriota > Cyanobacteriia > Cyanobacteriales > Nostocaceae > Nostoc. The sequence goes on along the minus strand of NZ_JBALDD010000036.1, from coordinate 162,166 downwards.
TTTAAAAAGATGCTTTCTTTAGGGAATAGCGGAATCATTGAATAAGTTCGTCAAATACAGAACAAAATTTCGATAGTTATATCCACAAATTATCCCACAAATATGCAACTTCTTAAAAGTTACCTAATTATCTCTGCATGACCTAATTAACAAAGAGAGAAAAACCATGTTAACTAATCAAAGCTGCCTAGAATCTTTTGATTTGATTGAAGAACTTGACGAACAAGCTGCTGAAACAATTAGTGGCGGTTATGAAGTTTTTAGCATTAAAAACACAGTAGGATTTGACGTTAACTTTTCCTTAGATGATACGTCATTTACACTGCCTGCAAATGAAACATGGATATATACCGCTTACAGCGGAGGAACTATTGAGTTTGACAGTGATAAGCGAGGTGGCTACGAGCAATACAAAACATACAATTTAGCTGATGGAAAAGTATATGAGTTCCAAGATAACCCAAGTCCTGGCAATCCATATGATTTCGATATCTATTCCGTAGCTTAATCTGCAATTCTCAAGTGGATTTACTGATTTGAAGTTCTAAGGTTAGATTGTCCTGTCTTAGTTGAAATCAAAGAGTCACTACTCAAAAATCTGGGCTAAGAAGCTGAATAGAATATAAGGTCGGGGCAAGTGCCCCGATTTATTTATGCATAAAGATTTGCCAGATTTTTCAAAACAGTTCTGCTCTAAATGCATAAAAACTCAAAGTCGTCGTAAAGAGTAATATGCAGAGAGGTTCACCTATTAAGTACTATAAAAAAGGTGTAAATAAGGTGAATTATAATTTATCTAATTATCTCTGTATTGGGCATTTAATTAGTGCCTAATTGGTAACTTTTCTAAGCTTTTTGTGTAAGCTTCAACTGCATCCCTGATCTATCGGGGTGAAAGCCTCGATATCTCTTTCTCCCTTGCTATTCGTCTTGAAAATGAAATACCAGATAGTTCTACAACACAGTGAAGAAGACTGCGGTGCTGCAAGTCTTGCAACCATTGCCAAACACCACGGACGCACATTTACCCTCAACCGCGTTCGAGAAGCCGTAGGCACAGGTTCTAGAGGAACATCCTTGCTGGGATTGAAGCGAGGAGCAGAAGTACTAGGATTTAATGCCCGCCAAGTAAAAGCAAGCCAAAAGCTAATTTCCTGCTGCGTAAGGATTTTACAGATTTTTCAATAATTTTTTGAGCCAAGTGCATAAAAACTAAAAGTCATCGTATAGAGTGATATGCAGAGAGATTCACTTAGTAAGTACTAAAAAATGTGCGAACAAGGGGAATGAAAATTTATCCAATTATCTCTGCATGAGGCATTTAATTACTGCCTAATTGGTGACTTGTTACTTGGAGGTAAAACTTAATTCTATAGTTATTGAGCCAACTTTGATGTTGAACTTCCAAGTAACAAGATCGTCTGGAAAAAGTATTTCCAGAAATTTAAGTCAATTACAATCAAGGAGAAAAACCATGTTAAATATCGACAAAATCCGTTCTAACAATTCTGCTGTTGATCAAGAACAACTGTTCACCGAATTAACTCTCGAAGAAGGAGCCGTGATCGAAGGTGGTGTTCTCTACAGTCTCGGCAACAAAGCGGGTTTTACCGTCAACTACACTATTAACGGACGAAAGGACTTTTTGTTTTTTAATGATGAAAGGCAATATGATTTCAAAAAACCACCAATTGTTAGCTTCGACCAAAAGATTGGACCTGGCTATGAAGTAGTAAGCATATCACTATCTCCAGGAAACAATAACTTTGATACCAGTGAAGGTTATTTAATCTTAGGTACTGATGTTGTACCTAACATAACTACTGGTTCTACAGAAGGCCTTGCTGATACCTAATACCTAACGATGCTGCTTTTTAGCCTCTGAGTCAAGCGAAAGTAGTTATAGCCAAGCAGTCACAAGTCTGAACTGATATCATGTCCGGCAAATTACTTGTGATATGTCATTGCGAGTGCAACAAAGTGGAACGAAGCAATCGCAAGACCTCTGCGATTGCTTCACTTCGTTCGCAATTGACTTGTGTTTAACCGGACATGATATGACAAGCTAAACGCTCAATTAAGTCGAGTCAAATGACTCGACTGTATTTTTTCACCCATAAATAATTGCACCTGAAAATGAAATACCAAATAGTCCTTCAACACAGTGAAGAAGACTGTGGTGCAGCGTCCTTAGCCACCATTGCCAAACACTACGGACGCACATTTACCCTCAACCGCGTTCGAGAAGGCGTAGGTACTGGTTCTAGAGGAACATCCTTGCTGGGATTAAAGCGGGGTGCAGAAGTACTGGGATTCAACGCCCGCCAAGTTAAAGCCAGTCCCCAACTAATCGACCAATTAGATCAAGCTCCTTTACCAGCCATTATCCACTGGAAAGGCTACCACTGGGTCGTATTATACGGGCAAAAAGCCAAAAAATACGTCATCGCTGACCCTGGTGTTGGTATTCGTCATCTTACCCGTCAAGAGTTAATGGCGGGTTGGGGTAATGGCGTAATGTTACTGCTGACTCCAGACGACAGTCGTTTTTATCAACAAGAATCAGATAAAATTGGCGGTCTGGGAAGATATCTGCAACGGGTTTGGCCTTATCGCTCTATTCTCGCTCAAGCGATCGCTATTAACATCGCCATTGGACTGCTTTCTTTGGCATCTCCCTTCATGATGCAACTCCTCACCGATGATGTCTTAGTACGAGGTGATACCCAACTATTAACCACCGTCGCCATTGGCGTTATCACCATGAACTTAATTAGAAGCGCCATTAGTTTAGTCCAATCTCACCTCATCGGTCACTTCGGTCAAAGATTGCAATTAGGACTAATTCTAGAATACGGACGCAAACTCTTACATTTACCTCTATCCTACTTTGAAGGACGACGCAGTGGGGAAGTTGTCAGCCGCATTGCCGATGTCAAAGCCATCAATAACTTAGTTTCCCAAATTGTCCTGGGATTACCCAGTCAATTCTTTATTGCTGTAATTTCCTTGGGTTTTATGCTCTTTTACAGTTGGGAACTAACTCTCGCTTCCATAGTTGCATTTATGATTGTCACGGGTGTTAACCTGCTTTTCTTACCCGCGATGCGCCAGAAAACCCGAAATTTAATTGTTTCAGGTACAGAAAATCAAGGTTTTTTGGTAGAAACATTTCGCGGCATCCAAGTATTAAAAACTACCCAAGCCACTCCCCAAGCTTGGTCAGAATACCAAGGAAATTATGGTCGCCTCGCCAATTTGGGCTGGAGTATGATGAAATTGGGACTGTATAGCAGTACAGTTACTGGTATTCTTTCTACTTTCATTAGTATTGGCATCCTTTGGATAGGTAGCTATTTAGTCATTAATCGCACCTTAACAATCGGTCAATTAATGGCATATAACGGCATGAGTGGCAACTTTCTTGGCTTCTTAGGTGCTGCCATCGGCTTAGTAGATGAGTTTATCACAGCCCAGATAGTCCTGCAACGCATGACAGAAGTTATTGACGCTACACCAGAATCCGAAAATGATTTTAAAAAGCCTTGGGCACAAATTCCTGGTCATGCAGATATTACTTGCACTGAACTTAACTTTCATCACGCAGGTAGAGTTGACCTCCTACAAGATTTTTCCTTAACTATTCCTGGCGGTAAAGTCATTGCTTTAATTGGCAAATCTGGCTGTGGTAAAAGTACCCTGGCAAAATTGATGACTGGCTTATATAAAGTCGAGTCTGGCAATATTCGTTATGGTTTTTATAATCAACAAGACCTATCCTTAGAATGTTTGCGTCAACAAGTGGTATTAGTTCCCCAAGAACCCCACTTTTGGAGTCGTTCTATTATTGATAACTTCCAGTTTAGCTATCCCCATATTAGTTTTGAAGAAATTGTCAGAGCTTGTCAAATTGCAGGTGCAGATGAATTTATTAGCAAACTCCCTGATAAATATCAAACTGTTTTAGGAGAATTCGGAGCAAATCTTTCTGGTGGACAACGCCAAAGATTAGCCATAGCCAGAGCCATAGTTACTCAGCCACCGATCTTAATTTTAGATGAATCCACGGGGGCACTCGACCCAGTAAGCGAAAGACAAGTATTAGATAGACTTTTATCCCATCGTCACAATCAAACGACTATTTTAATTAGTCACCGTCCCAAGGTAATACAGAGGGCAGATTTAATTGTATTTTTAGAACAAGGACGCTTAAAAATCCAAGGTACACCAGAAGAATTGCGCTCTTTACCTGGCGAACATTTAGATTTTTTAGATGATATTTTTCCCTCTCATAATGGGTTGGCGCTGATATCTTCCCCGGCTCATCATAACGGTAAGACTGCCACCATTAATTAAGATAATTCGTACCTCGGCTCCGCTCGGCAACCTAATTTGTAATTGGTATGACATCATGGTTAGCAACACAAATTTTCTCCCCCCAATTCAAACAAACGAATTTCTCCCACCAATTACTCGTTGGACAACATGGGGCGGCATGTTTATTCTCTGCGTTCTCGGATTAGCTGTGCCACTTGCTGCAATTTGTAAGTATAAGGTTACAGTCCAAGCACAGGCGGTTGTGCGTCCGGCGGGTGAATTGCGAATTGTGCAAGCGGCGACTGAAGGTCAGGTAATGCACATTTATGTCAAAGAAAATCAACTTATCAAAAAAGGAGATGCGATCGCAACTATCGATGACTCCCGTCTGCAAACCAAAAAGAGCCAATTGCAAATTAGTATTCAACAATCTAAGTTACAACTAGTGCAAATCAATGCCCAGATTAGTTCCCTTAATAGCCAGATTCGAGCCGAAACTGACCGCATCAACCGGATTATTACTGGCGCCCAAGCGGAATTGAGCGGCCGCCGTCGCGAATATCAAGATAAAAATCTGACCACTGTTTCCGAACTCCAAGAAGCTAATGCCAACGTCAAAATTGCTGAGAAAGAATTACTGGCTGGGGAAGCACAGTTAAAAACAACACAAGCAAATCTCCATGCTGCTGAAGCTGCCTTGGGTGTAGCCCAATCAAAACAGAAGCGATATGAGAGTGTAGCCAACCAAGGGGCGCTATCCCAGGATCAATTTGAAGAAGCACAATTAGCTGCCAAACAGCAAGAACAAGCGGTAAAGGCGCAAGCAGCAGCAGTGGAAGGGCAAAAAGAAACAATTGAACGGTTACAACAAGCAGTATCTGCTGTCATTGCCAGAAGACAACGCGCCCAAGTTGCCGTAAATCCAAGTAATACAGAAGTAACTGTTGCTACTGAAAGGATAGCTCAAGAAAAAGCTGGAGGGGAAAGCAACAAAGCAACGATAGAAAAGGAACGTCAAGCCTTAGTTAATCAACAGATTGAAACTGAAAAACAGCTAGAACGCGATACTAGCGAACTTAAACAAGCCGAAATAGATTTAGCTCAAACTGCGATCGCAGCTACTGCCGATGGTATCATCTCCCAACTCAATCTGCGAAACCCAGGTCAAACTGTGCGGGCTGGCGAGGAAGTATTGCAAATTGTCCCCACTGATGCACCTCAGATTTTGAAAGCTGCGGTGGCATCTGATGAGCAAAGTAAGTTAAAAATTGGTCAAAAAGTCCAAATGCGAGTCAGCGCTTGTCCTTACCCAGATTATGGTACTCTGAATGGTCAAGTGCAGACGATTTCTCCAGATGCGATCGCTCCTCAAAAGAATGGCACAAATGCATCTATGAATGGGACTACTAGTCCAAAAGCTACTGCGACTGGTGCTTTTTATGAAGTGACTATTGAACCGGAAACTCTGGTTTTAGGTAAAGGGAAAAACCAGTGTCACATTCAATTGGGTATGGAGGGTAGGGTTGATATTATTTCCCGTGAAGAAACTGTGCTGCAATTTTTTCTCCGTAAGGCGAGGTTGATTAGTGATTTTTAACTTTTTATTTTGGGAACCATTACCTAATTTTAAGTTTTAAAAACTTTACTTTCATCTAGTTTAAATATCTGGTGAAATTAATTGTAGAAAAATTGATCGGGACGACTAGCTGAAAACCTTTGAAGATGTGGCTCAAAGCCGTGGCTTAAGGGAATTGCATATTCACAGGTATGAAATGAGCAAACGAGGCTGGTTGTGACATGGCAATCTATGGAGATAAAAATTTGCACTCAAATTTATTAGGAGTGTTTAGTATTATTGGAGTGCTTGCTCATGTCATATTTTGTTGTGAAAATCACGCCTTAGCCCAGATTAACCCTGATAGAACATTGGGTAATAACTCTTCAAGAATCACTCGCAATATCAATATTAAAGGTAGTGCTGCTGACCGCATTGATGGTGGAACAATTCGCGGTGCTAACCTGTTCCATAGTTTCCAGGAATTCAATATCGGAGAATCCCAGCGAGTTTATTTTACCAATTCCACGGGAATCTCCAATATTTTTACACGGGTGACGGGAAGTAACGTCTCGAATATTCTCGGTACTTTGGGGGTGAATGGTGGTGCAAATTTGTTTTTGATTAATCCCAATGGCATTTTATTTGGGAAGAATGCACGGCTGGATGTGGCGGGTTCGTTTGTGGCAAGTACGGCGAATTCATTTGTGTTTGGCAATGGGTTGGAATTTAGTGCAACTAATCCTCAGACTCCTTCCCCATTACTAACAGTTAATCCTTCGGCATTGTTTTTCAATCAACTTCAGACTGGCAGAATTGAAAACAGGTCAATTGCACCAGCAGGAATAGATTCGGCAGGTTTCAATGCATTTGGTTTACGAGTAGGAGATGGTAAAAGTTTGCTGCTAGTGGGCGGTAATGTCAGCATGGATGGTGGGAAATTATTTGCTTCTGGTGGGAGAGTGGAGTTAGGAGGGTTAGCAGCACCTGGAAATATTAATCTTGTTTTTAATGGCGATAATCTCAGCTTGAAATTTCCTCTGAATGTGACTCGTGCAGATGTATCGCTTACCAATGAAGCGCGTGTGGATGTAAAAGGTGCTGGTGGCGGTAATATTGCGATTAATGCCCAAAATGTAGAGATATTAGGCGGAAGTACCCTTAATGCTGCTATTGGGGAGGGTTTGGGGACACCTGAGACTATTGGAGGAGATATTACGCTAAATGCTACCGAAGAAATCAAAATTGCTGGCTTTGGTAGCGGGATTAACAATTTAGTAGAAAAAGGAGCATTTAGTAATGGGGGTAACATTACCATTGATTCTGGTAACTTATCTCTAAGTGATGACGCTGGAATTAATGTCGTAACTTTAGGAGTGGGAAATGCAGGGAATGTGACAGTGCGTGCAAAAAATGCTATTTCCCTTGCAGGTAATAATGGTTATGGCATTTTCAGCATCGTGGGAGCCGGAGGTGTCGGTAAAAGTGGCAATATCGACATTAATGCAGCAACCCTGTCACTCACTAATGGCGCTGCAATTAATGTCGTAACTTTAGGAGTGGGAAATGCAGGGAATGTGACAGTGCGTGCAAAAAATGCTATTTCCCTTGCAGGTAATAGTGGCATCGACAGCGGGGTGGGGCAGGGTTCTGTAGGTAACGGTGGCAATATTGACATTAATGCAGCAACCCTGTCACTCACTGATGGCGCTAGCCTGTCAACTTTTACTGGTCTTGCATCTGATACCCAACCAGCAGGAAGAGGGGATGCAGGCAATGTCAATGTGAAAGTAACAGGTACTGTTGATATTGCTGGAGAGAAAAACGGTATTAAAAGTGGGATTTCGAGCTTGGTGTCCATAGGAGGAGTTGGCAATGGGGGTAATATTACCATCGATTCCGGTGACTTCTCTCTAAGTGATGGCGCTGTACTTCTTGCCTCAACTTATGGGCAGGGGAATGCGGGGAATGTGAGAGTGAGTGCAAAAAATGCTATTTCCCTTGCAGGTAATGCTTACATCTCCAGCGTAGTGGGAGACGGAGGTGTGGGTAAGGGTGGCAATATCGACATCAATGCAGCAACCCTGTCACTCACTGATGGTGCTAGGCTGCAAACCTTTACTAGTCGTGCATCTGATACCCAGCCAGCAGGAAGAGGGGATGCGGGCAATGTCAATGTTAAGGTAACAGGTGCTGTTGATATTGCTGGGGAGAAAAACGGTTTTAGCAGTGGGATTTACAGCTTTGTTGACACAGGAACAGTTGGCAATGGGGGTAACATTACCATTGATTCTGGTGACTTCTCTCTAAGTGATGGCGCTGTACTTGTTGCCTCAACTGTTGGACAGGGGAATGGGGGGAATGTGAAAGTGGGTGCAAAAAATGCTGTTGACCTTGCAGGTAATGCTTATATCTTCAGCACGGTGGAAGCGGGAGGTGTGGGTAAGGGTGGTAATATCGACATCAATGCAGCAACCCTGTCACTCACTGATGGTGCTAGCCTGCTAACCTTTACTAGGGGTACATTTGATACCCGGTCAGCAGGAAGAGGGAATGCAGGCAATGTCAATGTTAAGGTAACAGGTGCTGTTGATATTGCTGGAGAGAAAAACGGTTTTAGAAGTGGGATTTACAGCTTTGTAGACACAGGAACAGTTGGCAATGGGGGTAACATTACCATCGATTCTGGTTCATTCTCTCTAAATAATAACGCTTTCCTTTTTGCCTCAACTTCAGGAGTGGGGAATGCGGGGAATATTCGCATCAATGTCAAAGATGCGGTAACTGTTTCTGATTTTAGTGGTTTATTTACATCTACTAATTCTACTTCCACTGGCATTAGTGGTGATATCTCAGTAAACACCAATATCTTTCGGATCTCCGACGGCGCTTTCCTAGATGCACGTACTACAAATAATCAAAAGGGTGGCGATATTACGGTAAATGCAAATCTCTTTGAAGCACTCAATGGTGGACAACTCACCAGTACTACCTCAAGCAATGGACGTGCAGGTAAAATAACTATCAACGCTGATGATCAGGTAATAATTAGTGGTATTGACCCTACTTACAGCGATCGCATTGCTAAATTTCCTGATTACGTAGCAAATATCAGCGCTAACAGTGGCTTATTTGTCAATTCCACAGGTTCAGGAATTACAGGCGACATCGAAATCAACTCACCCAAAATTACCTTAGACAACCAAGGTAAACTCAACGCCGAATCTGCATCCGGTAACGGTGGTAACATCAACGTCAACAGCGATTTACTCTTACTCCGTCGCAACAGTCAAATCTCCACCAACGCAGGTACAGAAAAATTAGGTGGCAATGGTGGTAACATCAATATCAACTCAAAATTTATCGTTGCAGTTCCCAAAGAAAATAGCCATATCAGCGCTAACGCCTTTACAGGGATTGGTGGTAGAGTTGACATTACAACAAACGGTATTTTCGGTATTCTTCCGCAAAAAAGCCCAACCGAAAACAGCGACATTACAGCGAGTTCACAATTGGGAGTGAGTGGGGAAGTAACTATCAACAGTCCAGATACTGACCCCAGTCGCGGTTTAATTCAACTACCCTCTAATCTCGTGGATGCATCCCAACAAATTGCCCAAGGTTGCACTCCCAGAAGAGGACAAAATGCCAGTAGTTTTATCGCCACTGGACGCAGTGGATTACCCCAAAGTCCTAATGAACCGTTGCGGGGACGAGCAGTGATTACTGGTTGGGTAGATTTGCCCGCACAAGCAACAGCCATCACGGATAAATCATCTACTGCATCTATGACCAAATCTACTGATCAGATTGTGGAGGCTCAAGGATGGATTGTTGATGATAAGGGTGATGTTATCCTTATGGCTCAATCTGGGCAAAGTTCTTCTATTCCTTCTGCCATGTCCTGTAGTCAATAATTCATTACTCCAAAAGTCGGGGAGCTAAGAGGATGTTTGAAAAGTCATGATTGATGTATCAAATATTTTTTACCCCACCCTAACCCTCCCTTTGCAAAGGGGAGCCACTGCGTTGGGCGGCTTTGCCGACTTAAAGCAAGTGGCGTGAGGGAACCAGATTTTTCTTGTTTTCTCCCTTGTAAAGGGGGGATTAAGGGGAGTAATAATGTGATTAAAATTACAGCTAACTACTTTTTAAACAACCTCTAACGGCGCTTTATTATCTGCAAACACCCAAAAGTCATAAAAACAATCAGTGGCAACGAATGTGTAACGGAGTGTAACATATAGTTCTTTGTAATTTTTTCTTTTGGGAAGCATTAGACATAGAAGTGAAAAACAGACGTAGAAGTGCTACCTCTATACAAAGGTTCTGGATAACGCATATTTAATTTCACTCCTAATGTCTATTACCTATAGGACTTACGCAAAAATAACGTAATTTTGTCATTACGAGTGATAGCGAAGTAATCCCCCCTGATGCTCTTATTGCTTCCTTACACTCCGTTTCGGTCGCAATGACAATATCGGCGTTGCGTAAGTCCTAACCTAATTTTAAGTTTTAAAAACTTTACTCTCATCTAGTTCAAATATCTGCTGAAATTAATTCTAGAAAAATCTATCAAGACGGCTAGCTGAAAACCCTTGAAGATGTGGCTCGAAGTCGTGGCGTAAAAAAATTGCATATTCACAGGTAGGAAATGAGCAAGCGAGGCTGGTTCTGATATGACAACCTGTAAAGATAGGAATTGGCACTCAGATTTATTAGGAGTTTTTAGTATTATTGGAGTGCTTGCTCATCTCATATTTTGTTGTGAAAATCACGCCTTAGCCCAGATTATCCCTGATGGAACATTGGGTAATAACTCTTCAAAAATCACTCCCAATGTCGATATTAAAGGTAGTGCTGCTGACCGGATTGATGGTGGAGCAACTCGTGGTGCAAACCTGTTCCATAGTTTCCAGGAATTCAACGTCGGAGAATCCAAACGTGTTTATTTTGCCAATCCTACAGGAATATCAAATATTCTCACACGGGTGACAGGAAGTAATATCTCCAATATTCTTGGCACTTTGGGGGTGAATGGTGGCGCAAATTTATTTTTGATCAATCCTAATGGCATTTTATTTGGGAACAATGCACGGTTGGATGTGGCGGGTTCCTTTGTAGCAAGTACGGCGAATTCTTTTGTGTTTGGCAATGGGTTGGAATTTAGTGCAACTAATCCTCAGACTCCTTCTACATTACTAACAGTTAATCCTTCAGCTTTACTATTCAATCAAATTACTGCTGCACCGATTCAAAATAATTCAGTCGCCCTAGCAGGATTCAATAAGTCCGGCTTTGATGCCTTTGGTTTACGTGTAGCAGATGGTCAAAGTTTGCTGCTAGTGGGTGGCAACATCAGTATGGATGGCGGAAGGTTAAATGCTTTTGGTGGGCGAGTGGAGTTGGGAGGATTGGCAAGTGCAGGAACAGTTGGGCTGAATGTTGATGGCAATAACCTAAGTTTGAGTTTTCCTCAAAAGGTGCAACGAGCAGATGTATCACTGATTAATCGCGCTCAAATAAATGTTCGTACAGACAATGGTGGCAGTATTGCAATCAATGCTCGAAATTTGGAGCTTTTAGGAGGAAGTAGCCTGCGGGCAGGAATAGGATTGGGGTTGGGTTCAACTGATAGTAAGGCGGGAAAGATTGAGGTCAATGCAACAGGAGCAGTTAATCTTAGAGATGGCAGCCTCATTTCTAACGCTATGCTAGGCGCAACTGGAAAGGGAGGAGATATTAACATAACGGCAGGATCATTTGCGCTTACAAATGCAGCTACTGTACTAACCAGCACCTTTGGGCAGGGAGATGCTGGAAATGTAACGCTTCAAGCTCAAGATAGGGTTGCATTCATCAATGGCTCCTACATAGGTACCAGTGGTTTAGGACAGGGAAATGCGGGCAGTGTGACGATTTCAACCGAAGGTGCCATTGTTTTCGATGCTCTCGACAGCCTTAAGCCTAATATCACGGGTGTATTTAGCAATGTAGAGTCGGAGAGTGTAGGTGATGCAGGTAATATCTACATTAATGCAGCATCAGTTTCTTTAGTCAACGGAGCAAATATAAGAAATCAAAACTTAGGAAAACTTGGTAATGCAGGCAATGTAATTATCCAGGCTCGTGGTAGCGTTTCCTTTGATGGCGTAAGTATAGATAAAAGTTCAACCAGTGGCGTTTTTAGTTTTTTGGGATCTAATACTGTGGGTAGGGGAGGAAACATCAGTATCACTACAGAGACGCTTTCACTTACTAATGGCGCTGAAGTAGCCAGTAGCACTTATGGGCAGGGTGATGCAGGTAATATCACAATTGATGCTAGCAATACCGTTTCCTTTGATAACAGCGCTATATTTAGCACGGTGGAAGAAAAAGGAAGAGGACAGGGAGGAGATATCCGCATTAGTGCCAAATCACTCTCTCTCAGTAATAATGCTCGACTGCTTACTAGTACCTTCGGACAGGGAAATGCAGGAAGTATCATAATTGATACAAAAGATGCTGTGTTTTTGGATGGTAATAGAAGTCGTGCCTTGAGTACGTTAGAAAATACAGGCGAAGGAAAGGGTGGAGACATCCGCATCACTACAAGAGCGCTCTCCCTTACCAATGGCGCTCAACTAGCTAGTAGTAGTGACGGTGATGGTAATGCAGGTAATATCATAATTAATGCCCAACAAACCGTTTCCTTGAGTGGAGATGATACTATTGCCTTCAGTACTTTAGATGATGATGGCAAGGGTCGGGGTGGAGACATTAACATCACCACAGCATCCCTTTCGATTACTAATGGCGCTCAACTGGCTGCCAGCACTTTTGGAAAGGGAAATGCGGGCAATGTCAATATTGATGCCGATGACACCGTTACCTTTGCTGGTGTAGGTCGTAATGGCTTGTTTAGTGGTGCTTTTAGTAGTGTAGAATCTGGGGCAGTTGGTGATGGGGGTAACATAAATATCACAACTGGCTCCCTTTCTTTAAATAGTGGTTTTCTGAGTGCCAGTTCATCAGGAGAAGGAAAGGCAGGCAACGTAAAAGTCGAGGCAAACTCTATCCGTCTTGATGAAGGTGGTATTGTATCTTTAACTACATCTGGTGACGGAGGAGATATTGTCCTATCAGCAAAAGATATCTTCCTGCTGCGCCGTGAAAGTCTGATTTCAAGCACCGCAGGCATTGCCCAGGCTGGTGGCAATGGTGGCAACATTACCATTAACACTCCTTTCCTCGTCGCCGTTCCCAATGAAAATAGCAACATCACTGCCAATGCCTTCAAAGGCTCTGGTGGCAAAGTCACAATCAATGCTACTGGTATTTTTGGTATAACAGTGCTGAGTCGAGAAGACTTGGTGCGACTGTCGGGAACTAACGACCTAGCTCAACTCGACCTTCAACAGCTTCCAAGTAGCATCACGGCAATTTCCCAAACAAGTCCTACGTTAAACGGTCAGGTAACTATCAACACTCCAGATACTGACCCTAGTCGCGGCTTAATTCAACTACCCTCTAACCTCGTGGATGCATCCCGACAAATTGCCCAAGGTTGCACTCCCAGAGGAAGACAAAACGCTAGTCGTTTTATCGCTACAGGACGCGGTGGATTACCCCAAAGTCCTAACGAGCCGTTGCGGGGACGAGCAGTGATTACTGGTTGGGTAGATTTGCCCACACAAGCAACAGCCATCACGGATAAATTATCTACTGCATCTATGACCAAATCTAGCGATCCAATTGTGGAGGCTCAAGGATGGATTGTTGATAGTAACGGTGATATTATGCTTGTGGCTCAATATGCACAAAATTCTTCTATTCCCTCTGCCATGTCTTGTAGTCAATAATTCGTTACTTCAAGATTCAAAGGAGGAATTCCGATGAAAGTCAAGATTCATAAAAACAATCAGTGGCAACGGATATGTGACAGATTTAATATATGGTTGATTCATCCCTTTAAAATCCATAAGTTGCCTGTTTTCATGCTCTTGGTTCTGGTGACAGCTTTTTTGTGCGTTACTGCTTTTCCTGTTGCTGCAACTATAGAAACACAACATATCGCAACTCTTGGAGTGTCAATCCAAAATCCTCCTGCACAAACACAAGACTTGCTGCAACAGGGTAAAGTGCTGTATGAGGCAGGACAGTTTGCAGAAGCGGTTAAAGTTTTGCAACAAGCAGTTAAAAGTTATGGCAGCCAGGGCAATGAATTGCGGCAAGCTGTAGCATTAAGTAATTTGGCATTGGCATATCAAAAGCTGGATAATTTGATACAAGCGCAACAGGCAATTACAGATAGCTTGAAGTTGGTCGAAAAATCCTCTCCTGGCGAAAATCTTCAGGTTTTGGCTCCAATTCTAGATATTCAAGGTAGTATTCAACTAGACTTGGGACAAGCTGAACAGGCACTTAATACCTGGCAACGTGCGGAGGTCACCTATAAGCAATTAGGCGATCGCAATGGCATTATCCGCGATCGCATCAATCAAGCACAAGCATGGCAAGTTTTGGGATTTTACCGTCGGGGTTTGACAATCTTGACTCAAGTGCAGCAGCAGTTACAATCAAAACCTAATTCAGTCAGTAAAGCAATAGAATTACGGTCTTTCGGAAATGCTCTGCAATTAGCAGGAGATTTGAATCAATCCCGTCAGGTATTACAGCAAAGTTTGTCAATTGCCCAAAAATTGGATTCTCCCCAGGATGTCAGCGCGGCCTTATTCAGTTTAGGCAACACGGCCCAAGGACAGCAAGATTTTAAGGGGGCAATAGAGTTCTATCAGCAAGCTGCTGCGATCGCTCCTAACCCGATTAGCAAAGTTCAGGCTCAAGTTAATCAGTTGAATTTACTAGTGAACACGGGACAAACAGCCGCCGTGCAGACACTATTGCCGCAAATCCAAACTCAACTGGCACAACTACCTCCTTCTGTAACAACTATTTATGCCCAGATTAATCTAGCTCAAAGCTTGATGAAGTTCGGGACTACACCCCAAGCGATCGCTCAAATCTGCGCCAGAGCCTTGCAACAAGCTGAAGATTTGGCAGATAAACGAGCTGAGAGCTTTGCTGTTGGGACTCTGGGCAGTGTATACGAGCAAACTAAACAATGGTCAATAGCCCAGAACCTCACCCAACAGGCACTGACCATAGCCCAAACAATCAACGCCCCAGATATCGCTTATCGTTGGCATTGGCAGTTAGGACGCTTGTTGAAACAGCAGGGAGAGATTGAAGGCGCTATTGCCACCTATGATACTGCGGTTAGTGAATTGCAGACTCTCCGTAATGACTTAGTGGTCGTAAATCGAGATGTCCAGTTTTCCTTTAAAGAAAGTGTAGAACCTGTATATAGAGAGTCCGTAGAATTATTGTTGCAGTTTCAGCAAACTCATCCGAGCGAAGCAACCCTAGACAAAGCTAGACAGAGGATTGAAGCACTGCAACTGGCGGAATTAGACGACTTTTTCCGGGAAGCTTGCATTAATGCCAAAACTGTTTTACTTGACACAGTGGTAGATAAAGATAATCCCACAGCCGCAATCATTTATCCAATTATTCTGCCTGATCAACTCCAAGTGATTGTTAAAATTCCTCACCAACCACTGCGTAATTATACAGTAAATAAGTCACAAAATGAGGTAGAACGTATTATCAGAGAACTCAGAGAGTATCTATTAGAACCTGATAGGGCTGAAGAAGTACAGGCGTTATCACAGCAAGTCTATGGGTGGTTAATCAAAGAAATTGAGTCAGATTTAAAAGATAATGGCGTCAAAACCCTTGTATTTGTACTGGATGGAATATTGCGAAATGTGCCAATGGCTATATTGTATGACGGTCAGCAATATTTGGTAGAAAAATACGCTGTAGCACTCAGCTTAGGACTTCAATTACTCGCACTCAAACCCTTAACACAAACAAAACTCAATGTATTAGCTGCTGGGTTAGTGCAACCACCACAAGGCTTTCAACAGCAATTTCCACCGCTACCAGAAATTAAATCAGAATTCGACTCTATTTCCCAAGCGATCGCGTCTACCACCCAGTTACTAGACCGAGATTTCAACAGCAAAAACCTAGAGAGTAAGGTAAATACTGTGCCATTTAATGTGTTACATCTGGCAACCCACGGTCAATTTAGTTCCAATGTTGAGAATACTTTTATACTTGCAAATGATGGCCCGATCAACGTCACGCAATTTGATAGCCTACTGCGCCGTCGGGATCAAACTCGCTCAGAAGCTTTGGAAATGCTAGTGTTAAGTGCTTGCCAAACTGCTACTGGTGACAATCGCGCCACACTAGGGCTAGCAGGAGCATCCGTAAAAGCTGGCGCCCGTAGTACCTTGGCTTCACTATGGCATATCAGTGATAAATCTACTGCTATCTTAATTGGTGAATTTTATCGTGAGTTAGTTAAAACTGAGGTGACAAAGGCTGAAGCCTTACGTCGTGCCCAAGTAAAGTTGTTAAAAGATTATCCTAATTACAGTCGTCCTGGTTACTGGGCACCTTATGTTTTAGTTGGTAACTGGCTTTGACAAATTCTATCTACTTATTGAAGTTTCTAGAGATTACCCTTCTGGAAAGTGATAGAAGCTGTTCATGAGCGATCGCCCCCTAATTGCAACGAGTTTTTAAATCTGAAAAATCAGGTATTAAGTGGAGTTGGAAAACAATAGTATTAATTGATGCTAATGTGAGGTAGTTATGACTGCTGAAGAACTGCTAGAGCGTTATGCTATCGGGGACGTGCCAAACTCGAATTAGGAGTAATATCTTTAATGAAAAATATCTTCATCTGTGCAGTTGTAATCTACACAACTTGTATTTACCCAATTAAGACATCAGCAGGAGAAAAACCTTCTGCGATTTTTCATGCATTTGACCAGCAGTACACTGATATCGAAAAGTTTGTCTGTGAAATAGGGAAGCAAGGATATTCTCACATTCAAATTTCTCCAGCCCAAAAATCTAATCCCGCTCCAGAATGGTGGGCACGCTATCAACCTGTAGACTACAGCATTATTGAAGGTAGAGGTTCACTCTTCAATTTAAAAAAACTTATTAGTCAAGCCCACAGTTGTAATGTAAAAGTGATTGCTGATGTTGTTTTCAATCACATGGCTAATTTAGATGGCAATGATGATTTTGAAGATTTAACTAAATTTCCAGGTCTTTCTATAAATGACTTTAATTCGGATTCAAATCGTCCAGGTAAAAAATTTTGTAGCATTAATTATAGTGATGGCAACAGAGATTCAGAAATTAATTGTTGGTTAGGTGGACTTCCTGAATTGAGATTTACCAATAATGTTAAAACAATTCAAAAAGCTCATTTAAAAAAATTGCTAGATTTAGGAATTGATGGATTTCGGTTTGATGCTGCCAAGCATATCCCAGTAGATGTTATTAAAGAGTACATCAGCTATGTGGATCAACAAAGTCAAGGCAAAGCATGGAATTATCTTGAGGTAATCACAGATAGCGACACCAGTACAGAAAATTATAACTGGATTGCTGCTGTCACAGATTTTGTTCTTTACAATTCAATGAAAAATGCCTTCAGCTTTGGTGGAGATTTGCGTTCTCTGCGAGTTCCCACAGGCATAAACGATCCACGTAGCGTCACTTTTGGCAGAAACCACGATACGATCCGTGAGATTAATTCCAATGCTATTAACCCCTATAGCGATCCTTCTGACTCTTTCCTCGCAACAGCATATATCCTGGCGAGAGAAAGTGGCACTCCTTTAATACTGAACTGGGATAATAGAGATGCTGCTTTTATCAAATATGGTGTTAAATTCCGCCAAATTATGCATCAACGAGGCAATCAGGGAAAAAATATCAAAGAAAATATTTTAGCAGTCGTTGATAGTCCGACTGTATTGCTAATGGAGCGAGGTAGTGAAGGATTTTTTGTTATCAATAAAGGGAATAATAAATTTAATATCCCAGCACTGGATTTGACCTTGACAAATTTGGATGGATGTTATCGGGAACTCCGTAATAATTTTACTGTTGTGATTGAACGTCGCGATCGCAAGAAAAAATTTATAACTCGTTGGGGAGGCTGGAATAGAGGCGGTATGGAAGTTCAAAAACGCGATGCCCTCTATTTTATTCGAGAACCTTTTAATCAATGTCAAGTGTAGAAGCTCCCTCCATTTCTTCTCAGCTTTTTATTGCAAGCGTACAGATACACTACCTGCATGGGCTGGCAAACCTTCTGCCTCTGCTAAGGTGACAGCTGCTTTGCCTATTGTCTGTAATGATTGTTTGTCACATTCTAAAAAAGTAATTCGTTTGAGAAAGTCGTAGACACTCAAACCAGAGGCAAAGCGGGCAGAACGGGCAGTTGGCAGTACATGGTTGGGGCCTCCTAAATAATCGCCAATCGCTTCTGGAGTATAGCGTCCTAAAAACACGCTGCCGGCACACTTAATTTGATCGGCAAGCAGTTGCGGGTTGTCTGTACACAATTCCACATGTTCTGGAGCTAGTTGATTCAGCAGTGGTATACTCTCGGCTAAATCACTGACCAGAATCACGGCTGCATAATTTTGCCAACTTGCACTGGCAACTTCTCTAGTGGGTAAATCGGCAAGAATTTTCTCAACAGCCTTTATTACTTGTTGCGCGAAGATTTCGGAATCAGTAATTAAGATTGACTGGGCACTAGGATCGTGTTCTGCTTGCGATAGTAAATCCCAGGCAATCCAATCTGGGTTGTTCTGGCTGTCGGCTACCACTAAAATTTCTGAAGGGCCAGCGATGCTATCAATGCCAACAGTGCCAAAGACTTGACGCTTGGCTTCAGCAACATAAGCATTACCAGGGCCAACAATTTTATCCACCGGGGCAATGCTTTCTGTACCATAAGCTAATGCTGCGATCGCTTGCGCCCCACCAATGCCATATATTTCTGTAACACCAGCAACTTGAGCAGCAGCCAATACGGCAGGATTAATCTCACCGCCAGGCATCGGTACTGTCATGATAATTCTTTCAACACCAGCAATCTTAGCTGGTAAGGCATTCATCAACAAAGAACTCGGATAGCTAGCCCGTCCCCCTGGTACATAAATTCCCACTTGCGACAGCGCTACCCAATTCAATCCCAGTTTTACCCCGACTGTATCGGTGTAGCCAATATCTTGCGGTAGTTGTTTTTCATGGAAAGCCACAATCCTTTTAGCAGCAAATTCCAGCGCCGCCAAGACATTGGCAGGACATTGCGTTGCGTGTTCGGCAATAAAGGTTTCGCTTAGATGCAAAGACTGGAGATTGTTGCGATCAAAGCGGCTAGTATAGTCCTTGACTGCGGCATCACCACGTACTTTGACATCAGCTAGAATCTCACGTACTGTCCCACTAACATCAACTGTAACTTCCCGGCGATCGCTTACAAGAGTTTGGAATTTGACAGAAAAATCTTTGTCGGTAGTTTGAAGTAGCTGCATGGACAGTACCTTAAAAGCAGTGAGGTCAATAATTAGTTTAACTCCTGATTAACTTGCTCGATATGACTGTGGCTTATATGCATCACTCTTTTTCAGATGTAAGCTAAAAGCACAAAAGATTATGAATTAACATCCTATGCAGCAGTCCACAAGAGGCAATTACCGGGATCTTTGGCGGCAGCTTGTTACTTTGGCTGCAATCTTCGGTGCTTTCTTTATCAACGTAGTATCAAACGTTTTTCCGCTCAATGGACTTAGCATCGGGGAAATTTCCAATACCTTGTTTAAAAATGTCCTGATTATCCCTGCCAATTACGCCTTTGCTATCTGGGGGCTGATTTACCTTGGCTTGTTTGCTTTTGGGGTATACCAAGCTCTACCTAACCAACGACATGAGCCTGATTTACGTAAGACAGGTTATCTGTTGGTGATTGCCTGTGTTGCTCAAAGTATCTGGGTGTATCTGTTTTTGTCTCGGCTTTTTGCTCTTTCTGTCATTGCAATGCTCTTGATTCTGTTGCCCCTGATTGCTGTCTATGTGCAGTTAGAAATTGGCAAATTGCGTGTACCTCGGCTGAAAAAATGGTGTATTCACTTTCCGATTAGCATTTATCTAGGCTGGATTAGCGTGGCGACCATTGTTAACGTAGCGTGTGCCTTGGATTTTCACAGGTGGAACGGTTGGGGCATTTCTACTGTAATCTGGACTCTGATCATGGTATTGATAGCAACAGCAGTTGCAGCAGTTATAGTTATCCAGCATCGAGACATCGCTTATACAGGAGTAACACTCTGGGCATTGGTGGCGATCGCCCTCAAGCATTCTAATAACTCAATGCTCAGAAATACCGTATTGGTTTTGGCAATTGTCCTACTTTTAACAGCTACGATTAACAGCTTACGCACCCAACAAGAACATATTTAAGTGTGATAACATACCCGCCCAGCGTCTCTCAAGAGAGAACTTTTAGCAAGCGTTCGTTAAGCACGTACAACAATAGTCGGTTGTTACACACACTAGTCTGATTGTTATTAGTCAAAAGAAACAAAGCAAATAAAGCTCCTTTTTATAAAAACACCTCTAAAACTTTGTTTGATTACCCAAAATTGAATTAAAAAGTTAAGGAAAGATTGAAATATGGCACTCATTCGTTGGGAACCATTCTGTGAAATGGAGATTCTACGTCGTCAAATGGATCAATTATTCTCTGAGCTTACAGTAGCCGAGCACGGTAACTCCGAGATTTCTGCATCACCGAGAACAGCGTGGGTTCCTGCGGTTGAATTACATGATAATGGTTCAGAGTTGCTATTAAGAGTTGAGATTAAAACGAGAAGTGCTATAACATCACAGCAAAGTGTTCAAACTGCTTGAGAAGACGTTCTATTTTCTCATTCAATGATTCCTATATCTCTGAAATAGGTAAATTTTGATAGAAACCCCAGCCAATGAGTTTAGCTGGGGTTTTCTTTTTTGACTTAAGTAAGTAGGCGAGATAAATCAAAGTAGATTAAGTAATGTAAAAAATCTTGAGATAATTTCGTACTGGGGACTTCAGTCCTCACTACAAACCTTGAATTATTTACGTCGCTCTACTTAAAACTATTTCAGTAAATTCAGGGAGAGGGTGCTATTCCTCTTGCACATCAACCCAGATACTGCCTTCTTCAACACGAATTGGAAACACTGGCAGTGTTTTTGGTTGTGAAACCAACGAGAGTACCTTACCTACACCAGGTGGCCAGGAACACCATCCTTGTACTTCACCAGTCCGCAGGTCAAAAGCACTGCGATGGAAGGTACAAACTATTGCCCCACTTTCAGTGATTTTCCCACTTTTCAACGGTAATTTTAAGTGAGGACAGTTGTTATCTACAGCATAAAGCTGACTTTCGTGATTCAAAAGCAAAATTTTCCGGTTGCCAACTTTCACCACTTCTCGCGCACCAGGGGAAAGTGCTTCGACTGCAAGAACTTTAGTCCAACTCATTAGGTTCTCCTCTCCTAATATATCTGCTTTCAGTTTCCCGCAATAGTGACCAGTGCGATCGCCTTTCAGTACCGGAGAGTCGAGAATGTCTACGACGGGCTTTGTCTAAGCTGGTGAAAAAATATAACTATAAAATATTACATTAAATACCAATTTTATACTGAATAAACTTATTTCTGGGTAAACTAAATAAAGCACTTACTGTCTATGCATCATAAGGCTTGTAGCTGATAACAGACAATTCTCAGGGATATAAAAAATGATTAAGACAAGTTACGAATTTGACCAGTCTATCCTCACCGCAGGATCTTCATTAAAGACTAATATTCTGCTACGTTTTCGTGCTGACATAGCTAAATCTCCTCAACGTAACCTTAACCTGTCGCTTGTAATTGACCGTTCCGGCTCTATGGCAGGCGCTCCCTTGCATCACGCACTCAAAGCCGCTGAGTCTGTGGTAGATCAACTTGAGCCTGATGACATTCTCTCGGTAGTTGTTTACGACGATGAAGTGGACAGTGTTGTGCCACCCCAGTCTGTGACTAACAAAGCCGCACTGAAAAATTCTATCCGCAAGGTGAGAGCAGGCGGTATTACCAACTTATCGGGGGGATGGCTCAAAGGCTGCGAACACGTGAAAACGCAACTCGATCCGCAAAAAATCAACCGTGTTCTCCTGCTTACCGATGGTCACGCCAATATGGGCATTCAAGACCCTAAGATACTAACGGCGACAGCAGGGCAAAAAGCTGAAGAAGGCATTATCACAACTACGTTAGGCTTTGCTCAGGGTTTCAATGAAGACCTGCTGATTGGGATGGCAAGGGCAGCCACAGGCAACTTCTACTTTATTCAGAGCATCGACGAAGCAACTGAAGTGTTTAATATTGAGCTAGACAGTCTCAGAGCAGTAGTGGGACAGAACCTCAAGGTGACACTTGAATTGGCTGATGGTGTCAGCCTTGTTGATACCTTAAGTCTGGCTAAAGTTAGCCAGAATGACGCCAGTCAAGCTGTGATCACCTTGGGAGAGCTTTACGAGGGCGAAGATAAACTTCTCGGTTTGAGTCTGGGGATATCAAGCGCTCAAGTTGGTGAGTCACCTGTGATGAAACTGCACTACAGTGCCGATGTTGTGCAAAATAACCGCATTCAAAGCGTGTCAGGTACTATAGATGTCGTCACTAAAGTTGGTACTGTTGAGGAAGCAGCTTTTGCTGCTACAAGCCATATTATTCTGGAACTGAGTCGCCTGACGATCGCTAAAGCCAAAGAGACTGCCCTTAATCTCGCTGAACATGGCAAGCATCAAGAAGCTGAACAAACCCTGCGGGCACTTGTGAAAGATTTGCGAGATAAAGGGTTGAACGAGAATTTTGAAATTGCTGAAGAGATCGATCAGCTTGAGTATTTCGCAGGTCGGATCGCCCAAAAAGCTCTAGGTAATGCCGGACGTAAAGAGATGCAGGATCAGACTTACCAGACGATGACGCGCAATCGTAACGATTTGGTGGGGCGCGGTGTCACTGCTGGCGATGAAGTGTACGCCATGCCGATTGTGAATGAAGTCGGTTCAGGTGTTGAATTGTATTGCGTTCGTGAAGGGGGTAAACTGCGGGTCAAGGTCATGTCCGAAGGCTACGATTCAACCAAGAACATCCAGTTTCCCCGGGCTATTCGTGCCGAGGGCGCACGCTATGTTGTTGAAGGACTGGAACTCTCAAGCGAACGCACTTTCTATCGGGTACGTGGTAATATCAGCCGTTTTGCTCAACCCGGTGAAACAGATATCTTTGTTGCCTCTAGACAATCGCATCCAACTAACACAGGTAAAGCTTCCAAAGGCCCTGCCAGTGCTGCCGATCTTTCCACAACTGACAGTGTAGGAAACAGCATTTTAGTTCAGTGTGTCAAAGATGGCAGCAAGCTACGTGCTAGGGTGGTTTCCGACGGATATGAACCGGATTGGAACATGCGTTTTCCGCGATCGGTTCGTGAGGAAGGAATACTTTACGTGGTTGATGAAGTCAAAACCGCACCAGATGGCAAATCTTATATTGCCTGTGGTGAAATTAAGCGATTTGTCCAACCTACTACTAATTGAATTGGGGACTGGGGAGCAGAGGAGCAGAGGAGAATAATTAATGCCCAATGCCCAATGCCCACTTGCTCTGAGCGAAGCCGAAGGGATGCCCAATGCCCCAATCCTTAAAAGATGCCAAGTAAATATGCCTTAGCTGACTGAGACTGTCAGGATCAAAGAGTAAAGAGTAAAAGGCAATCTATTTTGACTTTTAACTTTCTCCTTTTGTTCAACTTCCACAACGGGAGGTTTAATCTTGACTAAATTGAAAGTTGGTATCAATGGCTTTGGTCGAATCGGGCGACTTGTACTTCGCGCTGGCATCGATAATCCCAACATTGAGTTTGTGGGCATTAACGACCTAGTACCACCAGATAATCTCGCTTATCTATTAAAGTACGACTCAACCCACGGTCAATTAAAGCACAAGGTTGAAACCAAGGAAGACGGCATCCTGATTGACGGACATTTCATTCCTTGTGTGTCAGTTAGGAATCCAGCAGAGTTACCTTGGGGAAAATTAGGTGCAGATTATGTCGTGGAAGCTACTGGACTCTTCACTGACTACGAAGGAGCTGCAAACCACCTGAAGGCAGGTGCAAAGAGAGTGGTAATTTCCGCTCCCACCAAAGATCCAGATAGAGTTACTACCCTGTTAATGGGTGTCAATCATCACCTATTTGAACCTGGCAAGGATATCATTGTCTCCAATGCTAGCTGCACTACAAACTGTCTAGCTCCCATAGCTAAGGTCATTAATGACAACTTTGGGTTAACTGAAGGGTTAATGACCACAGTCCATGCTATGACTGCCACTCAGCCAACTGTAGACGGACCCAGCAAGAAAGACTGGCGGGGTGGTCGAGGTGCATCCCAAAATATTATTCCCTCCTCCACAGGCGCAGCTAAAGCCGTAGCACTGGTTTTACCAGAATTGAAGGGCAGGTTAACTGGGATGGCATTACGAGTTCCGACTCCCGATGTCTCTGTAGTTGATTTAACTTTCAAAACAGCCAAAGCCACCAGTTATAAGGAAATCTGTGCTGCTATGAAGGAGGCTGCCGCAGGTTCGCTAACGGGTATCTTGGGCTACACAGATGAAGAAGTAGTTTCTACAGATTTTCAAGGTGATACTCATTCCAGCATCTTCGACGCAGGTGCTGGGATTGAGTTAAATCCCAACTTCTTCAAGGTAATTGCCTGGTATGACAACGAGTGGGGCTACTCAAATCGTGTGATTGACCTGATGTTGTCTATGTCACAGAAAGAAAAACTCGCCCCGACAGCGGCTGTGGTTTGATTAGTCATTAGTCATTAGTCATTAGTCATTAGCTTTTGACTGCTGACTCTTGACTAGGGACTTTTGGGATTTGGGTCAAATGGTAAATACTCCGAAAATAAAACGGAATCTAGTATTTTTATTTAGCAAACCAGTGATATGAAGCACGTGTGAATTTGGATGTTTCGTGCGATGTCTACGACGGGCTACGCCTACGCTCAAAGCATCCAAATTTGCAGGTTACTCCTCAACCCCCAATCCCTATGCGTCGAACCAAAATCATTTGTACTGTTGGACCTGCTACATCTGCACCTGAAAGGCTGCAAGCCATAGTAGAAGCTGGAATGAACGTGGCACGGCTGAATTTCTCCCACGGAGCTTATGAATTCCACGCCCAAACTGCTCACTATCTCAGGCAGATTAGTACTGAGCAGCAAAAGCCAATCGCCATTATGCAAGATTTGTGTGGCCCCAAGATTCGCTTGGGAACTTTGCCACCGGAAGGGTTAAATCTGGAAGCTGGTAGTGAAGTTACCTTTGTTTTGCAAGAAAAGGGTGAGAGTATTGACGAACTACCTCTACCATTGCCGACTTTGTTTGCAATGGTGCGACCAGGCGAACCGATTTTAATTAATGATGGTCGCGTCAAATTAATTGTCACCGATCGCGATGCCGATCGCATTCGGGCACAGGTGAAAATTGGCGGGTTAATTTCTACGCACAAGGGAGTAAACCTACCCCAAACTCCTTTACCTGTCAGTTCGATTACCGAAAAAGACTTGCTGGATTTGCGCTTTGGGATTCAGTTGGGTGTAGACTGGGTGGCGGTGTCCTTCGTGCGATCACCACAAGACTTAGAACCCGCCAAGCGCATGATTGAAGCAGCTGGTGCTTCCATCCGCTTAATTGCCAAAATTGAAAGAGCAGAGGCAGTAGAAAACTTTGACTCCATTCTGAAAGTTGCCGACGCGATTATGATTGCCCGTGGCGATTTAGGGGTGGAAGTGCCAATTCACGAAGTACCCCTAATTCAAAAAGATATTATTCGCCGTTGCAATCGTGCTGGCAAGCCGGTGATTACAGCCACCCAAATGCTAGAGTCGATGATTAGCGCCCCTGACCCCACCCGCGCCGAAGCAACCGATGTTGCCAACTCCATCTTAGATGGTACGGATGCGGTAATGCTTTCTGGTGAAACAGCTGTCGGACAATATCCTATTGCCGCCGTTCAGATGATGCACAACATCGCCGTGCGGACAGAACAGGCTCTAGATGAGGGTAGCAGACATGCCTGGTGTCATGAAGCAGGCAGTCTCAGCGTTACCGAATCTGTGGCAGAATCCGTGTGTCGCATTGCCTATGAAACAGGCTCACGGGCAATTCTTTGTAACACTTCATCAGGAAGTACGGCGAGAATGGTGTCTAAATATCGGCCTACTTCTCCCATTATTGCCCTCACCTCTGACATCACCGCTTATCGCCAACTAGCGCTTTCTTGGGGTGTGGAAGCTTTGCTGATCCCACCAGTCCACAATGCCGAAGAGATGTTTACCAATGTGGTGAACACAGTTGTAGACATGGGTCTTGCGAATAAGGGCGATAAGGTGGTAATTACCTCTGGGGTTCCAATTGGTAAATCGGGAACAACTAGTTTAATCAAAGTGCATTCCATTGGACAGCCAATTTCGGCATAACCCACCTAGAATAGGGCTGTGGCTGTGAATAGTAAGCAAAGTTGGGCAATGATTCCGAAAAATTGCCAGAATCAGAATTGAAGGAATAGTCAAGAGTTTAAATAACTGGGGAATTAAGTAAATCCTGTAACATTCATCACGGAGTATTTTATGTCCAAGAGTTTACTAGAACAATTGCGGAAAATGACTGTCGTGGTTGCGGATACGGGGGATATCCAGGCAATTGAAAAGTTCAAACCTCAAGATGCCACCACCAATCCTTCTCTGATTACTGCTGCGGCGCAGATGCCAGAATATCAGGAAGTTGTCGATCAAACTTTACTCCAGGCAAAGAAAGATGCTGGAGCCAATGCTACCCAAACACAGATAGTTTCTCTAGCTTTTGACCGTCTGGCAGTTGCCTTTGGATTAAAGATTTTGCAAATCATTCCCGGTCGCGTGTCTACAGAAGTGGATGCTCGCTTGTCTTACGATACCGAAGCTACGCTGACTAAGGCACGGGAATTAATTGCCCAGTATAAAGCTGCCGGGATTGGCCGCGATCGCGTTTTAATTAAAATTGCCAGCACCTGGGAAGGCATTCGGGCAGCAGAAATCCTGCAAAAAGAAGGTATTCACTGTAACCTTACCTTGTTATTTGGTCTTCACCAAGCGATCGCCTGTGCAGATGCTGGTATTACCCTAATTTCTCCCTTCGTCGGTCGGATTCTCGACTGGCACAAAAAAGATACTGGACGGGATAGCTACCCAGCAGATGAAGATCCAGGAGTTTTGTCTGTCACCAAAATCTACAACTACTACAAGAAATTCGGTTATAAAACCGAAGTTATGGGAGCTAGTTTCCGTAACGTTGGTGAAATTACTGAACTTGCTGGGAGTGATTTATTGACAATTTCCCCGTCACTATTGGGTGAATTACAGGCAACCATTGGAGAACTGCCACGCAAACTTGACCCTGCCAAGGTAGCAAACTTGGAAATTGAAAAGATATCCATTGACAAAGCTACCTATGACAAGATGCACGCCGCTGACCGCATGGCGACTGACAAGCTAGACGAGGGCATCAAAGGTTTCACCAAGGCATTAGAAGACCTTGAAAAACTTTTGGCAGTCCGACTAGCTCGCCTTGAAGCAGAGGTAGTAGCAAGCCATTAGGGACTTGCAATTAAAAAACATCTAAAGTAGTGTGCGTTACGGCTCAAGCCGTAACGCACTTCAAATATCATGTCCGAGTAATTAGTTATGATTCCCAACCACTCATGGAGGAAACCCCGATGAGCAACAGCAATACTTGTCTACGTAAGCGTAGCCCGTCGTAGACATCGCACCAAAAATTTATGCGGATATGATATGACTCTTTTAATCTTCGTGGTCATCGAACGGATCGTTCAATTCCTTGCTAGGAGGGCCAAAGGAGGTATAAATCGAAACTCCAGTGATGGCAATCACCACGGCAGCTACAGAAATGCTAAGAACTATTGCGGGTTCCATAATTGAGAGATAGATGATGAGTGCTATTCTTATAGAATATTACAGAAGATTAAAAAAAGCTTTGGCAAGTAATCTTAGGTGAACTATGGCACAAAGAACTAGGTTGGGAGATATCCTGAAACCACTGAACTCTGAGTATGGGAAAGTGACTCCAGGTTGGGGTACTACCCCTGTGATGGCTGTTTTTATGGCGCTATTTTTCGTGTTTCTGCTGATTATTCTGCAACTTTACAATAAATCACTGTTGGTTCAGGATGTATTTGTCGATTGGCGCAGTTTAGGACGCTAACAGATAATACAGCGAGCGAGTTTGGATAACAACTTAAGTTACACCCGGTTTTTCCGGGTTTTTTTGTGAGTTGCGATTTGCTACTAGACTAACTATATATGTGAGTTTCTGTAGTGGTTTTAGAGTTTACAGGAGACAAAAAATGAATATATTTGGTATCGGTCTACCGGAAATGGCTGTAATTATGGTAGTAGCGCTGTTAATCTTTGGCCCAAAGAAGCTGCCAGAAATTGGTCGGAGTGTGGGCAAAACAATTCGTAGTTTCCAAGAAGCTTCTAAAGAGTTTCAAAACGAGTTTCAAAAAGAAGCAGAACAGTTAGAAGAAGTTGTCAAGACTACTGCTGAATTAGAACCTAAGCAAATCCACCCTGCGAAATCTGAGCAGGATACCGCTAGTTCTTCCCAACCTAGCTAGTAGTCTGTCAAGTTCGTAGTAAGGACTTTAGTCCTTATTTTCTAAGCATTAAAGTGCTTACTACAAACCCTTCATTACTAGCTTAGACATTGTACTAGAAGAGTGATGAATATCAATTGACTGTAGACAAAATGACAGAAGTTGTTACACAACCAGCTTTGGTAATTCCACAACTAATCGTCGGGTTAGGGAATCCAGAAGCTAAGTATGACCAAACACGCCATAATATCGGTTTTGCTGCTTTAGAAGCTCTCTCCCGTTCTTGGCGCATTTCCTTAGCGGAAAACCGGAAGTTTCAGGGTGAGTATGGCGAGGGTATAGCCCCAGGTGGAGGTAAGATTCGCTTGCTAAAGCCGTTAACTTATATGAATCGCTCAGGACAAGCTATACAAGCGGTGACAAGTTGGTATAAATTGCCGCCTGAGTCAGTGTTGGTGATTTATGACGATATGGATTTGCCCTTGGGAAAAACTCGTTTGCGTTTATCTGGTTCGGCTGGGGGACATAACGGCATGAAAAGTGCGATTGCACATCTTAGTACCCAAAACTTTCCCCGTTTGCGAATCGGTATTGGTAAACCCAAAGATGCAGCTAATAACGATGATTCCGGTGCTATCTCTCATGTGCTAGGACGATTTTCTGCTGCCGAAAATCAGCAGATGTCTCTTGTACTTCAGTTCGTAGTTGAGTGTATTGAACTAAGTCTCAAACAGGGAGTAGAAAAGGCGATGAATGTTTGTAATAGCCGCACCATTAATAATTCTGAGTCTTAGGGCTGGATGAATACTGTCCTATCAGCTGATTCAAGAAAGCTAACCGATGTTTAAAGGCGCTTATTTTGGTTGATAGGCAGCGATTTTAGCTTGCTCCATCTAACCAAGATAAAGTCTCTAACGCGCTCTAAATATAGGAAAAATAACTCATTTTCACCCTAATTAGCGGTGCGGCAGACTTTACTTAATGTTTGTATGAATAATGGTGCTGGCGCTATTGCCTGTTTTCAGTCATAACCTCAAGCAACATCGGTATCACACCAAATAGGTTTATTTAAAACGTCTTGTGCGTCTAGCTGCCACTGCCTTACGTTTGCGTTTTTCTATCGGTGTTTCAAAGTGCCGATGATATTTCACATCAGCTAATATCCCAGCTTTGGAAACCTGGCGTTTAAACCGACGCAAAGCTGAGTCTATTCCTTCGTTCTCTCCTAGAACTACCTGGGTCATTCTTCCCTTTTCCTCATCATCAATAGTTTCCATTCTAATATTACCCTCAACCTTAGTAAAACCCCCCTAAGCTAAAGTCATGATTAAGAGGCTATTTGTCCAGTTGAGGTGGGTTATGTGTGCTTCTGTATCGTGAAATAGGTACTTAACTAAAAGTTAATCTAAGTGCCCTAATGCACTCTCAGAAGCAATAGAGAAGATGGGGAAATTATGATCCTAAATTTTTCTGACTGTACTCTGAACTGGGGAATAATGTAATCTTAGTTACTAAGATACATGATGAAAACAGATTTTAAAAGTTGATTCTGCCCTCATTTAGTAATTTATATCCAGATGCTAATGCTGTAAAAGCAACTATGAAATTCCATAAGCTAGTTGGCTTTAAAATAACTCCACTGCTTAAGAAAACTAATACTATGCCGATGCCTAAAAAAATCTATCCCAAGTTACCAGTTTCTCTAGGAAAAAAAACTAATGTAAATATACCTGCCATCGTTGCCAAAACTGAACCTGTAGCAGGTAAGCTACGGTAAAAATATGAATAGTAACCGCTAACAAATATGATGTTTTGACCAAAAAAGTATAATCCTGTGAAAAGTAGAATTAAACCTATAAGTTTGATTAACAACCTACCGATAATATTTTGATATTTTTAATGGCTGAAGCCAATTTTTATCCGATTATAGTGGGGTTTTTAAAATCTTGCTAAATTCTACCTTCGTATAATTTATTTTACGTAAATATACTGAAGATAAATCCAGGCTGTCTGAAAATGCCAGTACAAGTAATGTTGATTACATCAAGTAGTCCTTGCCAGCGTTTTATCAAGGTGCTTTAATAGCGATGTCTGACGACAAGAAGCAGAGCTTCTACGCATTCTGCAAAACAGTCTTACTTACAGCTTATGTACAAAACTTGCAGCGACTCGACATCGCTGCTGGTGTTGATAAAATTACAGACTCAAAACATTAAACTCAAAGATATGACAAGCTAGTAGCATATCTTTGACACTAAATTCTCCCCAAAGCTGAATAGGAGCATACATGGAGCCAATTATTGCTATAGTTTTAGCCCTTATAGGTTATGCATTAGGTTCTGCAAAACTGATTAATCAAGGAAATGAAGCCTTAGTCGAACGCTTAGGGCGGTATCATCGGAAACTTAAACCCGGGCTGAACTTTATTGTTCCCTTGGTCGATCAGATTGTGATGGAAGATACTACACGAGAGCAGTTTTTAGACATCAAACCTCAGAATGTGATCACCCAAGACAATATTTACGTAGAAGTGGACGCTATTGTATACTGGCGGATTCGAGATATCGAGAGAAGCTTTTACGCGATTGAGGATCTGCAAGGGGCATTGACACAGATAACCACAACCACGCTGCGAGAAATCATTGCTCAGAATACCCTAGAGGAGACTAACGTCTCTAGAGCCGAGATGGACTCAGCGATCTTAGACCAGTTGAATAGTATAACGGCAGATTGGGGAGTTGATATACTCCGGTTAGATATTCAGAGAATTACTCTACCTGAGAGTGTCCGAAAGTCTAGGGAAGAGGAACAAGCCGCTGTCATCAAAAAACGGGCGCTGATTACCGAAGCAGAAGGGGAAAAGGAAGCTGCTATAAAAAAAGCAGAAGGAACTATGGCTTCAGTGCAAATCATTTCTCAAGCTCTCCGTTCCAATCCCGACAGTAGGGACATTCTGCGGTATCTTGTAGCTCAAGATTACGTAGATGCCAGCCAAAAACTTGGTGAGAGCAGTAATGCCAAAATTGTCTTTGTAGACCCAGCTAACTCAAGTGAAATGTTTCAGGAGTTGATAGCCCACCCAGGAGAAAATCAAGAAGGTAACGGCAAAAAATCCGAAAACGGTAATACTTAACAATTACCTTGTGCAGCTTGTCTCAATAAGGCATCAGCTACTAGTGAAACATCACGCATTTCTTGAACATCGTGAACTCGAAGGATATCAGCGCCATTAAAAATAGCAGCACAACAAGCTGCTGCCGTTCCCCAAACTCGTGCTTTGGGATCTGGTTGATTTAAAATGCGACCAATGAAACTTTTACGAGATGCTCCTACCAAGATAGGACAGTTGAGTGGTGCGAGCGATCGCAAGCCGCGAAAAATTTCTAAATTTTGCTCATAGTTTTTAGCAAAACCAATACCAGGATCAATAATAATTTTATCCAGGTCAATGCCCGCAGTCGTTGCTACCCCAATTTGCCGAGCCAAAAAACTATAAATCTCTGCCAGCAAATCTTGATAATCAGTTTGTTGTTGCATTGTCTGTGGTGTTCCCCGGATGTGCATTAAAATCATCGGCACACCTAACTTTGCCACTGTTGCTAACATTTCTGAGTCAAAAGTGCCGCCAGAAATATCATTAATAATATCCGCTCCAGCTTCTACAGATGCCTTAGCTACAGCAGCACGGGTTGTATCTACAGAAATCGGGACTGAAATCTCTGGTCTTAACACCTGTAATACCGATAGTACCCGGTCAAGTTCCTCCACCAGAGTTATTTGCTTTGCCCCTGGTCGAGTTGATTGACCGCCCACATCGATGATGTCAGCACCAGCAGCCACCAGTGCTTGCGCCTGTACTAAAGCAGCAGAGGTAGTGTTAAACTCATCCCCATCACTAAAGCTGTCAGGCGTCACATTCAAAATGCCCATCAAATAAGTCCGCTGTCCCCACTCAAAACAGCGTCCTCGAATTATCAAGTTGCTTGGCATAAATCTACATTAGGCATTCCCATGCAGAGCATGGGAACGAGAAGAAGGCATATTACACTGACTGAAAATTCACAATCCGAGCGAAACTCTCAGGTTCTAGACTTGCTCCTCCTACTAAAACACCATCAATTTCTGGTTGAGCCATAATTTCATCAATATTATTTGGCTTGACTGAGCCGCCATATTGAATTGATACATTCGGATTACTCAACTTGCTCCGAATTAAGCCAATTATCCGATTCGCCTCCGTTGCTTCACAGGTATCACCAGTACCGATCGCCCAAATCGGTTCATAGGCAATCACCAAATTTTCCTGATCAATATCTAGCAAGCCTTTGTCGAGTTGGAGAGTAATCACTGATTCAGCTTCTCCCGCATCTCGTTGTTGTTTAGTTTCGCCAACACATAAAATTGGGGTCAAACCAAACCTTTGAGCAGCTCGGAGGCGCAGATTAACGGTTGCATCCGTTTCACCAAAGTATTGCCTTCGTTCACTATGACCGACAATCACAAAGCGCACACCAATTTCTGTGAGCATTGGGCCAGAAACCTCGCCTGTATAGGCTGCATATTCTTCCCAATGGACATTTTGTGCCCCCAGGTGGATGAGGCTACCGTGCAAACTCTGGGACAAAAGGCTTAAATCAGTGAAAGGAGGGCACAATATCACTTCTCGCCCTTCGGGGCTTTCGTCTAAGTAGGGCAGAAATCCTTGTAAAAACTCCTGGGTCTCTGCCTGGGTTTTGAACATTTTCCAGTTGCCGGCAATAACGATTTTCCGCACAGGTAATTTAGTCAAGATCCTAACGAGTTATTTAGATGCATTTTTCAGTTTATGACTTTTTGTTAGCCATTAGTCCACTAGTTGAGCATTGGGAATAGGGGATGAGTCTTTAATACTCGCCGACGAGTCTTTGATACTCGTGAATGAGTCTTTGATACTCGCTGACGAGTCTTTGAACTCTGTTAATGAGTCTTTAATACTCGCCGACGAGTCTTTGATACTCGTGAATGAGTCTTTAATACTCGCTGACGAGTCTTTGAACTCTGTTAATGAGTCTTTAATACTCGCCGACGAGTCTTTGAACTCCGTTAATGAGTCTTTGACTTCCACTCTTGTATCCTACTGCTCCCCCTGCTCCCTTATCTCCACAAACCCCTGTTAAAAATAACTACGATAAGAGACAGGGCTAATTTAAAAATCCCAAAATTCAAATCTCAAATTGATATGACTTCGACATTGCCCCTGCCTGAACCTGATCAAAGCGATTCTGCCAACACTGACGCAAATTCTCTCAGCTGGGAGGAAGAATTGAATAGTGCCATTTTCAGTTTTGAAGATATTCAGACGGAACTGAATTATAAACAAGCACAAACGGCGCTGCGAAACTTGGTAGCCAATCTCGACCTCACCCCCCAAGAGAAAACCGGATTAGAGACGGAAATTGCTGATTTGGAAACCATGCTAGGGAAGTTAGACCGCATGGTAGTGCAGATTGCAACTTTTGGCATGGTGGGACGTGGTAAGTCTTCTCTACTCAATTCTTTGGTTGGGCAAACGGTATTTGAAACTGGGCCACTGCACGGTGTCACCCGTACTGCACAAACAGTTAATTGGAGTATTAGCGAGGAGATGATTGGGGAAACTGAACGTGCTTTGCGTGTCACTCTCCCTGGTGTAGGTCAATCCCAAGTGGAATTAATTGATACTCCTGGGTTAGATGAAGTAGATGGTGCAACCCGTGCCGCGTTAGCTGAACAGATTGCCAAACAAGCGGATTTGATTCTGTTTGTGATATCTGGTGATATGACAAAGCTGGAATACGCTGCCCTTTCTCAGCTGCGGGAAGCAGGTAAACCGATCATTCTAGTGTTTAACAAAGTAGACCAGTATCCAGAAGCAGACCGGATGGCAATTTATCACAAAATCCGGGATGAAAGGGTGCGGGAATTACTCACACCTTTAGAAATTGTCATGGCTGCGGCATCGCCATTGGTGAAGACAGCAATTCGTCGCCCTGATGGTACGAGGGGTATACAGTTGCGTACAGGGAATGCCCAAGTTGAGGAACTGAAGCTGAAAATATTGGAGATTCTACATCGTGAGGGCAAAGCTTTGGTTGCTCTTAATACTATGCTTTATGCCGATATCGTAAATGAGCAGTTGATAGAACGAAAACTGATGATTCGGGAGGTGAATGCCAATCAGTTGATTTGGAAGGCTGTGATGACTAAGGCATTAGCGATCGCACTCAATCCTGTAACTGTGGTAGATATTCTGAGTAGTGTGGTAATTGATATTGCTCTGATTTTGGGTTTATCTAAACTCTATGGCTTCTCCATGACCGAAGCCGGAGCTGTACAATTGCTACAAAAAATAGCCCTGAGTATGGGTGGCATCGGTGCTAGTGAATTGTTAGCAAATTTAGGCTTGAGTGGATTAAAAACTTTACTTGGAATCTCTGCAACAGCTACGGGTGGTATTGCGCTAGGCCCTTATATATCGGTAGCAATTACCCAAGGAGGAGTAGCTGGTGTTTCTTCTTACGGGATTGGACAAGTTACCAAAGTTTATTTAGCCAATGGCGCAACTTGGGGGCCTGATGGGCCGAAAGCAGTGATTAATCGGATTTTGGCAAACTTGGATGAGACTTCAATTCTTAACCGTATTAAAGATGAATTACTTCACAAGGTAAAACTCAAAAAGTAATGCATAAATCAGGTTTGGTTAGCCATATTTGTCCTTATAGCTGATTCGTCAAGAAAAGCTTAAGGTGCTATTCACTTTACTATCAGACGAATCAATGAGCCATAAATTATTGCTTCACTTAGCTCTGTGTAAAACTCATAATTTTTACTCAAACGCCGAAATCGATTGCGACATCTAATTTGTGAATGTACAGGTGCGCTACCAAACGCGCTATAACCCCTTAAAATAAACCCTATGTAATCGCTTAATTATTATTACTTTGTCAAGCTTTTTCTGGAAGCTAAATTTTAAATATCTCCTCTCACACTCAGCACTCTCTAGGATACTTTCAACAAATAGGTCATACAATGCCCCATCAAAAAGTAAACTACTAACATGGCAGCGGCAGCAAGAGCAACTAAGGTACCAGCTAACATTAGAGAAAATTCTTTACTCTCATAGGCTTTTTCCATTAAGTGCAGCGACCACGCTACCAGGGCTACATCAAAAAGTAAAATAGGAAGCAACATATTTTTTAATATTTGTTAATACTTGTAAAATAATATTAACACCCTTTTCAGGAAGTGTGTCTAACCTTAGATGGATGTCATTAAATGAGTAATGGTAGCTCAATAGAATGTTCTGACTGGCACGTTGCGATCACGCAAGTAACTTTTAATTTCTGCTACGCTTAATTGTCCGTAATGTAATAGTGACGCGAGTAATGCAGCTTCAGCTTTGCCTTCAGTTAGGGCAGTGTAGATATGTTCACAATTACCTGCACCACCAGAAGCAATAACTGGAATTTCTACAGCATCAGCAATTGCCCTTGTGATTTCAATGTCATACCCAGCTTGGGTTCCATCAGCATCCATACTTGTGACTAGCAGTTCTCCGGCCCCCCGTTTTTCAACTTCCTGTGCCCACAATAGGGCATCTAAGCCTGTATTTTCTCTGCCACCCCGCACATACACATCCCAACCTGGATTTTCCGGGTTATTTCTGCGTCTGGCATCAATAGCAACAACTATGCACTGATTACCAAAGCGATCGCTTGCCCGATTAATCAAGTCTGGTTCCCGCACTGCCGCAGAATTAATACTAACCTTATCTGCGCCCACTCGTAACAAAGCTTTAACATTTTCTAAGGATTGAATGCCACCACCTACAGTCAATGGAATAAAGACCTGTTCAGCAGTGCGGTAGACCACATCTAAAATTGTAGCTCGGTCTTCATGAGTAGCTGTAATATCCAGAAATACTAACTCATCAGCACCGGCTTCGTTGTAAACCTTGGCCAGTTCTACCGGATCGCCTGCATCTTGGAGATTAACAAAGTTAACTCCTTTTACAACCCGTCCCGCCTTCACATCTAAGCACGGTAAGATTCTTTTAGATAACATAATAACTTTTGTACTTCTGGTTAATTGACCGGAATTTAAATTTTAAATTGACGCGGGTATTCTCTAACGAAAATTTTCATGGGTATGGGGCAAAGAGAGTGTTGAGTTAGGTAGTTAGGAGTTAGGAGTTATTTATTTTCCCCCTAGTCCCCAGTCCCCAGTCCCCAGTCCCCAGTCCCCAGTCCCCAATCCCCAGTCCCCAGTCCCTAGTCCCCTAAAAGTAGATAGCTGAATTATGGCGATAATCTCCTCGAAAAAACAGCCTCCAGAACCCAACGGAGAACCAAAGCAGCGTCGAGAGTCGGCGAAAGCACCATCCACAGAAAATATTTTGAAGCCTGAAGCTGCTATTGATGAGCAAGAACAGCAAGAAGAAGGTATTCGACCACACCGATTTGCTGATTACATTGGGCAAAAAGATTTAAAGGATGTGCTAGATATTGCCATTAAAGCAGCCAAGTCTCGTGGTGAGGTACTGGATCACTTGCTGCTGTATGGGCCACCGGGATTGGGCAAAACCACAATGGCAATGATTTTAGCATCGGAAATGGGGGTAAATTACAAAATTACCAGTGCGCCAGCCCTAGAACGTCCACGGGATATTGTTGGGCTATTGGTAAACCTCAAGCCAGGGGATATCTTATTTGTGGATGAAATTCATCGCCTCTCGCGGATGACGGAGGAAATTCTCTATCCAGCAATGGAAGATTATCGCTTAGATATTACCATTGGTAAGGGTTCCAGCGCTCGGATTAGAAGTTTGCCGCTATCAAAGTTTACCCTAGTGGGTGCTACAACCCGTGTTGGTGCTTTAACTTCACCACTGCGCGATCGCTTTGGTTTGATTCAAAAACTGCGATTTTACGAAGTTGACGAACTGACTAAAATTGTACTGCGAACCGCTCAATTACTCAAAACTCCCGTTACAGAAGATGGTGCTGCAGAAATTGCCCGTCGTTCACGCGGAACGCCACGTATTGCCAATAGGTTACTGAAACGGGTACGTGATTATGCGGAAGTAAAGTTATCTGGAGAGATTAATGAAAGCATTGCATCTGAAGCATTGCAACTATTCCAAGTAGATCCCTGCGGTTTAGATTGGACAGACCGCCAGATGCTGAGTGTAATAATTGAACAATTTAACGGTGGACCAGTGGGGTTAGAAACAATGGCAGCAGCGACGGGTGAAGATACTCAAACAATTGAAGAGGTGTACGAACCTTACCTCATGCAGATTGGGTATTTAACTCGAACTCATCGCGGCAGGATGGCGACAAAGGCAGCATATAAGCATTTGGGATTCACGCCGCCTAATGAACAGTTGTCATTATTGTAAATTATGGGCATGGGGCATTGGGCATGGGGGCATTGATACTCGTTAAAGAGCCTTTGAACTCCATTAAAGAGTCTTTGAACTCCTTTAATGAGCCTTTGAACTCCATTCCTCTGCCCCATGCTCAATGACAAATGACAAATGACAAATGACAAATTAGGTAAAGCTAGATGATTAAGTTAATTAGTATTTTTCTTAGTCTGTTAATTGTGTTTGGCTGGGGTACTCCAGTCATGGCACAATCTCAGCCGCCCATTACTCAAGAACAGTTAAAACAAGGTGATGAGTGGGCAAATCAAGCATTTATAGCGACGAATCAAGGTGACTTTGCTACGGCTGAAACTTACTGGACAAAGATTATTGAGCAATTTCCCACAAATGCGGGGGCGTGGAGTAACCGGGGAAATTCGCGGGTGAGTCAGAATAAGTTACAAGAGGCGCTGGCAGATTATAACAAAGCAATAGAATTAGCGCCGAATGTCACCGATCCTTACTTGAATCGGGGGGCAGCGTTGGAAGGGTTAGGAAAATGGGACGATGCGATCGCAGATTACAATCGTGTTCTAGAACTCGATCCTAACGATGCAATGGCGTATAACAATCGCGGTAATGCCACAGCAGGTTTGGGAAAATGGGATTCGGCGATCGCAGACTACAAAAAATCTAATGAGATAGCCCCAAATTTTGCTTTCGCCCGTGCTAACTACGCTCTCGCTCTTTATGAAACTGGTCAAAAAGACCAAGCAATTCGTGAAATGCGGAATATTGTCCGTAAATATCCCAAGTTTGCCGATATGCGTGCCGCTCTCACAGCTGCCTACTGGGTAAATGGAGAACAAGGTGAAGCCGAAAGTAACTGGGTAGCAGCTTATGGACTTGATAGCCGTTATAAGGACATCAACTGGGTAACAAATATCCGCCGTTGGCCGCCCAGTATGGTATCAGCTTTAAATAAATTCTTGAAACTGGAGTAATTGCATTTTTAAGTGATTTTTACAACCTCCAACAGAGGGATTTACTGTATGTATTTTTTGTATTATTTTGTGTAGCGAAGTATAGATGCATCTACTATGAAACTGATCAAAATACTGGCTGCACTCTCTATAGAAACTATCAATTGGCTCTATCCATTGGTGCTAATGATTCTGGTTGGACTTCTGGAGGCTTGGCTGATTTTAAGTATCTTACCAGAAACCAAGAGCCTGGTTCTGATGGCAATATTGCCTATCGTTTACTTATTCTGGTTGTTTCTCTTTTTGTGCCTGAGTGCATTAGTCACAACTCTTCTATTTAAATCTGTCAAGAAACCAAGATTTGTAGAAATCAATGTTCTTGAAGATGTATTATTACTGATTCAATTATCACCTACAATTAACTCTTATAGATTACTAATATTGCTCGATTCATTGCCTTTGCTGAATTATTTTAAACTTACCCCAACTGCATTGAAATGGCTCAGAAATCTGGCAATGCGTGCCTATTCTCCAAAGGTACATATCGGTAACAGATCGACAATAGTTGTATGGCTACAAGATCCAGATTTGACATACATCGGCAACAATGTTGTTATTGGTAGTGAATGTCATATTGTTGCTCATGCTCTCAACACATCTGATGGTAAAGTTAAATATATTTCAGAGCCAATTACAATTGGAGATCGCAGTACCATTGGTGGTAATACCCGAATCGGAATGGGTGTCAAAATTGCAGAGGACGCTATAGTAGAAGTAGGTAGTAATGTTCTTCCTTATACACGAATAGGACGAGGGGAGGTTTGGGGCGGTAATCCTGCTATTTTGATACGCAAACGAAATGAATATGCAGATCAGACCAAACCAAAGTCTTTGCCTAAGCAAATAGCTGCCTCAGAATTGAATGAAATAATTGCTAATGCTATTCGTTTATCACCAGAAGAGGTTTCTGCTGACCTGAATAGTGACAACTGTATGACATGGGATTCTCTGGCAACAATGTCAATTACCGCTGCATTATATGACCGATTTTCAATTCGTGTTCCTCCTGAAGATATTTTCAAACTAAATTCTCGCAATTCAATTGAGCAAATAATTACTACCTATACAGAAAATGATTTTCCTGATAGTTTGGGCGTCGAAACCAGTCCTATCCAAGATACTAAGATTCCCAATAATTCAGAACTTCTTCCACTTTACGATTCAGAAACTGTCACTCAGGTACTTGCTCGTCGTTTTCGGGATATAACGCAAAGTGATAAAAAAATTATCATCTCTGCCAGTTTTACTGCACAACCACTAGGTTCTACCTTAGAACTATGGTGTCGAGCCTTCTACATTCCATTTTTGGTTGAGTTCGCTGAATTCAACCAATTGGAACAGACTCTTCTGGCCCCAGATAGCGCTTTTATGAATAATCCAAATGGGTTAAACGTCGTACTGACTCGCCCAGAAGATTTAATCTCTGATGGCGATCGGGATGGAATGATTCGCACCAATCAACTTTTGGATGCTATCAGTAGTTATGCTGCTAAGAAAAAGGGTCTAATTGTGTCGAATTTACCCCCAGCCGTTTCGCCATTTTTTCATGGAAAGCATCAACAGGTGGATAAACTACGCTTTTGGTGGCAGGAACAACTGGAAAAATTGGAAGGAATTCATATTTTAGACTTTGCCAAAGTTGTTGAGGAAATCGGACGACAGAATGCACAGGATGCTTCATTTGAGGCGATCGCTCGCGCTCCCTATTCACAGATTGTTTACCCTAGACTTGGAATTGCGATTACCCGTTTAGCTAGGGGAATATTTCTTCCAGCTAAAAAAGTTCTGGCACTCGACTGTGATGGTATTTTGTGGGGCGGTATCCTTGGTGAAGACGGTATTGATGGCATCGCCTTGAGCAACGATCATCCAGGTCGTAGTTTTCGTCTGTTTCAAGAAATGCTTTTGGATCTGAAACAACGCGGTATTTTACTGGTGGTGGTCAGCAAAAATGAGGAAGCAGATGTCTGGAATGTATTTGAAAATCATCCAGAAATGGTGATTCAACGCTCAGATATTGCTGCTCATCGGATTAACTGGAAGGCAAAATCTACCAATTTGTACGACCTTGCTAAGGAATTAAACTTGGGTCTGGACTCTTTCGTTTTTGTGGATGATTCCCAATTTGAATGCTTGGAAGTGCAGACTAATTCCCCAGAGGTAACTGTTGTTACCATGCCAAAAGATCCAGCACAATATGTTGCAACCCTTTCTAAACTTTGGTGTTTTGATGCTTCAAATATCACAACAGAAGACAAGATAAGAACAGAGTTTATAGTGCAAGAGCAACAGCGCCAGGAATTGCAGCAGAACGTAACTAGCCTTGAGACTTATCTAGAATCCTTACAACTGGTTGTAGAAATTCGGTCTGCCGAGGAAAGAGATTTGCCACGAGTTGTGCAATTGACTCAGAAGACCAATCAGTTTAATCTTTCCTTAATTCGCCGTTCGTTAGCAGAAATTCAAGAAATTCAGAAATCTTGTTCCATTCTGGTACTAAATCTTAAAGACCGCTTTGGTGATTATGGTCTTGTTGGTGTAGCAATTCTTCAACAGAAGGACAGATGTTTGTTTTTAGATACCTTCCTAATCAGCTGTCGTGCTTTGGGACGTGGAGTAGAGCAATCCTTTTTAAGAAGTATTTTTGACTTTGCTGCTCAAAAGAATTTAACTAAAATTATTGCTCCTTACAGTTCAGGTCCACGAAACGAGCAAGTTAAGGCTTTTCTTTTGAACATAGGTTTTTTGCAAAAGCAATCAGACATTCTAGAAGCTGAGGTCGCGATCGCTCCCAAAAAGCTTGAGCATGTTAAAATTCTGGTTCGGTTGCCAGAATTAGTTTAGTTAAGACCTGCTCTGGAGGCAACTATTAATGTTAGACGCCTCCAGAGATGCAACAATGCGTAGTTTACCGCCGCAGGCATCGCTCCCACCCTATCTCATATCATTTCAGACTTTCTACACTACAGTCGTTTCTAGTAATCGCTGATTTTGTTCACGCCTGCCAGTCACCATCATCTGTACACCGCCTTTTGGTCCCAACAAAGCGCCCTTACGTGTTGGTTGTACTGGTTGACTTTGGGCCAATTCCATCTGCCAGCAAGACAGTACTGTTGCCAAAACCACCTTCATCTCAAACAGGGCAAATGCCATTCCAATACAACGACGGTTCCCGCCACCAAAAGGTAAATATTCAGAAGGGGTAAACTGCCGTTCTAGAAAACGTTCTGGCTTAAATTGCTTCGACTAGGGATATAAATCTTCTTGATGATGGGTCAAATAAATGCAAGGAATTACCAAATTACCAGCATTCAACTGATAGCCCATAATTTTTAGGGGGGATTTTACCAAGCGATTTAATCCCAACATTGCCACTGGATATAAGCGCAGAGCTTCTGAACAAACAGCACTCAAATATGGCAACCGCAAAATAGCATTTGGGTCAGGGTTTTCACCCAGGCTATCTATTTCTTGCAGTAGTTTTGCACGCACATCTGGCAAATGGTGAATCCAGTACAAAGCCCATGCTAAGGAAGTCGCTGTAGTCTCGTGACCCGCTACCAAGAGGGTAATTAACTCATCGCGTAACTCTACATCAGTCATCCGCTGCCCCTCTTCATCACGAGTTGCCATCATCAAAGATAGGATATCAGTCCGAGATGGGTCAGGCTGCTGTTTGTGTAGGCGTAGCCCGCCGGAGGCATCGCTAATCTCAGCATATATGAGTTCATCCATTTGCTCTCATAAACGCAGAAATTTTCCCCAAGGACTCCAAGAACCTAAATCTCGTTGCAGTGATGGGAAAACAAGTATCATTGCCGTAACAAAAGGTTGCTGTGGATTCAGGATTTTCAGCAGCACTTCCTTGAGTTTTTCATAACGTAGCCCATCTGCTAGACCAAATACAGCTTTCAAAATTACCTGTAAAGAGATTTCTTGCATAGATGGCAGAACTGAAAAGGATTCCCCAACTTGCCATTGACTAATCACTTGCTTAGTGATGTCACGGCTTAACTGACCATAAGCCAACATTCTTTCTCCGTGTAAAGGGGGTGTCAACAACTTTCGTTGGCGCTGGTGAGGCTTGCCTTCTAGAGCTAATAGTGATTGCCGTCCTAATAAAGGCGATTTAATACCCGCCGATTCACCAGAGTCCAACTGTTTTGGATCTGTGATAAAAATCTGCTGAATCGCCTAGGGATTATTAATGAACACTTGAAGAGTAAAAACAGGGCCAATCCGAAGAGTGAAGATATCACCATAACGTTTAGCACAGGCTTCCATATATTCTATGGGATTAGTAAGCCATTGATACGTCTGTACCCAAGGGTGAGTTTGAGGGCCATTAGGCAGTTTAAGTCCAGACATTTTTATTAATCTCCCAATGATTAAAGCAAGATTGTTATCAGCCAGTCATCCATGCACCCCTAGCTTGATTTATCTTAGACCACAGTTTGGGCAGCTGAACTCACCAATTCTTGAATCTGCCTTGGGGTCAATTCCTGCACATTACTTAAAACTACCACTGCTCCTGCTGCTAGCAGTGTCTTGCTATATGCATCACCACGCGCTGCTGTTTCCTGTACATGCGGAGGTAAAACCCCTACACCAATCCAACTGCGAGAAGAATCTAAAGCCTGTGCTTTTTCGACAGTATACATATCTGCTACCGTATCTCCCACATACACTACAGCTAATCTTTGCTCAATTCCATTCTCTAATAAGCCAACTGTGGCGAAAAGTCCAGTCGGGTCTGGTTTACCTGGCGCATCTTCCATCGCAATCAACACTGGAGATTCTAAGCCCAGACGCTTTTCCAAAATGTAGTTAGCTGAACCACGAGTCGCACCGCTAAAAAATCCCCAAGTAATCCCGGCTTGGGTAAGTTGTTCTAAATAGCTAGGTTGTAATAATAAGGGTTCATTACAGATATACCCAGTAAAATTATTTGGGTCTGAGCCACGATAACGGGATTGAAAAAAAGCAACGATCGCACTGTAATCTAGTTGCAGTTGCTCACGGCTCTGTTTTTGGGTTTCAAAGTAGCGGTAAATTAATTCCTGCGATGCTTCCCAATCATTATTCCACACGCCTTCAGATTTGAGTTGGTCAATATCCAGTGGGGTTGGCCGATATGCTTGGGTAGTAAAATATTCTACGGTATCTGCGATCGCTCGGCGATAGGAACCGCCAACATCGCGCACAACGCCATCAATATCGAAAACAACGATCGCTGTTACAGAAGTTTTTTGAGTCATGGAGTCAGAAGCAAAAGAGTTTTACATCATCATAATGCGCTCATGACTCAGGTAAAAAATCAGGGTCGAGGGCTTGCTCTGGTGTGAATGAAGATTGTTCGGGGAAGGTAGCGATTGCTAATCCAGTTTCAATTACAGCCAGTCGTCTAGCGGTTTGATAGCTTTCATCAAAA
The DNA here is from genome assembly GCF_036917555.1 of Nostoc sp. Classification (GTDB taxonomy): domain Bacteria; phylum Cyanobacteriota; class Cyanobacteriia; order Cyanobacteriales; family Nostocaceae; genus Nostoc. The sequence continues at coordinate 117,745 of NZ_JBALDD010000036.1, read as the reverse complement.
ACCCGATCAAAGTGAGGCTTCAAACTCGGACTTTCGTTGAGTGCCTTTTGGACTCGCCTGCGGTGTTCCAAAATTGTGTACTGCCGACTTTTTGAGCACCTTTCAGTTTGAATTTGGTATTTGAGCAGATGCATCAGCAACACTTCCAGATTGCTCTCCAATGCCCGCTTTTCACTTCTGCCCATCGTTTCAATTTCTTCAATCAGGTTGTCTAAGTCCAGTTGTGTGAAATTCTTTTGCTTGAGCAGTTCTGCCGTGGTTTGAATCCACAGATAAAAGTCTTGCTCATACAAATCTGAACCAGATGTTGTTTGAGATTGGGGCAGTTGAGCAGTCATAAGCATTTTTAGTTAGTGCCGACTACACCTTATGCTAGCCCAATCCAATCACTGTTTGGTCATTTGATAGGGTATTGCGTTAAAATAAGCGATCGCTATCCTAATTAAGTAATGCCCGGAAATTCCCGGAGGTGTGATTGACCAAGTTTATTTTGAAAATTCTGTGGTTAGATGAGAACGTTGCTCTAGCAGTCGATCAAGTTGTAGGCAAAGGCACCAGTCCCTTGACTAAGTACTTTTTTTGGCCCAGAAATGATGCCTGGGAAGAGTTAAAAAAGGAATTAGAATCCAAACATTGGATTACTGACCTGGATCGTGTTGAGTTGCTTAACAAAGCGACAGAAGTGATTAATTACTGGCAAGAGGAAGGTAGAAACCGTCCAATGGCAGAAGCTCAGTTGAAATTTCCAGAAGTTGCCTTTACAGGTAGCGCTTGATATTACAAAATTAGCTATTGTCCTGTTCTACAAGCTGCCACAGTTTGATAGTCTTGTCCCGGCTGCCGCTTGCAATTAATTGTGTAACTTTGCTCACAGCAACAGCAGATACTGAGTCTACATGACCAGAGAGAGTAGCAATCTCTTCTGCTGTGCTTACCCTCCAAAGTTTAACTGTTTTGTCGCAACTTGCGCTTAGGAGCGTTTCACCATCGGCAGTAAAAGCCACAGCCACCACAGACCAAGAATGGCCTACAAGTGTGCAAATTAGCTGACCAGTGTTTACCTCCCACAACTTAATAGTGTTATCATCACTACCCGTCGCCAAAATTTTCCCATCGGGACTAAAAGCGACTGTCAAAACCGCCCATGCATGACCCGAAAGGGTGCTTAACAAGCTATAGCATGGGCGGTTTTGAAATTTTCTTTGGAAACCTTCTATCTGCCACAAGCGAATTGTTCTGTCATAACTAGCGCTGGCTAAAAGCTGTCCTTGGAGACTAAATGCTACTGAATTTACCTGTAATTGGTGTCCAGTTAGGGTGCAAATTTCTGTACCAGTATTGACATCCCAAAGTTTAACTGTCTTATCCCAGCTTCCACTAGCGAGAATCTGCCCATTTGGACTGAAAGCAACTGATTTTACCGCGTGTGAGTGTCCCAAGAGGGTGCAGATTTCTTTTAATGTTTCAACCTGCCACAATTTGATCGTTTTATCGTCGCTAGCAGTTGCCAGAATTTGACCATCAGGATTGAAGGCAACTGATTTTACAGCTTGGGAATGTCCTGATAAGCTAGCTAGGACTTTTTGAGTATTTAAATCCCATAACTTGATGTTTTTGTCATCACTACCACTGACTAAAGTGTAACTGTCAGGACTGATGGCAATGGTATTCACCTTACTCAACACACCAGAATTTCCACTCAGAGTATGCAAGCATCGCCAAGGAGGAGTTGGTAATTTAAAATTTTGAGTTTTACATTCTATACCCATTGCTTGCATAACTTCATCAGCCAATTGAAAGCGACGGTTAACAGAATTTTGCAGCAGCTTGTCGAGGATTTGCGCCAAGCGTAGACTCTTTGAGTCTTGTCGCCAGACATCGCTTACCTTAGTAGTAAGATATTGTTGCCAAACCCAGCAATCATTTGCAATATCAAATAAATCAAAGGGAGAAATCTGAGTAAGTAAGTAAATACAAGTTACACCCAAGCTATATAAATCACTAGCAAAAACGGCTTTTCCTTTCGTCTGCTCTGGTGCAGCGTATTCTGGGCTGCCAATACTGGTTTCAGATGTTAGTCGATCGATTTCTGTGACGATTTTCGCAGTGGAAAAATCGACTATGACGAAATCCCCCTTCTTGGTAATTGGGGATCTACGGATAATATTTTGGGGTTTAATATCGCGGTGGATGATGTTGCGATCGCTAAGAAACTGAAAAACTGGCAATAAATCTTCTAAAAGTTGCCAAATCTGAGTTTCATTAAAAGCACCTTCTTCTTCAACCATCTGAGCTAAATTAGTGCCTGCAATAAACTCCTGCACTAAATAAAAATGCCTGTTCTGTTGGAAATAAGCCAACAAAGCGGGAATTTGGGGATGCTTTCCTAATTCTTCTAGCTGTTGCGCCTTCTGCTGAAAATTTTTAAATGTTTCGTCTTCTGGCGATAATTCTTGAACGACGCAAGGAATTGGTGGAAACTGACCTTCATCTACAGCGAGGAAGGTTTTGCAGAATCCCCCTTTACCAATCTGCTTGAGTAAACGATAACGTTCTTGTAAAAGCAAAATTTCTCCACCTACAAGGTGAGCAAAATGCCCGGTTTTTTGTAAGGGCACAACAATATTCATTGGTGCAAACTTAACGTGAAACCCTCTTAGTGAGAACGTTTTGCCCTCACCCCCAGCCCCTCTCCCATGAGTGAGAGGGGATCTTGAGATTCAATTCCCCTTCTCCCTTGGGAGAAGGGGTTAGAGGATGAGGGCGTGAGGTGATGTGTAAAACATTTACCCAATATAGCTTTGGGCTTAAGTTGACACGTATGAACAATGTTATGCCCCTACCGGATGTTCCTAATGTTACTTATCCCCCGGAAAATTCACAACTATCGGTGGATAACCGTTTTCTGGGGTTGGTTGTCCTTGGGTAACTACTGGTTGCGGATGCAAAGGTGTTGGTATCAATTCACCTTTACCAGTTTGATTCCATAAAATCATCGATAGTAGCCCATCCACTAAGCCATTATTGCTGCCGTTACTGCCAACTAAGACATCTGGAATCAAACGGACATTGCGATCGCCGATAATCTGCATCAGTTGCATTGCTGTATAACCTTGTGACCCCAAGGCTTCCACACCAGCGCGATAGGTTTCAGCTTTGGCATTACCTGTGGCCCGAATACCTTCAGCCTCAGCAATTGTCCTGAGTTTTGTCCCCTCAGCTTCACCGTTTGCCTCTTTGATTTGGGCTTGGGCTTTTAGGTCAGCAATATGCACACTCTGCTCTGATTTCACCATTTCTTGCTGGATATTAGCCAGTGCCGTTTCCCGGACAAGTTGCTGCCGTTGGGTTTGCGCCATCTGCTGGACTTCATAAGTCTTGCGTTCTTCTTCAGCAATTTTCCGGTCTGTCTGTGTCTGCATTAACGACGCTGGTGGCTGAATATCACCAATGAGGGTGTCGATCGCTTGCACGTCATAAGCCCGTAATGCTGTTTTAATATACTCAGCAGCCTCAGCTTGCCGTTCACTCCGAGCAGTCAGAAAGTCTAGTACAGTATAGTCTTGGGCTGAGTTGCGGAAATAATTCCCGATAGTCGGTTCTAATACATGGTCTACCAGATTTTGCATTGCACCAACACGAGAAATTACCTTCGGGGCATCCAAAGCACCCACATGAATAATTTGTGCTACTTCCAAATCAAAGGCAAACCCATCACGCGATCGCACTGTCAAGGAAGCTAGTTGAGCATCATAGCTGTGGCGTTCGGTGCGGTCTGACCAATTTAATACAATGTTGGTCGTTGGCACCAGTTCCATCTTCATAATCCGGGAATTAATTGGGTGTTTGCCAGGATATAGCGGTTCGATCCATACGCCTTTATGTCCAGGATTAACCAAGTTACCGTGGGTGAAAGCTGCACCACTGACATCTTGATGTGCCTTACCCACGAAAGAAATCACCACACCTACATACCCAATGGGAATTTCTGTCATCGGCACTTGCTCAACCTGGACAAACCAAGGATTCAAGTTCCAAGAACCAGAAAGCAATATCTGTTCTTGTAAACCTCGCCGCCCACCTCCATTAATAAATTTCTGACCATTTTGAAAGTTGTCGTGTCCGTCAATTATCGCGCCTGCGAGTTCACCTGCAGAAATTGGCACGCCATCTAAAGTAGTGACGATGCCAACTTTGTCAGATGCCAGACTATACACCCGCAACTGTTCTGGAGTCATGCCATGAGCGCTGGCATTTGCTGCCATGATGACTTTAAACAAGGCGGTGTTAATCCGGTATGTACCAGCCGTAAGAAAACCCATTTGCCGCCCTTTTTCCCCACCTTCGGTGAGGAATTTTCGAGCATCTTGGAAGTTGTCACAACCCACGATTTTACCCAAAATCCGCTCTGGTGGGTTGGATGCTCCATCTGCCGCCACAATCAAAGCGATTTCCCCTTGGGGAACGACAATTACTGGTTCTTTCTTTACAGAATACTGCCAAGGCCAATAGCCCCAGTGCCAACCAGGAGCTAAAGTATCTGCCTGTAAGCCAGCTTCGCCGTTGAGGGCAATCAGACTGCCGGCGGGGAGTCCACGCCCGGAAAGGGTAAATTTTCTCACCACAATGCCGACTTCACGTTCGCCAATAACCACCAGTCCACCAAAGAACAGGGGGACGAATATAACTAAACCGCCAACAAGTAGAATGGGAACCAGCACAACTGGATCAAGTCCAGCAGCTTGATATTGAGTCGTGCTTGTTTGTAACTGAGCAATATTTGGTGTGGTCTGATTTAGCTGGACAGTCGTTGAAGTAATTTCTTTTGCAGTAGTTGTTTTGACAGAAGTAGCATTGGCAGAGTGAATACTACTAGAAAGTGCTAACGTTGCTACCACAGATGCTGCAAAACGAGCTACCTTATTTTGTTTACGAGTACTAAGCAAAGATGAAATGCTTTTCATAATTTGTGCCCAAAAGGGCAACTAATTAGTTAATTTAACACTTCATCAAAGCGTGGCTCGATTTCTTAAACTTGGCGTAATTTTTTTAAAATTTAATAAACAAGGAGTCAGAATTCAGAATACTCCATCCCTTTACGGATAGAGTTTTAGCACCCGTACAGAATTCAGTATGAATTCTGTACGGGTGCTGACTTCTTCTGAATAAATATTTTGTAGGTTGGGCAATGTCCAACCTACAAAGTGGAAATATAAAGTTAAATTAGACCGAACCGCCAGCAGCTTGAAACCGAGCGCGGGCCCGTTTGAAGGCTTGGGTTGCCTGAATTTGGGCTTGGCGATCGTCTGCAGAAACTTGATTCAGACGTGTTTCTGCTTGGTTGTAAGCAGTACGAGCTTCATCAAGGTTGATTTTGTCGCCACGTTCAGCACCGTTAACCAGAATTGTTACTTCATTTTCTTCGACTTCGGCAAAGCCACCCAAAAGGGCGATCGCTTCCCAATTTTGATTTTTTGCGGCACGAACTCGCATGACACCAGTATCTAGAGCAGTCAAAAGTGGTGCGTGTCCAGTTAAGATACCTAGTTGACCAGTAGTACTAGGCAAAACGACTTCTTCAGCTGGAGCATCCCAGACTGTCTTATCTGGGGAAATTACACGAACGGTTAATGTCATTTGTCCTTTGTCCTTTGTCCTTTGTCCTTTGTCCTTTGTCCTTTGTCTGTTGTCTGTTGTCCTTTGTCCTACCCTGCGGGTACTCCGTTGGAGAACTCGTAGAGTAGCCGCTGGCACGTCTATGTCTTTTGTCCTTTATCATTTGTAATTGCCATTAGTCATTAGCACTTGAACTAATGACTAATGACTAATGACCAGTGACCAATGACCAATGACCAATGACTAATGACTAACCTTTGATTTTTTCAGCTTTGGCGATCGCTTCGTTAATATCGCCAACCAAGTAGAAAGCCTGTTCTGGCAGAGCATCCAACTCACCAGACAGAATCTTTTGGAACCCTTTGATGGTGTCTTCCAACTTCACATACTTACCAGGAGAACCGGTAAATACTTCTGCTACAAAGAACGGCTGAGACAAGAAGCGCTCAACTTTCCGGGCCCGTGCGACGATGAGACGGTCTTCTTCAGACAATTCATCTAGACCGAGAATGGCGATAATGTCTTGGAGTTCTTTATAACGTTGCAAAGTTGATTGCACCGCCCGCGCAGTATTGTAGTGTTCGTCACCGACAATATTTGGTTGAAGCATGGTGGAAGTTGAACCAAGGGGGTCAACTGCGGGGTAAATTCCTTTAGCTGCCAAACCGCGAGATAGTACTGTTGTACCGTCCAAGTGGGCGAAGGTGGTAGCAGGTGCGGGGTCGGTGAGGTCATCCGCTGGTACGTACACTGCTTGAATGGAGGTAATCGAACCCTCTGTAGTTGAGGTAATCCGCTCTTGTAGTTCACCTACATCGGTTCCCAATGTGGGCTGATATCCCACTGCTGAAGGCATCCGACCTAGTAACGCCGATACTTCCGAACCTGCTTGTACAAACCGGAAAATGTTATCAATAAACAGCAGCACATCCTGCTTGTTTACATCCCGGAAGTATTCTGCTACTGTCAATCCCGAAAGACCAACCCGCATTCTGGCTCCGGGTGGCTCGTTCATTTGACCGTAAACTAGAGCAATTTTTGATTCGTTGAGGTTGTCTTTGTTGATAACCCCAGATTCAATCATTTCGTTGTAGAGGTCATTGCCTTCACGGGTACGTTCACCCACGCCAGCAAAAACCGATACTCCACCATGCTGAGTAGCGATGTTGTTGATCAATTCCATCATGATCACGGTCTTACCAACACCAGCACCGCCGAACAGACCAATCTTACCGCCGCGTCGATAGGGAGTCAAAAGGTCAACAACTTTAATCCCAGTCTCAAACACGGAAGGCTTGGTTTCCAGGTCAGTGAATTTGGGAGCAGAGCGGTGGATGGGTAAACTTGCCTCAGCATTTACAGGGCCCCTGTTATCCACAGGTTCGCCAAGGACGTTGAAAATTCGACCCAAAGTGGCTTTACCAACTGGTACGTTGATCGGAGCGCCTGTATCGGACACTTCAAAACCGCGCACTAAGCCTTCGGTGGAACTCATCGCAACAGTCCGCACCTGGTTGTCGCCCAGCAGTTGCTGTACTTCAACGGTGATGTTGATTTCCTGTCCAGCTTCGTTGGTGCCAACGATTTTCAAAGCGTTGTAGATTTGTGGCAATTTCCCGCCGGGAAATTTTACGTCTACAACTGGGCCAATGATTTGGGTAATGTAGCCAATGTTTGTTTTTTCTGCGGTTGTGACCATGCTGCGCCTAATGAGTGAAGCTAGATTTCAGATAAGGTCGGAGAAGACATAAGAATAATTAAATGTCACCTTTTACTCTAGCATCGGACGGGGACATAACTCTCTTAGTAATTCCTTAAAAAGGAGTTTGGCGATTGTGGTTGTAGTCCTCATCTTGACCAGATTGACAGAATATGCTCAAGTTTATCCTAATCTCATTTTTCAGATGCGATCGCCCTAGTTGTCACGCGACGTAGCAAAAAATACCACTATTCTAAGCTACTTAGATATTTAAACTTGTAGGCAAAAAGCTAGGTATCAAATATCTAGCTTTTGCCTTTTTGTATTATGTTATGTGCTTTGCGTGGGTAAAGCCCATTGTAGACATCACCAACGCAGCATTTACTAAAAGTTAGTTAGTAATAGATATATTTAAAAATTCAAAATTCAGAATTCAAAATTCAAAATTCAAACATTTTAAACATTTCAGACGTTCGCGTAGCGTCTCATAGAGAAGAGAAGTGCCTTGCACGGGTTCCCCGCGTTGTGGCAACTTCGGGGGATTTAAACCCCGACTGAAACTGGTGCTACATATAGATGTAGGGGTCTTAAACCCTTGAAATTATGATAAAGCTATCCATAAATTACATTTCCAAAACTTCTGAATATCCATAAGATAAAGATAGATACGAAAAACAGCTTTTGGCCAAACTGCGATGCCTGGGTTGGTCATAGCTACGGTTTCATCCTCACACTTTCACTGAGCAACAACTTATGAATTTCTCGTCAGCACGACAATATTTTTACCAGGAGATTCAGCAGTCTGACGAGCAAATTGACTTAGCAAAGGCAGCTTTGTACATTGCACAAGAAGAATATCCCAACCTAGACCCAGAGGAATATCTCAATGCCCTTGATACAATGGCATGGGAGCTTCAAGAACGCCTGCCTGACTCACGTTATCCTTTGCGAATAGTTCAAAGTATTAATCAGTATCTCTACGAGGATTTAAAATTTTCTGGTAATAAAATTGACTATTACGACCCGCGCAACAGCTTTTTCAATGATGTAATTGATCGCCGATTGGGGATTCCCATTACCTTAGCGCTGATTTACCTGGAAGTTGCTCGACGAATTGATTTTCCGATGGTGGGTATAGGAATGCCGGGACATTTCCTGATCCGCCCAGATATTCCTGATATAGAGATTTTTGTGGATGCTTTCAATGGCGGTGAAATAATATTTGCCCAAGATTGCGAGGAACGGCTATATCAACTTTATCAGCAACCTGTAACGCTACAACCAGAATTTTTAGCTGTAGTCAGTAATCGGCAATTTTTGACCCGGATGCTGACAAATTTAAAATTTATCTACCTCAAACAGCAAGAGTTAGAAAAAACGCTGGCAGCAGTTGAACGAATTTTGTTACTGTTTCCTGGTTTAACTTTAGAATTGCGCGATCGCGGTTTGATCTACTATCAACTCGGTTACTACCCCCAAGCCGTAGACGACTTACAAAATTATTTAGCAAAAGTTCCTGATGCCGAGGATGCATCTGTGATTCGGCGGCTACTTACCGAATTGGGTAAAGACAAGTAGGGAATGGGGAGTGGGGGAAGAGGCAGGAGAGCAGAGGAGAAGTAAAAGTCAAGTTTTTCCCCTGTGTACCTCTGCCTCTTGTGCCCAATTACGAATTACGAATTACGAATTACGAATTATTTTGTTCTTCTGCGACTCGTTTGAGCCGACGTAGCTGGGCTTGCATATCTTCTTTTGTCCAAGATACAGCAAAGGTATTGAAGCCCCAACTAACTAAGGGGTTAGGGATATCGTACTCAAAGCAGTTGAGTAAAAGCGTTCCCTTTTCTGTGGGTTGACATTCCCAGCGATCGCGCCCTTGAAAAAATCCCTGAAATTCCCAAACTACCAAACCCGGTTGTCGTTCTACAACTACGCTATTCAAGGTGGGTTTTAGTAAAGGAATTTGAATAATAAAACGACTTTTACTGCCGACATCGGTACTCCAAACTTCGCCCACAGGTTCGCAACGGAGAACGGGGTTGAGCCAACGGTGCATGAGAGCTAAATCGCTAATACAGCGCTCCACCACCGTAGCTGTAGCATTAATTTGAATCGATTGTTCCAAGACTTGGGACATTCCACATCTTTGGTGCTGTTGCTGCAATTAGAGTAACGCAAAATTCAGCAAAGTGGGAGATGAGGGAGCAGGGGAGGCAGTGGAGACGAGGGGATATGAGGGAAAACTTACAACAAGTCTTTCCCCTTGTCCTCTTCTCCATGCCCAATGCCCGTATATTAAATCAAATATGAGTAAATATGTATGTTTTTACTGGTAAATTGATAGGCAAAACACTGACTCAGTGTTTGCGGCGAATACTTAAGCATAATTCCCGAAAACCATGAACACAACTTGGCAAGAAATAACCCAGGTGATGTCTACGACGGGCTACGCCTACGGAGTTAGTTTATCCACGAGGGTGCAGCAATTTTTAGCACAATCATCGCCCAGCCTGCAACCAATACAACCAGCAGTGAATCAAGGAATCGCTGATGTGCAAGGTATTGTTCAACAGTTAATTCTGTTTACGCCTCGTCTTCTAGGGGCGGTAGCAATTTTACTAGTAGGTTGGCTGATTGCAGCGATCGCAGCGGCACTGACGCGAGGAATCCTCAATCGCACAAATATAGATAACCGCATTGCCGCAGGGATAACGGGTCGTCAAGATGTTCCCCAAGTGGAGAAATTAATCTCCAGCTTAGTTTTTTGGAGCATTATCCTGTTGACGGCGGTTGCTGTTTTACAGACATTGGATCTGGAGATAGCCTCTCGACCCCTGAATAATTTTCTCAATCAACTTATTGGCTTTTTGCCAAAGTTGGTTGGTGCAGGAATCATTTTGGTAGCAGCCTGGTTTTTGGCGACCATTGTGAGGATTATCACTGTGCGCTCATTACAGGCATTTAACCTGGATGAGCGTTTGAATCCAGAACCAGAAGACAGAACACCCAGCCTCAATCAGCTGTCTCTGAGCGAGACGATTGGCAACGCTCTGTATTGGTTTATATTTTTGCTGTTTCTCGCTCCAATTTTGGATACTCTCGGACTACAGCAGGCTTTACAACCAGTACAAGCTTTAATTACAGAAGTTCTGCTAATTCTGCCGAACATTTTAGCGGCGATCTTGATTGCTGTAGTTGGCTGGTTCATCGCTAATGTGGTGCGGCGGATTGTGACGAACTTGCTGGCGACAACTGGTCTTGACTATTTAGGTAGTCGGTTGGGATTATCTCCAAGTGCAGGGGTGCAACCTCTATCGAGTATTATCGGCACAATTGTCTATGTTTTGATTTTGATTCCTGTAGCCATCGCAGCGCTGAATGCCTTGCGAATTGATGCGATATCTGTGCCTGCGATCGCCATGCTGCAACAGGTTCTCAATGCCCTACCTGCCATCTTTACAGCCGTAGCAATTTTGATTGTTGCCTATTTCGTCGGGCGGTTTATCGCGGACTTGGTTACAAGTATCCTCACCAATTTAGGGTTTAATAACATTTTCACTATTTTGGGTCTGACAACACCCAGCAGACGAGTTGTAATTTCTACAGAATCAACAACCCCCCCGATTCCAACCCGCACGCCATCGGAAGTTGTAGGCATTGTTGCCTTAGTAGGGATCATGTTGTTTGCAACGGTGGCGGCGGTAAATATCTTGAATATTCCAGCCCTGACGGCATTAGTGTCTGGGATTGTGATCGTATTCGGGCGGATTTTGGCAGGATTGATAATATTTGCCATTGGCTTATTCCTGGCAAATCTAGCTTTTAATATCATTACCAGTTCCGGCGATCGTCAAGCCCAGATTTTGGGACAAGTGGCACGGATTGCCATCATTGGCTTAGTCTCGGCAATGGCACTACAACAGATTGGAGTTGCCAGTGATATTGTAAATTTAGCCTTTGGACTTTTACTCGGTGCGATCGCAGTTGCTATTGCCTTAGCTTTTGGTCTTGGAGGGCGCGATATTGCACGAGAGCAAGTTCAAGAATGGCTAAACTCTTTCAAAGGTAGAAACTAAAAGTTGCTCAAAACGCAATTTCGTCTGTAAATCTGGAAAAGTGCAGCCGTAAGCATCAATAGTCTAGAAAATCTATGAGCGATTTTGCTTAAGAGGTTGAAAGTTAGAAGCTCAGAAACTCGGAGTTTGAGTAAAGAATTTGAAATGTCAAGTTCTGAAGCTCAAGTTCTGAGTTTTGAAGCTCAATTTAATCATATTTTCCGAGTCACCTTTTTTAGCTGCAAGAAAGCTGGGATAAAGCAAGGACGTGTAGACGCAGCCTGTCGTAGACATTGCAAGAAAGCGGGGCGTAGTCCATTGCAGGAACAATCGATTCTCCCAAAATTACCGAAAGCCGTGCTGATGTAGGTTATTAAAGTGATGAGTGCCGTATTGGTGGGAAATCTTGGGTCAAGATTTGATTTGACAGCTTTTGTGTTAGAAAAACCAATATTATGGGAAAACTTAAGACAAGACCCTGTGTTAAAGACATTTGCTGTAATTCGTCAGGCAAACGCTACAAATTACAAGATTAGACAACAGGAGTGGCAACCTGTGCATGAGTTGAGGAATAGCTTTAGATTCTAAATAAAAATTATTGTAGAATAACATTTATGGATTTACTTATTAAAATTATTAAACGTTTTTGGATAATTAATTGTTTCGGGATATTTTTTTTATCGGCTTGCACACCTGCATCATCCCAAGAAAAACTTTTAACATCTAAAGAAGGAAATTTTAGTATCTTAATGCCGGGAACTATTTTAGAAGAAACTAGTTCTCCAGGAAAAGGGATTAATAACCGGAATTGGACAACTCTTAAGAATGAATCTATATATTCAGTGACACATTCAACTTTTCTCCAACAAATAGCTCCGCAAAGAATCCCAAAAGTTTTGCAGATTCTAATTAAAACTGCTAATAAAACAAATTTTATTGATGGTAAACAAGTATCTCAGTCTTCCATTAATCAAAGTGGATATAACTGTCAAGACTTTACTTTAATGGGCAAACCGAGTACTTACTTGCAAGAAGAAACTAAGAAAAAAGGATTAAACATAAATAATAAATTATTATATCAGAGAAGTTTACTTTGTATGAAAAATAATTATGCTGTTGAAGCTATGATAATAACCCCATCACCTGAAGAGTTAAAAACGAATGGGGCATCTTTTATTAAATCGCTAAACCTCAAACCATGAGACTATTTTTTAATACTTAGTACGATCAATGCTGTTAGTATATTTTTTACTTTAGGGCTTAGAATACATAGACTTTACCGAGCGAATATTTTTATTGCCGCTATCGCTTCCGTTGGTTATGCAATGGTGTCGGACTAACTGATACCACCGTCTGCTGTCTAATGTAACAACTGATTTAGTAAGATTGTTATGGTCAGACAGTAAATTTTTTAAAAGTAACATACACAAACAATATAAAGTGATTACTATCTCTTTAAAAATTTTGGAAGTAAATTCGTCATGAATGCTGAGGTGTTTCTTAGTTTGAAAAAGAGAAACTGGAGGAAGCACTCTACAGCAAAAAACATGGATTTTATCAACCAAGCACAGAAGTTGGCAGATACAGTTAGAGATAAAGCTCAAGAAGCAGCCAACAATGTAGTAAACGGGATGAATGAAGTAGTTGATGGAATCAAGAACACTACTAGCGATATAACGACTTCAAGTATCCGTGCAGTTAATGATTTACAAAGTTTATCAACCACCACAACACAATCAGGTTTTCAAACTGTTCAAAATGTGAGTAAAACATTTCAACAAACTGCTGTTGGAGTTGCCGCATCTAGCATGGTTATGGCTGATACTTTGCAAAATTTACCAAAGACAGCTGCCGAATTAGCCCAAGAAATGCCCAAGATTGCAAATAGGCTGAGATATCGTGCTGGTGTTCGGGTGGGAGACTTACCTCGCTCTGATGCAGATGTCATGAAGCTTTTTGAGAAAATTCCTGGCACATCAAAGCTTGGAGGTAAAGAATATACAATTCGTCAATTTCTTAGAGATAAGCATGGTAGCCACATCAATCCACGTTCTCAAGGTGGATCGAATGCTGCTGATAATATCCTTTGGGAAGTAGGTGTTGATAATCTCCGCCGAGGAGCCAAAGTCATGACCGTTGGCGAACAGTTTTATATTCGGGTTTATAATGCGGTAGATTCTATTGTCAGCAATTCTGGGACAATCGCCAGACTTGGTATTACTGCAACGGGAACAGCTATTCTCACTCAGGTTGTAGTAACAGCGATTTCCTACTCTTTGGATCTTTATCGAGGCGACATTACTGTTGAAGAGTATCAAAATCTAATTTTTGAAGTAGCAAAAGCAGCAGGTATTGCGACACCAATTGTTTTTTTGCTCTTGGTAGCTGTGTTAGCTTTATTTCCAGAATTTACAGTTATTTTGTCAGCACCAGTCGTTGTTGCAGGCTTCAATGCTTTATTTGGTATTAGTATTGCTACACCCATCATTCAATCGCTAGTTCGTCATGTCGAAGCTGGAGGTTTTGGCATAGAAACTGCTGATGCTTACAAAACTGCGTTTGATGGTTCTGCGCTCTGAAATCATATTATGTCCGGTTAAAGACTTATCATTAAGAAGGCAGGGGGCAGGGAAAGAAAGAGTTTTCAGATTTTTGCACAGATGCAAGAATCATAACTAATCAGCCGGACATGAAATCAGCTATTCCAAATTGAAATTGCATAATTAGGGTGGGTATCTCGCCTGCCCATAGCCAAATGCGGGCCTTTCAGTCCATCTGACAAGATTGGATAATTGATTTGTTGTAAACCGTTCCAAATAATCAATAAAATCAGGTGCAACCTTTAAAGCTGATTCGTAAAGAAAATTTAAAGAGAAGTGAATCTGGTTTTACTCAGGTTATAGGCTAAATCGAGTGTAGTTATGTAGAGTCGCGGAATTTTTTATAAAATAAATGTATATTAGTTTACATAGGCAGAGTAATAATAAATTTTGTCCCCTCACCACGTACTGACAAGCAGTTAACTTGTCCGTTGTGTTTGTCAACAATAATTTGGTAGCTGATCGCTAATCCCAGCCCGGTTCCCTTACCTACGGGCTTGGTTGTGAAAGATTGCTCAAAAATTCGAGATTGCACCTCAGTAAGCATACCGGGGCCGTTATCTTGGATGCAAATTGTGACGGTTTGTTGTTGGAGATCAAGCGATGTCGTGATGGTGATGATGTTCGGGCAAGCAGCAATCTCTCGATCGGAATTATTTTGATGGAGTTCATCAAATGCATCAATGGCATTGGCGATGATATTCATGAATACCTGGTTCAGTTGTCCAGGATAGCAACTGATTGGAGGTAACTCACCGTATTGTGTGACAACCTGGATTTTAGTGCGATCGCCATTGCCTTTGAGTCGATGTTTCAACAGCATTAAGGTGCTATCAATTCCTTCGTGAATCTGAAACTCCACCTGAGATGAAATATCTGCGCGAGTAAAAGTTCTCAGAGAGAGACTGATCTCTTTAAGACGGGTAATTCCCTGGTGCATTGATGCCAGTAGTTTCGGTAGATCCTCTGCCAGATACTCCAAGTCAATTTCTTCAACAAGCTCTTGAATTTCCTGGTCTGGCTGCGGTAGCTTCTGCTGTTGCAGGTTCACCAGGCGAAGCAGATTATTTACATATTCCTCAATATAAGATAAATTTCCGCCAATAAAACCAACCGGATTATTAATTTCATGACCAATACCTGCAACCATCTGCCCTAAAGTGGACATTTTCTCACTCTGGATCATTTGTAGTTGGGTTTGCTGTAACTCTTGTAAAGATTGAGTTAATTCTGTGGTGCGTTCTTGCACCCGTTCTTCTAATGTGCGAGTGAGATGGGAAATTTTTAGGTGTAACTTTAAACGGGCAATGACTTCTTCCTGTTGGAAAGGTTTGGTAATATAGTCAACCGCACCTATTTCCAATCCGGCCACCTTGTCTGTAGAATCGGATAGGGCAGTCATGAAAATTACTGGAATATTCTGAGTAATGGGATTGGTTTTCAGTCTGCGACAAGTTTCAAATCCATCAATACCTGCCATCATTACATCTAAGAGAATCAGATCGGGATGAGCATATTCTGTTTGTTCGATCGCTGACTCTCCATCTGTTGCCATCAGGGCTTTCCAGCCACACCTCTGAATCGCTTCAGATAGCACCTTGAGATTGTTTGGATTGTCATCCACCAACAGAATATGTATGGGTTTTGAAACAGAAACAGCGATCATGGATGTAACTCCGTTGTGACAAATGATTTGAGTAACTTACGGATTTTTCCGGTTTGGAAATTGCCAGTGAGTTTGCTTAACTCTGCTGCAAAGGGAGCTAGTTGACTATTTTGCTCAATTAGTTCTTTTAACATTCCTTCAATCGCCGAGATATCCCCCATCATCGCCAGATGGTAGAGTTGTTGCAAAACATCCTGGGATGGTAGAACCCATTCACTAGCACCGATCTGCTCACCTTTGGGAGACAACTGCTGAGGCGAAGATTCGGCATACATCCACTCCACTCCCAACAGCGAGCGCAGTCTATTGAGTAGTTCTTCAATCTGGAGAGGTTTGGGTAGGAATGCTGTTGCCCCTGCCTCTAAACTCCGCTGACGATTTGACTCAAAGACGCTGGCACTAGAGACGATAATCGGAATAGAACAGGTTTGTGGATTCGCTTGCAGGTGAACCATTAACTCAAAGCCATCCATATTGGGCATGGCTAAATCGAGCAGAATCACATCTGGATTGTGTTCAATTGCCACCTGTAGCCCATGTTTGCCATCGGTTGCTTCTAGGGTTCGACAGCCAATTTCTTGCAGCAGATTGGTCAACATAGAACAGTGGTTGCGATCATCATCGACGATTAGAATTTGAGGCGCACTACCCTGAATCCCAGTAATTTTCTGGGGAGTTGAAGTGTAATCTGTCGTAGACATCGCTCGTCCACGCCAGTCATGAGCGAGTGGTACTGATACTGTCAAATCTAGCCAAAACAGACTTCCTTCGCCCAGGTGACTCTGCACCTGAATTTGGCTCCCCATCAATGCCGCAATTCTTTGGCTAATTGCCAATCCCAAGCCAGTACCTTCAGATCGTTGCCCTGCTTCACCCACTTGCTCAAACGGCAAAAAGATTTTCTTAAGTTGCTCTGGTAACATTCCAATACCCGTATCTTCAATCTGAAAACGAATATTTTGATGTGTCATTTGTCCATTGTCATTAGTGAGCCACTGCGGTCTTGGGGTCTCCCCAAGTGAAGCAAGTGGCGTCATTTGTTTAGACTCTTGACCAATGACTTCCACTTTGAACGTTACGCTACCGCTATTTGTAAATTTGATCGCGTTGCCCAGTAAGTTAATTAACACTTGCCGCAGCCGTTTTTCATCGACTTCAATGGCAAGTGGTAGGCGATCGCTAATTAAGATATTAAATCCAATCCCTTTCTGTTCAGCCCGAATACCACAAATCTCAGTTACACCATGTAAGAAACTTGGCAGATGGACGCTAGTGACAACCAAATCCAATTTCCTCGCTTCTATCTTCGAGAGATCGAGAATGTCATCGATCAGCATCAAAAGATGCGAGCCGCATTGGTAGATAATACTGACTCCTTCGAGGTTTTTAGCTGTCATGTTTGGCGATCCTTTTAGTAGCTGGGCAAAACCAAGGATGCCATTTAGAGGTGTGCGTAGTTCGTGGCTCATATTGGCGAGAAACTCACTCTTGGCCTGATTGGCAGCATCAGCAGCTTGCTTTGCCTCGACTAATTCATGAGTTCGTTCTTCGACTTTCGTCTCTAGGGTTTTGGAATAATCTAATAGTTGACTGTTGGCAATTTCCAGTTGGCGATTTGTTTCTTCTAACTTCTGCTGTTTATAGGCATTAGTTGTTGCAATCACACTACCGATAAACGCCGCTAAGGTGGGTGTTACCGGGATTAAAATACCATACAAAAACATCCCATAGCCACACAATATACAGGCTCCACTGATGCCTACAGTTGCCCAAAGAATTTTGCCGCCGGGAACCCGCAGCTTGCTACTAGTGGATAACAACCAACTACCTGTAGAACCAATGACAGACCACAAAACAATCCAGAGTGATAAAGAAATGCCAGAAAAACCGTGCAGACTGGCTTTTCCTGTTTTTGCTCCTCGTACTAGTTGATGAGCAATATTCGCATGAACAACCACACCTGGAGTCGGTTTTTGAGCAGATATCCAAGAAGAGAAGGGTGTGCTGAAGAAATCATTGGTACTGGAGGCAATTGACCCAATAAATACCATGCGATCGCGCATCAAATCTACTGGAATTTTCCCTGCTAAGACATCGCGCATCGCAACTGTCCGAAATGCGGCATCTGTTCCATGCCAATTGAGCAGAATTTGATAGCCTCCTAAATCGGCATCGGTATAACCTGCTTCTTGATTTTGCAGTGGCAGGTAAATTTCTTTACCCAACTGAAACTTTTGTTTTTGGGGATCAATGCTTTCTAAGCTAATTTTTTCAGCTTCGAGGTACTTTAGGGCTACAAGGGTTGCTAGTCCAGCTTTAATGGTATTTTTCTCTTTGGCATCTTCAGCTGTCAGCAGGGCACGACGTACAAAGCGATCGCCATCTAACACTAAATCTGCTAATCCTACCCGATCCTGTTTTTTCAATTCTGGCGGGGGATTAACGCGTTCGCCAGTAATTTTCTCAACTCCGATCAAATTGGGAGTGTTGCGAAAAACCTGAACAAGTTGCTCGTGTCCGCTTCCTTCCGGTAAATCTCGATAGAGATCCAAGCCAATGGCTCTAGGCTGCTGCGCTCGGATTTTTTCTAGTAATCGTGCTAGCGCCCAGTCTGGAACTGGCCATTTACGCACCGATTGGATATCGCGCTCATCGATTGTGACAATCACAATCTCATCAGCGATCGCCTGTGGCGATCGCTGACGAACCCATTCGTCACGAATTTCCCATTCCGGTAAATTGAAAAGTCCCAACGATTGCCCAACCATAACCGTCAAGGCAACGCTAGGAGTAATAATCAAAACGCTGCGAGTGCGTTGGACAAAAGCCTGGAATTTGCGCCACATATTTGTACTATATAAATGGGGATTGGGGAACTCGGCGTCCCCTCTGAAGATAAGGGGTAATGGGGACTGGATAGAAGAAACAAGAGAGGGACAAAAAGAATAATTACTCTTAACCTAATGCCCAATGCCCACTTGCCCTGAGTTTACGGTGAGCGCAGTCGAACTGCGACTTGTGCCGAGCGACTTATACTGAGCGTAGTCGAAGTAAGCCGAGGTAAGCCGAAGGGATGCCCAATTCCCAAACTGCAATTAGTTAGTAGATGCTAATAAGTTCGCTGTTACAATCTCCTTCAAACTGACTGAGGATAGAAGTTCTTCCCATTGTTTGCGGAGAGTTGCATTGTTGGGTTGAGCGGTGTATACTGCTGCAAGTGTTGCCACACAATCATACCAAACACCGTTTTTACCCAAAGCAGTAGCCCGCTTCAGAGCATCTTGCTCTTGGATTGCTGTTGCCAACTCAGCGCTGGGCTGAATACGCTGAACCCAACCATCGACGTAAGGCGTACTTGGACTGAGTTGCCCATCTACTTTGAGTGCTAAGAACCATTGATAATTTTTACCAACGGCTAAAGCGGGTGCATTGACTGGTAATTTGATCGCGATTACCCCAGTTTTACCCGCAACTGAAATGTTCATCTGATATTGCATATTGCCAGCTTCATCCTTGAGGCTGAACACGGCTTCCTGGGCATTGGAAACTGGGAGATACACCAATATTGTGGGACGTTCAGACAGTGTTGTGCCATAGAAGTTTTGGGGCAAGAGGGCGATTAACGCTGCTGGTTGTGTTGTACTTGTAGTCGCTGGATTCAAGTAGTAAGTACCAACGCGAGAAGCACCCGCACTTGCTTGTTGGGGAGCGCCTTTGCCGACAGCAGGTGTAAAGAGGTTGCCACGAGAAGCTCCTCCAGTTGCCTGTCTGGACGTACCTTTACCGACGGCAGGTGTAAAGAGGTTGCCACGGGAAGCTCCTCCAGTTGCCTGTCTGGACGTACCTTTACCGACGGCAGGTGTAAACATACTACCGCGAGAAGCTCCTCCAGTTGCTTGTCTGGGCGCACCTTTCCCGGCAGTAGGTGTAAACATACTACCGCGAGAAGCTCCTCCAGTTGCTTGTCTGGGAGAGCCACTGTTGGCGGGTGGGGTAAATGTAACAGCATGAGCACTAGTCCATGCACTGCTAGCGATCAGAGCGATGACGCTCAATGTACTAGCTAAATATCGACGTTTCATGATGTTTTTCCTTATGTCATTGAAATGTGATACAAACAAAATACGTTTCTTTCGACTATGGTTAGAAGCTCAGAGAATAAGTCTAAGTAATAGTAAAGTCAGAGAACTTCTACTAGCAGTATAGGCGAGCTTGAGCTAAAACACTGTAAAAAATAGCCTAAATTATTTGGAATAAACTCCGTTGTATTACTTAGCTAAATCCAGTTGCCGATCAAAACAAAGCCAGACCAAAAGAACGGTTCGTGGAAATCAGTTTGGCGAATTAGGCTAATTTGTGCTTGTCTTAGTGCTTCGGCTTTAGTAATTTTGGGTTGTCGCAGCTGGTCATAGAAGCGAGTCATTAGCATCGCAGCTGCCCGATCTTTGACGGGCCATAGGGTGGCGATAGTTGAGCGAGCGCCGGATTTGACAGCCAAGCCTGCTAGTCCCAGGACGGCGCGATCGTCTCCTGCTGCTGTATCGCAGGCACTTAGTACCAGCAGTTCGATGGCTTTTGATGGATCGCTACCCCGATTTTTCAGGAGTTCAGATAACTCTTTAACATTGACTTCTCCATCCCAAGTGAGCAAGAAGGTGTCTTCGAGGCGGGAACTAAACTGTCCGTGGGTTGCTAGGTGAACAATACTTGCACTACTAGATTTCACACGTTTAGCAACGGCTTGACTGGTGAATTCCTGATTCAGCAACACAGAGGAAGATACTGCCTTGGAGATTTGTTTTACTTCTGATTCCACGGCGGGTAAAGCACTAAAGCCAGCGCGAGATTGGCTAATGCCACCCACGATCGCACTGATGTGGTTTTGATGAAGCGATCGCGTCCCCATCAGTTGCAATCCTGGTGAGAGCGCCACAGCATATTTCTCAATCAGATATTGCTTACCATCAAAAAGAGCTGCTATGGGAATGTTCCGCAATCGACCATCTAAAACAAACACCAATGTCTTGGTATCAATGAATGCTTGCTCTGCTGACTCTGGGCGAATTAACCAATCATAAATCTGTTGGGACAATCGATCCCGGTTTTTGGAATCTGAGACAGGGTTAAGAGCAACCAAAAAATTGTCTAGAGTCTGCTCAATTTCAGCTTGAGATTTGTGAGTAACATAGGAACGGAGTGGTTGCCCTGCTTTGGAGAGAATTACTGTTAAACGATCTGGTAGGACGATCGGATAAATGACGGTTGCAGTGGGATCAACTTGATCGATCTGTTGAGTTCTATCTAAACAGGCTTCCCGAAAAAAGTTATTGAGTTCCGCAATTTGCAATGCCTCAATCAATTCACGAGCTTCTATTAGTTCTGCTTGACTCGGTTGATCCTCTAGAAGTAAATCAACCAGTTCCCGGTAGACCGGCTCCACACTGGTGCGAAAAGAGAACTGGACATCAGGGTTAATAGCTACCAAATCTCCCCGCAGTGCCTTTAAAGCATTGACTGCTTCTGTATAGGTGGTAATTGCTTTTGAGCGATCGCCTTGTTGTTTATACAACTGTCCCACCTGCCGAGCAGATTGAGCAATGATATCGTTAGCTTGAAGTTGACGGGCAATGTTGAGGGATTTCTGGGTTAACTCCTGTGCTTGTGATAACTGCTGTGTACGAAGATAGAGTTTTCCCCACTGATGTAGTGCATGAGCTTCGGCTTGAGTATCCTGGATTTGCTGTGCAGATTTGACTGTGATTGCCATCAGTTGCGCCAAATCTTTTAGCGGTAGGATTGGGTCAGAATTTGACTGGCGGTTGAGGGTGGCAACAAAATTGATTGCTGCGTAGAGTGAGGTGTGACTGGGGGGCAGTTCCCGGAGTTCTTGGAGTAGTTGAGGTGCGAGTGAGTTAACAAACTCTAGTTTGTCGTAATTGAGGAAAAGTTTGAACTGAGCTAAACGCGCTTGTAACCGATCGCTTGGGTTAGTTGTTAAGAGTTGAGCCTGTTCAAAGTAATCTAATGCGGCTTCTGGATCTTGCAAGTCAACGGCAGTTTGGCCTAGGTTGATCAGAATAGAACTTAACTGGGGTTGGGCTGAAATTTTACGAGCGATCGCTAAACTTTGCTCTAAAATCTGTTGACTTTTACTAGAGTCACCAATTATTTGCACAGCTAAACCAAGCGATCGCAGTCCACTAACTTTGATTTCATTATCCGGCATTACTTGGAGTTTTTCAGTCAGTACCTCTAACTGTTGTTTAGAACGGCGGTAAAATCCCAAAGTTTGTAAAGCTTGTGCCTGGTTGATTTGACTACCCAGGCTTCCCATTGTGTCGCCTGCTTGGTCATAAAATTTTTGAGCTTGTTGCCAACTTGCAAGTGCAGTTTCGGCTTTGCCAATGTGCAATTGCAAATTTGCTTGGGTATTAAGTGCTTGTGCCCAAAGAATTGGATCGGCAGAGGGAATAGAGGTTTGCAATAGTTTTAGACTTTGCTCAATAGACTGTTGGGCTGCTTGCCATTGATTAAGTTCCTGTTGTGCCAGTGAGAGGTAACTTAAACTTAAAGCTTCGTTCAGGCGATCGCCTTGGGTATGATACTGTTGTGCTGCCGTTTGCCAAATCGTCACTGCTTCTGCAAAGCGTCCCGAACGGTAGAGGTTCCGTCCCTGTTCCAGCCAATTGTTAGGTTGAGTAGATGTTGACACATTCAGGGTAGAAGTTGTCGGTACTTGCACAGATGCTTTTGCAGGTGTTATTGTCACTGCCAAACACAAGCTCAAAATACTCAAACTAATATACAGCCAACGACATTTTTTAATTTGGAAAGTCACAGGTAGTTACTGATGGTTTAAGAGTTTGTTTAGTAAAGTAATTGCAATGCCTAGTATGTTTAAATTCCTGGAGCAAATTAACTTCCACCAAGCGCAGCACAAGTTAATTGAGGCTGTATATTTGCGGGAGATGGCGCTGCAACTAACTCAACTTGGCCATTAGCGTTGCGATGCCAGGAAGTGGCTTCGAGGATAACCTCTGGTGATGTAGGCGTTTGGGCAGTGACATTACCAGTTTTGCGGTATGCTCTGAGGTCGCGGATATCAGACCAAGTGCGATCGCTTGTTACTTGCTGATTGGGATTTTGCGGCACGCCACCCCGTCCCGTTGCCACAAAGCGACTGCCTTGAGTATCCGAACAACCTGTGGCAATTTGCTGAGATGGATCGGTAACATTTGCTGGCAGTTCTACTAAACCGGAATTTGGATCGATGCCGATAGTATTGACTTGAACCGTGCCGCTAACCCCAAATTGGGAACTAGCAGTGATGTCATTGTCTGGTGTCAGTTGAGGACGAAACTTCAGTCCAAAAAGCCCTTGTGTGGCGATTTGAATATTACCCCCACGTCCTCGCAGTGCATTAGCAATAATGTTGCTGTTTTCTAATCCAGCGATGATCGGTGCATTGATATTGATGTTACCTCCATTACCATTACCGCCTGCTGTGGCAGTAATGTTGCTGCGATCGCGCATCAGCAACAACTTACCAACTTGTAAGCTGATGTTGCCACCATTACCAGATTCTGTCTGTGCTTGGATTAAGCCTTGATTTTGCAATTGGATGCGATCGCTTGTGATATTAAGATTGCCACCATTGCCAATGCCTTGACTGGTGACACTGACTGTCCCGCCATCCGTCAGCGTTAGGTTCGGTGTGGTAATACTCACAGTGCCGGCATTCGCTGTTAATATATCTGGCAGACCAAATCGTTTCCGCAACGACGGATCGGGTCGGATGCTGGAAGCGTTAATGCTACTATTAGTTGCCCGACCTTGACCACTGATGACGATCAATTCAGTAGCGTTGATGCTCAAATCGCCCCCATTACCTGCAAAAAATGAGGTAGTGGCAACTGCTCCCCCATCCAGAATTTGCAATTTGGCAGTATCCAGGGTCAAGGTTTTGGCACTTCCGGTTGCAAATGTAGTTGAGCTAATGTTGCTGTAAAGTCCAGAGGGACTTTCTCCCATCACCGTGGTATTAGTGTTGCGAATTATCACTTTACCGCTAGAACCACTGCCAAAGGTAGCCGAAGATAGTGAGGCTCCGCTTGATATTAGTAGACTATTACCATTGACGAAAACATCTCCAGCATTTCCAGTGCCCAGTGTAGTAGTGTTAATTGTGGTCACGTCAGCAGGATTAGTGGGTAAAAAGCCTGACAGTTCAATGGCGGTTGCATTGATGTAAATATTGCCACTGGTAGCTGCTCCAAGAGTTGTGCTATTCAACCCTGCTCCCCGATTGATGGTCAGTTTGGGAGTAATAACGCTGATATTACTACTAGCTCCGATACCCAGAGCATCACTACGCACTCCGCTCCGAATTGTGCCATCAGCTGTTCTGGCAATGAGATCGATGGACTCTGTAGCTTGAAGGCGAATGTCACCACCGGGGAGATTGCCAAAATTTTGCGCCAGTACCAGAGAGCCATCGGTGAATTGAATTTGCCTACCCTGAATTTGAACGGAACCTGCATTCACGCCGCTGATATCTAATAGCGATCGCCCTGCCAGCTGAATATCGCCAAAGCTTTGTACATCTTCATATTCCAGTGTATAGCCCTGTACGGTTGGTATCAGCTTTACCAATCCTGTACCGCTTAAACTACCCAATTCAACTCGCCCTTTTTCAGCAACCAGGTTTGCTCCATTTAGATGTAAGTCACCACCCACTAAAGCTAGGGTGTTTCCCGGCTGTACCCGCAGTTTTGTAGAACTGGGAATCTGAATCGGAGGAACCAGAGCTAATCCACTGCGATTAATAAAAGAGTGTCCTGTACCTTGAATGTTGATGGGTGCGGGATTGTTACCCAGTTGCAACCCAATAGGAACATTGATACTTAACAACGGGGCAGATTCAGAATTAATTACACTAAACTCAGCACCATCAGCAAATTTAATACTGCTGGCAGTTGTACCAATAAACGAACCCCCAATGTTCAGTTGAGCATTGGCTCCAAAGATTATCCCACTAGGGTTGATTAAGAAGAGACTAACAGGGTTTTTGGCGTTAATCGTCTGAATCAAGCCATTAATGTTAGAGATATTACCGCCAGTAACACGGCTGAAGATGTTAGAAATATTGGGCGTGTTTGCTAAATCAAAAGTAGCCGAACCGCCAGTGGGAACCGAAAACTCCTGGAAACTATGAAATAAGTTACTGTTGGCGGCACTACCGTTAGTAATGGTGAAGTTTTTACCGCTTTGGGAGACAGTAGTATTCAAGCTGCCATCAGGAGTTACCTGGGCGTTGGCAAAGCCGCACCAAAGTGGCATTACCATCAACGGCACTATTCTACTGCATAGACCCAAGCAAATGGAGGTCGTTGTCATTGCCAAGCCTTTATTTGTACTTTGTATTTTAGGTTGCCCAAAACGGCATAATTTTGAACCCTTAACAAAGCGATCGCTTCCCTCAAAACACTGAATAACTCACTGAAAAATACAGTCCATTTTCCTGGAGTGATCGCTTTTCACCGTCTACTGAGATTAGAGTCATTCTGCTCCAGAATCGGCTGATTCGGTAGTTTTAGGGATGGAAACAATTGATTCTCGTTTGCTGGTTTGGGTAGCACATCTGACGGTAACGCAGTGTCAGGAATATCATTTAACCGACCTGGGGGTAATGTCTGAGGTTCGGGAGTTTGAGCAATTGCATCTTGATAGTTGCACAATATTGCGGCGATCGCAAAGCTGAGTGTTATAAATCCAGCAAAAATCCTCAGTTCGCCCACAGACTTGCTTACCTTTGGCTGATTTCTAACCAAGATTTTTTTAACCATTGTTTGTAATTAAATAAATTCGGGATTAAATTATTAATACTTTGGAAAGTATAAGTAAATAATTAATAGGTACTATATGTAACTTAAATTCTTCTAAAAATAAATAATATTACTATTTATAAAAAAATAATTCAGGAGCAAAGCTAGATACAAGAAGGTTATTCTGTCCAAAAAATGGATAAATTACTGGTTAAAGACACCCACAAAAGTTGAAATTTGGTGGTTTGCAAAACGCTTGCGGACTCGCTACCGCAACGAGTAAGCAAGCTAGCAAGAGCATCTTGATTCTGAATTATACATTTTCTTCAATTAATTTGATATTTTTAATATTGCAAGTGTATCAAGATGATTGCACCATATCCAAAGCAAAAGTCAGAGCGAAGATTTCCTCGGCTCTGAACTTGGTAAGAGAGTATTCTTATTTAAATTCCCTAACTTTAGTTATAGGGATTTACTGTTAGCTGATAACTGTTAAGCAGCATATTTCACTGACAAATTAAAATGTACTTATCCTGATTTGATTTTTTTGCAGTCTGATTCATGAGGTTTCAGAGGCTTTTTCATCTTTAGGATAAAGAGAGCGAATTAACTCCCGAATTACATCAGTTGCTGGTCTGCCAGTCGTTGAACAGTATTGTTCAAGCTTCTGTGCCTCGCCTGATGTGAGATTGATTGTAAGTCGTTTAACAGCCCATTTTTTATTCATATACTAGACAAGGTATGTTTTTAAACTACTTCTCTAATATCAATCATCTAAACTGCTCTTACAATGGTATAAGTAATGATATTTAGTTCAAGTAATCATGAAGTTAAATAGGATATTTTTCCAAGCAAGGGTGAAGAGATGAAGTTTATTCTAGATTATAAAGTTAGGCTACTTTCTGGGCAATAATTATAAATACAATGTAAAAATAACATTAAATATATCAATATAAAATAAGTATTCTCACAGAACAGTTGAGGATAATAATATAAAAAAAGTTGGCAGCCCTAGCAAATAGAATTCGCGGCTACACACATCAAACCCACCTCCAGGGGTTTTATATCATGTCCGCCAAATCACCCATAATAAAAGAACACCACCCCCAACCCCTCCCCACAAACTCTTAGGGGAGCTAAAGCACAGCTTTTGCGGGGTGGGATTCCGGTTATTATGGTTAATTACCCGGACATCATATTAAACCCTGGATTTTCTTTTAGACTACCTGGTGAGAAGGACTTGCCTACGTTTGTGTCGTAGCGAATTTCATTTTCCCAATCTTTTTCAAACTTAGTTGATTTTAATTGTTAATAAGTCATGTGTTGATAATGTATCGACAGCAGATTTAATCACATCAAATGACATTCCCGACCTTTCTGCAATATCTAATAGAGTATGCTGACCGTCAGATAAATTTAAAACCCACAAGATTGCCATTTCATTTAGCCCGCTATCTTTGTTACCACCAACTGTCCGATATATTCCTCTTTTACCTAACTGTGGCTCACATTTGGGATTTTTGTTGTAGTAGATTTCGTTATTGTTGAGGATATACAACATCGAATGACATTGAAAGAATGACTCGGCAAGATATTCGGGTTGAACGAAATTTAAATCATCAGCTGAAGTATGGTATTCAGGAAAACTACCATGAGGCGATCGCATGAAGCAACCTACAGCTAAATTAAATCCAGGTGAGCAATATTGTCGCTCATCATAGCCATAGGGAAAGAAATCTATAATTTTGTGATCTTGTTTTGAGTTTTTGAGTACATAAGCAGCAACTTTATCGATTTCAGTGTCACCTTTACGGCTTTTTTTGTAGGTAAAATTGCCTGAATCTCCTAAACAAGTTAATACCAAGCCATGTTTAATGTTGTTGACTTTAGCTTCATTGAGAGCCAACCATGTAATTGAGCCAATGGTTCCAGGAATCCAGAGAAATCTATAGGAATATCTTGGTGTAGTTTGACTTAAATATTTAGCGATAAAAGTAGCGATCGCAATTCCTGAAAGATTATCATTACACAGTGAAGGATGACAGGCATGGCAAGAAATCAAGACTTCATCAGTACTCTCTCCTGGAATATAATACTCACCATAAGTCAAATAACCTGGTTGCAGAGAAGAATCAATACATACTTCATATTCTTCATCTTCTAATTGCAAATACTGATTGTAAGTGAGGCAAAAACCCCAACTTTCCTTGTAATATGAAGTTCGGTAAGGAATCCAATTAGGATAATCAGCAAGTGTAAATAGATGCGATTTAAGTTCTTGAAGAGATATTTTTTGATGTATAGGAATACTATAGTTAACAACGTGCAAATTTGAATTACTAAAATCTATAATCTTTTCACCTTGAGAGTTTTTAATATAGGCATCTTTAATATTCCACTCATTAGGGACTGTCCAATCAAATACCTCTGTTCCTGTTGGCACTTCATGAACTGACAAAGGAATATACTGCTGGAGAATTTTTAAAGTTTCTCTAAAACCATCACCTGTAATACTGCGGCAAATGGGATATAAATCAGAAATTAGTTGGTAAATTTCTAAACTGATATCCTTTAAGTTAAAAGAATTTTTTAGATCAACTAAATTAATATTCTGAAGTCTATCTGCAACCATAAGTAGAATCCTTGTTAACTGGTGTATCCAATCTTTTGTTGATGTTTTGTATACCAATTTACAGTCAATTCCAAGCCCTTCTTTAGAGGAATTGAAGGTTGCCAACCCAGTTTATCGTATGTATAAGCCGTATCAGCTACTCTTATTCTTTCCATCGGTCGCTCAGGTAAAGCACCAAATAGTGGCTGGATTTGAGGGTTAACCACATTAACAAGCTGGGACACAACTGCATGAATGGGTACTAGTTCTCCCGAACCTAAGTCGAATGTACAACCCTCTACACTAGGAACTTGTGTTGCAGCGAGAAGTCCTGCAATCACGTCATCGATATAAATCCAATCAACTTGACGCTCTCCACTGCTAAGTTTTGGAGCTTGCCCTTGCAACAAGGAAAGAATAACAGAAGGAACGATCTTATACACATTTTGCCCTGGCCCATAGGTCATAAAGGGTCTAACAAGAACTACAGGTGTTTGATAGAGTCGATGGAACATCCGACCATAAGTACTACTAGCAAATTTAGCAATAGCGTAAGGAGAAGAAGGAACTACTTCAGGACGATCTTGTTCTGGTTCCTCTAAAGAAGCTATTAATACAATGCGACTACAACCAATTTCGGCAGCTACCGTCAATAAGTTAATAGTACTAGTCAGTAAACTGTGAAAGGTAGGCAATATGAACTCTAAATTAGGAACTGCTGTTACAAGACCGGATAAATGGAAGATTATGTCAGGTTTAATGCTGTAGAAAAGGTTTTGAACAAACTTAATGTCTTCCATGTCACCATGCCACCATCGCAAGCAGCTGATATCAGAAGTATGAAAACTGCGAGAAACAGCATGTACTTCTGCACCATTGTGGCATAAATGACGGACTAAATGAGATCCTAGAAATCCGCTAGCACCTGTAATCAGTATTGTTTGTCCAGACAATTTTTCAACAGAGTTCACCATTTATTGCTCACAGACTGGAGTTTGGAAAACAAAAGTTCTTCTACAAGAGATTGTTTGTTGTAGACAACAACAATGTGTCAGTAATCGGGCAGAAGTCAGTGCCTCGTAAGAAGTCGCCTAAAGAAGTTCCTGTACAAGCTGAATCAATATTTGGCGCACCCTGTTGAGCTATGACATCATCAAAATGTACGGTTCTAAAGTCAATACTGAAACGGGTATAGCCTGATGTGTTGGGAATAGTGGAGTGCATCTGCGCTCCTGAAAACAGAATCATGCCACCGACTTGTGTAATTAACCGCAATTGCGGCTCCATTTGTAAAGTTTCTTCCGCATGGGGTTGCTTGCGCGTATCTGTTTTAATGTGCTGTGCCGCATTTTTGCGACTTTCTTTAGTCCACTGAGCATAGTTATAATCCCTTGAGCTATTCTTAACTGGTTGATTCCAGTAGCGGGGATGGAATGCCATCGCATTCTCTGAAGTAATATCGTAAACAGGAATCCACCAGTTGATCTGGCACAGAGGAGCAGAATACCAGGTGTCACGGTGAGGATGGAAAGCGTAAGCAATACCAGCAGTCAGATAGCGATCGCTGGTTGCTGTTCTCAGGCGAGGTACATCAAAATAGGTTTTGTTCAAGTCACATCCACTTTCTTTCAAGATGCCTTGAATGAGTTGTTTAGATTCAGGGTGATGGATAAAAGCTGGCTTGAGTTGTGCTAAAATCTCAACGTATTTCTCTACAGGCAGGCTATGTTGTGCTTCTCTCGGATCTAAAGGGGCAAACGCTTCTTCAACCAGACCACGAGCAAAATCACATAGAGCGATCGCACTGGCGCAAGGAGAAAAGACAAACACTTGTCCATCATAAAGATGCTTACGTCTGATTTCATCACTAAAAATCGAATCAAAATAAATTGTATTCACTTCGCCCTCATCTGCTGTAACAAAGTTTGAACACAGTGTTAATTAGGAAACTCAAAATTTTAAAAATTAAATTTTGAGTTTCTGTGTCTCTGCGCCTCTGTGCGATCCTAATCTGATATTTACTCAGCAACTATATTATATATTTTTAAATTGCTCTTAAAAGTCTTACATCACCGTAGGCATTTCAATTTTTTTCGATTCAAATAAACTCCAAGCCCGATCTTTATCCGAAATTTCAGTCACAGATAGAGGCCATTCAATACCAAAAGCTGGGTCATCATAGCGATACCCGCCAGCATATTCTGGTGCATAAAAGTCACCCATTTGATATATCACCTCCGTCTCATCGCTGAGAGTTTGAAAACCGTGAACACATCTATCTGGGATATAGAGAGCAAGACGATTTTCAGCAGTTAACTCTATACCAATATGAGATAAATAGCTAGGAGAATCTGGACGCAAATCGATAATTACATCATAAATAGCTCCCCTGATACAACGTACCAATTTTGTTTCCTGAGAAGGAGGCATTTGATAATGCATACCCCGCAATGTTCCTTTTTTATAGTTAAAAGATAAATTGCATTGGGCAATAGTAGGTTTTAAGCCACGATCTTGAAATTCCTGAGTACAGAAACTCCGAGCAAAAAAGCCGCGAATATCTCGGTGCAGTTCTAAATCAACAATAAATGCTTCTTTTATTTTAGTTTCAGTGAATATCATAAATTTCTAAACCTGAGATTAAATTCAAATTCTAATTTTTTAGAAAAAGATTTTTCGACAGTAAAATGCTTCTGCATATTGACTCGGTGAATTTGATTCAATCCCGCGAATTCTGAGAATTGAACGAAAAGTCTCTTCTGTAAACCACTGCTTATTATTCTGAGTAGCAAACGCATCCAAAATATATTGAATTTTTCGACGGCAGAGTGTTTCATTTAAATGGACAAAGAAATTAGGAATACCCAAATCACCATCATATTTGGGTATTTCATATTCTAAAATTAAATGATTTCTAAAGGTATTCCAAGTCAAGTCAGAAATTAAGCGGTGATCTTGGTGGCGATCGTCTCGATGATGAGTAAAGATTATATCTGGTGAAAATTCTTGCTTCAACTGTTCAAAGCATTCCTTCACCTCTATCCCTTGAAAAGGTAGAAAGCCATCTCGAAAATTTTTAATAATAATTTTCTTGACCGGGATTTCTTTTAAGAACAGACTAGCACTTGTGGTTGCTTCCTCTGCTCTTTGCTCATTGGAACTAAAGACAACCCAATAGATAACAACATCTTGGTAATTCTCTATCAGCTTTAATATTGTGCCTCCACAACCAATCTCGATATCATCACAATGAGAGCCGAGACAAAGAATTTTGTACTCAGATTCTTCTGTCTTATTCAAACTAAGTTGGATCATACATGGTTGATTTGTACTTGTTCATCTCCCCAAACTTCCCAAGGTCTTTTGCCTTGAGCATACATATCATCCAGCTGTTGTTTCTCTTTAAACGTATCCATTACTCCAAAAAAGCCAGTGTATTTATATGCAAAAAGTTCTTCTTTAGCAATCAATCTTTGAAAAGGCTCAAGGACAAGTTCTTCACCATAATTTATATAGTTAAAAATCTCTTTTTTAAAGATAAAATATCCTCCATTAATCCAAATATTACATTGTTTTACGTCTTGGATATTTTTTACCAAACCATCATCTTTCATGTCAACTAAGTGAAAAGTTTGGCTTGGTCTGACACACAAAAAACTACCGATTTTATCACGCTGATAAAAATTATTAATATACGTTGGTAAATGTAAGTCTGTCAAACCATCACTATAATTAGCTAAAAATACTTCTTCTCCTTCTAGATACTTTTCTACTGCTTTGAATCTTTGACCAATATTGGCAGTTAAGCCTGTATCTACAAATGTAATATTCCAATCTTGAATATCTCGATTAAACAACTGAATTTGGCTACCGTTGGAAAGGCTAAAGTTATTAGAAAGCCATTCATTGTAATTCAAAAAATAGCTTTTAATTAGGTCAGACTTGTAACCAAGACATAAAATAAAATCTTTGTGCCCATAGTGAGCATAGTATTTCATGACATGCCATAATATTGGTCTATAACCAATATTCACCATTGGCTTAGGAATACTTTCGGAATACTCTCTCATTCTAGTTCCTAAACCACCACAAAATAAAACTACTTTCATGTCACTTATTCTTTGTTGATAATAAAAAATATTAAATACCTAAGAGTAGACATTAACTTCAGGAATTGGTACAACAAATTGACCTCCCCAATCCCGAATGTAAGCTATTTGTATCATAATTTCATTTTTCAGATTCCAGGGCAAAATTAGTATATAGTCAGGCTTTGTTTCGGCAATTTTGTCTGGATGAAAAATCGGAATATGAGTTCCTGGTAAAAATTGACCCTGTTTATAAGGATTACGGTCTACTGTATAGTCAAGAAAATCTGTGCGGATACCGCAATAGTTTAAGAGAGTATTTCCCTTACCTGGAGCACCGTAACCAACAATCGATTTTCCCTCCTGCTTAACTTCGATCAAAAAATCTAATAAGTTGCGTTTAGTTTCTTTAACTTGTTCTCCAAAGGAAAAATAGTATTTTAATCGTGTAAAACCAGCCGTTTCTTCTCTATTTTTCAGTTCTGATACTTGGTCGCTAATAGGTTTAGAAGAATCTTCATTGTGGCGGGCATAAATTCTCAAAGAACCACCATGAGTAGTTAATTCTTCTACATCAAAAATTGTCAATCCGTGAGCAGCAAAAATCTTGTCTACGGTAAGAAAGGAAAAATAAGAGAAATGCTCGTGGTAAATAGTATCAAACTGATTTTCCTCGATTAACCGCATCAAGTGGGGAAATTCCATAGTAATTACACCATGCGGTTTGAGGATAATTTTCATTCCTTTGACAAAATCATTGAGATATGGTGTGTGAGCAAGGACATTATTTCCGAGTAATAAATCTGCCTGTTTGCCCTTAGCAACCTGTTCTTTTGCTGTCTCCTGACAAAAAAATTTGACAACTGTAGGAATACCTTTTTTAATTGCTACCTCAGCAACATTTGCTGCTGGCTCTATTCCCAACGCTGGGATGCTTTTGGCAACAAAGTATTGCAGTAAGTAGCCATCATTACTAGCAATTTCTATTACCTGACTTTCTTGGTTTAATTGGAAACGTTCTACTACCAAATCAACATATTTTTTGGCGTGTTCTAACCAGCTATCAGAGTAGGAAGAGAAATAAGCGTAGTCGCTAAAAATATTTTCTGGACTAATGTATTCTTGGAGTTGAACTAAAAAACACTCCTGACAAACATAGACATGCAGAGGATAAAATGGCTCTACTTCATTGAGTTGTTTGAGACTGCGATAACTTTCGCAGGGAGGAGACATACCTAAATCTACAAAGGTATGGTGTAAGCCTGTTCCACAGAATAGACAGTTACCAGTTATTAGCTGATTATTTTTTGGCTGTAGTAAATTCATAACTTAATTATATGAAATTTTTAAACAGTCTGCCAGAAGAAATCTCGATTGATTTGCTGAGTGCGAATGAGGTATTCTAGTTGTTTCAGGCGAGTAAAGCCTCTAGACTCAAATGTTCCTCTATCCAGATCAATTTGCTGGAAGAGATTATATAGTTGTTGGGCACCACGCTGGGCATCCCATTCACATTTGAATCCTGGTAAATTTTGGTTAATTTTATTAAATAAAACCCGATAGCTGCGGTTGTCAGGATCGTGTTTACCAAAGCTCAATTGACAATCTGTAAAAACTTCTGCAACTATTTGAGCAATTTGTTTGACTTGATAGTTGCTATTTGTATCGCCGACATTAAAAATTTGGTTGTGAATTACATCACGCGGAGCTTTTAAGGTACAGATAATTGCTTTGCAGATATCCAATAAATGCACTAGGGGACGCCAAGGTGTACCGTCACTGTTCATCTTGATTTCTTTAATTGTCCATGCCCAACCTGCTAGATTGTTTAAGACAATATCAAAGCGCATTCTCCCAGAAGCGCCATAGGCTGTAGCATTTCGGAGAAAGGTGGGAGAAAAGCTATCATCAGCAAGGAGTTTCACATCCTGTTCGACAAGTGCTTTGCATTTGGCATAAGCTGTTTGGGGATTGATGGTAGACTCTTCGCTAACGTAGTCTTCAGTGGCAAAACCATAGACACTGCATGATGAAGTATAGACAAAGCGTTGGATTCGGGCTGCTTTCGCCAGCTTCGCTAAATGTACTGAGCCTTTGTGGTTGATATCGTAGGTGATATCAGGGGCTAACTGACCTAAAGGGTCGTTGGAGAGTTCTGCCATGTGCACTACTGCTTCCACACCTTGCAGGTCTTCTATTGTAATGTGGCGGATGTCTTTGTTGAGGGTTTTGGCAGTTACCTTGGTGGCGTTATATAGCCAACCTACTTTATAAAAGCCAGTATCCAAACCAATAACTTCATGACCTTGTTGGATTAAAAGGGGAGCTAATAATGAGCCGATATAACCTTCAGTTCCAGTTACAAGTATTTTCATCATATCTAGCGGGCGATCGCAGTTTGTCCGGGTTTTAATTCAGTAGGAATATTGTCTACAGGTGCTGATAGCAACTTAGCAATGATTTCTTCTCTTACAGGAGCGGCTTCATCTTGAGTCAACCAAGCGAATAACTTTGCTACTGCTTGTGGGGAGCGATCTATTTTAAGGGACTCTTGCAGTATAGATAAAGCCCCGACGATATTGCCCACCTGGAGAGGAATTGCTGCCCGTGTTAGACAATAGTTGAAATTTTGGCTGCGAGCTTCGGCGGTAATCTTTGCGCGCTGCTCAATGGGAAAATAGGTATCAGAAATTTCAATCGCACGGCGAATAGCTTTTGGCATATTTCCAGAAAGCCAATTTGCAGACGTCAATTTTTGGGTATGTTCGCGATAACGTGCCAAAATGCCTGGTTCGTACCACCAATCGTATCCAGCAGCATAGCGTTTAAAAATTTCCCAGTCAGAAATTTCAGTTAAGTTCGGGTAATGCCCTCCTAACTGTTCGTAAGCGGTTCGACGAATGACTATTGCAGGTATGGTTACTAGACCACAGACACCAATCTGGCACAGCCAATTTGTCATGATGCCCCTGTGTTCTCCATACAACGAAACTACTTCTCCAGTGTTGATCGCTTCTCCTTTTTCGTTAATATATTCAAAACCCGTACAACCAACCCCAACTGTATCTGGGCAAGTTGCAAGACTTTGCTGGAGGCGTTCATAAAAACCTGGAAGTACACAGTCATCATCATGGAGAACATGCACCCACTGACCGCGACTCAGGGCAATCCCGGCGTTATAATTTCTAGCTCCACCAATATTTTCTTGATTGCGGTAGTAGCGGATTACTCCTCCCCCAATACTGTTTACTAGATCGAACAACGGTGGTGTACTGGCATTATCCATTATCAGAATTTCCATCTGCTCTGCCCCAGTCCATTGCACTAAGACGCTAGCCAGACATTCAAGGAGATAATCGGTGCGATTATATACCGGAATCACTACAGTCCAAAATGGTCGAGGTTTCTCTGGGTCTGTTAGAGGTGGAATCGCTGGAAACTGATAGTCGCCAACAGTAACCTCACCTTGAGGAATGGGGGGAGTAACGAACATTTCTTGAGTGATGACAGCATTCTGGTAAGCAGATACAGCTTTGGCATAGTGAGGATTGAGTAAAGTTAATGCCTGACGATACACAGAAATCGCCTCTGCTCTCTTGTTTTGAGCTTGGTAAACCTGACTCAAACGGATGTAGATTTTCCAGTTTAAGGGATTGAGTTTTAGGGCTTGGTCATAAGAGGCGATCGCTTCTGACCATTGAGCTTCTTCTTGCAGGGTATTGCCTAAGCTATAATATATTTCTGGCAAATTTGGGTCAAGAGCGATCGCTTGATGATAATAATTAATTGCTTTCTGAAAATCCCCTGCGATTGTGCAAGAAAGTGCCAATTTATGATTCAAATCCGCGTAGTCCACTTGTTGAGCTTTTGATAGTTTACCTTGCACATTCAGGGCGTTGCCTAAGTTGACTTTTGCTTCGGCACAGTTGGGCTGAAGTTCTAAGGCTTTTTGATAACAAGTAACTGCTTCATCAAACTTGCCTTGTTCTTCCAAGGTATAACCCAAGTTATTATATATTGCTACTAGCTTGGACTCTAGGGCTATAACATCAGGCAGAGAAGCAAAATCAAAATACAATAGAAACCTTTGGTAAGGAATATTTTGAAAGTTTTTATTTTCTTGCTTAAATTTTTGAGATAATAAAATTATTTCTTCATCTCTATTTTTTATCTTAATATCGTTCAGTTTTTCTAAAAGCTCGCCATCTAATTCTCTGCCGCCATTTCTCGAAAATGCGTTCTTTTTTAACCAATGTGTGTGCCAGAAAATAAAGCCTAAATAATAAGGTGTGATTCCTTTAAATTGAATCGCTTCACAGAATGGAATTTTTGCATTTTTATCGAAAATATTTTGCGGTGAAACTGTCCAATATGCCACATCTCCATCACCAGAAGCAAGACATTTTAAATTTGTGTAGTAGTTGGGATCGTTGGGACGTTGATATAAATTTACTCCTGAAAAAAATAAGGCTGTATTTTGCAGATGATTTTGCTTCAAATAATTATAAATAATTTTTAATTTTTCCGGAATACCTATGCAATCGCCGTCGATATAAACGCAAATTTTATACCGCGTCTGACTGAGACCAAAATTAGAATAAAAAACGAAAGAATGAATGTTGTTTACATCCAATTCAACTTGTTCTTTTGTACAAAATGAATAAACGTGGGGTAAGTAATGAAAAGCGCGTATTTTCTGAGGATATTTTTGGATAAATGCCTCTATTATTTGAGGAGTTTTGTCTGTACACTGATGAAACACAATTACCAATTCATCAACATAATCAATCCAAGATTCGATCGTTAGTGCCAAAAACTCCTCTTCATTACGAACTCGCATCAGACCGCTGATACCATCTTGTCGATTTTGTGGCTCAAAAGATGAAGTATTTATAGTAGGATGCTCAACTTGACTAATTGACATAGTTTTTTACTCCAAAACTAGAAAATTTTTGCTTTTTCCTAAACAAGTCTTTATAAAGGAAGTGAGATAAATCTTGAGGCAATTTCTTCACGTAGAGGAGCTGCTTCTTCTTGTGTTAACCACCGGAATAACTTTGCCACTGCTTCAGGGCTACGATCTATTTTTAAAGTCTCTTCTAACCCTTGCCAAACTCCAGCCAGATTCCCAGCCTGTAAGGGAATTATGAGCGATTCTAGACAATAAAGAAAATAATGACTCCGAGATTGGGCGGTAATTTGTGCCGAGTATTCAGTGGGAAAATAACTCTTTGAAATTTCAATTGCACGGCGAATGGATATCATCTGTTTCCCAGAGAGTAACAGTTCGCTAGTAACATTGTTAGCATGTTGGCGGTAACGAGCTAAAATTTCTGGTTCATACCACCAATCGTAAACAGAAGCAATGCGTTTATAAACTTCCCAATCACTTGTATAGGTCAGTTCAGGATGATATACGCCCAATTGTTCGTGCGCTTCTCGACGAATTACTACCGCAGGCATATTCAATGAGTTACTAATTCCAATCATTGGCAGCCAATTTTGGGCAATTCCTCGCTGCTCTCCATAGACTTGTTGGCTGAAAATTACTTCCCCTTTCTCGTTAATATTTTCATAACCTGTAAAAGCGGCTCCTACAGAATCTGAACACCCTTCTAGACTTTCTTGTAGCCGGGAATAAAAACCTGGGAGAATATAATCATCGTCGTGCAGTAAATGAATCCAATGACCGCGAGTTAGAGCAACTCCGGCATTCCAATTTCCTGGCAGACCGAGATTTTGCGGGTTGCGATAGTAGTTGATTATGCCTTGGCCAATACTATTCACCAGTTCAAATACTGGCGTTGTACTAGCATCGTCCATGACAATGATTTCCATCTCTTCTTCTCCTTGCCATTGAGCCAATACACTGACAAGGCATTCGAGTAGATAATCTGTGCGGTTATATACAGTTACTATCACACTCCAGAAAGGGCGCTTGCTTATATCATTTGCTACGGTTGGAATAGTTGGAAAGCTGTATTGTCCTACAATTACCTCCCCTTGGGGAATTGAGGGTGTGACTGGTGCTTGTTGAGGAATTTTAGCATCTTCACCAGTTGCTAATGCTTTGGCATAGTGGGGATTAATTAGCTTTAACCCTTGTCGATAGGCAAAAACTGCTTTCTGGTCTTGGTTGAGTTGTTGGTAAATTTTGCCTAAATTGAGGTATACTTCTCCATTGTTGGGATTAAGTTCTAAGAGTTTTTGGTAGGATGCGATCGCCTCAGCTAATTCCCCTTGTTCTTGCAGCGCCAAAGCCAAGTTATAATGAGCTTCTAGCAAATTTGGTTGTAGTGCGATCGCTTGCTTGTGACAAGTAACAGCATTTTTCAAATCTCCTGCTTTTTTCCGGGCAACACCCAATTGATTATTTAATTGTGCATAGTAGATTTTTTGATTGCTGGAGAGCTTACCTTGAGCGTGTAACACATTGCCCAAATTAGTCTGTGCTTCGATAAAGTCTGGCTTTAATTCTAGAGCTTTTTGATAATAGTTAATTGCTTCTTCAAATAATCCTTGTTGTTGCAGAGTATAGCCCAAGTTGTTGTAAATTGGTAGTGAGTTAGGTAATAAAACTAAAGCTTGCCGATAAGCTTTCTCGGCTTCGGAAAATTGTTCTTGAACTAAATGCAAATTACCTAAACTGAACCACGTTTTAACAGAATCTGGTTGAACTTGTGAAGCTGCACTTAGCCACTGTTGAGCAGTTTGGAGTTGCCCCATCTGCTGCGCCAACATCCCTAAACCATATAAAGCTTCAGGGTTATCAGGTTGTTTTTCCAGAACTTGACTATATAGCAGTTCCGCCTCCAATAAACGAATGTTGGGATTAAGTTCTAAGAGTTTTTGGTAGGATGCGATAGCCTCAGCTAATTCCCCTTGTTCTTGCAACGCCAAAGCCAAGTTATAATGGGCTTCTAACAAATTTGGTTGTAGTGCGATCGCTTGCTTGTGACAAGTAACAGCATTTTTCAAATCCCCTGCTTTTTTCCGGGCAACACCCAATTGATTATTTAATTGTGCATAGTAGATTTTTTGATTGCTGGAGAGCTTACCTTGAGCGTGTAACACATTGCCCAAATTAGTCTGTGCTTCGATAAAGTCTGGCTTTAATTCTAGAGCTTTTTGATAATAGTTAATTGCTTCTTCAAATAATCCTTGTTGTTGCAGAGTATAGCCCAAGTTGTTGTAAATTGGTAGTGAGTTAGGTAATAAAACTAAAGCTTGCCGATAAGCTTTCTCGGCTTCGGAAAATTGTTCCTGAACTAAATGCAAATTACCTAAACTGAACCACGTTTTAACAGAATCTGCTTGAACTTGTGAAGCTGCACTTAGCCACTGTTGAGCAGTTTGGAGTTGCCCCATCTGCTGTGCCAACATCCCTAAACCATATAAAGCTTCAGGGTTATCAGGTTGTTTTTCCAGAACTTGACTATATAGCAGTTCCGCCTCCACTAAACGATTGTCTTGTTGCTGTTGAACTGCTAGAGCGAGGATTTTAGCTACTTCTGTTTTATCTAGCGATTCAGCTTTATCCTTGTCACCTGACTGATGCTTTTGCACCGCAATTTGAATAAGAGATTTAACTTTAGATTCTGAAATGCTTGTAGTATCCATAACTATATTGAATTTGATATTAGATTGTTATAGTAATCTATAACTTCAGAAGATAGGTGATAACTATCAATAAAATATTTTATCTATTTTTGCATGTTAAGAAAGCAAAGCTATTTAAATAAGAGAATAGAGAGATTTTGTCAACAGTATGGGCGAGAAATAATCCTGAAGTTAGTAATTAAAAGTTACCAACTCAAGTAAACTTCAGTGCGTACACCATAGGGGTTCCTGTTGGCAAAACCTCTCCCAGAAAAGGTATTGACTTTTTATTGTGCAATCAGATTTTTTACTCACCTGATTGTTTGGACTGAGATGCTTGTAAATCAGAGTCTGTTAGAGAATGAAACGAGCAATTAGCCTTAAGCAAATTATATTACCGAGCTTATCTCACTAGCACTCACGTTTGAAAATAGTATGCTTTGTTGAGGATTATTAAAGAGAGACGAAGAATTTAAGGTGAGAAGAGCGCCATCGTCGGTATCTGTTATGTTGCTTCGACTTCCCCAGCCATCTAATACAAGTTTATCAACACCAACCTGGAAATCTTGAATGACATCAAAGTCTTTTTTAAACAAGGTATCGGTACGTTTGAAGGTAAATGTGTCATTACCATCGCCACCAACTAAGACATCATTACCACTACCACCATTGAGAGTATCATTGCCTTTACCGCCATAGAGTGTATCATTGCCATCGCCACCATTTAGCAAATCATTACCTTGGCCGGCGTCGAGGTCATCATTACCTCTGTTTCCAGATAGCTGATCATCCCCCAAGCTGGCATAAAGTTTGTCTGCCCCGTTGGTTCCCCTCAGATTATCCTTCCGAATCGTGCCATAGATAACATCTGTACCCAGGTTGCCGATTAAAGTATCTCCTGCCAATTCAACAGAACTAGTATTAATTTTGACTATGGTTAAGTTGGTATTGCGATTAAAATTCCGCTCATAACTACCAACAGCATTACCATTCAAGAAGTCAGTACCATTGTCGCCATCAATATCAGAATCTTTATCACGACTGTCGATTGTGACATTGCGACTACGACCAAATTTTAGATCCCCGATTTGATCAGAGGAGATTAATTTACCCTGGATGCCAAAATAATCTAAAACTTTGGCCTTGTTAGGATTTGTGGTGTCTAATACCAAAAAAGTGGTTGTAGACTGACCCTTATTATATTCAACGTCAGGATTTTCAATTTCTTTAGCTGTTATTTCTAAATCTGCTGAAAAATCAAAAGAGAAGCTTTCATTACGGCCAACTGCAAAACTAGCAAGTACCTTTGCTTCGCTGTCGGAAGTACCTTCAAACTGACCACTTAATCCAACGACAGCAGCCTGAGTGAAAAGTGATGAAAAAGTTGGGTCAAAACTTGCTTTAGCCTCAGCAATTGCAGCAGTTATACCACCTTGAACTAATGTGTCTGCTTGGGTAGCAGTTAAAATGCTTGAAGTATCTTCACTATAGTTAGAAAAAGTAGCATCCCCTTGAGCGGTAACAAAATTAGGACTAGGATCGGGCTTGGGATCGGGCTTATTATTGAGATTAACTCTACCATTGAAAGAAAGTAATTTTTGAGGTGTCAGTCTTAGACTTACTCTTGATGCCATAAAAAACCTGTGTTGATTTTGTTAGTTGACAAATTTGTACGTAAATATTCGGGGAGTAATTCTCTCCTAATTTACGAGTTAAATCTCTCGATATCCCTACCCTAATGAACCTGTCAGCTTTTATCCAGGGCTTGCTTTGCTTTTAACAGCACTTTTAAATAGCTTAATTGACTATTCCAAGCTGAACGTGGAAGTAGTGGGATTTTCTCTAATTCTTGAGATGGTAATGACTCAAAGTCAGTTTTGTTCTCTGAAATTGTGGTAATTTCTGAATTTTCTGCCATGATTTATTATCTGACGATAGAGTAATAAAATTCGGGTTCTTGTTGCCAACTTTCTGACCACTGAATGCTGTCAGCAGTAAAGTGTAATCGGTCGTTTGCTGGCAATAAAGTATCTGTAGACTCAACAATTAGCTCAAATTCGCCATTATCAAATGGCAATCCTTGGGCCTTTACTTTAGGAACTACACGCTCTCTCATACCTTGTTTGGCATGAACAAGAGCGCGATGATGACAGTAAGGATTATTACCTCTCTTATCAAAGAAAACATGGGCAGTCCAACTGCAACCCCCACGACAAAGTTCAGCATATTCGCAGGTTTTACAGAAACCCCACAGGTGTTTTGTGCCTTCAGGTGTTCCTGCTCCTAGATTGAAGCGTAATTCTTCTGCACCTTCGATAATATTATGTAAGGTCTGTTCTCGAATATTACCACCTGTATAGGCAGTAGTCGGCAGTGAGGGACAACCTTTAATCGCTCCATCAGCTTCAATTCCCAAAGTTGAGAGTCCTGCTCCGCAACCTTGCCAAAATGAGAAGTCATGCTCCTTTCCCCGTCCCCGCAACAGTCGTTCATAAGGGCCGTAGTAACCAATGTTATTTCCCGCCTGAAGTTGCACACCTTCTTGGTAAGCACGACGCGCCACACGGGCAAGCATGGGGTAAATATCTAACAGTTCATGAGGTTGGAGGAGGATATCTGCGTTATCGGCTGCATTCCCCATTGGTACAGTTAGCTGAACTTGCCAAGCACGGGCACCAGCATCACGAATGCACTCATAGATGCACGGAAACTCTGGCGCTGACAGGCGGTTAATTTGGGTGTTGCAACCAAAAGAAATACCCACTTCTCGCAGATGACTCATGGTTTTAAATGCATATTTCCAAGAGCCTTTCTTTCCCCGCAGGCGGTCATGAGTTGCTTCCAAGCCATCAATAGAAACAGAAACAGTGCGAATTCCTGCTTCCTTCATTTTTTGGGCGGTTTCTAACGAAATGCCATAGCCGCCCGTAGTCATACCACATAACATTCCCGCCTCGTTGATAGCTTTGGCAATTTCCAGCCAGTCTGGACGCAGAAAAGCTTCACCACCAATGAGAGTCACTTCTTTAATTCCAACTTCTGCCATCTGCTTGACGAGATTCAAAGCTTCCTCTGGGGAAAGTTCTTTGGCACGCTCATGTCCTGCACGGGAACCACAGTGACTACAAGCTAGATTGCACTTTAAGGTAATTTCCCAAACTGCGTAGCTTTTGCGGTGATATGTCATAGATTAACTCTCAATCTCAACCCTCAAAATAAACTAACGCATTCTATTTTTTCATCGTTTTATCGGGTTATTGTACTTCTGTTTGACTAACAATTACTCCATATAACGCTTGTACAGGTGGATCTATTGCTTTGCAAGGAAGTGGCCATGGCTTGGGATGTGGTTTAGGAATCCATTTACATTTAACTGGTGGTTTTCCACTTTCTTCGGGAGGTAGGGCTACAACACCATACAATGGCTGCAAGACTTGTTCTTTGGTGTTTGTAAGCCCGCCAAAGGCTCCCAGTAATTC
The DNA here is from genome assembly GCF_036917555.1 of Nostoc sp. Classification (GTDB taxonomy): domain Bacteria; phylum Cyanobacteriota; class Cyanobacteriia; order Cyanobacteriales; family Nostocaceae; genus Nostoc. Next base: position 74,508 of record NZ_JBALDD010000036.1, on the reverse strand, counting down.
CTCTTCACTGAGGTCGTCAAACTGACCTAATTCTTTTAATTCCAATATTTTAATGGAGGCTGTTTCAAATTCTTCTTGAGAAAAGTTATAGCCACCTTCTTCTATTACTTTTATGACTTCATCAATCTTTTCACTCATTAATTGGGAGTAAAAAGTTTCGTCTTTAACTATTCTGATTATGAACTCTTTAACTTTCTCGAAAATTGTTAATGACATAATTTTTGCTGTGTTGTTATAGTGATTGTATTTTTTGTTTAAGTTTAGATTGATGGCAATTGGCGATCGCGTGAAATAATCACGTCTAGCCAGAAAATTTTAGTGAGTCCACTTGTGTAACTTCTTGTTGCTGGGTTTGGTAAATCTCTCCTAATTTGATATTGGCTTCCTGGTGTTGGGGATTGAACTCCAAAGCTTTTTGATAGCAAGCGATCGCCTTTTCTAACTCCCCTTGTTCTTGCAGTATCATCCCCAAGTTATAATGGGCTTCTACTAAATCAGGCTGTATTGCGATCGCAGCTCGATAGTAAACAACAGCAGTTTGCCAATCAGCTGCTTGTTGGCGGGCAATGCCCATCTGATGATTCAATTGAGCATAATAGGCTTGTTTCTCTGTCGAAAGCTTCCCTTGGGCAAAAAGCGCATTCCCTAAATTGATTTTCGCTTCTATGCAGTTGGGCTGAAATTCCAGAGCTTTTTGATAGGATGCGATCGCTTCCTCCCACTTATCTTGTTGTTGCAAGGTGTAGCCCAAATTGTTGTAAATTGTCCCTGCATCTGGTCGCAAAGCAATAGCTTTTCGGTAAGCTGCTTCAGCTTCTGGTAACTGTCCTTGACCTTGAAGCAAATTGCCTAAACTAAACCAAATTTTCACAGAGTTAGGCTGAACTTGCGAAGCTGCACTCAAATGCTTCTCGGCTTCCTGCAACTCACCTTTCTGCTGTGCTAGCATCCCTAAACCGTATAATGCTTCTGAATAGTCTGGTTGTTTTTCTATCACCTGACGATATAGCTGTTCGGCTGTGTCTAGGCGATTGGCTCGATGATCTTGAAGTGCAAGTTGAAAGAGTTCAGCAACTTCTTGAGCATTAAATTGTCTTGGTTTATTAACCAGCTGCAAAATAAAATCTTCCAGCGCTCTGACTGGCTTTAAATCGCCATATAATTTATGTTTATTTTCTGCAACTTGCTGGGAAATATATTGCCGATATTTAGCATCTTTCCCTAGACGGATGGCAATTTGGACGTATTCTGATTTATTTGAAGCGATCGTCTCTTCTATATCCATCATCTGCAAAATTGCCAGAGAATGCCGCGATCGCATCAACTCTCCTGGTAAAGTGACAACCGGAATATTATGAGCAACAGATTCGAGCGTGGAGTTACATCCAGACCAACCAATACTATCTAAGAAGACATCTGCTAAAGCTGTAGTCCCAGCAAACTTCCTGTCATTGAGGAAAGACAAAAACAAACAGTGATTTTGATAATCTAACCCTAATGCTGCAAAAGCATGGTTTAAGCGCTGGCAAAATCTTTCTGTTATTTCTTCGCTTTTGCTTTTAATAAATATAAACTTAGAATTTTCTAATTCTTTAGCAATAGAAGGAAAAACATCATCATGATTTGGCAAATATTTATATAATGACTGACAACACCAGAAGAAAATATCATCTTCTTTTAAACCTATATCTGGTTTCTTAATTTCTTCGGGTTGAATTGCTAAAGGTATGTAATGAATAGATAGATTAGGTAATCTAACTAATTTTTCTGTATAATGTTCTTGAGCATTTTCTGGTTCCATTAAGTCACTGCTCAAGTAATAGTCAATTGTCGGTAGTCCACTAGTCTCAGGGTGTCCCCAAGATGTCATTTGAATTGGCGCTAATCTCAGACAACCCAGTTTTAGCGTCATTGGATCCATCCCAAATTCTGGGAAAATCAGGATATGTAATTTATCTTTTGTTATTACCTCACACCATTGTTCAGTTGAGCGAACACCTTGGACAAATTTATCAAAAGCCTTGGTGGCAGTCATTGTTGAGTAATCTGTTCTGTCGTCGGTGTAATAGCCAAATAATTCAAACTCACTTCGATCTATATTTTCTACCCAACCTTTAATAGGGATTTTCCAATTAGAATGACTAGATAAAAACCCAGAAACAATACCAATACGAACCTTTTGATTTTTATCTAAATTTGGCATCACAAGCGGCTGGCAATCTTGGGGATAGCGACTCGACATAATCTGGAAAATCATTTCCCCATACGTTCGCTGTAAATCTCGGTCATTTAAGCCTTGATATGTTAAATAAAAAGGTTGAAATGCTCCCACAGCCTCAAATGCTTTTGCCCGTTCTTCCTGATTAGTTAATTCATAATATTTAGCTAAACTTTGCAAATACTGTTGATACTGATTTCGTCTGAATGCAATTTCATCAACATTAGAATAGATAACTGGTAGTTGGCTCATACAAGCACCAAATTTAGCCAGATCATAGTTTGGTGTCACTTTGACGGCTTGCTCAAATGCCTGGACTGCCGCTTCTATTTGGTTATCATCTCTCAATGCTGTTCCCAAATTGCAATATATGTAATCAATATCAGGTCGAATTTTAATAGCTTTTTGATAGGATTCTATAGCGGCATCAAATTTATTTTGTGACCTGAGAATATTTCCCAAATTGTTATAGGTGATTGCAAAATCAGGTTGAATGCTTAAAGTTTTTTCGTAAACTTCTATTGCTTCTGCAAATTTTCCTTTTTCCTGGAAAAGATACCCTAAGTTGTGATAGGCGTAATGATAGTCTGGTTTAATTTTTAGTGCTTGTTGGTAAGAATCAATGGCATCATTGAATCGTCCTTGTTTTTGGAGTACCTCTCCTAAATTAGTATAAGCTGATACCATATCTGGCTGTAATGCAATAGCTTGGCGATAATATAATTCTGCTATCTTGAAATCGCCTGCCTGTTGCTTACCTAAAGCAAACTGCTCATTCAACTCTGCGTAGTAGACTTGTTTTTCTGGTGACAGCTTGCCTTGAATGTGGAGAATATTATTGATATTGATTTGTACTTCTATCCTGTCAGGGAGAATTTCTAGTGCTTTTTTATAACAGGCGATCGCTTCTTCTAGCTTACCCTGTTGTTGCAGACTAAACGCCAAGCTGTTATGTATTTCCCCTACTTCTGGTTGTAATTGCAAGGCTGCTTGAAAAAATTGTTCTGCATTTTGATATTGTTCCCGTTGCTGCGCCAGCAGACCTAATCCATATAATGCTTCTGACTGCTGGGGATCTGCATCTATAATTTGACGATAAATCTCTTCGGCTTGGCTAAAGCGCTTGGTTTGGTGATATTGACTTGCGAGTTGGAGAGCATCAGGAATTGTGGTCACGTCGCTTTGCTCCAAATTCAAAATTAACAATCCCCATAAATAAACTTAGGAACTTGTATCCTTTTATTTATGGGTCAGAATTTATACAATGATTAATTTTATTTAATATGTCTTTTGTTCTTATCTCTGTAAAGAATTCAAGCTTTTGAAACTTATAACTGATATCGATTGATATCATGTCTGCTTGATTACTTCCTAAACTTAATTAACAGGAATTTTACTCTTCTCTACCTTTCGAGAGTCTAAAAGAAGCTTAAACCTACAGTAAAGTGTTCCTCTTATGACTATTAGCCCAGAGTTTTAATTCAGGGCGGATAAACAACACACACTTAAAACTGGGTTGAGGATTAAATTTACAAAGTTTTATTGCAAAAACAGTTATTTAAGACCAAAGGATGTATTTTGGGTAAAAGCTGAAGGCTCAAATGAGCTAAAGAGCCTTCGGCAATTTATCAATATACTAAGCTTTCGAGCCTAACTCTACTTACAGAAGTTAATACTTTTGTAAGTAGAATTTAATTATTACTACTTGTTACGAAGAAGTTTGAGCATAGCTTGATGACGAAGCAGTAGCACTATTAGGAGTGGTGGTGGCGTTAGTAAAGGTTACAGCTATATTGTTGACGCCGCCAGTTGCTTTAGCATCTGCATCTGCTTGTGCAATGCTGTTGTAGTATTTGATTGTAGGCCTGTTGGTATGCGTACCACCACCAATAATTTCTTCAGAGGTAATTTCCAAGTAGTTCAGATCAGAAATGATCATTTTATTTCTCCTAAAATTTGTAACTGTTGTTGAGAATATTTTGTCTAACCAACTTGTTTCGTTTGGCTATACATCTAATATACTTTATTCTTCAAAAAAGTCAATGCTTTTTTGAAGAATTTATGATTAAAAAAACTAATATATTTATATTTAAAAATCATTTTATATAGTCCTATTTAAATTCAGAAAGAATTGCATAATAAATTTAAGCAGAAATTAAAATTATTGCTACCTATCAAGAGTTATAACGATTTAACTTAATTTTTAATTAATGCAAAATAGCACTTTGCCGATATATTCACAAAACACTAAAAAAGAAAAGCTATTAAGTTTTGAAGTAAATAAAACCTGCATCTGCAACATTTTTGAAGACTAAAGAAATCTCCCTTGATTTAGGGTAGATATTTAGTAACAAAAACATTTGAAAATTCCTAAATTATTTAGTTTTGGTGAATAACATATCTATTATTTCCTGTTTTGAACTGTCTGAGTCTATTTGAGTAACTATTTTCATCGTGGTGATTTGTTGCTTTAACCAATCAGAAAAGGATTCTGTAATAATTTTTTGGCGCAATTGTTCATCTAATTGGGGTTGAATGACTTCTTCCACCCAAATTAAATACACTCCCTTGGGAGTCGTTATCGGTTTGAGAGCTTCTGGTGGTGCAGCAGCAAAGACAGCGGCTGCAATCTCTGGACGAAAATCTTTGCGGTATCGGAGTCCTTTGTATCCATAAGCACGACGGGCTTCTGGTTCTGAGATATATAGACGAGCAATATCTGGAAAATTGATTTCGCCTTCTTCTAGGGCATAAAAAAGCTCTAAAGCCAAGTCTCGATCCTCGAAGACAACTTCGTAGGTAACGGCGGCGATATAATCTAGCTGATGTTCATAAAAGTGCTTTTCCAGTTGATTAGAAAATAGATGATTCGCTAACTTCTGCAAAAGGACATTGTTGTAGGCTAATTTATCAAACTGATCTACAGACAGGTGGTGTTTTTCTAGCCATGCCCAGGTGTCTTTAGCTTTGACAAGTTTCTTGGCGAACCGTAAGTTATCTCCTTCTTGCTGTACTTCTTCTGGGGTAACTGTAATTCTTGCCGCTTGAGCTGCTTCGGCAATAATACTTTGCGATGCGATCGCTTCCACAACAGCAGGTATCTGACAGGAGAGTTTTAGACTGTGAATGATATCTGAGGTGGAAATGTTCAGATTGTGGGGCATAACACGATATCTCCAATATATTAAGCGGATTGGGGATTGGGCAGGGGCATTGATTATTCCTCCAATCTCCCTTGTCCTATTTCCTGATTCCAGTGAGATACCTTTAACTACATCTCCAAACCACCCTTTTTCAGTTTCTTGAACGGATCTAGAACAAAGTCAATTACTCGCCGTTGACGAATGATGACTTCAGCATTTGCTGTCTGACCGGCACCTAATCGAATACGTTTGTTGCCACTTTGGACATACTGCTGGTCTAAGTTGATTTCTAATTCATAGGTTTCGATATTGCCTTGGGGTGTTTGGCTAACTTTCGAGTCAGGCGAGATCCAAGTAACTTTCCCTTGCACGATGCCATACTCTTGGAAAGGATAGGCATCAAACTTAACTTTTACTGGCATTCCGACCTTCAAGAAACCGCTATCTTGATTAGGCATATTTGCTCTGAGTACGAAGTCTGTTTTCGTGGGTGCAATTTGGGCAATCCTTTGACCGACTTGTACCACTGCTCCTGCCTTAGTGGTGGGTAATTCAAAAATCACCCCATTAATCGGCGATCGCACCACACGCTGCTGAATTTGCAATCTTATAGATATAAGCTGGCTTTTAGTCTGAGCGATTTCTGATTGCGTTGCTGTTATTTGTGCCTGTATATCTTTTAACTGCTCCTGATTTTTCATTACAGCTAGTTCTCCGGCTTGCGTAGCACTTTTAGAGCTACTTTGTTCTTCTTGCAGTCGGAGTTTTGCTTGTTTAATATCAGACTCCAACGTTTTGATCGTTACTTGATAACTATTTAGCTCTTGGGCTAAACGCAATTGAGCTTGTTTAATATCTGATAGAGACTTGTTATAAACTCGTTGGCTTTCTTGCTCTTGTTTTTTGCTTTCCTCTAATTGGATTTCAGCAACTACCTTCTTGTCAACAAGTTGGCTATAACGTTCAGTTTGCTTAGAATTTATACTCAAAAGTTTTTTAGCCGATTCCCAATCGTCACGACTGGTGGAAATTTGCTCCTCTGCTTGTTTAACTAATGATTGCTTTTCTAACTTTTGCAGGTTATAACTACTCAGTTTGGTATCCAGGTTTTGCTGCACCTGATTAAGTTGAGCCAATTTTTCTAATTCTTGGGATTTATTTTGTTGTTCTAAAAGACTCGTTGACATTAAAAGTTGGTTTTTCAGCAGTTCCAGTTGGGATTGCCGATTTTGTAGCCCTTGCAATTTGCTCTGGACTTGTTGCAGTTCCGTTTGTAGTAAATCAGCATCTAATTCCAGTAAAACCTGGCCGGCTCTAACTGTATCTCCTTCTTTGACCGTAACTGCTTTGACACTCCCACCAGCTTGAGCGTCTAATTTTTGAGTTGCGCCTTTAGGTTCTATACGCCCTCTAGCGCTACCAGTTTCATCTACTTTTGAAAGAATTGCCCAAGGTAAGAACAGACCAGCAAAGCCGATGAGCGCATACAACAAACCACGAGTCCAAATTCGAGGTAAGGCATCGAGTAGTTTTTCTGTACCGTAGTACAAATCTTGACTTTCATTTTCTGCCTCTGTCTGCTCGTCAAACTCTACCGATTCCTCTTGCTGTTTGTAACCTTGATATTCATCTTGCTCATTTTGGGGAAGTGGGGACGATCTATTGGGATGTGGCATGGTTTTATTTCCGATAACAGTAGATGGGGGGTGGGGGAGAAATCAATTCAAAATTCAAAACTTGTACTGAGCGGCGTCGAAGTATTCAAAATTCAAAATTGTTCGTGTAGAGTCTCGTAAAGAAGAAAAAGACTGCCCAATGCCCCATCAACTAACTTGAGACATCTGTTGTTGATTCAGGTAGTAATAATGACCTTTTTTAGCAATTAATTCGTCATGGGTACCGCTTTCTACCAAAATACCTTGATCTAAAACCAAGATTAAGTCCGCGTTGCGGACTGTAGAGAGGCGATGGGCAATAATTACACTTGTGCGTCCTTTAAGAATTGTTTTGAGGTTGTTTTGAATAATCCGTTCTGATTCTGAATCTAGGTGACTAGTGGCTTCATCAAACAGTAATAACCGAGGATTTCCGAGCAAAGCACGAGCAATAGCTAGGCGTTGGCGCTGTCCACCAGAGAGCATTCCGCCGCTTTCACCAATTTCGGATTCGTAACCCAGCGGTAATTTTTGAATAAATTCATCGGCTCCAGCATATTTTGCTGCTTGGATAATTTCTTCTGAAGAAGCATTTGCATTAGCGATCGCAATATTTTCCCGAACAGTCCCACCAAACAGAAAAGTATCTTGGTCTACAACGCCGATTTGGGAACGGAGCGATCGCATAGATACACTGGTGATATCGTTATCATCAATGAGTATTTTGCCATCTGTCGGTGGGTATAAACCTAAAATCAATTTACTGAGAGTTGTTTTTCCAGAACCGCTACGCCCTACGACTGCAACCATCTGTTCTGGCTGAATTTCAAAGTTGAGATTTTCTAATACGTTAGTGTCACTTTCTGAGTGATAACGAAAGGTAACATTCTGAAAACAAATGTTACCGCGGAGTTTACCTAACGATTTGCGGGGTTTTGTTGCTAAGTCTTCTTCTGGTTCCGCCTCCAACACATCATTAATGCGCTCAGTGGAAATCACGATTTCCTGTAATTCATTCCACAGCAAAGCCAGCCGCTGGAAAGGACTCAAGACGTTACCCACCAACATATTGAAAGCAACTAATTGTCCAATAGTTAGTTCGCCATTAATTACCTGCGTTGCTCCATACCACAGCAATGAAGTATTTACAAAGGTGTGGATGACGCCACTGATAATTTGCAAACGATTGTCAATTATTTGAGCATTAAAGTCTTTTTTAATTAAATCATTCAGCAGTTCCTCCCAACGCCAACGCACTGTCTGTTCAATTGCTAATGAGCGGACGGTACGAATTCCGCTTAGGGATTCTATGAGATAGCTTTGTTCTTTGGTAGCTGCATTAAAAATATCTCTGGAGATGCGGCGCAAAATACTTGTGCTGGCCAGCGCCAAGATAAAAAATGGCGGTACAGTACACAGCACGAATAATGCCATCCGCCAGCTATAGGAGAACATCAAAGCCAGATAAACCACTAATGTCAGCATATCCAACACAATCGAGAGTGTCTGACCAGTAAGGAAATGCTGAATTTTCTGGCTTTCTTGGATGCGCGAGATTATATCCCCAACGAAACGCGACTCGAAATAAGCAAGGGGTAAACGGAAGGTATGTTTGATGAAGCCTACGAGTAAGGCGATACTAATGCGGTTAGCAGTGTGAAATAAAAGATATTGCCGTACACCGTTGACAGCAACACCAAACAACCCAAAAACAATCATTCCCAAACCAATGGCGTTTAAGGTTGGAACACTACGTTGCACAAGTACTCTGTCGAGCAACAACTGGGTAAATACTGGCGTTACTAACCCAAATAATTGAATTACTATCGAAGCTATGAAAATTTCTAGCAGTGTTCGATAGTGAGGTTTGACTAACTCAAAAAATTTCCAGAAGCTTCTACTTTCGTCCTTAGCACTTTTTAGTAGAGCTGTCGGTTGCAGTAACAATGCATAACCAGTCCAACCCGCTTGAAATTCAGCTTTTGTCAGACTGCATTGACCAAGAGCCGGGTCACATATAATCACTCGCTTTTTGGTGATTTCATAAACAACAATAAAGTGTTTACCTTCCCAGTGAGCAATTGCAGGTAAAGGTTGTTCTGCTAATTTATCAAGAGTAGCTTTCACTGGACGGGTGGCAAAACCCAGGTATTCTGCTGTTGCTGCCATCGCCTTTAGGGATGCACCGTTGCGAGTCACATTAGTCATATCCCGTAGGCGATTGATACTAAAATGTTTGCCCCAATAGTTACCAATCATCACCAAGCAAGCAGAGCCACAATCAGCTGCACTTTGTTGGGCATAGAAGGGATAGCTCTTGGTGATACGTTTCCACCAATGCCCCATTTGTACTTTCGGACTGGGAAAGTAAAAACGTGATTTTTTTGTTGGCTGTTGTTGTGACTGCTTCTCTCTTTGAGGAAAAGGAATAATTTTAGATTTTGGAGATTGGGAAGTTTTTTCTCTAGTACCCAGTCCCCAACGATGCACTGAGCCGGCCGTTGTGTCCTCAGTCTCTGATTCCGTTTCGCTGACGCTCATGGCAAAAGCCCACTCCCCCAACTCTGGGAAATATTCTAATGCTGTTTGCATCTGGTCATTTTTCAGAATGTAAGCAATCGTTGGTTGCGTTGTTTGCCAATCTCCTTGTTTTGGTTGAGCAAAGATTGTACCTGGTGTCAAAGAATGGCCTTCAGAATGCCGCAGTTGACCTTTGTACAATAACCACAACTGTGAATCTTGGGATATTTGTGGACTTACAGAGTCAGTTTCTAACTGGTGTCGCTCAAACAAAGATAAGGCTTTGAGCATTCCTGAAACTTGTGATGTATGGCGTGGGAATTGTGATACTTGACGACATAACAATAACAAATCCCAAAGTTCTGCACGGGCGAATAGGCGATCGCAGATGTTAGGATACTTGTCTATCAACCTTTGCAATGCTTCTTGCCTGAAATAGCCAAGTTTTAAGCTTGTCGAAGCTCTAACTACATAAGGACTAAAGTTAGCTTCGGGAAACAAAGTCAATTCACCAAAAACAGACCATGCACCAAAGGTAGTAATTAAGTTCTCAGAGCTATCTAACAGTCGGACTTTACCTGTAAGAATAATGTATATACCAGGATTCGTCTGTGCAGATTGCCAGAATTGCTTTGCCGATGGTGGCTCCACAATTTCCATTTCTGCCAAGAAGTTCTCTAATTCTTTTTCTGAAAGTTTTGTATCCAAAGTGTACAAAAGTCTTTCACCCACATGTTGCTCAGAAAGCACTGGTGGCATTTTCTAATCTCCAAAAAAAATTTAGTTATCAGTCGGAATCCAATTCAAAAGTTCATTAAAAATATTATTTAATCCCGTATTTTCACCGAGGAAACTCTAAGCTTTATTAGAGTAAAGTTAGAAAGAAATAGCATGGTAGCAAAGCATCTATCTTTTATATACAAGGTATTTTTATTGGATGGGACAACCCACTGGTTGCAGCCAGTTATTGATGTGGCAATAACTAGTGTAAATGTCAAAATATCGAGTTAGAGCTTTGTTTACTTAACATTTAGCTTCAAGAGCAACTAACTGCATTAACATACTCCACACAAATAAATATGGATAGCTCACTTTGGCAATCAGCGGCAGTTGTAAGTGATGATTAAGAGGAATTATTTTCGGATCATAATTTTGCTATATGCAGCAATAGCTATGCAAAGTATTTCTTTTTTCAATCACAAACTATTGAAGTTTTTTCTAGTACGGGACAATGTTCTGGCTGAAAGTTAGCTTTCATGCTCTTGAACAAGACTTGACTCGGAAGAATTCTTAAAAGAATGTTTTCAGACATTCCTAACTTTTTAACAGTCTTGACTTAAATGGTGTGACATAATTGTAGTTATAAATTGCATTGAGTCGTAAATTATGGGAAAACGTAATTCATTGCAGTTGTGTGATCAAAGCCTGACAGCAAAAAAACCACAAGTACAAATCTGACTAACCTTGTAATGTTAATCAGAAATTTACACATATGCAATTAGCGCCTGGCATATTCCCCTAGTGCTTTGTGAGTCTTGGGGATAGTCTTCGGTATAGCTTCATTTTTATCGTGCAACCCGGAACAAAAAAGGATTTTGAGTAGGTTACAGGAAACAGAAGACTATAAAAACTATAAAGCTATAAAAGCACATTGTAATTTTTGTTTGAGTAGTATTTTACCAATTAAGCCAAACTCCACTTAAACAAATATTGCTTCAGCTTGCTTGGAGATTCCAGAATGGATCTTTTCCCAGCCCTGCCTAGTATCTTTAAGGGAGTATCTAGCAAGTTATTTAACGTTTGTATTATACCTCCTATAGTGTAATAAATGCAAGTGACTAAAAGAGACTTGCGAACATCATATTTACATACAAACATGATATTTACATAATTAGTTTACACTCCTTAGCTCTTAAATTTAGATATTTTAGGAGTTTTTTAATGTAAATTTTCTGACAAGTCACCTAATAGATGATTTTTAACAAAAAAAATATATTTTACAACCATTTATACATTAAATCTTTAAATAGCTAGGCGGCATAACATGATGGTAGTCATAACGGTGACTATTGTTTGCTTAAAGGTTATATTTAAGTTGTTTGAATTAGCTGTGAGGTAAAACACATTAATGTTGTGATCAAGCACACACACTAGTTAACTACCCCAATCTTAGCATTTTTCCCATCAAGGGTATAGCAGCAATACATATTACAGCTTGATAGAAATTGAGAAATAACCATCATGTTTAAATGAGTCTATAGTTCAAAAAAAGACAATAAGTCGCAAATTCGTCTTTTAAAACCTAAAATTGCGATCCGATCAAGTAAAGTAATAAATGGATAAATTTAATGGTGGTTATAGAGCCAGTGCCCTAACGAAAGTGTGACACCATAGATTTGGTTAAATATCGGAAATCACCCATAGCGGTTCTCAATCAGATGAGGTATATCCTCAAACTTAAAAAATTTATATATGAAGTCCAGTTATACCTCATTAACAGAGGAACCGCTATAAAAACAATGAGTATCACCTTGGTTGCGACGGCAATGCCGTTGCTGCATATTTATCCATTGGAAAATCTACTTGATGAGAAAATTATCCCTCTGTGATATCGGGATCTTCATATTACTCTCACCAGAGAATATTCAAACACTTGTTTATCTGTGCTTGGTTGCAAACAAGGATTTTTTAGCTTTGCCGATCGAGCAGGGCTTTGAAAAAGACTCAAGGTCAGCATCTTAGTTTTCTCTCCTCAATAAACATCAGCCGATGCGCTTTTACAGCAATTTTCAGGGATTTAGATTACAAGTGAGATGGGGTAGGGAGTAGGGAGTGGGGAGTAGAGAGTAGTGTAGTTCAATTACTTGAAAAGTGCTGTAAGTTGCATAGTTCAAATCGCTACAAAGACGCAAGACATACGGAGATTTAATTTGAATGACGATTAGCTTAAAAGACCAGTAGGGAATTTAGTTCCTAAGTTGTGGGGCGATCGCTAAATTCTCTGCTTGGCTTGCTCTATGACAGTAGTTTGTGTCATACTTACAGAAATCACTAATTACTAAATCTCGGTCGATTTTAAGTAGTATTTTCGGGATCGCTATAAGTAATACAGTTAGGGCAATGAAGATTGGGGATTCAGAGAGACCGCCGTCGTGCGAAAAGTTGATGTGCCTGCAAACTTGAGATGCTTCCATATTGAAAAACATCTCTGGTTTAGTAGTACAGTGAATTGCGAAGGAGTATTTATGTCACAGTTGGAGCAAGCAGTGCCAGACACCTTTGTAGCCAAAGGCTTAGAAACTCTCCCCAATATTTTTGACCGAGTTGAGGCTTTGGCCAAAGATTTTGCCACCCGTGCAGGGGCACACGATAGAGATGCTTCTTTTCCCTTCGAGAATTTTACAGCTTTGCATGAGGCAGGATTGCTCAACCTCACCATTCCACGTGAATTCGGTGGCCAGGATTTGGGATTGGCAACTATCTGCCGGGTGATTGAAGGGATAGCGCGTGGCGATGCTTCGACCGCATTAGTACTGACAATGCACTATCTTCAACATGCTCATGCAGCCCATAGCCGTCGCTGGCATCCAGAAGTATATAAGCGGCTGTGTCGTGAATCAATTGAAGGCATTGCTCTGCTGAATGCTGCCCGTGTTGAACCGGAGTTAGGAACGCCAGCTAGAGGTGGATTGCCTGCGACAATTGCCGAACGAACAACAGAGGGCTGGCGTTTAACAGGACATAAGCAATACACCACAGGCAGTCCTATCCTCAGCTATTTTGTTGTTTGGGCACGGACAACTGAAGATGAACCACAAGTTGGGAATTTTCTAGTTCCGCGCGATTTGCCAGGTTTGCGAATTGTCGAAACCTGGGATCACTTGGGGATGAGAGCTACAGGCAGCCACGATCTCATTTTAGAGAATGTATTAATTCCCTCAGAGTATGCTCTAAATATCAACCCCATATCTGCTGCGCCATCTTTTGATCTGCTAATTTCCACTTGGGGCAGTTTGACAGTGAGTGCCTTATATCTCGGTGTTGCTAGTAGTGCTAGAGACTGGCTTGCTAAATATCTTTGGGAGCGATCGCCTTCTAATCTCCAAGAGCCACTAGCAACTTTGCCACGCTTCCAAACTGCCGTGGGTGAGATAGAAGCACTGCTATTTGCTAATAATAGATTGATTTATAGTTTGGCTCAAGATATTGACAAGGGTGAGTATAAGCCTAACGTAGGATTACAGGCACAAGCTGTTAAATATCTCACCACAACCAACTCAATTCGTGCTGTAGAGATTGCCTTAGAACTGACTGGTAATCCTGGTTTGTTAAAAAGAAATCCTTTAGAGCGTCACTACCGTGACGTTTTGTGCAGCCGTATACATACACCGCAAAATGATGTTATTTGCCGATCTTTAGGGAAGTCAGTGCTGAAAATCAAGTGATTGGGGAGTGGGTAAAAGTTCTACCAATCTCAATACCCAAGCCTTGATACCCAAACCCTATCTTTTAACCATGCTTTATTCTACTCAAAATTATGTTTCATAAACATTTTCACAAGTAAAAAGTTGATGAAAATAGGCAACCTCGGCATTTCATGAGTCAAATAGTTTGAAATTGGCATAACAAATACACCTGTACAACTGAGAAGCGGTATAGTAGGGTATTTATCACCTACTTTAACAAAGCCAAATCAGAATTTAATTTTAACTTTAACTTAGTGTGATTCGGATCAATGCCGATTTGAAGGAAAATTCAAAAGTCACAATTTAGGAGTCAGAATCAGGACGCTCACGAACTCGCTAATACTACGCTATCAGTCGGAGATTCAGACCCACTAAATTTTCAATTTAGTGGGGGTGCAAAAACGCCGATTATTCATCCGCCAGTCGTACAGAATACCCAACTGAATTCTGACTCCTGATTCCTGAATTCTGTTCGATAAATTTCTCTTCAATTTTTTGTTACTACTTCCTGATCTTTATGCAGTCACATCCGAAATTATTCGGGAGAGAGTTGTAGTCTCTTACGAAGAGTTACAGGGTTAAAACAATGAACGCACTTACTTTAAAGTGGAACGAAGCAGGTAAACAAAATACTAAGCAAATTGACGATCAACAGCTAGAAAATAATTGTGGTACTTTCCGTATCGGCCGCGACCCAAACCGATGCAACATGGTTTTGAATAGTTCTACTGTATCATCTTTGCACATTGAAATATATTTTAATACCCAAATACAACGCTTTTGCATTAGAAATTTACGAGGCGCACAAAACCCCGTTCTTGTAAATGGAATTCAACTGGTTCAAGATGAAGAATTTACCTTAAATAAGGGCAGTATTATTGCTCTAGGAAATCAGAAAATCAAAATTGCTGATCTTTCTGTCTCTGCAAATACCAGCATTGATCCTACTATTTTACCAATGCAGCAAACCAAAAGCATAGATCCTACTACAAATAAAAGTAAGGAAACTAAATCTTGGCAAGAGACAACATTCGTACCAATAGTAGTAGCACTTTTAAGTGTAGCAGGTACTTGGTTTGTTTCTCAAATGAATACACATACAGAAGAAAAAAAGATAGAAGCCGAAAAAAACAAACTAAACTTAGAATTAAGAGCTAAAAAACAAGAAACTGATGAAGAGAGATTTTATAAACATCAAGATAAAGTTCGAGAAATCTTGATAAAAAATAAAAACCAATATAATAAAATAACTCTAAAAAACAAGTGTTTAACACCTGTAAATGTTGCAGCTAGCTTCACTGCTTTAGATGGTATATCAGAAACTAGAGGCTGGAATATAATTCCTCCTACTGAAGATATAACTCCTGCATATTTTACAGACGGAGAAGTAATATTTTTATATGCTAATACTATTAAAAATAATAAAACTTATGTGTTGCAAGGAGGAGACTTTTCGATTAAAAAGCTCATTGGGCACCAGCAGCAGTTTAATTATATTGCCGATACTTTTTATCGCTTAGGAACAAACAAGGTGCAATCGGTTAATTTTTACCAAGTTAAGTTTGATCGGAAAAACAAAGATGGTTCTACAACTAAAATCTTTCGTTGTGATGGAGACACTTTACAGTTAAACTAGAGGTAGTAAAAATCAAACTGAAATGCTTGCAAAAAAGTTGTGTAAAGTGCAGTCGTTCTATACAATGTCCGTTTAATTGACCATAAAATCGCTAGATTACACAGAATTATGGGCATACAACCGGATATGATATCGTAAGTTGATTTTAAGTAGAGACCTTGCATTGCAAGGTCTCTAACAGTATTAGTATCCAGCTTGTTTATCTACAACATTCTGCAAGGGCTGACCGTTTTGGTAGCGTTGAAGATTATCGATAAATAGTTGTGCTATGCGCTCTCTCAGGCGTGGCGACAAGGCTGAACAATGGGGTGTGATAAAAGCGTTCGGTAGCGACCATAAAGGACTTTCTGGCGGCAGAGGTTCGGTTGCAACAGTGTCTAATCCAGCACCCGCAATCCAGCCCTCACGTAGTGCGGTAAGCAATGCGGCTTCATCTACGATCGCACCACGAGCGATGTTAATTAGGTAAGCAGACTGACGCATAGACCGCAATGCAGCTTCATCGATTGAGCCTTTAGTTTCTGGGGTTAATGGTGTGGCAATAACTACATAGTCTGCGGCTGGGAGGAGCGTTTGCCACTCATCAGCACCGACAACTTTGTCAAAATTCGGTAGGGGTTCGGGATGGCGGCGACTACCCCAAACTGTAACTCCAAAGGCTTTGGCACGAGATGCGATGGCTTGACCGATATTTCCTGTGCCGAGAATTAATAAAGTCGCGTCTGCCAACTCTTCGAGAAATACTCCTCTTACCCAAGTATGTTCATTCTGCAAAGTTTGTAATTTCCGCAGATTCTTAGCGTGATAGAGCATAAATGCCAGTACAAATTCCGAAATTGGAATTGCATGAACCCCCGCACCATTGGTGAGGATAATGTCCTTTTGCAAAAAAGTTGGCGTGAGGATGTGATTTACGCCAGCGCTTGGTGACTGTTGCCAACGCAGTGTGGGTGCTGCTGTCAGTACTTTGTCAAGAGTAGAGGTTTTCAGGTAAAATCCATTGACATAAATCTCTGCATCACTGGCATCACCATCAAGATTACCTTCACTATCCACCTCCACGACATCTATATTAGATGGTAGGTGTGGCTTTATATCTGCAATGAGATGATCGGGTAAAATTAATTTCACAATTTGCTACTCCCTAATTCCATTTTGGATTGTGCAACCCAATCGGCAGCACCTCTTCATTTTTAATTTTTAATCATTTAGTATCCTGCTTTTTTATCTACTACATTTCGTAAAGGCTGACCAGCTTGGTAACGCTTTAGATTGTCGATAAATAGAGCTATTGAACGCTGTTGGCTTTTAGGTGAATGACCGGAAGTATGAGGTGTGATAAAGATGTTAGGAAGTGACCACAAAGGACTTTCTGGTGGTAACGGTTCGGAGTTAACTGTGTCTAACGCTGCACCTGCAATCCAACCTTCTTTGAGCGCTTTTATTAATGCCGATTCATCGATTACGCCACCGCGAGCAATATTAATTAGGTAGGCATGATTTGGGAGCGATCGCAATACAGATTCATCAATAAATTCTTTTGTTTCTGGAGTTAGGGGTGTTGCAATAACTACATAATCAACTCCTGGTAGGAGCGATCGCCATTCATCAGCACCCACTACTTTATCAAAATTTGGTAGCTCTTGGGGATGACGGCGACTGCCAATAATTCTTAAGCCGAAGGGTTTAGCACGTGCGGCAATTTCTTGACCAATACCACCAGCGCCAATAATTAGCAAGGTCGCATCTGTCAACTCTTGGATGGCAAAGCCTCTTTTCCAGTGACGTTCTGCTTGTAAAGCATATAATTCTGGCAGGTGTTTGGCATGAGCCAGTATATAAGTAATTACAAATTCTGCGATCGGAATTCCATGCACTCCCGCCCCATTTGTGAGAATAATATCTCTTTGCAAATAAGTTGGTGTCAGAATGTGATTCACCCCTGCATTTGGTGCATGATGCCAATGCAGTGCAGGTGCTGCTTCTAGTACTTTATGCAGCGTCAGACTTCTGGATAAAAACCAACTGAAATAAACTTCAGCATCGCTAGCATCGCCGTCTAAATTTCCTTCAATATCTACGCTGACAACTTCTGTATCAGGCGGTAAATGAGGCTTAATATCAGCAATGAGATCGAGCGGTAAAATCAGCTTCATTGTAGATTACCTCTTCTTTCTTTACAGGGCTATTTTTAAAAATTGTCTCTGGTTGATTAAACAAATTAAATGTCTTTTTTCTTAGTCTAAATCATGATATTTAGTAGAAATTAAAATTTTTTTATTTAACCTGTAAACGCATAAACTCCAGATCAAAATATTGATGATTAGATTTATATGCCATTTCCTTTATTCCATATATTTCAAATCCCAATAATAAATAAAGTTGTTTTGCTGAAAAATTACTTTTAACAATATCAAGTAATAATAGTTCTACCTCGTTAATAGCTTTTGCTTTTTCAATTAATTCATTTAATAATAATTTACCTATACCTTTTCTTCGATATTCTTGTTGAACATACATACTACTAATATATGCTTTATGCCTGAGTTTTATTCTTAATTCTTGGTGAAATGCAACTATTCCAATTAACTTTTTATCCTCAAAGCAGCCCAAAATAAAGTTATTATTATTTTCTGGTATTCTATCCCGAAATTGTTCTGTCATCTTAACTTTTTCTTCAGAATACGATGTGCCAAATGAATCTGGATTTTTATATAAAGCTTCTAATCTGATCTGTCTATAATCTTCTGCATCATGCTTTGTTAATTTTTTAACTATCATTAAATTAAATATAAATAATAGATATTGATGTTTATTTCAAATAAAGCTATGTATCTTCATTATTTAGTATGCTAAATCGGTTTCATAAAAAGCATGAAATCCATGCTAGGCATCAATAGCAGTTGTTATTACTAGTATTTTATACTTATGCGCGAAATTTAGGCTTCTAACCTAGATTTTAAAGTCAAGTTCTGATACTTAGCTAAAAATTCAACATAACAGGTACGGAAGATCCAAAGCTATATAAGTTAACAATTATTATGTTTTACTTTGTCTAGTTTGTGAATATAGAAAAAATCACCCAGAACCGCAGAGAGGAGAGTTATTTTAAGTATTCATAAATAATTTTCGATTTCTATAGCTGCTTTTTAAGAGGAAGTTTTAATCTCGAAGTAGCCTATTTTACCGCAGCTACCTCAAGCATGATATTAATCAACTAATGAAAGCTAAATCTTAACTACTCAACTGCAACAATTGATTAGTTGGCTGAGTACCTTCATGGCTCATTACTCGCTTGAGAATTGCTTCTCTGACATTGACAAACACTTCGCTACTTCGATCTCGGGGGCGTGAAAGTTTCACAGGCAAATCCAGAGTAACCTGTCCTTCTTCAATCAGTATCACTCGGTCTGCCAACGCCACAGCCTCTTCTACATCGTGAGTAACTAAAAATGCAGTAAATCTTCGTTCTTGCCATAAGTTTTCAATCAAACCCTGCATCTCTAATCGAGTTAGAGCATCCAATGCTCCTAAAGGTTCATCTAGCAACAACAAACGGGGCTGACTGACTAAGGCTCTCGCCAATGATACCCGTTGCCGTTGTCCTCCAGACAAAACAGAAGGCCACTCATCAGCCCGATCTTTGAGTCCGACTTTATTGAGTGCCCACAAAGCTTTTTCATGCCAATTACCTTCTAAGCCCAACCCCACATTCTGAACAACGCGCTTCCACGGCAGCAAACGAGAATCTTGAAACATCATTGTTACGAAGCGGCTGAGTTTATGCAGTGGTTCTCCATCCAGCAGTATTCCACCTGAAGTTGCTCTATCTAATCCTGACACCAGACGCAATAAGGTACTCTTACCACAACCACTTCGTCCGACAATAGCGACAAACTCACCTGCTTCAACTTCTAAATTTAACGAGTTTAAAACATTTTTCTTACCAAAAGCTTTCGTCAAATCCAAAATACTTAGTTGTGTACCCTGTACATTTGAACTCACTTGCAAAATCTCCTTTTTAAGAACAACTGGAATTTAATTATTTGATGAGACGTTCAAGAAAGCAAACCACATTCTTTAATTCTGGTGAATTTAGCATTTATCACTTTTGATAATTGGGGTTCCAAGCCAGGAATTTTTTTTCTAATCCTCTAGCAATAGCATCTGCTAATTTACCTAGTAGTGCATAGATTACAATACTCAAAACCACAACATCAGTTTGCATAAACTCACGGGCATTCATTGCCATATAACCAAGACCGGAATCTGCCGCGATCGTTTCTGCCACAATTAATGTCAACCACATAATCCCCAAGGAAAAACGGACACCAACGAGAATCGAAGACAAAGCTCCTGGAAAAATGATTTGCCACAGAAGTTGTGGTGTTTTTAATCCATAGACTTTTCCCATTTCAATCAGTCCAGGGTCAACACTGCGGATTCCATGAAATGTATTGAGATATAACGGAAAAAATACCCCCATAGATACTAGAAATAATCTGGCTTGATCGCCAATCCCAAACCAGAGAATCACTAGCGGAATTAATGCCAAATTAGGGATAGTACGGAGCATTTGCAGGGAACTATCCAATAACTTTTCTGCTACAGGGGAAAAGCCATTAAGTAATCCTAAACCGAACCCAATACTGCCACCAATTATAAAACCAGATATCGCCCGCCCAGCACTAATGCCTATATTTTGGAACAATTCTCCGGTGGAGGCTAGTTTTATGGCTGTAGCGATTACGCCACTAGGGGCTGGTAAAATTCTGGTTGAGAGTAAACCCGTTCTGGAAGCAAGTTCCCAAAGTACTAGAACTAAAACAGGCACAATCCAGGGAACTATTTTTTCGATTTGCGGGTTTTCTAACACCTCGCTTAGGGATATATGATTGTTGCTTTTGGTACTTTTAAAAGTAATAGTCATGGAATTTGGTATTTTAAATTGTTCCAAAGGATAGAATCTAGAAGCATCACCAACGTAATTCGTAATTTGCTATTTAGTTACGAATTACGAATTAGTCATGAGGCACTCGTTAGTTGTTTAGCAAATTTTTCATTGGCGACGATTTCACCAATGGGACTCAAAACTGGTGGCGTTAAAGGTGCAGATTCACTTTGCAAAGGTAGACGGGGAAATAATAATTCAGCGGTGCGATAGGCTTCTTCTAAATGGGGATATCCAGAGAAAACGAATGTTTCTATGCCCAAATTGTGATATTCCAGCATCCTAGCGGCAACGGTGTCAGGATCTCCAACTAAGGCCGTACCAGCACCACCCCGCACCAATCCAATTCCTGTCCACAGGTTAGGGCTAATCTCTAAGGCTTCTCGACTACCACTATGTAGTTGACTCATGCGCCGCTGCCCTTCAGAATCAGAATGAGCTAAGTCTTTCTGAGCTTTTGCGATCGCATCGTCATCGACATACTTAATTAGCTCATTGGCAGCATCCCAAGCAGATGACTCGGTTTCTCGCACAATTACATGTAAGCGAATCCCAAAACGGACTGTTCTACCTTGTTCAGCCGCCAATTTTCGGACTTCGGCAATCTTTTGGGCAACTTGTTGTGGAGGTTCACCCCAAGTCAGGTAAACATCTATATGTTTAGCAGCAACCCGCTTGGCAGCAGCAGATGAGCCACCAAACCACAAAGGCGGATAGGGTTTTTGAACTGGTGGGAATAAGAGCTTACCACCTTTAATATCCAGGTAGTTTCCTTTAAAATCGACTGTTTCTCCACTGACAATACCCCGCCAAACTCTGAGAAATTCATCGGTTAAATCATAGCGATCGTCATGATTAAGATGCAAGCCATCTCCAGCCAGCTGCACAGGATCTCCACCTGTCACTACATTAATTAACAATCTTCCTTTAGAAATCCGGTCAAATGTTGCTGCCATCCGTGCAGCAACACCTGGGGAAGTAATTCCTGGACGAATTGCCACCAGAAATTTCATCTGCTTAGTGACAGATATGAAAGCGGCGGCAGTTATCCAAGCATCTTCACAAGAACTCCCTGTGGGTAACAATGCGCCCGTGTAGCCTAAACTATCCACAGCTTGGGCAATTTGTTGTAAATAATCAGGTGTGACAACACGAGAGCCAATATCTGTGCCTAAATAGCGTCCGTCATGAGATCCAGTAGGAATAAACCAAAGAATTTGCATTTGTATCAAGCAGGGTACAAGGATATCTTATACGGTAGATCGATCAAATTGCCGTAGTTTATAGTCAGCATTTTACAGGAAATTATTTAAAACGCCAGTATAGATTAACGATTCATAAAGAAAACTGCCCACAAAATAGATGTTATTATGCACAATCCCGATAATCATGACACTTTTTTTGCAACAATGACTGTCGTGAAGAATACAAGTTTTGTGTCAATTACCCACATTGTTGCGACTTTGAAGTGTTCACTTCTGGTTTCATCGACACAAGCCTTGCTAGCTTGCACTTTCTAGGTCTGTGTTTGGATAAAGGTTATGATTGCTGATGACTGGACTCCTTTAATACATAACAGCAGTGTGGTAACACTACGAATTTATCAAAATTAATGTGTTGGAGTACTAGTTTCCAGAACCAAAGTTTTCAAGAATTAATTAAAGGGTAAGTTTAAGAAAGATGGGTTGGGTTACAAAAAAAGTAGGAGTATTCTGGTGTGGAATTTGAAAGCTGGTATCTTGCTACTCACACTGAGTTGCATCATTGCAACTGGTATAGCAGTATATCTTCTTGGCGGCATTGAACCAGCACAAATCCAAGCATTGCTGAAATCTTCTGGGATCTGGGCACCTATTATTTATATTGCTTTGTACGTTGTGGCAACTATGTTAGTTTTGCCCTCAACAGTGCTTAATTTGACTGGAGGTGCAATTTTTGGCCCTTGGCTGGGTACTGTCTGGACTAGTGTGGCAGCAGTCATTGCGGCAATAATTGCCTTTGTTTTTACTCGGACTATTGGACGCCAAACAGTTGCAAAACGATTAGCTGGACGTTGGCAAGCTATGGATGCTGAGGTGCGTCGTGGAGGGCTTTTCTATATGTTTGCCATCCGATTAGTACCGATCATGCCCTATGGTTTGGTCAACTTTGTCGCTGGACTAACTTCGATCGGTTTTAAAGATTATGTTCTTGGTACAACACTTGGTACTGTTCCTAGTGTCTTACCTTTTGTACTACTAGGTAGTTCTGGTCTGAAGGCAGTGAATACAGGCGATTTTTTGCCGCTAGTACTTGCATTAGGCTTAACTGGAACGCTGGTAGCAGGGTCTACTTGGTACCGCCATCGTCGGACTTTTCCCAAAAAAGCTGTAGAAAGTCTTAAAAAATCAGACTCTTCAGATAACATCAATCCGAAGAATAAATAAATTATGAGAATGAAACTTGAGTCTTGCTAGGTATACTGTGAACCAAACCTTTACGATCGCAAGCAGTTTGTTAGCTTGGCTGTTCAAAAATTAAACCATATTTCTAAATGCTACCAAAGTATTCATTCATTGTTCCAATTTATAACGAAGAAGAAATTATTCCAGAACTATACCGTAGACTGAGTGCAGTAATGAATCGGATGGATGGGCTTGTCGAATTAATTTTAATCAATGATGGTAGCCGCGATCGCTCTCTACAATTACTGCGAGACCTTCATCAAAAAGACCCACGCATCTGCTATCTGAGTTTTGCTCGTAACTTTGGTCATCAAATTGCAGTTACTGCTGGTCTCAATTTTGTCCGAGGTCAAGTTATCGTCATCCTTGATGCTGATCTACAAGATCCACCAGAACTAATTCCCGACATGGTTGAAAAATGGCGACAGGGCTATCAGGTCGTCTACGCTCAACGCACTCAACGCCTTAAAGAAGGATGGTTTAAGCGTTTTACTGCCTATTTCTTTTATCGCATCCTTAAGAAGCTGGCAGATGTAGAGATTCCTACTGATACTGGTGATTTTTGTCTAATAGATCGGCAGATTGTAGATATTCTCAATTCTATGCCAGAACGCACCCGCTATATTCGTGGTCTGCGTTCTTGGGTTGGCTTTCAGCAAACAGCAATTCGGTTTGAGCGCAACCCCCGCTTTGCTGGGGAAGTTAAATACACTTTTAGTAAATCCTTAGCCCTTGCTATCAATGGTCTAGTGTCCTTTTCAATAGTGCCACTGCGGTTATCAACTTACTTAGGGTTAGTAGCGGCGGCGGCAGCTATCTTCATGGCTTTATTAGTCTTGTATTGGCGTCTTTTTGTCCCCCATTCGCCTTTAACCGGGTTTACGATTATTTTGATGGCAATTTTCTTCCTCGGATCTGTGCAGTTAGTCAGTGTTGGCATCTTAGGCGAATATATAGGGCGTATCTACGAAGAAGTTAAAGCCAGGCCTCTCTATACTTTGGCAGAGGTAGGTGGTTTTTATCACAAATCCTCTAACTCAACGAGCAATTCCGACAAACTAGATAATTTAGAAGATCCTAAAAAGCCCTCACCCTAAATCCCTCTCCCAAGCTTGGGAGAGGGACTTTGAAATTGGCTCCCCTTCTCCAAATTTTGGAAGAAGGGGTTGGGGGATGAGAGCGAATTTTGCATTTGTACAAGAAGTCTATTCGTTTTTACTGACTAACTATAGCGGTTCTCGAATGGAAGCAATACACTTTGACCTCACTTCCATTCCTCTCTCCTAAAAGGCTACGGTGTATACACAAGTCTCAAATAGCTTACTCACCTGGTTTTTCGCGTCAGTTTTACCCTACCCTAACCCTCCCCGATGCATTGGGGAGGGAACAGGATTTTTTATTTCCCCCTTTAGAAGGGGGGATTAAGGGGGGTAATTTGACTTGTGTATACACGGTAGCTCCTAAAAGGAGAGAGGCTTTGAATCTTGCTCCCCTTCCCTGCAAGGGAAGGGGCTGGGGGTTAAGTCTGTATTGGACTCAAGCAAGAAGCGCTATATTTCCGGCGATGTCTACGACGGGCTACGCCTACGCAGTTGCTGGAATTGACTTAACCAAGAATTTTGACATATTTTCGCCTTATGGAAAAATACTAGGTCTTGCATTGTACCAAGCTCTATGCAAAGATAATTCTACTAAAGTACGGTAAGTCGATAGAACTATCGTAATTAAATAGTGATTGATGCTGTCAAAATATAGCTGATTACAAAATAGTGTTTTCAACTAATGTTAATTGGCAAACAATCACTTGCATCCAAATCAAGCTTTAGTCAATGTCATTAGCCATTGATGAACTTTGTACAGCATAACCCAAAAAAACGGCATTAAGATGTCTCAGAAGTATCAGTTTACATAGCGTGTGGTTGAGTTTCCCTTAAAAGAATAGAAGTCTTTACTAAGGCAGTAAGTGTCTCATTCAAGACGTCACTAGGATTCTTTCAAGCGTCAGAACTCTAGTTTTCTGCGAATTTTGGATTGTACATTCAACGACTTAGTACTGAATTCGATATTTATTAGATGCTTGTGCTTTGATTAGTAGCAAAACCTTTGCTAAATCTGTGTTCTAAGCGGTTATAAAAAAATTAGAGCAAGGATTTTTAACGGTTTTTCTGTCTAATTGAGAGCTAATTTATTCATCTTTAAGGTTGAGGAGTTAAGGAGTCATGTCAAATTTTCGCTGGAATTATAGATCCATAGTGTTTCTACTTTCGTTGCTAGATATTCTAGCTATCCTAGTTTTTTATCCAGCCAAAAGTCAGGCTGAACTACCTAAATCTGATGTATCTACTATTGAAGTAGAAGAGAACAAAGCTCCAGAAACAGTTGTCAATCAAACAGTAAATACTTCAATTCCACCAGCCACTGGTAAAAAAGCTCCAAACGAGCTTCAAGATCGAGTGACACCTTTCTCGCAATTGTTGCAAGCTACACCGCCAACTAACCAAAAAGCCCCAAAGAATGGAGCAGGGCAAGTTACATCTGTCTCACAACTATCAGATATTAAGCCGACAGACTGGGCATTTCAAGCATTACAGTCTCTAGTTGAGCGCTATGGTGTAATTGCAGGATATACAGATGGTACATTTAAAGGTGATCGCTCTCTAACGCGCTATGAATTTGCAGCTGGGTTGAATGCAGCTTTAGATCGCCTCAATGAACTAATAGCGACTTCAACAACAGATTTAGTCAAACGCGAAGACTTAGATACCATCAAAAAACTACAAGAACAATTTTCTCCAGAACTCGCTCAACTTCGGGGACGCGTAGATAGCTTGGAAGTACGAAATGCGAAGTTAGAATCAACTCAGTTTACGACCACAACCAAACTTATAGCTCGATCTCAGATTGTCCTTGGCGAACTTATAGCAGGCAATAACGTCGTCACTAAGAGACCAGCACCTCACAATGTCACACTTCAAGGCTCAACTTCTTTACGGTTAAACACCAGTTTTAACGGTAAAGATTCACTAGGGATAACAATAGGAGGTGGAAATATTGAATCATTGGGACAAGCACCACCTACTCCGCTAAATCCAACAGGTGGATTATTGGGAACTTATGAGGGGAGAACTGCTGATAACTCCAGTATTACTTTTCCACGCAATACTATTATTCTCAGTGGTGTTCGCTATCGGTTTCTACCTTTTCCAAATACTCAAGTCAACATTTATCCCTTGTCTGACGGAGCTAGTGAGATAGGTCTTTCTGGTCCGGTTAACCCATATTTTGAATCGTCTTCTGTGACTGGTGCTAATGGGATTTCACGATTTTCACGGCGGTCTTTGGTCTATAACTATGGAGATAGCGGCCCCGGAATTGCCATACTCCAGGGATTAGGCAAACAGGTTCAATTCGGGATAGCGTACAGCGCACCAAACGGTGGTAATCCCACACCTAATAACGGCTTATTTACAGGCAGATATTTAGCTTTAGCACAGTTAATATACTACTCCGGTAATCGGAATTTTCGGGTAGCTGCAACTTACGTTAATACCTATAGTCCACCAAATACCATAGGTTTTAGCGGAACAAATTTCGGCCCAGCAGTCGGGAGTAACCTGGTAAACAGCACCGTGCCTGGAGTAGCAACTCTAGGCAACCTTTATGGCCTACAGGCGTTCTATCAAGTTAGTCCCAAGTTGGCAATCAATGCGTGGGTAAGTTATGGGGTACACCGTTATTTAGGACGCGGAGATGCTGAAGCTATGGATTGGGCCGTAGGACTGGCATTCCCGGATCTTTTTAGTGAAGGTGCTTTAGGGGGGGTTTTAGTTGGTATGGAACCAAAACTCACCAGTCTTAGTAATAATGTAAATTTGGGAAAAGGTCTAGGACAAGCTGACAGAGATACTTCTCTGCACGTTGAGGCATTCTACCAATATAAAATCGGAGATCATATTGAGGTTACGCCAGGTGTGATCTGGATTACTGCACCTGATTCGGATGCCAGCAATCCTGATAGTTTATTTGCTTGGATTCGTACTGTCTTTAGGTTTTAACCGAATGGCACTCCCCGGACTGAATAAAAATTTTTACATTTGTTTAATTAAAAGTCCGGGGATTCTTGAGTCTTAAGGGAGCGATCGCCCTTAACCCACGAAGAGACACGTTAGCGCCGCAAGACAAAGCCTAATCAAATTTTGCGTCTCTACTATCTAGACAATACCGATTAGAAAAATTTATCAAACTACGGTACACTTATCGAAATTAAGTATTTTATGAACGAAAATTGGAAAATCACATAAAAGACGGTAAAAAGCAAGTTATTCAGAAAAATAACTCCGTTGATTTTACATAAATTTACGTTTGAAGTTGTTTGGTAAAATACTTGCTTTTTATCGAAAACTGTGAAAGACTCTATTATACTATAAACTACGGTTTGTCGATAAAGATAAAGTACTTAAATAGTATCAAGCTAGTGAGAACCAGTATTAAGGGATTCACAATTTCTGGATTTTTAAATATTTATTTTGCAGCATGGATGGGGTGAAGACTTGATGCTTAAAACTTTATAGATGGGGGGAAATGGTAGATGCTGAAGACGTTAACAAACGATTTTGAACTCGACTTAGAAGCAGATGTGCTTGTAATTGGAGGTGGGCCAGCTGGAACTTGGGCAGCTTGGAGTGCTGCATCAAGTGGAGCTAGAGTTGTCCTGGTAGACAAAGGATACTGTGGTACGACTGGATGCGCTGCTGCATCTGGTAATGGTGTGTGGTATGTGCCACCAGATCCAGAAGCACGGGAAACAGCAAAGGCGAGTCGGGAATCGTTGGGTGGGTTTTTAGCTGATCGCAACTGGATGGATCGGGTACTGAATCAGACTTATATAAACGTCAATCAGTTAGCAGAGTGGGGTTATCCCTTTCCCACCGACGATGAAGGCAAACCCTACCGGCGATCGCTGCAAGGGCCGGAGTATATGCGGCTGATGCGGCGGCAAATTCAACGTGCTGGAGTCAAGATTTTAGACAACAGCCCCGCCTTAGAATTACTGGTAGATGACGATGGTGCTGTTGCTGGTGCAACAGGTGTAAACCGTCAGACTGGTGAAAAATGGATAGTGCGATCGCAGTCCACAATTATCGCAACAGGTGGCTGTGCGTTTCTCAGTAAAGCGTTAGGATGCAACGTCCTGACAGGGGATGGTTACTTAATGGCGGCAGAAGCAGGAGCCGAGATGTCGGGTATGGAATTTTCCAACGCTTATGGCATCTCCCCCGCCTTTTCTTCAGTTACCAAAACCCTGTTTTATAATTGGGCAACCTTTACCTACGAAGACGGTACTGTGATTCCGGGGGCAAGTTCTCATAGACGTTCAGTAATTGCTCAGACATTGCTGCAACAGCCAGTTTACGCCATTATAGACAAAGCGGCAGAATCAATGCGGGCATCTATGCGTTTAGCACAGCCCAACTTCTTTTTACCCTTTGATCGTGCAGGTATTGATCCATTTACCAAACGTTTCCCTGTCACCCTGCGCCTAGAGGGAACTGTGCGCGGTACGGGAGGAATTCGGATTGTAGATGAGAGTTGTGCCAGTTCTGTACGCGGACTCTACGCTGCTGGAGATGCCGCTACACGAGAACTGATTTGTGGCGGATTTACTGGCGGTGGTAGCCATAACGCAGCTTGGGCAATATCTTCTGGCTATTGGTCGGGGAAATCGGCTGCTGAATATAGACGTAGTTTGGGAGAACATAAAACTCAACGACAAGTTAAGGCTGTTGGAGAGGTAGGATTACAGAGTGGGAGCGATCGCTCTCAAACCTTGGCAACTGATGAAATTATTCAAGCAGTCCAAGCCGAAGTATTCCCTTACGAAAAAAACTATTTCCGTACAGAACAAGGCTTAACTGAGTCTTTGAGTAAGTTAAATCATCTTTGGCAAGAACTCCGCAGTAGCCAGGTAAAATCAGATAAAGAGCTAATCCGGGCGCGAGAAGCTGCGGCAATGGTAGCCACAGCGCGATGGATGTACAGCAGTGCCATTGAACGTAAAGAAACTCGTGGTATGCACAAACATCAAGACTATCCAGAACAAGATGCTAACCAGCAACATCACTTGATTAGTGGCGGATTAGACCAGGTTTGGGTGAAGAGTCAGCCGCTAAGTACAGAAAAGCCTTTATCTAAAATAGGAGCAGCAGTGTGATTGAGTTGGTCAGCGAATCGCGGTGCATAAAATGTAATATCTGCGTGAATATTTGTCCAACCAACGTGTTTGACCGTGTACCTAATGCGCCGCCAACCATTGCTCGACAGAGTGACTGCCAAACCTGTTATATGTGCGAATTGTATTGTCCAGTTGATGCTCTTTATGTGGCACCAGAAAGCGATGTGACGACTTCAGTCAACGAGGCAGAATTGGCAGAAGTTGGGCTACTGGGTAGTTATCGGGAAAACATCGGTTGGGGATACAAACGTACATCAACAGCAAAAGCCGATGAAACATTCCAAATTTTGAAGCAGATGAAATAGTAATGCAATGTGCAACTTATCCTTAGAACCCCACTTCCATTCCTCTCCCCCACAGGGAGAGAGGCTTTGATTCTTGCTCCCCTTCCCTTCTAGGGAAGGGGTTGGGGGTTAGGTTGGAGAGAAAGTTGCACACGGCGTATAGTACGGCGGAGAAAAAAGTCATGCTGTCGTTTTCAGTAGTAACAGGTTCTATCAGTAAAAATAAACTTACTTGCAGATTATCAACCTCAGTGGCTTGTGTTCTACTGCTACTAACTACAGCATGTAGCCAAGGCGAAACTAAATCTGCTCAATCTATTGAGGCTGTTAATGTCAATAACGCTGTTGCTGCATCCAATAACATTGCTACCCTACGAATAGGTTATGTAGGTAGTTCAGAACCGACAGGACCACTTGGTTGGGCAAAGAAAAAGGGAATTTTAGATCGTCAGTTGCAAAAAGCGGGATTTAAAAATATTACTTTTGCAAGGTTTCCTAACGGGCCGGATCTAAATGAGGCGCTTGTTGCAGGGCAATTAGATGTTGGCTCTTTAGGCGATACACCAGCCATAGTTTTGAGAGCAAGGGGTCAGGAAACACGACTGCTGCGGATTACTCAATTTAATACAACCGCCTGGTTAGTGGCGAAAAAGAATGGGCCGCGATCGCTTGCTGAACTTAAGGGTCAGAAAATAGCTACCCAAAAAGGTTCTTATATGCATCGATACCTACTGGGTCTATTAGCTGAAGCTAAAATTGCCAAGGATGTAAAAGTTGTTCACTTAATGACTACTGAGGCAAAAGCGGCTTTAGAACGTGGTGATGTAGCAGCTTATGCAACCTCAAGCGATTTGGGGCCTTATTTGAAATCACAAGGGTTTCCAGTGATTGATTCTTCGGCGAATCATAAAGGTCTGTCAGGGACATCATTAGTTGTCGCAACCGAAAGCTTTCTGGCTAAACAGCCTGATTTTCCCCAAAAATTTAATGCAATTCTCACAGAAGCAGCCAAGGATTTAAAAGCTAATTCTGAAGAATATTATCAGTACCACGCCCAAACTACTAAATATCCCATTGAGATCATCAAAGTATCGTTACCACTTAAACAGATATCAGAAGAACCATTACCAGTCGAAGGTGTGAAACTTTTAGAGGGAACAAAGAAATTTTTAGTCTCGCAGGGTTTAGCAAAGTCGGACTTTAAATTAACAGATTGGGTTGTGAACAAACAACAGCGTTAATTTCTATCAGCGATTCCAAATGCGGCAGTAGAAGAAGCAAAGAGAGCAGAGGAGGTAGGAATCAGTAACTTTTCTGAGCAAGAAAAACAAATTTTTGTAATTAAGTCTTTCAAAGGTGCAACTTCCAGGCTCAAAAGCTCAACTTCCAGGTTCAAAGGTGCAACTTCTAAGCTCAGAGGCTCAACTTCCAAGCTCAAAGGCTCAACTTCCAAGCTCAAAGGCTCAACTTCCAGGTTCAAAGGCTCAACTTTCAAGCTCAAAGGCTCAACTTCCAGGTTCAAAGGCTCAACTTTCAAGCTCAAAGGCTCAACTTCCAGGTTCAAAGGTGCAACTTCCAGGCTCAAAGGCTCAACTTCCAAGCTCAGAGGCTCAACTTCCAGGTTCAAAGGCTTTCTGCATCCCTCCTAGCTCCTGCCTCTTGACCAATCTATTTGAAAATTCAGGTAAAATGCTATGACTATTGCACTAGATCGTCCACAAAAAACTAAGTCGGCTCAAATTCGGGAAAAACTGGGTTATCCGATCATTGACACTGATGTACATACCCAAGAATTTCCCCCAGCATTCTTGGATTATTTAGAGCAAGTTGCTGGAACTGCGATCGCCAAACGTTTTCAAGAACACTTACCCGGTGCATCTCGCTCTAAATGGTTTAAGCAATCTTGGGATGAACGCCGCACTTACCGCACCGCCCGCCCTCCCTTCTGGACTCGTCCCACCAATGATCCCCTAAATTTAGCCACCGTTAGTTTGCCAAAGTTGCTGCACGAACGCTTGCAAGAAGCAGGTACAGACTTTGCCGTTGTCTACCCCAACTTGGCAACGATGGCACCACACATTGGTAATGAAGAAATGCGGCGGGCTGTTTGTCGTGCAGCTAACACTTACCACGCTGATATTTTTCGCCCTTATAGCGATCGCTTAACACCCATTGCTGCCATTCCCATGCATACGCCCGAAGAGGCGATCGCAGAATTGGAATATGCGGTGAAAGTGCTGGGACTCAAAGCAATTCAAATCCCCGGACATATCCGCCGCCCGATTCCCGCCTTCGAGAAGTATGGCGAAGAAGTAGCCAACGAAGCCATTTGGATTGACACCTTTGGCTTGGATAGTAAATATGATTACGATCCCTTCTGGGCAAAGTGCGTAGAACTTAAAGTTGTACCCACCACCCACTCTTCCGGTATGGGCTGGATCAATCGGCGTTCCATTAGCAATTACCAATACAACCATATTGGTCACTTTGCATCGGCTGGGGAAGCATTATGTAAATCTTTATTCTTTGGTGGTGTAACTCACCGCTTCCCTACACTCAAGTTTGCCTTCTTAGAAGGAGGTGCAGCTTGGGGTGCTAGTTTGTACACCGATTTGATTTGGCATTGGGATACCCGCAATAAAGACCATTTGGTGGAAAATAACAATCCCGCCAATGTTAATTATGAAGAACTGCTAGAACTCTATACCCGTTATGGTGGTGAACTAGTACATGGTCGTTTGGATCAACTAGGTAGCGGTCTAGGTTTCCACGCTGACTTAGTATCTCCCCTAGAGCCAGGTGATTTGGATGAATTTGCTGTTGCAGGAGTTACCAAGCCAGAGGATATCCGCGATCGCTTCTTGAATCACTTCTACTTCGGTACAGAATCAGATGATACCCGTGTAGCTCAAGCTTTTAACCGGAAAGCTAATCCTTATGGCGACCGTGTTAAAGCCTTCTTGGGTTCTGATTCTGGTCACTGGGATGTACCTGATATTACTGCGATCGCAGCTAATACCTATTCAATGGTAGAACGCAAGATTATCACCGAAGAAGATTTGCAATATTTCCTGTCAATTCATCCCTTGGAGTTATACACCAGCCTGAATCGTGACTTCTTCAAAGGTACGGCTGTCGAGAAAACAGCAGATGAATTTTTGGCTGCGAAAGGGATTAGGGAGTAGACAATACGGTTCGGTTTAAGAGACGCGACAAATCGCCGTCTCTACAAAGGATTGATTCTTGTAAAGACGGCGATTTATCGCGTCTTTGCCAATGCCTATGAACATTTGATGAGGGTAAATTATCATGACGATCGCTCTAGACCGCCCACAAAAAACCAGGTCTGCTCAAATTCGGGAAAAACTTGGTTATCCAATCATTGACACCGATGTACATACCCAAGAATTTGAACCAGCAGTTTTGGATTATTTAGAGCAAATTGGTGGAACTGCGCTTGTCGAACGTTTCAAAGAAAATTTACCAGGATCTTCCCGCTTTAAGTGGTATAAACAAACTTGGGAAGAACGTTTTGCTTATCGCAGCAATCGCCCTAACTGGTGGGGTCGTCCCACAAAAAATACTTTGAATTTGGCAACCATTAGCTTACCCAAGTTGCTGCATGAGCGCTTGCAAGAAGCAGGTACAGACTTTGCCGTTGTCTACCCCAACTTGGCAACAATGGCTCCGAATATTGGCAACCAAGAAATGCGGCGGGCTGTTTGTCGGGCAGTTAACACCTATCATGCTGATATTTTCCGCCCTTATAGCGATCGCCTCACACCCATCGCCGCCATTCCCCTGCACACTCCCGAAGAAGGGATTGAAGAGTTGGAATATGCAGTGAATGTTCTGGGACTCAAAGCAATTCAAATCCCTGGTTACGTCCGTCGTCCAATTCCTGCCTTTGAAAAATACGGCAAAGAAGTCGCTAACGAAGTGGTTTGGATTGATAACTTTGGCTTAGATAGTGAGTATGATTACGATCCATTCTGGGCTAAGTGCGTAGAACTGAAAGTTGTACCGACAACTCACGCTTCTAGCCAAGGTTGGACAACTCAGCGTTCTGTCACCAACGCCCAGTACAATCACATTAATCACTTTGCCTTTGCAGCAGAAGCTTTATGCAAATCGCTGTTCTTTGGTGGAGTTACCCGCCGCTTCCCGCAATTAAAGTTTGCCTTCTTAGAAGGTGGTTCAGCTTGGGGTGCTAGTTTATACGCCGATATTATTTGGCATTGGGAAACGCGCAACAAACAACATTTGTTGTCAAATAACAATCCTGCGATTATCGATAAGGAAGCATTAGTAGAGTTGTACACCCGCTACGGTGGCGAACTGGTAGATGGGCGCTTAGATAAAATTGGTGACGGTTTAGGATTCCACCATCAACTATTGGCTCCAGAAGATCCAGGCGAACTCGACGAATTTGAACTAGCAGGAATAGAGAAGGCAGAAGATGTGCGCGATCGCTTCTTAAATCATTTCTACTTCGGTACAGAATCAGACGATACCCGTGTATCTCAAGCCTTTAATCGTGCAGCTAATCCCTTTGGTGACCGAGTTAAAGCCTTCTTAGGTTCAGATTCCGGTCACTGGGATGTGCCTGATATCACCGCCGTTACTGCCAACGCCTACTCAATGGCAGAACACGAAATCATTACCGAAGAAGACCTCCGCTACTTCCTCTCAATCCATCCCTTGGAGTTGTATACCAGTCTCAATCAAGACTTCTTCAAGGGTACAAGTGTTGAGAAAGCCGCAAACGAATATCTGTCATTAGTCATTAGTGATTAATCATTGGTCATTTGCAAAGGACAAATGACTAATCATTAATGACAATTTTTTACAACGTTCCATGTTCCATTTCCTCTGTTCACTTGTAGCGTGGGCCTTGCCCACTCTACATTTCTCCTAAATTCTGCGTCTGATTGCTACCTACTGCTGAAACAATACCAAGGATGATTTGATTATGGTGCTAGATATCACAAAACCAAAGGACTACATTGACCTAGCAACTTCTTTGTCCAAGGAACTTGCTCAATCCGCAGTTGAAAGGGATGCCCAAGCCGGAGTTCCAGAAGAGGAAATTAATAAACTGCGTGAGAGTGGACTGTTACCACTGATTGTACCTAAGCAATATGGTGGAATTGGTGCAACTTGGATTGATGCCTTAAAAGTTGTTAGAAAACTGTCAAAAGCAGATGGTTCAATTGGTCAATTGTACGGTAATCATCTCAACTTGACGGCTTTGGGTCACGTTTCCGGAACGCCAGCCCAAAAGGAAAAATATTATAGAGAAACTGCTAAAAATAACTTATTTTGGGCAAATGCAATTAATACAAAGGATACTAGGCTGAAAATTAACCCAGAAGGTGAGAATTTTCGGGTTAATGGTGTTAAAAGCTTTGGTACAGGTATTTCTGTTGCAGATTACCGGGTATTCTCCGCTTTAGAAGATGGCGTAGAATTGCCCTTCATATTCATAATTCCCAAAGACAGGGAAGGGTTAGTTTCCAATCAAGATTGGGATAATATTGGGCAACGTCGCACAGATAGCGGCAGTTATACATTTAATAATGTCTTAGTAGAGAAAGATGAGATTTTGGGGCCACCAAATCCCCATGATAGTGCCTTCTCAACTTTTCTTGGTATTATTGCCCAGCTAACAAAAACCAACGTTTTTCTGGGAATTACTAAAGGAGCCTTCGCCGCTGCTCGTGAGTACACTAAAACTACTACTAAACCGTGGATTACATCAGGTGTAGATAGTGCTACTCAAGACCCATATATTCTGCATCATTACGGTGACTTTTGGATTGAAATCCAAGCTGCGATCGCTCTAGCCGACCAAGCAGCCGAGAAGGTGCAAGCAGCATGGGAAAAGGATGCAGAACTGACTCATCAAGAGAGAGGAGAAGTTGCGATCGCAGTTTCTGCGTCCAAGGCATTAGCTACCCGTGTAGGTATAGATATTACCAACCGCATCTTTGAAGTTACCGGAACTCGCGCCACAGCAACCAAATATGGATTTGACCGTTATTGGCGGGATTTACGAACCTTTACTCTCCACGATCCTGTGGACTACAAATTGCGTGCGATCGGCGATTGGGTACTCAACGATCAACTACCTGTCATCACACAATATTCTTAAAGCATTGGTTATTTCTCTCTCCACCTTTATCCCCAAAGAAGCGATGAATCGCGTCTCTACTCACCAATCTAAAATCCAAAATTGATATGACTCAACTCAAAACACTTCCTACCTACGACCCAAGTTTATTTGAGGGAGCTGCTGAAGGCTATGCTCAATATAGAACCAAATACCCACCTGTTGTATTCGACAAACTAGCGGAAATATTTAATCTCAATGGTCAAGGACGACTCCTTGATTTAGGTACTGGCCCAGGATTAATTTCAATTCCTCTGCGAACCAGATTTGAGGAAGTTGTGGCGATCGATCCCGATCCAGAAATGATTGCAGAAGCCAAACGGCAAGCAGCAGCAGTCGGAGCAAATAATATTACTTGGTTAGAACAAGGAGCAGAGTTAATCGACTCTAGTTTAGGGACATTTAAGTTAGCCACTATTGGTAGAGCGTTTCACTGGATGGAACGCGAACTAGTGCTTAAACGCCTTGATGAATTGCTTACTGATGATGGTGGGTTAGCACTGCTTCAGACTAATGATAATCCTTGGGAAAGCAATTTACCTTGGAAACAAGCTGCTGTTGGAGTAGTAAAGAAATGGTTAGGTGAAGAACGCCGAACTGGACAACGAGGACAAGGGACTCGTAAGCCAGTCGATCCTCCCCATGAAGTTGTAATTGCCAATTCGGCTTTTGTTCGTCAAGAAACCTATGAAGTGCCATTTGAAAAATCTTGGACTGTCGATAGCTATCTTGGCTACTTATACACTACAGCCTTCTCTCTGAAAATTTTCTATGGCGATAACGCCCCAGCATTTGAAAAGGATCTAAGAGTTGCGCTACTAGCAGTTGAACCGTCTGGACATTTTACAGAAGAACTCAAATCTACAATCTTAGTCGCTTGGAAGCACTAGCAAAATTGAACACGAACAAGACAGAGTTTCACTCCCAAGTTTCAATCTTCCACTAGTACGACCCTGGAGTGGTATCTTCTCACTCCACTTACTAAATTTTCCCTTCTAACTATTAAATTTTCAGTTCCTCAAGTCGTTGCAGGGTGGGTAATACCCACTCTCTTTCCTAATTTGATTGATAAACTTTTAAATGTGGAAAAAATATTTATTGTCGTTTTGAAATAACTTAATAAAAAAGATTTTTTGTTTGTTTACATTGCAATTAATCATCATTGTTCTAACCACTTAGAGGGAAATCAATAAAATAACCCATGTCAGCTTTAAAAGGAAAGTTTGAATTCAGAAAAAGCCAGAGAATAACACGTCGTTCCTTGTTGTTTGCTCTGAGCTACTGCTTAATGCTATCAACAGCCCTATCGAGTTGTAGTGAAGCAAAAAATAACACTCAACAGTCGGCAACTTCGTCTGAACCCGTGGTTTCATCCAGCACTACAGAGAAGTCAACTGAGAAACAAGTAGTACGGATTGTACGTTCAAAACAACTTACCGCTTTAGCAGCTTTAGAAAAACAGGGTTCTTTAGAAAAGCGATTAGAGCCTCTAGGTTTTAAAGTGCAGTGGACTGAGTTTGCGGCTGGGCCACAACAGTTAGAAGCCCTGAATGCAAATGGATTGGATATCGCATCTACAGCCGAATCGCCTCCTGTATTTTCCCAAGCAGCAGGAGTGCCTCTTGTTTATCTAGCTACTACACACCCTAGTGGTAAATCTATTTCACTTCTAGTTCCTGCAAACTCTCCGATTAAAACTGTTAGGGATTTGAAGGGTAAAAAAGTGGCTTTTCAGAAAGCTTCTATTGGTCACTACCTATTAGTTAAAGCATTAGAAGATGCAGGACTGAAACTGAGCGATGTCAAATCAGTTTTTTTACCTCCAGCAGATGCAAATGCGGCATTCAGTCAAAATAAAGTGGATGCTTGGTATATTTGGGAGCCATTTGCTACTAGAAATGTACAAAATAAAATCGCTCGTGTTTTAGCAGATGGCGGGAAGTTGAGGGATACGGGCAACTTTTACTCAACCTCGCGCCAATTTTATCAGGCTCATCCTGATGTAATTAAAGTGTTTTTAGAGGAGCTAGAAAAGACAGAAATCTGGACTAAGGATCATCCCAAAGAAGTAGCACAACTGCTTGCTCCTGTAACTCAGCTAGATCCGCCGACTCTAGAAATAATGCATAAGAAATATGATTATGGGCTAGTACCAATTACCGAGAAAACTATTATCAAGCAACAGGAAGTTGCAGATAAGTGGTACAACCTCGGACTTATCCCCAAAAAGGTAAATGTTAGAGATGGCTTTTTAACGCCTGAAGAGTACACCAAAATTACTCCCTCTGACGTTCTAGCGAATAAGTAATTATCTGAAGAAAAAATTAAAGCACAGGAGAGTATTATGCCTACCTCGACTTTGACAAAGGTTAAAATTAGTGCTATCGATGCCCCTTTGGGAGCTATAGTTACCGATTTTGATGCCAGTCAAGCGATCGCACCTGAAGTTATATTACAACTTAAGCAAGCACTGCGCGATCGCCACATCTTAATCTTCAAAGACCAAAAGCTCTCCGATCAACAACTTTTGAACTTTTCTCTATACTTTGGCGCACTCTTTGTACCATCTGACGAAACTCCAGTATTGGCTTCTAAACCAGGAGAAACTCCGGTAGTGATTCCGATTTCCAACGTCGATGGTGGCTATACCGGTACTGGAGAATTAACTTTCCATTCCGATCACAAATGGACTCCTACGCCATCTAGTGGTTCACTTCTTTATGCGTTAGAAATACCTTCTCAAGGTGGAGATACTTATTGGTTAAATACCAATTTGGCCTATGAGGCATTAGATGAAGCCACCAAAGAAAGGATTGCAGATTTGCAGTTAATTACCTACAACCCATTTTTGCAAGATCGGAATGCACCCCGCTCTTTGTATCGTTTAGACAAGAATATTCCTTTAATCAGTCCAATCTTTCCCCATCCTTTAGTTAGAACACATCCAGAGAGTGGTAAAAAGCATCTTTACTTGGATGCTGCTACAGAAGTGGAAATTGTCGGGTTAGAGCCAGAAGAAGGATCTAAACTGATTGAACAGTTGAGACAACATCTAAATCAACCCAAATTCTACTACCAACACAAATGGTCTGTAGGCGATATTGTCTACTGGGATAATCAAGCTACCTTACATTACCGCCAAGCATTCAATCCGAATGAGCGACGAGTATTAAAACGGGTTAGCCTTGCAGGTAGTCGTCCCTTTTAGGATTTATAGCTCAGAAGATTAAGCTAATGGGCGGTTAAATATATATTTTATTGGTTAAGAGTCAAGAGTTATTCTAGATTTTTGACCAATAAAACTTGTCTAAGTATTAAATTCTATGCTTGTAAATCAAAATAGTAAAAAAATCTTTTTTATTTAAAAACAAGTGTTAATGAATACTTTCTTTTCAGACCGAACTTGATACACTCTAAACTGAAATTGATAGTTGTTAGCAGCTTATTAAAACGCTACAACGAAAATTATTAAATTTAAATAGAAAAATATTATGGGGCTTTTCAAATTTTTGCAAAGGCTAAATTTGTCTAGTAATAAACCACTACAATCAAAAATCAAAAATACCAGGATGGTATGTGAGTATAGCCTAAATACTAAACCTATAGAAGTCAAATATAAAATTGAGCCTAAATATATATCTTTATTAATCGCTGCTTGCACTTTCACTATACCAATGAGCATAGTTGGTTGCAGCCAAGAAACTAAAACTACTCAAAACGAACCATCCGTAATTAGTACACAATCTCAAAGTCAAATAGTTTCTAATACTTCACAAAAACAAGAGCTACGAGTTGTTTATTCTAAGCTTGGTTCTCTCGCAGTGCTGAGAAAGCAAGGAACTCTAGAAAAAAGTTTGGCAGCAAAGAATTTTAGTGTAAAGTGGCTAGAGTTTGCTGCTGGTCCACAAGCTTTAGAAGCGTTAAATGCTGGTTCCCTTGACATTGCAGCTACAGCTGAATCACCACCTATATTTGCTCAAGCCGCAGGTACACCTCTTGTGTATATTGCAACGACCCCATTTAATGGTAGAGCAGTTTCTTTTTTAGTACCAAAAAACTCTCCGATTAAAAGTGTTGCTGACTTTAAGGGCAAAAAAATTTCCTTTCAAAAAGCTTCTATTGCCCACTATGTTTTGCTAAAAGCGTTGCAAAAAGAGGGACTAAAATTAAGTGATGTAAAATCTCTTTTTCTCCCACCTCCAGATGCAAATGTGGCTTTTAGTCAGGGAGGAATTGATGTTTGGGTAATTTGGGAACCTTACATTACCAGAAATGTCCAAAAAAATCTTGGTCGTGTATTAATAGATGGACAAGGACTTCAGGATCTTGGTGGCTTTTATACTACCTCACGTAAATTTGCCCAAGAGCATCCTGAGATTATCAAAGTTTTTCTAGAGGAGTTTATTAAAGCTGAAGATTGGTCACAAAAAAATATTGATAAGTTAGCAGAACTTGAGACTGGTGACGTTGGTATTGATGTACCTACTCTCAAAACAATTCATAGTAAAGCAGTATATGGTCTGCTACCAATAACTGATGAAGTTGTTAAAAAACAACAAAAAATAGCTGATTTATGGTATGCACAAGGACTTTTACCAAAAAAGGTTAATGTCAAAGATGGAGTACTTACTCCAGAAGAATATGCAGCATTCACACCTGATTCAATTAAATCTAATAAGTAAATAATTGTAATCAACTTTAAAAACCTGAAAAATTTACGTTATTAGCTAATTTTAAATCAGTAGTTAATCAAAACTTGAGGTGCAAAAATGTTTAAAAGTTTCGTGAAATCTAAGACAACAGTTATCAGTAAATTTGCCTTGTTTACAATACCTGGTTTTCTAGCTTTATCTACTACTTTAATTAGTTGTACGTCAACTGTATCTAACACAAATACAGGAACTGTGCCGAAAGCAGAACCAGCAGGGGCTAAAACTATAACTTTTAAAACAAAGTTACTGCGAATAGGGTATCAAAGCTCTGGTGATTTAGTTAGAGTCAGAGGAGTTTTAGAAAAACGTTTGGAGCCTTTGGGCTTGAAAGTAGAGTGGTCACAATTTGCTCAAGGGCCACAACTTATGGAAGCGATGAATGTGGGCAAAATTGACATTGGTTCAGTTGGAGAAACTCCTCCGATCTTTGCCCAAGCTGCGGGTGCAAGAATCATCTATTTGGCTGGTAGAAGACTTGGCCCTAATTCAGGTAAAGGTAGTGCGATCGCAGTTCCTAAAGATTCTCCAATTAAAACTTTAGCTCAGATTAAAGGTCAAAAAGTAGTTTTTCAAAAAGGTTCTGCTTCTCACTATTTTATTATCAAAGCCTTAGAAGAGGTGAATCTAAAATATAGTGATATTAAAGTCTTGAGTATGCCCAATGTTGAAGCACGTGGTGCATTTATTCAAGGGACTATTCCAGTTTGGGTAACTGGCGATCCTCATTTAGCTTTAGTAGAAAAACTCCACGGTGCGCGTGTATTGAGAGATGCAACCAATATCGGTACTCCAGGCGGATACTATGTAGGAACACGAGAATTTACTAAGGGAAATCCCGAATTAGTTCGCATCATTTTAGAAGAAATTGAGAAAAATGGTCAATGGGCAGAAGCAAATCGTAAAGAAGTAGCCAAACTTATAGCACCAGTACTCAAAATTGATTTACCCATTCAGGAAATAATTTCTAGCCGTGCTACTTATCGTTTAAGAGGAATTACTCCAGAACTAATGCAAGCCCAGCAAAGTGTTGCTGATTTGTTCTATAACGAAAAAATCTTACCCAAAAAGATTGATGTTAAAGAAGCATTGCTCACGCCTCAAGAATATGCAGCTATTACTCCACCAACACTGATAAGTGAAAAGTAGAGAATAATCAGATATGAAGTTTGTTTCTTAAACAAACTTGAATACCAATTTATTAAAGACAAAAGGAGATTTGTTGAATTAGCAGAATCTCAACTTTTCATCATAAATTGGTGTTCTAGGAGGTTTAAATAACAACTTCCTATTATCTTACTTTCTTTGAAAAAGTAAGATTGACAACCTAAAAGCTAAAACTTACAAGGAAAATCACAACTGATGAACAAGTCATTTCAACCACAACGCCGTACAGTCTTAAAGCGTGTTGTCCAATATTCTGCATTGGGACTGTTTACTTTATTATCTCCCTTGGCTGGTAGCCTTATGCAAAGCACTCAAGCGGTGCCTGCCAAAGTAATTAACTTGGCTTATCAAAGTTCTGGTGATATTGTCAAGTCCAAAAAAGCTGTTGAGCCACGTTTCCAAGCATTAGGTATAAAAGTGAATTGGGTTGGGCCATTCGCAGCAGGGCCGCAATTGATAGCTGCGCTGAATAAAGGCCAGGTGGATATCGGTACTGTCGGAGAGACACCTCCAATATTTGACCAAGCCGCACGCCCAGGCCTCACCCCTGAAGTTGTCTATCTTACTGGACGCACGCCCACTGATGGTACAAACCAAGGTATTGTGGTGAAAGCTAATTCTCCCATTAAGAAAGTAGCTGATCTTAAAGGTAAGAAAATTGCTTTTCAGGTAGGGTCGAATGCACAGTATTTACTAACAAAAGCGTTGAAAGAGGTAGGGTTAAAAATTAGCGATATTCAAATCGTTGCTTTGACTCCAACTGAGGCCCGCGATGCCTTTATTCAAGACAAGGCTGACGCCTGGGTGGGTGGCGATCCCCTTTTAGCTGCTGTGGAAAATACTACCCAGATTCGGAATCTGAGAAATGCAAAAGGAATTAACACTCTCAACGGGTTTTATATTGGCAGGCGTGCATTTGTCACCCAAAATCCGCAATTGGTGCGAGTATTTTTAGAGGAAGCACAGAAGGTAGGAGAAGCGGCTGAAAAAGACCCAAGCGATTATGCCAAAATTTTAGCTACTGAACAGAAATTAGCTCCAGCAGTTGCATTAAAGGTGGCAAAGCGTCGTACTTATAAATTGAGAAAAATTACACCTGCGATCATTGCCGAACAGCAGCGCGTTGCTGATTTTTATTTTGCTGAAAAAGTCATCTCGCGTAAGATTGATATCAAACAAGCGATTCTTTCTGATCTAGAATATAAAGCGAGCATACCTGATAA
This sequence comes from Nostoc sp., assembly GCF_036917555.1. Taxonomy (GTDB): domain Bacteria; phylum Cyanobacteriota; class Cyanobacteriia; order Cyanobacteriales; family Nostocaceae; genus Nostoc. The sequence continues at coordinate 31,688 of NZ_JBALDD010000036.1, read as the reverse complement.
TATCAAGTAACGGTAAACAGGTAGAGGCAAGTTTATTCAGCTATTAACTTAGCTAGCTATTACATTGTAGCGGAAGTTTGCCTAACTTCAACAAGGGGCTTAACAAGTTGCTTAACTAACTTGTTAAGCCTATTGTCTGGTTAATTGAGATGGATGGTAGGTGGATTAGCAAAAACTGAGGAATAGGCGATCGCCAACCTCCTTACTGATGTGATTTGGGATTGACGATTAGTTTTCACTAAAATATTCCAATGATGAAAATACCATTTATTTCACAACGCCGCACAGTTTTAAAAAGCATTGTCCAATATTCTGTATTGGGATTGTTTACTCTATCAACTTCTTTAATAGGTAGCTTAGTAAATAACGCTCAAGCACAAAATAAACCTGGTTTTACTGCTAAAATTATAAACTTGGCATATCAAACTTCTGGAGATATTGTCAAAGTCAAAAAAGTTGTTGAGCCACGTTTTAAAGCATTGGGTGTGACTGTAAATTGGGTTGGACCATTTCCAGCCGGGCCGCAACTAATAGAAGCCATGAATGCAGGTAAGGTGGATATCGGCAATGTGGGAGAGACACCGCCAATATTTTCCCAAGCCGCAGGGATCACAGAAGTTATCTATATTGCCGGACGCACACCGAGCAAAGGTGAAAACCAAGGTATTGTAGTCAGAGCTAATTCTCCTATTAAGAAAGTAGCGGATCTTAAAGGTAAGAAAATTGCTTTTCAGAGGGGGTCGAATGCACACTATTTATTAGCAAAAGCCTTGCAAGAGGTGGGGTTAAAAATTAAGGATGTTCAAATTGTTGGTTTGACTCCATCTGAAGCCCGCGACGCTTTTATTCAAGACAAAGTTGAAGTTTGGGTGGCTAGTGACCCCTTTTTGGCTCTTGTGGAAAAAATTATTCCAATTCGTAATCTGAGAAATGCAGCAAGAATTAACACTCTCGGCGGCTTTTATCTTGGTAGGCGTCAATTTGTTACGCAAAATCTGGAATTGGTGCGAGTCTTTTTAGAGGAAGCAGACAAGGTAGGAGAATGGGCTGAAAAAAACCCAACTGGAGTTGCCAAAGCTTTTGCTCCCGAACTTAAATTAGATGTATCAATTTTAGAAAAGGTAGCACGCCGTCGTACTTTTAGATTGAGAAGACTCACACCTACGATCATTGCTGAGCAACAAAGTGTTGCTGATTTCTATTTTAAAGAGAAAATCATCCCCCGTAAGATAGATGTCAGGGATGCAATCCTTCCAACTCAACAATATCAAGCCATCACACCTCAACGTATCAAGTAACGGTGAACAGATAGAGGCAGGTTTATTCAGCGATTAAGTTAGCGATCGCATCTACTAACTCGCTTGGCTCTACTGGTTTGGCAATATGCTTGTTAAATCCGGCTTTTACCACCTGTCGAACGTTCATTTCTCCAGCATAGGCGGTAAGTGCGATCGCTCGAATTTGACCTCCCTGCTCTGCTGGCAGTGTTCTCAACTGTCGCATGAACATACATCCATCCACTTCTGGCATTCCAATATCACTTAAAAGTATATCGGGCAAGGATTGGGCTAAAGTAGCTAGAGCTTCATTTGCTGATGTTACTGCTGTCACATTTGCCCCATATTGCTCTAGTAAGAAGACAATAAATTCTCGCGTATCTGTATCATCATCCACTACTAAAATTTTGACACCATTCAAATTTGAGGATGGCTCAGAATTGCTATTGTCTTGTTTAATCTCTGATTGATTTTGGATTAACGGTAGTTTTACAGTAAAAGTTGCCCCCCGATCTTCGCCCTCGCTTTCTACCTGAACTGTGCCGCCATGCAGTTCGACTAAGTGATGGACGATCGCTAATCCTAATCCCAATCCACCAAATTTTCTGGTGGTGCTGCTATTTTCTTGGCGAAAATATTCAAACACGTAAGGCAAAAAATTCGGGTCGATGCCTTTACCTGTGTCGCTGACTTGAATGATTGCTGAGTTGGAATTTGACTTAGGACATGATGATAGTCGAATATCAACTCGTCCGCCTTCTGGTGTAAATTTAACCGCATTTGAGAGCAGGTTCCAAACAATTTGCTGCAATCGGCTGGAGTCTCCCAAAACTTGCCCCAAATTTGGTTCTAAGTTGATGTGCATCTCAATTGATTTAGCTTCTGCCGATAGCTGCACTGTTTCCATTGCTGCTGAAATCACAGATGTCAGATCGACTGGGTAGATATTCAAGCTGATTTTACCTTGTAAAATCCGGGAGATATCCAGTAAATCTTCAATCAGTTGAGCCTGTAACTTCGCATTTCGCTCAATAGTCTTCAGCGCTTGAGGAATTGTCTTTTCATCAAGCTTTTTGGTTTGGAGTAGCTTTGACCAACCTAAAATTGGGTTGAGTGGCGATCGCAATTCATGAGAAAGTACTGCCAGAAACTCGTCTTTAATCCGGTTGGCGTTTTCTGCTGCTTTCCGTGCGGTTTGCTCTGCCTCGTATAGGCGGGCACGTTCCATCGCTTGAGCGCATTGCTGTGCTAGTGCCAGCATAAAGGCTCGATCGTCTTGATTAAACTTCTGAATCTCGGTAAAAGCTAGAGACATTCCCCCGATAGCTCGTCCCTCGATGATCAATGGAATTGAAATCCAAGCACCGTAGTTGTACTGGGCGTATTCCTGAGGCAGATTTGAGTAACGAGCCACCCTTGTTTCAGTTGGCTTTTGCCAAATAGGTTGCTTAGTTCTTACTGCTTCTGCCAGTGGCGCGGGTGCATTAATCGAGAATAGACGCGATGAATCGACTATTTCTTGTTGATCGCCAACAGTTCGGACAATTTCTAATTCAGTGCCGTTTTTAGTCAGTAGTGCGACAAAAACAAAGCTAGCTCCCAAAGCTGCTATACCTTGCTCTACAATTACTTCAGCGACTTGTGTCGGAGTTAAAGATTCAGAAAGGGCAGCGGTAATGGTTTGCAGGCGGGTAGTGCGAGATGCTGCGTGTAAAGCCGCCTGTTGAGATTGCTGTGCTTCTCTGTAGAGTCGGGCATTATCAACAGCGATCGCTGCCCGCCCAGCCAACTCTTCAGCTAACATCAGGCTTTTGATGTCGTAGCGACGACCTGAAGAAGATACCAAAGTCATAACTCCCAACACCCGTCCCCGAAGGATCAGCGGTACACTCATACCAGATGTCGGATTTAGTTCTTGCAATATTTTCAAGTGACTGGCGTTGTGGGTTAACCCTTGGATCTGTTGATCAGAAATAAAATCAGTAATTTGTGATTTGCCTGTCCGTATTACCTTCGCAACACCTTCTGTTTGTGCCAAATCAGGCGGATAATTTTGTAACTGTTCTAGCAATTCTTGTTTTTGTGGATTGGCATGGGCTGCTGCAACCCGACGGACTAATTGATTGTCACAAATAATATCAACTAAGCACCAATCAGCGATTTCCGGCACTGCCAAATGCGCCAAACCTGCTAAGGTTGTCTCATAATCCAATGATGCAGCCAAAATCCCACTAGCTTCAGCGAGAAAACGCTGCTCCTGTTCCACCTGTTTGCGCTTAGTAATATCTCGTGAAGACGCTTGCATCTCTAAAATTTCTGGAGTTTGGCGATCGCGAATCGCTCGAACAGTTGTTTCTAACCAGATATAATGTCCCTCATGGTGACGCGCACGGTGAGTAATAGTATAAATATCTGGTAAATCGCCTTTGACTGAGTAATTTCTCGCAATTTCTACCAAATCGTCAGGGTGAACTAACTCATGGCTAGGATGACCGACTAATTCTTCTGGTTGATATCCCAGCACTGTGTAGCAAGCTGGTGAAACGTAGAGAAGAATTCCATCGACTGTATGGCGGGAAATAATATCAGTTGAATTCTCAGCCAGCAGCCGAAAACACGCCTCACTGTTGCGCAATTTGGCCTCAGCCTGTTTGCGTTCGGTAATATCGACGCACATTCCCACCCATTCGCGGATTTCGCCTATTTCGTCAAGTATGGGCACACCGCGTATATTCATATAACGGTATTCGCCGTCATGGCGCAGAACACGATACTCGGCAACTGCAACGCTGCGTGTCGGAAATGCCTGTTTCCAAATTTCCACCATCGAGGAACGATCTTCTGGGTGCAGTGCCTCAACCCAACCCCATCCTTTATATTGTTCGGGACTTTGCCCTGTGAACGCCTGCCAAGTTGGAATATCATCAACAACGTTGCCCCAAGGTGCTGCCCTCCAGACAATGGATGCGCTGGCCTCTGCTAGTGAACGGTAGCGTGCTTCACTATCGCGCAACGCAGCTTGCTGTTCGCTCAAATATTGCTGCAAATCAGTAACCTCTTGAGCTTTCAGGTTCTCACTCATTTTAAAAGTATTTGGCTAAAAGCGACTCGCCGGGTTCTCCCATCTTGTAGTATTTCTTCAATTTGTTTCATCGCCAGTGGTGAAGGTTGTATCCGTCCGTTTTACCATCGGTTTATAGTGTGGAATGAAACCCCTAACATCGTTGCCAGTTTTACCTGTGTAAATTTCAGGCACTGCCGAGTCTCACGAACCAACTGTGCAATCCTTAGCTGTTCGATTGCTGGCATAAGCTAAATATATTTTGATTTTTCTAATGCAATATAGCAGATGCTATAGCTCTAACTGCACCCATCTAAGGTTATAGAGGTTGTCAAGAAGAGGCAGAGGAGCAGGGGAGCAGTGGGGAAGAAGATCGCCTACAAGGGGCGGGGCTTGTACCGAAAATCATTTTTCTCCTCTGCCTCTCTGCTTTCTTGTAAGTTGGTGATTATGTATTACATCAACTATCATGCAAGCTATTTAAGCTAGTAATAGAATTGTTTCAATTCAGGGGATAAGAATATGAAGGTTTGGCTTGCCTGCTTTTTGGTGCTGTTTGCCTTAGCGGAACTGTTTGACTGGTTGCAAGAATTAAATCTGCCATTACCTATCTATATTTTGGGTGGCGCTTTTTTAGCTGTTGCTTCTAACTATGATAAAATCGTTGGCTCCTATTTTGCTGATTCAAGCATGGAAGCATCACTTGAACAACCTCAGTTAGATTCACTAACTCCATCTACTAATCCGATTTCTTTCCCAATTACCAGTCCTGTTGAAGATGTTCAAAAATCTCAAACAGATGATTAGCGCTTGTCTGATTCTATAGTTGAAACTGGGCGTAAGCTTGCTTTAAAAGTAGGAATACGTCAAAGTCTCTAACTAGCAAGTAAATTGCTACATTAATAGGAGCTTAGGTTAACTAGCTTTTAACCTATATTCCGAAAATTGACTTCTGCGCCTACAACATCTACCCAATTCAGGCTACCGCCTCAACGCCGTGATTAGTGGACTATTAGAAAAACTCCGTGTACCTTTTGTCAAAGTTCAGGATTCCCGTGAAACTTCTAAAAGCAAAAGCTGGCTGCAAATTACTTTTGTTACCAGTTTAGGAGTTACCGCCTTTATCTGGGGAGTTCGGGAACTCAAATGGTTACAGCCTTGGGAGTTAAGAGTTTATGACCAAATGTTGCGATCGCGGAAAGCAGAAGCACCCGATCGGCGGATTTTGCTAGTAAAAATTACTGATAAGGATCTCAAACGAGAGAAATGGCCCATATCAGATCGGACAATCAATCAGCTATTAAAGAAAATAGAGTCTTATCAACCGCGAATTGTTGGTTTATATCTTTTCCGACCAGAAGACAATAATTTGGCGGCTAATCTCCAAAATCAAGATAATATTGTCACTACCTGTTTGTTCAGCAGCTTGGGTAGAGATGAAATTCCCCCACCGCCAAATGTCCCTATAGATAATGTTGGGTTTAGCGATGTGGTTGCTGACAATGAAAACGACCAAATTCTCCGCCGTACTTTATTATTTGCTAACTCTACAGACAATAAATGTACAACATCATTTGCATTTGGTGCATTAATTGCAATTGATTATCTGGAAAAACAAGGTATTAAATATGATTTCACTAAAAAAGGAGATTTTCTGTTAGGCAAAACCCTATTTTTGCGTTTACAACCTAATTCCGGTGGCTACCAACATCTGGAGGCAGATGGCTATCAAATATTATTAAATTACCGTTACCCCAACAGCCTCGCCGACCAAGTAACCCTCACAGATGTTCTTAGCGGTCGAGTCAACCCCAGTTTATTCAAAGACCGTCTAGTAATTATTGGCACTACGGCAGCTAATCTCCCCCCAGGTGGCTTTTATACGCCTTACAGCGCTTTACCAGATCAACCAGCCAGAATGCCTGCTCTGTTTATTCATGCACAGATAGCAAGTCAACTGATCAGCACAGTGTTGGATGGGCGACCTTTGATTTGGTATTGGCCCGACTGGGCGGAACTTATTTGGGTATGGGGCTGGTCGCTATTAGGTGGTGTTTTAGCATTGCGGTGGCAAAATCCACTACTTTTGTTAGTGGTAGTAGGGATGACTTTACTTGGCTTAGTAGTAATCTGCGTTGCTTTGTTTTTGCAAGCTGGATGGGTGCCGTTAATCCCTCCTACTCTTGCTTTGGTGATTAGTAGTATCTGTGTGATTGCTTATACTAGCTACCAAAATCAGCGGCAAACTCAGGTGATTGTTCTGCAAGTTGAAAAACAACAAGAAGCGATCGCCCAATTAAATGTACTCTTAGAAGATAAAACAGCAATTCCCGACTCGTCTGTTGACTTTGTTGCCCCAATTGATTCACTAGAAACAAAATCAGGTGATTTGCTTTTGAGTGGACGCTACAAAATTTCTAAAACTCTTGGTGCAGGTGGATTTGGTCGGACTTATTTAGCACAGGATACTCAACGACCGGGTAATCCTACTTGTGTAGTTAAAAAGTTAATGCCAGCCCGTCAAGATACACGATTTTTGCAAGTCGCTCGCAGGTTGTTTCATAGTGAAGCTGAAATTTTAGAAACTTTGGGTAAACATGATCAGATTCCTGAACTACTTGCTTATTTTGAAGATGACCACGAATTTTATTTAATTCAACAATATATTGAGGGACATACCCTAAGCGAAGAATTACCACCTGTACAAAATATACAAAATGAATCATTTGTGATGGAAATGCTCAAGCAAGTTTTAGAAGTTCTAGAATTTGTTCATCAACATCGAGTGATTCATCGCGATCTCAAACCGACTAATATTATTAGATGCGTTCAAAATAATCGGCTGGTATTGATTGACTTTGGTGCTGTCAAATTGATGCAACCGCCGAGTAGTGAGCAAACAGAATTAGCGACAGTAGCCATCGGGACGCGGGGTTATGCACCTCCAGAACAATTTGCTGGTCATCCCCGCTTATGCAGTGACATTTATGCTTTAGGAATGATTGCTATTCAAGCCATAACTGGGATACCACCGCAAGAACTCCACCCAGATCCAGAAACGGGGAATGTGATGTGGCGACAAACAGCGCCAGTCAGCGAAGAATTAGCGATAATTTTAGATAAAATGGTTTGCTATCATTTTAGCGATCGCTATCAATCAGCCACCGCAGTTTTACAAGATTTAAAACGTTTTTAAACTAATTGAACTAGGAATTGGAGACAGGGACATGCATCAATCCACTTCTAGCGCTTCTAAAGTTTTTAAAGTTACTACCTCTGCTTCAGTCAACCCTGTCACTTTAGTAATAATCATGTTTTCATAAGTGCGGGCTGGTCTTAAAGTTTGTTGACGATCTGGACTCACCGCAACTGCCCAAACACGGTTTGAGTCTGCCTTGTTCCTGCGCCCTCTTATATCCTTATCCCATTCTCCATGCCTAAAAACTTCATCCCCTTGTGGATGGAGTTTTTCATTTTGGAGCTTTCTAACTAGTCTGTCAAGTTTATCCTCAAGCTGATCAGCAGAGCCAAGGGTTATTCGTAGTTGATTTAGGATAGGTCTTACAATCAGATGAATTTGACTATCGTGGATGTAGTCTTTTGCTTGGGCTTGCATCGAAGCATAAGTCAGCAGATATTGCGGTGATTCTGTTACGATTTCCTTGCAGACTTGCTCAATCAAGCACTTTGTCACATATTCCATCACCACAGGTTGCTGTGTGAATCCTCCAGTATTGCTTTCTATCAAGCTACGCCAGCGTAAAGATTCGAGGACTGACATTAACTTAGGCTTAGGCAATATTGGTGTGAAAGCTGTTTGCAATTCTGTCGAGGAAAGCTTGCCCCGATTAATTGCCAGCCAGTACATCACTTGCTGCTCAGACGTGGAGAGTCTTTTGAACTGTTGTTCTAGAAGATTGCCAATGCCCTGAAATACAGTTGTGCCTTCGGCAAAGAAGCAGGCGATGTTACCTTCATGTAAGTCCCGAATGGAAGTGGCGGCAATTTTCAAAGCTAGGGGATTACCAGCGTAACACTCGACCAGTTGGCGGGTTTCGTCCTCGGAGCCTGATAGCCCTTTGAGTTTCAGAATTGTTTGCCCGGCTACGACTTCTAATCCTGATAAAGCAAGGGTACGGACTGGCAAACCATCACCTTCCAAGGCAGCGACTTCAGTAGGTTTTTCCCGGCTGGTAAGCAGGACAGAGCTTTGATGCCCAGTTTCTCCTAATCGCCATAGAAGTTCGCCGTAGGGTTCGTAGCCCTCACGGTAACAGCCTGTCCCTTTACCCTGCTCCAATAATGTGTCGAAATTATCCAGAATCAACAAGCATCGATATTTGCGGAGGTAATCGATTAAACAAGTAATTTGCTCATAGGGGGAAGCAGACAATGTGGTAACTTGTTGATGAGAAAGGATTTTGATGCACTCTGTCACCTTGTCGTGAAAAAAAGGTGCGTGTCGGAGCGATCGCCAAATCACATATTCAAATTCTCCCTGCAATTGTTTTGCTAACTTCACCGAGAGCGCGGTTTTGCCCATACCACCCATACCTAATAGTGTGACTACACGAGCGCGATCTCTCACAATCCATTGGCTGAGGGTTTCTAATTCTGTAGTACGTCCATAGAACTGGGAAACGTCGATTGCTTCCCCCCAATTTGTATAGTTCGTAAAGGGTTGAAAGTTTAAGGTTGAGAAGGTGTTTATGTCCTGTTGTCGCTGTGCAGTTCGCTTCAGCACTCCTTGCAAGTTATTTTTGGTAACTTTTTCGCCCAAAGCTTGAGAGAGCGATCGCCATAATTCTGAGCCAACGTCTTTGATGTGACCTGGGTCATAAGTGACTGCTCGCGCCATTTCTAGATAAGTTTTCCCTTCCCAAGCGTAGCGAAATACAATCTCTTGCGTTCTCGTTAAGCGTCCTCGTTCCAATAATTGCTCGACTATTGCGATCGCTTCTTCAACCGTCATTTCTTTCGGTAGTAATACAGTCTCACTACAATATTCACACTATAAGCTTGATTTTTTGTCAAAAGTTTACGTAAATCTACGAAAAAGAACCCGACCTTTTCCCGACCTTTTCCGACCGACAAACTTGATACTAGCCCTTTAGTATCTATGTAAGATTCAGAGCGAATCAAGAATGTAACCAAATTATTGAGGGCAAAGACATGGCTGATTACTACTTCGGCACAAGTGGAAATGATTATCAAAACTACACTGGTTCAGAAAGTTATTTTGCTTATGGTTATGAGGGAAATGATACCATCTATGGCAATACTAACGACGATTACCTCTATGGAGATGGTGGCAATGACTACCTATATGGTTACACAGGTAACGACGTCTTATACGGAGGCTCTGGTAGTGACAACTTATATGGCGGAGCTGGTAGCGATACTTTATACGGTTCTAGCTCAACTGCCTACAACAGTTATGAATATGATGTCTTAAATGGTGGCGATGGCTTCGATAGGTTTGTTTTAGGTACATCCTATGACGGAAACTATTATCAGGGAGTTGGCTACGCTACGATACAAGACTACAATCCTGCGAATGACTATATCCAACTGAAAGGAAGTGCAAGTTCTTTTTATCTTGGTACTGCAAATTATGAGGGAACTAGTGACCTTGATACACTCATATATCAGAATGATGGTGACTTGTTGGCAGTAGTTCAAGATCAGACTAATGTACAGTTAACCAGCTATTATTTTACCTTTGTCTAGTCCTACTACAGTTGGGAAATAACTCTACAGTTACAAATCTTTGATGACTTTAGAGCAACGCAATTTTAGCTCGCTCCTCAGCTTTATTTATCTGAATTTACACTTTTGTATCTACAACCAAGGAGGTTAAAAATCCACTTGCGAGTGGAGCATTCCAATTGTAGAAAAAAGTTTGATCACTCTAATTCTCCTAAGAGGTTCTTTGTAAAGTATTATTGCTAACATCTGAGCCTCAAAAACCTAACCCTCATTCCCTACTAGTGAATGGGGGTTTCAAATTCAAAGCGTTTTGACCTTTAAACTGATAAAAAATGAGCAATAAAAAATTTGCCTAAGGGGAAGCAAGCAGACATTTTTCTGGTTTTCAGCAAAAAAATCGCCCCCTGAATTCAGGAGGCGCATCACCAAGGTGGTGTAGAGACGCGAAATTCCGCGTCTCTAGTTTTAGCTAGCAACGTATTCTTTGACATTGGCACGACGGCGACGCAGATGAGCCAAAGCTTGATGCTCTAACTGACGGACACGTTCGCGGCTGAGATTTAATCTCTCTCCGACTTTTGCCAATGACATTTCATTACCATCTTCTAAACCAAAGCGCAGGGCTACAACTTCTCGCTGTTGCGGCGTTAGTTCTGCTAGCAAGTTGTTCAAGTCTTGGCGTAAGAATTCCTGGTTGGTATAATACTCTGGTGATGGGCCATCATCTTCGAGCATTTCTTGCAACTCAGTATCCTGGTTTTCACCAACTCGCACATCCAAAGACACAGGTTGACGAGCCATATTCAGATACTCACGAATCTGAGTCGGTTCTAGTTCCAGTTCTTTGGCAATTTCAGCCGGAGTCGGCGATCGCCCCAAGGTTTGAGCCAACTCGCGCTGCACTTTTTTGATTTTGTTCAGTTTCTCGGTAATGTGGATCGGTAAGCGGATGGTACGACCTTGTTGAGCGATCGCACGAGTAATTGCTTGGCGAATCCACCAGTAAGCGTAAGTCGAAAACTTATAACCCCTCATTGGGTCAAATTTCTCTACACCCCGCTCTAATCCTAGTGTTCCTTCCTGGATTAAATCCAGAAACTCCATATTCCGCTTTTGGTATTTTTTGGCAATAGCGACGACCAAGCGCAAATTCGCTTCGATCATTTTTTGCTTTGCCCGCTTACCTTGTGCCACCGTTTGTTGCACATCGGTTTCCGATTGTTGAACGTGATCGGCCCACTCTGACATCTCCGGTTCGCGTTGCAACTTCTTCGCCAAAGCTTCCTTGGCGTCAATCAGCTTCATCATTTGTTGCACTTGCTTCCCAAAGACAATTTCTTGTTCGCGGGTTAGCAGTGGTACGCGACCAATTTCTCGCAGATAGGTTCGCACCATATCAGCCGTGAATTTGGTGTTGAGGTTTTCCGTTTGGGTATTGACAGTAGGCATTGGTGCGATGTCCTCTACTTCGTAAAGATAATGTATGTTTTATTACTAAAATGGATGGAAAAAAGTAGTACATCTATCACGAAATATCGGGAGCTACCAAAATCAATTAATTAATTGATACAGCCGTTGTTAAGACGGTAAGCCCCCAATGATAGGTTCCCCTACCTTCCCTAAATTTTCAATCTTTTATAAGCACGCTGGTTATTTTGGAGAATTCTTCTCTTGGACAGTTACTAACACCGATCGGCAAAACCGAAGTCGGTATGAGTTCTACTTAACTTATGATACGATAAATCAGGCAAATAGTAAACTATCTTAAGATAAAACCTATGATTATAATTCAAAAGCAGTCGTTATAGAAAGATTTTTTAAATTTCCTTAAAATTACTCACTACATCTATAGTGACGCCAAAAACCCCTCTTCTGTTGCCGAAAACTAGCCGGATAACCGAACTTAATTTGCTGTGACAATGGAGGGATGTCACGAATTAGTCATTAGTCACTTGTACTGAGCGTAGTCATTGGCACAGCCTCTCCAAGAGTTGTATTGGTCATTTGCAAAGGACATTGAGGCACCAGCGGCTACTCTCCGAGTTCTCCAACAGAATACCCACAGGGTAGGACAACTGACAAATGACAATCTAAAATCCAAGGTCAGCTTTGGCTAGTTCAGCAGCAGCGAATACTTCTGCGTCAGGTTTTTCTTCCCAGGCTGGCTCACCAATTTCTGCGTAAAAAGTTGCGTCGTAAGGACGGGTACGCACTACTACGGGCATAGGAACGGCGTGACCCAAAATTAAGGCTTGTTGCTTCGAGTCTAGCTTTGCTAACACCGATCGCAGTCCGCTACCACCAGATACACCTGTAAAAATTGCGTCAATGTCTTTTTCATCATTCAGCAAGGCGGTAATGCGAGTCCCAATTTGCGACATAACTTCATTATCTATACCTGATGGACGTTGATCAACTACCAAAAGTGTGACAAAATATTTTCGCAGTTCGCGGGCTATAGTTCCAAAGATAGTACTTTGTACAATAGCCGGGTCAAGGAAACGGTGCGCCTCTTCAATGGTAATCATCAATGGCGTTGGGCGATCGCTAGGATTTTTGCTTTGCAGGAATTTGTCTGCTTTCTTGACATAATGCTCATGAATACGCCGGGTGATCATATTCGTCACCAACATATAAGAGAGCATATTAGACTGGGAACCAAATTCTATCACAACATTCTTCCCAGATTCCAGGCATTGCACAATTTTACTAATATAATTCTGGGGGCAAACTGCTCGCATATACTTCAAGCTATCCATCCGCAAGAGTTTGCGCTGCAATGCCATAATCGAGCCTTTGTGTCCGCGTTTCTCGTCGCAGAACATCTCGATTTCTTCGTTAGTCATATTCAGCAACTGGACAATCCAAGACTTGCCAAACTCGCTATACAAAATATTGGCGTTATCTAAGGCTGCATCAGAGAGTCCTAAATCTCGGCTACATAACTTAATATCTTCAACTTCTATTTGCTCATAGCTCAAATAAAGTTCTTGAGCATCACGCACACCCCGACGCTTTGTTGATTCTGGGTCGAGGGTATAAACTTCCACTTTACTAGGAAAAAGTTGCTTTAAGCCTTTAACTGTATTGACATTCTTACCTTCTGCAACGGCTTCCCAGCCATATTCAGAGTGCATATCAAAAATCAAGTTTACTGCCGCATTTTTACGGATAACGCCAGCTAAAAGTAGCCGTGTTAAAAAAGATTTACCAGTACCAGATTTCCCAAAAACCCCATTACTCCGTTCCACGAAGCGATTTAAATCGATACAAACTGGCACATCCATATCCAAAGGTTTACCGATGGAAAAGTTGCGTCTTTGGGGGTCATCTTCCCAACCAAATACCCGGCGAAAATCGTCAACACTTGCTTCGTAAACTTGACTAAAGTGACTAGGAATAGTTTTAACAGGCAACAATTCCATTGTCGTGCTGGTTTGTGGCACAAATGAAGCTAAACCCGTCACCGATGGGAGGAAAGGATTTGCTGATTTGCCATTTGTTGGGGAGAAAGATTCTTCAGTTTCGGGAGTGAACATCAACATCGGCGCGAGGTTGATAGTACCATAAGTACCACTTCCGGCTAAAACATCTCGTAAAAAAGTGTCTTCCCAACTGGGGGGATTAGCAATAATTCGGGCATTAGCAGCTCCCAATGCTACATCTGTCAGCATACAAAAAAAACGCGATCGCATCCCTTGCACAACAAGAAACTTACCCACCCGCATATCTTCTACAGAAATATCAGGATGCAATCGTACTTCTAAACCTTCAGTTAGAGAACCTTGAATGACCGAACCTAATGGCTGTGCCGAATTCATCTAATTAATTACACAATTGTTGGTGCGAGGTCTTATGTTGAATCTTAATTGCATAAGGCAAAAGTTGCGAATTTGTCATTTGTATTGAGTTATTCTCTCTCAATGCCCAATGCCCCATGATGGCAGTTGCTCCACTTGGGGAAACCCCAGACGCTCGCAGACTCGCTAACGCTGCGCTATCGCTTTTAGCGTCTCCCTTTGGGAGAAGACCGCACTGCCTCCCCCATGCCCAATTCCCCATTATCTAATCAATCTGAATCGAAGTTGGCGCACTTCCCGTTGATGGAGTGGTACTAATTAAAGGTTTGCGGAATTGGGTGTAAAGGCGATCGCGCCAGCTAAAGAATGGTTCATAATCTATATTCTCGGCAAAGATTGGCAATCCTTTACCTCTGATAGAAGCTGGTAAATCCAGATAGGGGCTAGGAGGAAACTTGAGCAATATCGATAAGCCAGCCACCGCTAAGTCAGCTAAAGTCGGCTCATCTCCTGTTAAATAAGGACTATCTGCCAATAATAACGTCAAGGCTTCCAAGTCTTGTTTTAAAGATGCGATCGCTGACTTGATCACATCTGGGCTGTAACCGACGCCAAAACCCAACACTGTCAGTAAGTCACTAGGTACTCCTTGAACCAGACTTTTAAATATATCTGGTGTTGAAGTGGGTAATAAAGACTTGCGGAAATTTTGATCTTGACTTATGGCAGCAAATAGTGCTTTGCGACCTTTAATGCCTATGGACTCATCCGCCCATTCTTCTATTAATAAAGTTAAACCTCGTTGTTTAGGATCTTGCGGTATTATGGGGCGATCGGGATACTCTAAGTCTAAATACTTAGCTATTTCCGTAGAATCTGCAATATATTTATTACGATCCTTTAATACTGGCACTTGTTTTTGACCAGTCAGCCGGAACAGTTCTACCTGTCCAATCCCAGGTGTTACCTCTATTTTGCGGTAATCTAGTCCTTTAAAATCTAGAATTAGGCGCACTTTCTCTGAGTATTGAGAGAGTTCCCATTGGTATAATTCCAGCATGTGTTCTATCTCTTGTAACTGGTCAACTTATTAACTTTACAATTGTATCTTTAGTTTAAGTAAATTTTATTGGTATTAGTTAGTTAATTGTTTATCTTATTGACATTAGAGTTTAACTAATCTCTGATTTTTGGCAAAATTATCGATTTTAAAAAATATTGCTTTCTGATTGATTAAAATATTGAATAACTAAGTAATTTAATTCAGCATATATATAAATATAAACCTAACTCCTTATTCGTGCGTCTTCAACAGTTACTTCAATTTTTGTCACCGTTAGCCTACGTTAAAATATTTCGGTAATTAATTTCTATGCTTTTGCTAAATAATCAATGGTCAATTCTGAGATATAGCCTTCTTTCCTATGTAATTTATGATTTATGAATCAACTATTAATTTACGTACAAGTTTGTATATAAATTGTCTATTTAAATATAATCTTTTTCCGAAGCTCATTCTAACTCATAACTTGTAGATATGAGATTTTCACACTTCCTTAGAATTTACGTGACACCAAGTGGGGCTTTTTAACTCATTTTCGTGTGATAGAGAAAATTTACTCAATTTACATGAAATATATGGTAGATATATTTCATACTTATCAGTTTGGGTGGAGGTTAAACATTTTACCTCATTAGCACAAACTCTTCTAGAGAAAAATCTTACTTCCCTCTTGAGTTAGATTTTGTGCATAGCAAAATGTTATAAATCTTTATGTAATCTGTGGACAAAAAGAAAAACAAAATTTATGAAGACAAATTACAGCAAATTCCTGACCACGTTGGTAGGCATAGCGGGATTTACTAGTTTCAGCGTCCTCATTACTTTACCATCTGATGCCAAAGAGCCACTAAATCATAACCCCAGTATTTTCAACGAAGCCTCCTATAACCAGGGTCAACGCCTTCAAGCAAAGACTCAATACACAACTGCTGAGGCTGTTTCCCAAATAGAAAAGGGCAATACCAAACGCAAATCGGTAGCACAGAATAGTGGTGGAACGCTAAATCCCAAACCAAGTATTTTCAACGAGCCTCCCTATAACCGTGGTGGTGGTAGTGTGACACCTAGTGAACCCACACCCCCTAATGAACCTACACCCCGCATCCCACGTACTATCCCACAAACTCAACCTACCACACCACCAACTCAGACACCGACTACAACTCCACCAGGGCCAGGGGCAAGCGACAATCAAGGCAAAAACTTGTTAGCGTTGGCAGAATCAAACGCTTCCTTTACCACCTTAACTAAGGCTTTGAAAGCAGCAGGATTGGCTGGAGCTTTGCAAGGCAAAGATAACTTAACTATTTTTGCACCCACAGATGCAGCTTTTGCCAAGTTGCCACCAGATGCTTTGCAAGAATTGTTAAAACCAGACAACAAAGAAATATTGCTGAAGATTTTAACTTACCATGTGGTGGCTGGTAAGGTATTGTCCGCTGATTTGAAGTCTGGCGAAGTTAAAAGCCTTGAAGGCGGCACAATCAATGTAAAAGTTGATCCTGCTACTGGTGTTACCGTCAATGATGCTAAAGTCACACAGGCAGATATCACAGGTAGTAACGGCGTAATCCACGCAATCGATCAGGTGATTTTACCTCCTGACATATAGTTGTAAGGTATCAGCACAACTGGCAACATAACTAGATTGGCATAAAGTATTAATACGTGAAAATTCCGTTCAGATGTTAATTTTGGACGGTTTTTTTGTTTGCAATCAGTTTTTGATCTTTATCTTGCATTTCTAAAAGTTCAGGAATAGTAACAAACTTATAACCCTGTTTCCGAAAGTTGGCAATAATTTCTGGTAAAGCTTGCACAGTTTTAGAGCGATTACCACCACCATCATGCATTAGCACAATTCCACCTGGCTTGGCCCTCCTAAACACATTATTAATTAATTTTGGTACAGCAGGACGTGAGTAGTCTACAGAGTCAGATGACCAGAGAATGATGGCATATTTGCTATTTCTAGCGTAACTAGCTACCCCATTGTGCATAATTCCCCCTGGTGGTCGAAATAAATTTGTTTTAATCCCTGCTACTTGATAAATCAAGTCTGCTGTGTGGTCAATTTCATAGGCAGCTGCTTGTGGATTCAAGAATTGATACCAATGATGCCAAGTGTGATTACCAATTACTTGACCCTCAGCAATTTCCCGCTTCACTAAGCCTGGATAATTCTTCACGTTTTGCCCAATCAGAAAAAATGTCCCTTTTATCTGATTTTTTTTGAGAATATCCAGTACTTGCCCGGTACTCTCAGGCCATGGCCCATCATCAAAGGTGAGCGCAATTACTTTCTGTTCGGGAGTAAGTTTTGCCGCATTAACTATTGCTCCTTGAAAACGCTGTGGCACAGTATATGAAAAACCTTTTGTTTGTACTTGTTGCTGCCAACTTCTAAGCATCATCGCTTTTAGTTCTTCAATCTTCTGCTGAATTCCAACTTTGCTTGGTAGATTGTTTACATTTATATTCTCTGTACTTTGAGCATTGGAGGAGCTTGATTTAATAAGCATCATCATGCCACAACTAACACTGCCACTCAAGACAAGCAACGTAACTAATATTTTTTGCAGACCAAAAAATGACTTATTGTCGTCCACTTCATAGCTCCTTCAAGGTCGAACCATCTTTTTTTTACAATACTTATGGCAGCTTTTTATACTCTGGTAAGCCTTGCCATACAAGCTACAGTTATGATTGGTATATTTTTTAAAGTTAGCTCCAACCCTGACTCTGAAAAAATACTTTACCCGATGGATAATCTAATATCTATAAGCAAAACCCTCAGCATGAAGGTGAGAACCTTCTTATGCATTAATTTTTATAACCTATGGGGTTTGAGGGGAATTTCAAGAACTGTAAAAGGCAAGTAAAATAATTTGTAATTAAGTTAAGTTTTGCAACGGAGATCGAGACAAGAGCCACAAAACTTGCCACTTCTTAGTTGCGAGGGACTTAACCCCCTATAATTTATTAATCCTGCCTGATTAACTATGAATCTTAATCTAGGCTAAATATTGCATATTCTATTGACGAAGCCATTGCGAAATGATGACGAAGATGTGACCTTCCTTGAGTAATGACGGTAGAGAGCAAACCTGTTAAAAAATTTCTTTGATCCCCAACCGCATAAGACGATTGAACACCATTAACTGCTGAAAATTTTGCAAATAATGCTTTAGAGTGAGTCCGAAAATTCCGCACGCTTGTTTCTGTCTCAAAAAAGGGACTTCCTATAAATCATCCATTTTGTGGGGCAAGATGCCCACCCCACAAGAGTTAACAGGATACTTTTTATTTGGAAATCCCTTACCCTTAATAGGTTACAGGTTAGACATTACATCCCGTGCAACTGCTAAAGTCTGCTCAATGTCTTCTTCTGTATGAGCAAAAGACGTAAACCCAGCTTCAAATTGAGAGGGTGCTAAGTAAACACCGCGCTCTAACATCCCGCGATGGAAGCGTCCGAATTTGGCTGTATCAGACTTTTTCGCATCTTCGTAGTTATGAACTGGGCCAGCAGTAAAGAATAAGCCGAACATAGCGCTGATTTGACCCCCGCAAGCTGCATGACCAGTTTCTTTGGCAATTTGCAGCAAACCATCTGCTAGCTTTTTAGTAATCCGTTCAAGAGACTCGTAAGTACCTGGCTTTTGCAGCAATTCTAAAGTCTTAATACCAGCAGTCATCGCCAAAGGATTACCAGAAAGAGTCCCAGCTTGATATACGGGGCCGGCAGGCGCAACCATTGACATAATATCTCGACGACCACCATAAGCCCCTACTGGCAAACCACCACCAATCACCTTACCCAAGGTTGTTAAATCGGGAGTGACGCCAAATTTTTCCTGAGCGCCACCGTAAGCAATGCGGAAGCCTGTCATCACTTCGTCAAATACTAATAACGCTCCATACTCGTGAGTCAGTTCCCGTAACCCTTCTAGGAAGCCAGCGTCAGGTGCAATAAATCCAGCATTGCCAACGACTGGCTCAAGAATGACACCAGCAATCTCGTCGCGGTTTTCTTCAAATAAAGCTTTGACTGCTTCTAGGTCATTGAAAGGTGCAGTTAGAGTGGTGCTAGTTGCTGCTTTAGGTACTCCCGGTGAGTCTGGCAAGCCAAGTGTGGCAACACCAGAACCCGCTTTTACTAGAAACGTATCGGCGTGTCCGTGGTAGCAGCCTTCAAATTTGATGATTTTGTCTCGGTTGGTGAAAGCCCGCATCAGCCGCAAAACTCCCATACAGGCTTCAGTTCCAGAGTTAACAAATCTGACCATTTCGATGCTAGGAACGGCATCGATGACCATTTCTGCCAAAACATTTTCTAGAACTGAGGGAGCGCCGAAACTGGTGCCTTTTTCTAAAGCTTCATGCAACGCTGCAATTACTTCTGGATGAGCATGACCGCAAATAGCTGGGCCCCAAGTGCCTACATAGTCTATGTATTTATTGCCATCTACATCCCAAATATATGCGCCTTTAACACGATCAAAAACGATGGGTTGTCCGCCTACAGATTTAAAGGCACGAACTGGAGAACTGACTCCTCCGGGCATGAGATTTTGAGCAGCGGCGAAGACTTCTTGTGATTTTGTTGTTTTAATTGTGGTATTTACCAAAGTTCTCTCCTAACAGTGGGCAATAAAAAGCTCTATCTTAGGATAGGGTCAAACACTGCTTAGAATTTCTATCCTATAAAATTAGCGGAACCAAAAAAATAACATTATGTTATGCAAGTCCAATGAAGACTTGACTTTAGATATTTAATTCCAAAAAATATATCAGCTAGCCTATTCTGAATGGTATCGTGAATCCATAAATTATTCTCATGAGAGCAAACTAGCTGGTATGTCTTCTAACGATTCGCGATCGCTGCATTACACTATCCCGGTTGAGAAAATTCGCTACGATGAACGGGGTCTAGTGCCTGCAATTGTCCAAGACTATCTAGATGGTACTGTCCTGATGATGGCGTGGATGAATCAGGAGTCGTTACAAAAGACTTTGGAAACTGAAGAAACTTGGTTTTGGAGCCGTTCCCGGCAAGAATTGTGGCACAAGGGAGCGACTTCTGGGCATATCCAAAAAGTGCAAAGTATCCGTTATGACTGTGATAGTGATGCGCTCCTGATTGGGGTAGAACAATTAGGAGATGTTGCCTGCCATACTGGAGAGCGCAGTTGTTTTCACCAAATAGAAGGTAAAATTATTGCACCACTGGGTGATACATTGTCGCAATTGTTTCAAGTAATATGCGATCGCCGCGATAATCCTACTGAAAGTTCTTATACCTGTAAACTATTTGCAGGTGGCGATAACAAAATTTTGAAAAAGATTGGTGAGGAAACCGCTGAGGTGGTAATGGCTTTTAAAGATGATCAAGAAGATGCGATCGCAGGTGAAGTGGCTGATTTGCTATATCATACTTTGGTTGCCTTAGCTCACCATCAAGTTGATTTAAAATCTGTATATCGCAAGCTCCAAGAACGTCGTCAGTAGAGCGAAAAAAACAACTCTCGTACCAAAAGAGTGCTGAGTAAAAAAAGCAATAATCGCGCTGGCTCAACGCCCAGTTACCGCTAACAGCACTCCTGAATGTGAGAATTAGATCACTCAGCCAAAATTCGATTCAGGTACTGTAAAATTACCACAGTGATCGCTACACTCAAGCTGAAGCATAGCCATAAACTATTAGTAATATTTTGTGGTTGATCTAATGCCCATCCACCCAAGGGATGACCAATAAAATATCCAATAGCCCAGCACAAAGCGTTGATGGAAAAATAAACCCCGCGTTGATTTTTCGGGGCTAACTCAGTCACTAAAGAGGCAGCAGATGGGGTATAAGAAACAATCGCCACAGCAAATACTCCTAATGCCAATGTTACCCAAAGCAGATGATGAGATGGGGCAGTGCCGCTTACCCAAATGAGGCCGAAACCAATTGCCCAGAAAATGGCAGAAACAGTGAGTGCAAGTGTGTGAGAGCAACGTTTTAAAATGCTGGTGACAGGCAACTGACAAATAATTGCGAACACTAGATGCCAAGCAAATAGTCTGCTAATGGTAGTTTCAGCAAATCCCTTGGCGGTACTTTCGACAAGGACAAAGTTTTTGAAGTAAAGCGGTAGGGTGCTGTGGATTTGAGAAATATAGATTGTAAAGAATATATTAACTGCTATGTAGACCAGGAAACGGCGATCGCTTAATACTGCCATCCAAGCAGCAAAATGTTCTGTCTTTTCAGATTCCTCTATCTGCTGTTGTTCAGTTTCAGCAATTCCCACATAGACAACTCCAAAAAATACCATAAAAGAGATGGCATCAATCACAAATAGCCATCGATAATTCCCAATTATCGCGATCAAAAACCCAGCCAGCACAATTCCGATCGCTAACCCAAGATTATCAGCTAGTCGAGCGATCGCAAAAGTTTCCCGGCGATTGTCAATTTGGCTAGCGTCAGCAACCACAGCTTCAGCCGCAGGCCAATAGAAACCTATCCCTAAACCGCTAATCAAGCTACCAATTACCAAAGAAGTGAAATTATTGGTTGCAGCTAAAACTAGAGAAGCAATTGCTGAAATCGCCGTCGCTAGCAACAAAGTGCGGCGGCGTCCCCAATATTCAGAATCAGCCAAAGAACCACCTGCAATCCGCCCTGCAATGCCGGAAATCGAGGCGCTACCCAAGGCTACCCCAACACTGGTTGCAGATAAACCAAGTTGATTGACAAAAAATATGGGCGCATAAAACAGGGTAAAGCCGGTACCAACTTCCGAGAGAAATCTACCAATTGCGAAAATCCAGACTTGGGGATGTATCGAGGGCAACCACGATGATGACTGAGATTGAGAAGCTAATTTCATGAGTTTAAATGTCATAGTTTGATGACATTTTGGTAATTCTTATCATTGGCTACTATTTTCCTCACTTATTCCACAGGGTTTCCACAGGGATTTTAGCAGTTTTCCACAGGTGCTATACGAGCTAATAGGCTTCTTGCTGTCTTACTGGGGATTGTTAATTACAAGTAGCAAAGAAGTTTAAGGACTGAGTTTTTATGAAGTAAAGTAACAAAAAATCGACTTAAATCCCGATTCTTTCGTTCACATTTATTTTTTATACAATCGTTTTTAACATTTCGCAGCATTGACAAACCCACCCCCTCTTGGCGCACAATGATGCGGCTTGCTTTTATAATCCTGTTCAACCGTTGGCATTAAATGTGTAAAATATATTACCACCAGATGCCAGCGTAGATTGTCGGGATAGCGAAAGAGCGTGTGAAGCCCTAAACCGCTTTACCGCAAGCAACTTGTCCCTCTTGATTATCCTCATAGGAGGAAAATCTCATGAAATCAACGGTTAGTATCTTTACAGAAATTCCTGAAACACTCCACGAATCCTTAAAAAACTACTTAGAAACCCATCCCGATTGGGATGAAAACAGAGTATTGACGGCGGCGCTATCATTATTTTTACTCCAAAATGGAGATAGCGATCGCCGTGCTGCGCGAGTCTATCTGGAAACTTTGTTTCACCACTCCACAGTAGAAATGCCCTGTACCGACTCACCAGCAACAGCTAATTTACTAGACACCCCATAGGTACTGGTATGAAGGGCGTTATTCCCCTATTTATTAATGGGGCACGGCATACCGTGCCCTATTAACGGGATTTTAAGCTAATAGCGATCGGCAATATTACAATAAAAAAGATCGGTAGATTCCGATCCATAAAAAAGTTCTAATAATTTCTCTTGTTGCCAAAAGTAGTTGGTAATAGGGCGGAATTTACCTTTGTTTTCAGTCTCCGACTGGGAATACCTATTTTGAGGCTGCCGCTTCCCTGACTTACAGCAGCAGCCCAATGATTAGCATTTCCAGACAGAGGCTAGAAACGGGGTTTTAAGGGGACTTTAGCTGAAGTTGACTACCAATGCACTAGCTATGTACCCGATGAACTCCAATCTAAGCACCGTTATATTTACCAAAACGGTAACATACCAAGAAATATTTTCCAGTAGACTCTCTCCCCTGTCCACTATCTTAAATAGATAGATAAATAAATATCTCAAATAACTCTTTGGTCTGTATTTGAGGAATATCTATTTATTTTGATTGTCTAAATTTGTCTGTTACTAAAGCCAAGAGAATTCACCAACTACTACCCCAAGAGTTTATAGTCAAGAGTTAAAAAACTCTAGACTATAAACTCAGGATTTGCCTTCCAAGTGCTGGGGGTGAGCAGCAGATTCAAACTTATAACCTACGCCACGTACAGTTTGAATTAATGCTGGCTGACTAGCATCAATTTCAATCTTCTTGCGAATTTGGCCAATATGTACATCTACAACCCGCTGGTCGCCGACATATTCATAGTCCCACACCTCTTGGATTAGTTCTGCCCGCCGCCAAACTCGACCTGGATGACTAGCTAAAAAATGCAATAAGTCAAATTCCAGAGCAGTTAAGGGTACTGCTTGGTTATTAAGTGCTACCTCCCGTCGCACTGGATCAATCATAAGTTTTTCAAATACCAAACGTTTCTGCTCGGCCGTAGTTATCACTCGCTGACGCCTCAAAATAGCTCCAACTCGGACTTCTAGCTCTCCTAGCCCAAAAGGCTTGGTGAGATAGTCGTCAGCACCTTTAGCAAAGCCGCGAATTTTATCAGCTTCGTCAGCACGGCTAGTCAACATCAAAACAAAAACACCATTACGACTTTGCATCTCTTGGCAGAGGTTAAACCCTGTGACATCTGGTAAATTCACATCTAGAATCACCAAATCAGGGTTAAATTGCTCAAATAGAGTTAAGGCTGTCTTTCCATCTTCGGCAGCCTCCACCTGATAGTTCTGCTTAATCAAAAAGCGTTGGATTAAATTCCGAACCGCAGGGTCGTCGTCAACAACAAGAATCTTGGCAGGAGCCATGACCATTACTTTGCACAAAAATTCGTAAGATTAACAAGAGAGTTGCGTAAAAACGCAGTTGCCACTTTGGGATTAACTAAGAATCTACATGGCTACGGTATAAGAATCCTGATCGTTCAAAAATAAATACTCTAATCAGGATTATGGGCAATGAGAAGGCGAAACTTCTATTAGCCAACAGTATATAAGCGCTCTGACTTTAACTGCAACCGTTCTTGATAGCAAGACACCTTCTTGATCCCAGTTAGGTGGTAACTTAAAACGTTTCAATTTTAAATCGATATGTGGATATATACCACAAGCGATTATTCAGTATAATTAAAAAAAACTCTTTTAGGGCACAGTAAGTTGCCAAATTTGAAACAGTAAAGTTGATTTTTTCATAAAAACCATGAATTTTAGGTACTCTCCGTTCAAATTCTAGATTAAAGCTAGAATTAGACAACGACATGAGGGTATACACGGAGTTATAACGATATGTTAAAGTGACTATAGTTGAAATTACAAAGTCGATCAAACTAACCCGTGCTACTATCCTGGTAGGGCATATAAATAGGTCGAGACTTTAGTTTCGATCAAAATAAGACCTAAAGCTGTTTTTTATTCGATAAAAGACTGCCGCTGACTGAGGCTGAAGTAACAAACTCCCATGAGCGATCAAAATCCCTACGAAAAACTTGGGGTATCAGAAGAGGCTAGCTTCGATGAAATTCAGGATGCTCGTAATCGCCTATTCGAGCAACATAATGGCGATGCCAAGCATTTAGAAGTGATTGAGGCGGCTTACGATGCGATTTTAATGGATCGCTTACGGATGCGCCAGGAAGGTAAAATCAAAGTCCCTGAGCGGATACGGTTTCCAGAGTTGCGAGTGCAATCGCCTCCTAAAGAAAGTCCAACCCCTCGCGAGCAGTCACCTGCATGGCTGCAACGGATGCTGGATCAGCCAACGCCTGCGGATATACTCTTACCAGGAGCTTGGTTTCTCGGTTTGAGTTCTATTAGCCTGTTCTATCCAGAGGGAGGCGATCAGATTTTGCAGTTAGCATTGGTGGTTGGTGTAGGCACTAGTATTTACTTTCTTAATCGTAAGGAAGGCAAATTTGGCCGAGCAGTTTTGTTCACCCTGGTCAGTTTAATAATTGGCCTAATCGCTGGGGGACTAGTTGCTAGCTGGCTCTTACCACAAATATCATTTATTAGTCTGGAAACGAATCAGTTCTCTACTGTAGTGACGTTTATATTGTTGTGGTTAATTAGTAGTTTTCTACGTTAAACCACTCCTGTAAGCAGGTTTCTATAAAGAAGACATAGTTTATATGTGTTCTTCTGAGATAAAAAAGTCAGGAGTCAGAATACCTATTCTGACTCCTATTTTAATTTGCAACCCGAATGCTGATTAATTAAATCTGTTGCAGCTACAGAGCCTTTTTAAACAAGGTGTTTAGCTTTTAGAACTATATCTACAGCAGCGCTAAAATCCTTAACGATTAAGTCGGGGTGGTAAATTTCTAGTTGGGTGCGATCGCGAATTCCAGATTCCACAGCCATCACCTTAATCCCATAATTTTTAGCTGCGGTAATATCGGCTTCTGTATCCCCCACCATCCAGGTATCAGCAGACGGGGGCAATTCTTTTAATGCCCTAGCCATCAACAAGGGCTTATCTTCAATATCGCGAGTTTTAACGTAGTCGTTAGTCAGGCAATAACAACGATTTTCTGGGAAAAATCTCCCTAAATCGTGTTTTTGGAAGGCATAATCTAGTTCCCGAAATCGGCGCATCGTCATCACTGCCAAATCAATTCCAGCTTGTTGAATTTTTAACAATGCATCCACAGCACCAGGGGCGAGAGTGTCATAGTGAAAGTAAGGTTCTGTATGCACTGTTTGCCGCCGCAACTGGGCGAATTCTTGGGCTTGGGCTTCGTCTAAGCCAGAATTTAAGGCGATTTGTTTTTCAGGAACCCGCGATCGCTTTAACTGCCAAAATTCTGCTTTCGGAAGTTCTTGCACTACTTGATCTGGGCGACGGGTTTTATCTAAGCAGAATTGATAAACGCGGTAGTACCGTTCGGAAACATCAATAATTGGGCCGTCGAAGTCAGTAATCAGTCTTAGCATCGGCGGAAAATGTTAATTTTTATTAAAATTATCTCAGATGTATGGCTATTTTTGGAGACTATCAAGTTTAACTAAGGGTTTTTTTGTAAACTCTTTTTAAGAAAGTATCGACGATGACCTGGAGGAAAATCTTCTAACTCTCCAAAAACTCGGATCGAGCAGATAATTCCTTTCATGAGCTTACCCTACGCTCATATCTATACCTGTAAACTCCAGTTATGTACGCAAAAACCCATGATTTTTTGTTCAGGATTATCTTCTAGAGATTCTTCTGCACCATAGAAGGCAATACCTTTAACATGAGATGATTCAGAAGGATAATGCATTTCATCCCCGCTATCATATTCAAGTTCAAGATACTCGCTTAAATCCGAAACCTTAGAGCCGATTTCAAATTTATCAAAAAACTTTCCTTGGTAGCCCTCAAACACAAAAATCTCGAATAGAATATCATCTGAATTGAATTCAATAAGTACAATCCTGTCTTTATAATAGAAAACTTTATGTCCATCTAACTTCTCAGAATCTGAGCAGATTTTCTGACAGATCCAGCCATCCGACTTAGATAAAGCTTCGTTGATATTAATTGATTTCAATCCTTTTTCTCTCTTCTCTCTTTCTTCTTGGAGATTGACAACCAGATTAGGTTCGCTAAGATCAGGTATTGATGAAAGATGTTGTCCAATACTAAATCCTGCTGCGGAAACTCCAGGGATAATTTCAGCCCACAAATCAAGTCTGGCCATTAATTTGTCTCCTCTCCAATAACTTTAAATTCTTTATCATTAGAGACTATTTATAAAGTAAATCTTTAGATGACTAGACGACGTAGCATAATACGAGTCAGAACGGCATATATGGCAGCCTCACTCATGGCGTATATTGCTAATCTCTAATCTTGCCTACATTGAAATCCTGAAGTTGCTTATCTACAAAATCAACTTCTTTGGAGTCTGGCTGAATTTCAATTGATATTTTGTACTCAGGCATCATTACAAAGTACCGCGTTTGATTTGTTCGCTTTCAATAGCTTCAAATAAGGCGCGAAAGTTACCTTCGCCAAAACCTTGAGCTTGGAAACGGCGTTCAATAAACTCAAAGAAAAATGTCGGCTGTTCAAAAATGGGCTGAGTGAAAATTTGCAGTAGTAGGGGCGCGGTTTGTTTTGTCCCTACGGGAGTATATTCTTGCCAGTCCACCAAAATTTCCTGTTGAGCGATCGCTTCTAATTCTAAGGGTGATAGTGTAAGTCCTGGTCGCTGTTTTAGTTGCGAGTAGTAGGTTTGGGGAACCGAGAGTAAAGATAAACCACTGGCACGAAATTTAGTGATCGCACTCACAAGATTAGTCGTCCGCAAGGCAATATGTTGAATTCCTGGCCCCCGATTGACATCTAGAAATTCCTGAATTTGAGAATTCCTGGAAGCTGGTTCATTAATTGGCAATTGGACGCTACCGTTATGTGAAACCATCACCTGGCTGTGTAAAGCAGAGCGATTGGTTTTAATTTTAAATGCCTGCTGGGGTTGAAAATCTAGGATTTTCTCGTACCAACCCACAGCACGCTCTAATTCACCAACTGCCACGTTCAGCACTATGTGATCTATGGCGGTAAAAGTGTTGTCATTTGTCATTTGTTCTTCGTCATTTGTGTTAGTTACAAATGAAGACGGACAAATGACCAATGACCTTTCTATCAAAGTATGAGTCAATCCACCCCAGGCGGCAATTTTGCCACATTTGATGAACGCCGTACCTACCTGGCGTTCCTGGATGGGTTGTAGGATTGTAACACCATGTTTTTGAGCTAGGGCGATCGCGCCTTCGACATTTTCGATAGCAAAAGCGACATCTGCCACACCAGGTGGATATTGACGCAGAAACTCAGCTACTGGACTTGTAGGCAACAGTGGTGAAGACAGAAAAAAGCAGACATCACCATTTTTCACCACTTCTGTACAAGTGTGAAATGAACTGATGCGATCGGCTACAGCTTGAAAACCAAGATGGCGTACAAACCAATCCCGCCACACTTTGGCGTCTTCTACATAGAAATGAACGTGATCAATTTTCATAGATATTGAAAATCAAGCATAACAGTTTATATATCTGTAAATTTTGCCTTTTTTGCTAGATTTTCACGTCTTTCCTAAGCAATAATTATATAAGCTTACTCCCACTCTAAAAAAACAAATGACTATCAGGTTGAATGTTAATTTCCATTGGCACTGCTTGCGGTTCGGCAGAAAGGGCAAAGAAAATTGCATTGGCAGCAGTTTCAGGACTGAGCATTTTTTTTCGGTCTACTTTTAGGTTGACGTTATCCCAAAAAGGAGAATCTACCCCACCAAAGTAGAATAGCGTGAACTTGATACCAAAACGCTTGAGTTCCTCTGCCATGCACTTGCTAAAACCGACAACACCAAACTTAGAAGCAGAATAAGCTGCTGCCATCCCCATCGAATGCTTGCCTAGAATTCCTACCACATTACAGATGTAACCAGACTTGCGCTTTTGCATCTCTTCAGCAGCCGCCTGAGTGGTGTAAAAACTACCTTTTAAGTTGACATCTAACATCTTGTCTAAATCAGCGGGTTCCAGGCTGTTGTAGGGCTTGAGTATACCAGCACCAGCTGCATTCACTAAAATATCAATTTGACCAAACTCAGCGATAGTCTTTTCTATCAAAGTATCTACCTGTTGAGGGTCAGTAATATCAGTGGCAACAGTCAAAACTTCTCCTGGTAAATCAGCAGCCAGTGTGGTTAAACGAACTGTATCTCTGGCAGCTAGTACCAACCGAACTCCGGTAGGCGCAAGTTTGTGTGTTAAAGCTGAACCAATACCACCAGTAGCACCGACAATAACAACAACTTTATCCTGCATTGTATTATTTACATTTCTTTACATCTTTTTACATAATACAGAATTACAGGCTCAGGTTGTAGGTAGACATCTAGAAAGTATCTATTCAGAGAGTAGCGGCGTTACTTCATATTCCTTGCCACTCGCCTTTAATGTAAATGTGGGAGATGATTCTAAATATTTGGTAAAATTGAAACCTAACTTTAATTTTTTAATAATTGAATTAGGAGATTCTCCGGTTATTCTCCGTAACTCTGAGCCTAGCTTAGACACAGATAATTTAGTTTGGGGAGACTTTATTTGTATATCTTGAATGATTTTTAATAAGAATTTATCTAATGTTTTTTCATTAGGAATTTCCGCAGTATCTTCTTTTTGTTCTTGAATAGATTGTGCAGATGACTTATCTATAACAGGTATTATTTCCTGAATTTCTGGTTGTTTTGTATTATGTTTAATATTGATATTGGCACTTTCTTGAAATAAAGCTGCAATAGTTGCTAAACTGTGTAATCGAGTATTGATTAAATTTTGTTCATTTTTCATTAAATCTTGAATTTGCTCAACCACTTTTTCCAAGGATGGGACTTCTGTTGCCATTGCTAAAGAATAATGAGTTAATTTGCCAGTATTTCGGTTTTCTATATGCAAAGTTTGCCCTTGTCTGCGTACCCAATAGACAATTAATCCTTGGTTTTGGAGTTCGTTGCAAAGGTGAATTAAAATTCCATCGTTAGAGCAGACTAATATTTCTTTAACTGTTGGATAAGAGCGTGAAACACAAGCACCGAAAGCGATCATTTTTGCATCAGCACTATCCTTACCCTCTGGCACGTGGACAAGTTGATAGCCACGGTTATATAGTTCAATATCTTGCTTTCCAATACTTGGATTTTTCCAGTTAGTAAATGCCATTTTAAATTGGAGAGGATACTTGCAGACACTAGCTAAAAATAATTCTGAATTAATATCTACTTTTAAGTTTTCTCCATCCAAAAGTAGAAGTGATATTCCTGTTTCTAATTGATGTTTTATTTCAGTTGTTTGTTTAATTTTTTGGATAAATTGGCTGAAAGTAGCAGATTCTAACCAACTAGGCGATAATATCGTTTGCAGCAGTTGTTCAGCTAATGTCAAACTAAAAGAGCCAAGACTTTTCTCTGTAATTTTTTCTTCTGGCAGGTTTTTTAATAAAGAAAGTTCTGTCGTTTCAGCCGTAGATACTTTAGTATGTCCGTTGCTGTTAGCAAGCAAGTCAGTTTCTAAGGAACGAGAGAATGAAGGCTCAAGGAATTGTTTACCACAATTTTGCAGAGGTAACTTTGCTTGTCATTCCGACGACCATTTTTATGATATGAAGTAGATTCGCACCGGGGACATTTCATTTTGTGATTCAGGTGATCTAGAGCAAATACTTGTCTTTAAATATATAGTATAAAAAAATACTGTCAATATCAGATCGGATTGCCCAACACCAGAAAAACTTAAAGCAAGCGGAAATTCAATTTAACCCCTTACTTTTGCTTGCACCATGTAGTAACCCTCTGAATAGCGAGAATTTAAGAAACACTTCAACAGACGCGAGCAGAAACATAGTCGCGCGTGCGAGAATCCACAGGGTTAGTAAAGATTTTATTTGTAGTACCAAATTCAACCATTTGAGTAATACGATTTTCATTACTATAAAAGAAAGCGGTAAAATCACATAGGCGAGTAACTTGCTGCATATTGTGAGTAACAATCACAATTGTCAACTCAGAACGCAAGTTATGGATCAAATTCTCAATTTTCATACTACCCATAGGATCAAGACCTGTACAAGGCTCATCCATCAAAAGAACATTCGGCTTGACCGCTAAAGCACGGGCAATACATAATCTTTGCTGTTGACCGCCAGAAAGCTCTAAAGCAGATTTGTGCAGCTTATTTTTCACTTCATCCCAAAGTTCGGCAGCTTTGATGGCAGATTCAACAATTCCATCTAATTCTACTTTCGGATGCCAGCCAACTAATTTCACCCCATAAGCAACATTATCGTAAACGCTCATGGGAAAAAGATTTGGTTTGGGAAAAACCATACTAACTTGGCGACGTAAGCGATTGATATTGACACGACGCTCATAAATACTCTGCCCAAAAAATTCTACTCTTCCTTCAACCCTCACATCTCCTTCTAATTCACTCATGCGATTTAACGATTTAAGAAAAGTAGACTTCCCACAACCACTAGAACCAATAATTGCCGTGACTTGGTTTTGATAAATATCCATTGACACGCCTTCAACTATCTTTTTAGTTTCGTAATAGAAGCTGAAGTTTTTGACTCTGATGGCTGGAATTAGTTTACTCATATTCTCAAAACGTATGAAACAAAACTTGACAAACTAAAACAGTACAAATCAGCAATGCTGTTTTACTATGTTACTCCCAAAAGGATATATTCATGGAACTTACGTAGCTATACAGTAGCCATGCAGCAAAGAAAGTGTTACTAGATATTTGTATCAAGGCTGTGTTTCAAAATGTATCTTTTACAGACTTTTTATACCCATCTTTTGCAGCTTGACCTATATACCATCCTTGCTTATGAAAAAGGATTAGGTCTAGTTCGATTTAAAATAGTGACGTAGAAATCAAAATACGAATATCATACAGCAGATTTCAAGTTGGTAAGGTACACAAGCAAAGTCTGTAACCCAGATATAAAGGGTGTTTTACTCCTAAATTCTGAATTTCCCTGTATATAACCCTCTTTTGTTACCTTCGGGGAAGAAAAATAGGAGAAGATTAGCTAGCTATAGAGAAATGAATCGGAGAAGCTCGAAAACCATTCATCAAT
>NZ_JBALDD010000035.1:0-12849 GCF_036917555.1 Nostoc sp. | reverse complement strand
CGGTCCATTTTTTCGTTGCACCCTCACCTTGAGCACACATCAATAGCACTTGTGCGTGCAAGATTTTTTTGGCTGGGGCATATCCATTACGACTAAGAGATTCTAGTTTTTGCCTTTGTTCGGTATTCAGCAGCACTTTATCTCTACGACCTTTACCCATTAGCTTACCCCGATTTTTCGCCAACTTTATTGCACTATTTTAGCCTTGCCACACCACTACATAAGCTTTATATTTGTTTATATGCCTATCTACTTAATGACTAATAGGTAATGTGAAATAAAATGTACTACCTTCCCCTAAAGTACTTTCTGCCCAAATCTGGCCTCCGTGCTGTTGTATAATACTGCGGCAGATTGCTAACCCAAGCCAGTTCCCCCTTGATGACGCGAGTTATAGGTATCGACTTGCTGAAAACGGTCAACAATCGTTTCTAATTTATCCTCAATAATTCCTCGCCCCTGGTCTTTTACCTGGAATAATATGTTGGAGTGGCAAGGGTTAGAGGAAGAACTAATCCCTTTTGTGACTTCTGTATTTATTTCTTTCCTAGTCTCTACTTCCGCGCTCAACCAAACTGTAAAACCTGGAGACGAAAATTTAATCGCGTTACTGAGTAAGTTGGTGAGTGTTTGGATGATGCGGTCTGAATCTGCCCATAGCTGCACTGAAAAGGTCGTTAATTCTAGCTTAATCTCTGCTTTTTCAGCCATTGCTTGCATTTCGTCCACTGCTTGACTCATCAAGTCAGCTACATTGCAAGTCTGTTTATACATCGTTGCTTTACCGGAATTGATGCGTTCAATATCAAGGATATCGTTAATCAGGTGCACCAAACGGTTAGTGTTATCAAAGGCAATTTCCAGCATCCGCTGACTTTTTTCTGGTTGTTCGTTCAAGGAACCATGCGCTAGTAAACTGACTCTGCTTTAACTCTCGCCATACTTCAAAAGATTGAACTGGACGCTGATGTTGCGGATGATTGCGGTCAGGTCGTGCCCACAGAGTTTCTGTGTCTATTTCATGGCGAAAAATACTTAAGTAACCCAATATCTGCTGCCGATATTGCAAGCAAATAACCAATAAGCTGCGAATACCAGCGTCAAAAAACGTCTGTGCCAAGTCTGACTGTAGTGTGGCTTGATATAAATCAGTAATTGCCCACACTAGTTTTCCCTCCTCGACAGTCGCCTCCATGTTTAACCACTCTTGCCAACTTGGATGCTCCTCGAAGACGATGGGGGAATTGGGTATGGGGCATTGGGCATGGGGAAGAGGCAGAGGATCTGGGGGCTGGGGGCAAGGGGGAGAATGAAAAATTACCTCTTTCCCCTCTACTCCCTGCTCCCTGCTCCCTGCTCCCTGCTCCCCTGCCTCCTCATCTCCCCCATCTCCCCCATTCCCCATAGTTAAACACCTGAGCCGCCTCATCTGGATTTTGGGGAGCGATATAAATTCTGCCACCAGCAGCCTGTAAAGCAGATACAGTCAACTCCAGGGCTTGTTGTAACTGCATTTCGGTCATGGAATGCAGTAGCTTGGCCATGCAGTTAATTGTGGCTTCTTGGTCAGCTTGGGCGTGGGTTTGTTCGAGGAGGGTATTCTGAGCGATCGCAATTGATAATTGATCTGCAACCAGTTGCACTACCTGTAATTCCCGTTCGCTCACCTCTCGCGGCGAACTGTGATGAGATACCAACAACCCCCATAATTGGTCACGATGCAAAATTGGCACCACTAGAGAAGACTGCACTCCCATTGAGGTGAGGTATTCTACGTGACATGAGTCTACGACTCGAAACCGGATATCATTTTCATCAAGTGCTTCGGTCGTTTCCGAAGAATCTAAGGGACTCAGCCCAATTTGCTGTGCTTCAACATCCACAATTGAGCGCTGACGAGCTTTCAAAAACAACTTACGATCTGCAAATGGAATATCCTCAGCGGGAAAGTGTTGCCCTAGTAGAGATGGTAAGCGATCGCAGTTAACCGACTCAGCCACAACCTCACCGCTAGCATCTGCATCAAATTGCTTTGGCTTTGTTTTGTCTGTCTTGAGGCTACAGAAGGTTTTTCTTCAGATGCAAATACTTTCAGACGATAACCCAAACCATAGACTGTTTCAATAAAATTAGTTGGTACGCCAGCTTGCGTTAGTTTCTGCCGCAAACCTTTGATGTGAGCTGTCACCGTATCCTCTTTAGGTGCTTCTTCTACAGACCAGAGGTGGTCTAAAATTTCACTGCGGCTGAAGACAATATGCTCATTACGCAAAAAAAGCTCCAGTAAGCGATACTCCTTAGGCGTTAAATTCAAACCATGACAACCATAAGTCACTTCACAGCTACCAGGGTCAATACGCAGTTTTTCCCATTTCATTACTGACAATATGGGTGAATTTCGTCGCCGCAATAAAACGCGAATTCGAGCTAATAATTCCGAGACTTCAAAAGTTTTAACAACATAGCCATCTGCTCCTGCATCTAATCCCATCACTTTTTGAGTGCTAGAATTTTGGGCTGTCAGTAGCAGTACAGGTGTTTGATAGTTATGGGAACGTAACCTCTGACAAAGTTTTATGCCGTCCAATTTGGGCAGGATGATATCTAGCAAAATTAAGTCATAGCTAAAAGCTTCTATTAGCTCCCAACCAAGCAGACCATCAGCAGCAATATCAACTACATAGTGTTGATTACCAAGAACATTTTCAAGTGTTTTGGCAATACACTCGTCATCTTCAACTAGTAAAATTCTCATTCCATATCACCCTACTGTACCTAAACGCTAGGACTTCATCAGAGGGAAAACAAATAATTAGGGAACTCCCAGAAATAAATCATTACATAGTCTAGGCAAGATGCCTAGCTAGCAAAAAAAATATTGGCAAATTTTTTTCTTTGGCAGTCCCTTAGCAACAATCAAAGTAGAAAAGTTTTACCTCAGAAAAAATCTGCCAATTGTTCACCACATATACTACTAGCACAGCACAGTGCAAACATGTTTGAATTTCTTTTCGCCCACGAACGCGAGTGCGTCTCGTAGAGAGGGGACATTAGCGTAGCGGGACGTTCGCGGTAGCATCTCGTAGAGAAGTACGGTTTTAACCTATACTCAGAC
The DNA here is from genome assembly GCF_036917555.1 of Nostoc sp. Taxonomy (GTDB): domain Bacteria; phylum Cyanobacteriota; class Cyanobacteriia; order Cyanobacteriales; family Nostocaceae; genus Nostoc. The sequence goes on along the minus strand of NZ_JBALDD010000035.1, from coordinate 9,734 downwards.
GCTCGTACAGAATTCAGAATGAATTCTGACCTACTGAGTTATTCTTGATAAATTTAAAACTCCTAACTCCTAAATTCAAATTGAAAGGTGGCCATTGTTCATCCTAACTAAGCAAAGGACAAAATTATGAAACGAATATTTGCTTTAATTTTGGTAATTTTTCTCTGGCTTAATGTTGTTCCCACAGCTTTAGCAGAGAACACTACATTAGTACCTTGTGCTGAATCATCTGCATTTGTAGAACGAGTGCAAAATGCACCTGATAGTTATTACACGACAAAGCCATTAAAAGCTTATTCTCAATTACTTTGTGGCGAGGATGGTTTACCTCATTTAGTTCTTGACCGCCTCAGCCTTGCCTTTGAAGTACTGACTCCCATAGTGATATTTCTCTACATTGCTGGTTGGATTGGCTGGACTGGTCGTTCCTATTTGCGGACAATTCAAAAACTTGGTTCCCCAGAAGAAAAAGAACTATTTATCGATCTACCACTGTTCGTCAAATGTATGATATTGGCTTTTGCTTGGCCGGCATCAGCAGTTCAAGAATTTCTCAGTGGTGAATTAGTTGCTAAGGATGAAGAAATTCCGATTTCAATTCGCTAAAAGCTATTGACAGTTGATGGTTTGTGATTAACTATTAACTGTCAATCAACACCCAGAAAAATGACCGAATAAGGCAAAAGTAATAGGAGAAAAACATGGAGTCACGCTATTTTTTGAAACTTTTCACAATGGTTCCTGTAGTTGCTACCTTAGCATTGATTATTTTAGCAGTGATTTTCATTGAATTGAATTACGTTTTTCCGGGATTACAATATGGGACTTTTTTCCATCCTCTACCGTCAAGTATGCCTGATATCTCAGTGTTCAAGATACTTACAAAATAAGGGTTATAAGACAATACAGTTCAGTTAAGCATTTCTTTCTTCTCTTCCTTGTCTTTCTTTGCGTCCTTCTCTACGAGACGCTGCGCGATTGCAGTCCGTAAAAAAAGAATTAAGCTTTAACGGAACTGTATTGGGTTATAAGATTGTAAAGAAAGATGTGACTAATAGATAGCTTTGGGAGAAGGGGAGACGATCTGGCGCATAGCGCAGCCTCTTCTCCTTTGGAGATGCTAACGCGAAGGAGTCCGCGTACCCCCTACAATACAAGCAAGCTAGCAAGAGCGTCTGTCTTCGACACGCTGCGCGAACGTAGAGAGCGTCTGGGGTTTCCCCAAGTGGAGCATCTGGCGTCGTCTTTGCTTCAATCCCACGCTTTTAAACGTGGGTTACTCCTGTCTCCTGCCTCCTGAATATTAATGCAAGGAGAAAAGAGTTTCCCAGTCGATTACAGGTGGTCTTTCTCCCTGGTTGACGATTTCAAAAATTTTCCTAGAACTACTTAGGTGAAAAAGGCATTCCACACAAGTGCTTGCTACGTCAATCCGGCTGGCATCACCTGAAAGTATATCTCCTGTACCAAGTACCACACCGTATTTCCCTCCTGTTTTTGCCTTCAGGAGAGTGTTGAGGTCGTATGAAGTGTAAGGCCCGTCAATGAGGCGTCCTGGGCGGATAATAGTGTAGGGTAATCCTGAATTAATGATGGACTCTTCTCCCTTCTGTTTGGCATCCAACACGCCAAAACCATTAAGAATACTAAAAGGAAACTGATTTTTACGGAGAATTCCACAAGAAGAGACGAAAACGAATCGCTTCAAATTCTGGGGTGCTGCTGCTACTAGATTGCTGACACCTTGAGCATCAATTTTTGCCGGACTATTCTTTGCTTTTGCTTCACTAGATTTGGGATTAAGGAAAATGATTCCCCATTCAATCAAGTTCGGGGGTTGGTCAAACTCCCATCGCGCAGAGGGAAAGGCAGTAGTTCCAGTACAATTTATGATCTGGGTAACACCTGGCATTGCAGCTGGCAGTGTAGCTGGCTGGCGGATATCGCCAACGGCAATTTCCACTCTTTGGTTAAACATCTCTTCAGCTTTTGCGGCATTACGTGTCAAGACACGAACTTTCAAGCCCTTCTCCAGCAACTTGCCTACCACAAGTTGCCCTACTCCGCCGGTGGCACCAGCAACTAGTACCAAATCTTCAACTGAAGTTTCAAAAGAAGTCATAAAGTGCCTCTGAGATAGTCTATTGTTAATCGTGCCAATGTTTTTCAGCCCCTAAGTGCGACGCCGAATAGCCCGTCGTAGACATCGCAGTTAGAGGGGAATTGCCCCTGAATTGTTCGGTTCTACCACTGTCACCAGTATACAAATAGCTATAACCTCTTAGATAGTAGTGAAAAGTCTAACCCAGACACTGTTAGTCGCTCTTGAATTAAGGGGTGAAAGCCTGTGTACCAATGGATATTGCCAAGCCTGAGCGAAATCTTGGCTGAAAATCAATCAAGTGTGGCAGAATGTTTACCTGCTAAAGCAGAGCAGCAGTGGCGTATCAGCCTCGCAGCGACAGAACATTTGCTATTAAATACTTTAGCAGACCTTTCAGTTGACACAACCCAAGGATTAGTTTTAGCTGCACCAGCACCCTTATTTAGTCAACCCAAATTGACTCAAAGTTTGCAAACAGTAACTTTTACAGCAAAACCATTTAACCCCTTGGCGCTGATGCCATTTCAGATGCCGGGTGCAATCGCGTCTGTAAATGAAGAGATTGCTCCCCATGAATCAGTACTTCCTTTACTATCTGCCGATCCTCTAGGTGCAGAACAGTTTTGCTTAGTTTTTACAGATAAATTTAGATTAGTGCTAGTTTTAGCAACCCACAAAAACGGTAAAAAAACCTTTTCATTTTCTTTTGAGCCAGAGATAGTGCAGCAGGCTTGGCGATCGCTAGGGGCACGGGTAATGCTGGCTAATCCAGAATTTTTCGCCCGCTTGGACGCATTAGTAGAACAGTATTCTCCGGTAGCACCAGACTACCGTATGATGATTCACTTTAGTCAGTTATTGCTTCAGGAATTCACAGAACCAGAAGAGACTAGAGACTCTTTACTAGGAACTGGAGACAAGGGGGACAAAGAGAATAACCCATGCCCAATCCCTAATCCCCAATCCCCAATCCCCATTACCCCTTACCCCTTATCCCCAGAGGGGGGCCCACCTTCCCAAAATCCTGATGTAGAATTGCTCCAAGCCTTCGCTCACGAAGTCCGCACACCTTTAACAACTATTCGCACCATGACTCGTCTGCTGTTAAAGCGGCGAGACTTAGATGCTAGTGTGATCAATCGTTTAAAAATTATCGATCACGAGTGTACCGAGCAAATTGACCGCATGGAATTGCTGTTTAAGGCCGCAGAACTAGAAACTACTGCCTCAGCAAAATCGTCAAAAACTCAACTTACGCCGATGTCTTTAGATCAAGTGTTGCAGCAGAGCATTCCCCGTTGGGAACAAGCAGCGCATCGGCGGAACTTAACTTTAAATGTTGTTTTACCCCAGCAACTACCAACAGTGGTAAGCAATCCCACCATGCTGGATCAAGTTCTCACTGGTTTGATGGAAAACTTTACTCGCAGCTTACCCGCTGGCAGCCATATTCAAGTACAAGTTATCCCAGCTGGAGATCAACTGAAGTTACAATTATCGCCGCAATTCCGGTGCAAAGATTCAAATAAAGCCGCCATACCTGCAACACCACCAATTCGCAAGGCTCTAGGTCAACTGCTGATGTTCCAACCAGAAACAGGTACGATTAGTTTGAATATTGCTGCAACCAAGCATTTGTTTCAAGCGATCGGTGGCAAACTAATTGTGCGCCAGCGTCCACATTATGGGGAAGTGATGACGATTTTCCTGCCTTTAGAAGTTAGCAATAAACACAAACCGATAGTCAAGAATTAGAGATATGAGTGAAAAAGTAATGTAGAGACGCGATAAATAGCGTCTTGAAAGACCAATCATCTACATCAATAACCCTTAACCCAAAGTATTGATATCATAATTAATTTCACCAAATGTCTATATTTAGATGCGCTTTTCCTGACTGGTTTTCACCTTAAGTTTATATCAATGCACAGATGTGATTATCCTATTTTTTCAGTTGAAACAAAGTACTTTTCCACGCATCTAACAAATATTTCCACACCCATTGTCAAAGCAGTTTCGTCAAAATCAAACCGAGGATGATGATGGGGATATGCTAAGTCTTTCGCAGGGTTAGCAGAACCCAGAAAGAAATAACAACCAGGAACCTTTTCTAAGAAGAATGACATATCTTCAGCAGCCATAGTTTGGCATTCTGGCACAATACCCACAGGAGTTTCTACCACTTCTTCTGCGACAGATCGCACTAGTTCTGCTATTTTAATATCATTAATTACTGGTGGATAAAGTGACCAATATTCTAAGTCATAATTTGCACCATGACTCTGACAAATTCCAGCAATAATCTGCTCGACACGCTGGTTAAAAAAGCCTTTCAAACTAGGATTAAAATACCTGACAGTAGCACTCATTCTCGCTGTATCAGCAATTACATTACGTTTGGTTCCAGCGTGAAGTTCTCCCACTGTCACTACTGCTGAATCAATGGGATTAACATTCCGAGCGACAATGGTTTGTAAAGCATTTACAATTTGGGCAGCAATAACAACGGAGTCAACAGTTTGATGAGGTAGTGCGCCGTGTCCACCTTTGCCCAAAATTGTGCAGTTAAAGCACTCGACAGCTGCCATTAATGCGCCAGCACGCACACCCACTGTTCCTAAAGGCAAATTATTCCACAAGTGCAAACCAATAATCGCTTCAACATCTGGGTTTCTCAAAACTCCAGCTTCAATCATTGGCTTTGCGCCTCCTGGTGATTCTTCCGCTGGCTGAAAGATAATTTTTAGAATACCAAAGAAGTCTTGGCGATGCTGCTGGAGATAATAAGCTGTACCTAAAGCGATCGCTGTATGTCCATCATGTCCACAAGCGTGCATTACTCCATCATGCTGCGATTTGTATGGCACTTCGTTGAGTTCTTGGATTGGCAAAGCATCCATATCCGCGCGAATCGCTAAAACGTGGGGAGTCGTAATTCGGGAGTCGGGAAGTTTGTCACCTTTGATGGTGGCAACAATGCCAGTATGGGCAATGCCAGTTTGATGCTCAATTCCCCATTCTTGCAGCTTTTGTGATACAAACTCAGCAGTCAGTTTTTCTTGAAAACCCAACTCTGGTTGTTGATGCAATCGCCGCCGCCACTCTACTAACTGCGGTTGCAATGAGCGGATGGAAAGTCGGATGCGAGATAGATCAACAGAAGAGGGATTGGGAAAGGTGGAAACCATTATGAAGACAAACTAGTTTAAGTACAGCTAATACCAATTTGAAAAAGAATGCAATACATATAGATAATACTACTTGCCAACGCTTCCCAAGGCATTGTGGAAGGTGTACGTTAGCGATCGTGTCGCAAACATTTTTTGAATTGGTATAACTGAGATTATTTTCCTAGTTTAACGTGACTTGGATAAGTCTTCATTGACATTCTCCGGGCTGAAGCCACGGAGATTCTTGGATCTAAGACATAACTTAGCTATTTCAGGGTCGCCCCATCATAGTAGAGGTTTCATCTCCCCAAGCGTTGCTTGCATCAAGTGCAAAGGTTCCGGTATGCCCTACCGTACCCAATCCTCGATTAATTAATGCAGAATTAAAAGAATACTGGCTAACCCGACAAACTAAACAGGGTAGAACGAGATGGGCTAAAGGTTCCAAATATTACAACCTAGCCATACAACAAAACTGGAAATGCCTTGTGTGTAGGGAACACCTTTTTAATGGAGAAAAAATTGAGATCCATCATATACTGCCTGTGAAACAGGGTGGCTCGGACGACATAGAGAATCTAATCCACTTACACTCAGCGTGTTATAAACAGGTACATTCTAAAACCAAGCTCAAGGCTTGAAGTATGGCTTGAGCGTAGTGATTGGTAACAGTCATGCTACGTTCTTAGGGGAGAGTGATGCAGTAATGTAATCACTCTTACCCGACCATCTTTTTGGTAACGAGGTACTCAGCACTGAGTGCGGTCAAAAAGCCTCTAGTTAATAGCTATTAATTTTCTCTCTAGGTCAAATAAAAATCCGTGGATATACTCTTCAGTCCATTCCGCACCATAGAAGCGTTTAAACATCCCTCGCGCTGGGTCTTTTTCAGCCCGATATCGCAGGTATCGCAGTTGGGCTTGCTCAATGGCTGCTAAATTTTGGGAATCTGTTACAGGTTCTGCCTGCTCTACGAAATCTAGATAAGCTTTCAAATAGTCTTTGAAAGCGGCAAACACCTGAGTTTCTACTACAGCCGTTTCTTGGGGACGAGTCCACAGAAAAGCGGGAGAGAAAAAAGGCTGTGCTTCTTCTGGAAAATCTCCTCCCCAAGACAGATGTTGTTGGTGGGCTTGGAAAATGGGCAGAATTGGTTCAGTATATTTTGCCTGATATATTAGATCGTCCCGAAATAGGGGCTGCATATCCAAAGCAATTAGATGTCCTCCTGGCAATGTCACCAAATCTGCCCCAAAAAAGGGTAAATCGTAGTTGAGGCGAGGGAAAATCACAAAATTCAGCACTTGCAGCGAATTGCCACCCTGCACGTGAGCTGCACGAATTTGCCGCAATTTTGAAGTTTGAAAGGCATAACTGGTGGTGACAACCTCTTTCTGGTTCTTTCCCTTGCCCACAACAGCACTCTTGGACTCAAATCCAGTGGGGATAGGATAGGGCTGTAAATCCAAACGCGATCGCATATAGGCGATCGCATAATCGAGAAATGGCTGATAGAGTGTCACGTCGCTTCGCTCCGAATTCAAAATTCACGCATTCAAAATTAATAATCCCTAATCATAGTTATCTTTTGCTGCCGCTAACTGCTAAGGGAACAGCATCTTCAAATAAGAATTCATGGAGAAAGCGCTCTGCCCATTCATGACCAAAGTAACTGCTAAACAAACCAGATGCTGGATCGCGGTCTGCACTATATTGGTCATAGTCTTTTTGGGCTTTGACAATCCGCTGGATATCTTCAGGGTCTTGGAGTGGTTTGGCATCTGCTAACATTTGCCAATACAAGTTTAAATAATCCTGAAAAGCTTCAAAGACTCGCGTTGCCACTGTTTCGGGATCTGTTTTGGCAAACAATAGGTATTTAGAAAAATACTGGTTGGCATCGTAAAACTTCATTTCTAAGTTTTGCGCCAAATCTGGGTATTTATCATGCAGAGATTTCAGCGGAACTATATATTTTTTTTGATAATCTTCATCTTGAAACAAAGGCTGAAAATCAAGCACAATCAGATTTTTGACTTTACCAAAGGATAAAAAATCAATCCCTAACAGAGGTAAATCGTAGTGATGACTGGGATAAACCACGCTGTTAAAAATTTGGGCACTCTCCCCAGCATCAATGTAGGTATAGCGAATTTTCCGCAACTCTTGAGATTGGTAACACCAACTGCGAATAGTTGCTGGGTTTCTGCCGCGATCGCTAATTTTGAATTCCAAACCAGGGGGAATGACCCTACTTTGTAAATCAAACCGCTGAAATAGCTCTTTTTCTAAAAATTCCAGGAAAGGCTTATACATGGAGCATGATTATATTAACCCTTGCATGAAAATAAGTTATGGCAATCATGCACGTCTCATTTATGAGAAACAAAGCAACATTCCTTAATGGGCATTGGGCATTTGTCATTGGTCATTAGTCATTAGTCATTAGTTATTTCTTATTGCCCCCTGCCCCTCTGCTCCCCTGCCCCCACTCCCCATTCCCCACTTCCCACTAACGGCTAGCATGATTGCGACCGATCATTTGCTCCAAGACTTCTTGGGAAACACAGCGACGCTCGGAACAATAAGTCATCAAGTTGATTCCGTTCATCATTCGTACTGTACTGACTCTGACACGAAAATCATCCGTAACAAACCAACAACGTTCCTGACCTTGATTGTTGTCATAGTCAGTATCAATCGTCAGCACTCCATCATCAGCAAACCGATATCGGCTCACAACTGGAATGCTCTCAACATAGCCTTGGTTGCGGATCAGTTTTCCAGAACGCCTCGTTTCGTCGGGAACATCAACCAAAATCGCAGCATTATCGGTATTCGGTAGCCTGGTATCTAGGTTAGCCTGCCATGCAAAGCTAGCACCGCTTGTTGCTTTACTAGGGTCTATCCCTTGGGCTTTACAAACTTCTTGGACTTTCGGATCGTCCTTTTCCATGACTTTTATAATCAAATTCGACTCCCCCGACTCATCCGCCGCCGAGTCAAAATGATGAACGGCGCGTTCCGTAAACCATGTACCCTCACTTTTACGAAAGAAGTCGATCATTGTCAAAGGCGGTATTATATGCATCTGTTTTGAAACCTCGTTTGAGCAAATTTTGGCGTTATTAATCCTGAGTGATGAGATGAAGTCCCGATTTAGCTAAAGTGTAGAATAACTCCAAAAGTGATATTTTAATCAGCTGATGACAAATAGTGAAATTCAACTTATTACTAGTGAACGCCCCAGTCCAACTCCAGAAATCTTAACAGCCCTCAAAAAAGGAATCCCTGTGGATTCGGTAGATTTGTACCAATTCAATCTAAAGGAAGTCGATTTCCGACAAGCTAACTTGAGTAAAGCCAAGCTATTAGGAGCTGACCTCAGTGAGGTGGTATTAAGTAATGTCGATTTGAGTGAAGCAGATTTGCGAGGCGCTAATCTGCGAGGAGCCGATTTGAGTGGGGCTAATTTGCAGGGAGCCTATTTAAACCGTGCTGACCTCCAACAAGCAAATCTCAGTGGTGCAAATTTGGAGGGAGCCAAACTCCAAGTAGCGCGTTATGATTCACAAACGAAATGGCCCGAAGAATATAATTACAAAACTTCTGGAGGGGTAGGTCCAGGTGCTAATCTCAATGGTGCTTTTCTCAATACAGCTTCTTTACGAAATGCAGATTTACAAGGTGCTAATCTGCGTGGAGCCTATCTGAGTGGTGCTGACTTGACAGGAGCCAATTTGCAAGGTGCGGCTTTGAGCGGCGCTGATTTGACAAAAGCTTATTTAACAGGGGCTTGCTTGCGAAATGCTCGATTGACAGGAGCCGATTTGCGGGATACAGACTTGCGAGCAACCGATCTCAGTGATGCAGAGATGGAGAATCTTCTAAGTATCGCTGGGGCAGATTTTACTCTTGCTCAAGGACTCACAGAAGCAACTAAAGCCATGCTTTACAGCCGTCCACATTCAGAACTCGATGTTTGGAACGCCTATACCCGTACAACAACTCGTGAAAGTTTGAGTGCTTGACTGTGCCAATTTTAGACTTCGGCTACGCTCAGTTGAACGATTTTAGATGCAAGCCGCACTCCTTGTGAGCGAAATAAATCCAAAATCCAATTTGCGCTGACAGCATAGTAAGGGTGCGACCCAAAATCGAAAATTGTTTGACCAGTTGTTCTGTAGTGAGTTTACAACGGCTGCCAGTTTTTTTTCAGGAGCGCTAAAAATGTCGCGTATCCTTCAGAAAAACTAGGCGGATCGGGTAGAACATATTGTGGAAATTCTTTATACGATCGCCAAGGTTCCGAAGCATTATGCCGCAAATGTAAGGCAGATTCTGAGGAACCTGGTAGTCGCCAAGTCATATCATGTTCGGTAAATTACTTATGATTAAGCCTCGATTTGAATCCACCAATGAAAACCAGTTAAGCCTTGAATCAAATCTTGCTGTTGAAG
>NZ_JBALDD010000034.1:0-41710 GCF_036917555.1 Nostoc sp. | reverse complement strand
CGGCAGGCTGCTGAGTTGATTGTTATTGAGGTATAGCGTTGTCAAGTTGGAGAGTTGGCTGATTTCTGGCGGCAGGCTGCTGAGTTGATTGTTATTGAGGTATAGCGTTGTCAAGTTGGAGAGTTGGCTGATTTCTGGCGGCAGGCTGCTGAGTTGATTGTTATCGAGGTCTAGCCTTGTCAAGTTGGAGAGTTGGCTGATTTCTGGCGGCAGGCTGCTGAGTTGATTGTTATTGAGGTATAGCCTTGTCAAGTTGGAGAGTTGGCTGATTTCTGGCGGCAGGCTGCTGAGTTGATTGTTATCGAGGTATAGCGTTGTCAAGTTGGAGAGTTGGCTGATTTCTGGCGGCAGGCTGCTGAGTTGATTGTTATCGAGGTCTAGCGTTGTCAAGTTGGAGAGTTGGCTGAATTCTGGCGGCAGGCTGCTGAGTTGATTGTTATCGAGGTATAGCCTTGTCAAGTTGGAGAGTTGGCTGAATTCTGGCGGCAGGCTGCTGAGTTGATTGTTATCGAGGTATAGCCTTGTCAAGTTGGAGAGTTGGCTGATTTCTGGCGGCAGGCTGCTAAGTTGATTGTTATTGAGGGATAGCGTTGTCAAGTTGGAGAGTTGGCTGATTTCTGGCGGCAGGCTGCTGAGTTGATTGTTATCGAGGGATAGCGTTGTCAAGTTGGAGAGTTGGCTGATTTCTGGCGGCAGGCTGCTGAGTTGATTGTTATTGAGGGATAGCGTTGTCAAGTTGGAGAGTTGGCTGATTTCTGGCGGCAGGCTGCTGAGTTGATTGTTATCGAGGAATAGCGTTGTCAAGTTGGAGAGTTGGCTGATTTCTGGCGGCAGGCTGCTGAGTTGATTGTTATGGAGGTATAGCTCCGTTACCTTTTCCTTAGCAGCTTGTTCAATAATTTGCAACAGTTCTTCGTTTGTCACCTGCAAACCTCACCAACTCTGTAGCGATATTTACTAAAGTAGTATATCGCAACTAAACGTTAGAGACTGGATTTGTGTGTTCATCTGCGTAATAACGGCTGTCATGTTTAAATTAGCAGGGTGCCGCAGCTACGCCCGTCGTAAACATCGCAACCCTCACAATAACATTCACTCATTCACGAGTATCAAAGACTCGCTCACGAGTATAAAAGACTCGTCAGCGAGTATCAAAGACTCATTCACGAGTATCAAAGACTCGTCGGCGAGTATCAAAGACTCGTCGGCGAGTATAAAAGACTCATTCACGAGTATCAAAGACTCGTCGGCGAGTATCAAAGACTCGTCCACGAGTATCAAAGACTCATCCACGAGTATTAAAGACTCATCCGCGAGTATAAAAGACTCATTCACGAGTATAAAAGACTCGCTCACCAGTATTAAAGACTCATTAACGAAGTTCAAAGGGTGCGTTACGCTTTCGCGCTAACACACCCGAAGACTACGATCGCTTTATAATTGCGATGTCTACGACGGGCGTAGCTGCGGCACCATCAACGCTACAGGCGATCGTCTTATGGCATACATTGAATATAGTTAACAGTCAGCAATTCTATGAGTATTCGTCAAGAATTTCTAAGTGTGATTGAACAACTGAATGATGAGCAGTTATCAGCATTGCAAGATTTAGCTGTTTCTTTCAAGAATGGTGAAAAATCTGTTAATCCTGCTGTTGAATCTCAGGCTTATCAGGATTGGGTAAGTCCTGAGAATGACATTTACGACGAAGTATTTGTTTTGGATAAATCAATACGCTTGAGTTAGCGTCAAAAACCAGTGGAAATGTTGTGTTTCCTTCCTCAACCCAACCTACGACTCTCCTTTACTTTCGCGCTAACATACCCGAAGATCGCTTTATAATTGCGATCGCAGATTCTTGGTTTTACATTATAGTGAAGTGACACAATGGTCTATGATCCACATAGAATAAGCTTTATAACTCTTCGACCTTGTTGAGAATCAGCCGATTTGTGACAAAGCGGCTATTGTCTTTACTCAATAGTTTAACGATAGACTAAGGTATGAAAAAAAAACGAATTCGGCTTGGAGTTGTTGTTCTACTTTTAACAGTCATAGGAACAATATTTCTAGGGGCATTAACTAAAAGCCCGTTTGGAGAAATGGGAACAGAGGTTAAAGCTGTACAACTGCTGTCGAAAAATAATACAGAATCAGAATTGAGAAAACAGGTTGAGAAACCTCTTTCTGAAGATTTATATGTTCAGCTTGAGAATTATTTGAAGTCTCAAAATTGGTTAGCAGCAAATACCCAAACATCCCAACTGATGCTCAATATTGCTAAAAAAGAAAAAGAACAATATTTAACTCCTGACGACATTAATAGTTTTTCTTGTCGAGACCTGCAAAGACTAGACAGACTTTGGGTCGCCAATTCACATAACCGTTTTGGCTTTAGTGTGCAAAAGGAGATATGGATTAAACAGGGAAATCTACTCGATATAAAAGCAAACCCCGCGATAGTTGAGTTGCGAGAAAGTGATCGTAAAACCTATTTACGGTTCGCTAAGTCAGTTGGGTGGGCGTCGGTAAAAGACAATGAAACGACAAGAGGCGAGTACATTGGTATCGACGACTTAACTTCACGTATAAAAAATGATCCAAATCTCTTGAGGGGGAGCTTACCAGTCTTTTCCACAGAACGTATTGCGTATACATTTTGGAGAGGGTGGATACGTTGGACTTACGGTCTTCTCTTGCGATCGCGTCAGTGCGGCTTGTAAAGTCTACCCTATAAGCGTTTCCGAATTTTTAATTATTACAGCACTTTTTATACGACAGAATCAGCATTCCACAAATCCAACGACAAAAGCTCGACTACCTATGCTGCTCAAACTGCTTTGATCTGCCCCAAAGCAGTTTTTTGTTATTGTATTGTTAAAAGTGGATTCTTGCACAAGTACTAACATCAATTGAACCGCATATGGTCAGTTCATTCTCGTCAAACACTGTCCTTTTCTTTGGGCAACCAAATCCTTTAAACATAGCTGTAGTTAGTAGACGCTATTTTAAAATGCCCAAAAGAAATACAGCGATCGCACTTTCCCTTAAGAAATAAGAATAGCATAATCAATTACAAAAGCAAGATGTTCCCAAATTTCAACGACTTGTGCAAACCCTTCGAGACAATCTCAATGCAGTTTAAGTTTATCGGATTGCACAAACAAATATTGATGTTTATATTGTTGGAGAAACTCCAGATGGTGGTTTAGCTGGAGTTGCAACAAAGCTGGTCGAAACTTAGTATCTCTTGCAGAATTTTATCTTTTCTAAATCAATTTAAATTGCAGCCTGTTTATATAAAGACTCATTCCAATTTTCTTGATCAAGAGACTGTTTCGCTAGTTTGAGAAGATGGTTTCTTGAAGAAGAAATTCCAAATTTTTTGAATAGCTATTATTAGACAACCAATTACAATCACTCCTGCTACCACTGGTAAAGCTAGCGCCAGCACAGACAGTGCGATTGCGATGACCAACTCAATGGTTGACACAACAGGATTGGTTAATCCACCTGAAACGCTTGTAGAACTTATCCGCAATGTATTCATTAATCCCTTAGTTAATCCTGCGGTTCCACCACCTGCAATTAAAGCTAACGTCCATTGCACCAGTGGATTCATCTCTGGAGCAACAGATGCTGTTACGATTGTCCCGGCGATAAATGCCGCAGGTGTGGCAACAATATCCAGCAGATGATCCAACCAAGGAATGTAATAACCGGTAATTTCTAGCAAACAAGCAACTGCAAATACAATTACAGCTTGAGGTGTTTCCAGCCAATCAAAGTTAGTCGGCAAATCTAAATGTCCAAAAACTGAAGTCACACTCAATGCTAGCAGTGGTACAAATACTCGAAAGCCAGCCGCCGCGCTCAAACTAATCCCCAGTAATAATTCAATAAATGTATTTAGATTGAACAAAGAATTTAAATCCATAGTAAGACTCAAATTATACTCCTGATGTTTTATTCCATCTTTGAGCTGAACGGAGTGACAACTCTAAGCTGTGATCCTAAGATAAGAAACTTGGCGAAAGTATTTCATCTGACTATGTGTAGAATTCAGTGAAACCCCACCTATGTCAATACTGCGTAGGTTTTGCCTAAAAAATAACTCTAATGTAGGTTGCGTTGAAGATTGTGAGCCTGCGACCTGTAGAGTGATATCATATCCGCATAATTAGTTAACCACAGTCATTACACCCTAACCCCTCCCCAATGGTGTCGAATTACCCCCCTTAATCCCCCCTTTGCAAGGGGGGAAACAAGAAATCCAGTTCCCTCCCTTTATAAGGCTACGGTGTACACACAAGTCGAATTACCCCCCTTAGAAAGAGGGGAAATAAGAAATCCAGTTCCCTCCCCTTTATAAGGGGAGGGTTAGGGTGGGGTAAAACCTTGGTTAATCAGCTATTTCAGACTTGTGTGTAAACCGTAGGCTTGCGGGGAGGGGAGAGAAAGTGCAACTTTGGCGAGGTGGGGTTGTACGAGTTTAATAAGCAATCAAGCGGATATGATATGAGGGCGCTTTTGTATAATTCTACCGTCGTCAACCTTGAGAAATCAGGTCAAAATGAGCGAATGGTGAGTTTCAGCAAAACTGAATTTTTTAAATAGTGCCCAAAATATCACAATTTGGGAAAATAATAAAGTAAGTGGAGTATCACAAAACTCACTTGATTTGCTCATTTATTCTAGGAAAATATGACTCATCCTTTCCTTGAACGCCTGCGTAGTCCAGATAGCCCAGTCCTCGTCTTCGACGGGGCGATGGGAACCAACCTCCAAACCCAAAACCTCACTGCTGAAGACTTCGGTGGCCCACAGTATGAAGGTTGTAACGAATACTTAGTCCACACGAACCCTGAAGCTGTTGCTAAGGTTCACCGTGACTTTCTCGCTGCTGGTGCAGATGTGATTGAAACGGATACCTTTGGCAGTACCTCCCTAGTGCTGGCAGAATATGACTTAGCAGACCAAGCCTATTACCTCAGCAAGACAGCCGCAGAATTGGCGAAGCGTGTGGCTGCGGAATTTTCCACGCCAGAAAAACCCCGGTTTGTGGCAGGTTCTATCGGCCCGACAACTAAACTCCCTACCTTGGGACATATTGACTTTGACACCATGAAAGCTACTTTTGCTGAACAAGCAGAAGCGCTGTGGGATGGTGGTGTCGATTTATTTCTGGTGGAGACTTGCCAAGATGTGCTGCAAATTAAAGCGGCGCTGAATGGAATTGAAGAAGTGTTTGCCAAAAAAGGCGATCGCCGTCCGTTGATGGTGTCTGTGACAATGGAAAGCATGGGCACAATGTTGGTTGGTTCCGAAATCAGCGCTGTGCTGACAATTCTGGAACATTACCCTATAGATATTCTCGGTCTAAATTGCGCCACAGGCCCAGACTTGATGAAACCACATATCAAGTATCTGGCAGAACATTCACCTTTCATCGTTTCCTGTATTCCCAACGCGGGTTTACCTGAAAACGTCGGCGGTCAAGCGCACTACCGCCTAACACCGTTGGAATTACGGATGTCGCTGATGCATTTTGTTGAAGATTTGGGTGTCCAAGTGATTGGGGGTTGCTGTGGGACGCGTCCAGAACACATTCAACAATTGGCAGAAGTCGCTAAAGGTCTGAAGCCGAAAGTTAGACAACCTAGTTTAGAACCAGCAGCAGCATCAATTTACACCACTCAACCTTACGAGCAAGATAATTCCTTCTTAATTGTTGGTGAACGTCTTAACGCCAGTGGTTCCAAGAAGTGCCGCGATTTGCTAAACGCGGAAGATTGGGATGGACTCGTTTCAATGGCGAGGGCACAAGTCAAAGAAGGCGCACACATCCTTGATGTCAACGTCGATTATGTGGGACGCGACGGTGTGCGCGATATGCACGAATTAGTTTCGCGCATTGTCAATAATGTGACACTACCTTTAATGCTTGACTCCACCGAATGGGAAAAGATGGAGGCGGGTTTAAAGATTGCTGGTGGTAAGTGTTTGCTGAACTCCACCAACTACGAAGATGGGGAACCGCGCTTTTTGAAGGTGCTGGAGTTAGCGAAGAAATACGGTGCTGGTGTAGTCATTGGTACTATCGATGAAGATGGAATGGCGCGGACAGCAGACAAAAAATTTGCGATCGCCCAACGTGCATACCATCAAGCTGTAGAATATGGTATACCACCCACAGAAATATTCTTTGATACCCTAGCGTTACCCATTTCCACCGGGATTGAAGAAGACCGAGAAAACGGTAAGGCAACAATTGAATCCATTCGGCGAATTCGTCAAGGATTGCCTGGATGTCATGTGATTTTGGGTGTTTCCAATATTTCCTTTGGTTTGAATCCAGCCTCGCGGATGGTGTTGAACTCGGTGTTTTTACACGAGGCGACGACGGCGGGAATGGATGCAGCTATTGTCAGCGCTAACAAGATTTTACCGCTTTCCAAGATTGAGGAACGCCATCAAGAAATCTGTCGGCAGTTGATTTATGATCAGCGGAAGTTTGAGGGTAATGCTTGCGTTTATGATCCCTTGGGAGAGCTTACCACAGTGTTTGCTGGGGTGACAACTAAGCGTGATCGCTCCTTAGATGAAAGTCTTCCCATCCCAGAACGTCTCAAACGTCACATCATCGACGGCGAACGCATTGGCCTAGAAGAACATCTGAAAAAAGCCTTAGAAGAACATCCCCCTTTAGAAATTATCAACACCTTCTTGCTAGATGGCATGAAAGTTGTTGGGGAATTGTTCGGTTCTGGACAAATGCAGCTACCCTTCGTCTTGCAATCTGCGGAAACCATGAAAGCGGCGGTAGCGTTTTTAGAACCGTTTATGGAAAAATCAGAATCAGGCAACAATGCCAAGGGAACCTTTATCATTGCCACAGTCAAAGGCGATGTCCACGACATTGGTAAAAACTTAGTGGATATCATCTTGTCCAACAACGGCTACAAGGTGATTAACCTGGGAATTAAACAGCCGGTAGAAAACATCATCAACGCTTACGAACAGCACAAAGCTGATTGTATTGCCATGAGTGGTTTGCTGGTGAAATCCACCGCCTTCATGAAAGAAAACTTGGAGGTATTCAACGAAAAAGGAATTAGTGTCCCCGTAATTTTAGGTGGTGCGGCATTGACTCCCAAGTTTGTCTATGAAGATTGCCAAAAAACCTATAAAGGTAAAGTTGTTTATGGCAAAGATGCCTTTTCTGACTTGCACTTCATGGATAAATTAATGCCAGCAAAAGCTGCTCATAACTGGCAAGATTTGCAGGGATTTTTGAACGAAGTTGAAACGGCTGAAGTTTCGACAAATGGTCACAAAGAATCAAAAGCTACAACTGCTGAAGAAACATCTGCTGAACCAAAAGAAGTAGATACAAGACGTTCTGAAGCTGTGGCTGTAGATATTGAACGTCCCACACCGCCTTTTTGGGGAACGAAGTTATTGCAGCCTAGTGATATTCCTATCGAGGAAATATTCTGGCATTTAGATTTACAAGCTTTAATTGCTGGACAGTGGCAATTCCGCAAACCAAAGGAACAATCTAAGGAAGAATATCAGGCTTTCTTGGCTGAGAAAGTGTACCCAGTTTTAGAAACTTGGAAACAGCGAATTATCGAAGAGGATCTGTTACATCCCCAGGTGATTTATGGGTATTTTCCTTGTCAAGCCGAGGGGAATTATCTACATATATATAACTCAGAGAACCAATCACAACAGGTTGCAACTTTCGAGTTTCCCAGACAAAAGTCTTTAAGGCGGCTGTGCATAGCAGATTTCTTTGCACCGAAGGAATCGGGAATTATTGATGTCTTCCCAATGCAGGCGGTGACTGTAGGAGAGATTGCCACAGAGTTCGCCCAAAAGCTGTTTGCTGCCAATCAATACACCGATTATCTGTATTTCCACGGTATGGCAGTGCAGGTGGCAGAGGCTGTAGCTGAATGGACACACGCCAGAATTCGCCAGGAGTTGGGTTTTGCTGCTGAGGAACCCGGCAATATTCGGGATATACTGGCACAACGCTATCGTGGCTCGCGGTATAGTTTCGGGTATCCAGCTTGTCCAAATATTCAGGATCAGTACAAACAACTGGAGTTATTGCAGACTGACAGGATTAACTTGTATATGGACGAAAGCGAACAACTTTATCCAGAACAGTCTACCACTGCGATTATTACCTATCACCCATTAGCAAAATACTTTAGCGCGTAGAATCCTACCTGTTAAACCAATACGCTTGGTGTTAGTGATATTTTGCCTTGGAAAATTCCTCTTCAAAGCCTCTCTCCTTCTAGGCTAAGGTGTACACACAAGTCCTTTTCACGCCCTCTAACTCGCCCTTAGTAAGGGCTACGGTGTACACACAAGTCGAATTACCCCCCTTAATCCCCCCTTTCCAAGGGGGGAAACAAGAAATCCAGTTCCCTCCCCTTTATAAGGAGAGGGTTAGGGTGGGGTAAAACCTTGGTTAATCAGCTATTTCAAACTTGTGTGTACACTGTAGCTTAGTAAGGGGGAGAACCGGATATTTTCCCCAATGCATCGGGGAGATTAAGGGGGTAAATCCAGGGTTTGGGCTTCATTACCTAGATGTATGTACACCGTAGCCTTCTAGGAGATGTATTGTATACAAACGAAACAAAGTACTGTTACTTTCATGATTTTTCCGGGAATCCTGTAGTTGTATACCCAGCAAATTTGTTAATCTCTCAGCTTAGGTAGGCTTATTTATGCAACTCATCAGCTCGTTAGATATTAGAAATTCAGAATATTTATCAAAAAATCGCCTCATCAGTTACCATCACCAGTTGCGTCTAATTTTTTCGCTGGGTAATCAGGTAAAAAACGTTCTGGAAATTGGGATTTTTAATTCTCTGTTAACAGACATCTTGAAGAATAATGGATACAACGTCTCCACTGCTGATGTTGACCCCAGCCTCAAACCAGAAATAATTTTGGATTTGACTACAGATTTTTCATTACCAAAAGATAAATTTGATGCGATTGTCCTGTTTCAAGTGCTGGAACACTTCCCCTACGAACAGTCAGAAGAAGCATTGAGAAAACTTGCTATTGCAACTAAGAAATTTTTGGTGATTTCGATTCCCTATAGCACTCAATACCTCTCGTTTCAGGTGAAAACCTCTTTCTCAGGTAGACCAAGGCATTTACTGTTCAATGTCCCAAAATTCTGGAGTACAACGCCAGTCTGTGACGAACACTACTGGGAAATGGGTTTGAAAGGTTATCCGCAAACACGGATTTTAAACTCTGTTGCCAAAGCTGGGTTAACTGTTAAGCAAGAATTTATCGATCCCACTTATCCATACCACTATTTTTTGGTGTTGGAGAAAAATTCTAATAATACTTAAACAGCAATCTGTGAAGAGTGGGGAATCAGGAGTAGGGAATCCGAATCAGAAAATGGCGGCAAACAATGCTCAAAAAACGAGCGTAGGCGCAGCCCGTCGTAGACATCGCTTAAGTTATGCTTTTAAAATCCTAATTGGTATTATGCCCTTCTGTGTTCTCCGGGTTTATCCTGGAAAATAGATGGCTAAGTTGTATTACCTACTATCATCGTTTCAGATACTAACATCGAAAACTACCAATTATGCTAGAACAAGGCACTATCAGTATTCATACTGAAAATATTTTCCCGATCATTAAGAAGTCGCTTTACTCAGATCACCAAATCTTCTTGCGGGAACTGGTATCCAACGCTGTAGACGCCATCCAAAAGCTGAAAATGGTATCCCGCGCCGGAGATTATGCTGGAGACATCGACGAACCAGAAATTGAAATTGCCATTGACAAAGATCAGAAAACCCTATCCATCTCCGATAACGGTATCGGGATGACTGCAGATGAAGTTAAAAAATATATCAATCAAGTTGCCTTCTCTAGTGCTGAAGAATTTATTCATAAATATGAAGGCAAATCAGATCAACCGATAATCGGTCACTTTGGTCTTGGTTTCTACTCTTCCTTCATGGTGGCGCAAAAGGTAGAAATTGATACCTTTTCTTACCAAGAAGGGGCGCAGGCGGTTCACTGGTCTTGTGATGGTTCCCCAGCATTCACCCTAGAAGACTCGCCCCGAACAACTCGCGGTACTACTATTACTCTCAGCCTACAAGGAGAAGAAGAGGAGTTTCTCGAATCAGCACGGATTAAGAATCTTGTCAAGACCTATTGCGACTTCTTGCCAGTCCCAATTAAACTGGATGGTGAAGTAGTAAATAAGCAAAAAGCACCGTGGCGAGAGTCTCCAAGTAACCTAACTCAAGAAGATTATTTAGAGTTTTATCGCTACCTGTATCCTTTTCAGGAAGAACCTTTGTTATGGGTACATCTAAATACAGACTATCCCTTTATCATCAACGGGATTCTATATTTCCCGAAAATGAAACCGGATGTAGATGTTACGAAAGGACAGATCAAGCTATTTTGTAATCAAGTTTTTGTCAGCGACAACTGCGAAGAAATTATCCCGCAATTTCTGATGCCGATGCGGGGTGTGATTGATAGTACCGATATTCCCCTAAACGTATCGCGCAGTGCTTTGCAAGGCGATCGCACCGTGCGGAGAATTGGTGATTACATTGCCAAAAAAGTAGGCGATCGCCTCAAAGAACTTTTCCGCGATAACCGCGAACAATACATTAGCGCGTGGAAAGACCTCGGTACTTTTGTGAAATTCGGCGTTCTCAACGACGAGAAATTCAAAAAACAAATTGAAGATATCATCGTCTTCCGCACCACCGCCAAGCTGACAGAAAAAGTTGCTGCTGAAACTCCAGTGGTTGAAGTCCAGTCTTCAGATGGGGATGCTTGGCAAGATGTCACTCCTTCACCCAGTTCTGAGAACTCAGCACCCAGCGCTCCCTATACTACGCTGAAAGAGTATCTAGAACGCAACAAAGAACGCCACGAAAACCGGGTTTTCTACAGCACCGATGGAGCAACTCAAGCTACATACATAGAACTGCACAAAAATCAAGGCTTGGAAGTCCTGTTTATGGACTCCTTCATTGACACCCACTTTATCAACTTCCTAGAGCGGGAATATCAGGATGTCAAGTTTACGCGGGTAGACTCAGATTTAGATAATACCCTGCTAGAGCAAGACAAAGCTACGGAAATTGTTGATCCTAAGACGAACAAAACTCGGAGTGAGACGATCAAAGAGTTATTTGAGAAATCCCTCAATAAACCCAAACTCAACATCCGTACCGAAGCTTTGAAATCAGACGATCCTCAAGGAACACCACCTGCGATCGTGCTTTTACCAGAAATTCTCCGCCGCCTGCGGGAAATGAACGCCATGATGCAGCAGCAGTCAGCAGAGTTTCCCGAAGACCACATTTTGCTAGTGAATACTGCTCACCCACTGATTCAAAATCTGGCAAATCTGAACCAAGGTAGTATCATTCAAGGTGATGGTGAATCGCCTACAGATCAATTAGTCAACTTGATTTGCCAACACGTTTATGATTTAGCCCTCATGTCTCAGAAAGGATTTGACGCTGAGGGAATGAAATCTTTCGTTGAGCGATCAAATGAGGTACTCACCAAGCTGACGGAACAAGCAAGTAAATAGTGCTGTTAGCGGAAGCGGGGCGTTTAGCCCGTGCCGAGTAGGAAGTTAGGAGTTAGGAGTTAGGAGTTATTTCTCCCCTGCTCCCCTATCTCCCTCATCTCCCCACTTCTGCTGCCTAAGACCTAAAATGGAAAGGCTGTATTAAAATAACAATCTGGAGATATTTGCTATGTCCCGTCGCTGTGAACTAACTGGTAAGAAGGCAAATAACGCTTTTTCTGTTTCCCACTCTCACCGCCGTACTAAACGCCTTCAGCACGCTAATCTGCAAAACAAACGTGTTTGGTGGGAAGGCGGAAATCGCTGGGTGAGATTAAAGCTGTCTACCAAAGCAATTAAAACCTTACAAATTAATGGGTTAGAAGCAATGGCAAAAGAAGCTGGCATTAACCTAAATCATTACTAAGTAATCTGGATTTCGTAACCCGAAACTTTCGTAGCTTGGAATATAGGTGATTCGTAGGGGCGCATAGTTGATCTGTGCGCCTCTAATGTTTATTACATCTTGAATGGCAGGCTTTATATATTTTGAATTACAGCAGATTGCAACTTGGTGAAGCAGCGCTACGCGAACGCGGAGCGTCTCGTAGAGAAGGAAGGGGGTTTCCCCCATGAGCGACTGCTGTTAGCGACACAGGAGCGTCACCTGCAGGGTGAGGTACAGATTATCGTAAGGGCACAACATTGTTGTGCCCCTACCTGTGTACCTCATTTATCTGAAAACGCTGTATGTTGGCAGCAAGAGAGAAATATAGGAATCCGTTTTGATTTGGAGAACTTATTTGGTTTAGCAGACAATAGATAAGAGCAAAAAGGCTCCTTGAATTATACTGAGCTTTTTGACGCAATCAAATATGAGTTCTTTATGCAATTGTTACACTACAGATAAATCACGGTGTATCTGAATAAAATACTTACCAGTTTTCTATTCTTCATAATTGAAGTTAAACCGCTCTGTACTCAAAATTAATTAATCATTTATTTTGTAATTGCTCAACATCCTTGACAAGAGGCAGAGATAGAGATTACCTAAAAAAATGGAAAAACTGCCTGACCTAAAACAACTATCGAAAGAGGCAAAAGAAGCCTTGATAGTAGATATCTAGGAGGAAATCCAGAAACTAAAAATCGTACTAGAAGCTCGAAGTAATCAAGACTCTCTAGCAGCCAAAACTAGTTGAGCGATTACAAATAAACAAGGGAATACTGAAAGTAGGTAGTCTATTTTATTTATACTTTATGACAACGAACAGTTATGAAGCGTCGAACCACTTAGACCTGCAAGAGTGTCATAAACAGCTACAGCTAACGGTTCAATATCAAAAAATATTGTCGAGGATTCTGGCTAAGATTCGCGCATCTGTAAACATTGAATCCCTCTGTTCGACTTCTTGTCAAGATATTTGTCGGCAATTGAAGATTGAGCGAGTTGCAATCTACCGCTTCAACACTGACTGGAGCGGTAGTTTTATCAATCGCTTTGGCTTTGCAGAACATCCTTGGGATGCATTGACCGCATTTGGACAGGATTTGGTGTGGCAAGATTCGCATTTGCAAGAAACCCAAGGAGGACGATATCGCAAAAATGAGCCGTTTGCTGTGACTGACATTTACGATGCAGGGCATGCTCGCTGTCATATCGAAGTATTAGAACAGTTTCAGATTCGGGCGTATGCGATCGCACCGATTTTTATTGGTGCAAAATTGTGGGGAATGCTTGCAGCCTATCAACACTCCGCTCCTCGGCAATGGTGTCTTCACGAAGTTGAATTCTTTGCTCAAGCTGCCAGCCATCTTGGTCTAGCAATGCAACAGGCAGAAAATTTAGAACAGACTAAACAACGCACAGCAGAACTACAAGATGCGATCGCGCGGCAACGTGCCTTGACGGAAGTGGTAGGAAATATTCGCTCGTCTGTAAATACCAAAATTATTCTAGACACTGCCTGTCAAGAACTCTGCAAACTCCTGAAGTTGGAACGGGCAGCAATTTACCGCTTTAATGAAGACTGGAGCGGCGAATTTGTCAGCCAATTCGGGATGGTAGAAGCGCAGTGGAATAGAATCCATCCTTTTGGCAAAAATCTCGTTTGGGAAGATACCCACCTCCAAGAAACGAAAGGTGGACGCTACCGCAATAACGAAAGTTTTGTTGTCAACGACATCTACCAGGCCGGACACTCGCGTTGTCACATCGATATTCTGGAGCAATTCAAGATTCGGGCATATACCTTAGCGCCCATATTCATCGGCCCAAAACTGTGGGGACTGATAGCAGCCTATCAACACTCCGGGCCGCGCCAATGGGCAAATTACGAAGTTGAATTCCTCGGACAGGTAGGCGCACAATTGGGAGTCGCAATTCAGCAAGCCGAGAATTTGGCTCAGTCGAAACAACAAGCTTCTGCCCTACAAGATGCGATCGCTCGGCAACGAGCATTAACTGAAGTGGTTGGGAAAATTCGCTCCTCTTTAAATATTGATTTAATCCTAAAAACTACTTGCCAAGAAGTATGTAAACTGCTGCGAGTTGAGCGGGTTGGTGTTTATCGCTTCAATGAAGACTGGAGTGGCGAATTCGTCAGTAATTTCGGCATGGTTGAGGCACAGTGGGACAGCATCAATCCCTTTGGTAAAAATCTCGTTTGGGAAGATACCCACCTCCAAGAAACCAAAGGCGGACGCTACCGCAACAACGAAAATTTTGCTGTAGAGGATATCTACCAAGCCGGACACTCGCGCTGTCACCTTGATATTTTGGAGCAATTCAAAATTCGCGCTTATGCGTTAACCCCAATTTTTGTAGGACGGAATCTCTGGGGATTATTGGCTGCCTATCAACATTCTGCACCGCGCCAGTGGGATAGTGTGGAAGTGGAATTTTTGGGACAGGTTGCTAGCCAACTGGGAGTAGCACTGCAAAGTTCTCAAATGGTAACTCAAATTCAAACTCGCGCTGATGAACTGCAACAATCGGCTGAACAGCGCCGGATTTTATTTGATTTGGTCGTCAAAATTCGGGAATCGTTGGATTTGGAGACGATTTTTAAGACTACAGTACAGGAAGTGCGGCGATCGCTGAATACGGATCGAGTCGGCATCTTCCGCTTCGATTCAAATGTCGGTTTTTGCAGCGGTGAATTTATTGCTGAAGATGTATTACCCAAGTTCGATTCTACCCTCGCCGTGAAGGTGCAAGACTATTGCTTCGGCGATCAATATGCACCCCAATATCGTCAAGGGCAAGTGCAAGTTATATCTGATGTCAACAGCGTTGGCTCCAAAGTACCTCATCTGGATGTGATTGAGCGATTCCAAGTCAAAGCACAGATTATTGTGCCGTTGATGGAAGGTGATGAACTGTGGGGATTGTTGTGCATTCACCAATGCACCCATACACGTCATTGGGAAGAAGCTGAATTGGAATTTGTTACCCAAGTGGCGGCTCAACTCAGTGTAGCGCTGCGTCAAGCCAACTTGTTTCAACAATCTAGTTTGCTGGGTCAAACTCGTGAAGAAGCGAATCAACTCGCCCAAGCACTGAATGAACTGCGTACTGCCCAAATGCAAATTATCCACGCTGAAAAAATGGCCAGTTTGGGGCAACTGGTGGCGGGAGTTGCTCATGAAATTAATAACCCGATTAATTTCATCCACGGCAACTTGGAACACGCTCACCAATACACGCAAGAATTGCTTCGCTATGTGCAGCTTTATTGGCATCATTATCCTGATGCCGCACCAGAAATCCAAGAGTTCTTTAGAAAAGCCGAAATAGAGTATTTGGTCGATGACTTACCTCAATTATTCCAGTCCATGCAGGTCGGCACTGAACGCATTCGTGAAATTGTCACATCTTTGCGGAACTTCTCGCGCTTAGATGAAGCTGACTTCAAGCCAGCAAATATTCACGAAGGCATCGACAGTACATTAATGATTTTGCAAAACCGTTTGAAGCCCTCAGCCGATAGCCTCACCATTCATGTAAGCAAAGATTATGCTACTTTACCTCTAATAGAATGCTATCCCGGTCAGTTGAATCAGGTATTTATGAATTTGCTGTCCAATGCCATTGATGCTCTAGAAGAACGAACCACGCAGGAATCTTCTGAAGTACTGGCAAAAAACCCCAGCAAAATCCGAATTTCTACCTCTCTGCTCAATAAAGATTGGATTGTCATTCGCATCGCCGACAACGGACTCGGCATAGATGAAAAAGTCCTCTCTCGACTGTTCGATCCATTTTTTACTACCAAGGTTGTTGGTAAAGGCACAGGACTGGGATTGTCTATCAGCTATCAGATAGTCACAGAAAAACATAACGGCAAGATATACTGTCAATCTGAACTTGGCAAAGGTACAGAGTTTGTGATTGAGTTGCCGATTCATCAGGTCGCAGCTAGAAGATCAGTAGCTAATACCAATTCGTAATTCGTAATGACGCTCGTGACGCTCAATGACTCGCTCTAAGCGAAGCCATGCCGTTAGCGTCTCTGAAAGAGAAGCCTCTCAAAGAGAAGGCTTTACGCTGCGCTATCGCCCTTGGGGTCTCCCCTTCTCCCAAAGGGAGAGGCTAACGCCTTCGCAGAGCGTCTCGTAGAGAAGGGAGAAGACTCGCTACCGTTGCGCTAACGTAATTTGTAATTAAAAAAGTTAGATTTAATCTGGGTTTTCAGCTTTACATCTGTAGGCTGATTTTGGAGAATTGGTAAAAAACCAAGGGGTTAGACCAGGAATTAGCAAGGAGGTAAAGTGATGATTTTTACAGGTTAAACTGAGAAAATTATCACTTTTTTACTCAGCACTCAGTACTGTTTTGGTCACGCCAGTATTACATAATTGTTTTACCTTTTCTCTTACCCAATCGACACGATCCTTTCCCCAAAATCTCTCGCCTTCCACTATCCAGGTTGGTACTCCAGGACAACCAAACTGCTCATATTCTGCCAAAGCTGCCATTGCTGCTTGTTTAGCTGCTTCCCCGTGGATTAACTCAAGAATATGATCGCCATTCAACCCGACATCATTTGCAACTTTCTTAATCACAGACTCATCGTTGACATCAAGTAGGTCAATGTACGTCGCTCGAAAGAACGCGGCATCAAGCAGATGCTCCTTCCCTGTTCCACAAGCAGCGTAATACGCTCTTGCAGGAAGTTCTTCGCGACCAAACTTCATTTTCTCCCAGCGCTTGACCCACCTACCAAATTCTTCAAGTTCCTTGAGCCGAATTTCAATGCCGTACTTTTTCGCCCACCGCAAACAATCTTCTTTGTGATACGACGATAAAAGGGCGTTTTCACTTCGTCCTTGCAGGTCAACTACCTTTATCCCACGCTCCTTCGGTATGTAAATCGGTCGTCGTTCAATATCAACAGGTAAACCCTGTAATGCTTTTTCGGCAAGAACGATACCAATATATGAATTTGACGAGTGGTATATCGAGTATGAGTATACTTTGATTTGCTGCGACATCTTGGCTAGCGTAGCTACCTAACTGATAATATTACAAATTAGCGATCGCAGCAGTAGCCAATATTCAATCATCAGAGTTCCTAATCTCCAATCCGTATCTGGTTGCTACAGTCGCGGTGAAAAATACTAAGCTGGTAGATAGCACGTTAAAACTTTAGCGGAAATTCCAAATCGCATTCATCGGCGGTTTAGAATTCTCCATTGGCGAACTACCTGTAATTACATTATGTTTGATGCATTATCTGACCGTTTAGAATCCGCCTGGAAAAAACTGCGGGGACAGGACAAAATTTCTCAATCCAACATTCAAGATGCATTGCGCGAAGTGCGCCGCGCCCTGTTGGAAGCAGATGTCAATCTCCAGGTAGTCAAAGATTTTATTAGCGAAGTCGAAGCCAAGGCACAGGGAGCCGAGGTGATTACCGGCGTGCGACCTGACCAACAGTTCATCAAAATTGTTCATGATGAACTGGTGCAGGTGATGGGAGAAGAAAATGTTCCCATCGCAGAAGCCCAGGAACAGCCTACTATTATTCTCATGGCTGGGTTGCAAGGTACTGGTAAAACCACAGCTACCGCGAAGTTAGCCTTACATCTGAAAAAATTAGAGCGTAGCTGCTTGTTGGTGGCGACAGACGTATATCGCCCAGCAGCGATCGACCAGTTGGTAACGTTGGGTAAGCAAATTGACGTACCAGTATTTGAACTAGGAAACGACGCCGATCCCGTAGAAATTGCCCGACAAGGTGTAGAACGCGCTAGGGCAGAAGGTGTCAACACAGTAATTATTGATACTGCTGGTCGCCTGCAAATTGACGAAGATATGATGGCGGAATTAGCCCGCATCAAAGCGACTGTCCAACCCCATGAAACTCTGTTGGTGGTGGACGCGATGACTGGTCAAGAGGCCGCAAATCTTACCCGCACCTTCCATGAACAGATTGGCATTACTGGAGCGATTCTCACCAAGTTAGATGGTGATAGCCGTGGCGGTGCTGCGCTTTCGGTGCGAAAGATTTCGGGAGCGCCGATTAAATTTGTGGGCGTGGGTGAAAAAGTCGAGGCACTGCAACCGTTTTATCCCGATCGCATGGCATCGCGGATTCTGGGTATGGGCGATGTGCTAACCCTGGTAGAAAAAGCCCAGGAAGAGTTTGACTTAGCCGATGCTGAGAAAATGCAGGAGAAAATTTTGTCAGCAAAGTTTGACTTTACTGACTTTCTCAAGCAGTTGCGGATGCTAAAGAACATGGGTTCTCTGGGAGGCTTGATCAAGATGATTCCAGGGATGAACAAGCTTTCAGACGATCAACTCAAACAAGGAGAAACCCAGTTAAAGCGCTGTGAGGCGATGATTAACTCCATGACTCGCCAAGAACGCCATGACCCCGATTTATTAGCTAGTTCTCCCAGTCGGCGGCGGCGGATTGCTTCTGGCTCCGGCTATAGAGAGTCAGATGTGACTAAATTGGTGGGTGATTTCCAAAAAATGCGATCGCTGATGCAGCAAATGGGTCAAGGTGGCTTCCCTGGAATGCCGGGAATGTTCGGCGGTGGCGGTATGGGCAACGCCTTTGCTGGTGCTGGTAATCGTCCCCCAGCCCCCGGATGGCGAGGTTATGATGGTGCCCCAGCCACGAAAAAGAAAAAACCCAAAGATAAAAAGAAAAAAGGCTTTGGCAATCTTTAGTCATTAACCAATGACAAAGGACTAATAGCAGCAAATGCTAGGCAGTGCTAAAATTAGCATTTCGACCTCAGAATTTATCAGCAGAGGAAACTAACCCTCAATATCTCGGCAGCAGCCAGATTTAAGTTACTTCCTCACCAATTAGTTGCTAACTAATATCTAACAACAAGAGAATGATTCTTCAACCATGATCAAACTGCGCTTGAAAAGATTCGGTAAAAAGCGGGAAGCAAGTTACCGCATTGTCGCCATTAACAACCTCGCTCGCCGCGATGGCCGTCCCTTAGAAGAATTGGGTTTTTATAATCCCAGAACTGATGAAGTGCGACTAGACGTTCCCGGTATCGTCAAGCGACTACAACAAGGCGCTCAACCCACTGACACCGTTCGTCGCATTCTAGTAAAAGCTAATGTTTTTGAGCAGGTCAGTGCAACAGCCGCATCATAATTTCGGAACAAAACTCCCAACAGCTAGCCCCAACTATGTTGAGCTGGTTCGGTTTTTGGTGCAGCCGTTTTTGGAATCTCCAGAGACATTAAGCGTCGATTGTGAAATTTCTCAGGCCCTTAACCGGGTTTGGGTTCGCATCGCCTTTGAAAGCACAGATAAAGGAAAAGTGTTTGGCCGAGGGGGACGCAATATTCAGGCGATTCGTACAGTAATTGCCGCAGCCGCAGCCGCAGCTGGGCAATCAACATACCTGGATATCTACGGCAGCACCACTCCAGGCCGCGAGGGTATGTCTTTTGATGAAGAGACAGAAGAACGATCGCCACCGCCAACTAAGAGAGAACCGCGTGCAAATGATGGGCCTAAACCCATTGTTAAACCACGCCTCCGTTAGGTTAAAACTAGACAGCAAATCTGAGCGGTTGTTGTTACCTCCGCTCAGAATTTTTATAAAGATGGAAAGTAACAAAAAGATTTAAAAATCTTTTTTTGAACTCTTTACCAGTAGGAGCGTACACAATACGGTTCGGATAAGATCCCCCCGCCTGCGGCGACCCCCTTAAAAAGGGGGTAAAGAGGAGAAAAAGCCCCCCTTTTTAAGGGGGGTTGGAGGGATCTTCAAGAGACAAATATGTTAACCGAACTGTATTGGGAGCGTACAGCTTTGTATTGGTGTAAACTTCAGATGAAATCTTCTGAGTGCATGAGTTTTGCCCTCACCCCCAGCCCCTCTCCCATGTTGGGAGATGGGAGTAAATTCTCCAGTTCCTCTTCTCCAACATGGGAGAAGGGGTTAGGGGATGATGGCAAGCTCTACGCCCTACAACCGATTAATTTATTACAAAAATTTTCCAAAATGTAGGTAATAAAAGCATAATTTCGCCATTAGCGAGAAAAAATTAACCTTTGTCAAATACAGATCCTCACCAATTAAGAAATACTATGGCAGGTGCCTTAACAATTCAGCTGCCGAATATTACCAGTGTGATCGCTCTTGCAGGCGATGGAGAAGAAAATCTCAAAATTTTATCTCGGCAAACAGGAGCCACCTTAGTGCTACGCGGGCAGGAATTAGTAATTTCCGGTACTGAAGGGCAAATTGATCTGGCTTCTCGATTAGTGCGATCGCTTGAAGACCTCTGGATTAAAGGCAATACTATTTCCAGTGCCGATATTTTAACAGCTCGTCAAGCCATAGATAGCGATCGCCAAGGGGAACTGCAAGACTTACAGCGAGATGTCCTCGCCAAAAGTCGCCGGGGTGAAGAAGTCCGTGCCAAAACCTTCCGCCAGCGTCAATATATCGACGCACTCCGTAAACGCGATCTCACCTTTGGAATTGGCCCTGCTGGTACCGGCAAAACTTATCTCGCTGTTGTTGTCGCCGTGCAAGCACTCCTTACCAACCAAGTTGAAAAGCTAATTTTAACTCGCCCTGCCGTCGAAGCTGGTGAAAAACTTGGTTTTTTGCCTGGAGATTTACAGCAGAAAGTTAATCCCTATCTTCGCCCACTTTACGATGCTATTTATGAATTCATCGACCCAGAAAAAGTACCTAGTTTAATGGAACGTGGTGTGATTGAAGTTGCACCACTCGCCTATATGCGGGGACGCACTCTCAATAACGCCTTTATAATTGTCGATGAAGCTCAAAATACTACACCCGCTCAGATGAAAATGGTTTTGACTCGTTTGGGTTTCCGTTCGCGGATGGTGATTACAGGCGACATGACACAAACTGATTTACCACTTCATCAACAATCAGGTTTAGGAGTGGCTTTACAAATTTTAAAACACGTTGAAGGCATTGCCTTTTGCGAATTTTCCCAAAGAGATGTTGTGCGCCATCCTCTAGTTCAGCGTATTGTCGCTGCTTATGAACAATACGAAAAATAGTCATTGATCATTAGTCATTAGTCATTAGTTAAAAAACTGACAAAGGATAACAATTTATGAGTACTACTTTGAAAGAATTTTTAGAAGCTTGCGAGACTCTTGGAACTTTGCGTTTAATTGTTACTAGTAGCGCTGCTGTTTTAGAAGCACGGGGTAAGGTAGAAAAGTTATTTTATGCAGAATTGCCTAAAGGTAAATATGCGAATATGCATACTGAAGGCTTTGAGTTTCACTTGAATATGGATAAAATCACTCAGGTTAAATTTGAAACAGGTGAAGCGAAAAGAGGTAATTTTACAACCTATGCCATCCGGTTTTTAGATGATAAACAGGAGCCTGCTTTAAGCCTGTTTTTACAATGGGGTAAACCGGGAGAATATGAACCAGGACAAGTGGAAGCTTGGAAAACTCTAAAAGAGAAGTATGGGGAAATTTGGGAACTTTTACCAGCAGAAATTTAATACAACTAAACTGATAGGGGTGGAGGAAATCGGATATCTGCACTGAACTGCTCAATATTAGCGCTGCGATGAATCGGTAAAATATATTCTAAATTTTCGTGGGGATGAGGAATAATATGACAAGAAAGTACCTCGCCACCGTCAACTTGCAGCACTGCATTTAATCCTGCTGTCACTGCTACATTCACCTCGCCTATAACTCCTCGAATTAACACGGTAATTCGTCCCAAATCAGTGTTTTCATAACCAACAAGGGTTACACGGGCAGCTTTACACATAGCATCTCCCACTTCCACAGCAGTGGGAACGCCATAAACTTCGATCATGCCTAATGCCAATGTCATGCTATCACTATAAATTCGGGATAGGGCTAATTATCTTACTATAAAGTTTTAATTTTTAATCGATAAATAATAAACATTAAATACAAAACTGTTAATGCTTGTAATCAAGGTAATTTGGAGTTTTTGCTTGCTGTTTTTTTTCCTATTGTGGGGTGGTGAAGCTTTTGCAGGAGAGTTATCTGAAAGATTAGCAAATTTTCCCCAATGGGAAAAACTAACTTCAGTGCAACCGACTTCAGGTGATTTAGTTTACCCTGAATGGATGGCTGGTACTTGGAAAGTCACAAGTACCTTAGTAGATTTAGCTGCACCTTTAGCACCAGAGATTGTAACACCAGGGTTTGAAGGTAATCGCCGACAATTAAATCAGCCCGTGAGTTTTGTAGTAAGATTTGTGAAAGAGCAACCATCTATTGCTGGGTTAAAAATATTTCCTCAGAGAGATTACAAATCCCCCATTTTAGCAGATAGAGCATTTAATAGTTTGAATTTGGCAAGAGCTTATTTAGGGGATGAAGCAGTGTTATTAGTCAAAGTAGATCCAGATTCACCTAATCGTCAAATTACGTTCTTGCGTAGCAGTCGCCAACTAGTTTCTATTGTAACTGCACGGGTCACAGAAACTACCCCTAATGGCAAGTTCATCACCACAGAAGTGTTTCAACAACTATTTAAAGGCGGTTTACGCCCCTATTTTAACTCTGTAGAATCTACTACGGCTTATCATAAACTTCCAACATCTAATCCGGCGATTGAGGCAGATCAAGTTACTGCTGTCTATCTTTCACCCCAAGATCCAGATTATTTTAAAGCTGATTCTCAACCAGTTGCTCTCTACCGCTATCACCTTGAATTTTTCCCTCAAGAACTAGCAACTACTCCC
The DNA here is from genome assembly GCF_036917555.1 of Nostoc sp. GTDB lineage: Bacteria > Cyanobacteriota > Cyanobacteriia > Cyanobacteriales > Nostocaceae > Nostoc. The sequence goes on along the minus strand of NZ_JBALDD010000034.1, from coordinate 18,887 downwards.
AAAGAGTGATTTGTCATCTAGCTCTTGACTATTTTGTAGTACGTTTGTAGTATATAAATTCCAAGTTTACGATCGCGCTCTTGGACGGTGTGCATCATGGCCAAATTTCAAGATATTGTCAATTACTTTCGCTCTGATTGGAAGCTGAGTGTTTTTAGTATCGCAGCATCCGGCATTTACGAAATTATTGATTTAGTTGTTCCTTATGCGATCGGGCAGATTTTAAACGTTTTGTCTGGTCAAGCTTTGGATAAACCAATTCAAAGTGCGATCGCAACTTTTTCAGACATCACTAATTATCCAGTCACAAAAACTCTATCTTTGAGTGTATTACTGGGTTTAGTTTTTGTTGTCACCGTAGTGAGAGCGCCAACACAACCCTGGTTAACCCATTGGTTTCATTGGGATATAACCTTAAGGTTGCGTCGGCAGAAAGCCCAAATAGCTATAGAAAAAATTCTCACTCTCCCACTAGAATTTTATGATCAAAATAATCCTGGACGCATTGCTGGAAGAATAGCTAGAGGTCTTACTAACCACACTTTTACATACCCCGAAATTGCTGGACAGTTGATTCCTAAACTAGTTCGGGTGCTGGGAATTTTCGTTTTTATCTTAGTGATTGAGTGGCGAATTGCGATTTTATATCTGATTTCCTTTGTAGTTATTCTTAGCTTTAGCTTGAAGGATTTAAAGCAGCTAATTTGGCACGAAACTATTCTGGATAAATATGGAGAGGATACTGAAAGTCGCAATTCTGAACTGATTACCAACATCAAAACGGTGAAAGCATTTGCCACAGAAGCAAACGAACTGAAGCGGCAAAAGCAACGTTTGGATCGTGAACTAATGGTGGTTGAGTATCGTGTCCACAAAGGTTATACAAAACTGGCTACTTGGCAAAGGACTGTAATTCAGTTTTGCGTATTTACTATCCTGGGTTTGACTCTAGCAGCAACCGTAGACGGTAGAATTTCTCTCGGTCACTTTGTCATGACCTTAACTCTTTCTAGCATGGCTTATGCCGAATTAGAACCTATTAACAATTTGGCAGAACTTTTTGCTCGTCGTTATTCTGCGATGCTGCGGTTTCACGAATTTCTCCAAGAGCCAACTGCATCTGATTCAGCTAGTCTTTTAGAAGAGAGCAACCAGACAGAATCACCTTATAAATTTACTGGAAAAGTTGAGTTGTCACACGTTAGTTTTGGATATGATGCCAACCGTCAAGTTTTGCAAGATATCAGCTTGTTAATTGAGCCATACCAAACAGTGGCATTAGTGGGGCGTTCCGGTTCTGGTAAGTCTACTTTAGTGAAATTACTGTTGCGGTATTTTGAACCTCAAGCAGGTCAAATTCTGATTGATGGTCAAGATATTCGCACTTTGAATGTAGGTAAGTATAGACGAAGGTTAGCGATCGTTCACCAAGAAGTAGACGTTTTCAACGGTACTATCTTGGATAACCTGACTTATGGCAAAACGAATGCCAGTTTGGAGCAGGTTCAGGAAGCCTGTAGAATTGCCAGAGTCGATGAAGTAGTGCAGCACTTACCCCAAGGTTATTACACTGTCGTGGGAGAACGAGGTGTCAGGTTATCGGGAGGACAAAGACAACGCTTAGGAATTGCTAGGGCGTTGTTAGTGGAACCAGACGTGCTGATTTTTGACGAAGCTACCTCTAGTTTAGATTATGAGTCTGAGCGTTCTATTCAGCTAGCGATGCGATCGATTCAGGGCACTTGCACCACCATCATTATTGCCCACCGTTTAAGCACAGTCCGGGAAGCCGATAAAATTGTCGTTCTAGAGCAAGGAAAGATTGTAGAAGTGGGTAGCCACGATGAACTCTTGCGTCACGAGGGTATTTACCGCCGCTTGCACTCCCTGCAAGAAACAGGAGAACTCCTGAGTTAGGGGATATACACCTTTTAGATTGACCACAGAATGAATCCGCTTGATTCAATCGACTTTATTCGCAATAAGGTCGATTTATATATATATTCAGAAATTAAATATGTATTATCCAGAATCCTTTCGCGCCTATTCGGTAGTACAACTAATATTATCAAGTGGGGAATTTACTCCTATTCCCCAAGAAAAACGTTAGCCATTGAAATCTGTTTTACGCACTTAGATGAAGCGTGATAAGTAAAGTAAATAATCTATTGCCTACTGCTGGAATACTAATTACTAATCGAAGTCTTCCAATCAGAAAAAACTAAGATTTGCTCTTATCAGCTTCTTTCTGTGCCGCCTCACTGTATTTTTTATAAAGTTGAGTCCGAATCTTAGCTTCTTGATAACGGCTGTGGGTTTGTGGTACCGTACTCATTAAATCTGAAGCCCGTTGCCACTTAGCAGCAATCTCTAACCACTGAGTTGAGGTTGTAGCTGTTTTGCCAGACGCAGAAGCTTGGTTGGCAATTCGCACAGATATTTGAAATGGATCGTCAGATGGCTCAAAAAAGCTATTGTTAGGAGCGCGAGATGGTGTTTGGGCTTTCCTATCATTAGTATTTTCTGTAGTTAAAGATTTGGAAGTTTCTGGTTGTATTAGGCTTTTCAGTTTATTACCTAGCTGGGCATAAACAACCCAACTAAGTAACAACAGTGAGCATAAACCAGCTGCTGCTAATATCTTTGTTTTAGGTTTATTTTTGGATTTTTCTTTGTTAATGAGTACTAAAGGACGAGAGACTTGAGTTTTAGGATAATTTGGTTTTCCTAGTTCAGCTTGAGCTTCTGTGAAATCTTTAATTAATTGCTTTACAATATTTGGCTGAATTAATGTAATTTCCTGTGACCAAAGCAATTGATTCTCGCGATCGCTATCTATTTCTTTTAACCACAGCAATTGTTGTTCTCGAACAATCCGACTGTTGATCTTGACGCGGCGAATGTGACGCGGGGCGATAGACTCAAGAATTTGCTGGATTTGTTCTACCAGGGAAGATTGTTCTAGTTGCTCTACTTTAGCTGCCTCGCACAGAATTTGTAAGACACCATCAGAAAAAATGGCTCTAGTTCTGACACAAGACTGGGCTAGCTTTTCATTCAATAGCTGAATAATCGCCGCAACGCTGCCTTGGTGAGCTTGCCACGCGATATCGTTTATCCGGTCTACCACCTGAAATTTAGTGATAGCTCTTCCACCCTGACTGATTAACGTATTCATTAATTTAGGGACTCTTTTCTACTGACCTTGATCTTGTCTTCGATTTTACGAGTAAAAAGATGAGTTGCCAAATAATATCATAAATATGGAAATATGGAGCCTTCCTTTTTGGTTTGGTAAGGACACTGGCTGACGCTCAGTTAATTTGTATGCTTCCACGCCTTGAAAAGGTGGAATTCTTGGGCTGAAACTGCGCTTTCCAGGTAACGCCCATGCTGACGGACGAGTTAGCTGTTTGACATATTACACCATCGTGTCTTTTTGCGATCGCCTTTAGTCAGGTTGAAGTGGGTGAATGCACCCTGCTACCGATGCGAAGCACCGACTATATGCGATCGCAACTTCATAAACTAAACAAAATAGTCCTATCGGCATACTTTTGTGAGGAATTATCGTTTTTTTTACCTTTTTGACACAATGGCAATACTAAATAGCACAGCGCTCGTTACATTAGAAGATATATAAATAAAAATCAACAATGATTTTTTTTCGTTCGCAGTTCACACAAAACCATGAGTGCAAGTACCATTATTTCCGATAATCCCTTACTCCAAGGTACTGGTTTACCTCCCTTTGCAGAGATTAAACCAGAACGAGTAGTACCAGCCTTCAATCAGTTGCTAGCAGAACTCGATCGGCAACTTACCACCTTAGAGGCTTGCGTACAGCCGACTTGGATTGGTTTAGTAGAACCCTTAGAAAAGCTGACAGAACGGCTTACCTGGAGTTGGGGGGTGGTAAATCATTTAATGGGTGTTAAAAATAGCCCGGAACTGCGCGAAGCTCATGAAATCGTACAGCCACTAGTTGTACAATTTATCAACAAACTCGGTCAAAGCCAACCCATCTACAATGCTTTTAAGGCACTCCGTAGCAGTGATAGTTGGGCAACTTTAGAATTAGCCCAACAGCGCATTGTAGAAGCCGCCATTCGAGATGCAGAACTTTCTGGTGTTGGCTTAAAAGGAGAAGCAAGAGAGCGTTTTAACGCCATTCAGATGGAGTTGGCAGAACTTTCTACTAAATTCTCTAACCATGTACTTGATGCCACGAAAGCCTTTAGCTTAACCCTGACTACAAAAGCGGAAATTGACGGTTTACCACCAAGTTTGGTGAGTTTAGCTGCCCAAGCTGCACGTGCGGCAAAAGAAGAGAATGCCACACCAGAAAATGGCCCTTGGCGCATTACTTTAGACTTTCCCAGTTACGGCCCTTTCATGCAACACAGTACCCGTCGAGATTTGCGCCAAAAGCTCTACAAAGCTCATATCACTCGCGCTTCTAGTGGCGATTTAGATAATAACCCGTTAATTGTACGTATTTTGGAGTTACGGCAAGAACTCGCAGATATACTTGGCTTTAAAAGTTTTGCCGAGTTGAGCCTTGCAAGTAAAATGGCTCCTAATGTTGAGGCAGTCGAAGCACTATTAGAAGAACTACGCCAGGCCAGTTATGATGCTGCTGTCAAAGACTTAAAAGAACTCCAAGCTTTTGCTGCATTTTATGGAGAAGAATATCAAGATTTAAAACATTGGGACATCAGCTTTTGGGCAGAACGCCAACGAGAAGCAAAATTTGCCTTTACCGCTGAAGAATTACGTCCCTACTTTCCCCTTCCCCAAGTGCTAGATGGCTTGTTTGGACTTGTTAAGCGGCTATTTGGTGTTACAGTAACCCCTGCCGATGGTAAAGCCCCAGTATGGCATGAGGATGTCCGTTATTTCAAAATAGCCGATGAAACTGGTTCTCCCATCGCTTACTTCTACTTAGACCCCTATAGCCGTCCAGCAGAAAAACGCGGTGGTGCTTGGATGGATGTATGCATCAATCGTGCCAAAACTGGAAATGGTGCAACTGCCATCCAGTTGCCTGTGGCTTATTTGATATGTAACCAAACTCCCCCAGTAGATGGCAAACCGAGTTTGATGACTTTCTATGAAGTAGAGACTTTATTCCACGAGTTTGGTCATGGATTGCACCACATGCTCACCAAGGTTGACTATTCTGGAGCCGCAGGTATTAATAATGTAGAATGGGATGCAGTGGAACTACCCAGTCAGTTTATGGAAAACTGGTGTTATGAGCGACCCACTTTGTTTGGCATGGCTAAACATTACAAAACTGGAGAAGCCCTACCAGAGCATTATTATCAAAAGCTGCTAGCGGCGCGTAATTATATGAGTGGTACTGGTATGTTACGGCAAATTCACCTTAGCAGTGTTGATTTAGAATTACACTACCGCTATCGTTCGGGTAGTAATGAAACTCCAGCAGATGTGCGTCATCGCATAGCCAAGACTACTACTGTTTTACCACCACTTCCAGAAGATTCAGTATTGTGTTCTTTTGGGCACATTTTTGAGGGTGGTTATGCAGCAGGTTATTACAGTTATAAATGGGCTGAAGTACTTAGTGCTGATGCTTTTGCCGCCTTTGAAGAAGCTGGGTTTGAAAATGAGGAAGCTATAAAAGCTACAGGTCAGCGTTATCGGGATACGGTGCTAGCACTCGGTGGTAGCAAGCATCCAATGGAAGTGTTTAAAACTTTCCGGGGTCGTGAACCAAGTACGATCGCTTTGCTCAGGCACAATGGTTTAGTAAGTGCTGCTGCAAACTAAACAACACCTATGTAGAGATGTTGTATTGCAACCTCTCTACATCAAAATTTTTGCTTAACCAAACATTATTTTCCGCGTTTAAGGTGTTCCTGGAAGAATGGGTTCTTCGGCAACATCATTTAAGCGGATGCTGCTTAACAAATTTTGCCACTCTGATTTCAGGGCTGGATCTTGAGGATTTTTTTGACGCAGTTCCGCCAACGTCGTCAATGCCTCGTACCATATCCCATTTTGAGCATAGATAGCATAGCGCTTTAGAGGTTCTGCTGTTTCTATTTCTTTGACTGTTGCTTGACTGAGGTTGACTCGTTTTATTACCCCTTCAACAAAAGTTGGGGGAGCATTCTGTTGCTTGTCACAATTAATGGTGAAAAACCAACGATATTGTTTATCTACTGCTAAACCGGGAGCAGTGCTAGGCAAAGAAACACGGATAACTCCGGGCTTATCCGATAAAGCGATCGCTTTTTTGTATACCTCATTAGCGTCTGGATCTTGCAGCACAAATTCAACTGTATATGGCGAATCTTTAGTATATGGCACATAGAAAAACCAACTTGGATGTTCTACTGTTGTTTGTGCCCAGACATTAATCACTGAATTAGCTTCCTGAATAAAGGGCACTAAAGCAGTCAAGTCAATTTTAGGTGGAGGACATCCACTAGGCCCCCCGCGCTTTGCTCCACCACGAACACGACCTCCAGGAGGTGGGCTATCTGGAATTGGAGGTTGAGTAAAAGTTGTGGCTTGAGCAAGGGTTGTCTTAGCGTCAGAGCGATTAGGAGTTGGTTTTGCCAGTATTGGAGTTAGGCTAACTAATAAACTTGTACAACTAAAAGCTACTACTAAAAACAGTTTTATCGGTTGTGAATTTAAATTCATAGAAACCTGACCTCATAAGATTTTAGGATTTTAGATTGGGCGTTGAAAAGAGGCAGAGGGGCGGAGGGGAAAAAACTTACTGGCAACTTCTTTCCTGCTCCCCTGCTCCCTTGCTTCTTCCCTATTCTCTATTCCCCGCCCGGATTTTTGTTTTTGAATGATTATAAATTGACATCAAACTCGCCATAGCTACAAGCGATAAAGCCGACGGTACAAAAGGTACCCAAGCACCTGAAATTAACAGACCAAAGCAAACTACATACAAAACGCTAGAAGTAACACCGATTGCCAATGCCAACCAGGGTAACGAAAGCTTACGCCAAACCAGTATTCCCCCGATCAAAGACCAGCCCCAAATCCAGATTACCTCCGCCCACCATGACCAAGCTCGCAGCAACGGCCGCCCATCCTGGACTGCACTAAGGATCTGGCTGACCATGTGAGCTTGTACCAGTACTCCTGGCATTTGCTCATCTAAAGGAATGCCATAAGGTGTCGGCCAGGTGTCTGGAGAATCCCCCTTTGCAGTCACACCAATCAGAACAATCCGATCTTTGATAGCATTGGCGTCAATCGGACTAGATAAAAATTTGGTTAGCTTTACCTGTTGGGCTATTTCTTTTGAAGAACGGTAGTTGAGCAAGATTTGACCGATAGCATCAATATTTTGATAGCCGCCAGTATGAGATTTCAGATTTGGAAAAATAATTTTACCCAACTGCAAATTATTTTCAGGGGTGAACTTTGTTTGAATTCCTAAAGGTTGCAGATAAAGAGAGGCTAGTTGGAAACTGAAGGCATAGCGAGCAGGACACAATGATGTCGGCTCTTGCTTCATGAACAGAAGATGCCGACGGATAACTCCATCACGATCATCAATAAAGTCACTGAATCCTAAATGTGTTGTGGGAATTTCTGGTGGCGGTCCATTGCCTGGGATATTTTCTGTGGCATCGCTCCCCTTACATACGCCAATCAAGTTGTGAGTTTTTTGGAGACGAGTAATTAAATCTGGTTGTGTGGCTTTAAAATCACGGTAGATATCCAAGCCGATCGCGCGGGGTTGGTATTGATTCAGTTTTGCTAAGAGTTTATTGAGAGATTTTTCAGAAATAGAAGCTCCAATCAAGGACTCGCCATTTTGTCTTTGAGTAGCCAGATCGTCATCGTCAATTGTGATGATCAACAGTCGGGGATCGAGTCCTTCTGGGGGGCGCGATCGCATCATCAGGTCAAAGGCTTGAATCTCAGGATTTTCCAGCAATCCCAGCAATCTTACGCCACAAACTAAGATTGTGACTGCCAAGCTGGATAACACAGTTGTTTTAAATCTGCGTCTGTTAGATAAAGGTAAATTCGCTTCATCTTCATCTTCAGATTTTGCAGATATTAATTCATCCCAAGTCGGTGGAATCTGTGCCGGATTTTGACAAATCACTGGTAGCCAAGTTGCACAAGGAAATTTATCCTCAAGTCCTTGCAAGCGTTCCCGCGCTTGGCGTACCGCTTGATACAAAGACTCGCCATTGGCAAAGCCTTGGAGAAAATACTTTAAAAACTCCTTGGCAATCTGGTCTGGGACGGGTTCGCGCATGACGATCATTTGAGGAATTTGCAAATCAGCTAATTCTCGCGCCAATCCCAATCCATCACAAGAGTTGAATATAGCTAATTGCAAACCATTTTCAATGGCTTTTTTGAGAGCGTACCTTAACTCGCCAATGGTAAGACTATCAGTTCTATTCAGGTAAATTCGTCCGCTTTCTCCATTTCCTTGACTCGAACTGTGTCCGGCAAAGAAAAGAATATCCCAGTTTTTTCCCCAAAGATGCTCAGTCAAGTCCTTACGTTGTGGTTCTACCAAAAAGCTCACCTCTGCATTACTACACTGTTGCAGTAAAGCTCGATCAGCTTGGGTGTCAATCCCTTTACTATTGCCCACAATTGCCAAAATATTGACTAATTGATTGAGAGTGCGTGGCTTGTGAATGCGATCGTAAGATGGTGAAGAAAGGGCAATTTCAGCTTTGGGATAGCGATCTAACAAGTCCCACAGATGCCAGGGTAATAGCTGCAATTGGCTATTTTCTGTTTGCAGAATCACCCGTATTTCGTCGCTGGACGATAATCTTTCTAACCATTTTTCCCTCAAAGGGCGAAACTCCTCTGCTCGCAGCCAGGTATTAAAGCGTGCCCGCAAAATATGAGAAGCGTTTTCGCAGTCTTGAACCATCGATACATTCGTCACCTGCATTTGGTCAGCATGGAGGCGATAACGATTGCCTATCTGTCGATAACTAGACTGCCAATGACTATAGTAGAGCGGCATTTCCGGGAATGAAGGTAGCCTCCCGGTGATTTCTGTTGCAGCACGCTCGTGTTCTTCACCAATTTGGAGAGTGACAGCAAACCCCTGCTCAAAACTACCTTCTCCAAATTTGATCGCCACTAATTTACCCATAACCGTCGCTATTTCCCCATGCAAGATCGTGCCCTGTTCTAATGTCCGATCGCAAGCTTCACAAGTGTCTACAGATTTTTTTCAAAATCCCCAAAAGCTGGCTTGGATTTTTAATTTTTAATTTTCAATTAATGAATTATCACTTAATAAATTACTGACAAAGAAGGAAGATAGCTACATATTTCAAATTCGGAAATATTCGGTAATACTGGTATTATCCAAGGCTACCCTAACACTAAATTGCTCTGTGGGTTCACCACGAAACTGCAACTGAATGTAGTTGTCTGATTTTCTAGATTGAGCGTCTAAAAATATTGCTCCTGAACTATCTATAACAGTGAGATGAACTCCTGGTGGTAAGTAGATTTGATTTCCAGTGGCGTGCAATTGGAGATGAATACTAGTTTGTTGATCTTTTTCAGGGCTGATTTCCACAATCAACATCACAGGTTGGTTGTGGATTTGGATACCTAAATCAATCACTTTTGCCCGTTTAGTAATTGATTCTGGTTGTTTAAGGGCATCTAATTCCAAAGTTCCAATACTGCGAAAGGCATAAGTTGGCCTGAGTTCTGGCACGTTCCACAGCGATTCAATAGTTTCCCAGCCCGTCTCAAATATACCAGCAAACCACTGACTCAAAGTCACTAATGAATTAAGTGGGGATTGACGCAGTTGCCAGATGTGGTCAATAAACGCTTCCAATGGTTGCAGTTGCCCTAAAGGAACTATTTCAGTGGTCACACTAGGGATAAAACCAAGCAGCCTTGCTTCTTCGAGCGATTCATCAAATTGAACTATTAAATAACCCACCCGTTCTTCCCAAGTTTCTGGAGGAATAGAACATATCTGCTGATGCAGATGGACAGGGCGACACTCCAGACGGCCAATCGAGGGCACTTCTAAATCAGCGACATCCCCACAAAGGCGCATGATCGGGTTCCAACTGTCACTAGCTTGAAGATCGGTAGGAATATCCATCATCTGCAAGTAGTCATTCACCACCCATACAGCTAAAGTATTCAGCCGGACTTGCTCTGCTTTTTCAAGATTTGGTTGCTGGTTAGCAAATTGCTGGGCAGTTATGCGAGCTGTTTGGGAAATCGGCAATGTTAAAGCGAAATCATCTAGCTGATAGGTGGAGTTATTCATAAGTCAATTTCTAGGGTTCAATGCTGCTATGTATATATCACCCGCATTCAATAAATTTATGCCACAAAATTGAATACTGGAAAAAGAGAATTGGGGACTGGGGATTAGGTAAAAATATCCCATAAAATTAAAAGATTGTATATTGAAATGATATATGAGATAGAGCTTTTGAGTATTTATACTTTTATCAAGATAGTTTCAAGCCGCTAAAAGCGGCTTATCAACTAGCAGATAGTTTGCCAAATTTTGAGCGTACAATTTGAGCGATCGCTTACGAAGATTGGCTCCCCAAATCACAACCAATTGCCAATCAATACATAGGCAGACCAAAAGCTTGGCGCTCTATAGTTGGGATGTTTCAATAGTTGTAGCTGGGCACGGTGGACTGCTTCGGCTTTGGTGATTTTGCCACTCTTGAGTTCTCGATAGAAAGCACTAACAAACATCGCTGTTGATTCATCATCAATTTGCCACAGGGAAGCTATGGTACTACGTGCCCCGGCTCGGACAGCTGCTCCTGCTAGACCGAGTGCTGCACGGCTGTCTCCTGTTGCTGTCTGGCAAGCACTCAAAACTAATAATTCTACTACGGTTTTACCCTGACTGCGGAAGAGAGTATCAAAATCTTTGACATTGATCTGACCATCGAAATCTAAAATAAAAGTCTCTTCAAGACGAGAACTAAACTGACCGTGGGTTGCCAAATGCACTATGTTGAATGAAGCAGCACCAATTTCACTTTCCAAATTCTTTTTCTTAAAATCTCCATCCAGTAGGCTGGTTGTTGAAACTCCTGCTTTAACAATACCGTCAAATTCAGATTTGATCGCCAGCAATGGTGCAAACTTGGGATATCCTGGCGGCGGCTGAGTCAGTCCTGCGGTTAGCGCTCGAAGCTGCTGTTTTACCAGCGGTTTTGGGTCGAGGAGTTGTAGACCGACGCTCAGGGCGATCGCATATTTCTCTATCAAGTATTGTTTACCATCGTAGAGAGCTGCCATTGGTAAATTGCGTAATGGGCCATCTAGAACGAACACTAAAGTATCGACGCCACTTTTTTGCAATTGTGACTCAATGGGTTTAAGCAGCCAGCTGTAAACTTCTTGCGATTGGGTTTGGACGATCTTAGTAGCAGTTGGATCGACAAGATTTCTTCGCAGTTCTATTAAGAGTTTCTCTACTTCTCCTTGGGAAATTTTGTTACTGTAGCTTTGCAGAGGTTGTTTAGGAATTTTGACAATTACCTGGAGTTCGTCACGAAGAATAATTGGATAAAGGATGGCAGCCTTGGAATTATCTTTGTCTACTACTCGATCGAGGGCTACTTTCTGACCTTGCAGACAAGCTTCCTGAAAGAAGTCGTCTAATTCTGCTAGTTGGAGTGATTCAATCCGTTCGCGTGCTTTTTCCAATATTTTTTCATTTGGTTTTCCCTGTTGAGATTGCAGCAGTAACTCTACTGACTGGCGGTAGACGGGTTCTACACTGTCGCGGAAGTCAAATTGTACATCCTGGTTGACTACATCTTTATTTACTACTAAATCTCTGCGGAGAGACTCAAGAGTGTCTACAGCAGCATCATAAGCGGTGATCGCACCATTAATATTTTTTTGTGCCCAAAGCAATCTACCTAACTGCCACTCCAAGCTATAGGTAATTTCTGGTGCATTGCTACTTTGTGCCAAAGCTAATCCTTGCCTGGTCAAGTCTTGCGCTTGTGACCACTGTCTGCTTTCTTCGTACAAGCCGCCTAAACTCTTCAGAGCATAAGCCTCTGCCCGCTTATCACCTAAACTGCGGGATTGCTGGATGGCACTAGCAAGTAATTTTGCTGAGTCTTTTGTACTTAATCCTGAGTAAAAACTCTGACTGGATGCTTGTAATACACCACTCTTGACTTTTGCCAAACTTTGCGAAAAGTTAACCTGAGCGTAAATACTCGCACGGCTGAGGGGGAGTTGGTCGAGGCGGGACTCAATCGACGGCAAAAGAGTTTGAACCTTTGCCCATTCTTTATCTTTAATCAGTAGTCCCAGGTGATTGAGTTCTGCTTGAACTTTTGTTAAAGGTGAGGGAGATACTGCGACTGTTTGTTGATAATAGGCGATCGCCTGTTCCTTTTGGTTTTGTTTACGGGCATTATTCCCCAAGCTGAACAGACTAGCCGCAATATCAGCACTTGATTGTAGATTTTGAGCAATGATCAGACTTTGTTCTAATGCTTTGCGTGAGTTTTTCAAATCGCCCAATACCAAAAGGGCATCACCGAGCGATCGCAAACTCACTGTCTTTTCTATAGAATCTGGTTGAGATTTTAACGTCTGACTTATTCGAGCGAGTGTTTTGATCGCCCGCGGGTAAAATCCTTGGGTGCGCCACGCCTGTGCTTGATTGATTAGCGATCGCACCATGCCACTTTTATCATCTGCTTGTTTGTAAATTTCTTCTGTCTGCTGCCAAGTTGCCAAAGCCGCCTCAGACTGTCCCATTGCCAATTGCAGACGACCTTGAATATCTAGTGATTGGGCAAATATTTGCAGATTTTGGTTTTTACCCAGTCCTTTGAGTAAATTTAAGCTTTCTGTAATTGCCTGCTGCGCCTGACTCCATGCACCGAGTTGCTGGGAAGCTAGGGAAAGATTACTCAGTGTCACTGCTAGTGCAAGGCTCTCCCCTTGCTGCTTATATATTTGGACAGCCTGTTGTAACACTTCTACAGCTTTGGCAAATTTGCCAGTACTGTATAAAACTTTGCCCTGCTCTAGGAGTGAGGCGGCATCAGTGGGTACAGCCAGCGATGTCAGAGTGTTTATTGGCAGTTGGGATGAAGAATTGATTGAATTAGGAACTTTTGCTAGCACTGGTGAACCGACAATGCATAGCAAAGCGACCAGGAAGTACAAAGGCAAACGTAAAAAGTGAACTAGGGGGGTGAGCCAGCGCGTCCTTGCCGCTTCCCGACTCCTGCTTTTAAACTTTACAGAATTCGCACCAAAAATCCTAGTTGTTTTAGCCATAAGCAATGACGAGAGGGAGGTGATAACCAGAAACACATAGGATGAACTATTAGGTTAACAGGGTAATGTTACCATTCCCATCCCTCACCAATCTTTGAGCTTGGACAATCTTCTTATTTTTTGCGATCGCAGTGAAACTTGATTAGCAAAGTATAGTTAAAAGGCGATCGCAAACCTTAAACAAAAAACCACCGAAATAGTGCTGAGTAAAAAGTAAAATTAACTAGGCTTAGGCATAAAATTAATTCCGAGGAATGAATACCTCGGCTGAAAGTGAGAAGATTCATCAGTAATACTTCTGACTCAGCACTGGCTCAACCCTAGCTATTCGCTAACAGCACCGATCATAATAATCCCTCCAATTCTGCAAACTTACGCAAACGCGGTAAACATTGGCGTTGATAAAAACTGCTTAATGTCGGAATTGACAACCCAAATTCCTCAGATAAATCTTTCCAGCTAACTTCTGGGGGTAAGCGTTTGAGAATTAACACCTGACAATTCACATCTGGACGTCCTTTAATGTAAGTAGCGCGCAGTTCCCCATCCGAATCTGTCTTCGTCCATATCTCCAAGTCTTCCAAAATCGGAGGTGCTTGGGGGCTAGCCGGTAGGTTATCTACAGGATCAATAGTTTCACTTGTTCCACCAGATGTAGACTGACGAATTCTCAGAGAGACTGTTGTGGCTTGTTCTCGGTTCTGGTTAAGGTAAAAGTCTTGTAGTCTCCGTTTTAGGTAAGCATTCAGCCAGGTGATCACACTGCCATAATTGGGATCGTAAGTTTGGCCTGTCAAACCTTCACAAACATTGCGACAGAAATACAACCAAGTTTGTTGTAGTGCATCTTGATAGTAGGTAGTATTTTCCCTCCAGAGTCTACTTGCTGTCAAGCGAATAATTTGCGTGAGCAGCTTCTGACGCTGAGGGCTTCCAGGTTGGTGTCCACAGGCTTCTGTAACTAAGCGGCGTAGCTGTTCATCGAATTGAACCATGACAATCTTGGCGAAGAAAGCAAGAATATCTTAGTATTGCGTATAACAACACCCGAAAGAATTACCTTTCGTCAATTTACTGCTCTTATCCTTACCCTATGAGTACATTCAAGGTAGAAAGAGCCGCGATGCATTCAAAATGACTTGAATGCGTATTTAGTTAAGATTTTGAAACAGCAGTAATAGTTTTTTCTAATGACTGCAATGTTGTCAATAATTTGTCTTTTTGGGGTTTAGAAGCTTTAAGTTCTCCTGTAACCTGATCCATATTTGTCTCTATAGTTTCATAATTATTACGAGATTTAACTTTGATACCGTCTTCAACTTCTTTCCAAGCATCCTCAAATTTGTCAAATTCTTTTTTAGCTTCAACAAAGTTGCCAGATGTAACTGCGGCTTTAGTTTTGGATACTATAGTTAATAAACTACTATTACTTATAGTGGATGTTGTCGCTGGGGCTGATGCTGCGCTAGCATTAGGAGTCACCTGTGGGGTGGTTTGGGTAGTAGGTTGTTCGGGACTGTTGCAGCCTACCAAAGCTAGCAAGCTTATACCCGCAACGCTCGACATTAGTTGAAAACGCTTCATTGTAAAACTCCTCGATTCATTATTAAGCTGTAATTTATAAAAGTGAATAGTCTGCTTTTTGCCAGCATTAATAGCAACATTTATGCAGCTAGTCTCTTCTAGATAAATATATCACTTAATCCTATACTTATTTATAGAATAAGTTTACAAAGGTAAAAATATACATCGAAAACTCAAAAATGCAGGAAAAAAACATGATTCTTCCATAATTCAGCAACACCTAATTTTAATAATCACTAGTATAAAAATAATAACCTTTCTGAAAAATGACTATGAAACGATCATTTCGTAAGTATCACCGCACGATTGGTATCATAATTTGTCTACCTTTAATGTTAACTGTATTGACGGGAATTTTGACGACTATTGTTAAGGAATGGCCAATTAATACTGGGTTGTCTTCTAGTTTACTGTTAAGAATTCATACAGGAGAAATCTTACATTTAGAAGCAATTTACCCAATTTTTAATGGATTGGGACTGATTGGTTTGCTGGTAACAGGAATAAATATGTCTGGGTTATTAAATCGGAAAAAACGGAGCGATATCAATAATTAAGATTAGCTTAATCGAGATATTAGAGGTTCTGTAAGGAGTACTTCTAACAACACCTTACTTTTTATCAAAACAAAATTCAGAAGTCAGGAGCCAGAATTCAAAATTGAATTCTGTGTAACTGGCGGATGAAGAAACGGCGTTTTTGCACCCCCACTAAATAGGAAAGCGCAGTGTCTCTGAAAGAGAATATTTAGTGGTCAACAAGAAAGTGGTGGGTTTGAATCCCCCACTAATTGATTCTGACTCCTGAATTCTTCTTCAACAAATCATAAAAAGTAAGGAAAGGAAATTACAGCAGATTTCAAGTTAGAGAGGTACACAAGCTAAGTCTTTTACCCAGATATAAAGCGGGTTTTACTCCTGAATTCAGAATTATGAATTCTGCTGTATCAGATTTGATTTTTATCTTACTCCTCACTCTCCTTAATATAATCCCAGCCAGGATAGGACATTTTCCCACCAAGAATATCGCAGATTACCTACACTCAACTTCATTTTGTTGCGAATATCTTGGATTTTCCAGTTGGTTAGTTTAGCTAGAGTTTGCGCCTCTTGTTCAAAACGTTTGGGTAAAGACTGCTTATATTGTCTACCAGCCTGACATTTGAGTTCCCCTTGGAACGGATGTTGTAAAACATAGCGTCCTTGAAAAGATTCAGTGTTGGCAGTTTGTTGAAATATCAAGTCTTCAGGGAATTTGTCGCGGGTATAGCGAATATGCAATCGAGAGATGAAGACGTTACTTCTAGGAGAGGGACGACGAAAACTGGGGGGTACTGGCACATTACTTGTAGAATTATCATCTAGCCAAGATACGCCTGCTTGCTTGAGTTCTTCTGGAGTCAGGGGTTCAGCAGAACAAGGATCGCAACTACCCATATCCCAAGCGTATTCTAAAAAACCAACTTTCCTGTCTTCTTTGGTGTAGATAGTTTGAAACATGGATTTGTAAAATTCACCAAATTCATCTTTGACAAATAAGGGAATATTGGCGTCGGAGGGAATTTTTACCGTCCGATAGTTGGTGATTTCTGCCTGTCCT
The DNA here is from genome assembly GCF_036917555.1 of Nostoc sp. Lineage (GTDB taxonomy): Bacteria > Cyanobacteriota > Cyanobacteriia > Cyanobacteriales > Nostocaceae > Nostoc. The sequence goes on along the minus strand of NZ_JBALDD010000034.1, from coordinate 2,396 downwards.
TGAGGCGAGAGGATGTAGACAATCAAATCCTGCTCTGTCGTAGCATTGATCATGCCTAAACGAATTGGCAGCATGAATTTAGGCGATTGGTAGGAAATTTGTAGTGGACGGAGGAACTGATAGCCAGATTGCTCAAATTTATCCAAGTTGACTTTAGCAACAAAGAATTTCATTGAGGAGCGAATATAAGGCTGAAGTAACTGTTTCGCACCTCTGGGGATTTTGTAGCCACTGCGTTTTAGCCAAGTTTCCAATCCGCCAGATTCTTTCGCACTGAGGATCACAATGTCGTATTCGCCAACGTTAAAACGTGCTTCGACCCTCACACCCAAACTAGCATCGCCCCTTGCACTCCCTGCCTCACTTCTGGCTGCTGCTGGCGCTGGTACTGCTGATAACTCTCTTTCGTAAACTGGGGCACAAGGATCTGGGTCAAAATATTCCACCAATCGCGGCGCACTAAAAGCATCTAGGCGCTCGATAATCTTGGGTTCAGTGACGCGAACTTGTTCTTTTTGCAGCACCGTTGGCACTGGTACTACCATTGCAAAATCTTTGACTTCGCCTTGAAAGTCGTTTGCCATTGTTAGGATAGTGCGATCGCCATCCCGCGCGATCGCCACCTGAGAAGCTTTGTTATACAGTTTTGTATCAGCTTTGGCTACATAAAATCCACAAAATGCCCAAGCTGCTGGTGCAAAGCACAAAACAGCTACAATTGCCAACAATAATGGTGTTAAAAGTCGAAAAAACTTCATTTTTTATACCTCTATTTTTTAGTGCTGAGTTAGGAGTTAGGAGTTTGGAGTTAGAAGTTCTACCCCTGCTCCCTCATCTTTCTCTTGCCAAGCAAACCTTGGGGCTAACCAGAAACCATCTAGCAGGATGCTCAACGGTGCAAGGGCAAATAGCGCCCAGAAAACTGCTGTGGAAACAAAGAAATAATTTCGCAGGATAAAAGTTAATCCAGCGATACAAACTGCCCAAACTACGCGCCCAATTCGGGAATTGGGGATTGATCGCGGATCTGTAATCATAAATAGGGCAAACAGCAGCAAAGACCCACTCATCAATCGATGCCAGTAAACATCCCAAGTCCAACCCAGCCAGAGATTGCGAATCGCCTCTAGCAAAGAGTAGGAACCCAAAAAAGCTGCTGTAGTGTCCCAGCGACCAATGCGCTGCAAAATCATGCCACCAGTACCGAGAAATAATAGCCCATACCACCACTCTTCACCCCATTGTCCCGGCGAAACCCAAGCATCAGGGGTGAGAATCAAGGCAGATATGATGCCAAAGTTGGCAGGATTGAAGAAATGCTTATCGCCGACTCGGAAGATAAATTTGCTGGCGATCGCAATTGTTGCAGCTATTGCCATTGTCGTCCAGTGGTCAGCCCGCAACAGTAAACTGAGTCCCAGTGAGGTAATTAAAGCACTGCGCAAATTTAGGCTTTGTCCTTTGTTGTTTGCTAATGACCAATGACCAATACTTCGGCTTACCTCGGCTTCGGCTCCATTGAGCGAAGTCGAGATGCTCGGCACAAGTCGCTCAGTACAAGTGACTAATGACAATATCCATTGAGTTGCAAGACAAGTGGCGATCGCTACCCCAATTAACTCTGGTCGCAATGTCCAATCTCGTGTACCGATTCCCAAGACTAGGAACAAGCCCAAAAATAAAATCTGATAATCTCGTATATCTTTTAGTAACATCAACCCTTAATTCAGGGATTCCCCGTAGATTTCTCATCAATTTAGACGAGTACTAGGTAAAATAGCATTGCTGTTACAGATTTTGTTACAAAATAAAGCATTGACAGATCAAAGCGATCGCTGTGATGTTTGAACTTAAAGATAATCAAAAAAGGTAGGAGTGCGATCGCACTCCTACCTTTTTCAAGTTAATTGATCAAAGTATGAAGATATGGAATAAAAGGAAAAGATTTATACCAGCACAACATCTAGATTAACTGAGAAGAAAGAAGGCTTGTTCTCAATGGTGGCAAATTGAAAGCCTGCGAAGAATAAGTTACCATTAGTGCTGTTGTAGCTGAACTGATTGTTAGAGTTAGCACCAAATCCAGACTTGGAAATCTGGATTTTGTCACCCTCTCTCCACTCGAAGTCTTTGATGATATCGATACCTTCAAATTTGCTATTGAAGACAAACTTATCTGCGCCAGCACCACCTGTGAGTACGTCAGTGCCATAACCACCAACGAGAGTGTCACTACCTGCTTCACCGTTAAGAACATTATTGGCGCTACTACCAACAATCGTATCGTTGCCAGTTGTACCAATTAAATTCTCAATGCTGACTAATTTATCCGTGAGAGTAGAATTTCCCGGAAACTTGACTACACCAGTAGAGAGATTGGCATCAATTGGACCAGA
>NZ_JBALDD010000033.1:0-107510 GCF_036917555.1 Nostoc sp. | reverse complement strand
ATATTTAAATGTGTCGCTATATTGATCCGTTTCGGCATAGTTCATAGATGCACTCTTGACTTTTATCATAAGCGATTATGCGAACATGATATTACTCAGTCTAGCTCTGTAACCACCACTCAAGAAATTGGACTTTTATCCAGGATGTTTACGCAATCCCCTGTCTAATATGTAAAATGGTCAGCGTATCTTGCTTGATCCAGGCGATCGCACCATGGCCATTACAAAACGGCGGCTACCGACATTTTTACAGTTTGGCAAAAGTTTCAATCTTTCCCAAAAACTCATGCTCATCGGGTTAGCCATTACCCTATTTTTCATCTTCCTGGCCTTCTTTGCTCCCGTATTGCAGGCTTGGGGATGGCTGCAAAACCCCAAAGATTTTCTCTCTAATCCAATTCACGAGCCACCCTCAGCTAAACATTGGTTTGGTACTAGTCGCCTGGGCTATGATGTGTTCTCCCGGACATTGTTCGGCGCTCAAGCTGCTTTGCAGGTGGTGATTTTGGCAACGGCGCTGAGTATGATTATCGGTGTGCCTTTGGGGATGCTCAGTGGGTATCTCGGCGGGAAGTTGGATAAAGTGTTGCTATTTATTATGGACAGCATCTACACTCTACCGGGGCTACTGCTGTCTGTGACACTGGCGTTTGTGGTGGGGCGTGGGATATTAAATGCAGCGATCGCTATTAGCATTGCCTACATACCCCAATATTATCGTGTTGTTCGTAACCACACCGTGAGCGTGAAAACTGAAGTGTTCATCGAAGCTGCTCAAGCAATGGGCGCTTCTACTTGGGTTGTGCTTTCTCGTTATCTGTTTTTCAACGTCATTCAAAGCGTACCTGTCCTATTTACACTTAATGCCGCTGATGCGATTTTGGTGTTGGGCGGTTTGGGTTTTTTGGGGCTAGGACTTCCTGAAGAAGTGGCAGAATGGGGACATGATTTAAAACAAGCCCTAGAAGCTCTACCTACTGGCATTTGGTGGACTACCCTTTTCCCTGGTTTAACGATGACATTCATGGTGGTAGGGTTATCACTACTTGGTGAGGGGTTAAATGAATTTGTCAATCCCCGATTACGGAGAGAAAATAGAATCCGACAGTAATCATTGGTCATTAGTCATTAGTCATTGGTCATTAGTTTTAGACAAAGGATAAAGGACAAATGACAAATAAACAATACAGAGATTTATATGAAAGATAATCTAACGTTAATTGCTGCCGCTACTGGCGGGTTTATCCTTTCCATTGCTCTTGCTGGTATCTTAAGAGGTGCGCCAATTACAGCTTGGCAAGAGCAATCAAGTTTCCGCAGCACGACTTTTGCTAATTTACAGAAATCGGAGTTGAAAGCTGCGCGTCTTCTCCCAAGCGGAGACACTGTGCGAACAGATCGGGGTTGAAAACGACTCGCGCCCAATAATAGGGAATAGCTGTTCACCAATTACCAATGCCCCATGCCCAAGGACAAATGACAAATGACAAATGACAAAATTCAAGTAATTGGCATTGATGTCGGGGGAACAGCAATTAAGCTGGGGCGTTTTGCAGATGATGGTACTTGTCTGCAATCTTTGACTGTGGTATCTCCTCAACCAACAACGCCGGAGGCTGTGTTGGTGGTGCTGGTAGATGCGATCGCTCAAATTGATCCAGATAATCAAGCTGTTGCCATTGGTGTTGGTACTCCTGGCCCATCCGATGCCGCAGGACGTATTGCCAAAATCGCTATTAACTTACCTGAATGGATCGATGTGCCTTTAGCAGACTGGTTAGAAGCTAAAACTGGCAAACCGACTGCGATCGCTAATGATGCTAATTGCGCTCTTTTGGGAGAAGCTTGGCTAGGAGCCGGTCGCCACTTTCAAAATCTAATTCTGCTAACTTTAGGTACTGGGGTTGGTGGTGCAATTATCCTTGATGGCAAACTATTCATTGGACATCAAGGAGCCGCCGGGGAATTGGGTTTAATTTCATTAAATCCTGATGGCCCAATTTGTAATAGTGGCAATCGAGGCTCTTTGGAACAATATGCTTGTGCAACTGCGATTCGCCGCCGCACTCTCAAAGAACCCATCGAATTGGGTTTTCTTGCCCAACAAGGAGATGCCGCAGCATTGACTTTTTGGCAAGAATATGGTGTTAATTTAGGAATTGGTTTGACGAGTTTGATTTATGTACTCACACCGCAAGCGATCGTGATTGGTGGCGGTATCAGTGGCAGCTTTGAGTTTTTCTTACCCGCAGTGAAGGCAGAAATTGAGAAGCGAGTGCAGCCTTTATCACGAGCGGGTTTACAAATATTGCCAGCGGAGTTAGGCAATTTTGCAGGGATAGTAGGTGCAGCAAAGTTGGCATGGCAAAACTATTCAAGATTTTAAATTATGGTTCAAACAATCCCAGCTAGAGACATCAGTCTTTAGGAATTAGAAGAAAAATTTGGTTTGCAACTTGTTACAGACACCAACTTTTTTACAGAATAGACAGAGAACTTAGGATTGCGGATTAAATAAGACTTGAATAAGCGCTATGTGATGTCAGAAGATGCAGTAAAGATGTTTTTCTGGCAAAAATCATAAAAAATGAGTATGTTATTCAGAACCAAAGCCAGTCCAATGGCTAAAGGCTTTAAGAATCAGCAAAAAGTCAAGCAAACTTTTATCGTAATGCTAATAAGAGCTAGCCATCGCTATGTACTCGTGGCATTGATACTCAGCTTGATAATTCTTGCCTGCATTAACATCTTAAAATCTAACCAATCCTTAGTCACCGAGTCTCCGATTAACAGTAAAGTTCTAAAGATTTGGTCAGATAAAGGTTATACTTTGGAAGAGGATGAAGCGCTCCAGAAGATCATTAGTAACTGGGAACAACAAAGCGGCAACAAAATTAAACTTACTTTCTATACTAACGATGAGTTGCCACAAAAGACTCAAAGAGCACTTCAGGCAGGTAATTCGCCTGATCTCGTTATAAATAGCAGTGCTGAGAGGGAGCTGTATCCACGTCTTGCCTGGGAAGGTAAACTGGCAGATGTCTCTGATGTAATTGAGCCAGTCAAAAGTATTTATTCTGAAGGTGTGCTGGAAGCAGTTCGTTTATATAACAACGTTGATAAAAAGCCGAGTTACTATGCAGTCCCAATTAATCAATTAACAATTCACATTTTCTACTGGCGAGACTTGCTAGAGCAAGTAGGTCGAACTCAAAGCGATATTCCTAAAGAGTGGGATGCTTTCTGGGAGTTTTGGAAACAAGTGCAGGATGATTTGCGCGCACAGCAAAAACAGAATATTTACGGGTTAGGCTTTCCTTTCTCCACTGGGTCTACAGATACCTACTACTTATTTGAGCAGATTTTAGAGGCATACAATGTCCAAATTTTAGACTCCAAGGGTCAACTTCTCCTCAACGATCCTCAGGTGCATCAAGGTATTGTTAAAAGCTTAGAGTGGTATGCGAAATTTTTCCAGCAGGGCTACGTACCACCAGACGCAGTAAACTGGTTAAATCCAGACAATAATCGCAGCTTGCTCAATCGTGGCGTGATTATGACGCCTAACTCCTCGCTCTCGATTCCTGCTGCTGTCCGCCAAGATTCTGACACCTATCGTAACAAGCTTGGTATCCTAGAATTTCCGAACAAACCCAATGGTAAACCGATGCGCTACTTAGTCTCGATTAATGAAATAGTTTTGTTTGCCGAGTCTAAAAACCAAAAGGTAGCCAAAGACTTTCTCGCGTATTTAATTAAACCTGAGATTATAGGAAACTATCTCAAAGCTACCGGAGGTCGGTATCTACCAGTAATGAAGCCTGTTTGGAAAGACCCTTTTTGGACAAATCCAGCAGATCCTCATCTTTCCACTGCAACTCAAACACTAACTAAAGATACTCGCCCATTTTATATTGTCCAAAACCCTGCTTACAGCCTAGTTTTAGAAGAGAATGTTTGGGGTAAGGCTCTCAATCGAATAGTTGTCAATAGCATATCTCCAGAAGAAGCAGCAGACACGGCAATTGAGCGGATAAAACAAATTTTTAACGAATGGCAGTGAGCTATATGCAATTTTAGAATTAGCACCTTACAACTAAAGTTACAATTTTCTTCTTAGATAACTCTACAAAAAAGATGATTTATATCAGGTTCGGTTAAACACTTATAATACCTGTAGGTTGAGTTGAGGAGCGAAACCCAACATTTGATCCTTATTCATGTTGGGTTTTACGGCAGTGAAACCCAACCTATATTGATAGATTTTATTATAAGTAATTACCCGGACTTGATATCAATAGCTAGGCTAATTGAGCAAAAATTTCCACAAACCATTTTTTAAGATTGGGAAGACAGTAAATCTGTTTTTAAACTTTATTTTTATCTTGTTCTGCTACACAGGAATTTCAAGACAAAGAATATCCTGTTGCTTTCTTAACGTATTTCACAACTTTATCATAAGATTCAGGATTACTTACAGGGTTGATGATAATAGGAATAGTGCCATCTGGCAACCAAAAAGTTATCCTGCCGTTCGGTTCATGACAAAAGGAACTGATGCAGTTGAGATTAATTACATATTCATTTTTTTCGTAAATTATTTTTACCCAATGGGCACAATCTAATTTTAATCCTGTCACACATTCTAAATAATCGAGAATTTTTTGATAGTCTTCCAGGTTATTTTGTGGATTAATTACTATGGGAATAGCACTATCGGGTAGCCAAAAAGTAACTCTGCCATTCAGTTCATAACAAAAAGCATGGACACGTTCAAAATTAACTACATATTCTTTCCTTTCGTAAAGGATTTTCACCCAGTACGCCACAACATCTCCCCAAGTCCGAAATTTACGAATGATGCACCCTATATGTCCAAGTCTACTGAAGCCTTAAGTTAATGTTGTTATTCACCAATTCAAAATCTAAAAAATTAATTTTGAATTACGAATTACGAATTACAAATTACGAATTGTTATGACACCTCCAATGGTGTTGGTGTGCTAGATGTTAACAGAGAAAGAGCGATCGCTGTTTGAATGAACCCTTTAAATAAAGGATGAGGTGTACTGGGGCGTGATTGAAATTCTGGATGAAATTGACAAGCAAGAAAGAATGGGTGCTTGGGTAATTCCACAATTTCAACTAAACGTCCATCGGGAGAAGTACCACTAATCACATAGCCAGACTTTAACAACAAATCGCGGTAAGCATTATTGAACTCATAGCGGTGTCGATGTCGTTCATAAATCACATCTTCTTGATAAAGCTTAAAAGCTAAAGTATCAGGGAGAATACGACAAGGGTATAGTCCCAAGCGCATTGTACCCCCTAAATCTACAACTTCCTGCTGTTCTGGCAATAAATTAATTACCGGATCAATTGTGTAAGGGTCAAATTCAGCACTATTAGCACCTGTTAATCCCCCTACGTGCCTGGCCCATTCAATCACGGAACATTGCATTCCCAGGCATAAACCCAAGAAGGGAATTTGGCGATCGCGGGCGTATTTAATCGCGGCAATTTTACCATCGACTCCCCGAACCCCGAAACCTCCTGGTACAACTATGCCATCAACACCCTGAAGATAATTTTCGGCTGGTTCAGTTTCCAAATCTTCTGAGTTCACCCAACGCAGACGCAGTTTGCCATAAGTGGAGATTGCAGCATGGTTCAGCGCTTCTACTACAGATAGATAGGCATCACTTAACTGCACATATTTACCAACGATGGCAATTTCTACCTCGTGCTTGGGACTATGTAACCGTTTTACCAGGGTTTGCCACTGCGTCAAATCTGGTTTACGTTGTTCCATTTGCAGCAAGTTCAGCACTTGTTCTGCCATTCCTTCCCGTTCTAGATTCAGCGGTACTTCATAGATACTTTTGGCATCTTGAGAAGTGATGACGCATTCTTCCGGTACATCGCAAAATCCCGACAATTTCTGCTTTAATCCCTTAGGTAAAGGGCGATCGCTCCGACAAACTAAAATATCTGGTTGAATACCAATGGATCTCAGTTCCTTAACTGAATGCTGTGTTGGCTTAGTTTTCATTTCACCCGCAGAGGCAATCCACGGCACCAGCGTGACGTGCATATACAGCACATTCTGCCGTCCCACCTCTTTACGGAACTGGCGAATTGCTTCCAAAAACGGCAGTGATTCAATATCTCCCACCGTCCCGCCAATTTCTGTAATTACTACAGAAGGGTTTGTACTTTTAGCAACACGCAAAATCCGCTCTTTAATTTCATTGGTAATATGAGGAATTACCTGTACAGTACCGCCATTGTAGTCTCCGCGCCGTTCTTTATTGATGACTGCCTGGTAAATCGAGCCAGTAGTCACACAATTTAAGCGCGACATCGATGTATCAGTAAAGCGTTCGTAATGCCCCAAGTCTAAATCTGTCTCCGCACCATCTTGGGTAACGAATACTTCCCCATGCTGAAAGGGACTCATTGTGCCAGGATCGATATTGATATAAGGGTCGAGTTTGAGAATCGACACAGAATATTCGCGCGACTTGAGCAAACGCCCTAGACTTGCTGCTACAATGCCCTTACCAATACTGGAAACTACGCCTCCAGTAACAAAGATAAACTTAGTCATAGTAGTTTGAATTTCTAACAACTTCTAAAAATACATCCCGTCATTGTGCCACAGTTGTTGTGGTGTCATCTTCTGTGATTTGCTGTGAAAAACCTCTTAGGATTAGTAATATTAGGCTTTATTCTCTCCTCCTCCATAGCATTGGCACAGCCATCTCTTATAGTCATTTTTCCCCAGACAAACTACCAGACAAGTGCCCAAAAAATCTTTTTTCTGGGCACTGCACCACCAGATGGTCAGGTTTTGATCAATAGTAAGCCAATTACCCGCAGCAAAGCTGGTCATTTTTCCCCTAGTTTCCCCTTGCAGTTGGGGGAGAATCTTTTTACTGTGCGTCGCCAGAATCAAGAACTTAAAATTAAGGTAATCAGGCTTAACACTAGCCCTGAACTACCACAGGGGGTAGCCTTTGCGAAAGATTCCCTGACTCCCGCAGTTGACATTGCCAGATTACCGGGAGAAGTAATTTGTTTTGGCGCGATCGCACCCCCTAACGCTAATGTCTCTGTAAACTTGGCTAATCAAACTATTGCTCTTTTACCGCAACCTCAACAGGCACAACTACCAAGTAATTTGGCAGCTTTGACAGGGCAAAATCAGCCTCATGCCCAGTCTAGCGTAGGCAACTATCAAGGTTGCACCACAGTGGCAACAGCTGCCGATCTGGAAAAACCTCAATTTCAACTGACGCTTGATGGCAAGACGATCACTCAACCAGGATCTGGTAAGATTGAAATCCTCTCAAGAGCACAGTTGCCAGTTTCTGAGGTTACAGTAGAGTCAGGTGTTGCTCGTACTGGCCCTAGCACCGATTATTCTCGACTCACACCACTGCCCAAAGGCACACGCGCAACAGTTACAGGTAGGGAAGGTGAATGGTTGCGCCTAGATTATGGCGCTTGGATTAATAGTAAAGAAACCCGCATTCTACCTGGTGCAGTTCCGCCACAAACAATAATTCGCAGTGTCGGATACCGTCAACTCCCTAGTGCGACAGAGATAATTTTCCCCTTGCAAGTTCCCGTACCCGTGAGCGTACAACAAAGTGAGCAAACTCTCGCTCTCACTCTCTACAATACCACTGCCCAAACAGACATAATTCGCCTGGATGATAACCCCCTAATTTATCGCCTAGACTGGCAACAGGAAGCCCCAGGACAAGTAAAATACACCTTTAACCTCAAAAAAGCTCAACAGTGGGGATACAAGCTAAGATACGACGGTACAACCCTGGTTTTGGCTTTGCGTTATCCGCCTAAAATCGGGAACACAAGACGCAAGCTTTTAGCTAATTTCAAGATTGTACTAGATCCAGGGCATGGCGGTAAAGAATCTGGTGCCAGTGGCCCAACTGGATATTTAGAAAAAGATGTGAATTTGGTGGTATCTAAGTTACTGCGCGACGATTTGGTGAAGGAAGGAGCAACGGTAGTAATGACACGGGAGGATGATCAGGAGATTTCGCTAGTAGAACGTCAGGCAATTATCAGTCGAGAAGAACCTGCGATCGCTCTTTCCATACATCACAATTCTCTACCCGATGATGGCGATGCCGAGAAAATCAAGGGATTTGCCGCTTTTTGGTATCAACCCCAAGCCCATAACCTCGCAATGTTTTTACACAACTATGTAGTCAAAAAAATCGGTAGACCTTCTTATGGTGTGTTTTGGGATAACCTGGCACTGACACGTCCGACAGCTGCACCATCGGTGTTGTTGGAATTGGGTTTTATGAGCAATCCTGATGAATTTGAGCAGATAGTGAACCCAGAGGTACAGAAGAAAACGGCTGATGCGATCGCTCAGGGGATTACTGAGTGGTTTAGGAGTGTGAGATAAATTTGGAGGTACAACACTAGTTTTTCATTGTATTTGGTGGAGTGCGATAGATCATGATTACTAAAGAAGAAATTACTATCAAAGTTCCCTCTGAGGTAGCAGAGGCATACCGCAATGCCACTGAAGAAGAACAGGAACAATTGCAACTTAAGATTGCGGCAATTATGCAGTCTCAATTTACAACTCCGAGACTTGAGGCCATTGCACGTTTGAGAAACACAATGGATAAAGCTAGTCTTGAAGCACAAGAGCGACGATTAACGCCTGAAATCTTAAAATCGATTTTGAATGATGACAAATAATCGGCGGTTCGTTTTTGATACTAATGTACTAATTAGTGCATTGAAGATGAGAACATAACACAACCGCCTAAAGATTTTGCTGCTAAGATCGCTGAAATCAAACAACGTGGCGATCGTTCTCAATCTATTATCCGACGGGGTTCTACAGGTCAAGACTTGCTCAAATTTGCTGGTACTTGGCGTGGGGATGACCTAGAGGAGTGCCTAGCATTTCTTCATGCAACTCGCTCAAAAGCGAAGTTTTAAGCCAATAATTTATGAATAAATATCATTATTGCTACTGATGCGGTTAGCAGTAATAGTGAGTGAAGCTGGAGAAATGTTTGAAGCTTTGATCGCAAAAAATTATGTCAATTCCACAATTTCTTGCTGCTGCTAATGGTATAGCTCAGTTATGGTCTTCTGCTGACAGACAATTTTTAGGGTTGCTATCAAGTGACCGACATGATACGAACTCCATTAGTAATCTTGATGGGATTTATGGCAGTTTGCATAGCACCCATAGTATTCGTAACCTGCATGGTTTATACGGAGGTGTTCATGGAGGGCAAAGTCCTTATAATCCTTACTGTAGTAACCCACCTGTTGTTTCTTATCAAAATCAAATAGTGTTAGTTATTACAAGAAATATTAATATTCAAACGAATGGATTACCAATAATTGATCCAGATTTTCTGTTAGGTGTATATATGCAACTTGGTTATTCACCAAATATGTTTTACCCTACCTCAACCCCAATGGATAGATTAAATCAAGCTGTTTGGAATAGTCAGCAGTCTTTAAATCAATCAGCAGGAATCATTGCATCCATGTTTCAGTAATTGTTGTGTTACTTGTCTTCTGGAAAGTGAATAATTTCTCAGAGATGGGATTACAGCAGTGATTTAAAAGCCAAACTCATAGGTAAAAGTTGGCGAGTTAAGCGTGCCAACGTAGAACATTACTTTAATAAACTGTTTTAAATTTGTTGTTTAATTTTACTAAATACTAAAGGTTAGAATTAATTGATTTCTAAAGGTTACTTATAAACTCGTCTAGTTGCTCACATCCTCTATCTCGTTCCTTAAAAACAGTAATCGTTCGCAAATTTGGGTCAGGGCGATCTACTAGTTCGTTATTCATTAACTTAATTACTTGTTGGGGTGGTTTATCTACAAAGCAGATTTTATTATATTTTTCTAAATATTTATTTTGCCATTCATTTAGTTCCAGAAGAATATTATCATCAAGTTCTTCAAGAATCAAGTTCTCTATTGGACGGATAAAATTCGCCCAATAATCATAAACTCTCTCCGGTAATTCACGTGATTTATCTTTGCCAGAAGATACTAAATAATGCCAAGGACGCATATATTGAAGCAAATGTTTTAGATGTTTTGGCTTATTCTTGCAGCGTAAAAAACGAACTGCAAATGCAGGAAGTATGGAACAGCCATAAATCTCCCTTAAGCTGTAGTAGTTCTGATAGTCTAAAGGTAGTTCAGTTGAATTACTCCAGTTTGAATAAAGGCAGTACAAAGGAATCCGGGGATGTGGTTTGGCTAAAGAATCATTTATGAGAATGTCGCATTGATGTAATGAATTTTTTGAGTTTTTGTAATAAAGATGCTCGAAACATTGCTTTTTAATATCTATAACTTTAGCCTGTACTCGAAATCCTATCCATTTGTTTGCACTGGAATTAGTAAACCACCATTCCCAATCAGCGCCGTTTGTTCCTTCGTCTATTTTATTAAATGTTATGCTGCAAATTTCAGCCGAGTGCCTGATTTTTAGCTCAATAATATTTAAATCTGTTAAAGTTTCTTCTCCAATTTGACAATTGATAGAACGTCCTTTATCAAGCATATCCCATGTCCACAAGGCACGGCTTCTGAAAGTGTCACATAAAGTTGGACGCATATAGAAAATATAAAAAGTAATACATAGTTTTAGTATTCCCCAACTCAAGTGAAAGTTTAGTATTTAAAGAAATATTAAGAAATCCGATTACAGCAAGTGATTTAAAAGTCAAATTAGGGCATCAGATGCGATCGCCTCACTGCCAAACCCAGAAGATGGAGCAATGTAGAAGATAGCAAAAACAGCCCTCAAGTTATTGAAAGGTGTGTTGGCGTAGCCCGTCGTAGACATCGCTGATTTGCCTATTACTCAAAAGCTAGTTTAATTCTGTGGTAAGCTTTTACCCGTGATTACTAAGTTTTTTGGCTTGCCATAACTTACGCAAATATTACTCTTATAAATCGATACCCATTGCCCTAAGCCGTTCTGCTAATTGTGCAACTTTTTGTTCTGCTTGCTCGGCCCTTTGCCTTTGCAACTCGGCTTCTTCTTTACCAATCAGTAATAAATTTCCCTCTAAATCCCACCAGCGCAACCAAAATTGCTCAGGATTATTTAAATAATTTCCTTGCCATAACCCTAGTTCCACTCCTAAAGGAGGAATTGGATAACGACCTTGCTCATTAGGCTGCATTTTGTGATATGAAAAATCTACGAGATGATAAACCTCTAGTTTTTCATTACTAATTTCATAAATGGCATAGTAAGGAATTCGGATTACTCGCTCATATACCCAAAATTTACCTGGTTTTGCCCCTTCCCGACTACCAGCTAGAGGTAAAGGAGTGACATCTCGTTCTTCATCGCCATTACCACTAGCTAGTTCTATGGCAATCAATGGAGGTATGTATTCCCGCCATAAAACGTATGAGCGACGGTTTTTGCCATCTAGCCTTGGTGGTACACCAGGGACATAAAACCAGTCCGGTGCTGCTGCTCCTTTTTCTGGCGGATCGGTTTCTCGCCAGTAAATACCGCAATCTTGACCAATGCAATACTGTCCATCTGGATGTAGGTTTTGCAAAACCTGAGCGATTGAGTCTGTAAGAATGATGGTTTGGGGATGTTCTTGAAAATTTTTCACAAACGTACCATCAGACTCTGGTAGTTGAGTGTGATCGGGAAACTGGGGTGGTATGGCAATATCAGCAAGTGTTTCACTCATACTTTGAAAAGTATTGCAGCTATTTATATAGTCCTTTACGCTTCCCATTAGGTATTACGAAGTAGTATAACACCTTGCTATATCTTGATTTCAGTGCTTCTACCCTGCCAGAACAACTTGATTGCGGGTAGAAATATATGAAATCTTATATTTTGAAAACGTATGTGTTTTAAAATCGGCGGTATAGTGGGAGCGATCGCTATTTTATTGAGTAATGGCAGTGCGATTGCTAAAGATGTTGACGCAGCCATCGCTCAAGATGCAGAAAGATATATCACTGTCGGCCATGATAAATTAGGAAACAGCGTAGCTCTGGATACAAAAACTATTAAGGGCACGATATACAAGCTTTACGGGATCTATGGAGATGGCATCTTCGAGACTACCTTTGATGCATCGTGCAAAGAATCGCGGCTGTTTCGCAATCGCATTGCGATTTACGGATCAGAAGGACAGCTACTTGAAGAGGATAAAGAAAAAGGAGAAATCCCTTTTGTAGCAAGTTCTTCACCAGGCAAAGGTATGAAAATTGTTTGTCAAAAGATTGGTGCAAGTGGTTGGTAGTTGCTCAATATTTTATGAGTAGGGAATGGGGAATAAGCAATGCACAATGCCCAATTCCCAATTCCCAATTCCCAGCTAAAAAATACTAAGGACAAAACAACGTGTCACGCGTATCTCGTCCTGTAATAGGATTAGTCCCTTTAGCAAGTTTGCACAATTTTTTTTGCTCATCGGGACGCAGCAGCGTATCGGTAAAATCTGCCCCATCAATGATTGCACCATCAAATCTGGCGTTAGCAGCAAACGCACCCTCCAACAGTGCATTTGTCAAATTTGCTCTGACTAAACGAGCCGAGTCTAAAGTCGCATTTCTCAAATCAGAACCCTCCAAATTCGCAGACTCTAAATTTGCTGCAAAGAAACTGACACCGTTCAAATTAGCATGGCTAAAGTTGCTCTGGCGAAGATTAGCTTTAGTAAAGCTGGAGTCTGTTAAATCACGTCCAGAGAAATCAGCCTCGACCAAGATTTCTTTATTATATTCGAGTGCCAAAGCTGTTGAAGCAAAACCTACGGTTGCAGTGATGCCAACTATTCCCCAAAGGAATAAACTGAGTATAATTGCCCAAATTCGATGGTCTGTTTTACGCTTCAATTCCAACTCAGTACTAGATAAGTTGAGTGTAGAACCTGCTGTGCGATCGCTTAACCTAGAATTCACAGAATTCATGATATTTTTAGTCAATGGCTAACCTTCCTCAATCTCATTATCCAGATATTGGTTCATTAGGAGAAGACTTAGTAACCCAATGGTTGCAATCTACTGGTTGGATAATTCTTCATCGCCGCTTTTCTAGTCGCTGGGGGGAAATTGATATTATTGCTCAACATGATGGACGAACTGGGGAAAAACTCCTTACTCAGCACTCATTATTGGCATTTGTTGAAGTCAAAACCCGTAGTTCAGGTAGTTGGGATGCCGGAGGAAGAAGCGCAATCACTCCACAAAAGCAGGCAAAAATCTGGCGTACAGCTGGAATATTCTTAGCCCAGTATCCTGAGAAGGCAGATTATTCTTGTCGATTTGATGTTGCTATTGTCTACTGTCAAAAGATATCAAAAAATTTGACTGGGGTTACAGCAAATCAAGAAGCTCTGGCTACTTCATCAGTACCCGGATACAAGTTTAAGCTGCAAGAATACATTCTGGCAGCTTTTGACTCTTCAATTGATAATGGTTAATCGGTAATAGATAAAATATCTTAATTACCAATGACCAATAATTTTGTAGTGACGTTACAACCAAATAGTGTTAAGCCAAAGTTTCTGGACAATAACCTAAGCCCCGGACAAACTGTTGCCGGAACGCTTCAATTTCATCTCTCTCTGGGCTACCATGAGAAACGATCGCTACTTGATAGCGACGCATCACATCCACAGGACATTGTCCCGCTTCCAAACTCCAAAGTGCCATTTGCACCCTCATTGGCGGTTCGTAGCTAATTCCTAATTCATTTAGAAAAGCACGAAAGTCGCCATCTTCTTGGGGCGAAACTTGACCTTTGAGTTTGATCCTAACCACCCAGCCATCAATTTGATGAATTACGGTGACGAACGAAACTGGTGTCTGGGGTCTAGCGTGGAGGTGTTGAACGACCCTCAGGGTTAGACTGGCATTTGCCAGATAGTACAAGTATTCCATGTTTGTTGGTGCTTGGGATCAAAGCCAATCCTACATATCTATATTCGTCAATCAGT
This sequence comes from Nostoc sp., assembly GCF_036917555.1. Lineage (GTDB taxonomy): Bacteria > Cyanobacteriota > Cyanobacteriia > Cyanobacteriales > Nostocaceae > Nostoc. The sequence continues at coordinate 93,487 of NZ_JBALDD010000033.1, read as the reverse complement.
GCCTGTTCCCGGTAGGGTAAAAGCCCCCGTTTTTAGATGGGGAGGTTTACCCAATTTTTATGTTAATTTTTCCGTGTTACTTAATAGTAACAATCTTATAGCCTAGCGACAAAACTGAGCGAAGATACCTTAAAGTTCCTTTAGAAGGGAAAACTTAACCCAGGCTTTTTAAGAGAGTATAAATACTAAATAAAGCAAAAACTAGTACAAGCCAATTTGAAAGATACTTCTAGCCCACAAGAAAAAGATTTGGAATTAGATTGCTCGGTAGCTGGCTATGATTACAAACTACCTCCAGAACTCATTGCCCAAAACCCAGCAGTTCCTAGAGATAGTTCGCGGTTACTGGTGGTTAATTCTCCCACTACAGGCACCAAAACAGCATCCCTACACCACATTTTCCATGATTTACCTGCACTATTGCGCTCTGGTGATTTGTTGGTTATGAACAATACAAGGGTCATTCCAGCGCGGCTTTATGGTTATAAATCCACTGGTGCGAAAATCCAGGTGTTGCTGTTGGAAGAACGGCAGCATAACTGTTGGTTAGCTTTAGTTAAGCCGGGAAAAAGCTTCAAACAGGGAGCTAAGATTATTTTTGAACCAAGGCAATTGGGGATTGAGGATTGTAAAGATTCTTCCCTAGTCCCTAGTCCCCAGCGATGCACTGAGCTTGTCGAAGTGTTCTCATTACCCAGTTCCCAACTCACCGCTACGGTTCTAGAAACAGACGCAGCAACCGGGGGGCGTTTGTTGCAATTTGATGTACCAGAGGGAAAGACTTTGGTGCAACTGTTAGAGGTATTTGGTGAAGTACCGTTACCACCGTACATCACTACCTCAGAAGCAGCTGATGAGCAGTATCAGACAGTTTATGCTAAACAGCCAGGAGCGATCGCAGCTCCGACGGCAGGATTACACTTTACCCCAGAATTATTACAACAGTTGCGCGATCGCAAAATCAATCAAGCTTTTGTGACGCTACACGTTGGTGTCGGTACATTTCGCCCTGTGGAAGTAGAGGACGTAACTACCCATCAGATGCATGAAGAATGGATTGAAGTTCCCGCCGCCACAGTAGAGCAAATCCGCGCCACTAAAGCTGCTGGCGGTCGAATTATTGCTGTGGGAACAACGGCAGTACGGGCTTTAGAAGGGGCGGCTCAATCGGGTAATTTACAACCATTTTGTGGAAAAACAGACTTGTTTATTTATCCTGGCTACCAATGGCGGGTGGTAGATGGTTTGATTACGAATTTTCACTTACCGCGTTCCAGTTTGTTGATGTTGGTAAGTGCCTTAATTGGCAGACAACGATTATTGAATATATACAACGAAGCGATCGCTTTTGGATATCGTTTTTATTCATTCGGTGATGCCATGCTAATTTTGCCGTCAGCTATGGGAGTGGGGAGTTAGGAGTAGGACGCGATTAATCGCGTCTGTTAAAAGTTGAGAATTTGGAATTTTTTCTTTCGTGGTGGGTACTCTGGCTTATGAGGAGTTAAAAATAAGTACAGGTCTGCTATTAATGTCTGAAAAATATCCATTTTCTCATTGGTTAAATTTATTTTGTCAGGTGACACTCGGTAGCTGTTCTGCATTTTTGATTTTGGCTGCACCGACAATTAGTAATTTCCCAGTCAGCAAGCTGCTGGCAGAAACCGCAATTTCTCAGGATCTCGAAGCAGCTAGCTTTTTCCAGCAGGGAGTCACGCGCCATAACCGCCAAGACTTACAAGGTGCGGAATATGCCTTTCGCCAAGCGTTGCAACGAGATCCTCACCTTGGGGCAGCATGGAATTATCTGGGTAATATATTGATGGAGCAAAATCGCCTGGATGAAGCTTTACAAGAATTTACAGAGGCGATTAAAGTTAATCCCAATTTTAGCGAAGCTTATTACAACTTAGGGTTAGTGTTGCACCGACAAGGAGAAAAAGATGCAGCAATTACGGCTTATCGCCAGAGCTTGGTGATAAATCCCATAAGGGTGGCAGCGCTGTATAATCTGGGTTTGTTGCTATATGAACAAGGAAAGTTAGAGGACGCGATCGCTGCATACCGAAAAGCAATTAATCTAGATAGCAGCAACGCCAAAGCTTATCTTAACTTAGCGATCGCCTTGCAACAACAAGGTCAAATCGAGCCTGCGATCGCCACTTATCGCCAAGCTTTGAAGCTAGATCCTAAAAATGCCATAGCCTACAGCAATATGGCAAATTTGCTAGCAATGCACGGTCAAGCTTCTGAGGCTATTTCTGTTTATCAGCAAGCTATTCGCCTAAATCCGAAAAGTGCCTCAGCTTACTATAACTTGGGAGTAACTTTATATAACCAGGGCGAGTTCAAAAAAGCCAGTGGAGTCTTGAAACGCGCTCACAATGAATATCGTGAGCAAGGCAACATTGAACAAGCCCAGAAAATTGAGCAGTTAATGCACCAAATTGCTCAGAAAAGTGGGCAACAGCAACCTCAAGCCAGTCAAACAGCTACTCCTTCTCAGAGTTCAGATTCTACCAGTAATGCAGTACAAACACCTGAGCCACAGACGCCAAATCAACCAGAAACGCCCGTGAACCCTGGTGATGTACCTGTCTCAGTTGAACCACAATCCACTTCAACAAGTCCCGGACAATAAAAAACTCAGAGTTAAGGCGATTTGCAAAAATGCAAAATTTGCCCACCTGCGGGATCTTGCTACATCCCCCAACCCTTCTCTCAATTTTGGTAGCAGGGAAGCGAATTTTAAAGTCCCTCTCCTAAGCTTGGGAGAGGGATTTAGGGTGAGGGCTTTTGATTATAGTACCAATAGCAATGACAGCCAGAAACCTCAAGCAAATTGTGCGAATGACAGTCATAATAATTAATTCGTAATTCGTAATTAAGAAAGTTAGAGTAAATCTAGATTTTCACTTATTGTATATATAGGTTTTTTTGGGATAATTGGTATAAATTCGACTAAGAAAAGTTTATTAAGGTAAAACTGAGAAATTTTTCTCAGGAGGATAAATCTCGGTTTACCTTCGCTGGAAGTAAAAATACCCTTATTTAATTAAAAACATACATGGTAGCCTAACCTGTATGTTTTTTTTGAATTCTACTTCGTCTCAATACTACTTTTTTCATGAGTGCAACACTTTACCAGCAAATTCAGCAGTTCTACGATGCTTCCTCTGGTCTGTGGGAACAGATTTGGGGCGAACACATGCACCACGGCTACTACGGTGTCGATGGCAGCCAGAAAAAAGACCGCCGTCAAGCTCAAATTGATTTAATCGAAGAACTGCTCAATTGGGCAGGGATACAAGCAGCAGAAAATATCCTCGATGTGGGTTGTGGCATTGGTGGCAGTTCTTTATATCTGGCAGAAAAGTTTAATGCTAAGGCTACAGGAATTACTTTGAGTCCTGTGCAAGCTGCCAGAGCAACGGAACGCGCAATGGAAGCGAATTTGAGTCTGAAAACTCAGTTTCAGGTAGCCAATGCTCAAGCAATGCCCTTTGCTGATAATTCTTTTGACTTGGTTTGGTCGCTAGAAAGCGGCGAACACATGCCAGATAAAACTAAGTTTCTCCAAGAATGTTATCGGGTATTGAAACCTGGCGGCAAGTTAATTATGGTGACTTGGTGTCATCGACCGACTGATAAGTTACCACTGACGGCAGATGAGGAAAAGCATTTGCAGGATATTTATCGGGTATATTGTTTGCCTTATGTGATTTCTTTACCAGAGTATGAGGCGATCGCACGTCAACTTCCATTAAACAATATTCGCACCGCCGATTGGTCAACCGCTGTCGCCCCCTTTTGGAATGTAGTAATTGATTCGGCGTTCACTCCCCAAGCACTTTGGGGCTTACTCAATGCCGGTTGGACTACCATTCAAGGGGCATTATCACTGGGGTTAATGCGTCGCGGTTATGAGTGCGGGTTAGTTCGGTTTGGTTTATTGTGTGGGAATAAGTAGAAACGTTATTTGGGAAAAGATCGTGCTGTGGTGAAACAGTGCGATCGCACTTATAAAAAACCACATTATTGTTAACTCCAATTTTGTAACTTATTTCAGTTTCATAATTGAATTTACCTAATAATTAAGCACGTTTTTGACAAAGTTATTCTGTCGTTACAATACTTTTTCATATAACATTTAAGCTGTCAAAGACTTTGAAAATAATGATAATCAAAAAGAGGCAGAGGAGTGTTACCAAAAATCACATCCTCTCCCTCTCCATCACACGATTATCATTTTTACTAAGCTAAATTTGAGTATTTTAACTCATTGACAAAAGACGTTTTATTTTAAACTCTCACGGATGCACTTGTAGAGACGTTGTATTGCAACATCTCTACATACTAGTAAATTCCACCAATAACCTTAAACTTTGCGGTAAGGAATAAGAGTTACAGAGAGTTCTTGCCTAAGTGATCGCAAAGTTTAAAGGAATTTAGCGTGATTTTATTCAACGACTGTTACCGAAGCCCCTTCGTTTGATGGAGGGATACCGGGTAATTCAAGACAGTATCCAGCACCATACACTGTCTTGATATAGCGGGGATGGCGAGGATCTGGTTCTAGCTTGGTTCTCAAGTGGCGAATATGGACTCGAATCGTTTCTATGTCATCATCAGGATCGTAGCCCCAAACTTCTCTGAGGATTTCGCTGGGAGAAACTGTTTGACCGTGGCGTTGCAGTAAGCAGTGAAGTAGCTCAAATTCCAAGTGAGTCAATTTCACCGTCTCATTGAACCATATTGCCTCAAATCTTTCGGGAACCAGGGTTAATGAGCCATAGTTGAGAATCTCACTGTGCTTTGCGGCTTGGGGAATCCGGTCAGTACGCCGCAAAAGTGCCCGCACCCGCGCCAGCAGTTCTTCAACTTCAAAAGGTTTGGTGAGGTAGTCATCTGCGCCAGCATTGAAGCCTTCCACCTTATCCTGAGTTTGGCTCAAAGCCGTCAACATTAACACGGGAATCTCAGAGGTGCGATCGTCTCGGCGCAGGCGTTGGCAAACGGTAAACCCATCTACCCTAGGCAACATTAAATCGAGCATGATCAAGTCTGGTTGTAGCTGGAGAGCCAGCGCTTGACCTTTGATGCCGTCTTCAGCTTGACTAACATCGTAGCCAGCCATTTCCAAGTTGACGGCAACTAGTTCTGAAATCGCTGGGTCATCGTCTATGACAAGAATCCTCGGCATTCTTAAAAAATTATTACTACTTATTAAGGATAATTAACAACCTTTGATAGATACAAAGATTTTTGAATCGATTCTAAAAAAGTTTTTAAATCTTACATAAATATTAAGATTAAATGACTGTGAAATCAAGACTCAATTACACGAAATCTTATAGTCTATGATCTGTTATACTCCCCCCTTCAATCCGTCTTGGTTTTTACAAAACGGTGTAGTTATGACTGTACACACCGCTTTGTGGGGAAGCCGTTATTGGGAAAGTACTAATCAAAACCCAGAACCGTCCTATCACGAAAAAATCTTTATAGGTAGGCAAGGTGTGCCAATTTTTGGCTTGGTTGCCATTCCTGAAAATGCTCATAGCACAATTATTGGTACTTATGGCATTACTGGAGAGTTAAAGACAGAATGGTCTTTGAGAGTGCTGGGACGTAAAGCCTACACTCAAGGGTACGCTGTAGTCTTATTTGATTGGCGTGCCCACGGTAAAACCGCCGACTTGTCGCCAACTCTGACTTCCGATGGACTGTATGAGGGGGAAGATTATGTTCGGATTGCCGCCACCGCTAAGGCAATGGGATGTCCAGGAAAATTTTGGTTTACAGGATTTTCTTTAGGAGGGCAATTGGCGCTATGGGCACTGAAAGTATCTGCTGAAGTGATTAGAGAGCATGAGGATTTAGGACTAGAAGATAGCGATATTGGTGGTGGTATGGTGATTTGTCCCAGTTTGGATTCTGAGCGATCGCTATCTTATCTAGTCACTAAGCCCTTTGGTAGATATTTGGAAAGGCAGATTGCACAGAATTTAAAAAAACTGGCATGGCGAATACATGATGCTCATCCTGGAAGCATTGACCCAGCAGCGATTGAACGGGCAAACAGTATTTGGGGTTTTGATAATGAACTGGTAATTAACCGACTAGGTTTTCCTTCTGTGGAAGCATATTACCAAGCCAGCAGCGCTCTACAAATATTACCGCAAATATCAAAACCGACTTTGATTATCTATGCTGCCGATGACCCACTTTTTGACCCAGCTATCATACCTGACTTGCAAGCTGCCTGCTATCGCAATCCGGCAATAGATTTGTTGCTCACCCGTTATGGGGGTCATGTTGGCTATATGAGTAGCAAAAATTGCCAACGCCAATTACAAGATCCTGACCCTTGGTGGGCATGGAATCGGATTTTACAATGGCTGGAGCAAAAGCAAACAGAGTAATAAGGAACTCCAAGAAATAAATTATCCTGTTTGAAGTTGGTGACTGATGACGGTTGACTGTGAGCAGTGGGATATTTTTTTATTTGTCAGTCTCTAATCGAAAGGATGGCATTGATTGAGAAGCTACCATAACATTATTGGTAAACCAGCAATGACAGATGCAATGCCTGTCCAGAGAGTAAAGCGCTCAATATCTATTTCATCCAAAGCAACACTCATTTGCCTAATTGCTAATAGCAGTGCTGCTAGTAGCAGTATAAAGAAGGCAAAGTACTCCAAATTAATAATCATTCATCCTCACTATGTTCTACAAAAAAGTAGTTGTAATAGGTTTTAACAAGCTTTGGTAAGGTTTTTTTGTTCCAGACATAACACTTTCTGAGAAAAACTATTTACTACTGAAAAGATATCTACTTCAGAACACTTGCAGACATTGGTCGTAGTTACTTTGAGTAATGCTGTAATAGCTAATGTTGTAGCCAAAAGGAAATTTGCGATTATCTGTCAAAGGTTTTAAAGCATTCTCTCTCAGGAGATTTAAGGTGGAGTTGAGGAGCGTATATCTAGAGCAATAAATTATAATATTTAGCGGGCAGAAGCAATAGCGGCTACCTGTAGTTATGTTTACAGCTAGACTTAACATCTAACAACTCTTCTGGCAGATTTTAGGAAAAACACGCGCAGTTGTATATAGTAGTGCTAAAGCGTCAAACCAGATCCACCCATAATAATCGTCGTAATTAAACAAACTATTAAAGTACAACTCCCTTGACTTTTTGACTCAATGACCGCTTCTAATAATATTTGGCAACCTGCACCGACAGATTTAACTTTATTACCGGATGAGATTCATGTCTGGCGCATAGACCTTGAGCAACCGGAAACACAACTGCAAAGTTTAGCAGCAACTCTTTCCAGTGACGAAACGGCTCGTGCTGAACGGTTCTATTTTCAGGAACATCGACAGCGTTTCATTGCTGGTCGTGGTATTCTGCGAACTATATTAGGTAACTATTTGGGTATCCAGCCCCGACAAGTGCAGTTTAATTATCAACAGCGCGGCAAACCAGTATTAGCAGATACATTTGCCGATAGTGGACTGGCGTTTAACTTGTCTCATTCCCAAGGGTTGGGTTTGTGTGCGGTGAATTGTACCTGCCAAATTGGTGTAGACCTAGAATATATTCGCCCGATGTCTGATTTAGAAGCTCTTGCCAAACGATTCTTTTTACCGAGAGAATATGAAATGTTGCGATCGCTATCTCACAACCAACAGCAAGAGGTATTTTTCCGTTACTGGACTTGTAAGGAAGCTTATTTAAAGGCAACTGGAGACGGACTATCCCAGTTAGAGCAAATCGAAGTATCGCTGACTCTCACAGAACCAGCCAAGTTACAGATAACTGAAGACTGGAGTCTTTTTGAACTAGTACCTGCTAACAATTATGTTGCTGCTGTTGCGGTAGAGAATTTTGGCTGGATTTTAAAGTGTTGGCAGTATTAATGTTAGTCATTTATCATTTGTCATTAGTTTTTCTTCCCAATGCCCCTACTTATCTTCCTGCATATTTCTGACAATTTTTGTCACCAGCTTTCTAGGTACAAATCTGACGCTTTTTGCAAGTAGTTTATTGATAAAACCAGGAATAACAATGGTTTTGCCCTTCATTAAGGCATGAAAACCAATTTCGGCTACTGTTCGTGCATCCATCATCTTCTTACCCTTGAGCAACTTAGAGTCAGCCATCCCAGTTCTTTCATGAAAGGCTGATGCGGTTGAGCCTGGGCAAAGAACTGTCACAGTGACACCAGTACCTTCTAATTCATTAGCGATCGCTTCTGAAAAAGATAAGATATAAGCTTTAGTAGCAAAATAAACTGCCATCAAAGGCCCTGGTTGAAAGGCAGCAGCTGAAGCGACGTTTAAGATTTTACCTTCACCTTGCTTTACCATGTGCTTCACGAATAGCTTGGTTAAATGGGTAAGACACACCAAATTTACCTGTAGCATTTCCAATTCAGTTGCTAGGTCAGTTTCGTGAAATAATCCATAAATCCCAAATCCGGCATTATTTACCAGGACATCAACATTTATATCGGCTTTTTGCAACTCTGTAAAAATTTCTTCAGGAGCCGTTGATATAGATAAATCCTTAACAATAGGTTTGACAAAAATTCCAAATTCTTCTTGGAATTTAACAGCAATTTCTACTAGCTTTGGCCCATTTCTGTCTACTAAGACCAGATTATAATCATGAGCAGCAAAAATACACGCTAATTGGTAGCCAATTCCACCAGCTGACCCAGTAATAAGAGCAGTTTGTCTGCTCTGTCCTTGATGTGTTTTGTTCATGTAAGAATGTTGGTGAATTCAATTTGATGAAGCTGCGTTGCATTTACAGTTGTTCTCGTTCTACAATTAAGTATGCGTAATATCTCAACTGACGAGAAACGTCTTGAGTTATTACCCTTTCAAATGCTTGTGTGATGCCTTTGATATATGTAGCAGTCCAAACGCAAATTTAGGATTTATGCATCGAATAAGTTGGGCATTAAAAAAGTTCAGTTATTTCAAACTCCTAGCGCTGGCTTTTAATTACTGACAAAAGCCAGCAGGTAGAATCAAACTTTCATACCCGATACTAACCATTCTATCCTCAATTACTTCTGTCAAGAGGTGAATACTAAAAATTTACATGATTTAGCATAAAAAAACAGGGCAATTATATTGCCGCTGTTAGTCTATGAGTTGTTCCTGGCATCTAAAAGATTGGCTATTCAGTAGTACTGAGTTTTAAAAAACATGGACTAAATAAAATTATTTTGTAGGGGAGCCAGTGCGTTGCGGTGAATCCAGCGCTGTAGGTGACTGGTGTTAGCGTAGCGGTAGCGACGTAGGAGCGTCACCCGAAGGGAGGTTCCCAACGCTCGATAGCGTAGCAGTAGCGAGTACTCAAGCGTCCGTAGGAGCGTCTGACTTGCTAACGCTGCGCTATGCGTTGTCGCAACTGGCGTTGTGTTACGGCTTCTGTAACGCACCGAAAATATCTGGGACGGTGCGTTAAGTTGCTAACATATCCTACGCAACTTTTGAGTTTCTAAGCGATATTTAAGAAACCGCTTTGAATCAAGTAGGCGGTATAAGTCATAAACAATTGAGAGTCAATCGGGGGACAAGCAATAGAACTACCTGTTAGTGCATGGAGAGTATCTTGGCAGCTAATATGGGGTCTTCTAGCTTGCAAGTACAAATCAGGAATAGTCAGTTGTTCATCAGACCAACGTTCCAGTAAAAAGGGTCGCAGAGTATACAAAGGATTGTCTACAGAAGACACATTATTGATTAACTCTGATTGCCATTTTTCGTAAGAAATCATCTCAACTGAATAACCAAAAGAGCGTATCCAATCAACTAATATTTTCAAAGAGACAGGTTGAGGGTGTTGTAAATTGAAAGCCTTACCTATAGATTCTTTTTGCCGTGAGAGATAAACAATGGCTTTACTTACATAGTCCACAGGAGACATATCTAACATATAATCTACATCAGGGAAACTTCCCATTTGTAGACAGCCCTTGGTCATCAAATTGATAAAGTCATGTGTGTTACAAATACCTGTTTTGCTATCACCAGAAATCAGTGGGGGTCTGTGAATAGTTACAGGAAGTCCACGGTCATGAGCAATTTTAACTAACTTTTCAGCTACCCATTTAGTTTGTGAGTAACCAAGATAAATACCTTCCCAATGATTGAATTCATCCTGTTCTTTAACAACCTTGCCAGCATAAGCAGTGGATTCAAAAACAGCCACACTAGAAACATAATGTACAGGCTTGACTTTAATTTGACAAGCCAATCTCAAAACTTCTTGAGTTCCTAAAACATTAGCTGCCTTCAGTGCGGAGTATGGAAACACATAATTCAACAAAGCACCACTATGATAGATAGTATCAATATTGGTAGCTAAAATTTGAAACTGTTCAGAGCCAACACCTAATAATGGCTGAGATAAATCACCGATAATCGGAATAATCCGGGAGTGAAATTCTTCCTGCCAAATTGCATATTGTTGCAGATTTTTTTGGAGTTTGCTTTTGCCTTCTTCAGAATTAGCAGCACGCACTAAGCAATAGATATCCGCATTGGTTTCTTGTAGCAATTCCCGGATGATAAAAGCTCCTAAAAAGCCTGTTCCTCCAGTTAAAAAGATATTTTTAGGTTCACCCACAAGCACATTAGATACAGCACCGGGATGGATGGTAGGGTCAAGAACAGCCTCGGCACTTAAATCTAGAACAGAGGGTATAGTATTAGCATTAGAAGCTGTCACACCTGTATCTTGAACTGGTGAACCTTCTTGCACTTCTTCAGCTAAACGCTGTGAAAGAGCTTCAATATTTGGGTAATGCCACAGTAGCAATGGAGATGGTTGAAATCCTAGCAATTTTTCTAAGTTACTTACTAGAACCATTGCTTGGGCTGAATCTAACCCATAGTTTTCTAAATGTTCTTTGACATCTATTTCATCAGTTGTTACTTTTAGCAACTTAGCTAAGTTAGATACCAAAAATATTTGAATATCGTCTGCTGTGAAAGACTGTTTTATAGTCATTTTTAAATCTCCAAGAATGATGTAGAACAAACAGGGTGATATTGACTGTAATAATCGGAAGTTTGCAGCCCTTGAATTTTCAAATTTTGAACGCGATACAAAAAGGCTGCACCAGTCATAATTTGATTAGCAACATCAACTACCTGACGATTATTTGGTTCAGACAGGTAGGAACCGCGTACCCAGTCATTGAAACCGCCCATTGCCGGGCCACACCAAATTTGATAATCGACTTCTCTACCTTTTTCGCCAGAACTAGACCAACGGGAAGATAATCCTAGATACCAACGGAAAATCAACGCCATTTTCAGTTTAGGATTATTGACTGCTTTCCCAAGTTTCTCAGGATTCTTTTGGGACAAATAAGCCGCAGTTCCTTCCCATACTTCGGCAATAGTTTTGCGAAAAACTTGTTTTTCTAATTTCTCTCTTTCTGCTAAAGGGATCTCTTCAATGGAATCATAAGCGCGATAGAGTTCAAATAATTTCTGCGCTCGCATGGGGAACATTGTACCCCGTTTGAGAACTTGCAATTTGACTCCCATTTCAAACATATCTGCTGCTGGGGCCATAATCATATCAGCCATTTCTGCTTGGGCTAATAACTTTTTGGTATGTTCACAAGCCCCAGATTCAACGCATGACTGATTAATGGAACCGGTCATTACATAAGCAGCGCCCATCATGAAAGCTGCTAATGCTGATTGTGGTGTTCCAATTCCCCCTGCTACACCAATTCTAATTGGTGTTTGGTAATGATATTGTGCTTGAATTTCATCTCGCAAGGCAATAATAGAAGGCAGCAAACAAACCAGGGGACGGTTATCTGTATGACCTCCAGAATCAGCCTCGACGGTAATATCATCAGCCATTGGAACTTTGCCTGCAAGGGTTGCTTGTAACTCAGTAATTAACCCTTGTTCCAGGAGTTCTTTGAGAATTCTGGCTGGTGCTGGTTGCAAAAATTTAGTCGCAACTTCTCGGCGAGAAATTTTGGCAATGACTTTATTTTTGATTTCAATTTGATTGGCGTTATTCAATCCCAATCCAGCAACACGGTAATAAACAATGTTGGGGGTCAAGTCGAGAAATGCAGATGCTTCTACTGTTCTCACTTGATATTTGAGGTATAAATCCACAGCCCGGCGTTCAATCGCAGGTTCATTGGGACTGTGAATTAAATTAAATGCATAAGGCCCTTGGGGTAAAGCTTGTTGAATGCGATTTATGGCTGCTTCCAAACGTTCTGGAGTTAAACCACCTGCACCAAAGGAACTCAGAATTTGCTCTTTTCCGAGTGCAATGACCATTTCTTCGGAAGCAATTCCGCCAGCCATTGCGCCAGTAACGTAGGCATATCTCACTCTATGAGAGGAGAGAAAATTGGGATCTCCAAACTGTTGAATGCGGATTGGGGTTGCAAATGTTAACAGTTCTACTTGTGCTGTTGTGCCATTATCACCAGGGGATAAATACCCCTCATTAGTGACACCGATTTTTCCGGCAACTTTCACGATGTAGCAGGGTTTATTTAATACCATCAATTTATCTTTGATGGTTTGTTTCTCAAAAGATACAGTTTCTAAAGAACCTTTCCAAACCTGGTTTTTATTATAAGACCAGGAAGAGAAATTAAGGCCATTATCGTGTTTACTTAGTACCGTATCTACGGTTGTCACAGCAGTTATCCCTCAGATTACAAGCAATGGATGATCAAGTTGAATGAGGCTACATTTTCATACCAATTCTCTCTGAAGATGCATGTAATAATTTTTAAACGAACCGCGTTCGCGCAGTGTCTCGAAGAGAAGGAAGAGATAAGTTAAGAATTAAGCGGTGCAAGTTGAGAGAGAATTGGTATGAGATATTAAGATTCGTCGTTAAGCAAGTTTTGGGCGCAAGTTAGTTGCAATTGAATGATTTCGCTCATTTGTTGACTGTAATCTTGTCTAGCTTGTAAGAAAGCAGTGTGTGCTTTAGTTATCTTGGAATTATTAGCATTGAGCTTTTGATACTGGGTCTGATTTAAATCGAACATGCTGATGATACTACGAGTTTTTTGAGTTATGACAGGTGGAGAAGAAAAAGGAATTTGCTGTCTAATTGCGCTTGACTCAAAAGATTGTAATTGTTCTCTCGGTTCAAAAACGTTATCAATGATATTTTTCAGTTTTACTTCTTCTGGCTGAGGCAAGATGTTAGGGGAATAATTTTCTACTTGGGTGATTTTGTTGGAAGTGTTAAAAAAATCTGTGATTTCAGATTGTTGGACATTAGGTATATTTAGATGCTGTATTTTTAAGCGATCGCTCCTAAGCTCCCCAGCAAAACCTTCAACAAGTTTGCGATTTTCGTCGCTCAAAATTGTAGCAGCAATTGCTTTTCCACCCAAGGTAACTGTTCTCAATGTTGCTTTATTTGAATTAGCAGTGTCTTGGGCTTTGCTGTACAGTGGTGATAAATCCACGTTCACTTGATGACTGAGTAGTTTTGCTAATGCTTTGACCATTGAAGCATGGTCATCCATTCCTCTACGATTCAGAGAAACTGTGATGTGTTCTTTGTTGCCAAGGATTTTATCAATCCATCGCGAACAGACACTACCAGCACCTGCTTCTAGAAATATTCGGACACCATCGCCGTAAACACGATTTACTAATCGTGGAAAATCAAGCTCTTGACACAATCCTTTGCCAATGTTGTGAGCAATTGCGTCGCTTTCAAGTGCGATCGGTTGATAATCGGCGGCTGAATAGAAGACAATACCAGGGAGAGTTTGCGATGGTAAAGTGTTTACCTTTTTGATTTCCTCATACTGTGATTGCATCGCTTCACAATGTATCACATGGTCGAAAGGAGCGGGGAAAGAATTGCAATCTAGAGTTTGAATCAATCGCTTACAGGCTGCATCTTCACCAGCAATTAATACTTCTTCTGGTGTGTTGATTTGAGTTAAGTAGACGCGATTCTCATGTTTCAGGCATTCTCTAACTTGCGATGGAGTAGCCATGAGAACATAAGTATTCCAAAAATTGTTGTTTGGTGAATCTGTTAATCCCCAATATTCACGCACAGCATTTTTTGGCCCAGATAACTTATCGCCAAATAGAGGTGATGAGTTTAAGGTGTTACTTCCGCCCTCAAAATCACTCCAAACTCCTTGGGCAACCATCATGCTAGTTTCACCTAAGCTATACCCAAATACACATTGCGGCTTGACTTGAAAATCATCTCTAAAAATTGCCGTCATGTATCTTGCAAAGGCGATTTCACTTTCAAACATTCCCAGTGAATCATCTAACAATTGCTTTTCGAGAGTTTCTAGTTGCCTAGTTGTCAATTTAGGTAAGCTTCTGGGATAAACCAACTTTTCAACATCAGCAGCACGATTGTAGAGATTGTTACTTTTTAAGTCCTCAAAGACTTTCGGAAATAACCGGAAGACGCTGCGACCAATACCGATATAAGAATTGACTGCTGCGGGGTAAACGTAAGCAACTGCTCCGGTTTTACCCAATGGTTTTGCTGTGAAATAACTTCCTAAAGGTGTTTGCCAATCTATGCCGTTTTCAAAAGCATTATTTACACCTTTGCGGGCAGATTCAATTTCTTTGAGTAAATCTTTTGTGTTACGTCCTGTGATTGATAAGACGTATTTAGCCTCAGAATGCTGTTGAAAATTAGCAAATGTCTCGCTGGCGGTAGCTGATAAAGAAGAACTAGCTTCAATGGATTTTTGGAGATGGTTAAGTAAATCTGGTATGGTGGAGCGATCGCTAACTGCTATAGGGAACAGATAAAAAGGCATTTGTTGCAAATATCTGTTGTCGCGCTCCTCTTGGCTAGGTTCCTCTGATAAGATTAAATGGGCGTAACTGCCATCTATACCCATACTATTAATTGCTGCTATTCTGCGTGTGCCGCCTTTATCGACAAACCAAGGTCTTGATTCCATCGCTACATAGAAAGGGCTACCTTCCCATACTTGCGGTGTTTTGACACCAGACCATTTGGGTGTGGCAGGAATATACCTGTAATAAAGACAGAGAGCGGTTTTGATTAAGCTAGCAATTCCCGATGCTGTATAGGTGTGGCCGATATTGGCTTTGACACTGCCCAATGCACAATGCAAACCATTGCCCACTTTCGGATAAGCTTGGAGTAAACCTGTGATTTCGGCTTCATCCTCCTGGGGAATGCCACTACCGAACACTTCTACATAGTTAACCTCTGTAGGTTGAATCTCTGCCATCTGGAAAGCTTGTTTGCAGACATCGCTGATGGCTGAAGCATCAGGTTTTACCAGAGCATTACTTATGGTAGAATTACCTTGTGCAAAACTCATGGCATCAATTACTGCATAGATGCGTTCATTGTCTTCCTTAGCAGCTTCGTAGCGCTTGAGGACGACAGCACCCGCACCTTCGCCAACCGTCCAGCCATTAGCTTGTTGGTCATAACCCAACGTATTGACACCCGTATTAATTGGTGCAAATTGGCTGCGGAACAAGACATTTTCCACACCGCCTGCCAAATCCACTGCACCCACAACCACGGCATCAACTTCTCCCGTAGCAAGTAGCATTTGTGCAACTTCCAATGCCTTGAGGGCAGAATTTTCGCCAGCCGTTATGGTGAATGCAGGACCAGTAAAATTCCACAAAGCCGAAATTCGACTTGCCATGATGTTGGCGATGTGACTGACATATTCGCCGATTTCTACTGGTTGGTGAATACTATCTTTGACGATGGTTTCCAGTTGTGCGAGTTGTTCAGCAGGTAGAGAAATTCCCTGGTTGAGTAAGCCGTCCTTAACCTGCCAAGAAAGATTCCATCTTTGTTGTAGCTGATGCACAGAAAACTCTGTCTCAGCAGCGATAATAACCCCCACATTACTGCCTTCCTTTAGTTTCGCATCTTTCACGGCGCGATCAGCAACTTTCAAGAGTAATAATTGTTGTGGGTTTAATTTTTCTATTTCATTCGGTGGGATTTTGGACGATAAAGTATCGATTTCAAAATCTTTGATGTATGCCCCTATTGGTGCTTTTCCATCTGTTAAACCGTACTCTTTCAGGACATTCTCTTGATTTTCTATACCATGCCATCTTTGAGGCGGTAGGGAAGTAAAATGCTGTGTTCCATCATAAATACTGCGTTCAAAAGCATCTAAACCATTGCAATTACCGAAAAAGGCATCCATACCGACGATGGCAATTTTGACAGGTGGAACAGGTGCAATTGAATCAACTGATTGTGTTGTAGTTCCTTGTTCTAAAATCAGATGAGAATTAGTGCCACCAAATCCAAAAGCGCTGATAGCTGCCCGTTTAATTGGTGCATTAGTATTGGGCCATGCCGTAGCTGTTCTAACAATTTTGTCAGTGGAAATTGTACTACTTTCAGAAGTTAAAGGTTCAGTAATATTAATGGTTGGTGGAATTACACCATGAGACATACTCAAAACAACTTTAGTCAAGCCAACCATGCCAGCAGCAGTTAGTAAGTGACCAGTATTTGCCTTGACTGAACCTACTAAAGGTGCAGCATTATTTTCACCAAAAAATGTTTCTATAGAGTTGACTTCAGTTGTATCTCCCAGTAATGTGCCAGTAACATGACATTCTAAATAATCGAGAATTTTTGGATTAATTTTCGCCTCATTATAGGCTCGCTCAAAAGCTAGGATTTGTCCTTTAGAATTAGGACTGAGTAAGTGCTTACCCTTGCCATCATTGGAAAGTCCATTACCACAGATAGTGGCGAGAATATGATCACCATCTCTGATGGCATCAGAATATCTTTTCAGCATCACCATCCCAACACCATCGGCGGGGATTAGCCCTCTTGATGACTTATCTAAGGGGCGGCTGATGTCGTTTTCTGGATACCCTTGAACACCGGAAAATAACATCCGCACAAATAGGGAATCTGCACAACTTATAGCTCCAGCTAACATGACATCAGCTTTGTGTGACCATAAGTAATGAGATGCTACTTTAATAGCATAAAATGATGATGAACAAGCAGCATCCAGACAGAAATTAATCTTGGATAAAGATAGAGCTTGAGCAATTATAGATGCTGGTAAGCCAGATATCATGGCATTGTACAAAGATGCTTTAGTTGCAGATGAGACAGCTAAATCAAAGTCTTCATACTGCAAAAGTTCTCTGACAGCAGGTGCAATCGCTTTATGGTAAATCGGAGAGAATAATTGATTAGATAATTTCGTAGGAAGCGAAAGATTACCTAAAATTACACCACATTTAGAGAGAACAGTTTCATTCCCCCAATAACCACTATGTACAATTGCTTGTTTAGCAGCATACAACGACCATTTAAAGGTATTATCTAAACCAGCAATCAATTCTGATGGTAGATTGTATTCACCAGGGTCAAACTGAAAGTTCCGAATGTATCCTCCCTGGAGAGAATAGGTTTTATCTGGTGTGCCTTTAACTGGATTGTGAAAGATTGTCGGATCTACTCCGATTTCTTCGATTGTTGCAGAGGATGTCGAATCTTTTTGATTAACAATATTTTGCCAGAATTCTTCGGGATTTTTTGCATCGGGAAATAGACATGATAATCCGATGATCGCTATTTTTTCCACTAGTTATATCCTTAAGGTTTGGGTATTAGGCAAGAGATTATTACAAGGCAGGATTTACGCTGTTCCCCAAACTTTAAAAAGGCGGTTGCTGAAGAAATAGCTCACGTATGAGACAAAAGAGGCGCAGAGAGAAGAAGTTGGAGATTACTAGCTTCTGAGTGATTTCATCGACCAAATAATTGCGTGGGCACCGAGCATACGCGAATATATTTGTCCTTGACGGTCATGTATGATAAAGTCAGCGATCGCACTAGTTGCTGTTTTCGCTTTCACTTCACAAGAAACGTAAAAAGGTTTGTTATGTGGTGTAGCTACAAACTGTTCATATTTTTCCACCCTACCAGGTAAACAAGCTTCTTGATAAAAGTGCTGTGTCCAAATCCATAACCCGTGCATACTCAAGTCAATCGTATAAGGATTGATCCATTGCACTGGAAATTGTCCTTGTTGCTTGTCACTGATTTCTTGCCAAAAACATTCTGTAGTGATTTTTTCAGGGCTAATGTTTAAGACTTTTTGGACTTCTTGAAAAGCAGGGCCATGAAATAATGTACTTCCTCCATTTTGGTAAAGGGCTTTTCCTGTAGCGGTGATGATGTTATCCTGTTCAAGATTAATTGATTCATAAGGGCGGCAAATGGGGATTTCTTGCCGGAGATTGAGTTGAGCGCTAAAATGATAATGAATTTTTCCTTCTGGGTTTTTACTCCATATTTTTGCTTTAACTTCGATGTTTTCAAAGCTAGTTTTTGAAATTTCTTCTATTTCTAAAATATGTTCCTTTGCTAAAGATTCATTGAAAGTAATTCCCTTCAAAATTTTAAAGTTTTTGTGATAGAACAATCTGTAACCTGGATAAAGTTGTTCACAGGCATTGATCATCCATGACATTGCACAAGTTGCTGGTAAAACTGGAGAACCAGCAATAGTATGATCCAGCAAAAAAGGATTAGCTGCTAGTGTCATTTGGCGACGAATATGATGGGTTCGCAGTTGAGAATCTAGTTCTGTTGCAACTGTAATCATTGTGCTACCAATCACAACTTGTGCAGTTGCATCAGTGGCGCTATTTATTTCTTGAACGAGCATTTGTGCCCCAGATGCAATCGGAATTATTTCAATTTTACGTTCTTGAAAAACTTTCTTTAATTCCGGTGTCACCATACCACTATCCCAAGCTCCCCAATTAATCGCAACTACATGGCATGAGGGATAGTTTTGCTTGATTAGATGGGCTGATTTATTGAGAATTTCATTAGCGATCGCATAATCAGACTGCCCAATATTTCCATGAAAACCTGTTACAGAAGAAAACAAAACTAAATGCTGAAGTTGACTAGGGTTAATGCAAGTAAGTAGATTTTCTAATCCTTGCACTTTAGCGGTGTAAACTTTTTCAAAATCCTGTTCTGTTTTCTTTTCAATTAATTTATCAGCTAAATTACCAGCCCCGTGGATAATTCCTGTAATTGGGCCCATACATTGTACAGAAGTGGCAAGTTTTTCTTGTAAAGCTTGCGTATCTGTGACATCAACACTGATATATTCTGCTTTAGCTCCTGTTTTTTGAATTGCTGCTAAAGTCTTTTTAATTTCGCGGCTGGAGGTAATTTTGTTATATATCTTTTGCACGCTCATGGGTGTAGGCTTTTCTCCTTGAGAAAGAAGATTTTCCATGATGCGTTTTTTCAATGCTGATTCATCACAATCTTGAGCAAAATCTGGCTCGGTTTCTAAAAGTTCGGAGCGACCGAGAAGGATAAATTTGCAGGGTTGCTGCTGGGCTAATCTGATAGTACACTCAGCCGTAATCCCTTTTGCACCGCCGCTCACGACAAAGACAGATGATGGACTAAGCTGGGCTGTTTGGGTCATAAATCCTCGTAAATACCTGCATAAATTTGTTTTTTTTCCTCCGTGTCCTCTGCGCCTCTGCGGTTTTTTTTAACGAACCACAGAGACGCAGAGAGCGCAGAGAGAAGAGATGAAGTGATTAACCTTCAGCAATTAAAGTGACTCGTCCTTGTGAGCCGTAGCCAACTTCACTAATATAAAGATTGGGGTCGTGAAGCTCGGCAATGATGTTTTGTACTGACTGTTTAGCATCAAGTCTGGGGCTTAGGTCGATCGCACGAGCGAAAACCTTTGGCCATTCCCATCTGAGAGTTTTGGTTAATCCGAATAAACCAGCGCCGATCGCCCCAAAGTTGACTTTGTACTCTAAACCGAATGCGCCATCGAGATGAGCAACTGTGCAAAAACAACTACGTCCATGATGCGCGGCTTCGTTGAGGGAGGGTTTAAGGTGTTTCGCCATCAAAAATACGTGCTTGACGATCGCCTTTTCTTGTTCGTTATAAGAAATACTCCCGGTGTGATTTCCTACAAACATCGGATGGAGATGGATGAAGGCCCCAATTGCTCCACAGTGAGATGCGATCGCTTGCAATTGTTGTTGGAGATGTTCTTCACTCAAGTTTGCTAAGGTGACGTGGGTTACTCCTGTGGGTAAGGGCGCTTGTTGGGCGATCAGCGATTGGGGGAAGCTGACAACTACTACTTTCCAGCCTTTCTCGATTAGGGATTCAGTTAATTTATAAGTGGTGAGGGAACCATCATCAGTGATTAAAGCGATGTGTCCCTCTGGTAACGTGAAATCCAAATAATCTGGCTGTGGTAGGCTTTTGAGTTTGACGGGATGGCGCTGGATATTATGCTCTAATTCTGGTGGTTGTTGTTGGACAAACTCAGGCTCAGATTTTTTTTTTTCGCCTCCAGCTAACTGCTGTAGGTAATCGACTATTTGACCGATGGTGCGGAGTTCTCCGAGTTCTTCGATATTCGGTTTGGGTAAGTTGGGGTACATTTCTTGCATCGCCCCTAAGATTTCTACCCGTTTGATGGAGTCAATCCCTAAGTCGGCTTCCATGTCCATTTCCAATTCCAGCATCTCTACTGGATAGCCGGTCTTATCACTGGTGATGGCTAACAGGGTTTCACCTAAGTTTGCAAATTCATCACTTGTAACAGCTTCTGGTTCTGGGGTGAATGCGACAACTAAGCTTGGTTCAGGTGAAGTGACTACCTCAACTACGCTTGTCTCAGGTGAAGTTATTACTTCAACTACGGGTGCAGTCTCTACTAGAATCTCAGTTGCTTGTTGTACTTCGTGAACTGCAATTTCTACAGTAATACTTTTGGAAGCGTGGGATTGCAGATACTCTACAACTTGACCAATGGTGCGTTTTTCTGCTAGTTCTTCTAAATTGGGCTTGGGTAGGTTGGGGTACATTTCTTGTAGCGCCCCTAAAATTTCTACCCGTTTGATAGAGTCAATTCCTAAGTCCGCCTCCATGTCCATATCCATTTCCAGCATCTCTACTGGGTAGCCCGTTTTGTCGCTGGTGATGGCTAAGAGGTTTTTATCCAAGTCAACAATATCGATGGTTGCGCCAGATACAGGTGCAGCAGTTGTGGGTGCTGGTTCTGGGGTGAATGCAACAACTTCGTTGACTGGAGGTGAGCTAATTTTGACTACAACCTCGGCTTGAGGTTCTACAACTGGAGGAATCGGTGATGCCGCTACAGGCTCTACTGTCTCTGTTGAGAAAAGATTAGGGAGCAAAGAAGAGGAATTTTCATCCTTCTTAGCAGTGGGGGATACAGGAGTTTCAATTACAGGTACCACCTGGGGAGCGGGTGGCAGAGGTGCTTGGGTAACATTTAAGCCATTTTTAGCTACAGGCTCAGTTACAGGCAAAGGCTGGCTTTCTACTATCTTGGTAGTAGCAGGTACGGGTGCATCAGTAACAGTTGTTTCTGTGGTGAATGGGATG
The DNA here is from genome assembly GCF_036917555.1 of Nostoc sp. Classification (GTDB taxonomy): domain Bacteria; phylum Cyanobacteriota; class Cyanobacteriia; order Cyanobacteriales; family Nostocaceae; genus Nostoc. The sequence goes on along the minus strand of NZ_JBALDD010000033.1, from coordinate 71,997 downwards.
AAATGATGTCCTACCCCGTTGCTTAGTTTCTCTGTGAGTTGGGTTGCTCCATCACCTGAGATGATTTGAGAATACTCTTGCTGTATGAGTTGGAAAAAGTTTTTGGTATATTCTAGCTGCTCTTGGAGATATTGCTCATGGATGCGTAGGGTTTCACCTTGTTGGGAATGAAACTGCATCATGCTGCGCTCTAAGCTTTCCATCACAACTAGCTTCATTTTGGCAGTTTCGGCTGTTGATTTACTTTCACTCAACAAAGAATTCTGCTGCTGCATCAGTTGGAAAAACGCTTTGGCGTATTCCATTTGATGGTTGAGATAAGTACCGTGAACTTGTAAATTCTCGGCTTGATTTTCCTGAAACTGTGTCAGGAGATATTCTAAACTTGCTAAAAGTTGTTCGTAATTTGTAAGTTTTTCTGGTGTTGGTTGCATCTTAGATTCCTGGGCTGGTTGTGACAGGGTAACAGGATTCATTTGTTGCTCTGTTTGGGTGATATTAGAAGTCACACTACTCATTGCTGGGGTAAGTTTTTTATGTCCGTTAGTCTTGATCGCAGCGAGAGTTGGAGTCACACCTGGGCTGCTAAATAAAGGAGCCGCATCAGAATATTCGGGAGTGGGTAATGTAACTTTGTGCTCATCCTGCAAAGCTAGAGCGAAGGCATTTTTCGTTTTTTCGGATCTGTAGTTTATGCCGTTTAAACGGACATTTAATGTCTTCTTCGTCTCAATTGGGGGGATAGTTTGGGGAAGTTGGTAAGGATCAAGGTTATTCAAAGCCAAACCAATTACCCGCAACTGCACAACTGCTTCTCGCAAGGAGCGATCGCTATTCTTTTGAGTGCTGGGATTTAAAGATACGGTTAGGTGTGGGCGATCGCCAAGGATTTCTTTCACCAAGTTGCTGAGAATTCTCCTCGGCCCAAATTCCACAAAGCAAGTACCACCCGCCGCATAGATATTTTCAATTTCCTGCTTAAACAGCACTGAGTTGGAAAGGTGCGTTTCCAGGATTTTTTGAATATTTAGGGGTTCCTTGGGATACTGCTTGCTGGTGACGTTGCTGTAAACAGGGATTCTGGGAGTTTGGAACTTGACAGACTTAGTAGCGATCGCAAAGGATTTCTGAGCAAAGGCGATTAGCGGTGTATGGAACGCTGCTGAAACAGGTAGCAATACAGCTGTATATCCTTTCTCGTGTAAAGCCTCTCTGACTCTCGCTATTTCTGCGGTAGGCCCAGCCAAGACAAATTGAGTCGGAGAATTTTGATTAGCGATCGCAACTTGGGGAAAATGTCTCAACACTACTTCGACTTTGCTGATGTCTTCTTTGACAGCCAGCATACTACCTGCATCATGATCCGGGTCTTCGGGTGCAGCCATTGCTTGACCCCTAGCTTTCACCAAGAACAGGTAATCTTCGGTACTCAAAACCCCCGCAGCCCACAAAGCTGTGAGTTCACCAAAGCTATGTCCCGCCACAAAATCTGACTTAAACCCAGCTTGTTGCAGGATGCTGTACATCCCTGCACTCAACACCCCGATGGCTGGTTGAGCATACTCTGTGCGTTGTAAGGCAGCAATTTGGACATTTTTTTCTGCCTCTCCAAACACAGGATGAGGAAAAACTATCTCTGAAAGCGGCTGCAAATTATCTTTAATTAACAGGCTATCCATATAACCATGAAGACGGCGCATCAAAGGGAAATTCATCACCAGTTCCCGGCCCATCTCCAAGTATTGCGAACCTTGACCAGAAAATAGAGAGACAACTTTTCCGCCCAACTCCATACCAGAGGAACGGTAATAAATCCCTTGGGGATGTTCCCAAGATGCTGCTGACCCTTTGAGTTTCAGCCAGTCAATGCTAATTTGCAAGAACTTGCAAGCTTCTTCCAGATTCTCGGCTAGGAATCCAAACCTGGGAGCAGAGAGGGGAATCTGTGGTGATTTGCATTCTTTGACTAATTGTGCATAGTGTGTATGTGCATCTGGCGATACTCCTGCGGAGTCACTTCGTGAACGCAACTTACCTAAAATCTCTTCCGATTTGCTCAATAATTGCTCTACTGTGGGAGCAAACAACAGCACTTCACTAACATCACTATGTAAGCGGTAAGCGTCGTTTTGGTCGGCTTCATATTCTTCCAAAACAACGTGATAGTTGGTTCCACCAAAGCCAAAGGAACTTACACCTGCGCGTCTTGGTGCTTCGCCTTCTGGACGAATCCAAGGTCTGGTTTCGGTATTCAAATAAAAGGATGAATTTTTAATGTTGAGTTTGGGGTTCGGCTCGGTAATGTTAATTGTCGGCGGTAATACTTTGTGATGTAAAGCCAAAGCAGTTTTAATCAAACTCGCCGCACCCGCAGCCGCTTTTGTGTGTCCAATTTGTGATTTCACACTACCCAAAGCGATATGCTGCTTTTTGTCATCATGTCCATCAAAGAAGTCTTTTAAAGAACCGAATTCTGTCGGATCTCCAGCCATTGTGCCGGTGCCATGTGCTTCCATTAAACCAACAGTGGCGGGAGAAAAGCCAGCATCTTCATAAGCACGTTCCAAGGCTTTAACTTGGCCTTCTTTGCGGGGAGCATAAATGCTCTTGTAACGCCCATCACTGGAAGTACCAATACCTTTAATTACGGCATATATTTTATCGTTATCACGTTCAGCATCTTCTAACCGTTTAATGACAATCATCCCAATACCTTCACCCAGCATCATCCCATCGGATTTAGCATCGAAAGGTTTAACATTTTCACTAGGAGAAACAGCTGGTGTTTTGCTGAAGGATATGTAAGCCATGATGGTGTTGTCGGTATCAACACCACCAGTCAGCATCATGTCAGAACGATGCTCAACTAGTTCACTAATTGCCATTTTTAAAGCACCAAAGGAACTAGCGCAAGCAGCATCAACTACACAATTCATCCCACCAAAATTTAAACGGTTGGCAATTCTACCCGCGACTACGTTAGCTAACATTCCAGGGAAAGCGTTCTCATCCCACTTCACGTAAGCGCTTTTAATTTTATCAACGATTTTTTGCGTATCTTCGTCAGATAAACCACTGCTTTTGAGTGCTTTTTCCCAAATCGGATATTCCAATCTCGCAGAAAGTGGCATTCCTAATTGCTTGGCCATAGCCACGCCTAAGATTACCCCAACCATCTCGCGGTTAAACTCACGTTTCTCGCCATAACCTGCATCTTCCATCGCTTCTTTCGCAACCACTAAACTTAATAGTTGCGATACATCTGTGACTTCCAAAATGCTAGGTGGTATGCCGAATTCCATCGGATTAAAATCAACCTCTGGAAGAAACCCACCTCTTTTACAATAGGTTTTATCTTCAGTAGTTCTAGGATTGGGATCATAATAATCTTCGACGCTCCAGTGGGAAGAAGGAACATCAGTAATACAGTCAATTTTGTTGACTATATTTTGCCAGTATTTCCGTAAGTTTCTGGCTTGAGGCAATAGAGAAGCCATCCCAACAATGGCTATAGGATTGTGTTGTAATTGTCTGTTAATTTTGTTGATTGACACTGATTTATCTGACTTCATGTTTTTTTCCTCTATAGACCTCATTACAGCCTTTTCACAATTATTGATAAGGCTCTCTAACTCCGCTAAGGCAGTATCAATTGAATAAGCAGACATAGGGCATAGTTAGTACTGTGGATTGTGTAGCTACAGTAATTTCTGTTGCCTACTAAATAATGAAAATCTCTCGTCTTGTAAGCAGCTAGCTATCCTATCTTTGCTAAATGCTTTTCTCCAAATCGACACCACACGACACATACTGCCCTGATAAAGCCTTAGATTTATAGGCGATTTTGGCACACTGCGTAGGCGTAGCCCGTCGTAGACATCGCGAAAAAATCTTATACAACACTAGACTCTTGATATTGTGGCAATAGGTCGATGATGTTGTTAAAACTGGTAAAATAGTCTTGGAGTGTAATAGCTGCTTGACCAGTGAATTCAATCCATTTGTAATAGTAGAGATTTTGAGCAATGGTATCCTACTGGAGCGAGGAAAACTGAGGAGTAGCTAAGGAAACAGAAACTTTTTTTCACCCTAAACAGTTTGATTATCTAGCCTAAATACAGCAACATAGCTGGTGTTAATAACAACGTTCTGTATCTCAATCAATGTCATAGCTAGTTTCAACGTCCAGGATAATATATTTTATGGTATTTGACCCAGTAAAGTTGACAAGTTCGTTACAGAAAAGACACCACCTTTAATCCGAATTTATGCAAGTTGGAAAAGTAATTAAACAATCGTGAGTTGATTACAAAGCAGTTATTTTTAGTTATTTTTAATTTAAAAATCTCAATGAAATAACTAGTTTGTATAACCACTTTAAAGCATTGAATTAATAAAAACACTAACATACTTTACAGAAACTCAATCATTCCTTTAAAGTTATTTTATAAATAGCTATATACTCTTACTGATATCAATTTTGAATAAAATTCAACATCAAAGTATAATTCATGACTATATAAATATTTGAGGCTTTTTGTTATCTACGGGTTAAGCATAAATATTCTCTTGATTAAGTTAACACTACAAATCTATTGTCTATTAAGTAACAATTCAATGAATACATAGATAAATTGAACAACCATAAGTATTATTTCTCAGATAAACATCAGAATTGAGTCAAAGTTTTTAGTTATTTTTTAATATAAGTCAAGTTAAGAAGCAAAGTGGTTATTTATAAAGCAAATATTAATTTTAAGTATGTTGCTTGATAAACATAATATGAGTTAAATGAATCTTCAATAAAAAGTAAACTGAAGCAAAGCTTAGGTTTTGCATCTCATCTACCACTGACCTGCTCTGCAATCAATTACAGGGCTAATAGCTTAAGTAGGGGTAATTGATGAATTGTCACTACTAGAAATCGCTATAGCGCTTCTCGTTTGCGTGAGGTATATGCCGTGCCCCTACAGGTTAACTTAAGCTGAAAACTATATTGGGTAGGTATTTTACACATCACCTCACGCCCTCATCCCCTAACCCCTTCTCCCTTGGGAGAAGGGGAATTAAATCTCTGGCTCCCCTCTCGCGGATGGGGGTGAGGGCAAAACGTTCTCACCAAGCTGGGTTTCACGTTAAGTTGACACCAATGGGCACTGCTGTGCCTCTACACCCCGCGATATAATGTTGTACCGCATCTGAATGAGAACCGCTATATAAGAATGTCTTATATTACACAACCTTGATAATAATAATCTGTTAGTAATATCAAATCTGCTTAATAACTAACTATTTGTCGGTATTCAATTGCTAGATAAGAGATTAGCGATCGGTACATTTTTTCAGCACCTAATCTTACTGTGATGAAATATTTTAGTGATAGAATCAGGACTTATGCAAATTAAATTAGTTGACAAAAATCAACTTTTAGTTCATACTTAATAACAAGTTTATCCAAGTTTTGATCTCATTTTTTTAGCGCTTTGTTGTTCTTGAAAGTTAAGTTTTCTGACTAGCGCTATTGTATTTTACGCTACGGGATTAGATGAAAAAATAGGATATAACTTAGGAAGCTTTGAAGTAACACGCCATTAATTTTCACGCCACAATAGTAAGTTTGGGCGGTAAAAGCGTACAACAATTCATATAAAACCAATTTAGACCTATCCACTTGATTAAGGTAGAAAACCTAGAGGAAAAACCCTCTTGGTAATTTGCGGATGAGTCTATTTTAATCGACTAAATATAACCAAGTTATCCCCTAAAAAAGCAGAATTGGAATGAAAATATGGCAGTAAATAAAGAAAGTCGATTATTCACAAAACCCGTAGGCCGATCGCAAGTAATTTTAGCAGCTTCTCTCACTTTAGCAGCTGGATTAATCGCTTTTTGTAGTTTGACACCCTATTGGTCTAAACCAAAAGTTGTGACAGCACCAGCGAATCCTCCCAAAGCTGCCACGCCTGCGAAAGTTGCTGTGACAGCCTTGGGACGTTTGGAGCCAGAAGGCGAAATTACTTCTTTAACTGCTCCTGCTTCTAATAATGGGGTACGAGTAGATAGACTGTTGGTCAAAGAAGGAGATGCGGTTAAAGCAGGGCAATTATTAGCCTATCTCGAAAATTATGGTCGTTCTAGAACAGCTTTACAACAGGCTTTAGACCAACTGCAAGTTGCCAAAGCTAAATTAGCGCAGGTGAAATCTGGAGGTAAAACCGGAGATGTCGATGCTCAAAAGGCAGCGATCGCCCGGTTAGAGCCACAATATAAAGGGGACGTTGCTACCCAACAGGCGACAATCGACCGCATCCAGGCGGAAGTAGACAACGCTCAAGCCGAGAATAATCGTTATCAGCAATTATACAAACAAGGTGCGATCGCGGCTTCTGTAGCAGATACCAAAGCTTTGCAACTAAAGACTACACAACAGCAGCTAACAGAAGCTCAAGCCACTCTCAAGCGGACTCAAGACACATTCCAAGAACAACGCAAGCAAGCACAAGCGCAACTTACCAGTATTAGCGAAGTGCGTAGTGTAGATGTTCAAGTCGCACAAACCGAAGTCAACAGTGCAACAACTTCTGTTCAACAAGCAAAAGCCGACTTGGATTTAAGTTACATAAAATCTCCCATAAATGGCAAAATTTTGAAAATTCACGCCAAAACCGGAGAAGTAATCAGCACCAGCAGAGGATTTGCTGAAATAGGTAAGACATCTCAAATGTATGTGATTGCAGAGGTGTATCAAACCGATGTTCAAAAAGTGCGTGTAGGACAAAAAGCCACAATTACCAGCACTGCATTTACTGGAACAATAAAAGGAACTGTAAAAGAGATTGGTTGGCAAGTTGACAAGCAAAACATCTTCAGCCTAAACCCTGGTTCCGATACAGACCGCAGAATAGTTGAAGTGAAAATCTCCATCGATAATCCCGCAGATAGTCAAAAGGTCGCTCGTTTAACTAATTTACAAGTGGATGTCGCCATTCATATTTAGTTATAGGGCATAGGTCATTCACAAATGACAAATGACAAATGACAAATAATAAATAAATCCATGATTTTCAAAATTCCTTTAGCATGGCTACAGCTAGCCCAGCAAAAAGTTCGTTTATTAGTAGCTGTAGCCGGAATTGGTTTTATTGTGCTGCTAATGTTTGTGCAACTTGGTTTTCAGGATGCCCTCTATTCCAGTGCAACCGCAGTCCATCAGAATCTTAAAGGAGATTTATTTTTAGTTAGTTCGCAATATAAATCTTTGACCTCAAATCAAAGTTTTTCGCGGACTCGTTTATACCAATCTCTGGGGTTTGATGGCGTCGAGTCAGTTAGTCCCATGTATTTGCAATTTGCCAAACTGAAAAATCCGGCAACTGGTGAGAAATATTCAATATACGTTATTGGTTTCGATCCGGGTAGACCTGTGATAAACATCCCAGAAGTTGAGATAAATTTAGATAAACTCAAAACTCCTGATGTCATGCTTTTTGACCGGGGTTCTCGCCCAGAGTTTGGCCCAATAGCTGAAAAATTTAATGCGGGAGAGACTGCACAGACAATTGAAATATTTCCCTTCAATTCATTAATTGGTTATAGAGTTAGAATCGGTGGCTTATTCACATTAGGGCCTTCCTTTGGTGTAGACGGAAATTTACTTGTTAGTGACTCCACTTTCTTGAGGATAAATCCCAATACTCGTCCGGCAGATATGATAGATATTGGTTTGATTTCCCTCAAACCTGGTACTAATGCAGAAACAGTACTGAAAAATTTACAAGCAAGTTTGCCTAATGATGTCCAAGTTTTTACCCGCCAAGGCTTCATTGATTTTGAAAAAAAATATTGGGCTGTCAGAACACCCATTGGTTTTATTCTTAACTTGATGTTAACAATGGCTGCGGTTGTTGGTGTAGTTATTGTTTATCAAATTCTTTACAGCAATATTGCTACACAGTTTGTTGCTTACGCCACTTTAAAAGCCATAGGTTATGCCAATAGCTATTTACTAAATGTGGTATTTCAGCAAGCTTTGATTTTGGCAATCTTAGGTTATATCCCAGGATTTCTTACTTCTGTTTTGTTATATAGTTTTGCCGCCGAAGCAACTAAACTGCCAATAGTTATGACTACTAATAATGCAGTGATTGTCTTAACCTCAACAGTTTTAATGTGTATAACATCAGGAGCGCTTGCTATCAATAAACTCCGCTCTGCAGATCCAGGAGACATTTTCTAACTGATTCATGGCAGCAAAATGAATTGACTGTTTTGCCACGCTCTAGACTGATATCTGAATATTAGTGCAGCCTCTCCACAGAAAAATTCTTCTTATATCAATTTTAGATTTTAGATTAAAAGTATTTACCAATATTTGAATTTGGTATTACTTAAAGTCTTTTATCTAACAACTCAAATTCACCTATTTAACAATAATTTCGATTTTATGAACCTCAAAGACAAAACTCTCCTAATTACCGGGATTAATGAATTTGTCGGTTTGCGTACAGCCGAGTTAGCCATAGCGCAAGGGATGAAGGTTCGTGGACTACAAAGTTCTACAGAACAGAACAAACGATTACAGAATTTAGGTGTAGAGGTAATTATTGGTAGTATCACCGATTCTACTATTGCTCAAAAGGCTTGCCAGGGAGTAGATATTGTTTTACATACAGAGCAAATTGCTGAAGAAACTGGTGCAATTAAGCATTTTCGTGATGTTAATGTTGGCGGTACTGTCAACATGGCTAAAGCCGCTAAACAAGCTGATGTAAAAATATTTGTACATCTTTCTAGTGTGATGGTTTACGGTTTCAACTATCCTAATGGTGTTACAGAATCTGGGCCACTATCTGGCGAAAATAATCCCTACTGTCAAACTAAAATAGAAGCTGAAACCGCAGTTTTAGAACTGAATAATCCTCCAGATTTTGGCATCATCGTTATTCGAGCCGGAGATGTTTACGGACCAGGAAGTATCCCCTGGATAGTCAGACCAATTCTGATGATGCGCCAAAAATTATTTGCTTGCGCCAATGATGCTAAAGGAGTGATTAATCATGTATATATAGATAACCTGATTGATAGTATCTTTCTGGCAATAGAAAAAGAAATCTACGGTGAAATATTTAATATTACCGATGGACAAGAAACTTCGTGGAAAGAGTATTTTATGCGTTTAGCAGCAATGGAAGATTTACAAGCACCCCTTTCATTATCGAAAGATGAAATCAAGTTGTTTCTAAAGCTACGTGTTCAAGGACAAAAGCTTTTTCGGAAAAAAGTTGATATTCTACCAGAGTCTATAGATTTTATGACTCGTCCTTACGCTTGTTCCATTGCCAAAGCCCAAAATCTGTTAAATTATAAACCAGTCGTTGACCTAGAATTAGGAATGCAGCAAACACATGAATGGCTGCAAAAAACAGATATTCAAAGCTTGATGAAATAGTTCATAGATTTTTGGGAATTCAGGTGTCACGAGTCAGAATTCAGAATGATTGTAAAAGGAATAAGCTAGAAGACACTGGATTTACTTGAAATGATTAAGCTTGGTATCAAAGTATTCTTAATTCTGACTTTTGGATTCTGAATTCTAAATTTTTATGTTGCATCTACCTAACTACGATTAAGCATAAACTAATCCACAGATTTTCCGAATACTTGTTTTCTATGAGTAACAATCAGCCACGATTGAGCATCGGATTACCTGTATACAATGGTGAAAAATTTATCAAAGAAGCCATAGATTCACTCTTGGCTCAGACCTTTGAAGATTTTGAGCTAATTATTTCAGATAATGCATCTACAGATAAAACTGAGGAAATTTGTAGAGCTTATGCCGAGCAAGACCAGCGTATTTGTTACTACCGCAATGACAAGAATATCGGTTGTGCTGGTAACTTTAATCGCGTCTTGAAACTGTCTTCGGGTGAGTATTTTAAATGGGCAGCGCATGACGATCTACATTCTCCAGATTTTATCAAGAAGTGTGTTGAGGTACTTGACCAAGATCCGACCATAATCTTGTGTCACTCCCAGGCATATTTCATTGATGAACAGGGGAATTTTATCCAAAATTATGATATTAAAGTCAAGGCAGATGCACTAAAACCACATGAGCGTTTTCACGAATTACTGACCAAGCATTTATGTGATCAATGTTACGGGGTAATTCGTGCTAGTGTTTTGAAAAAGATACCGCCTATGGGTGGTTATGGTAATGCAGATGGAATTCTCTTGTTAAGACTTGGTATTCTCGGTAGGTTTTATGAAATCCCTGAATACCTGTTTTTCTTCAGAAGTCATCCGCAACAATCAATGAGTATGTTTTTCCCCAATTATTTGTTGTTAACAAATAAAAACCAAAAATCATTCTTGAGTATGCTGCCTGATTTTTATGGGTATACAGTGTGGTTTGATTCAGCAAAGAAAGGACAAATTTTATTCCCACATTGGAGAATAATCTGGGAGTATATATTCTCCATCTGGTGTTGTCCCCTGAGTTTATATGAGCGGCTGTGTTGTCATATAAGTCTATATCAGCAGTTAAAAGGAACAGAACATCTTTTACTGAAAGATTTGCTAATAGCACTGCCAAGACTTTGGAAAGGTTGGCAACCAGCATCAATTAAAGAACAGCAAATCACACTTTGAACGAATTAGTTCAGAAATAAAAGCTGACTAACGCAGCTTTCTATCAACCCCGAAATCACCTATTCTGACACAAAATTATGCTGAAACTACCTCAACTATCTCATGTTTTACTTGCTACTTTAGTGAGCATCAGCTTTGCTAAAACAGCGAATGCAGAGCCAACTACAACACTTAACGTTGTAGTAAATGGAATACATCACCAAAAAGGTGAGATTTGCTTTCGAGTTTATGCAAATGACAAAGGATTTCCTATGAGTAGTACTAGTGAAGCTCAAAGTGGCTGCGCTAAAATTACTGGCATTTCTGTAACAAAAAAATTCTCCGGTTTGAAACCTGGAACTTATGCTGTCGCTGTGGTTGACGATCAAAATGGCGATCGCAAACTCAATAAAGACTTTTTCGGTATTCCCAAAGAAGGTTTTGGGATTTCCAAAAATCCAACTGTGTCCATACAAACAGGTACACCAAAGTTTCGTGATGCCAGTTTTGCTGTAAACAAAAATACAACAGTCAACATCATTATGAAATATTCGCTGGATTCGTAAAAGAGTGGGGAGTGGGGATGAGGGAGATGAGGGGGAAATAAATTCAAAATTCAAAATTAAAGAACTTCAGCCTCCTGCCTCCTCTTTCCCAATGCCCAATGCCCAATGCCCCATGCCCAATGCCCCATGCCCAATCCCTTATTCTGTCGGAGACTAAAAATTTAATGGAAGATTTGGCAATATTTCTGTCTAAGTCTTTGATGGGTTGGCTGGTTATTCAGGTGTGTTTTACGCTTGTCTTTATATGGTATCTGCGATCGTCTAAAAAGAACTTATTACCAGATGATCAGTTGCCCAAAACAGCAGTAATTCTTTGCTTACGCGGAGCCGATCCGTTTTTGCCTAGATGTTTGCGATCGCTCCTAAATCAAAACTATCCACAGTATGATTTAAAATTAATCGTTGATAGTCACGAAGATCCTGCTTGGAAAATTGCTAGTGAAACCATCACTGAGCAAGAAGCAACTAATGTTCAAATCAGCCCTTTGAGAATAGTACGCAACAATTGTAGTCTCAAATGCAGTTCTTTAATCCAAGCTATCCGTGAGTTGGACGATTCTTATAAGGTGGTTGCTTTAGTAGATGCTGATACTATAGTTCATTTGAATTGGCTGCGAGAATTAGTTAGTCCTTTAGGCGATGCGAAAATCGGGGCAACAACCGGCAATCGTTGGTACGTACCAACTGGTAAGTATTGGGGTTCTTTAGTGCGGTACGTCGGCAATGTGTCCACAGTAGTACAAATGTTTATCTTCCAAATTCCTTGGGGTGGAACTTTGGCTGTGAAAACAGAAGTACTTCGCCAAACAGAACTGCTAGATAAGTGGGGACAAGCTTTAGGCGAAGATTTTATGATGCACGGTATCCTCAAAAAACATGGTTTTCAGGTAAAGTTTGTGCCTTCGCTGCTAATAGTCAATCGTGAAGAGACTGATTTATTCAACTTAATAGACTATCTCAAGCGCCTTATCCTTTTTTCTCGACTGTATCATCCCCGTTGGTTGGCTCTTGTTAGTGAAGCTGTTTCTAGCATTTTGTTTCCGACTGTACTGATCATTTTAGTTCTAGAGTCGCTGTTAGAGGCAAAATGGGAAGCTGCGGCTCTATTGTTAGTCTGCTATGGAGTTTACACTGTCGGATTACTCTTGATAATGCTGGTGTTGGAATTAGAGATACAGCGAGTGGTTCGCTCTAATGACCAGGCAATCGCCAAATTATCAGCTGCTACAATCATTAAAATGTTGATTGGGATTCCGCTGACACAGTGGGTTTATGGGTTAGCGATGCTATCATCCCTGTGGACATCAACAGTTACCTGGCGTGGTGTCAGCTATCGGGTTAAAGGACCTTGGAATGTCCGCTTAGTGGAATATCGCCCTTATCAATGGTTGGATCAGCCTATTAATAGCAAGGTTTCTCTTTGAATTAAATCGCTAAATATCAACTAGGGCATGAAAGTTATTACATTAAACATTCCCTAGTCTTCAAATTGTATTATCTTATATTTAGTAGAACTATGTTAGCTATAACCCTTGTAAAAAGATACGTTTTTACTTGTTGAATAGCAAAATGGATTTGCATTAATGGCAAGGGTTTAGACAAATATATTAAGGGGAATTTTGACTTAGCCTTTTGGATGTTTTGTTAGTTTCTAACCCAGGTTTATATACAGGTTTGCAATTGAGTCTACTTAATCCCCAACATTTTCCATACTTTTCTCTAACTCTCTTTTAAGAAGCTACGGTGTACACACATCTTGGTAATGAAGCCCAAACCCTGAATTTACCTCCCTTAATCCCCCCCTTTATTGGAGGGAAACCGGAAAATCTAGTTCCCTCACGCCACGTGCTTCAAGTCGGGCATTGCCCACCCAACGCAGTGGCTCCCCTTAGAAAGGGGAGGGTTAGAGTGGGGTAAAACCGTGATTTCTCAGCTATTTCAGACTTGTGTATACACGGTAGCCTTACCAAGGGGGGAAATATCCAGTTCTCGCCCAAGGCATTGGGGGAGTTAGAGGGGGTTACAAGGACTTGTGTGTACACCGTAGCCTAAGAAGAGAGAAAAGCGGAAAAACTTTTGTTGCTATCAGGGGAGTGCCTCAAAGCATCTATTGTAGAAGGAGAGAGTTCAGAATCTATTGCACACAAACTAGAAGCACTATAAACATCCACTTCAAAATCGAAAATTTCAGCTATTTGACGATGCGTAAATCTTTAGTCTAACTGTATTAGTGGGAATTTCTGAGCCAAATAATCAGGATGTTCATGAAACATAAGCTGCGTAAATCCTAAGTTAAAAACCAGCAATTTTGTGAAATATTCCCCTTTATTATGACTAAGCAAAAACTTCGCATTGCACTGTTTACAGGATTGTACGCTCCTTTCTTAACTGGTGTTTCCGTTGCAGTTCACCAACGAGTTCGTTGGTTGCTAGAGCAGGGACATGAGGTTTTTTTAATCCATCCGCAAATCAACGATCGCTACCCCAAAAATGTTGGCGATCGCCCCATGCCAGGTTTGGAGGAAATTCAATCTTTCGCCAATTTTTCTGCTTACGCATTCCCCACAGAACCACTGGTATTCTACAAGTCTCTTCCTCAACCGTTGAACTATCGGCATTGGAGTGATACCAAGTTGCTGGAGAAATTCAAACCCGATATTATCGTGGTTGAAGAAGCAGCGCAAATGAGAGGTTTATACTCATTTTTCTTACAAGGTTATGGTCGTCCTGTCGGCACTCAATACGCAAAACGAACAGGCACGCCAATAATATCACTCTTCCATACAGATATCGTTGCGTATATCAAATATTACTTTGGAGACAGGTTCTTCAATTTGGTTCGTCCCATCGTTCCCGTTTTAGTCAAGCAATTTAGTGAGTCTTATGACTTCAATTATTTCTCTTCTAAAGAACAACTGACTAAATACGAAGAACTGAAATGCCAACGCGCTGAATACGTCGCTTATCAAGGCATCGATTGCGAAAAATTTCACCCGCGAAACATTTGTTACAACCCAATTCCCAACGATAACCGACCAACTCTGTTGTTTGTCGGACGCATCACACCCGAAAAGAATGTTAATCAATTACTTGATATATTTCCACTCATCGCTGCCAAAATTCCTGATGTCCATCTGGTGATTGTTGGTAGTGGCCCGCTAGATGAGGAGATCCGTGAGCGTGCTAAAAAGTTTGGCTCAGGTATTACTGTATGGGGTGAGTCTCATGGTACGGAACTTCTAGGTTGGTTTGCCAGAGCAAATATTTTTGTCAATCCCTCCGTCACCGAGAACTTCTGCACGACAAATAACGAAGCATTAGCGTCTGGAACTCCTCTGGTTGCTGTTGTTGCACCATCAACCTCAGAACAGGTATTTCCTGGACATAACGGCTTCCTTGCCCAACCTAACAATCCCACAGATTTCGCCCAAAAAGTAATTGCGATTCTGGAAAATCCTGATTTGAAAGCAGATATGACTAGACACGCTCGCCCCTCTATACTTGACTTTGATTGGTCGGCGTGTATGCAGAAATTTGAACACAAACTTTACCAAATCGTTGAAGGAGCGCAGAAGGTGGAAGTAGGTACAACCAGTATAAGACCACAGCGATAAGAAATATGGCGATCGCTAGTACTGTAAATACTAGCGATCGCTAAATAGTTACAGCACATTACTAGCTGATGCTTACAATATCGTGATATGCACCATAAAGAAGACAGTTCGTATTTTTATGTGCGTGTCCCTGCACGAGTTTTAGGATGTCTATGTGCTGGTGAAATTACCATTATTCTATTTCCTGGGCATGGGTTAGTGCTAACAGAACCAATCCAAACCTATCTTATTCCTGAAAACTTGAGAATGCCCAATAGTGAGTTTGATGTGTTGTTCAAACATCCTGGGCGAAAGATGATCCGAATCTTACGACACAACGAATTCTGTCCAGAAATCGATGCAAGTCATGAGTGAAGTTCAACTTATTTCAAGCATTGAAGAATCGACATCTAAAAACCAATTTTCATCAACAAATTCTATATTTTCATCATAAATAAGAACTAATTCACCAATCTTTTGAGTGTTATTATTTGGTATTTTTGTGGTATCAACTACATCAACTATAAGGAAAAATTTTAGTTGTAAAAAACGTTCTTGGTAAGTAATACCAATAGAACTGCTAACTAATTTGGCTTCTAGGGTACGAGGCAACGTAATTGTTTCATAATATTCATCTTGTTCATCCCAGTAACCGCATACTTTATAATCACATTGGTTAAGATGTTCTTGAACAAGAATATTGGCATCTAACTTTTCTAATATTTCAGTTAAATCTCTCCAGACTTGATGATTTTTTAATTCTAATCTTGTCATATTTATGTGGGTTTAATGTTCTGTCACCAAACCAGGGAAGTGTAATCTACCATCAATGAATTTTGCATGAAATCGGCGGTCGCCACCTTTACCTAAGACTTTAGATTTCAAATCGTAGCCTGATTCTTGAGAAGCCACCAACCCAACATTACCACGAGGGGGCACTTGCCCTTTCTCAATGGCTTTTAAATGTTTCCCTTTGTGATCATATTTTAATCCTAGCTTGATTTGTTCACTGGCAAATGAAACTAGCAGACCACTGGTTGAAAGATATACAGTATCAGGTTGAATATCTGCCCAATTATCGGGTAAAGCTTCCATGAAATTAATACTGGTATAATAGAAGCACAAGTTATTTGAGTTAAGTAACTCACTTACTTAATTACCTGAATATTAATCTCTTCAAATGCTTGCTCTAAAAGGATTATCAGAATTTCTGATTTCTTTCAACCAGTACAGTTAGCGAGGTTAGTCAGCTTCTTGTGTATATTTGGAGATAAATCTAAACTAACTGCGAACCTAGTAACGGCGGATCGGGAATTTCCAAAAGTACCGGGTTTAGCAATTATTGGTTGGTAGCGATCGCTTATTTAAGAAACAAGGCAGGAGGCAGGAGACAGGAGGCAGAAGGGAAAAGGATTTGACTTTTTTCTTCCATCCATAACGCAAGCGAGCGCGTCCGTAAACAGCTTTTATCTTCTTCACCACTTTAGCTAACGTTAACGCAAGCTAAAACCGAGGTGGACTGCTTTTATTATCCTCTTGCATTTTTGTATTTGCATTGCTGTGCTATTTAAACGCAACCTGCTGCAATGCGATTGTTTTAACTTACAATGCGATTGTTTCGGCTTACAATGCCATTGCATCGACTGACAATGCGATTGTTTTGACTTACAATGCCATTGCATCGACTGACAATGCGATTGTTTTGACTTACAATGCCATTGCATCAACTTACAATGCGATTGTTTCGGCTTACAATACCATTGCATCAACTTACAAAAATTAATCCATTCTATAAAGTTGTGCGGTAAAATCTACAATTGGGTCAAGCTAGTTTTAGTACGATGCCACCCATGCAAAATAGGCATAGTAAACAATCCCCACGCCAAACCTGTAATTAACCCAAAAGGCGTAACCAGATAGTTATTAAAACTCCACAAACCAAAAATCTGTGCTGCCAATTCCAAAGGATAAGCCATCATCAGCACACTTGCGTAGCTTGCCCCCGTAGGGATCGCCACACCACTCCTGCCATACTGACTTAACCAGTAAAATCCCTTACCATCAGTTACGCCATACAACAGACGAGTAATTAGCAAACCCGTGACAGTGCCATAGCAGCGCATACACACAGCCATAATAAACGGTGGTGCTAAATCTAACCCCATATCTGGTTGCGGACAGACATGATTTCCCATGAAATAAATGATGTCCGCAATTCCAGGAAGCAAAGATACTCCAGACGCAGCCAAAAAGGGAGCGATAGGCGGGCCAAAAACCATCCCTACCAACAAGAAATCAGCTATAAAACTGACCCAATTAATCTGCAACTCTTCACTGAAAGCTACTCTTGTCATCTCCCTTTCTCTGCGCCTCTGCGGTTTATTTTCTTAACGTACCTTATTTACATAAGGACTTGTTAACTTATCCAACTGCTGAATCAACAGACTGAGGAACAAACCCACATCTGTTACCACACCCACCGATTCTACAGAACCGCGATCGCTTAACTTTGTCACCACAGCTGGATTAATATCTACACATACCATTTTCACACCAGCCGGGGTCATATTTCCCACCCCAATAGAGTGCAGCATTGATGACAGCATCAAAATCATCTCTGCACCTTCTAAGTGTTTGGCATATTGCTCCTGTGCTTGAATCAAATCCATTTGGGTATCAGGCAAAGGCCCGTCATCCCGAATCGAACCCGCAAGCACAAAAGGTATATTATTGTGGACACACTCATACATCACGCCACTTTTAATTGCTCCCGCCTCCACAGCTTTGGGAATGCTACCATAACGGCGGATACTATTAATTACCTTCAGGTGATGGCGGTGTCCACCATGCACGGCGACACCCCGCTTCATGTCCACACCCAAGGAAGTGCCCATGATATTTTGCTCAATATCGTGAACTGCGATCGCATTACCAGCCAGCAATGCCTGTACATATCCTTCCCGAATCAGTTGTGCCAAGTGTTCGCCGCCACCAGTGTGAATTACCACAGGGCCAGCCGTGACAACTACTTTACCACCAGCATCGCGGATTTTACGCAATTCCCAAGCCACTTGTTCAACGACTAATTCCACGCGCCGTTCGCTGGAAACTCCTGCCGACATAAAGCTGAATTCTTGAGTGCTGCGGAGTTCCCGCGATTCAGTTTTGCGGATGGTGCGGATACCTAAAACGTCTACAATTACCTGTTCGCCAACTTTTAAATCGCGAAGTATTTTACACCGAGCAACTAAACCTGTGGAAGTTTGAGTAATGGCGATCGCCCCATCCATCCGCTGATTTTCTACCTTCACCCACTGACCATTAATTCGCACTTCGGTGGGATAAATTGTACTGACGTAGAAATCATCGGGCGCAACGCCATCTTGAATTACTGGCTCTAGTTTGGCATCTCGCTCATCATGGGGTAAATCTACTGCACCCAATTCAATCAACCGGGAGATGATTTCTTCCATCACCTCATGGGATGGTGCTGATACCCTTACCTCGGCGGCTGAAGTACTTTGCCGTTGTTCTCCCAAGTTGAAATTCAGGACTTTGAAACTTCCCCCGGCATCTATAATCAAATCCAAAGCACGGTTAATTAAGCCAGCATCTAGCAAATGTCCTTCCATGCGAATGACGCGGCTTTCTACCGAGACATTGGCATGAATTTCATCTCTAACTGGTTCTGTCACCCGCAAAGTTAAGCATTTAGCTGCACCACCAGCTTTGAGAAATTCCGTAAGTGGCGTTTCCAGCACTTGGAAACCTGCATCCGCAAGACGGGTTTTCAAAGCATCACTCGTCTTGTTCATAATGACGATGCTATCCACATTCACCGCATTACAAGCGAAGTTGACTGCATCAGCCTCTTCAATTGCAATTCGCTTTTCTGATGCGACTCGCATTTCAATTAAGCGGTTGGAGTAAGAATCAAAAGCGCCGGGATAGTATAGCAAATAGCCATTTGCTAAGGGACAAAAACAGGTATCTAGATGATAGAAACGTTCGTCTATTAATCGTAAAGATAGCACCTCAATATCCAGCCATTTAGCTAGATAAGGGTGAGAATCTAATTCTGAGCGGAAACCGTATCCCGCCCATAACCAGCGTCCTTCCCGATCCAGCAGTGCGTCTCCTGCTCCCTCAAAGGGCAAATCTTTGGGAAGTTCATTGACTGTGTAACCATTTCCCTCAAACCATTGCTTGAAGTAAGGTTCCTCTCCCTGACGTTCTTTGTGCAAAAAGCGACTGAGGACGACATTATCACCCAGAACTAAGCCAGCGTTGGCAGTAAAAACCAAATCAGGCCAGCCTTTTTCAGGTGGTACTAAATCTACAATGGCGTGTTCTTTGAGGATTTGATGTAGTCCCTGCCACTGTTCCACGGCGCGATCGCGCGATGATTTGTGAATATTCCCTTCCATCCAAGGATTAATCACATAGTCCACGTCGTAGTGGTCAGGAGGGCACATTAAAAAGCGAATCCGGGAAGTCATAAAAATCTTACAAGCGTTTTGTATGCTACAAGCTTACTTTGAATACAGACTTTTGTTTTTTTACAGGTAAAATCTGCTACTAGAGCTTCTATCTTTTGATAGTTGAAGACTTTACAAAGGCTTCGTTATCAATTCTATGGTAATAATACCAATTCAAAATTCAAAATTAAGAAAGCCTGATTTACAGCTATTTTCAGGTAAATAGACCACGCAGTAGGGGCACAGATGTGGTTCAAATACATGAAAACTGCTATATATTTGGGTTTCCAGGAAAGTGGGGCAGGTGAAAACACCGTTAAAAGCAGTCAATAGTAAATATTGGTAGCGATCGCTAAATACGCTTGGATTAAGCTTAACTTTTTATCAAAGTCAATTTTTTTAACGTAGACGCAAAACTACCATAGGCTAACGCAAAAAACGCATACTGCTACGGAGAAGCAAGCTACGCGTTGGGTTTTGTAGAGAAGAACGCAAAGGAAGAGAAGGAAGAAATGCTTAACTGAACTGTATTGTCCTATAAATGATTTGCTCCTTCTGCCCCCTGCCTCCTGCCTCCTTCAAGCAGTTACTATATAAGACGAGTTGATTGCTGCTACACGACCAGCATCTACCAAAGCTTGATACACTATCGCCGCTACCTCACCGCGTGTAGCATCACGGGTAGGATTGAGTTGTTTCAGGTTTGGGTAATTGACGATAATTTCCTTGTCTATAGCTTTTATCACTTCATCCTTAGCATATTCAGGAATCTTGGCTTGGTCATCGAAAACTTTAATAGTTGCCGTACCATCGCTAGATAACCCCAGTCCATTCACCAAAGAGACAATTACTTGCACGCGCTGGATATTTTTGTTGGGACTAAAGGTATTGTCGGGAAAACCAGAGAGAAATAAACCTTGATATGCCTGCTGAATTACCTTGGATGCCCAGAAGTCTGCTGGTACATCTTTGAATTTGATCGCTGCCCGGCTTGGTGGTGGGTTGAAAGCTTTTACCAGTATTGCCGCGTATTGTGCCCGTGTCATCGTTGCATTGGGTTTAAATGTGCGATCAGGAAAACCATTAACTATCCCCAATTTTACTAATTCCCGAATAAACCCACCTGCCCAATGATTCGCAATATCGGTTAATTCAATAGTAGGTGTTGGAGTTGGTGTTGGTGTTGGTGTTGGTGTTGGTGTTGGCGTTGGAGTCGGGGTTGGAGTTGGAGTTGGAATTGGAGTTGGAGTTGGAGTTGGTGTTGGAGTTGGCGTTGGAGTTGGTGTTGGAGTTGGAGTTGGTGTTGGTGTTGGCGTTGGAGTTGGCGTTGGTGTCGGTGTTGGTGTTGGTGTTGGCGTTGGTGTCGGTGTTGGAACCGAACTATCTGCAAACTCTATGTTTCCGGCGACTTTAGACGCATCTATTTTATTTCCTAGAGAAACCAGCTTGTTGGAACTGGCATTTTGTAAATCAAATTTACCGTTATTGCGTAGAGTATTGCCCCCTGGATTATTATTACCACCGATATCCGGTAGAGCAGTTCCAATCACTGTGATACCATCTTCAGTATTATTTTCACTGACATTATTACGTAATACGGGACGAGCGCTACCAGAGATGATGATTCCAGAACGGTTTTCATAAATTCTGTTATCTCGAAGGATAGGTGATGCAGTATCACTAATGGCAATGCCAAAACCTGTTTTGAAGTAGGTGTTATTTTCAATTTGACCTTTAGAATTTTTAGCGATCGCAATTCCATTGGCTGCATTCTCACTGAACACATTACCTAGAATCACTGGGCTAGCATCGCCTGTAGCAAATACTCCCTCCCGCTTATTATTGATGAAGGTGCTATTAGCAACAGTAGGGGCAGTTGATTCAATCCAGACACCACTACCACGGCTAGCCAAATTTGTTACAGTCACGCCCCGCAGTTCGGCTTTATCCAGCAACACCAAAGTGACATTCTGACCAGCAAAAGTACGGCTTAGGTAATTACCACTTCCTTCAATCAAAATACCATTGCCTTTGTCGGTTTCATTACCCACCACTCTCACACCAGATGGAACCGTTAGTGGAAAGACTTCACCGCTAGCAGCATTGTAATTACCATTTGCTAGTTGAATCTTGGTATCAACAGTAGCTACTTTAAGGGCTTTAGTAATAGTTTTGAAAGGGGCTTGTTGGCTACCTGGGTTGGCATCACTGCCTGCTACTGAATTTACGTAAAAAGTTTGAGCCATATTTATACTTTCATAAAATACATAGCTATCCTAGCGCTAACCATGAAGGTGGGTAGCAGTTGATGCATTAAGTAAGTTTAAGTACTTCTCACTACAGAGTTAAAAAATTATTGACATGATGCGATCGCTCTGGGATGCGGGGACATCGAGCAGATGGTTTACTGATTGTCTTTGTGGTAGATGATATTGATCGGGAATACGCGCAAATTCAATCAGTAAGGTGTGAAAATTACAACGGAGATCGAGACTGAACCTTGGGGTGAAAGGTTCTTTCAAGTCACAAACCCCAACAGTGTCGTGATTCAATTCGTCCAGTGAATCGCCGAAAACATAGGAGAAACAGTATGAACTATGCCCTGCCACCTGCGATCAGGATAAACCTCCGCCCTGCTAGCTTTGCTGATTTGGATTTATTGCGCCACTGGGATGAGCAACCTCATGTGGTTGACTCCGATCCTAACGATGATTGGGGCTGGGAAGTAGAACTTCACCGCGCTCCCGAATGGAGAGAGCAATTAATTGCTGAAATTGATGGTCGTCCCATCGGATTTATTCAGATTATTGATCCAGCACATGAGGATAGTCATTACTGGGGTGATGTTACGGCGAATCTTCGTGCCATTGATATCTGGATTGGGGAAGAAACTGATTTGGGTAAAGGCTATGGAACACAAATGATGGGGCTTGCACTTGCTCGATGTTTTGCTGATCTGCAAGTGACGGCTATACTTGTCGATCCGCTAGCCAGTAATATTCGCGTTCACCGCTTCTATGAACGCTTTGGCTTCAAATTTATTGAGTATCGACGGTTTGGTGACGATGAGTGCTTTGTTTATTGCCTGAGTCGAGCAGATTGGCATGGTGGGCGTTGCAAAACAGGGGGATGAATTTAGGCAGGCAGGGGGTGCAGGGAGGGGGTGCAGGGGAAGTAGGGGGAGAAATTTTATAACTTGCTAAATCATCCCTCAATTCAGCAACGCTGCATGGTGAAAGTGAAATTAGCTGAATCACCAGATGAGGAACAATTCAATCAATGACTACCCGAATTTAATTAACGACTGCCCGAATTTAATTAACGACTGCCCGAATTTAATCAACGACTGCCCGAATTTAATTAACGACTGCCCGAATTTAATCAACGACTGCCCGAATTCAATCAACGACTGCCCGAATTTAATCAACGACTGCCCGAATTCAATCAACGACTGCCCGAATTCAATCAACGACTGCCCGAATTTAATATAGGAACTTAGCAAACTTGCTTTTATTAAACACAAAAGCGATGGCTTTGCATTGCCTTGAACTATCCAGTACAGCAAAACTAGCTAAAGGCAGATCAAGGAATAACCTAATTATTAATTTCCAATAACCCAGGTGGTGGTGTAATTTCAATGCGACCAGATGGCAAGTCTACCACTGGTGCGATCGCTTGCACAAATGGAATCAAAACAGTCTTTTGCTTTTTGTCATTTGTGATTTGTCCTTTGTCTATGGTAAAAGATGGGTGTAATTTTACTTCTAACAAATCATTGCCCGCAGGGATGATGTCTACCACCGTACCCACAAGTTCGCCAGATGCTTGCATGAAGACTTCCAAACCAATCAAATCGAGGACATGATATTCATCTTCGCCTAATTGGGGGCGATCGCTTGCTGGCACCATTAACTTACAACCGCGCAAAGCCTCTGCCTGATCACAATTTTCCACGCCAGCTAATTTGATTACATATAAATTTTTATTACTGATATAACGTCCTGTTAATAATTCGATTGGTTGTGGTTCTATATCACCAGGAAGCAACAACCAACGTTTTCCCGGCACCTCAAATCTTTCAGGAAAGTCTGATACAGGATAAACCCGTAATTCTCCAGACAATCCTTGAGGGGCAACAATTTTACCAATTTCTAGCCAATTATCTGATTTGTCATTTGTCATTTGTCATTTGTCATTGGGCATTGGGCATTGGAGAAAAAATTCTTATAACTCCTAACTTTTAACTCCTAACTCCTAACTCCTAACTTTCCCTAATCAGGCACTCACAGCCGCACGCTTATAAGCTTCTTCAGCCACTTTTGCTAAACGTTGCATAGCAGTGACAATCTCCTCATCGCTGCCGGTGAGGCTGATGCGGAAGCATTGTTGCTTGTGCGCCCACTCTTCCTCTAAACCGGGGAAGAAGCTATTTCCTGGGACAATAATCACACCTACTTGCTTAACTTGCTGATAAAAGTCCCAATCACTTATGGGTAAATCCTGTAACCATAACCACGCAAAAATTGCCCCTTCACCGCGATGGAGGAACCAAGGTAAATTCTTGGGCATCGCTTGTTCTAGGCTGGTTTCTAAAACGGTAAACTTATTTTGGTAAAAGGGACGGATGACAGTGTGAGAAATTTCCACTAAAGCACCAGAATTGATTGCAAAAGCTGCGATCGCTTGGCCGTAACGTGAAGAATGAAGACTCATATTTGCCTGGAAACACTCCAGCACTTCAATCCACTTTTCATCCCCAATAGCTATACCAATTCTTTCTCCTGGTAATCCGGCTTTCGATAAACTCATGCAATGGAGAATGTTATCACCAAAAACTGGTGTCATTTCAGTAAAATTTAATGCTGGGAAGGGAGGCGCATAAGCTGAATCAATTAACACGGGTAGATTGTAAGGCGCAGCTAGAGCAGCAATCTTTTTCACCTCATCATCGCTGAGGACGTTACCAGTAGGATTACAGGGGCGAGAAAAGAGAACACAACCAGTATTTTCTGTAATCGACAGTTGGCTGAAGTCAGGACGATATTTAAATCGGTGGGCGGCTGCATCAATATCAAGAGTCGGTTTGTGGGCGATTAGGGCTTTTGGAACTAAGGAGATACCACCGTAACCTGTGTAGTCAGGGCTCAGGGGCAAAACGATTTGTTTTAACTCGCCGCTAGGGGTGTAGCCACCAAATGTATTGGCAGCGTAGAAGTAGAGGGTTTGACTACCGGGGGTAATCAGGATATTGCGATCGCTTAAGTTTAAGCTGTAGCGTTTGTTGAAGTCGTTGACGATCGCTTCAACAAATGGTGCATAGCCCTGACTTGATCCGTAGCGACAAACTACCTCGCCATATTCTGGACTAGCAAGAAGTTGTGCAGTACAATCCCGCCATAATTGCTCTACCTCTGGCAAAATCAACGGATTACCAGCACTCAAATTAATAAATTGCTGCCCTGCACCCGCTTGTAATGTTTCGATAATATCCTTCATGATTGCTCTAACGCCAGTCAGGTTGGACATTTGAGCGCCAATTTGAGTTAGGGCAGGGTTCATAAGCTGTGACAAAATGTATTAATTGAGGGGTGGACAAATTATTTAGGGGTTGCTGCTGACATCCAGTTTACATCGTTGCCAAAACAGCTTGTTGCCGCCTTTAACCAATCTAGCTAGAGAATGATATTTTAACAAAGTAATATTTATCGTTATAGCGGCGATCGTGCTTAGTAAATACGATGAAGTAATACAAAAGTTTATCATGCGTTCAATATTTATGAAGAGAGTGGTGAGACAAGGGGACAAGGGAGAAATAAGCAATGCCCAATGACAAATGACAAATGACAAATGACAAAACTATACAGGAGCGCTGACATTGGAAGTTAAAGCAGCAGTAGCTTACAGCGCAGGTAAGCCGTTGACGATTGAAACTGTTCAACTATCGGGGCCGCAAGCTGGTGAAGTGTTAGTTGAGGTGAAAGCAAGCGGAGTTTGTCATACCGACGCCTTTACGCTATCTGGTGATGATCCCGAAGGTTTGTTTCCAGCGATTTTGGGACATGAAGGTGCTGGTGTGGTAGTGGAAGTAGGCGCTGGTGTCACCAGTCTCAAACCAGGAGATCATGTAATTCCCCTATACACTCCCGAATGTCGCCAGTGCGAATATTGTTTGAGTTTCAAAACTAATCTCTGTCAAGCCATTCGCCTAACTCAAGGACGCGGTATTATGCCCGATGGCACCAGTCGCTTTAGTATCGATAGGCAGATGATTCATCATTATATGGGTACATCCACTTTTGCTAACTATACGGTGCTGCCGGAAATCGCCTTGGCAAAAATTCGAGAAGATGCCCCCTTTGATAAGGTTTGTTACATTGGCTGCGGTGTGACTACTGGTATTGGTGCAGTCATCAATACTGCTAAAGTGGAACCTGGAGCAAATGTTGTGGTTTTTGGTTTGGGTGGTATTGGCTTAAATGTCATCCAAGGAGCGCGGATGGTAGGGGCCAATATGATTGTCGGGGTAGATATTAATCCCAACAAACGCGCTTTGGCAGAAAAGTTTGGCATGACACACTTTGTTAATCCTCAAGAAGTAGAGGGTGATTTAGTTCCCTATCTGGTTGATTTAACAAAAGGCGGTGCTGATTACAGCTTTGAATGTATCGGTAATGTTAAATTGATGCGTCAAGCATTAGAATGCTGCCACAAAGGTTGGGGCGTGAGTGTGATTATTGGTGTTGCTGGTGCTGGACAGGAAATCAGTACTCGTCCTTTTCAACTAGTAACTGGGCGCGTTTGGAAAGGTTCGGCATTCGGTGGCGCTAGAGGACGTACAGATGTGCCAAAAATTGTAGATTGGTATATGGAAGGTAAGATAAATATTGATGATTTAATTACCCATCTGATGCCCATTGAGCAAATTAATGATGCTTTTGAATTGATGCAAAAAGGTGAATCAATTCGTAGTGTGGTGACTTTTTAACTGTTAGATGCAAAGCTTTTTATCAAAACACAATTAACTGTAAGAGCGCACAGATGTAATAATCATAAATAGCTGGTAGTGGTGTAATAGTTATCACAACAAGATATAAATTTAGTAAAAAAGAGGTTAAAAGCCACCCAGGAAGACTATTCGGAACAAGCTGCTAAAGAAAAGGAGTAAATAAGTGACTAAAGAAAATAGTGTTTATACTAGCAGTGGAAATGTATTTACTGACTTAGGTTTACCTAATTCTGAAGAAAGATTAGTGAAAGCTGAACTAGCACGCAAAATCAGTGAAGCAATCACTTTCCGTAAATTAACACAAGTCCAAGCTGCTGAAGTTTTAGGAATTGATCAACCAAAAATTTCAGCATTGGTGAGAGGTAGACTTTCAGGCTTTTCAATTGATAGATTATTTCAATTTTTGAATGATTTAGATAATGATGTAGAGATTGTCATCAAACGAAAACCTGAAGACCGCAAGCAAGCTTGGACAAAAGTTGTTTGCTAAGTAATAGATAAAAACTCGTGATAGCAAATCTTAAGATACCTCTTTAGTTGATTCTAAAGGGGTATCTTTAAAAGTTAGCAATAATCTAGCTTTGCATCGTTAGCCCCCACAATCGGCATTTCCACCCAAAGTCTGGGAAGGAGAAACCAGAAAAGTTTGACACCAATGCACATCTATGCTTCTTTACTATAATTAGGGAAAGTTCACGCTTGTTTTGAACCCACTATGCAGATACCACAAACCGGACAACCTGCGGTAAACCTGATGCCAAACCTCTACGAAAATGACTTCTACAGTTGGACTCAACAACAGGCGAACCTTTTGCGTCATCACCAATGGAACCAGCTTGACCTGCCCAATTTAATTGAGGAAATTGAATCTTTGGGAAGAAAGGAACGCCAAGAATTGAGAAATCGTCTGAGTATATTAATTGGACATTTGCTCAAATGGGAATATCAATCAAAGCAACGCAGTCGTAGCTGGTTAGCAACAATTAGAGTACAACGACGGGAAATTTTGAAGTTGTTGAGCGAGAATCCTAGTTTGAAACTTTACCTTGAAGAAGCACTTCAGGAATCATATCAAAACAGTAGGGATTTGGCATCAGGAGAAACAAATCTGCCACTCTCAACTTTTCCCCAGCAATGTTTATATCCTTTTGAGGAAATTTTGAGCGATCGCTTTTATCCCGGTGAGTTTACCACAGATGATTTAATGAATTGACACTCCTCAGTCAAAATTCACAAGTAGTAAAATTTGTCAACTTGATAATACTTCATCAAAGTATCGAGCAATTTCTGCTATCAGAATTTCAAAGTCTACAGGCTTGGTCAAGTGGCATTTGAAACCAGCCTGAAGCGCAAGCTGCCGATCCTCTTGGCTACCGTAGCCGGTAAGCGCAATCATAATTGAGTGAGTAAATTTGGAGTCTTTACTCAGTTCCTGTGCAACGGCGAATCCATCCATTTCGGGAAGTCCGATGTCACAAATAATCACATTAGGCTCAAGCTTCTTTGCGGTTTCTATCCCTAAAATTCCATTATTGGCAATGGAAACTTCATGCCCAAAATGCTCAAGTACTGCTTGTAATGATACGGCTGAATCCTCGTTATCTTCGATGACTAAAATTTTCAATGATTTTTTAGCCGCCTCTGTAATCTCTAGGTCGTTGTGCAAGGTTGTAATCTCTTCGCATACAGGGAGAGTGACTCTGAATTCTGCTCCCAGATTAATCCCTCTACTTGAGGCTTCAACATTACCACCATGAAGTTCCACAAGACTTTTTACTACCGAAAGTCCCAAACCTAGCCCGCCCCGCGAACGATCTAAACTGTGATCGGCCTGGGTAAACGGCTCGAAAAGTTCTGGTAATATTGTCGGTTCTATTCCTATACCTAAGTCTCTTACAGATAAGACCGCTACACTACCTGAGCCATTCTCACCTGGAATAACTGAGAGATCCACCCAGATTGTCCCGTCTGGCTTGGAAAACTTTAAGGCGTTATCAAGAAGGTTCCCAAAGATTTGGAAGAAGCGAGTGGAGTCAACATCAGCCCACACGGGTGTGTTTGGCAGGTCTTGTACTACGTTAAGATTCCATCTCTTGATTGCTTGTGCATAGTCATTGAGACTTTGGCGAACCAATTCTACCAGATTAACCTTCTCAAGGTTTAATGAAATCTTTCCATAAGTGATGGACGATACGTCAAGTAACTCATCGATCAATTTTGAGAGGTGCTTAATCTGGTGTTGCATCCTTAAAACTGTTTCCCCAACTGCGCCAGTCTCGCCTAGCTTCAACTTCAGTAGCTGAACGCCGTTAGAGATGGGGGCAACAGGATTCCTCAGTTCGTGAGCCAGCATGGCAATAAATTTGTCTTTCAGGGCGTTTTGGTTCGTCAGTTTCTGGAAAAGTTGCACGTTTGCGATCGCAACTGCTGTAGTGTCAGTCAAAATCTCTAGCATTCCAATCTCTTGGGGCGTGGCTAGGTGGTGTGTACTCCAGTAGGCTCCAATCGCACCCAGTGGATCGGAAACCCGAATGGGAACCATCACTAAACTTTTGACAAAAGTCACCTTGTATGCCTCAATAGGAATTCGTGCATCCTGGTAAATATCCTCAATCACGGCTGCTTTTTTATTGAGCATTGCCCAACCAGAGATGCAAGATTTGAGGGGAAAACGCATACCTTTCCAAAGTGGCCCAATGGCGTTTTCATCGACATAGTGGCAACATTCACTATCCCGCAATACAAAAGTTACTCCATCAGCATTTGTGAGATCGCGAGCAGCCAAACGCACAATCTCAATAATTTCCTCAATAGTCCGCACACAAGCCAAATCCTTCACAACCGAAAGCAGCCTGTTGTAAGACGAAATACTATGGCTCTGATCTGAATTCTGTTCTTGAGAAATGGAGATGTCTAATGTATTTTTCATAAAGAACTCCGAACAAAAGGGATGTTTGTATAAAAACTCAGCTAAAGCGGGTAGGTTCAGCAGACACCTACTCTCAATCGTAATCTTAACTTTGATCTTGAAAGTACAAGATATTAACGCATTTTAGATTCTCCTGTTATGGTATAAACATCTTTGAAGATTCTACGTAAATATTATTAATTTACTCGTATTTGCTAATGCAACTTCTGGTGTTTAATCTACTGGGTTACGTAGCAGCTTAAACTTGTTATTTAGGCGTAGCATTTGCAAGAGAATCGAAGATGCGTCATAGAAGAGGAAAAGGGGCAGGGAGCAGGGAGCAGGGGGAAAACCCCATAAATAAATTTAGTTGCTCTGAAAACTTGGACGCATTATTTCTCGTGTTACACATCTCGAAATAAATATTTTTACTTCTGGGCATAAATAAATTTAGTTGCTCTGAAACCCTTGTGGCAGGGCTAATTCCACTATCTTTCCCTCTGCCCCCTGCCTCTTTGGTCACAATCCTTTGTAGACATTGCCGAGCACAGGCAAACTATTTGGCGATCGCTAAATAATACTCAAATCGCTGCCCAAGTTGTTTAACCGTTAGATTCTGAGTCCAGTACTCTACTAAGGCATGACCAAATGCCCAGGCGTTGCGATCGGGTGAAGCGGAGTTTTCCAGCAGTAGCGGCCAAAGGGATAGCAATTCAAAGTTGAGCGAGTTGGGGTTCAAGAGCGAGAAAAGTTCATATCCCATTTGGAGTTTGCCAATCATAATCGGCAACTGTTCTACGGGAATTTGCTCCGCCAGCATATATGCTAAAGCTGGAGATCCGGTTGAGAGCGTAGAAACAAACTGAAGGACGGGACTTTTGAGCAATGTCGTCAATCCTTGTGTTGTCGTCATCTGGAAGGTGTAGTGGTCGATGATTTTGGCGGCGGCGATGGTACGGGCTTCTAGATTACGCAAAAAGCGGGCGAGACGGAGTTGCTTGGTAGGTGCGATCGCATCCACTAATCCCAACGATAGCGCCTCCACTCCCCAAGCGGTTCGTCTTGTTTTGCTGTCACCTGTAACCACGGGTAAAACTAGATTACAGAAGTTTCCCAGCTGTTTGGCGCGATATTCAGTGGCTTCGCGAATGGCAATTTCTTTGGCGTGCTCGCCCCATTCCCAATCATAAGGTGGTTGCCACTCGCGGATCGGACGCAGCCGATCTACCTGGGTGACGATCGCGATTGCAGGTAAATCTGTAACTTCTGCTTTGATGTCTTGCAAAAAGTCCACATCCATTTGCAGGGCAGGATCGAGGGCAGGGGTGGCTAACAGCAGCAAATCTGCATTAATGGCATAATCAAGCACTATATTTCGGAGATCCGCACGGTTGACTTGTTCGTAACCAGGTGTATCCCAAAGCGTTAGGGTTTCCCCAGTTTGAGTCTGCCATTGATAATTCTGAATGCGATCAGTACTGGGTAAAACATCAACGGCTGCGAGATCCGCTTGAAATAGCGTGTTAATCAGGCTACTCTTTCCCGCCCCCGTGCGCCCCACCAGCAGAATATTTACAGGTTTTTGCTCAACCGCCTTGGCTGGTTGAGCTTGAGTCAGGATTTGTCGGAGTGTTTGGGTTTTTGCCTTGGGTAAAGTTGGTGTGGAAACTACGGTTGCTGGAACTGGGCTACGTCCGTAAAGAGCGATCGCTTGTCGGCATAAGTTTCTCAGGGCAGCTTCCCGGAATAACTGGCTCAAATTCCCTAATAATTGCTGAGTTGCTTGGTTACTGAAACCCTGACTGGCTTGTTTTGCCACCGCCGCCACCGGGTTTAAGATCCACTGTGCCCAGTTCCAAACTTTCCAGAATTTCCGAGCCGATGGTTCCAACTTTCGGTAGACTTCATATCCTTGGTATGCTTGTCCAACCGTTACCTGATTGAGGACAGGAGATAACTTTTGCATCCACCGATCCATATCATCCACCGTTCCGCGAATCAGCCCGTAAGCTTGGGGGACGTAAATATTCAGCAGGGGATATTGAATCTGAGGATTGTAGATATGAGCGATCGCCACCACTAAATCTTGGCATCGCGTCCAAAAAGTTTGCCAGTCTTCCCAAATCGGGCGATCGCTTTGTGCTGCTTGGAGAATTTCTTGAAGGGCGGCTTCTGCAAGCTTTGTGGTGTCACTTCCCACAGGTCGCGCTACTGTATCCTCTGCTGTCGATTCCAGTTCTTCACGGACTTGGGCTAATACAGCTTCTACTTGGTTAACAGCTGGTTGAGTCCATTTGACTAGCAGCCAACGCCAACCAACAAATAAAACGGTGAATACACCCCAAATCCAATTAATGCCCCAAGCGTGAATTTGCGAACCGGCAGACACCAGTAAAAAAATGATGATAAACGCGATCGGAATTGCTAAGACAACCCACTGCCACAGTTTTAATCGCACCATTGCCCCATACCTGCCTTGGTTAGACTTCTTATATTGTTATTGTCGATCTAAATCTTGTGGTGAGTTCTGGATTACCGCGTGTATTAGAGTGTAATCTAGCTACTAGTTCGTGTGATGTATTGTGGTAAAAGTGGAGATTTGCCTGCCTTTAAGATAAGATTTACGTGAATAAATCACAAAAAACTGCCTTGTGGGCGTTGAATTATGCTTGTAGATTTTACGGTTGAAAACTACCGCTCAATTAAAGAACCTGTAACCCTAAGTGCGGTTGCTCAAAAACAAAGCGATCGTCAGACAAGCCAAAACAGCAAACGCAAACGGGTGAAGTCAGATCATGAAATTGCACCTGGATATTATGTTGAAGGATGGGACATTGAAATTTTACCTGTTCTGGCAATTTTTGGAGCTAACGCATCAGGTAAAAGTAATGTTATCCAAGCTCTCGATTATTTATTGCTTATGATGTCTCATGGCACACAGGAAGCGGTGAAATTCCAGAGAATCTTTAAATATGCAAAACTAGATCCTTTCAAGTTAGATAGCATCTCTGCTCAAAAACCTACAAGATTTGAATTAAGAACTTTATTCGAGAATAATATTTATACTTATTCACTAGTAATTAATCAAAATCATATAATTTCAGAAAACTTAGACTATGCTTTAAACAAAACTAAGCGTACTCGTCGTTTATTTAATCGCCAATGGGATGAAATTAGTAAAAGATTTATATGGAAAACTGGTGATTTTTTTGCTGGTTCTCATAATCAACTCCAGGATAATATTAGAGAAAACGAGTTATTTATTAGCATATTAATAAAGCTAAAAATAGATGTTATTGAGTCTTTTCTGCGCTGGTTAAAAATTCGCTTTATTGGAATTAATTTAGGAAATGAACAGTACGATATTACCCCGATCACATCACTACAAGGTACTGATAGTTCCATGTTAAATGAAGTTCTTGAAGAAGTATTGACAATTTTACAAAAATTCGACACAGGACTGTCAACAATCAAAATTGAAAATAAATATGATGATCCAAATGACTACAATATATTTGCTATACATAATACCCATGAGGGTGGTTTAGTCGCTTGGCTTTTTGATGAAGAATCTCTGGGAACGCAACGCTTATTTAGTTTAGTATTTCTGATAGTAGTAGTGATGAAAATAGGTGGATTAATAATTGTTGATGAATTAGGGACAAATATTCATCCAAATATTGTAAGAAGTATTATCAGAATATTTCAAAATCCTAAAACCAATCCCAAAAACGCTCAACTAATTTTAACTAGTCATGATAATACCTTACAAAGAAATAACTTGTTACGACGCGACCAAATTTGGTTTACACAAAAGCGAGACGATCAAAGCACTGAGTTGTATCCTCTGACTGATTTCCATGTGCGAAATGATTTAGCGATTGACAAAGCATATTTAGATGGTCGTTTTGGGGCCGTTCCATTTCTCCCATCTGAAGAGGAAATAATTTTACAGGGTAATGAGCAGTGCCAAGAAAGTTAAATCGCCGCCCACCTAGTAGGAATATTGCTCAGAAAATACTAATTGCTTGTGAAGGAAGTAAAACAGAACCAATTTATTTCAAAAGTATCCGAAATGAATTACGTTCATCAACTTTAGATATTATTGTATTACCTCATCAAAATAAAACTGATCCACGTAGTATTATTGAAAGACTTATCGAAGAACGACAGCAGAGGAAAGATAACCAGCAGTGGAGTAAAGAAGATAAAGCCTGGGCTGTTTTTGACGGAGATGAGCATATTGAAAAAAGTCTGGCAAATTGGCAAAGTGCAATAAATCGAGCTATAAGCCAAAAGATTAATCTGGCAATTACCAATCCTTGTTTTGAACTCTGGTATCTAATTCACTTTCAAGACCATTTTGCACAAATCACTCGTGATAGGTTAGTTAATTTGCTTGAAAAGCATATACCCAACTACGACAAATCAATGTGCTTGTATCCAAAACCATTAAAATCATTAACTGAACAAGCGATTCAACGTGCTGAAAAAATGGCAAAGCAGATAGAAGGTAATGAATTATCAGAGCATTCAAATCCCTGTTGTAATGGCTTGCCTAAACTGATTAGTAGTTTATTAAGTTTAGAGAATAGTTAGAGAAATTACTTAAAATTATTTTAATCAGCTTTATCTCATTATTGCTTGTCATCAAAACTTAAAATGCTTGTAAGCCATGTCTAACGATAAGTCGCTTTGCGTCTACACAAGCAACAATAAAGATAGCGATCGCTTGCCATAAAACCTAAAATACCAATGAGCATGTTGTTGACTTGAGTGAATACGACCTAAATGACACTGTTGCAACTTCCCGTTAACAGTAGAGATAACAATTTTATCCACAACTTATTGTGATATTGATTCTTCTACTAACAATTCTGATGCTGCTTCACCCTCACCCACGTTATCAGATTTGGAAAAACCATCTGCTACATCTTTGATAAAACCAGCTATAGGTACCGCAACTAGTAAACCCAAGACTCCGCCAACATTGGTTCCTACAAGCAAAGCAATTAATACCCATATTGGTCTAATACCAGTAAA
Organism: Nostoc sp.; assembly: GCF_036917555.1. GTDB lineage: Bacteria > Cyanobacteriota > Cyanobacteriia > Cyanobacteriales > Nostocaceae > Nostoc. The sequence goes on along the minus strand of NZ_JBALDD010000033.1, from coordinate 37,771 downwards.
CTTACCTAGTAGACGTGGTGCGATCGCCTGATCGATTAACTGATCAATGACAACAGCTACGGCAAAAACCTTAGCTGCTAGCCAAAAGTCATGTGACGCTATTATTAAAGTTATTAAAACCAGACTAACGACATCACCAAAGGGAATTAAGCTCAAAAGCCCAACTCCCAAACCAAAGAGTAAACCAAACTGGACTTGAAAACCTAAAAACAATAATGTTATTGAAACACCCATCAGCAAAGCCAAAGTTCCCTGACCAATTAAGTAATTTTGGAAGTTTTGCTGAATAGACTGGCTTATCTGCTGGGCAATATTTCCAGGTAATTTCTTAAATATTGCATCCCAAATTCTTGGACCATCTAACAACAAGTAAAAAGTTAGCACTACTGTGATTAATGCCTCAGAAATACTATCAATTGTATCTATGAGAATACTTAAAAGTTTATCTGAAACAAACTCTAATTCATTAGGTAATTGGTCAGTAATTTGTGCTAATAGCTGACTTATATTCACATTTAATTTATGTTCAAAAAACCAATCATTGACAATTTGAAGTTTTTCTTCGCTAGAATCAATCCATTGCGGAAAGACTTTAACCATATCATTAAATTGCTCTAAAACAATGGGCACTAAAGTGATACCTAAAGCCACAACAATTACCAATGCTAATATAAAAACTAATGCTACTGCATAGCTGCGTTTAACTCTCCGCTGTTGGAGAATCGAAACAGGATAGTTTAAAACGAATGCAAGCAAGGTAGCCAAGACAAGAATTGTTACGACGGGTTGAAAGTTTTTAACCAGCAAAAATGCTAGCCAACCATTGAGAAATACTAGAGGAAATAACAGCGTAAAGATTAACCATCTAAGTAGTTGATTCAGTGAAAAATTCATAATTAATTTAAAAGCGAAAATTATTCTATTTACTAGATTTAACCGAATAATCGAATCTGCTCAAGAGGACATAGACAATAAAAATCTTCCCCTAGTACAGATGCGATTAATCACGTCTCTCCCAATTCTCCATTCCCTACTCCCTATTGTTCCAATTACTAACTTTCAGCGAAAGCTAAAAATTGCTCCTCATTTATTCGCCCTGCTTGATAGAGAGTATTAGTAATTTCTGAAATAGTTAAAACTGCATGACTGCAATAACCATTTTGCTGTAACCTATCCTTCACCCCCTGTTCATGATCGATAAATACCACAATATCATTAACCTTTAATCCGGCTGATTCCAACTTTCCTGCCCCTTCCATGACACTTTTGCCGCTAATGAGAATATCGTCAACCACTACAACTGTTTCACCGGTATGAAAGTTCCCCTCAATTACTCTTCTAGTTCCGTGTGCTTTCACCTCTTTACGCGGGAAAATCATCGGACAATGAAGGCGCAAAGCTAAACCAGTCGCAGTAGGTAATGAACCGTATGGAATACCTGCTAATCTATCAAAATTCAGGTTCTTCAAAATATCCTCATAAGCTGTGAGAACTTGATTAAAAAGTTGGGGATTGGAAATAATTTTGCGTAAGTCGATGTAATAAGGAAATATCGCTCCTGATGCTTGGACAAAGCTGCCAAACATAATGCAGTCAATATCATAAAGTTGTAAAATCAAATCTTGGTGGGGATGCTGATTTAGAAAACAAACATCAGGAAACCACACAGAACAAGTAGAATTTTCCTGAATAATTTCAGTTTTGATTTGATTAATTTCTGCACGTAGAGACTGGACTTCCTCTGATAATTGTGTATTTACCAACATATCTTGAGGAACAGGAATCAGTAAACCATCACCATTACTATTCAAGCCAGCTTCTAAAATTTGCTTCAAGTTTTGACCCTCCGCCCAGATGCTACGCGCCATAATAATTCGTTCAGGTGCAACTGCTCGAATAAGTGCTAAAATTTCAGGATTTGTAGTTCCCACTTCCAAACCCAATTGTTCTGGAGTTCCCCAGGTTTTTGATTCTTTTACTACCTGTAAATAAAGGGGTGATTCGTTTGTAGGATATTGCTGTAGTGCTTCTGCACCTGGATTAGAAGTACAGCATAAAATAAACACCGCTTTATCAGGATAGACTAAAAAAGGTGCTACGTGATCCTGTCCTGTATAGGGACTGAGAGTGATTGCATCCACCTGCCATCTTGTAAACACAGTCTGGGCAAAGATGGTACTAGTATTTAAGTCACTGTGTTTGGCATCTAAAATCACTGGAATGTGGGCTGGAATAGCTGCTAAAGTTTTGTACAGCAGTTCTAAACCAGGAATACCTAACGCTTCGTAAAAGCCAAATGTCGGTTTATAAGCACAAACGAAATCAGAAGTTTCCGCAATAATGAATTGTAACCACTTTTCCAAACCAGCTATGAGTTCTTCAGACTCATAACGCCCAGGCATCATCTCTGGATTTGGATCAAGTCCTACAAATAGTAAGCTTTGATTTTCCAAGATATTACGATTCAATTTATCAAAAAAGTTCATTTTTTTAGTTTAAAAAAGAGTTATTGGTCATTGGTCACTTGTACTGAGCGTAGTCATTGGCGTAGCCTCTCGTAGAGAAGTATTGGTCACTATTCCCTGCGTCTGCCTATCTCCATGACCATAGTTTGTTTACTGAAACATTGATTCTGTTAGTTGAGTACCTCCAGCTTTTTTCCCTAATTGATAGTGAATGACTGCAAATAAGATAACCATCGGCACTGAGGCAAAGTGAACAATTCGCAATGCTTGCCAATCACCAAAGAAATCCACAATCCAGGGAAATTGAGCAGGTTTATACATTCCTATCCCTGTAAATAATGCCAGCAGCAAAATAGGAATAATTGCTGTATAAGCAATCCGATGCCAAGCATAAATTAGGCGTTGGGAACTTTGAGTTTTTTGTAATGCTTTGAAGTCATTAGCACCTACAAAGCGATGTCGCCAGCGTCGGGTAATTAAAATGTAAATTCCATACCACAACAGATTCAGCGAGAATAGCCACATTGCTGCAAAATGCCAGTGTCTACCTCCTGCAAGCCAACCTCCTAAAGTAAATATCGGAGGAATGTGCAAACCTGCGCGTCCACCAAAAACAGGGTTGGCGTTGTAAATTTGTAGTCCACTGGTGAGCATGATAAATAGACTAATGATGTTACAAGAGTGGAAAATTTTGGCTCCTATTGCTTGAGTGGGTCGCTTTCGAGTTGGAGAGGGAACATTGGAAGTCATAAATTTTGACTGATAAAATTTGCTGTTTATCTGTCTTGGGTAAATAGCCCAGCAAGTTTGGAGGTGAGCATTGCTTATCTTTATTTTCTCATCATTAGATTCAGTATTCTGACATTGATGGTGTCCATCTGCTGTTTTAATTGTCAGTTTAGGTATGGCTAGGGTTGTTCTAACTGGAGTTTAGACTAAATATAAATGAGGGAAAAAAGGAAAAAAGGGGTCGGATTGAATACTGTCCCCCAATTGGCACAAGCACCAGAGTTGAATCACCTACTCTTACCTGCCAGTATGAAACTTGCCAGACTAGAAGAATTACGTCAAGTAGCTTATCAACATTTAGGTGGAACCAAAGATGCTACCTTTGAATTAACAGATGCGATATTGTTGAATAGAAATGTTTATTGCCTAGCAGATTTTGAGTATCTTGTAACCGTTGTTTTAAACTTGTGCTTTCAGTGATTACCGCATCTGTTTCTAACTGGGTTCGTTGTTGTCGTAGTCAATAATTTTCTTATACTTGTTGTTTAATAGAGCTAGTTTATCCCGTTGTTGTTGCAATTGCTGTTTTTTATCCGAGGGGTATATCGCTTTGTAACCCACGGCAAGCAGTACGGGATTGCTCTTTATTGATGGAATGGGGTTTTCTGACAACCCTAGAGTTGTCAAATTATCAAATTTTGGCTGGCGAATGCGAGAGCGTTTTTTATCCAGTATGTATTGGTGATAAACGCGGTTTACTTTTTAGACATCCTTTAAGATTAAAACATCAACAGATATCAAACATCATTTAAGCAAGGAGAATAAGATGGCTAACACAGCTAATCTCACTGATGTAAGAAATCCGGGTCTTGCGATCGCCGATCCCTTCATTGGTAGCACTACTGGAAACACTGCTCAGATATTGGAAGTTACTGGTCAAGGAGAGGTTAGCGTTGCCACTACTTTAACTGAGGTAGAATTGGGGATTAAAGTACAGGGAAAAACTGCAACCGAAGTTCAACAAGCAGCTGCTCAACGTTCAACAGCGGTAGTTGATGTGCTGCGGAACCTTGGGGCGCAAGAACTTCAAACTACATCTATTCAACTAAATCCTGTCTATAGCTATGAAAATGGTACTCAAACCCTAACCGGCTTTGAAGGCCTCAACACACTTCAGTTTGAGTTACCAACAAATCAAGCTGGGTCAGCAATTGACAAAGCTATCCAAGCAGGCGCAAATGTAATACAGAATATCAGCTTCACTGCCTCAGACGAAGCATTGCAGCAGGCACGTCTGCAAGTTTTGAGCGAAGCTGTTAAAGATGCCCAAGCTCAGGCTGGGGCTGTTTTTAGTACCTTGCAGTTAACCCCCGGAGAGATTATTGACATTGATATTAACTCAAATGACAATCCTGAACCATCTCCCTTCGTGTCTAATCTAACAGCAGATAGGGTTTTGGCAACAGCTAGTACAACTCCTATAATTGGTAGTCCTCAGACGATAGAAGCTAGTGTTTCTCTAGATATCGGTTATTCTCCAAATTCAGTAGGCACTCTCGCTTCAGCTACTGATAATCTCACCAGTGTGAGAAATCCGGGTCGTGCGATCATCGCTCCCTTAATTGGTAGCACTGCTCCAAAAACTACTCAGATATTGGAAGTTACTGGTCAAGGAGAGGTCAGCGTTGCCACTACTTTAACTGATGTAGAATTGGGGATTAAAGTACAGGGAAAAACTGCAACTGAAGTTCAAGAACAAGTTGCTCAACGTTCAACAGGAGTAGTTGATGTACTGCGAAACCTTGGGGCGCAAGAACTTCAAACTACATCTATTCAACTAAATCCTGTCTATAGCTATGAAAATAGTACTCAAACCCTAACCGGCTTTGAAGGCCTCAACACACTTCAGTTTGAGTTACCAACAAATCAAGCTGGGTCAGCAATTGACAAAGCTATTCAAGCAGGCGCAAATGTAATACAGAATATCAGCTTCACTGCCTCAGACGAAGCATTGCAGCAGGCACGTCTGCAAGTTTTGAGCGAAGCTGTTAAAGATGCTAAAGCTCAGGCTCAGGCTGTTTTTAGTACCTTGCAGTTAACCCCCGGAGAGATTATTGACATTGATATTAACTCAGATGACAATCCTAGACCATCTCCTTTGGTGTCTAATCTAACAGCAGATAGGGCGTTTGCAATCGGTACTACAACTCCTATAATTGGTGGTCCTCAAACGATAAAAGCTAGTGTTTCTCTAGATATCAGTTATTCTCCAAATTCAGCAGTGATTCTCGATCTACCTCTTAATGGATTGCAGCAATTTGCTTAGAGGATGTTTTAAAAGTCCCAGAAGGTATAATTTTGCCGTTCTGACTTGAGTTAGCTCTGATGATAAATCAAGGTTTTAGCCATGTACTGAGATACTTAGCTGTGCTAATGATGAAAGCAAAAGACCCTTTTAAAACATCCTCTTAATCAGGAGTGGCGCAACTACACCGCGCCACGTGCCATTCTCATCGGTGGTGTAGGTGCTGACTTTTTCCTTTTGGATTCCTTGGAACAACACCAAATCTATCGAACTCAGATATTGTGAATGCATCGACCTGCCTTGTTAATGCATCAGTTTGCAAAAATTAACACCTCTGCCCCAAGGTTCATTACCTAAAAGCTGGCGTGTTTTCTAATGGCGGCATAGTGTCTTGCTGTTGTATTCATTTCAATGACCAACTCTGTGCCTTTACCTAATTGAGAATTACACTTAAGTTTACCTTGATGTTTTTCAACTATAATTTGCCGACTAATTGATAGCCCTAGTCCTTGACTTTTGCCTACTGGCTTGGTTGTAAAAAACGGTTCAAATATATGTCTTTGGATATGGGGAAGTATACCTTTGCCATTGTCAAAAATGCGAATTATAACTTTGTGTTTTTTCCCTAGTAGTTTATCATTTACCCAAGGTTCATGATTATTGACCAATGATAAATGACTGCTAACAACTTCTGTATGAATCAAAATTTTTGGAGTAAAAGAATAATCATGCTTCATCCTCTCTTCTAAGGCATCAATGGCATTAGTCAAAATGTTCATGAATACCTGATTTAGTTCACCAGGGTAACACTCGATTAAAGGTAAATTACCAAAGGTTTTAATTACTTTAATCTCTGCTCTATCAGGCTTTTCTTTGAGACGATGTTGCAAAATCCTGAGAACACTATCAAGTCCTTCATGCAGGTCAACCTTTTTCATTTGACCTTCGTCAGAGGTGGAAAAATTCTGCAAGGCGAAAACAATTTCTTTAACGCGCTCAGAACCGGCTCGCATTGACCACAGTAATTTTAAAAAATCTGTCTTCACAAAACCAAGGTCAAGGTGTTGCAAATGTAAGGCAATAACTGGGGTAGGCGTGGGATAGTAATATTGGTAAAGTTCAATAATTCTGATTAAGTTTTCAGCGTATTGACTAGCGGGATGGAGATTGCCGGAGATAGAGCTAACGGGGTTGTTAATTTCGTTAGCCATATCCGCCACCAGTTGACCAAGATTAGCCATTTTTTGGTTATGCAATAACTGCTTTTGGGTATATTTGAGTTCTTCGAGGGTAGTTTCTAGCTGCTGTGATTTTTCCCTAACTTGGTCTTCGCTAAACTGGCGTTGAGCAATTTCTGTTTGGAGTTGTTCAAATAGTTGGGATTGTTGAGTAGCGTAGGCGCAGCCCGTCGTAGACATCGCCTTATCCTGATTAATATCCTTGTGCGTTCCCACCATCCGCACTGGTTTACCGAATTTATCCCACTGAAATACTTTGCCACAAGTCAAAATCCACTTCCACTCCCCAGATTTAGTCAACATTCGCAATTCGACTTCAAACAAAGGTATGCATCCTTGAAGATAATCGTGCAATACCTGGCGAATTCTTGGTAAATCCTGTGGATGTACAAGTTGCTCAAAGGATTTATAATTGTTGTCGATTTCGTCTACTTTATATCCCAGGATACTTTTCCACTGAGGATCGTAATAGGTTTTGTCAGTTATGAGATTCCAATCCCACAACCCCAAGCCACTAGCGATTAATGCCATTTGTAAGGCGGCTTGTGAGCATTGACAAGTATCTAGATTTTCTGGAGATAAGTCTTTTGCTTCTGGGAAACTCTGAGAATCTTGTACTGAATGTGGAGCTTCTGATTCATGGGTAGCGGGTTCTTGAATATGCATAGCTGCTGATACGATGAGGAAGATATTCTGTAGCTCTCTCTCTACGCTGTTTTAGCATCCTGACGATTCAGTTATGGACAAATCGCCTAGTTGGTTTATTAGGCTGTAACTTAGATTGGGGATATATCAGCCCATATCGTAAATTAGGATGGAATTTAGAAAAAGGTAAACGGACGCGTGTAACCTCTGTTGCGATCGCAATAGCAATCTTTTAGAAAAAAGAAAAAATCGCTAGATTGTGTGCATCTACATTCTAAGATATGTCTAAAAAAAGTAGTTAAAGTCACATACAATTACCTAAAAACCCCGAAAAATTTGTAAAAAAAATTCTATGATTGAATCACGCCAAATAATTTCAGGATGCAAAAAATTGTCAAGGCTTTTTTGTAGCTTTTTTAGTCAGGGCTGGCTGTTATGCATACAAGGCAGTCTACATTGACTTCCAAAGCTTAATGGTGTGAGAAAATATCATACTGAATTAGAGTCAATGAGTAATGACTATAGATGAACTAGTATTGCTACTAAAAGCCAGTCAAGCAACCGGTTTAACGACGCTCCAAGAGTTGATATTGCGTTCTTCTTGGGAAGGAAAAACCCACACCAATATAGCTAGTGAAGCGCACTACCGCGAGGAACGTGTCAATAAAATCGCTGCTCATTTATGGCAAGTACTGAGTAATTTTTGCAAAGAGCCAATACATAAATCCAACTTTCGCCAGACTCTAGAAAATCACCCTCTTAGCGAAGCGCATCAGCAATTAATTAAAGAATTCAACCGAGCCGCCACAGCGATATCCTTAGAATTTCCTACTGGCCCAGTATCCCTTAATTCCAGATTTTACATCCCTCGCCCACCAATTGAAGAACTCGCTTACGCAGAAATGGCTGAACCTGGGAGTGTAATTTGCATCAAAGCACCTAAAAAGATGGGGAAAAGCTCTTTGGTTTTACGGTTGCTTGCATACGCTAACAAGCAAGGCTTTCATACCGTAACTTTGGACTTTCAGCAAGCAGACAAAGCAGTATTTGCCAGTTTGGATAAATTTTTGCGCTGGTTCTGTACCAATGTTAGTCAGGAGTTACAGCTAGAATCAAAACTCTATGATTATTGGGATGAAGAGATGGGTAGCAAAGTCAGCTGCTCTATATATTTCCAAAAATATTTACTGTCTGCGCTCTCAAGTCCCCTGGTTTTAGTATTAAATGAGGTGGATTGGGTATTTGAGTATCAGGGAATTGCTGGAGAATTGCTACCATTAGTGCGATTGTGGCATGAACAAGCCAAAAGGGTAGAGATTTGGCAAAAATTACGTCTGGTTCTGGTTTATTCAACGGAAATTCTTGTTACCATAAAACTAACTCAATCGCCATTTAATATTGGTTTGACAATTAATTTACCTCCCTTTACGAAAGAGCAGGTGCAGGATTTAGCACAACGTCACGGGTTGGATTGGACAGATGGTAAAGATGCCGATAGTTTGATGGCAATGGTGGGAGGAAATCCTTATTTGGTGCGATTGGCATTGTATCACCTTATGGGTAAAGGCGGATTAAAAGGGGATTTAGGGCAGTTATTGCAACAAGCACCTACAGAAGCCGGAATTTATAACGAGTATTTAAGGCAGTATGTGTTAGCACTTCGAGATGAGCCAGAATTGGGTGATGCTTTTTATGAAGTGATTAATACTACAAATTATGTGAAATTAGAGCCAAGATTGGCAGATAAATTACAGAGTATAGGGCTAATTAATTTAGAAGGCGATCGCAGTACTCCTACATATGAACTATATCGTTTATATTTCCAACAATATCTCAAAAAAAGCGAGCATTTCAACAATACTCATATTGAACTGTTAAAACAAGAAAATCAACAGTTGCTCGTTCTCCCTAACTTAGATGAACTGACTTAATTAGTAAATCGCTGCTACTTTAGCTAATGCTACTGAATAAGCACTCTATCAAGCCAAAATCAAAGGATGCGATCGCGTTGTAGTTTAATATAAAATTTATAATCAAATCACGAGATTTAAATTAATTAATAAGGTGATTGTCACCAACATACTCCACAAGCGCAAGAATAAAACTAGCAATTGACAAGACTTTTTGTTGATGATGAAACTTCCATCACCAGCTTGGGAATAATAAATCATGCTTGAGAAATATTTGCAATGGTTCTCAGCAGATTAGGTGTGTTTACCATCGACAATTAAAGGAACAATTTGTTAATGAAAGTTAGTTCATCAGGGATTAAGCTAGGTTTTGCAGTTGTTAGCAGCAGTTGTCTCACAGCAGTGGCGATCGCTATCAGTGGAGCAAGTGCAATTGCTGCTCAATTCATCACAATTGAAAGTACTGGTACATTATCAGGTACTATCGAGCTTCCCAGAAATAATCCCAATTTAAATAACAGTATTACTCGTATTGATACGGATGACACTGGAACTTATTACCAGAACTTAGGTACTAATAATCATCCTAATTATGTTCCTGTATACCAGTCAGATTATTTAAAGGTAGAAACACGGTCTGATGGAAGTCTGCATTACTTTGTTGATTTTAAAGGTATTCCGATTGTCTCGTTTGATGGTGTTCTTACATCGCCGGTTCTTTCTGGTGGTCAGTTGACTGCTTTTCTCTACCAGGGACAATTGGCAAAAACCACATTTCAAGGAGTAGTTCAGGATGAATTTAATCTCACAAAAGCTTTCTACACTGGTACTGTCATCGACCCAGACACCGGAAAGAAGTATCAAGGTACTTTTGAAGTGAGTGGATATGGGGAACGATATAGTAATCCCAATGGTAATTTAACTCCCACGGTCTTTGATTTCCAGTCCGATATCCCAGGTTTGCCAAGCGTAACATCCTTGACCATAACTAACGCTACTTTGGCAAATTTAAGAATCAAAGTACCTATAAATGAAACTTCTATTCCAGAACCCGCTAGCCTTCTCGGAACTTTGATGGTAGCTAGTTTTGGTATCGTTTTGAAAAGAAGAAAAGATATCGGACTTAGGAAGACGTTTTAAAACTGAAAGGTTGTTGTAAGAAAGCTCACAAGGCTTATAACAGTTACCTTCAGATGCGGTACAACATTATATCACCGGGTGTAGGGACACGGCATGCCCTGCCCCTACGCGTGTACTTACCCATCAATTTAAAATTGACAAACTATTAGTGTAATTTTAAATATAAGCCGGACTTTTGCAAATCCGGCTGAGTTTAATTAATCATCTATACGTAGTAGCTTGCGGTAAAATGGTTGTGAAAAATCGGTGACGCGATAACGTTTATAGTTGTCCATAAGTTCAATTAAAAAATTAATAAACTCGAAACTAGCCATCATCAGTTCATAACTTAGGTCAGCATTGCCATCAAACTGAATTCGGCAACGGGTTAAGTCTGAGGGTAAAGTAGCAACATTCCAGGAAGCGACAAAGGGGACATGTTCGCTAGCTTCGATTTTCCGATGTCCCTCCAAGACCCCTTTTTGATAAAGACTGATGGCATAGGGTAAGAAATTGCGCCTAGCGCCTTGAACATAAGGTAAGTAAACACTGGCTTGTTGTTGAGTTGCAGGCTGGAGTTGCTCAATAGACATAGTTAAATATTCCTCAAGTTAGTTAGCAACTGGGGATATCAGTGGATGTTAGTAGTATTCCCCAAAGATGTGTCTAAAGCACATAGTGGGGAATGGGGAAAAGCAGGGGAGCAAGGGAGAAGAATTTCCCCCCTGCTCCTGTTCGGCTACGCTCACGGCAAGCCTGCACCCCGCCCCTCTGCCTCTTTTCAATGCCCAATAAATGAAGTTACTACTAAGAAATATTAAAATTTCGGTTACAATGATGCTGCATTAACAGTTATCGAATCTGGGAACGATAACACTAAAAATCCCTACTGTAAAGTGGTGGATACCGTTGTTGCAGTTTTCCCCAATAAAAAGCTGCTGCTACCTTGCTATTACTTTGCCCAAACCGGAGTTCTCATTGAAGAAAGTCCCACTCTACAAGCTTCCTGCCCAAGTGGCTATCAAAGGAATCAAGCCTCTGTCTAAGAGTAGCAAAGGCGGTTAATATGAGGTAATTACGCACAGTAGCGGTGACAACAAAGGTAGTCCCAGAGGCTTTTGGCTTAGGGATAGCGGGTATTGCAGTTTGCCCATTCCGATTAATATCGGGAAAAGTAGCTTAGGGATATTTGTCCGTAAAATTACTAACTGTAGACAAATAGTGGTTTTTGAATCAAGCAACCTAACCTATGCCAGCGAATTCCTGGCCCGAAGAAGATTCTTATCAAGAGCTTGATCCGCTCAACTCCTTGTTGTCTGACCTATCAGTAGATGAGGAGTCAGTGTTAGAGACAGATTCTATGTCTCTACCATCCCGGTTTCAAGGTCGTAGAGGCAAAGCAGCTCTCGTCTTGACTATCGTCTGGAGTGGCACGATCGCTCTACATTTAGTTTCTTGGGCTTCCATTTTTATTCTAGGACTGACTACCATTCTAGGATTTCATGCTTTGGTGGTAGTGTTTACTAAATCCCGTCGCTATCCAAAAGAAATACAGGGAGATCTACCTTCTGTTTCTGTGCTGGTGGCTGCGAAAAATGAGGAAGCGGTAATTGCTAAATTAGTCAAAAATCTTTGTAATCTGGAATATCCAGGTGGGCAGTACGAAATTTGGATAATTGACGATCGCAGCAGTGATAGCACGCCACATTTATTAGCAGAACTCCAACAGAAACACGACCAACTGAAAGTACTAAGGCGTTCAGCAGAAGCTACTGGTGGCAAATCGGGGGCGTTGAATCAGGTATTGCCGCTGACAAAGGGCGACATTATAGCAGTATTTGATGCTGATGCCCAAGTAACACCAGACTTGCTGCAACAGGTAATACCTTTATTTCAAAGAGAAAAGGTGGGGGCGGTGCAGGTGCGAAAAGCGATCGCCAACGCTAAACAAAACTTTTGGACTAAGGGTCAAATGGCCGAAATGGCACTTGATACCTGGTTTCAGCAACAGCGAACTGCCCTTGGTGGCATTGGTGAACTGCGGGGCAATGGTCAATTTGTCCGGCGTTCGGCCTTGGAAAGCTGCGGTGGCTGGAATGAAGAAACCATTACCGATGATTTGGATTTGACAATCCGCTTACATTTGGATAAATGGGATATTGAGTGTGTTTTCCATCCAGCAGTACAAGAAGAAGGAGTGACAAGTGCAGTTTCACTCTGGCATCAGCGCAACCGTTGGGCAGAAGGCGGTTATCAGCGCTATTTGGATTATTGGGATTTAATTTTCAAAAACCGCATGGGAGGGCGTAAAAGCTGGGATTTACTGATTTTTCTGCTGATTATGTATATCTTACCGACAGCAGCAGTCCCAGATTTATTAATGGCGATCGCTCGTCATCGTCCACCAATGTTAAGTCCGATCACAGGCTTATCCATTTCTATGTCGATGGTAGGGATGTTTACAGGTCTGAAGCGGGTACGTCAAGATCAAAAATTCCCACTTTCTACATATCTTATGATGCTGGTGCAAACCTTGCGTGGCAGTTTATATATGTTGCACTGGTTAGTCGTCATGAGCAGTACTACTGCCCGGATGTCGGTAAGACCAAAGCGCCTAAAATGGGTGAAAACCTTGCATACGGGGAATGGCGAGTAGGGAATAGAGAATGGGGAATGGGGAATGGGGCATGGGGAATAGGGGGATGATGCAGTAGAGAAGTAGAGCCAATACGGTTCGGTTAACATATTTGTCTCTCGAAGATCCCCCCAACCCCCCTTAAAAAGCAGGGCTGATTCATTCCCCAAAGAGCTTTAAAAATCAAGGGTTCTAGCAATGAAAAATTAGTTATTTTGTTACTGGCGTACCGATGAAACCAACTATTTTACTGATATTTCAGTGCTTAAATGTTCGTCTCTTCGTCACGCTTACTTATAATTTTCTTGCTAACATCTTGACAAATCCTGTTTTAAATGGAATAAATCAGCCCTGCTTTTTAAGGGGGTCGCTGCAGGCGGGGGGATCTTATCCGAACCGTATTGGGAGTAAAGCGACAGGGGAGAACTTTCTTAGGGTTTTTCCCAATGCCCAATTTTTTATTCATCATCCACTTCTGATTCTTCTACCCATTCTGGTGTAGTTATGGAATCGGAGAATTCTGGGAAATCATCTGCAAAACGGATAATTTGTCCGTTGAAAAATTCTACTAGACGTTGAGCTGCGATCGCTACTTCGTCAGGTTCCCAATCAGGTGCGGGTGTTTGTTTTGGGGGTAGAGGCAAAGTTTGCATCCCGTTTCCATTTACCCCATTTCCATTTACACCATTGCCATTTCTTGCTGCCAACTCGGTTTTTTGTGGTGCTGGTGATGGATTAGTTGGCTGTGGTGCTGGCGCTGGAGGCGAAATTTGCTGGTTGTAGCTAGGTGTAGGTGGTTGCTGAGGGCGAGTAGAGTCTTTTGGCGGAGGATTTTTTTTGGCTGAGGTAGAGTTTGAAGAAATTCCTTTTTCTATATTTATCTGGATTTCACGCTGGAAAGTCTGCTGGAAAGCTGCCGTAATCATCGGTAGATAAGATTTCCCCTTGTCATACCATGCCTGTTTAATCGCAATTCGAGCCACAACACCGTCGAACTCGATGAGTTGGCTCATTTGACGCAGCATTTCTTGCCTTGATTTTGGCTGGAGGTTGGCAAGCACTTGTTGCCAAATCTGAGTTAAGTCATATTCTGCTTCGCCAACTTCTGCTTCGCCAACAACTTCTGAAGTTACTGGTTCAATGTTCGCAGGTTGCACAGGAACAGCAACAGGTTCTGGGGTTGGTGGTGAAACTGAGTTAGCAGCAGAATTGTGATTTGTTTGCGGTTCAACTGGGGGAGATGAAGTGACAGGCTGATTTTGGGCAGCCGCTTGATGATTAGGAGATGTAGAATTATGATTTGTTTGCGGTTCAGCTAAAGGTACAGAAGAGACTGGGTGATTTTGGGCAACTACTGGAGGATAGCTTGGAGATACAGCAGGTGTATTAACTCGTGGCGCCACACTTGAGGCTTGTGGCTGAATATTTGTCGCACTTGGTAGCAATCCTAGTAATGTTACTTCCAACCACAAACGCGGCTGGGTGGTATTTTTAATTTGTACTTCAGCTTCTCGCAAGTGTTTTTGTCCTGCCAAAATCACGCTCATATCGAAGTATTGAGCAAATTCAACCAGCGCTGTCCAAGTTTGCTGAGTACAAGCAACCAAATCGTGGCGGTTGGGTGCTGTTTTAGCAATCAGTAAATCGCGGTAAAAAGCGGCAAGATTTTGCAGAATAGTCAGGGGTTCTCGACCACGATCTAGAATGTAGTGAGTACAGTCTAGAACTGCTTCCGGTTTATCTTGAGCGATCGCATTTAAAAGTGCTAACAAGTCCTGTTCGCTTACCGTCCCCACCAAATCCCAAACTCGCTCTGGTGTCACTTCACCCGCTAATAAACCCAATTGGTCAAGTAGACTTTCGGCATCCCGTAACCCTCCCTGAGAAAGTTGGGCTACCAGGGTGACAGCGTCGGGTGAAATATGAATGTTTTCATAAGATGCGATCGCACTTAAATGCTTCACCATCGCCTCTAACTGAATGCGTCTAAAATCAAACCTTTGACAGCGCGAAATAATCGTTGGTAACACCCGTTGTGGGTCTGTTGTCGCCAATACAAAAACCACATATCTCGGTGGTTCCTCTAGTGTCTTAAGTAGCGCATTGAATGCCTGTGTACTGAGCATGTGGCATTCATCGATTACATAAACCTTGTAGCGACACTGCACAGGAGCAAACTGGGCTTTTTCAATCAACTCGCGGATATTATCGACACCAGTGTTACTGGCGGCGTCTATTTCAATTACGTCTAGGGCGTACCCCTTGGTGATCCCCTGACAAACCTCACATACACCACAGGGTTCAGCAGTGGGCTGATCACCTTTGAGACAATTAAGGGATTTAGCCAGAATTCGGGCACTAGAAGTTTTCCCCGTACCTCTGGGCCCAGTGAATAAGTAGGCAGGGGCGATTTTAGATGTGCCGATCGCGTTCGTGAGGGTGGTGGCGATCGCTTCTTGGCCCACCAGTTCAGCAAAACTCTTGGGCCGATATTTGTGGTGCAGGGGTTCGTAAGACATGAAAATATAGACTTCAATGCCTTTCAACGTTAATTAGTAGCACCGAGTCGAGTTGAGGATTCAATTATTTTAAACTCTCGTACCTGGCTTTATTTATCGATGTTGCCATAGCCCAAGACTCAACTAATGCCGTAAATTTTGGCACTCAGCAAAGCAAGCAACCAGAGCTTATCCTCTACTATGATTTCAACATCAATGTATAGGAATTATAGCATATTATTTAGTACATTTGTTCTATTTGAGAGACTGGGGAGCAGAGGAGAATAACTCTTGACAAATGACAAATGACTATACGTTTTATTGACTGAACTAACGCTATAGTCCAGTGCGATCGCTACAATTTTATAGATAAGCAATACTCGATGGTGCAGCAGATGCTCAAGCGGCTATTTCAATGGCTCAAAAAGCTTTTTCAGAGCTTGTTTGGTGGGAGAAAACAGACTACCTCAAAATCTAGGGGGAATGTGGAAAAAGAACCAGCACCACCTTTAAGCGATACGGATCTGGAATTTCTCTTCAACGAACTGTTGCAAGGAGTACATCAAGCAAGAGGGGAAGCATGGGCACAGAAGTGGCTGCATAATATCGAACATCGCATCACAACTCAAGACTGGGTTGAGTGGTTAGGGCGCTTTGGCGACAGATTGCTCACATCTCCGACACCAAATAATGAAATGGCTGCGCGGTTAGTGCAATTAGGTGAATTGGGCATCGGAGAAATTGGAGATATTGCCTATAATATCGGGATGCAGTTGTTGACACGCAATGAAGGCGAACCAATTTGGGAATATGAAGGACCAGATGCTTTTAGCACTACTTTGCCCTCTGAGGTAGCTACCCCAGTATCAGAGTCAGCAGACACACTAGAGAACCCCCCAGAGGGAGAATACCAAACTGTCACCCTAGAAGAGTTGTTTGTGATGTTGCAGGAGGATGAAAATTTACGTCAGCAGATTGCTCAACAGCTTGCTGTTGAAACAGATGATCCACAACTGCTTGTCCAGGCATTAATTAGTCAGTTATATCCTGCTGGTCAATCGACTACAGAGCAAACTGAAAATTAACTGCTTGCCAGAGTCAAATTCAAGAGTTAAATCTGGAAATTGTAACGTTGTAATGCTATGCTCTTGAAGATTTGTATATTTTTTGCTAACCTTCTACGGAAGCGCTGTCTGAATCTATGGATTTTGACGTAATTGATGATTTTTTTAACACAACGATGGCTACAATCTAGAAAAACAAAATCCAAGAGTGTGGCAGATGCTCAGGCGGATATCGCAGTCGCTTAAAAGGTTTTTAAAGCGCCTCATTGCAAGTAAACAGCATAGTTCTCTCAAGGGTGCGAGAGGACACAATCTGGTGGGGGTACTACCAGAACTAACCAATGCGGATCTGGAACAATTGTTTATCCAATTGTTAGAAGGCGTGCATCAAGCACGAGGACGACAGTGGGCATTGAGGTATCTGCAACGGATCGAAAATCGGGTTCCGGCTGAACGCTGGATAGACTGGTTAGTGATGTTTGGCGAAAGCTTGCTAGCTTCACCGACACCAAATCCTCTTTTAGCAACACAGATGGTGCAATTGGGGGAACTTGGTGTTGGCAGAATTGGAGAAGTTGCTTATGACATTGGCATTCGGCTAATGCAAAACTTACCTACAGAAATAGAAGATTACCCTGACAATCAGGCAGAAGATGATCTAGAAATCACTCTTGGGCAAGAACTGATCCGTGATTTGGGCGAACAGTTATGGGAGTATGATGAGCAAAATGTAATAGAAACTACTCCTGGACAAGAACTGCTCCGCAATTTAGGCGAACAGTTATGGGAGTATGATGAACCAGATGTGGTAGAAACCACAACCAATGAGGAAATTCTCCCAACTTCCCCTGGACAAGAGCTAATCCGTAGCTTAGGTGAACAATTATGGGAATATGATCTGCCAGATGTTGAACCAATAACGTCAGCACCCCAAAATGCCTCTTTTGAGGAAAGATTGCCGGAAAACTTAGAGGAACTGGTATGGGAATATGAAAGGGAAGATGCCCAAACCACAATATCAGAAAATATCCCTCTCCCAGCAGCGGAAGATTCAATCAGCTTGTTAACCCAACTTAGGTTCGACGAAGAAGAAGAAGTTGTTCAAATTACAACACCAGCAAATCTCCTTTCCACTAGACAAAGGACTGAATTAGCAACGTCTTCCTCGGTGGAAACCTGGGATAACACTTTGACGAATTTAGAGCCAAATGTAGCTAATACTTTAGATGAGTTGTGGGTGAGGTTGGATCAAAGTACCAATTTAGTCCAGCAACTTGCTTCGGATTTGGCAGTTCAAAGCAGTAATTCCCCTGATATTATTGAGCGACATAGCCATAATCCGATTACTCACGCTCAAGGGTGGTTTTACCAAGGTCTAAGCCAAGCAAAAACAGGTGATCTGTTAGGCGCGATCGCATCTTATGACCAAGCCATTGAATTACAACCCGAATTCTCAGAATATTGGTTTAATCGAGGCTTAACGCTGTTCCATTTAGAACGTTTTGATGAAGCGATCGCCTCTTATGAAACAGCCACACGACTGAAACCCGACTACTACAAAGCTTGGTACAACCGGGGTGGAACTCTCGGAGAATTAGGATACTTTGAAGAAGCGATCGCTTCTTTTGACAAAGCTATAGAAATCAAGCCAGACTATCAAGAAGCGTGGTCAAGCAAGGGTTTGGCACTGCTGAAATTAGGTTGGCTACCAGAAGCGATTGCTAGTTATGACCAAGCGCTACAACTCGAACCAGAAGACCAGGAAAACTGGTATCACCGAGGCATAGCCCTAGCTGTCAGCGAACAATTTGCCGAGGCGATTATATCTTACGACAGAGCTATAGAAATTGACCCAGAGTACCATGAAGTTTGGATAGACCGGGGCGTAGTGCTGTTTAGTTTAGGCAGGTGGTCAGAAGCGATCGCCTCCTGGGATAAAGCACTTTCAGTTCAAGCCGATTTCTACTTAGCTTGGTACAACCGAGGTATAGCATTAGACAACTTAGGACGTAGACAAGAAGCAATCGCCTCTTATCAGCAAGCGATCACCATCAAACCCGACTTCCACTTAGCTTGGTATAATCAGGCAGTAGCACTGTTTTATTTAGAACAATTTGCCGAAGCGATCGCCTGTTATGACAACGCTTTGCAAATTAAACAAGATTATTGGGAAGCTTGGATTGGTCGGGGAACTGCGATCGGTAATTTAGTAGATTCTGAGACATTGCGGAATTTGTCAAGTAGTCTGATAGCGACAAATCCCACCTTACAACAGGGCGGCTACGAAGGAAAATTAGCCAGCTACGAAGAAGGGTTAAAGCATCTGCGGACAGATACCCATCCAGAAGGTTGGGGTAGATTGCATTTTGCGATCGCTAATACTTACTATGAGCAAGGCAAAAAACTTACCAATCCCCGCGATTATTGGCGCAAAGCTGCATCTGAGTACCATCAAGCGCTGTTAACCCTGACATTAGAATATTTTCCCCAGTTGCACTTAGAGGTTTTACAATCTCTAAGCAAAGTGTTGATGGGTTTGGGACAAACTACACAAGTTCAAGAATTGCTGCAACGTGGGACAGATTTATTGCGACAATTACTGAGTGAAGAAACTCGCTCAAACGAAAGTAAAAAACAGCTAGCTCTAAAATTTGCAGGCTTCAATCAATTGGCAGTTGATTTAGCTGTGGAATCGGGTGATTTAGTAGAAGCTTGGGAAATTGCCGAACAAGGTAAAAATGCTTGTTTAAACTGGCTGCTTTCTGGCTGGAATGATAATATATACTCCCCTTATTATGACGCAATTCAACAACTATTCAATCCCACAACAGCAATTATTTACTGGCATATTAGTCCAGTTGCCCTACATACTTTTATTCTCAAAGACCAAGCTCCATCACCAATTCTCCTGTTTACACCCATGCAAGATGCTGGGGTAATACCTTTAGGAGAAGATGCTATCCGTCTCAATGAATTGCCTCTACCCGAAGCAGTGCAACGCCTAATTGAATTTGAAATTTGGCTAGAAGATTGGCATCAACAATACCAAGAATATCGCAGCACAGCCCACGACAAAGAAAGTAAAAGTCAGCATTCTTGGCGAGTTGATATGGAAGAGAAACTGTTGCAACTGTATAAAATTCTGAATATTTCCACAATTGCACAGGAACTCGAAGGCATCACCCAACTGGTCTTAATTCCTCACCGTGACTTGTATAGATTGCCCATTCATACACTTTTCCATCTTTCTTCGCCATCACCGCAAGAGTTACCAAATGTGGAATCAAATTTCAGCGTTACCTATCTACCTAGTGCCCAAATAGGTTTATCAATCAGAACTGAGGATATTTCGCAGTGGCAAAATAAGTTATTGCTCAGTGTTGAACATCCTGAAAGTACAGGTTATCCCCCACTGAAATTTGCCAAACTGGAGTCTGAAATTGTTAGTCAGATGTTTAATAATATCCAACGAATTCAGGGAGCAGAAGCTACAAAAAATATTGTTGAAAATGCCTTATCTAAAAATTATAATATCTTGCATTTTACGGGTCATGTCACTAATAATCTAGCTGAACCTAAAAAATCAGAATTAGCATTAGCAGGTGAAGACAGACTTACTCTAGATGAAATTTGCCAACAAAATCTAGCTAGTTACAACCTTATTACCCTCTCTGCCTGTGAAAATTTAAGTACTAACAACTACACTATCAGCAGCGAATATGTGAGTTTAGTCAGTGGTTTTGTAACTCAGGGCGTACCTCATGTAGTGAGTACTCTCTGGAGTGTAGAATCTTCGGCTAGTGCCTTGGTGATGATTGAGTTTTACCGACGATTACAGCCCAATAAATCAGCAGTTACTGCTTTAGCTGAAGCAACACGATGGCTGAAAGAACTAACTGCTGGAGAACTGACAAAATGGTATGAAGATATTTTGAATAATCTGCATCCAGAGGAAGTAAGAATTCAAACTTATTTAGCTACACAACTATATAGAAATAGTAAAATGGCATCAGATAAAAATCTTTATAATCATCCTTATTACTGGGCAGCATTCATGATTATGGGTAAGCCTAATTAATCTTTGAAACTTAGTCACAAGCAATTTTTGATTTTGGACATTCTATTCCAGCCATAAAATTAGCCCAAGAATTGAAACGGCAATAGGTTTAAAATAATTCGTACTGAGGGGTTTATTATGCCAGATGTTCGGTTTGATAAATACTATCGTTATGAAGACTTAACACGCATTCTACACAGTTATGCGAAGGAATTTCCCCAACTAGTACGCATAGAAAGCATTGGTAAAAGTTACGAAGGACGTGACATCTGGCTATTGACAGTTACCAACTTTGCCACTGGCCCACATCAAGAAAAACCTGCCCTCTGGGTTGATGGCAACATCCACGCTACTGAACTAGCCCCATCAAGTGTTTGCCTATATCTCTTGCAAACATTAGTTACAGCCTACGGTACTCACCCAGAAATTACCCGTTGTTTGGATACCCGCACCTTCTACATTTGCCCCCGTGTTAACCCTGATGGTGCTGAGTTGGCACTGGCTGACAAACCGAAATTTATTCGCTCCGGTACTCGTCCCTATCCCTATGATGACGAAGGCAACGATGGGTTAGTGATGGAAGATATCGATGGCGATGGTCGGATTTTACTGATGCGAATCCCCGATGCTAATGGGGCTTGGAAAGTCTGTCCTACCGAACCCCGCCTGCTGGTGCGACGCGAACCAACAGAAACAGGTGGTCAGTATTATCGCGTACTACCAGAAGGAAAGATAGAAAATTATGACGGAGTTCAGATTCAAATTCAGCGTTCTAAAGAAGGGCTAGATTTAAACCGGAATTTTCCATTTTTGTGGCGGCAAGAATCTGAGCAATCGGGGTCTGGCCCCTATCCTACATCTGAAACAGAAGTGCGATCGCTCGTTGAGTTTATCACTACACATCTTAATATTACAGGAGCGATCGCCTTTCATACCTTTAGCGGTGTTCTCATCCGTCCCTACACCCATCTCAGCGATGACGAATTCCCTGTTAATGACCTCCGCACCTATCAACGCATTGGCGCTAAAGGCATTGAACTTACTCAATACCCAGCCATCTCCGCCTTTCATGATTTCCGCTATGACCCCAAAGACTTCATTACAGGTACATTCCACGACTGGGCTTATGAATATCAAGGTCTATTTGCCTGGACAGTGGAAGTCTGGAGTCCGCAACGCCAAGCTGGAATTAATGATTATAAATACATCGATTGGCAGCGAGAACACCCTGTAGAAGATGACCTGAAGTTGCTGCGTTGGAATGATGAAAAACTAGCTTTTAAGGGTTACGTAGATTGGTATCCCTTCGAGCATCCCCAACTCGGTCAGATTGAACTAGGCGGCTGGGATACGATGTACGCTTGGACAAATCCACCCCCTGAGTTTCTGGAAAAAGAAATAGCCCTCTTCCCGGAATGGCTGGTTTGGCATCTATTAATATCTCCTCGTTTAGAGATTTACGATGCCAGTGTTCACAGCTTGGGTGGTGATACTTATCGGGTGCAATTGGTTGTGCATAATACAGGCTGGTTGCCCACCAATGTCACCCAAAAAGCTTTAGAAAAAAAGCTGGTGCGGGGCTGTATCTGTGAAATTGAACTACCTCCTGGGGGAACTTTAATAACGGGTAAGCCCCGTGAAGAGTTAGGTCAATTAGAAGGACGAGCCTACAAGCCTTCAACTCCCATTAGACGGCACAGCGATCCTACCAAGGATCGGGCAAAAGTTGAATGGGTGGTGCGTGTGCCTCAAGGTAGCACAGTTAAACTGCTAGCCCGTCATAAACGTGGTGGAGTTGCTCGCACTGAATTGACATTCCCATAATTTTCACATTTAAAATTGTCAAAAATTATTCTAATACAGCTTTGTCTAAACCGATAATTACCGTTCGCCTAATTACACGCGACGAACTTCCCCAACTTTTGGCTTTATATCACCACCTAAATCCCGTTGATGCACCTCTACCGACTGATGATGTTTTACAATCTATCTGGGATGGGATTTTACATGATCCCCGCTTGTATTACATTGTGGCTGATGTTGATAACCAGTTAGTAGGAACATGTAATTTAACCATTGTTCCCAACTTGACGCGTGGCGCACGTCCATACGGCATTATTGAAAATGTTGTCACCCATCTCGATTATCGACAACAGGGATTCGGTACACAGGTGCTACATTATGCGTTAGCTTTAGCATGGCAACAACAGTGTTATAAAGTGATGCTTCTGAGTGGCTCAAAACACGAAGAGACGTTGAAATTCTATGAAAATGCCGGGTTCAAGCGGGGAGTGAAAACTGGATTTGTTGCCCTACCTCCAGAGGAGTTGTAAGGGACTTCCAGAGAATAAAATATACAGTGAATGCTAATGATAATCATTTTATGGGGGATAAAGCGGTTGCCGTCGGCAACCGCTTTATCCCCCAATAAATATGCAAGATAAATGTCTGCACTTAAGAACTATTGAGTGCAGTGAGCTTAATTGCTCTGCGGTTTCTTTCAACAACTTCTTCAGTGAATCCGTTAATTCTATAGACACCTCTTTCCACTCACAAATTCAATCATCATTAAATTTACTACAAAACGGGGAGGAAGAGGCTGCCTACAGCAGCCTCTTCCTCCCCTTCATAATGATTATCATTTTTATTGGGTGTATATTTTATTTTCTTGAAGTCCCTTAAGAGCCATATTTTGAGTACTCTTGCTTATTAACAAATAGTATCCGACCTTAACCTCTCACAAATGCCTCAAGTTTTGGTTTTACACAAAAAAACGAATAATTTTGAAAATTGTATTACAAAGTGAATGGCACGCTTGTTTGTTTGTATTTGTTGAGGCAAGCTGTTCTTGAGCTTAAAAATACTGGAGGAAATAAATAGATAACTGTACTGAAAACCATCAAGTAGTAACAATTACCAAAAATCACTCTTGTTTCCTCAAGCATCTCTAAGTGCCTCCCCATCTCAAGAACAGCTTTTCAAATGTGCCATTGTGTTACGTGCCTTTGAATTAGACTGTCTTTTTTTGAGCAATAGTGTTTGAACACTGAGTAACCCAAATAGCATTAAACCTACAGTAGTAGAGGGTTCAGGAATAGTATTTGCTGAGTTAGAAGACAATGCCAAAGTAACTTTATAGTCTAAAATGTCTCCACCGAACGTATAGCCACCAGATGCAAACCATCCATCCTCAAAATCTATTGAACCTGTACCCGTATTGCCTAAAGTTTCAAAGTCTAAAATTAAACTACCAGTTCCACCGTATTGTGCATCAGCATTGGCATCAGACGGCACTGGAGGATATACCCGAAGGCTAATCTGAAGCGGTTCTAAAGGATCTGAAAAGTTGTCCTTGGAAAAAGTAATAGTATCTCCAACATTTGTCCAATCCCACCGACCATAATCATCGGAATTGTCGTAACTACCGATATAGCCATCTATTGTTAAATTAGTTGCAAGGGTTGTGCCAACTGTTGTACCATCTTCTGTTGAGTAATTGATGTTGTTTTCGTCGTAACTCAAATTGACTTGCCAAGTATTTTGAGGTTGTCCGCTAAATACCAACGTTGTCGCGTAAGCAGGAGAAGCAATTAATCCTCCTAATGTAATTAAGCTAGAGGCTGCAATTGTAAAAATTTTTTGTAAATTTTTCATAAATTGTTTCCTAACTACAATGAAATCACACTAAACACTAAAAGTACATATGAAGATTTTTAAGTGTATCAAGGTGTTTAATTACACCAGTTAAGCAAGGTTTTTACTACTTTCGCTACAACAAAAAACTTTCTCAAATTCCACCACTGTTTTGATTTTAAGTGTACGACACAATGTAGTCAAACACAATAGACATCTTCCAAAAATCCTAGTTTATCTGTAAGTTCCTTTTCATAAAATTATCTTTTGTAAAAAAATAATTCCTAGCCAAAAATCTTGGCGCAATCACTCTTGAAATTTTTGATTGCGATCACTAATTTCCAGTTTAGTATTTGAAAATTTACCATCAAGGACAACTATCTAAAGAGTGAAAGTTTTTCTTCAAAATCCAGCCCTGAGTTAGTTGTATAATTAGGGTAAAAGATTAACAATACACCATATCGCCAAGATTAATTTTATTTCTTAAATATTGCTAAAGATTATGATACATTGAATTTGACGGCATTAACCCTCCTCGGCAATTATAAAGAGACGGCTATTAAAGGCCAATTATTTTACTGCTTGACTGCAATTTTAGAACTGAATAAAATCGCCTACTTGCATTAATTCTCTTTATTGTTGCAACATATTATATTATCACAGGAGCCATGCTTATTTTTAGTGTGTTCTGTGGTTCTTAAAAAAAAAATAGGAATTCGATACTATGTGTGGTGCACATGAGGATAAACGTTATGAGATATCAGAGCAGCTACTCATAATGTTCAGCGTTTTAATTTTCCAGAGCTAACAGGTTTCATTTCTGGTTTTCATGTCGAGGCGAACCAAATAATCATCTAGATGTTTGTATTCACTTAACCTTGCATCCAGTATTTTCCAATAGTCAACCCAAGAAATTGAAAAGAGGATATTTCCATGTCTAGTTTGTTTCGTTGGTCATCAGCAAAGGTTACTTTGCTAGTTCTGGGAATGACAGCTGCTACAATAACTCCCATCGTAATTTCTGCCCCAGCTTCATCTCAAACTCCTGTTCCATCTGCGACACCATCACCTGAGACACCATCACCTGCGACACCATCGCCAACTTCAACAGTTAACTTGTCTGATGTTTCCTCAGATTATTGGGCGCGTCCCTTCATTCAAGCCCTAGCTGAGAATAACGTGATTAGTGGTTTTCCTGATGGCACTTATAGACCAAATCAGCCTGTGACTCGTGCTGAATTTGCTGCCTTGATTCAAAAAGCTTTCAGTAACCAAAACCGAGTTCGGCAATTAAGTGCAGGTGGATTTAGTGATGTTCCTGCTAACTACTGGGCAGCTGCTGCAATTCAAAGCGCCTACGAAACTGGATTTTTGGCAGGCTATCCTGGGAATGTGTTTAGACCAAATCAAGAAATTCCTAGAGTGCAGGGAATCGTTGCTTTAAGTAGTGGCTTAGGTTTAACTGGTGGCGATACAAGTACTCTTACTAATTTCTACAACGATGCCTCAGCTATCCCGAACTATGCTGTTGGCAGTGTGGCAGCAGCAACAGTAGGTAATCTTGTTGTCAACTACCCAGATGTAAAACAACTCAATCCGCAACAGTCTTTGACTCGTGCTGAAGCAGCAGCACTTTTATATCAAGCTTTAGTTAAACAGGGACGGGTGCAACCCATTGCTAGCAATCTTCCAGCTAGTCAGTACGTTGTAGCTGGCACTCCTGCCAGTACTGATATTGTTTCTCTGGCAGCATCGAGTAGTTCTTTTACAACTCTGACTTCTTTATTAAAGACAGCCGGTCTAGCAGATATTCTTCAACAGCCAGGCCCTTATACAGTCTTCGCTCCCACCAATGACGCATTTGCTGCTTTACCTGCCGCTACCTTAGAACAGTTACAGCAACCAGAGAATAGAGAAGCGTTAGTTAAGATTTTGAGATATCATGTGGTTCCCGGTGCGGTAACTGCTAGTCAACTCTCGGCAGGGGAATTGACAACCGATGAAGGAAGACCTGTAAATGTTAAAATCGATTCCGCAAACAGTCAAGTCTCGGTGAATAATGCCAGAGTTCTCCAGGCGGATGTGAAAGCTAGCAATGGTATTATCCATGCAATTAACCAAGTCCTGATTCCGCCTGATGTTAACATCAGTAAGTTAAATCAGCCTCCAACAGGAAGTACAACACCTGATGTTAACGTAGGTAGAAGTACTCGTGGTGGCAGAAGCTATATCGGAGTTGGTGGTAACATTGGTTTGAGTGGCGATGATACAGCTCTGAGCGATACTAACTTTACAGTAATTAGTAAACTTGGTCTGACAAACAATATATCAGTGCGACCATCGGTAATCTTTGGGGACGATACAGTATTTCTAGTTCCTGTGACTTTAGATTTTTCTCCCCGCAGAGCAGGTTCAGTGGGTGAAAGAAGCTTTGCTATATCCCCTTATATCGGTGCTGGTGTAGCAATTGAAGCTAATGCTGATACTGATATTGGATTACTGTTAACAGGTGGTGTAGACCTTCCTATCGGTTCTAAACTTACGCTAACAGGTGGTGTAAATGCTGCTTTTGTGGATGATACTGATGTCGGACTACAGTTAGGAATTGGCTATAACTTCTAAGTAAATAGAAGTAGAACATAGAATATAGGGCGCACAGCTAGTTGTGCGCTCTTATTGTATTAAGGTCGCTTGATTGCTAAAGTAAGTCCATCGCCGATGGGGACAAGAGAGAGGGTAATGCGTTCGTCATGATGTAACTTCTGGTTGAGCGCCCGGATAGCTTGGGTGCTTTCATCTTGATTCTGCTCCTCGGCTACTTGTCCAGACCATAAAACATTATCGATCGCAATCAATCCACCTGGACGCACTAATTGCAGCGATCGCTCATAATATCCATCATAATTTTCTTTATCAGCATCAATAAAGGCAAAATCAAAAGTCTCAGCTTGTCCAGTTGCTAATAGCCGATCTAAAGTTTCCAAAGCTGGTGCCAATCGTAAATCGATTTTATCGGCAACCCCAGCTTCTTGCCAATACCGCCGAGCGATCGCAGTAAATTCTTCACTGACATCACAAGCGATAATCTTGCCATCAGCCGGTAATGCCAAAGCTACAGAAAGTGAGCTATAACCCGTAAACACTCCAACTTCTAGGGTTTTCTTCGCTCCAATCAACTGCACCAGAAGCCTCATAAATTGCCCTTGTTCTGGTGAAATCTGCATTCCACCCCGGGGATGATTGGCGGTTTCTTGGCGCAACCTCCCAAGAATCTCTGGTTCCCGTAGCGAAACGGATAAAAGATAACTGTAGAGTTGGCTATCAAGACCTATAGACTGTTTTGACATGGTAGATGAGAGAATTGAGAGAAACTACAGTTATACTATCGCTGATAAGTGGAATCCCAGGAATAACATGGTGCGGTTAGTTTTGACAGTAATATTGCTGGTGCTAGTGACAGCTTGTGGCAGTATTGGACTGCTACCGACTAGCGATTTAGTGCAAAAAGCGATCGCACTTGGGCTAGAACAAACTCAACAAAAACTTAGCCAACAGTTGGATCTAGATTTTCAAGGATTTGAAATCAAGCGGTTATCAATTACCCAGGAACAACCCCTGACGATTGAAAATTTACCAGCTTTCCACGTTCGGGGAATATACGACTTGATTGTTAAGCTACCAAAACGACGCTTGACGCAACCACAAAAACCCTTCGATGTTTATCTACAAATTCAGCAAGAAGGTAAAACTTGGCGATTGCTAATTCCAGATAAAGGTAGCAAAGATACTCAACCAATTTGGCGTAGTTATCTCATTCAATAATTGGTATAACAAGTTCGCTATTCACCCAACAATTGAAATATCAACGGACGGACGTAATTTTGCACAAACTGATAAAACTTGATGAATTTCATGCGTCAAAAATTGATCGAATAGTTCCTGATCTATCTTCAGATTGGAGTCTAGTGTAGGAAAAGCTTGTTGATCTAAAATGTAATCGAATCTTGATGCCCATTTTCTTGCTCCTAATCGCGCTGTTATCGAGCAATTATCAACCATAAACGCGATGCCTTTGTGGTGCATATAGGGATTAAGAGAATCCACGCTTTCAATAATGGATTCATTAGCGATTTCTGAGTAGGAGTGCCCTTTTTCTTGAAGTAAGTTTACTTGAGCAATCATTGTGGCAATGTAAATGCCTGCGGTGATGGGATTAACGCCAATATTTTCTGGTTGTCTTTTAGCACGGACACTAGCGCCAACTTGCCACATTTGTGTCCCATCAATATTTTTCATAGGATAGCGTTGATGCCGATGTTCTGCTTCAATAACACTCTTGATTTCACTTCCAGAAGCAACATCGTCATATATCTCCATCAAAATTTCAAAAGCAGGATGATAAGCAGCAGAGTAGGCTTTTTTAAAAGCTTCCCGATCTGTTTCATTCAAAAACTCGTAAACAGACAAAATTCCCTTTTGGGAAATCAGCTTAGTAATTGGGCCAGTGATAGATTCCACACTCATAGCAAACGCACTTTCTTTAGAAAACCCTTGACCAATAAACCAGCGGTAAAGACTTTCTACAATCCCGTGAACTGCTCCCAGTAACACGCCTCTTTCTCCAAAGATATCAGACTTATATTCCTCTTCAAGAGTAGTTTTAAATGTAACAGGCGAACCTATGGCAATTGACCATCCTAGTGCGTAGTCTGTTGCTTTGCCGTTAATATCTTGATGAATGGCAAAGCTCGAATTAATGCCAGCCCCATTCACTTCTTTGCCTTGCTCATAAAGTCTCCTAACTGAAAGGCCCATCCCTTTGGGACATACGGCAATCACGCTAATATTTTCCGGAAAATCTTTACCAATACTTTTGAGGTATCCCAGCAAAAATCCATGAGATAAGCCGAGTGTAGAACCTGGGCAAAGAGACTCAAAAATTCGCTCTATATTGTTAGCTTGTGCGGCATCAGAAATGAGAAGAATTGACAACTGTGAAGACGAAAGTACTTCATACATCTCTCCCAATGTGCCATCATCTGTGGTAAAGCCAGCTTTTTGAGCTAATGGAATAGAAGTCGAATTTTCTCGCAGACCTATTTTGACTTTAATATCAGTTCCCCTAAGAGATTCTCTTAAATTCTGTGCTTGGGCAGAACCTTGAGATGACCAACCTATGACTCCGATTTGCCCAATACCTGCAAATGCTTTGGGTAAAAGTGGAAAAAGATGATGCCCTCCCCGGATGATATATTCTTCTGTATTTGCTAAAAGAATTTTTTCTTTTTGAAATATCTTGGTGTTGAAGTGCAAACTACTCATAGACTTATTACTACAGTGCTATATTTCGCAACGACTAGCTATTACATTAGATGCTAGCTGTCACCCTGTCCAACACATTTTTTATAGGTAATTAACACTTAAAAAGTTCAAAAAATGGAGCTAAGGCATTTACGCTATTTTGTCGCAGTTGCAGAAGAATTACATTTTGGTCGAGCAGCCCAAAGACTCCACATGGCACAGCAACCTCTAAGTCAACAAATACGCCAATTAGAGGCAGAATTGGGCGTCTCACTATTCCACCGCACCAAGCGTCAGGTTCAGCTTACGGAAGCAGGAAAAGCTTTTTTGCAGGAGGCGCGTCAAGTCTTGGATAAAGCATCTCACGCAATAAAAGTGGCAAGACTTGTTGCACAGGGAGAAATTGGACGACTTGCTGTGGGTTTCTCTGGTTTTGCAACTTATAGCATTTTGCCGAAAGTTCTTCAGGTATTTCGAGAGCGTTTCCCTAGCGTGGAATTGGATTTAGAGGAAATGACAACCAGCGCCCAAGTACAGGCTTTACAAAACCGTCAAATTCATCTTGGGCTGATGATTCCCCCTGTAAATGATGCGTCTCTAAACTTGTCTATGATTTTGCAAGAACCATTTGTGGTGGTTTTGCCAGAGTCTCATCCTCTAGCTAAAAAGCCGGAATTAACTTTGTCCGCCTTAAGCAATGAATCTTTCATTTTGGTGTCGCGTCATTTAGAACCCAGCTATTATGATTTATGTATCAGTTTATTCCAACAAGCTGGTTTCAGTCCTAAAGTCGTCCAAAAAGCAAGCCATAAGCAAACAATACTCGGTCTTGTCTCTGCTGGTATGGGTGTTTCCCTTGCTCCTGAATCAATTCGTAATATCCATAGGACAGGGGTTGTTTATACCAATCTCAACACGTCAATCGCAAAGGTGGAGCTTGCAGCCGTCTGGCGACAAGATGAGTCATCACCTATCTTGCAAACATTTATTGAGATCATTAAAGAAATTGTTCCTCAAAATTGATTTATGGTTGACCTATTGAACATCAGAATTTTTAAATTGTGAATTACGTACAATAACAGATGTGCTACTAAAAAAACTATCACAAGCATTCTGAACCCAAGAAATTTTGAAGTTTTAATTCTGCACAGTGAGATATGTGCTACTAGAAAAACCATCACAAGTATTTCCGTATAAATGCTAGGGCACAGTCATGATTGAGGTGATAGTTTTACCGGAGACGCAGCAAGATGTATATTAACTTTTTCATCAGTTCTATTATTGGAATTGTGGTTCCGGTGCTGGTGGCTTTTGGCTTACTGCAATGGTTGCACATACCTACAGGTAACTTTCTTGATTGGGTGATTGGTGGTGCAAGTTTCTGGTGGCTGTTGGTAATTGTTACCGTACCGTGGAATGTGCATTTTCAAGCCAAAGAAGTTTTAGCAGAAGCAGCACAATCAACTGAAAAAGGCATTCCAGTCGATGAGAAACAAGTGAAGTATGTCACAGTGTTGGCAAAGCGATCGCTCTGGCTTGCGATTGCTTTACACTTATTCTCAGCCGTTGGTCTTTATACTCTTGCTGCCACTGGTATTAGTACGGTTGGGTATATAAGTTCTGGTGCAGCTTTGTTATTAACAATTCTGCGTCCAGCGATTCGCGCTTATGAGTATTTATATGCGCGGTTAGCGATGATTCGCCAAGAATGGAAGTATCCGCGCGAAGATATTTTTGAACTGCGCGATCGCTTCTCTATATTGGAACAAAAAATCCAGTCTTTGGAAGATCAGCTTAATCCCGAACAACCTTATTCCTTATCCGCAACTCAACAACGTTTTACCGAAGAAACTCGCAGAGATTTAGCTCGAATTGCAGCTAATTTAGAAGAATTACGGGCGACAAATCAAACAGAACATGAGCGTTTGGGGAGAGAAGCCAGAAATGCGATCGCGCAACTTTCCACTGACGGGCAATTTCTCGATCATGTCCGCGAAATTATTCGATTTTTTAAGACCGCTTAATAATTGCTTTAATAGCTATAGCTATAGCAGTTATCGTTTATATAAAGTACATTTTTCAACCTCAACCCCAACGCCTCTCCTTAGTAAGGAGATGGGAGTGTTTGCGTCAGCAAATACGGGGTGAGGTTCCGACTGTATATGTTATAACTTTGTACGAATGATAATTAGTGAAGTTCACATAACTTCAGGAGTACTCACGGTGAATCAGATACAACTGACTTTAACTATTGCTTACTTATTAATAACATGCTATTTTTTAACTAATTGGTTAATATTTTCCCTACGTCATACTGCTTCCAATCCAGAAGATAAATTTTTATCGGTTGTGATCTTTGTGGTTACAACTATCTTCTGGCCTTTGATGATTCCGATGTCTTGTTTAGAAATGATTCAAAAAAAGCGAATAGACTTGAATAAAATGATTCCTGTTCTCTTAGCAATATTTATATTTAGTATTTCATATTATTTAACCGAATAATTAATAATTCCTCCTCACAAATTACATCGATATAAAGAGAAGCCGGGGGATTGACTTATTACCCTCCGGCTTCTTTGTGCAACACACTACCTTCATTTCTTAGGCAGTTTATTGAATTTGGAATTTATTAACGGCGTCTGCTGCCAAAACCAGTTGAGCGGCGGGGTGCTGAACTACGCCCACTACCAAAACCACTACCAGAATTGCGTCTGGGTGAAGTGGCTCTACCAGAGGGCCGCAACGTACTACCACCAAAACCAGAACCAGAAGGACGGTTATTACCTGTAGTACTACGGGGTGTATTGCGTATATTTGAATTTCCAGGATATGACCTTCTAATTGTCCCTGTATTGCGGAACGTAGTGCGATTTCTCACGGCTGCAGGTTGCGTATTGTAGCGAGTTTGGTAGCTTTGAACTGCTTGGCCATAGCTTCCGCCATATCCACCGAAGCCACTTAATCCTTGTCCTGATTGATAGACAGGGGGTACATAATACTGGGGTCTAAACAACATACTACCAATTGCCTGTCCCGCCAAGCTACCAGCCACAGACCCAGCAAATGGTGCCCAGAAGTTATTTTCTCGACGGACTACAACCGTCTCTTGTTGTCCTGTTTGGGGATTAGTTTTATTCTCAGTAACGTTGTGGACGTACTCAATTTTAAAGTCTTCCGTTAGATATAAAATCGGTTGTCCTTTTTCTACCTTTAGATAGGTTTTCTTACCCTGCTTGATTTCATCATCAGTTAACCGTGCCATTTGCAAATTTTCGGTTGCAAAGGTTGGGGGATTATTGTTAAGTAAAAACAGGCTATACTCACCAGTTGCATCGTCATAAGTAGCTTGTTGTATTTGATACTCTCCATCACTCAGCTTGGTGTTAGTAGAGGTTTGGCTAACGTTCTTAGCTGGAGGAGTACTTTGGTTCTCGCCTCCACAACCAACAGTTGTGATACACAAACTCAGAGCTAAAAAAACGGCTGTAAATTTACGTACTATGGTCATGATCATTGGATTATTGTCCTATCTCTGAGCTTAACAATTTATCGATACGAGTAGTAAGTACGGACTACCCAACAAACTACAAAGGAATCAATTCTGGGTAATATTGCAGTAGTTGATCGCTAGTGAGTTCATCGCCCAACTGTGCTGGAGAGAAATGCACTTGGATTGCCTTCAATCTATGTTTGTAATGCAAATTTATCAATGCTTTCAATCCTTCCTTGAGTGCCTGAACGTTAGAAAGATCGGTTTCCAAATCTGGTACTTCTCCTTCATAAGCTACTGTAATCATCACAATGACGTTGCGGGTTACAGGTATAGATAAAGGTTCATTCAATCCAGAGTTAGAGGCATAATCTGGTTCACTGAGATATCTTTCAGCAGAGTCAGTAAATAATTCATTCACGTAATCCCCCGCTTCACCTTCATCAAAAAATACGTCACCTTCGTTGGCAGCAGAAAGCCAATATTCATCATATTGCAGCAGGGTTTGGCTAATTTCTACCAATCCTTCTCCTAAAACTTCTAAGTCGCCATCGGCATCGATCGCATCCCGTCCAGCACTATTTAATACTCCCAAAATTGGCGCTACCTCACCTCCCCCTAAGTGCAGAAATAGGCGAAAAACTACATAGCGAGTCCGACCAATCATTTTATTAAAAGTATCGCGCATTTTTTCCTCCAAAATTTTGTTTTTTGTCAATAGTCATTTGTCAATAATCATTTGTCCAATGCCCCATAACTAATGACTAATATAATGAAATCCTTTTACAAAATCTATAATTATATCTAATGAAGGTAATATATTTTTTGTTGAATCACTGCATATATCATAAGCTGAAGCATTGAGAGCAGAGCGATTAATAAATCTTTTCCCAAAGTTGGGATTGTCATAAACAATCAAAGTGTGAGCACTGGAATTCGTTAAAACTATTTGAATTGGAGCTTTACAAAAATTTAATTTTGCAGCTACTTCGATATTTCTTTTCATCTGTTTAATTGTTGTAGCCTGATTTATAGCTTGTTCTAAAAAAGTATTTAATTGTTTCACTATATGAGGCGATTTTAGCAATTTTAAGTTTTGGTTTACAACAACTTCACTGTTAATCATTTCCACTATACTGGAAATATTCTTTTGGGTAGATGCTGCATCTAGAAAGGGAAGAATGACAATGTAAGCAGTGATAAATAATGCTTCGTCGCTATCTACATGAAAGGTAAAAATAGTTCTACGACGACCACTTTCAATGCTTGGAGGTTGTTTCAGCCCTCGATATTCTTGAGCAATTTGGTAGTAAGCACCAGCGATCGCAAAATTAGCTTCGTGTTCTAGGGCTGCATCAACAATAATCCGAATTGTTGGCGGTGTTTCGTTAAAAAAATCTCGTGACTCTTCAGAATGGAAGTTTTGGACAATGGAGCGATCGCCAGCTGGGCTAAGATCAACCCATTCACAAACCATCCCTTCAGTTTTTAAACCAAACCTGGAGGTTGCATAAAGCTTGGCTCCAGTTAAAGTTGCTCCAGTTAAGTCAGCACCGATCCATTCTGCCCTAATTAATTTTGCCTGAGTTAAATTGGCGTGGACTAAACTTGTATTTGTTAAATTGGCACTGCTTAAATCTGTGCCAATTAAATCAGCCCCGCTCAATTTTGCGCCGCTCAAATCAGCCCACCGGAGATTTGCGCCGCTCAAATCAGCCCACCGGAGATTTGCGCCGCTCAAATCAGCCCCGCTTAAATTAGCATGGCTGAGATTGGCTTGTCTGAGTTCAGCATCTCGCAAATTTGCGCCGCTCAAGTCAGAACGACTGAGGTCACTGGCGTTTAAGTTAGCCATCTCTAAGTTGGCTCCGGTCAAGGAAGCGCCTTTCAAGACAGTCTCACTTAAGTTAGCGTGACGGAGATTTGCTTGGCGGAGTGTCGCCTCTCGCAAATCAGCACTGGTGAGATCAGCCTCCAATAAGTCAGCGCGACTGAGGTCAGCGCGAACTAACTCGGCGCGGATTAATGAGGCTCCTTTGAGTTGAGCGCGGCTTAGATCGGCTCGAATCAAATTAGCGACGTTGAGACTGGCGTTGTTAAGGATGGCGCTGCATAGATTCGCACCACTGAGTCTAGCTACATTCAGCTTGGCATTGCTCAAGTTAGCTTCACTCAGATTCGCACCACTCAGGTTGACTATACTCAAATTAGCATCGCTCAGATTCACGCCACTGAGTTTTACCCCACTCAGGTTGGCTTCTGGGAGGTCAACACCACTAAAGTTTAAGACTCCTGCTGCGTATAGTTCGAGTAATTCCTCTACAGTCATCAATGCTACCCCTTGGATGCCAACTTTAATAGTTGGTAAAGTCATAAAAAACGGAATGTTAAAATCAAAAATGAATATTGGAATTTTAGGATTGGGACTGATTGGTGGATCTTTGGGTTTTGATTTGCGATCGCAAGGACATCATATCTTAGGAGTTAGTCGCCGTGAAGCAACCTGTCAAAAGGCAGTTACCCTCGGCAGTGTTGATGAAGCATCAGTCGATCTGAGCCTGTTAGCAGCCACAGAAGTTGTATTTATTTGTACACCTCTAGCCCTTATTGTGCCCCAATTTGAACAGTTAGTCGCTCATTTGCCTCTCGCTACAGTCGTGACTGATGTGGGTTCGGCGAAAGCACAGATAGTCAAGGATATTACTCCCCTTTGGGATAATTTTATTGGTGGTCATCCAATGGCGGGAAGAACAGACAGTGGGATAGAAGCTGCACAGCGAGATTTATTTGTTGATAAACCTTACGTATTAACACCGATAACGACAACACCAACTAGTGCAATTACAGTTGTGGAAGAAATTGTGCGATCGCTAGGAGCTAATATCTATTATTGTCAACCAGAACAACATGACCGCGCTGTGAGTTGGATTTCCCATTTACCTGTAATGGTCAGTTCCTCGTTGATTGCTGCTTGTTTGAGCGAAACTGACCCCGATGTTTTGCAATTAGCCCAAAAGTTAGCTAGTTCAGGTTTTCGGGATACTAGTCGTGTGGGTGGTGGGAATCCAGAGTTGGGCGTGATGATGGCGCGGTATAATCGTCAAGCATTGCTGCGATCGCTCCAACAATATCGTCAAAACCTCGATGAGTTAACTAACTTAATTGAGCAAGAAAATTGGGCAGTTTTAGAAGAAAAGTTCAAATCAAGGCAACAGGCACGACCTGATTTTGTTTAATAGTTGTCGGGTGCGTTTAGCTATGGATAACGCACCCATTTTTTAATTTAGTGAGTTAATTAATAAAGTTTGTTGGCTGCTTTTTTGTCAAAACAACTCTCCACAGCTACTTAGAAATTCCAATAATAAAATCTTTAAAAATGCTACTCGACAGTCTGATAGTCACCAAACCGATGTACCATACAGATAAATTTACAAAAATCAACAATGGTAGAACGTCCAATCAAGAAATCGGAACGTCAGTCTCAAGGAAGCACTGACAGCAATTCCGAAAATTCGGATTCTGTAACCCCTATTGAATCCAACCCCAAAAGCTCAAAACCGAGCCGCGATGCCGAAGGCGGGCTGCGCCAACGCTCGTCTGACAAAGGCAAAAAAGCATCATCATATAGGGATGAAGGCAGGCAACCGGTGAATCCTGCACTAGCGCGTGGCCCAAAACCCGTTAAACCTCCAGCCCCCAAAGTTAAAACAGAAGAACTTGAAACAGAATCAGAATCTATCTCTGAGGAGTCTCAAGACTAACATTAGAAGTGTTGTTGTGTGTGATGTGGGAGGCTATAAGCATATAAAGACTGGATTTCTGGCTCCGAAGGCAGCGATCGCGCCCCCCATCACCATTAGATTATTTTTAGCGATCGCATATCTTACAGAGTTCCTATATGTCAAATGTGCGAGTGGGTAGGTGTACAAATTCCACAGTCCCAAAAAAGTGCTTCTATCTCAATACCAGCAAGCATTTCACCCCAGTCATCACCTAATTATCATCCGCACAATCTCTGAAATGCTTACAAAAACTAGGGTGGCAGCCTTTAACCTTTCCCGGCACTCTTCCCAAAGGAATTCTATAATGCTATGATTGCTCCCAAATCGCGCAACCGCACCTTGAAAACTACATATAACTTGGCTTTTCGGCTTCCGCTATTGCAATTCATCAAAATCCCTATTAGGGATTGAAACACAGCCATTGCTGCTTTTGGTGTGGAGATTAGATCGAATTGCAATTCATCAAAATCCCTATTAGGGATTGAAACTGGATCTGCTACTCATAAATAAGAGAGAGTAGAGCATTGCAATTCATCAAAATCCCTATTAGGGATTGAAACAACACGGTAGCAGATGCGACAACTACAATTCTTAAATTGTAATTTCTCAAAATCCCTATTAGGGATTGAAACAAATGTTGCCCTAAAATTGCCAAATTGCGAATATTATTGCAATTTCTCAAAATCCCTATTAGGGATTGAAACTACTGTGTATGGAGAAGAACACGCAGTATTCAAAATTGCAACCATCACGGCGATCGCCAGCCTGAATCAACAGAGCGATTGCACTTAACGTTTACTAATTAAGTAAGGATTCAGGTCAAGAGGTATTGACAAATGTGACATCTGAGGCGGAATATCACAATTATGGGAAAAGACCTGCTTGTGAAATTAGAGCGTG
>NZ_JBALDD010000032.1:0-75019 GCF_036917555.1 Nostoc sp. | reverse complement strand
CTAAATCCTCGCTCTTTTGCGGTCGGCTTCAGGCACTTATTCAATATAGCGAACCTGATTCATTGTGTCAACTATTTTTTCCCAAATAATTTTGGATAGCTTTTGAGTCTCCTGAAACTGCCCACAGTGCCGGGTTATAGGCAACAATTGTTTATGCACTGTGTTGACTAAGGATGGAACAAGCGTGAATTTTCAGTCAGTAATAAGTTTATTGCATCATTTCTGGGGCGATCGCGGTTGTCTTATTGCCCAGCCCTACGATATTGAAAAGGGAGCTGGTACTAAGAATCCCCAGACTTTTTTAAGAGCATTGGGGCCGGAACCTTGGGCTGTTGCTTACGTTGAGCCTTGTCGTCGTCCTACTGATGGACGCTACGGCGAAAATCCTAACCGCTTCCAACACTATTATCAGTACCAAGTTCTGATTAAGCCATCACCAGATAATATTCAAGAGATTTATCTTGATTCGTTAAGGGCTTTAGGTATTCGTCCTCAAGACCACGATATTCGGTTTGTAGAGGATAACTGGGAAGATGCAACTGTGGGAGCTTGGGGCACTGGATGGGAAGTATGGTTAGATGGGATGGAAGTTACTCAATTTACCTACTTCCAACAGTGTGGAGGAATTGATTGCCGTCCGGTGTCGATTGAGATTACTTATGGGTTAGAGCGGCTGACAATGTATCTCCAGCAAGTAGAAGCATTTACTAAGATCCAGTGGACAGACAACATTACTTATGGCGATGTTTTCTTGCAAAGTGAGATTGAGCAATGCACATACAACTTTGAAGCGTCAAATCCTGAGTTGCTACTGACATTATTTAATTTGTATGAGCAGGAAGCTACCCAATTGACGAAGCGAGGATTAGTATTGCCTAGCTTAGATTATGTAATGAAGTGTTCGCATACATTCAATCTGCTGGATGCTAGAGGTGTGATTTCGGTGACGGAGAGAACTCGCTATATTGCCAGGATTCGGCATTTGGCTAGGAAGATAGCTCATTTATATATTGAGCAAAGGGAGAAGTTGGGTTTTCCGTTACTCAAAGATACTGTGAGTTCAACAGGAAGCCCAATATCCTAAAGGGTGCGGCTACACACGAACTAAGTACAGTTTTGTGTAAAATAATAGCGTTTTTAAAGCCAGAGGAACCCAAAGTAAAGGCAAAGATACCAGAGTCGTGGCAAATTTAATTCACTACGATTTTACGTTCTGTTTATCCTTGTGGTGCTGAGGTTTAAGCTAGGTATATTTTTTTGATGTGGCTTTTGCTAAAGGACAGAAATACGGTTAAATATTGTATCTAGAACATTAAAGCTACAAGAATAAAGCCCGCCTGTGCGGGCTTTGTTTATATAAACTTGATGGACTATACTCACCACAAGCATAAAAACTTTTCGCTGTTGCTGATTTAAAGAGATAAAAAGCTCACGCAGAGGTGCTTCAAGCACAGATAATAAGAGTTTGGAATATTTGATTTTTGAATTTCATAACCAAATTCAGCAACGCCGATTTTTCTTTATTGCTGCGCTATCTATATTTAAACCATCTGCAAATTCGGATTGCCGGGTGCTTTTACAAAAAATCTTATGATTCAAACCAGTGGTGTAATTATTTGTCTTGGCTACATTTTTGGGTTGCTGTTTACAGCAGTTCCTTGGGGTGGTGTGGGGATTTTGGTTCTGGGGATAGTGGGAGCAATTCTTTTTAGAAGACGCACCATATTACAGCAATTTGCTCAGAAACCAGAAAATGCTGGAAGCAAAAATAAGGCAGTGCCTAATATTTGGCAAACTACTCCCCATCCTCGAATATGGCTAGCTGCTGGCTTGGTGGGATTATTGGCAACTTTATATTTTCAATGGCGAATGCCACAACCGGGTGTAAAAGATATTAGTCAGTTTGTCCCGCCTGGAAATAGCAGCAATCAAGAACAACTTGTGATTGTACGCGGCGAAGTGGCAAGTAATCCCCGCTTAACTCGCAGTCAGCGAGGACAATTTTGGCTGGAAACGACTCAGTTAGATGAAGTTAAAAATAATAAAAGTTCAGCAGGTGTCCCACAAGGGGTTACAGGCAAATTGTATGTGACAGTCCCTATACTTCAGGCTACTGGGTTATACCCTAGTCAACAAATTGCTGTGACTGGGATTTTGTACAAACCAAAGGCGGCTTCCAATCCTGGTGGTTTCGATTTTCAGAAGTTTCTCAAGCAGGAAGGAACGTTTGCTGGTTTGATTGGGCGACAAATAAATGTTTTGGAGCCGGAACGTAAATGGGGATGGTGGCAAATTCGGGAGCGAATTGTGCGATCGCAAGTTCGTTGGTTGGGTATTCCTGAAGGGCCTCTTGTCAGCGCAATGGTTTTAGGCAGCAAAGCTGTTGATTTACCCTATGATATCCGCGACTTATTTGTACAAGCTGGATTAGCTCATGCTTTAGCAGCTTCTGGGTTCCAAACTTCTTTGATTTTGAGTGTGATTTTACAATTAACAAGGCGAGCAAGAAAAGGAACGCAATTTACCCTTGGGTTTTTGGCTTTAATCATTTTTCTGAGTTTAACAGGGTTTCAACCTGCGGTTCTCAGAGCCGTGATTATGGGTTTTGCGGCATTAGTTGGTCTGCTATTAAAAAGGAAGGTAAAACAGTTCGGATCGTTACTATTAGCAGCAACTCTGCTATTAGTGTTTAATCCTCTATGGATTTGGGATTTAGGTTTTCAATTGAGTTTTTTAGCAACACTAGGATTAGTTGTAACAGTACCCGCATTAGTCAATCGCCTAGCATGGCTACCACCTGCGATCGCTGCTTTGATTGCTGTTCCCCTAGCTGCCACTATTTGGACTTTACCTGTGCAACTTTTTGTCTTTGGAGTTGTACCATCTTATAGTCTGTTGTTGAATGTGGTTAGTACTCCATTAATTTCGATCATTAGTATAGGAGGAATCATCAGTGCGTTAGTAGGTTTAGTTTGGATTGAAGCA
This sequence comes from Nostoc sp., assembly GCF_036917555.1. Lineage (GTDB taxonomy): Bacteria > Cyanobacteriota > Cyanobacteriia > Cyanobacteriales > Nostocaceae > Nostoc. The sequence goes on along the minus strand of NZ_JBALDD010000032.1, from coordinate 72,034 downwards.
GGAAGCTTTCTAGCCGGGGTATTACATTATCCTACTGATTGGTTAATTAAACTAGTGGAATTTTTTAGCAAGTTACCCGGAAATTCTGTTGTGGTGGGCAGCATATCTACTTGGCAGCTTTTGGCGATTTATATACTAATTATATTGGTCTGGCTAGTGCATTGGTGGCAAAGGCGATGGTGGTTTGCTAATATGATTGCGATTGCTTTAGTATTCATCCCCCTTTGGCATTCTAAAAATACATTGTTTAGAATAACGGTCTTAGAATCTGGTACAGAACCAATTGTAGTTGTTCAAGATCGAGGTACTGTAACTGTAATTAATAGTGGTGATGAAGGTACAGGACGTTTTACAATTTTACCGTTTTTACAACAGCAGGGTATAAATCAAATAAATTGGGCGATCGCAACTGATTTCCAAGGTAATCAAAGTAATGCTTGGTTTGAATTAATGCAACGTTTACCAATCAATAAATTTTATGAATATTCACCACAAACAGATAATTCCATTACAACTCAGGCAATTCAACAGGAACTACAAAAACATCAAGGAATTTATCAACCTTTGGCAATTGGTCAAGCTGTGAAAGCTGGTTCGATAGTAGCGCAATTAATCAATGATCAATTACCGATTTTACAATTACAAATTTTAGATCAAAATTGGTTACTAGTAGGTAATGTTAAGTCTAAAGAGGTACAACAACTAGTTAAAAATGGAAGTTTGACTCGCCCACAAGTGCTTTGGTGTGCCCCTGAGTCATTGAAAGATTTAGTTATTGCTCTGCAACCACAAGTAGCGATCGCTTCTTCTGCCAACTTTGATCCAAAAACTTTATCTGAACTGAATCAAAGCCAAACTAAACTGTTCTTTACGGGACGAGATGGGGCTATTCAATGGACTCCTAATGGTCAGTTTGAGGCATTTATTGAATCAACAGAAAATAAGTCATCTGTTTTATAAAAAACTCATAAATTCAGTAACCTCAAGTTATATTAAATTTATGACAATCTACTTTTATAGCACTTGTGAAGAATATGCTTGTTTCTCTAACTTTTCACCTTACAGCTTTGAGTTAGATCGATTATATTGGTCAACTAGCGAACACTACTTTCAAGTGCAAAAGTTTGTGGCTACACCTCATGTAGAACAAATACGCCTAGTTAAAACACCTAAAGATACGGCAAGAATGGGGCGTGAGAGAACTCGTCCCCTACGTCAAAATTAGGAACAAGTTAAAGACGACATCATGCGGCAAGCTGTGCTGTGTAAATTTCAAACTCATACAGATATTAGAAATATCTTACTTTCTACAAACAATGCAGATATTGTTGAAAACTCGCCTATCGATTTTTTCTGGGGTTGTGGAGCCGATGGGAGTGGTAAAAATATGCTAGGAAAAATTTTAATGGAGGTACGGAATATCCTGCACCATACATACAGGGCAGATATTGATAATAAAACTGTTAAATAATCTTGTAAAAAATAGTTTTTTAATCGAACTATTCCAGACGTAGAGAACACGAATAGATAAGAAATACAGACGATCGCAAACGCTCTAAGACTGCTACAGAGTTATTACTCTTCATGAGTGGTAATCTAAAAGTCTCGATTAACGATTTGATAGCGATCGCTATATAAACTCTCACTTCTCCTAAACTTATCCTGTGGTAAACCAGACTGATGAAAGATGCACCCTGGTTTTGGGAACACTAGATTTAGCACCAGACTTCACAGGAAGGAGTTGATGTCTAAAGGCGAATGGAATAATCAGATTGAAAAATACAGTTCCCTTGCAATTACCCATAACATACCTAAAACCAGTGAAGCGTAATACCATTACCCATGAATTTGACTCTGGTTCACAAGCAGAAATAATACCTCCACAAGAAAGTGATGACCATTTGTTAGAAGCGTCAAAGCTACTACGACAAGGAATTCAACAGCAGCAAGCTGGCGAATTAATAACGGCTATGAAGTCTTTACAGCAATCCTTGGGGCTGTTTCAGGCGGTTGGCGATTTAGAAAAACAGGCACAGGTACTTTCTTTTTTAGGATTGTTAACTTACAGTTCTGGAGACTACAAAGGTGCTATATCTTACTCCCAACAGTGTTTGTCTTTGCTCAATAACACCTCAGATTTAGCATTGCAGATGCAAGCTCTTTCCCATTTAGGCAATGCATACCGCCACCTAAATGACCATAATAAGGCTATTGAGTTTCTAGAAAAATGTTTGAAAATAACGCAGCAACTGCAAGACAAACGCAGTCAAGTGGCAGCACTGAATAATTTGGGATTGGTGTATAAAGCTTTAGGCAAGTTTACACAAGCCATTCAATATCAGCAGCAAAGTCTGGAGATTGTGCGGGAACTCAAAGATCATTGGGGCGAAGAACAGGTACTCAAGAATTTGGGTAATGCTTGGTATGCTTTGAACAATTACCCAAAAGCGATCGCCTATTATGAGCAATGTGTAGTACTATCACGCTCCTTAAAAAATGTTCGCAGTGCTTCTCAGGTGCTAAAGAATCTGGGCAATGCTTGTTATGCTTTAAGTGATTATACTAAAGCCATTAAGTATTATGAGGATCGGTTGCAATTAGCCAAAGAAATTCAAGACAAGCGTATCGAAGAACAGTCTTTAGGTAATTTAGTAGTTGCTTGTGAAGCTTTAGGTGACTATAAAAAAGCAATTACATATTATGAAGAACGTTTGCTGTTAGCTAGGAATATGAAAGATCGGCGTAGTGAAGAAGAAGTTCTGACTCGTCTGAAAGACGCTTATAAAGCCTTGGGTGATTATGCCAAAGCTATGCAATACGAGCAGGGAACATCTTCAAATAGTTAAAAAGTAAGATTGGAAAACAATTCTATAATTACTCGCACAGATCAATTCCCCCCATTGTCTTTTGTTGTTGGAGATATACGAGAACTTCTAATGTATCTACTTGGGGAAATTCTGCGTAAAAATTACTCACACTCCAGAAGGGTTTGGGTGTTTCCAAGACTATTGTGCGATCGCCCCACTGTTCTAACCAAGGTAGCAATTTTTGTGGCGCTAATGGAGTACATAGCCAAACTGCTGCTGGAGAAAGCGCTCTCATAGCAGTTGCTGCTACCGCTATTGTCATACCTGTAGCAATGCCATCATCAACTAAGATCAGCGTAGCATTCTCTGCATTCACCTGCGGACAAGCAGGAATTAATTGAGCCTCAAGAGACTTAGCTTGCTTGATCGCTTTATTTAAAGCCACTTCTCGCCACTGCACATCATGTTTAGGGCGAAATAGCTTTTGATCGGCCCAAAGAACATTTCCCGAAGTAGTCACTGCACCAATTGCTAACTCTGGGTTTTCTGGATGGCTAATCTTTTTTGCCACAATAATTGTCAACGGACAATCTAAAAGACGTGCTATTGGTGCTGCTACTGGTACACCCCCTCTTGGCAAAGCATAAATAATTGGTACAGGCTTTACCCCAGAATCAATAGTTTGCTGAGTCAAAACATCATGAATTGCTTGCGCCAATAACTCACCTGCATGGGTACGATCGGCGAAAAGTGGGGTATATGACATGGTTTTCCCCAGCATCTTAGGACGGCACTGCTTTTATGATGACTGAATTTTGTCTCAAATTAACTGGTACAATAAGATTTGTATAAATAATTAAGTATTCAGCAAAAGTTTATTGTTCTGAACAATATCCAGCCAGAGGGCTATTTAACTTCAGATATAACAGCTAGCGCTGATGCCAAAATCCTGATTTTCATGAGCAGCGAAAACCAACTCAGCCTCTTCGACGACTCAACCTTTAATCAACGAGAACTGATTCCTACAGACGTGAAAATTCCGATCGCTCCCGGAACTTATTCTGACATAACGGAGTTGACACAAGATTGCGATCGCTGTCACCGTTGTGCGTTGGGAGACACTCGTACTCATGCTGTTGTCGGACGTGGCAATCTTAAAGCACCAATTATGGTTGTGGGAGAAGCGCCAGGTCAAAATGAAGATGAAACGGGTTTACCATTTGTAGGCAGATCGGGACAATTGCTGGAGAAAATTTTGGCATCAGTGAATCTGACTACTGAGCATGATGTATATATTGCCAATATCAATAAATGTCGCCCACCAGATAATAGAGTTCCCACTCCTGTAGAAGTGGCAGCATGTCTACCCTACCTACTAGAACAAATTCGCTTAGTTGACCCCAAAATAATTCTGTTAACGGGTGCGACTGCTGTCAAAGGTATCACTGGCGATAAGCGGGGAATTACGAAAATTCGCGGACAGTGGCTAGAGTGGGAAGGGCGTTTATGTATGCCAATTTTTCATCCTTCCTACTTGCTGCGTAACCCTTCTAAGGAAAGAGGTGCGCCGAAATGGTTGATGTGGCAGGATATCCAGGCAGTGCGTGCCAAGTTAGACGAAATCCAAAATAACAGCTAATGCTTAATTCCGTCTTTTTTAAAGCTTGTCACTACCAACATTTTTTCAATTACTCATTTCATTGCTCTCCTGGTTGGGAATAAATTCTAAAGCTAATAGCTAAAATCTTCTCAAAAGGACTAAATATAAGATTTTAAGCGATTTAGATGACTAGACTCTGTGAAAGAGAAAATTTCACTTTACTGATTGCGATCGCTTATTTTAATTAAATATCATATCATGTTCGGTAAATCACTTACGATTAAGCCCCGATTTGAATCCACCAGTGAAAACCAGTTAACCCTTGAATCAAATCTTGCTGTTGAAGTAAAGATTGACAGCGATGAAATAAAACTTCCTCCAAATCATTTAGGGTGTCAAACGATTGATTAGCAATTGGTTCGTCTACCATTGTCTACAATCTTTCAGCAGGTTGTAATTCAGGTGAATGAGAGGGCAAAAATGTTAAATGTAACCCTTCAGGAATTTTTAAATTATGGCTAATATGCCAGCCAGCGCGGTCAACAGCTAGAAGAATGTGTTTTTTAGCACCTAATTTAAATTCATGAGCAAAGTCAGCTAAAACTTGATTAAACAGTTCAGTATTGACGTATGGTAAAATCCACCAATAAGTTTCCCCGGTTTTGGGATGTACAAATGCATACAACCATAGCCATTTAAATCTCCAATTAACGTTGGCAATTGGTGTTTCTCCCTCATGTACGTAAACTCGCCTCAGAATTGGTTTTAGCCCTAAGCGATGTTCATCTTCGCACCACAACTGAAATTCAGCCTCCGGATAAGCACTTTGGAATTCTTCAACTTCTGTAGCTAGTTTTTTTTCCAGGCTTCTTGCTCAAAAGGATCGCTTTCTGTGTGAGACGGACGGGGTACTCGTAGTCTAAAAGTCATCTGCCGTAATATCTCCCATCCCCTGTATCTACTAATCTTTGTTTCAGTGACTTCACTTAACCAATCCGCAACTTTTCGTCCATTCCAAAGTCCCCCATCTGGTGCGTTTTCTTGTAAAGCTTGCCACAGATGCGCTTGGTAAATGTCGTCTATTAAGGCCTTTGCTCCTTGATTTGAAAGGCGGCGATCGCCAATTCCACTTATACCCAACTCGTTATACCGTTTAACTAATGCGTAGATCCATGTTCTGCTGTAGCCTGTGACTTTTTCTACTTCTTGGGTCTTTTTTCCTTGCGCTAGTAACCATATAATCTGGTATTGACGACTTTCTATTCCGTCTTTGGCCTGACGGTAAAGCTGTTCTAACTCAGCAATATCTAAATGCATGGTTATACTAATTCGTTTTGGCATAGTTCATCGTTTTCATCCCTACTTTTATAATAAGTGATTATCCGAACATGATATCACGACTTGCTCGCTAGGGGTAAAACGGAAGCTAGCGTGCCCCTTGGCAAAGGGCACGCTAGCACAGGTGAGGTACTTTAGTTATTGGTAATTGAGCAGACTCGATATTACCTTTTACCTTTTAGACGCGAAATTTCAAGTCTCTATTCGTCGTCGAAATCATCTTCGTCGTCTTCTTCTTCTTCGTAATCATCGTCGTCTACTACTTCGTCAGCAATTAATTCATCTTCTTCATCTAGAATTGACCTTTCTGCACGTCTGCTGCCAAAGCCAGATTCCCCAAGAGTAGGAGAATCTAAATTATAGGTGCGAGCTGTGCGATCATCTAAGACCATATCTAGGGGATCATCAACTTCATCTAACACACTACTGGTAATTTCAGCAGCATAGTCATCGATCGCTCCTGGTTCTTCATAGGTATTGTATCCAGTACCAGCCGGAATCAATCGCCCGATAATCACGTTTTCCTTTAATCCGCGCAGCCAGTCAGATTTGCCTTCGATAGCGGCTTCGGTAAGTACCCGTGTTGTCTCTTGGAAGGAAGCGGCGGAAATAAAGCTGTCGGTGTTCAACGATGCTTTGGTGATCCCCAACAATACTGGGGTATACTGTGCCCTCGCACCGCCTGTAATTGCCATAGCTTCGTTCACCTGCTCGACTTGGCGCAGTTCCACCAATTCGCCGGGGAGCATTGTGGTATCACCACCATCATCAATCCTGACTTTGTTGGTCATCTGGCGAACAATCACTTCAATGTGCTTATCGGAAATATCAATCCCTTGAGACTGATACACCATTTGTACTTCATTCACCAAGAATGTCTGTACCTTCTGTAAAGCAAGGCTAGCACAAGCATAGATTCCATCTTCGGAACCCAGGCTAAAGAAGATTTCCAAAATTTCGTGGGGATTAGATGGGCCATCAGTTAACGGTTGTCCCGCTAATACCATTGAGCCATCTGGCACAATCAAGTTTTGTCCTGGCCCCAGAGGATAATCTGTCACCACGCCATTTGATTCTACGACCTTAATAGCGATCGCTTCATCACCATCACCATAAACTACCTTAACTTCTCCGCCCCGCCGACATAAGATGCACGCTTCTTTCGGTTTACGAGCTTCAAGTAGTTCCTCAATGCGGGGCAAACCTTGAATGATATCTCCGGTTTTGGCGCGTTCAAACACCAGCAACACCAAGTTATCACCCCGTTGCACCAAATCGCCGTCTTCTATCTGCAAAACAGCACCAGGGCTGACTCGATAAGGGCGACCGATACGGGTAGTAATAACGAAGTTTTTAGTACTCAAAGCTGATTCCCCACCAGATGCAGCAGTGGCACTTTTAACATCCACTACCTGTCCTGATTCTGGGGCAAAAACTCCAGGAGCAACTTCTGTACCTTCTACTAGCAAGTCACCCACTTTTACCTTGGGTTGGGTACTAGTATTAATGGTGAGCCTGTCAACGTCACGCAACACTAAACAGCGGCGCACGTTTTCGGTTCCTTTTTGGACACCCCGCACTTCCCCCCCTTCTTTACACAAGATTTGGGTACGTGCGACTACAGAACCTGGGGCGATGGTTAGCCCATCGTGTACCTCAAGTGTCGTCTGGGTGCTACCTTGGGTGGCATCGGCGGTAATATCTCGACGAATTACCAAGGATTCCAAAATTACCAGTTGTAAACGTTGAACTTCTGGGTCTTCGGTATCCTCTACTAATTCAATATCTGCTGCAAGGGGTGAGGCATTATGGTCTTGTTCCCCTTCTTGCTCAATTTCCAGCACTAGCTGGGTTCGCAGCAGTTCCACACCTTCAACAGATTTGACGCGTTCTGAATCTTTATAAGGTAGTCGCTGTACCGCTCTTAATTGAATCGATCGCCCAGTTTGTTGACTTACCGATGTCGTTGATGGCACATCTGGATTATCTGGGACGGCAAACTCAACTACTGGACGACTTAACAGGGCTGGCCCTTCTGGTGTCTCGACATACTGGATATAACGCAATTCCGTGGCGGCGTTGCCTTGGAATTCCTCACCTGGTTGGATAAAGGTGTTATCTCGCCCGATAACTGATTCGGGATCGTCCACCATCAGCAGTTCCCCTGGCTTCACGACCACTTCCCGCAGGATGTCGTTTTTCTGTGTCACTTCTACCACACCACTGTTTTGGCAGAAAATATCTTTCACGACTTCGGTGCCAGCTTCGACAAACTGACCGTCTTCCACCAACAGTAAGGAGATATCTTTATTAACTTCGTGGCTTTCTTCAGGAATCCACAATAAGGTACCGCCCTGCACGACTTCATAACCCAGCTTGGCTTTACCTTTTTTCTGGACTTCGACACCCGCGAATTTTAGGAATCCACCAGTGGTTGTGCGATAGCGGTCATCAATTAACTCAGCTACTACTTGACCATTTTGCACTTTTGTGCCTGGTGTAGCCCTGAGGTTAAATACCTGGTTGTTGCCCGTGGAGACTAAGTAGTTATTACGACCCTGGGAACTTTGAACTGTCACCGTTGCCTGGTCTAAGACCACAGAAGCGGTGATAATCTCAATTTCCCTGGTACTTTTACCTGGGGTAGCTTCTGGCAAGCGCACCACACCGCCGTGCAAACTGGCTAACTTGGTTTCTGCTAAAACTCCATTAGAAGCGATCGCATCACCATTTTTCACTACCAATTCTGCACCGGGCGGTAAGTTGTAAACTTCCCCAGACAAAATCCAAATCAAGCCACCGCGTGCGGCTGTGGTTGTGGTATTACCCTGACGGTCAGTTTTTTGTTCTGGAACTACTTCGGCAAATTGCACTTCCCCTGCCAAGTCAGAAGCAACATCTTTAACGGCTTTTTCTGTATTAGTCCGAGTTGTGCGTCCACCAAGGGCAACCTCTGCCAACAACTGACCTTGTTTTACCTTATTTCCATCAAATACATATAGTGTTGAACCTTGGGTAAGATGAACCTCTTGGTTCTCTGGAGTAACATCACCTACTTTTGTTGGCTCCAAAAGCATGATGCCATTAGCCTCAACATAGAGGGCATCTTCCCCGTGGCGGGTACGATATGTTCTGGTTTTCAGTTTACGAGGAAGTTTGACAGTCCCATCAATTTTAGAACGAACTTGTTGCGCCACTTCCCCAGTAAACACCCCACCCGTGTGGAATGTCCGCATGGTTAACTGAGTACCAGGTTCACCGATACTTTGAGCAGCAATAATCCCCACAGCTTCGCCCAAGTCCACCATCTTAGCGTGGGCTAAACTCCAGCCGTAGCAGTGTTGACAGACAGAACGTGCAGCTTCACAAGTTAGGGGCGATCGCACCACAACTTCTCCCACCCCAGATTTTTCAATTTTCTTCGCCAAATCCTCAGAAATTGGGCTATTACGTGCTGCAATCACTTCTTTTGTCACCGGATGCACCACATCTTCACCAATTACCCGTCCCATCAAGCGAGTTGCTAGAGGAATCAAGGTTTTGGCCCCTTCTGTCATTGGTTGAATGCTAAGACCTCTGGTAGTGCCACAGTCAAATTCCCGAATAATTACATCCTGGGATACGTCCACCAAACGGCGGGTGAGATAACCAGAGTCGGCCGTTCGCAACGCAGTATCCACCAATCCTTTTCTAGCACCGTAAGACGAAATAATGTATTCCGTCACTGTCAGTCCTTCACGGAAGTTGGTTTTGATGGGCAAATCAATAATTTCCCCTTGAGGATCTGCCATCAGTCCCCGCATCCCCACCAATTGCCGCACTTGAGAGATGTTACCCCGTGCACCTGAGAATGCCATCATATATACGGAGTTTAGGGGATTAGTCTTCTTGAAGTGAACGACTACTTCATCTTTCAAAGCTTCACTAGTACCGTTCCAGGTATCGATTACCTTTTGAAAGCGTTCTACTTCCGTGATTTCTCCCCGTTGGTAACGGGTTTCAGTGGCGCGAATTTCTTCTTCGGCTGCTTCTAAGAGCAATCGCTTAGTTGGTGGCACCATCAAGTCATCTACACTGATGGAAACCCCTGCTTTGGTAGCGTAGCGAAATCCTAAATCTTTCAGTTTGTCCGCCATTACTGCGGTTCGCGCCGTACCATAATATGTAAAGGCCCAAGAGATTAAATTTCTCAGCTGACCTTTATCAACCACCCGATTGCGAAAAATCATTTTTTCGTTAGTCATTAGTCATTAGTCCTGAGTCATCAATAATTAATAATTCGTAATTCGTAGTTCGTAATTCGTAATTAATTCTTCAATTACGAATTACGTTAGCGAGTCTGCGTACTCTTACAGAGAAGCAAGCTACGCTTTTAGCGTCTCGTAGAGAGCGTCATTAGAAATTACGAATTAACTTGCTAGTGCTTCCTGAATAGCATTATTGTAAATAACGCGACCGGGAGTGGTATATATATACTGAGAAAGTACATTGCCTTTAGCGTCTTGTCTGACTCGACGGAACTTATAAAGTAATGTGCGGGTACCATCCTCGTTTTCTGTCACTTTCACGGGTTCTATATCCGGTTGGTCTGATTCTATTTCACCGTCAAACCGCACATAGATATAGGCGTGCAAGTCAATTTGCTCTTGCTGGAAAGCCATAATTACGTCCTCTAGCGAAGAAAAGTACTTTCCTGCGCCTTTTGTTGCACCGGGATTTTCTGCTGTTAAGTAATACGCCCCCAACACCATGTCTTGGCTAGGCGTGATAATGGGTTTACCTGTGGCTGGTGACAAAATATTGTTAGAAGCCAACATCAATAACCGCGCTTCAGCCTGACTTTCTAACGACAGCGGGACGTGTACCGCCATTTGGTCGCCGTCAAAGTCGGCGTTAAACGCTGGACACACGAGAGGATGAAGTTGAATCGCTCGACCTTCTACTAAAATCGGTTCAAAAGACTGAATCCCCAAGCGGTGCAATGTTGGCGCCCTGTTCAGCATCACTGGGTGTCCTTCAATCACCTCTTCCAACACATCCCAAACACTGGGATCATTACGTGATATCAGCTTTTTCGCAGCTTTGATATTATTTACCATGCCGCTACGAATCAGGCGGTTAATCACAAATGGTTGAAATAGCTCAATTGCCATTTCTCTAGGCAAACCGCACTGGTGAATTTTCAGCTTTGGCCCGACAACAATTACCGAACGTCCAGAGTAGTCAACCCGTTTACCTAACAAGTTTTGTCGGAAACGTCCTTGCTTACCCTCAATAATGTCGGACAAAGATTTCAGTGGTCGGTTATTTGCCCCTACCACAGTGCGTCCCCGACGACCATTGTCAATCAAAGCATCCACTGCTTCTTGCAGCATCCGCTTTTCGTTCCGCACAATAATCTCTGGTGCCAAAATTTCTTGCAAGCGTGCCAAACGATTGTTGCGGTTAATTACGCGCCGATACAAATCATTCAAATCGCTGGTGGCAAAGCGTCCGCCATCTAGCTGCACCATTGGGCGCAAGTCAGGAGGAATCACGGGAATGACTGCCATTACCATCCACTCTGGTTTGGAGCCAGTAGCGATGAAGTTGTCAATCACTCGCAGTCGCTTAATTAACTTGGCCCGCTTTTGTCCCTTGGCGTTACCAATTTCTTCCCGCAGGCTTTCTGCTTCTTGTTCTAAATTGATATCGGCAAGTAAGCGCAATAGTGCTTCAGCACCAATACCTACCTCTACGCCTTGCAGCTGAGAATCTTCGCTATAAATTTGGTCTTCTATTTCCAACCACTGGTCTTCACTTAGTAGCTGTTTGTAAGTTAAAGTTTCGGCATTACCTGGACTTAGGACAACATAAGAGTTGAAATAGACAATCTGCTCGACATCCCGTAAGGGCATATCTAACAGGATGGAAATATAGCTAGGAATGCCTTTGAGATACCAAACGTGAGCTACTGGTGCAGCGAGTTTAATGTAGCCCATGCGGTGACGACGCACCCGTGACTCGGTGACTTCTACCCCACAGCGCTCACAGACAATACCTCTGTGACGGACTCTTTTATACTTACCACAATGGCATTCCCAATCTTTTGCGGGGCCAAAGATGCGCTCACAAAATAAGCCATCCATCTCTGGCTTGAGAGTTCGGTAGTTAATTGTTTCTGGCTTGGTAACTTCACCGACTACTTGACCATTGGGCAATGTTCTCTCGCCCCACTGCCGAATGCGTTCGGGGGAAGCCAAGCCGATTTTTACGTAGTCAAACTGATTAGTTTGGGCAGGTCTCATACTTAAATGCTGAGTTCCGAATTATGAGTTATGAGTTTTGAGTTTATTTAGTTTTACAACATTGGGAACGGGGTATTGGGCATTGGGCATTTTTCGCATTCCCTATGCGCTATGCCCCATGCCCTATTCCCTAATCTCTATTCGTCATCATCCAGCGATTCGCGGGAAAGAGATTCATAAGTAGGTCGAGGAGGTGTGCGACGGGCTGATTGGTCTGCCATCAAATCTACTTCCACATCCAGGGAACTACCATCTGCTTGGGTTTCTACCTTGTGTACGGCAATGTCTAACCCCAATGATTGCAACTCGCGCATTAGCACCTTAAAGGACTCTGGGGTTCCAGGTCGAGGAATTGCCTTACCTTTAACGATCGCATTTAACGCTTCATTCCGTCCTTGCATATCGTCAGATTTAACTGTGAGCAATTCCTGTAAGGTGTAAGCTGCACCAAAGGCTTCCAATGCCCACACTTCCATTTCCCCAAACCTCTGACCACCTTGTTGTGCTTTACCACCCAAGGGTTGCTGAGTCACCAGTGAGTATGGGCCTGTAGAACGGGCGTGGATCTTATCATCCACCAAATGCACCAGTTTCAGCATATAAGCCACACCGATGGTAATTGCTCGGTCAAAGGGTTCGCCTGTACGACCGTCATACACCATGATTTTGCCTGGGTTATCTGGGTTATATACCCAGTCTTTCCCTGTTTCGTCCCGTGCTTCTTGCAATTTGCCATGCACGATTCGCCGAGATGACTCTTCACCGTACATTTCATCAAAGGGAGTAATCTTAAATCGTACTCCCAAGGTTTGACCAGCCCAACCCAAGAGACATTCAAATACTTGTCCGACGTTCATCCGACTGGGTACACCCAAGGGGTTAAGTACAATGTCCACTGGTGAACCATCGGGCAAATAAGGCATATCTTCTGCTGGTAATATTCGAGAAATAATCCCTTTATTACCGTGGCGTCCTGCCATTTTGTCACCAACTTGGATTTTGCGTTTTTGAGCAACATATACCCGGACTACCATATTGGCTCCTGGTGGTAGTTCATCGCCTTGTTCACGAGTAAACAAGCGCACATCAACTACCCGACCTTTTTCACCATTTGGTACTCGCAGGGAATTATCCCGCACATCCCGCGCTTTCTCACCGAATATGGCCCGCAACAGTTTTTCTTCTGGGGGTTGGTCAGATTCACCTTTTGGTGTGACTTTTCCTACCAAGATATCACCAGCTTCTACCCACGCCCCAATGCGAATGATTCCTTGTTCATCCAACTGACGCAATGCATCTTCCCCGACGTTGGGAATTTCTCTGGTGATTTCTTCTGGCCCCAGTTTGGTTTGTCTGGCTTCAATTTCATATTTTTCAATATGAATTGAGGTGTAGACATCATCCTGCACCAGTCTTTCAGAGATTAAAATCGCGTCTTCGTAGTTGTAGCCTTCCCAAGGCATATAGGCAACGACGATATTTTGTCCTAGCGCCAATTCACCGCCTTCGGTGGAGGAGCCATCAGCCAACACCTGACCAGCAACAACCCGTTCACCAATGCGGACGAGAGGTTTCTGATTTAAACAGGTGTCTTGGTTGGAACGTTGGTACTTGGAAAGGGTGTACTTAATTTCTGGGGTATTAGGTTTAGGACGGACGCGAATTTCTGTAGCATCCACATAAGTGACATCACCATCGGTACGCGATACAACCACCATCCCGGAGTCTCTTGCTCCTTGCGCTTCCAAACCTGTACCTACCAGAGGACGTTCTGGTTTGAGCAGGGGTACTGCTTGTCGTTGCATGTTCGATCCCATCAGCGCTCGGTTAGCGTCATCATGCTCCAAGAAAGGAATCATGCTGGTTGCTACCGACACAATCTGTACGGGAGACACTGCTACGTAGTCAACCTGTTCTGGTGTTGTGGTGGAAAATTCTTGGCGATAGCGGACTGGCACTTGTGGTCCAATAATGTGCCCAGTTTCATCTACAGGAATATCTCCAGGAGCAACCCGTAGGTCGTCTTCTTCATCGGCTGTCATATAGGCTGGAGGCAGATCAAATCTGACTCGCCCATTTTCTACAGGTCTAAATGGTGTTTCTAAGAAGCCGTACAGGTTTACCCGTGCATGGGTTGCTAAGGAGCCAATCAATCCAGCGTTGGGGCCTTCTGGTGTCTCAATGGGGCAAATACGTCCATAGTGACTAGGATGTATATCTCGCACGGCAAATCCAGCGCGTTCACGGGTTAAACCACCAGGACCAAGGGCACTCAGACGGCGTTTGTGGGTCAGTTCCGCCAGAGGATTGGTTTGATCCATGAACTGACTTAACTGGCTGGAACCAAAAAATTCTTTAATTGCTGCTACCAGTGGTTTGGGGTTCACCAAGGAAGCAGGAGTCAGCACTTCGGCATCAGATACTGTCATCCGTTCCCGAATTATTCTTTCTAGACGATTTAAGCCCACCCGCACTTGGTTTTGCAGCAATTCACCGACGCTTCTCACCCGACGGTTGCCTAGATGGTCAATGTCGTCAATATTACCAATGTCATATTCTAGGTTGATCAGGTAATCCACGGCTGCCAAGATATCCCCAGCAGTCAACACACGCATTGTGTCTGGGACAGAAAGACGCAATTTTTTATTGAGCTTGTAACGTCCGACGCGGCCAAGGTCATAACGTTTCGGGTCAAAGAAACGGGAGTCTAGGAGTTGTTGTCCACCTAAGACTGTAGGTGGTTCACCAGGACGCAGTTTCCGATATAACTCCATTAGGGCTTCTTCTTCAGAAAATTGCCCTTCTTTTTCAATGGTTTTTTGGAAATATTCGGGGTGGCGTAAGGCGTCAAAGATTTCGTTGTCTGACAAACCTAAAGCTTTTAGGAGTACCTGCGCTGAGAGTTTGCGGGTTTTGTCGATGCGTACCCATACCAAATCGTTACGGTCTGTTTCAAATTTCAGCCATGCTCCCCGGTTGGGAATTAAGCTAGCTGAATAAGTACGTCGCCCGTTTTTGTCGATTTCTGATTTGTAATAGACTCCTGGCGATCGCACTATTTGGTTGACAATTACCCGCTCGGCTCCGTTAATAATAAATGTGCCGCGATCAGTCATCAAAGGCAAATCCCCAATGAATACCTCTTGCTCTTTGATTTCCCCAGTTTCTTTATTAATTAGACGTGTGGGAACATACATTTGGACAGCATAAGTACTATCCCGCCGTTTGGCTTCTTCGACGCTGTACTTCGGCTCCTTGAGTTTGTAGTTATGACCCAAAAAGTGCAGTTCTAATTTACCCGTATAATCTGTAATAGGACTAAAGGAGTTCAGTTCTTCTATCAGCCCTTCTTCTAAAAACCAGCGAAAGCTTGACCGCTGGATTTCAATCAAGTCGGGCAACAGAAAGGCGGGTTCCATATATGTTTCTTTAGTCATGCCTCTTCCTTTGTCAACCTGGTACAATTTTCCCTTGGACACTGCTGTTTGATGCTTCCCACTGCTAGCCAGTGTCCTTAGCTGTTTGGGAACTTTTTCTTACACACTTGTGATTTATAGGTGTAGACCGCAGCAATTAAATCTGGTTGGAATGAGCAATTTTGACAAGGGAGCAATCACCCCTAATAGGGACTAAGTAATGGGTACTCAGTACTATGGGAGCAGGTAAAAACTTGCTGAAAGTATTTTCCCCCTGCATCTCATGTTCAATGACGCCAGTTGCTTCTCCTATCGCAGACGCTACACGTAGCTTACTTCCTCGCAAGGGTACAAGTCGGCAAAGACGCCCAACGCACTGGCTTTCCAATGCCCATTTCAAAAAGAATATCCAGTTAAAATATTCCTGAATTTGATTTACTTTCTTCACTTCCCCTCCAAAAAGCGCGTTAATTCGCTGACGCAGCTCTACACAGTGTGTTGTTAAATCCACCCCGCTGTTGATACTCTCAGTGATATCTTAGATATCCTAAGACTGAGGGAACGCTCTGCACCTTGTCGATTTTGAATCAGAATCACTTCATTTTGCTGGATTATACTCACAAGGCAATTTTTGTTTAACGATTTTGAATAGGTTCAATACACACTAAACCGATGTTATGCAAAAGTCTAGCTCAATTTAGGTTGGTACGGTTAGTCTATGCGTGGAGAGCATCCGCTTGTAGAGATTTTGAGGATGGGCAAGCCATAATAGTATGATGGAAAATTAAGATGAAAAGTTTTATGCACCTTCCTTTATTATTATGGCGCAAGCAAAGTGTTTTTGAGGGAATAATATTAGCATATTTTTGTCCCCCTATAGTTTTATTTTTTTAACACAACTTAACAAAATATACTAGGACACACTTGATATTGACAGACTGAATAATTCACAGGCATTTTGTGTGGTTTGATGGGCGATCGCCTCTACCGTTTCCTGACGCAGTTTAGCTACTTGCTCGGCTACATAAAACACGTAGGCAGGCTCGTTGCGCCTCTCGCCCCGTTTCGGAACTGGAGCGAGAAATGGGCAGTCTGTTTCAATCAGTAGGCGATCGCTACTTACCATTGCAGCTGAGGATTGGATTGCTTTGGCATTTTTGAACGTTACCGTACCGCTAAAGCTTATATAGAAGCCTAAATCGAGAAACCATTGAGTTTCTTCAGGTGTTCCTCCCCAGCAATGCATTACACCCCGTACTCTTTCTCCTTTGAGTTGCTGCCATTTTTGCAACACGTCTCTGGTTGCCACGGCAGCATCACGGCAGTGGATAATCACTGGTAAGTTTAGTTCAGATGCGATCGCCAACTGGGACTCGAACACCATATACTGTTGCTCATAGTTATCAGCTTTGTAAAAATCCAGCCCCATTTCCCCAATTGCTACCACATTTGAGTCAGAACTCGCTAAAGTTTTGATTTTCTCGGCTGTTTCGCTATTCCATTTATCGGCATCTAAAGGATGTAATCCTACAGCAAAACTAATTTCGGGAAACTCTTGGGCTATGGATTGAATACTGGAAAACTCCTCTGGGTGAACACAGGAATGCACTAAACGCACTACACCTGCTTCTTGCCACCGCGATCGCACTGTCGCTAAATCCGGCTGGAAACTATCAAAGTTAAGATGTACATGAGTGTCTATTAGTTGCATCTTTTGTCCTTTGTTGTTTGTCCTTCGTGAATTATCGTTTGTTTTGTTACCAATGACTAAGGACAAATGACCAACGACTACTCAGCTGTTTGTGTCACGGGTTTTAGTCTGTGAGCCAATCTTGACTTTTTTCTTGCCCCATTGTTTGGGTGAAGAACACCTCGTTTGATCGCCTTATCAATTTTCCCGTAAGCCTCGGATAACCGAGCCTGCGCTTCTTGTTTTAATTCTGGGGTAGGATTAGCTGTATAAGCAGCTACAGCTAAGAGGTATTTCTTCATCAGCGTCTTGACTGCTGATTTGTAAGCTTTATTACGCAGTCGGTTACGTTCTGCGATTTGGGCACGCTTGAGAGCAGACTTTGTATTCGCCACAGTCAATTCCAAAAATACGATGATTAATTATGTACACACACTACTAGACTTACTAATATAGCATCCAAATTGCCAATGTTATAATTTCCTAAAAAAATTATGGGATTAGGCATTGGGCATAAATAAAGATCAATATTAGTATTAGTTCCATAGTTTTTACTCGCCAATTCAGTATTTCGTCAATTGAGGAAATGCGTTAAAATAAAATACATCCATTAAATAACTGTCAACCTAACTCATCACAACCTGATTAAGCAATGTGATTGTCAATAAAGATAATTTGTCCGTAAACCAGATGTATCATTTAGAGACAGAAACTGCAAAGAGCTAAATTTCAGGGATTCTCAAGTTAAGTAGAGGATCGATATATCGTGCCTGTACACACATTAACTAGTAAAAGTTAGGGAAATAAGTAAAAATTATACTCAGACCCTGCCCCCTGTAAATTCAGGGGATTGGATGTGTAAACATACCATCTGCACCCCACAAGAATTGAGGAAAAGGGTGTAAGGGTAGTGGGAAATGGCACACCTGCTTCCTGCCGCTAGCCAGTAAAGGCTTGTTGGATTGAGCAATTAAGTCGCCTTCTCAAGCAAACTATACGCTGGTAGCCTTGAGAGTATCAAAAAAATCCAGGTTAAGCTAGAGAAGAGAATTAGAGTCAGCTTGCACACCCCAGTGGGTCAAGAGCAATACTAAATCTCAGGTGGCAATATTATAATTTTGGCATTGTCCTTACTCCATGCTGCGAATTATTACTCAGCAGGCAGACGTTAGAGCAGAACTACAACGGATCTGCGATCGCACCCATGACGAACAGGTACTTCACAAAGAAGCAACGGTGCGGGAAATTTTGCAATCAGTAAAGCGCCAAGGCGACAAAGCTGTATTGCATTACACGGCCGAATTTGACAAACAAACCCTGAAAGCAGAAGAACTCCGAGTTACAGGCTCGGAACTGGATGCAGCCTATCAGCAGGTATCAAAGGAGTTGTTGGGTGCGATTCGGCTAGCTTGCCGCAAAATTGAAGCGTTTCATCGTCAGCGAGTACCAAAAAGTTGGGTACACTTTGGTGACGATGAAGTAGTACTGGGCAAACGTTACACCCCTGTAGACCGAGCCGGGTTGTATGTGCCTGGTGGCCGTGCCGCCTATCCCAGTACAGTGCTGATGAATGCAATTCCGGCTCATGTTGCTGCTGTACCCCACGTGGTGATGGTAACACCACCAGGCCCAGGGGGTGCTATTAACCCAGCAGTCTTGGTAGCTGCCCAAGAAGCAGGGGTGCAAGAAATTTATCGCATTGGGGGCGCACAAGCGATCGCTGCTTTAGCTTATGGTACAGAAACGATTCCGAAAGTGAATGTGATTACTGGACCTGGTAACATCTATGTCACCCTAGCGAAAAAACTTGTCTATGGCACCGTCGGTATTGATTCTTTGGCAGGCCCCAGCGAAGTGCTGGTGATTGCCGATGAAACTGCAAATCCAGTACATGTAGCTGCTGACTTGCTGGCCCAAGCCGAACACGATCCAATGGCGGCAGCGATTTTGCTGACCACAGATCCTGCTTTGGCGAAAAACGTACAATTAGCCTTGGAAAGACAGCTAGTGGATCATCCACGGCGAATAGACACAGAAAAAGCGATCGCTCACTACGGCTTGATTATCGTTGTGGAATCGCTCCAAGCCGCAGCAGAACTCTCAAATGAATTTGCCCCCGAACACCTGGAATTAGAAGTCAAAGACCCTTGGGCACTCCTACCACAGATTCGCCACGCTGGGGCAATCTTTTTGGGTTACTCAACACCAGAAGCTGTAGGAGACTATTTGGCAGGTCCTAATCATACCTTGCCAACTTCTGGTGCTGCCCGTTATGCTTCGGCATTAGGTGTTGAAACTTTCCTTAAACACTCCAGTATTATTCAATACTCACAAACCGCACTGCAAAATGTGGCTGGTGCCATTGATGTGCTAGCAACAGCAGAAGGTTTACCTTCCCATGCTGATTCAGTGCGACGCCGAATTCAGCAAGAATAGTGATTTGGAATGCTTAATTTTTTCTGATAACTCAAAGTTTGGATAGTGATACCTACGGTAAGCTATGCTAAAGCACGCCATTTCCTATCCTACCTTCAGTCACCCTTTAAACGTCCACAAGTCGGGCATTGCCGACAGTAGTTTCTGGGGAAGGAAAACCCTCTTCCAGAAACTCGTGAAAAGCTTCTCCAGAAAAGTTGCTACAACCCATTCGCATAAAAGTGGCGTAAAACTAGCTGACCTATGGCGTAGCCTCAAATATATAAATTAAGTTGTCAGATAAAAAATTAGTTTAGTGTCACTGCCGACTAATTTTGCTAGATACTTATGTATGTAAGAGGTCTACTCTTTAGGAGACGAGAGCAGTGCTAAATAGTGTTTTGGTAGCTCTGGACGGTTCGGATATTTCAGAACGAGTAATTCAAGCTTTAGATAATTTGGTGTTTTCAAAAGACGCCAAGGTTATTCTGTGTCATGTGTTTCTCACACCAGAGTCAGAAATGGAACTACCTGCTGATCGCCCTCAGCCAGAGTCCCCAACGTTTTCTTATTTTCATATTGAAAAGCAACTGCAATTATATCAGGAAAAATTATCAGTCAGAAGTGAGTTAGAGTTAGTAACTGGCGATCCGGCTGAAGAGATTATTCGTCTTGCCAATATTTATAAAACTGACTTGATCGTAATTGGCAGTCGGGGCTTGATGGGGATGAAACGAATTGTTCAGGGTTCTGTTAGCAGTCAAGTTGTAGAAGAGGCTAATTGTTCAGTGTTGGTCGTAAAACCAAGGTAAAGATTTACAAGGGGAAGCAATGGTTATAACCACCCCAAAACTAGCCTTTGAAGAATACCTGAAATATGATGATGGCACTGATACCCGCTATAAATTGGTCAAGGGAAAACTAATTCCCATGAGTCTAGAAAGTGGACAACATGGTGCATAAAAGTTTAAGAATTTTAACCTATGCAATTCTGTGTTCTCTGGATTTAGAGTCGTTAGATAAATTACTTTTAAACCGCAAAGCTACAGAGGAGGACACTTGCATGAGCGGGTTTCCCTACATGAGCAAAGTGTCCGTGGCGCAGAGAGAAAAAAGAGATTTTTCGAGTTACCTTGCAATGGCTAGCCGTAAAGACAAGGAAAATCCCTTTTCTACGTTCAGTCAATTCAACGTTCTTGAGTTGCTAAAAACTGACGCAAGCTCAACAAGCTGAGTGTTTGACCCAAATTCAAAGGCAAAATTGAAACTCCTTCCAACCGTGACTGTACCCAACCTTCTCCCCAGTACCATTCGTGGAACCCGTCAATGCCTCCGCTGAGTACTAAGCGAAGGCAGTTGGATTTGACAACGTTTACTTGATGATGAATGGCGACTGGCCCAGTCCAGGTTGTAAACTGGAATCCGGGAAGCAGTTCTTCTGGCATTCCTGGCGCAAAACGTTGCCCTAAAAGCCATTTTTTTAGTTGCACGGGATGCAGTAGACTGTCACGAATTGCATCTGTTGATGCTTCGATTTCAATCCGCAGTTGGCTTTGTTGAAAATTACCCAGCATTTTTCTCGGATTACCTAAAGATAAGACATCGCTATTTCTAATATTGCAAATACAATCACTGATTATGACTAGGTGACTTTTCTCGCAGCAGAGAACTTAGAATAGAAAAAGTCAACTTGTTAAGAAATGTAAGGTTATTCATGGCGGATCAGTTAATTCGTGCAACAGCAGCCGAAGGTGGAATTCGTGCCGTAGGTGCGATCACCACACGTTTAACAGAAGAAGCACGGCAGCGCCACAAGCTTTCTTATGTGGCAACGGCAGCACTGGGTCGGACTATGGCGGCAGGCTTGTTAATGGCTTCTAGTATGAAGCGAACTGGATCGAGGGTGAATGTCCGCGTTAAGGGCGATGGACCTTTGGGTGGCATATTAGTAGATGCAGGCTTAGATGGTACGGTACGCGGATATGTTGGGAATTCATCTGTAGAATTGCCTCCCAACCCCAAAGGTAAATTAGATGTTGGTGGTGCTGTGGGTGGCGGCTATCTCTACGTTGTGCGAGATATCGGTCGCGGTTATCCTTACTCTAGTACGGTAGAACTAGTTTCTGGCGAAATTGGTGATGATATAGCTCATTATCTAGTGAATTCCGAACAAACACCTTCGGCTTTAGTTTTAGGTGTGTTCGTGGGAGCAGCGGGAGTAACTGCTGCTGGAGGATTACTGGTACAAATATTGCCCAAAGCCGCCAGAGAAGAAGCTTTAGTAGAAACGTTGGAATCACGGGTTGCCGGTCTAGCAGGATTTACGCCATTGTTGCAAGCTGGGAAGACGCTACCTGAAATCTTTGGTGACTTATTGGGAGACATGGGGTTGGAAATCTTTTCCGAACGCCAAATGTTACGCTTCCACTGTGGTTGCTCTTTTGATCGCGTTTTGGGGGCACTGAAGATTTTGGGAGAAGCTGAACTGCAAGATATGATTATTAAGGATGATGGTGCTGAAGCAACTTGCGACTTTTGCGGCAACGTCTACCAGGCAAGTAGCGATCAGTTAGCTCAACTAATTTCCGATTTGCAAGCCGAATCTGCTGTTTGAAAATAAAGTATAAAATAGCACTGATTTTTGAGATTGATAATGGTACTCTGTGGAGAGAGATAATCAAAAAAGTAGCTTTTTAATGACGAGAAAGTTACTATGTCAACAATGGAATTATCAACCTAAAACAGAGCGCTATTCAATTATTTTGGTGTGAGAGATGACAGAGCGGGATATTCCAGACAGTTGGTCTTCAGCCAGTGGAAGAGAGCCAGATCAAAGCAAAAGATTATCCCGAACAGAACAATTCGGTGAAACTCAGCCATTTGATGTCCCAGCTACTGGTTCTACCTCCAAGTCAGTGAAGCGACGAAAAAAAAACCATACGAAAGGATTACCTATAAATAGTAATTCAGAAGAAACTGCCCAACTCAATAGTACTTCTGGGAAATGGCCACGCTGGATGAAAAGCTGGACATTGTGGCTAGTACTACTAATGTTGATTCCCGGCAGTGTAGGATTCTTGGCAATGGCAATGCTGCTAAAGTTGCCAGCTGCCCCTAATTGCCCATCGATTTTCTGGCCGCTAGCTAGTGCTTCTGTGCGGCTACATTGCGCTCAGTTAGCGGCTTCTAAGCAAACAGTGAACGACCTATTACAAGCGATCGCTCTGGTGAAGCAACTACCACAAAATCACCCGTTGCATGGAGAAATCGATCGTTTCATCGAAGAATGGTCGCGGGATATTTTGAAGCTAGCCGATCAAAGTTTCCAAACTGGGAATTTAGAGGAAGCGATCGCTACTGCTCAAAAAATACCCGAAGATTTAGCAGCTTATAAATTAGTCAATGAACAAGTTGACAAATGGCAGTCAATTTGGTCAAAAGCTGAAGCCACATACAACGGTGCGATCGCCGAAGTAAAAGAACGGCGCTGGCAATCGGCGTTCATGTTATCCGCTAAAATGCTACGTGTAGACAATCAATACTGGGCGGGTACTAAATACGACCAATTGAATCGTCTCATTGCCACAGCGCGAGAAGATGGCGATAAGTTAGGAAAAGCCGAAAGTTTAGCAAACAGCAAAGTAGTCGATAATATCCTAGAAGCGATCAAGTTAGCCGAGTCGATTGGGCAGGAAAGTTACATTTACCAAAAAGCTCAGGAAGCGATTCCGGGATTTGGACGCAAAATGCTGGAATTGGCACAGGGGAAACTAGACAAGCAGGATGCAGATGAAGCGCTGAATATTGCTAGGCAAATACCGGAAAGTACGAAACTACAAGGCGAAACTGATGACTTTATTGCCATAGCTGACGCGAAAAGGAGTGCTTGGATCGGTAATGTTTCTGGTTTAGAGGCAGCGATCGCTCAAGCACAACAAATCGATCCCTCCAGACCAGTGTATAACGAAGCACAGCAACTAATTGCTCGTTGGCAGTTGGAAATTGAAGATGTTGCTCATCTGGAAAAAGCAAGAATATTGGCTAGCCAGGGAACAGTCCCTAATTTAACAGCAGCGATCGCCCAAGTACAGCTTATTCCTGCGAGTAACCCTAGAGGCGCAGAAGCTAGACAAGAGATAGGTCGCTGGAATGCCCAAGTGGAGACAATTGAAGACCAACCTTATTTAGACCGTGCCGAACAGATCGCAATATTCGACGATATTAACTCCTTGCAAGCTGCGATCGCCCAGGCCAGCGAAATTCGTAGAGGTCGTGCTTTATATCCAGAAGCACGGAAAAAAATTCGTACTTGGGTAGGAAAGATTGAGCGAATTCAAGACCAACCTTACTTGGATCAAGCACAAGAACTGGCTCAAAGTGGAAATCTCACCGCCGCCATTAGCACAGCTCAACAAATTGCCTCATCAGGAAGGGCGCTTTCACAAGAAGCACAAGCTGCGATAAATGGCTGGGAAGGGGAAATCCGCACCAGAGAAAACTGGAAAAAAGCCCAGGAAGTGGGGGCAGCTGGCACTCCAGAAGCCTTGGTTGAGGCAATACGACTGGCGGATCGAGTTTCAAACAATAGCATCTTACGTATGGATGCCAATCAGGCTATTGACCAATGGAGTCAGCAATTGTTAGAAATAGCACGCACTCAAGGTCAGTCTGATATTGCTAGAGGCATTGACATTGCCAAATCGGTTCCACGCGGTAGTGCTGCTTACAGTGCAGCGCAAGAGCAAATTAAGACTTGGCAGGAATTTCTCAATCCTCAACCTGAACCTCAGCCTTCGTCTGTGCCGGAATCTCTACCATTTCCCCGATCAACTACTATTAATGGTCAGTGATCGTCTATTAGAACAATTTTCAAGTCAATAGACCATAGTGTGGCTACTCACTAAGCATCTCAATATCGCCGATAGTGAGCAGTATTACTAATGTTTATCCTCAGTAAGAGGTTGTTTGAAAAATTGTAAAGTATATATACTCAAAATCTCTCTCCCAGCCTGTCCCCGAAAGGTCGAGAGGGTTTCAAACTCCATTCCCTACAAGAGAATGGGGGCGAGGAAGGGTTAGGTTTTCGAGGCTTAGATGTTACAAAAATACTTTTCAAACATCCTTTAAGACGTTAAATTTTCTTACTGAAAATAAGCACGAAGCTATGACCATAGACAATCTAGGATTAAGCTCCTTAGCTTAACCAAGTCTTCAATTCTTAGTTGGGTTTCTGGCAAGCGGATTTCTGCCAAATAGCTTGATGATGGTTTCAGCAAATTCTTTATTATCGTAAAACTCATGCATCAAAGTAATAGGTTGGGAATAAAGTTGATCGCTGGAGAAGATCGACTTCCAATCTAGTTGAGTGTTATTAACAACTCCAATATCTTTCATCTTTTTCAGGAATTCATAAGCAATCAACCCTTGACCAATCGCAGATGGATGAATCCCATCTAAACTAAATAGTCCACCTTGTCGTAGTCGTCCAGTTGTGTCTGCGTGGTAGTATTTTGTATTCACCTGGGGATAGATAAACTTGAATTCTTCTGGGAATTTATATTGCACTTGTCCAGCATTTCGCTTGAAGGCAATTTGTTGTAAAGCATTGGCAAGATCGACAATATGATAGCGTGGTTGCGGATACCGACTGTTCTTACTCTTGACTAGTTCTTTGATTATTTCATTGTATGTACGAATACAGTCATCTATGTAAAGGGCATCTTGTAGCGTCAGGTATAAGGTTCCGGTTTCTCTAACTGTATCCTCTTCAAAGGGGAAATAAGTGTAGTATTTGTAGTAAACTGAAGGTTTATCCTCTCCTGGCACATCAATTTCAGTAGTCGAACCTACACCTTTTGCCAATGGCGCAATAGTTACAAGCGGTATTGTCCCAATGAAGACATTCCAATTAGGGTTGGTGTTATTTTGCATGATTCCATCAACCCGATTGAGCAATTCTCGATATTCAGCCTCGAAATCATTGGGATGCCACAGGTTCCATTGTTCTCTTACCTCACGGAATGATTTGGGATCTTGGCTTGGGTTGTTAAGAGTCTGATTTGGGTCATTGGGAGTTTGATTAATTTGTAAACCAATCACAGTTCCAAGCGCATTGTTTGCTCCTAACCAGAGAATTAAATTTTCAACTCCCCCTGGAGCGGTTGCATGATGCTTCAACCAATCAAGTTGGCTATAGTCGTTAAAAATAGGATTTAAAGACGGGTTGAGAACTTTAAGTGCAGTTCGATAGAAGGCAGCATTGGGCAGAGTCAAGAAACCAGGCTTGCCATCTCCTTTATCGTTACTAAGTTTAATTTGATACTTGCAAACATTGGGTGTTATCATCCAAGAATCAGCAATATCAAAGCCCTGAATTGCTACATTATGGAAGAATTCAATTCCTCCTGGATAAGGGTATTCAGCACTACCTGCTCCCCGTTCAAAGAAATCTTCAGTTTCATCTAGTACACTCTCAAGAGTTGGTAATATGGTGAGCCAATCTAGGGCGTTGATATCTGAGCCATATTTTTTCTCCAAACGTCGTAGAATCTTCTCAATATTGGCTGGTAGTCCGCCCACTAACCATTCAGGATAGAGATATTGAGTACCAACTGCTTGCCCCATTGACCTGGCAATCAAAGTTGAAAAACAAAGGTCTGTCCGGGCTGCTGCCAAAGACATAAAGCCTTGAGAAACACTGTCACCAACTGTAAATAGCCTCATTTAATACCTTCTTTATTACTTTTTAAGTGTAAAGACTAAGGTAAAAGTCGTGATTCCCAAAGTATATTCGGAATTTGACTATATTTTAATTTTAAAAAGTTTTAATTTATAATTTTGGAGGAGCGTATAAGTCAATACGCTTAGGTTAAGAAAAATTGCACTTACTGTCTTGAATATTAGCGAAGCCCAACATGACCAAGGTATTTGTTGGGCTTTGCTCGTCAAACGCCACTTGACGTGAGAATAAACTGCTGTTAGAGATGCTACGCGAATAAGTCAACGAAACTAACAACAGTTCCTTCTTTGAAAGCAAGACGCTGGACGTAGCTTGCTTAGACATCTTGCAAAAGTTACTTTTGCAAGATATTTGGGTGCATGTTAAAGGTTAAAGGAAAATTTCATACCTTTACCTTTTTCCCTTTTCCCCACAATGCCAAGAAGTCTCTTCTCCACAGGGGTACAAGTCGAGAAAACTAATGTTAGCACCTAGCTCCCTACTGACTTCAGGCGTGAGATGAGCTTAAACTCTTTATTCCCCGATCGCTTCTCCCCATTCTTTTATGACTGAAAATAGTGATGAGTAATCATCATCAGCAAATGACATTTTCACAGCTGTTTGCAAGATTTGCCGCACTCCTTTAATACTGCTAAGATCCAAATTCTGAGATTTCGCTTCCGAGATAAATAATTCCGTATCTTTAAGTAAGTGTTTTGTGGGAAAATTGGGATCGGCATAGTTGCCATCTAACATCCGTTGTAGCTTTTTGTCAAAGGTAGGTGCGTAGAGTGGACTGTCGCGCAAGATTTGCATAAACACATCCACATCGACACCTTGACGCTGGACAAAAGCTAGACTCAGCGCAAAGCTAGTTGTTAGAGAAGCTATTAGTTGATTTAGTGCCAATTTAAGTGCCGCCGCAGATCCCACTGGCCCAATAAATAAAGGTTCTGTCCCAAAATTTTGGAGTAACTTCAAGTGGCGTTCGTATTGTTCTGGCTCGGCTCCTATCATAACACTCAACTTGCCAGCTTTTGCTTCTGGGATACTCCCTAATACGGGCGCTTCTAAGTACTCACCACCACCGCCAACAACTGCATCTCTAATTTCCTGGCTTTCTGTGGGCGTAATTGTTCCCATTTGGATGATCGTGCGTCCTTCCAAAGTTTGCCAAGCAGTATCTGAAAGCAACACATTATAAATGGCTGGGGCATTAGTCAGCATGAGAATTACGCACTCAGCAGCACGAATGGCGTGGCGGGGATGTGTAGCAATTTCAGCCCCAGCTGCTTGTAGTGGTGCTAATTTTTCTGGGGTACGATTGTAGGCAACTAGCTGTATATCTGCGGCTAATAACCTTTGAGCCATTGGTAGTCCCATCAGTCCAGTTCCCAGAAATGCCACCTTCATTTTTTACGTTCCTTTAATACAGCATTACCGATCGCGAGTCTTTGAGGATCGCAGCTCATCGGACATCGCGTTTGTATTGTTTGATTCAAATTAGCTGGGAAGTAGTTATTTGAGATTTAAGATACAATTCTAAATCCCAGTTTTTCTACTCCCTAACTCTGGCAATCAACCACCGGCAGCAAAAGTTAACATAATTATCACTGAAAGTAATATACCAGGGGTAAGTAGTGTTGCTAGCATTAACAGGTCATGAGTGGACATAATTATTACTTTGGTAGTGTGTTTAACTTTACAGTAATCACTGTTATGCTAATTCAAATAAGACTGATAGTGCATTCTTAAATAGAGTTTTAACTTTTCTTTCTTTACGCTTACTCTGGCAGAGTCAATCCTTTTAATGGTTGAGAAATTTCTGTCTTGTCCAAACCTTTGCTCTGAATTAAGACTCCAAAGCCGCCGAGTCCTGTGGGATCTAGAAGTTGGTGTAGTGCGTCTCGCTGCTGTAGTAACTGCAAGAGAGGTTGCTTTTGATAAGAAAGGGCTGCAATACGATCGCCTAACCCCAACGCCATCAAAAATAATCCCTGCTGGATAAAACCAACATTCTTTAAGTTACACTTCTCACCCCAACGTTCCAAAGCTGTAAAGTCAACATGGGCAGTGATATCTTGTCGCCCAATATTAATATAAGGGTTGTCATGGAAACGATGCTGGTAATAACACTGTAACGTTCCCTGCGATCGCCTGGGATTATAGTAACGACTGGCGGGGTAGCCATAATCAATTGTTAACACATAGCCGCGCTGCAAGCGGTCTGCTACTATACTCAACCAGTCTAGAGCAGCTAAATTAATTTCACTACGGTAGCCATCTGGATATGCACTTTGGGTTAAGTTTATTTCCAGTAAATTCAAATGTTCAGCTAGTTGGAGCGTTGAAGGTTCCCCTGTGACTTCCACAAATGATGAGCATGGGGCATTGGTTTCTTTCTCATTCTGATCTGTGGTTACATAAATTTCTCGAAGTTCTCCTGTTTCTAGGATGAATTGATGCATGGGGAACGCATCTACTAACTCGTTAGAGAAAAAGCAACCAGCGATCGCATTTGGTGGTATCTCCTCTAAATTGCACCAACGCACAGGGAAATCTTGCAAGCGTTGCTGCTGTTCTTGTCTTAAAGTTGGAGACTTTTCAACAATGATATACTCCAGGGCGGTAAAAAAATCTGGGTAATGTAGCTGATGATATTTAAGGAT
The DNA here is from genome assembly GCF_036917555.1 of Nostoc sp. GTDB lineage: Bacteria > Cyanobacteriota > Cyanobacteriia > Cyanobacteriales > Nostocaceae > Nostoc. The sequence continues at coordinate 43,094 of NZ_JBALDD010000032.1, read as the reverse complement.
ATGCAAAGCTAACAATCCTTGACCTGCTCCCATTTCTACCAGAGAAAAGGGTACAGGTTTCCCTAAAATCTCCCACATTTGCAAAAATTGTTCTGCTAGTAACTCGCCAAAGTCAGAGCAGAGGTTGGGAGAAGTGAAAAAATCACCACCCTGAAAGCCAATTTTGACTGCATCGCTGGAATAGTAGCCATGTTCAGGATGGTATAATGCCATGTCCATGAATTCGGCGAAAGTAATTCGTTGCTGGGGAGTAGTGGTAATGTGATTGGCGATCGCAGCACACAATGCTGGATTTGAATCCATAAAATTTGAGGTTTGAGATTGGGGAATTGAGAAAAATAAATGAATTATGAATGATGCAAAACAAAATTCATAATTCATTATTTCCCTAACGGTCTATAAACCCCATGATATCGACCACTGTGGTATAAGCGCTGGCATTTATTGACAGACAAAACTGGGGAAGTTTGCAATTCCTACAATCGCCACCAAATGGTTGTGCCCCTCTTGACATAAAATCCTTATTTTGTCAATACTTCCTTCAAAGCAGAAATTGAGGGTGCAAAGAAATAGCCGCCACCAGTGGAAATTACCCAGTCTTCAGGTGCAGTCAACTCTTTAGTTTGAGGTTGATTTTGGTCATCCTGAAGGTGGATAAAGAACTTGCGTGTGCGATCGCCACCTGGTTTGTTATTTTCACTTTGACCAATAATTGGATCGTGACCAAGAGTTAATTTACCTTCAAACTCGTGACCTTTAGCCGCCTCCTCACTAAAGTTTGGCTCGTTAGCCCAGAACCTAGTGACAAACTCAAACTGGTCTACAATCGAAGTCTGATAAGCCAAAAAGTGGAGACCGCGATCGACAAAGTTCGGGTCTTGTAGCGGATTGTTTGGCGTTGAAGGAGACACCGGGCCATAAGGAATGCCGCGACGGAGCAAGCGATGTGTTTGAGTGGTCACTTCACTGCGATCGATATCAATCTCGTCAGAACCAGAGACTTTGCCTCCTGGTGTTTTGTCATTGCGTGGATAAGTTTTGCGGGTATGGGCAATAAACGGACAGCGCAGACCCGTTGCATCTTTGGAAGGTGGAACTACATCGTTTTTGAAGAATTTTCCATCTGGTGGTTCGTCACCGTTGAATTCAAAATCATTGTTGGCATTGTCATCATCACCCAAACTTGGGGCATCTTCTTCCGGCGTGCGGACAGTGGGAGCGCCACTAGGCCAGCGACCAATCAGCTTTGCGCTCACCTTTCGAGCATCGGTGTCTAGGTCGGCAGCAATATCGTTTAAGAACTTGTGGAACTTATACACATCTTGACGCAATCGCCGGAATACAAGATAAGAGCCATCATTCGCCCAGTCTAGTCCTGCCGACACAATCTCACCTTTGCTATCTTCTAACTTTTTAGCATCTTTGTCCTGACCTTCATAGCCAAAAACGAATTCTCCTGGCCAGAGAAGATCCTGTCCTGGTTTGCCCTGGTTTTTATTCTCTGGGTTCTGCCGAGGAGTCAGAAGTTCTTTAGGATTATCAGCAACCCGGCCACGAATACCAGGTTGTGATATTCCATCTAAGTTGCCGAAATGCTCATGTCCAGTCAGGGGTGCGGGTAAGTTGGCTCCTTCTTCTAAAAAGGTAATTTTGGCTCCACTGCTTTTAGGCTTGCCTTGCTCGTCTGTAAATGTCACAATGCTTTCTAATATCCGCGAAACTTCTGCCAATAAGTCCGCGCGATCGTCGCTGGCAATAATCAAAACCACATCAACTTTGCCATTATCCGGCCCACCCACAACCCAGCCAATAGGCTTACCATCGTTATCTACTGGGTCTTTGAGATCGGTAGCGCGTGCTGCTAGCCCAGCTTTAAAGGAATCATCCCTAAATAAGTCGGCATCATTGGTTAGTTTCTTCAGCCCTTCAAAGGAGAAAGCTACATTGACCCAGGTTGCCTTAACAGTACCTTCGCGGCCTCGTCGTTGTCTGGCAGACTTAAATAGGCGGTTAAAGGCAATCACTTCTGAAGCGGTGGCAATAAAATTAATCTGTGACTCCAGCCAGTGCTTGAAGGCATTTGGATTTTCAATTTCAAGGAACAAGAGGGCTTGGTAGTCTTTATTGAACCCACCTAGAATGTTGCCTTGAATATTGTTGACATTGAGAATAGGCTCATTAGGCGCAGGGACGTAAAATGCGTTTGCCTGTTGACCTTCTAACGGTTCAGGAGCAGGCGCTTCACGAATTATTTGTTGTGTCATGATCAAAGTCCTGTTTATAGTAAAACTTATTGACTATTCCAGAATGGAAATATCAAATCAGGTATCTCTAATGGGAACCTGTGTTAACTTATCGGACTTAGGTAAGAAACTTATGCAGCAATTCTACCCATATTTAATGATTAGGAAGATTGCATTATATAAATTTTACATATTTAAAATATGGTGACAACTGGTAGTGTAGGGAAGATATAGCAAGAGTTTTGTATGTCTGCCTTAACCCTGTCACACGCAAAATCAAAGAAAAATAATTTTAATTTTAATAAGTAAGTTCAAAAATATAGCGATTTTTAATGCACCTAAGACCCTGCTATATAACACTGAAAAAGCACGTTCCATCAGGTATAAACAGATTGTTAAACTGGTCGCAATTGAAAGCCAGAGTACCATTCTTGGCAGATACGCTAAAACCATCTAAAAATTCTATGGCTGCTTCATTATCTGCATGAGGTCGATTTTGCTCATCAAGCAGTAATTTATGTGGACGTTGACAGGTGAAACAGAAATCTTGAAAAAAGAATGTCCAACCACACTCAGAAATGTATGTTCTTAGTGTGTTCCATAAGTCTTCCTCTATAAAGCATCCTAGCTCAGAGGTGCAGAAGTCTAACAATCCACAGCCCAATTAATCGCGTCCAAGGCAATTTGCTACTTAGCCACTCACCAACGACACCAGCACACCATTGAGATCGCGGACACGAGCAATAGTGTGTCCCCCAGGCTGGCTTTTAGGAGCATCTAGTGTTTTTGCGCCTGCCCCGATCGCTCTCATGTAAGCGCTGCCAACATCAGGAGTGATAAATGATATCTGAATTAATGGCGGTGGTTGTGTGGGATCGTTGGCATGGAAGCCACCAGAAAATAACTTTTGTGCTTCGCTACTAGAAGAGAAAGCCAATGTGGTGTTTCCGGTTTCGATTTCGGCCCAGATAGATTGTCCTTTATCTTGGAGAGTGCGATGAACTAGACCAAAAGCTTTTTCGTAAAACTCAACTGTTTTAACTACATCGTCTACCCAAATGACCGTGTAACCAAATTTCACAGTTTTTTCTCCTTATCTAGAAAAATCAGTACTGGCGAGGATTTCTGCTACTTAACTGTATGTTATTTGAATACACAGTTACTTAACTCTCCAGAATATTACGATCTGTTGCTAGAGTTTGTGCCCCTGTTTGCATCATTTCTATATCTGATGGCGACCAATTATGAGGCCCTTGACAGTGATGTGCTACTAGTAATCCCCATAATCCTCTAGGTATGACAATTGGTGCAACCAAGTTGGCACGAACCTGCATATTGCGGAGAAAATCTCGGTGACAAGGCTGGATTGGCTCTAATTCAATATCAGCGATCGCCTTTACCCGTCCTGCTAAGTATAAAGCACCATACTCGCTGTTAAAACAATCATCTGGGCCAGTGGAACCCAGTATTGAGTATTCTTTAGAACTCAAAGATTCAAAAGTCACCTGTCCTTGCCACTGTCCGTAAAAATAATACAGCACCACCCGATCGACCTGGAGCGATTCTCTGAGTTGATTCGTTGTTTGCCGCACTAACTCATCGCGCTGCATACTTCTGACAAGGCGAGCGAGCAATTTTTGCAAACCCTGTTCACGGCGATCGCGGCCGTGGTTAAATTCGGAGTGAGGATGAATTTGCACGGTTCTAAAATTACGACTAAGTAAATGCTGCCGGATTTATATAGTAATTTATTAGACTTTATTTAAATACATTATTGTATTTATAGCTGCAATTCAATTTTAACGGAACATAATACTATTCAACCTCTTCCCTACGGGACGCTACGCGAACGGTGAATTTCAAAGAAATTATTAAGAAACTCAATTTTTTAATTTGCACCAGAGAAAATTCAAAATTATAAATTTAAAATTAAGAATTTTGTAAATTTACAAATAATATGTTTGGTTTTTCTAAAATTTGAGGCAATAAATATACTTCAAGCAGTAATGTAACAATTCAGTTTGTATTGATAGTTACAGATATTTGTGATGCTGTTAGTATTCCTCGTTCCCATGTTCTGTATGGGAACGAGAGACTAAGCAGAGACTAATTCTGAGTTTGCAAACATTGGAGCAAAGTTACAGAAAGCTGACAATGCTGCTTCTTTAACGGTTGCATTCACAATCGGAAAGGTAGTGAGGATGTAGCTAAATTCATCTTCGGTTAAGCCGTAAAGATGGGCTACTATTCCATCGAGTTCAGCGCGGAGTTTAGCGCGTTCTGTTTCGTCGGTAACGCCTTGTTGATGGGAACCTAGACCGACTTCTTGCGCGAGTTCATCAAATTCTGGTGTGGTGCAGATGAGTTTGGCAGCGCGTTGTACAATATCGTTGAAGTTGCGATCGTTTTTTGTTAAACGTGGAATGGGTAGTTGGTAGACAATAAACATTGAAATAGATGTGGTGACTCTCTGGCGAATCATATAATCAAATACAAAAGAGTTAAATAATCCACAAATATACAAAAATCCTTTAGTAGTAATTGTTGATTTATTCAAGTCGCTGAGGATTAATTTATGATTTGCAAAAACATTTTTTGGAATAATTGTAGTAATTAAAGTTCGTTCATTTGTGCTAGCTGCTATTTCACGAAATGATAGTCTATATTTTTGATAACTTAATATTTGTCTAATATCTTCTTTTTTAGATAGTAACTGTTGACGCGCTTCTTTTTCATGAATCCAATATTTAGGTTGAGCGTATAAGTGAGTAAACTGATGGATCATTTTACCTTCATATAATTGCAACTTCCCTTGTCCTGACTGTTGTTTAAACAAATGGCTATCATTAGTCATGTGAAACTCGTTACAAAAGACTAAATTCCACTTACCCTCAATCTTTTCACCCAGCAAAGGGAACTTAAGCATTTTCTCAGCTAGGCGGATATCTACTTTATTTTTAAACTCCATCACAGATAAAGAGTCTGGTGAGAGTTGACGCACCATATTCACACTAATCTGCAAGCTATCCTCACTAGGAAACATTTGAAGTTCTTGTACATCCAAACGCATAAAAGCAGATGGAAATTCTGTTGTTGTACTACCTTTTTCAAAGGTAAGGACAACAAACTTAAAACGGCTATCAACTTCTTCAAAAATTATCTTACGATTCTCAAGACAGAATAAACCAGTCACTTTAGTTTGACTAAACAACATCTCCCGCAATTGCTTAGTCCCCAAATCAGTGTAAATCCCACTAGGAATTACAATTCCGCACTCACCACCTGAACGCAAAAGATTAAAACACTGTTCTGTAAACAGCTTATAGAGATTAATATCCGTACCTGCTTTTTTACCATTCACAATAGAAATCTGATTTTTATACTGTTCAGATGAACGATAATAAGCGCTGACATAAGGATATTGACTTTGATATTCTAACCAAGTACTTGCAATTATTGGATTTTGTAATAGTTTATTCTGTTCTTTCTCAAAATCCTTAATATCCATCTTATTCTTTGTCACCAGTTCATTATGCTGTGCAAAGAACTCTTTAGCCTGTGGCTTAAATATTTCCCAAGGTGGATTAGTAATAATCGCATCAAAACCACCGCGTTCTAAAACCTTGTCAAAGTGATAACCCCAGTGAAACGGCTTTAAAGCTGCAATATCCTCAACCTTCAAAACCCGCTTCTGTGATTTTCCAGTTAACTGAACCTCTTCATACTTGATACCTAAACGCTTACTAAATTCATCCAACAGCAAAAGATTTAACTTTTCTTGCGATTTCCTGTTTAGTTGTTCAATACTTCTGCGTAGATGTCTGAAGCAAGTATCTTTAGGTGTATCTGTATGAGGTAAATTTTGAGGTAAAAAGGCATATTCTTTATAAATTTTAATTGATTTATTCTTCTCTTCTAATATTTTTTTGTAATTATCGGCTGCTAAAGACTGTAAAAGATTACCTTGTAGAGAATTTCCGACCGTATCAAACGCTGTTTCATCAACTTTAACTAACCCAATCAGCGAATTACCTGCCATAATATTAAAATCAATATTCGGCAATGGTTCTAATTCATCAACATTTTTAGCAGAAGAAACCAGCGCTAAGAAAAGACGTAATTTAGCAATTTCCGTTGCTTCCTCCATAATATCTATACCATAGAGGTTATCCCTAATAATGAGCTTTCTGATAAAATACTCTATAGAAAGATGCTCATTTTTTTCAGTTTTTAGCCAGTCTTTTAATTTTTGATCTCCCTGTAATTCAATTGTCCCAATAATAGCAGTATATATAGAAATCAACGTCTTCATCGCTGCTACGAGAAAAGCACCAGAACCGCAAGCTGGGTCAAGAATTGATAAATTAGGAAGAATATCTTCCATTAATGAACGACAGACATTTGTATCCAGTTTGATCAGAAGTTCATTGATATCCTCAAATGGCTTATACTTATCAGAAAGCGCATCATTTACGCGGTCTACAATTAACTTGTGGATAGTTCTATCACAGAGATATTCTGTAATTTGCGGTTTAGTATAATAGGCTCCAAAAGCCTTTTGATTAATGTATTTTTCAAAAATATATCCTAAAACATCGGGATTTATCTCGTCGTCTTTCCCTTCCGGTGTATCATCCAGATTCCAAGAATAACGCCCAAATAAATCTAGAACTTGCTCAAACGCCTCATCAACTATAGATATATCATATTTATCTTCAATATGATGCTTGAGAAAAAGTCCACCATTTAGGTATTTAACCTTTCCTACCAATTCTTGTACAGATAAATCGCGTTCAAACTCAGGTTTAGCAAAGCTTTCAAAAAACAAAGCCTTGAGAAATTCACTATAAAAATGATTTTCAGCTTTTTGTTTACTTTGTTCAAGCTTATTTTGCAGATAATTTAAATCTTCATTATCAATAAAACCCTTACGCTGGAGAAAATAAACAAACATCAGGCGATTGAGAATTACCGATGTGTACCAACGTCTATCTGTCTCGTTATCAATTCCTTTAACAAACAGCAAAAACTTCTGGTGTTGCTCTTGAAATTCCTTGTAAAACTTCTTTGTTACTGGCTCAACATCAAAACTGCGTTGTAGTTTATAAGCAATTTCAACAACAGTCGGTTCCCCATGTTCTAATTCAGTAATATCAATGACTAAAGAACCAAGCTTGCTTAAAAATAAGTCTCCTGGTTGACCTTTTACATATAAATGGTCACGAACGGAGGTTTTAGTTCCTTCTCGTTTCACCCAATACCAAAGACTACGTGTGCGTTCTTCAGTAATAAAAATTAGGAGATTTTCAGCTATCAGCTTATTAATTTCTTTGTAAATCTCATCTCTAACTTTAGCCTCTGGTATTTTCCCGTCTGCTGCGGTGACTTCAAAAATTGCAACACCTGAAAGTTCAGCAATCTTCTGGTATTGATATTTCTTGTTGTCAATCTTTAAAGTTACAGGTTTTTGTCTTGAGGGTTGCGACCAACCCAATTCCTCTATAAATAAATCACTAAATTAAAAGTTAGAGAGTAAATCGCGTGTTCGTTGAAAATTAAGTGGCATAAATTACCATGCTTGATTTTTATTTTCCAGGCATGGTAATTTTGCCATTCAGAAAATAAATCTGTGGCTTTAAAAATTAAGTCTGCACTGGCGGACTTTAAGAAACCCTGTTTATAGGAGTTAAATTTTTACCATGCTTTTTATACTTTATAAATCCTTTATCTTTCTTGCGCTTGAGAAATATTACTGAAACATTACCGATTTTTCTAAGCGGCGGCTTTATTTGTACAACCATGATTTTTAATTGTCAGGTATATTTGCTGATTACTTTATCAAAATGCCTAATTGCTTTATAAAAATGCTCGTTTACTTGCTCAAAATACCGAAATGCTTTCTCAAAATGAGCTTTGACTTACTCAAAAGAAGCTTTTGCTTTCTCATTTTGGTGTTTTCCGCAAGCAAAAGCAGCTTTGACTTACTCAAACCCCAGTTTGCTTACTCATTTCGGTGTTTTCCGCAAGCAAAATGAGCTTTGACTTACTCAAACCCCAGTTTGCTTACTCATTTTGGTGTTTTCCGCAAGTAAAACAAGCTTTGACTTACTCAAACCCCAGTTTGCTTTCTAATTTAAGTATTTTCCGAAACATAACAAAGACGCGATAAATTGCCGTCTCTACAATAATTAGCTCTTTGTGGAGATGGCGATTCATCGCGTCTCTTGTTTTAAGCGAAGTATTAGACGTAGGTTGGGTTACGCAAAGCCTCCATCCAACCTACAATTTTTTTGCTAACTGTCATTTTAACTATTTAACTTTTAACCAACTAAATATATCTGCTGGCGTAATTTGCCAATCTGTTAATACATCAAGAACAGTCAATTTATCATTATTATATTTTACTTCAGGCAATTTATTAGGTTGAAATACCATCACTGATTTATCGTTAGAGTCAATAAACCAACCTAATTTTGTACCATGATTAATACAGAAAATAATTTTATCAATCACCCGGTTAGGAAATTGATCAGGTGATAAAATTTCAATTATCCAATCTGGATAAATTTGAAACTTATTGGCAATTTCTCCATCTTCATCAACAATCAGCCGTGACCACTCAAATACAGCAATATCTGGAACTAAAGAACGTCCCCCAAATGTGCAGCGTAATTCAGTTAATGCTAAAGCTTTTTGCTCAGGTTCACTTACCTGATTAATCTCAGTTGATAAACGAGTTTGGATTCTGCTATGTTTTCCCTGTGGCATTGCTTTTTGGTAAATTTTTGCATCAATATATTCACTAGCTGGTTGAGTTTCTGGTAATTGCAGAAACTCTGTTAAAGAAATATTAGATGATAATATAACCATAAAAATTACTCCTAAAATAATTCAATTATATCTTTAAAGCTTTGTAGATAATAAAAATGCGATAAATCGCCGTCTCTACAAAGGACTGATTATTGTAGAGACGGCGATTATCGCGTCTATTGCCTTAATTAAAAATTACGAGTTATAAAATAATCCTAAAGAACAAATAATCTGAGGTTCTCGTTTCTCCAGTTCTTCTGTCACAATACACAAACGGTCATCCATCCGTAGTGCCACTACTAACTCAGCCAACTGCTGATTATTAATACCACTTCTCAGTTGACGATTAAGACTATCAATAGCTGACTGTCGCAAAGGATAACGGTAAATCTCATCAATTGCTTTTAAAAGTTCTTCACTAACAAATAGTGTGTCTTTCATTTCTTGAACATAACTTTTCAGTCGTTCATAACTGCGGAACCTTGCACCTGATGGTCGCCCTAATTGACCACCTGCATTTTTCTCTTCTTCAGCAATCAGTTCAGCACCCTTTTGTACTAACTCGTGATGCTGTTTATCTCTCGGTATCGCTGGGGTAGATTCTTCACACGCCGCCACCCGAAGTACTGCTAATTGTGATTGAGTAACGCTATTTCCATTCCGGTCAACATAAATTAAAGAATCATTTCCCTCGGTGGTTTTCATATAAAGCAATATCCCTTCTGGTTGCACAGGTTGCGGAGTATGGGCGCGGGTAGAATAAACCACATTTTGCATTTCTTCAATCGTTTTTTTCAAGCCCGGATTACTATCAGTGGCTTTTTTCCAAATTTGAAACGCTTCTGATGTCAAGTCAACTTCTGTATCTTCTTCGCCATCTAAAATCCCAGATTTCTCGTTGTATAGGTCAAGAATTACTCGTGCATCATCATCTTCAAAAAATGCTTCATCGGTTCCCACAACTTCTGCATTTTCTTGCAGTCGTTTGCGGAGTCGTCCCCGTAAATTAATAATGCGTTCTACTCCCTCAGCTGGTAAAAAAGAATAACAAAGAATTTTATCAGCATTTTGTCCAATGCGGTCTACTCTTCCTGCACGTTGAATTAAACGAATAATCGCCCAAGGTAAATCCCAATTGACGATAATTGCACAGTCTTGCAAATTATGACCTTCACTTAAAACATCGGTGGCGATTAAAATACGCAACTCATCTGATGATGAAATTTGCTCCCGTTTTCCATTACTCACAGGGCTAAATCTTCCCGTCATTACTGTCGGGTCTTTAGATTGACCTGTCACCCCAGCAACATTAGTAATATGACTCGACTGCAAATTGTCTGTAAGATAGCGGACTGTATCAGCAAATTGGGTGAAAATTAGTATTTTATCTTTTGGGTGAGTTTTTGTTAGCAGTTTGATTAAAGCAGCAAGTTTTTCATCTTTTTGAGGATTCCACTGGCCACACTGTTGCAGTACATTAATCAGTGCTTTGGCATCTTCTAATAAATCCCGTTTCAGTTTTTTAATATCAAAAATTGTAGAACGCAACCACTTAAATCGCCGTTGATATCGAGTTGTATATTCTTGATAAATTGATTCTGCCCTTTGACGAAAAACTTTTTCTGTTTTAGATGCTTTCTCATCTTTATTAGAAAAAGGAGTTACTTCTTCCTCTCTCTCTACTTGCAGCGAAGTAGCAGAATCATCTTCTTCTGTTTCTGTATCAAATAATGCTGCTACTACAGAATCGGCATCTTCATCATTATTACTTGTATCTAATAACTCAGCTTCCTGAGTTCCAATCGGAATATCAAGCCCCTGCTCTAAAGCATATAAATAAATGAAGTTCCGTAAAATATGGCGTTCAATTGATTGAATAAAAGCAACACCACTACTTTCTAAACGCTTAAATAAATTAGTGCGAGAAAAACCCATTAACCTCCTACCGCCACGGAATAAGCTATTAATAAAGCGTTGCTCTGTGTCTGTAGGCGGATGTTTTTGTTTAGCAACAACGTAATTTCCTAGCCCATAACGAGGTAAATTAAGTTGATTAATTACTTCTACTACTAACTCAGAGTAAAGGCGAGAATAAAAGTCAGTATTAGAACCTTCTAGAGGAAACTTAAGACTACGAGGTAGACGCTGGGGAAAATAAGAACGTCTCCCATCAGCAAATTCTAAATATTTCCGCCCTGTTTCATCTGTGTGGGCATAATTATCTTTAATAAACGAGCGAGTGCGTCGTACCATGTAACGCTTCATCAATTCTCGCCAGTCATCAGGGTGTTCACTTTTCTCAAAGGCAGCTAAAGAACGCACAAAACACTGATGCTTTCTATTAAACTCTAATTCTCCTACAGAACTACCACCCAGTTCATTAATTAAAGCTTCTGGTCTTAATCCCAAATCTTCGTCTTCTGGTACAAATAGCCGAAGTTGAGCGGAAAGGTCAAGATAACTTTTATTGTAAGGAGTAGCAGATAATAAAATACATTTACTTTCGTTAGCAGCAATATATTCTGTAATTGCTCGATAACGTTTGCCTTCACGGTTCCGTAAATTATGACTTTCATCAATTAACACAACTCGATAACGGCGGAGTTTTGGTAATTTATTTTGTACTTGACTAATTGCCATAACTTCGGCAAGTAACCGATAGTTGTTTACATATTCTTGCCACATTGGCACTAAGTTTTTTGGGCAAATAATCAGTGTTTCTAAAAAACAATCTTCTTGTAATATCTTGGCAAGAGCGGTTCCAACTAACGTTTTGCCCAAACCAACTACATCACCCACTAATACGCCGCCACGCCTTGTTACATGACGTGCTGCTAGCTGTACGGCAGCTTTTTGGAAATCAAATAAGTTGTTAAATTCGCGGGGGATGCGAAATTCGGAAAGTCCGGCGATCGCTTCATGGGATAAGTGGTAAGCTATCTTCAAGTAGATGTAGTACGGTGAAACTAACTCATCTCTTGCCCAACTCTGATCGATAATTTCTGCCAATTCTTGGGAAATATCTACACAACCGTAATCTTGCCAGCGATCGCTAAACCATTTTTGCAGTTTATTACAAGCATCATGGTCTAAAATATCAACATTCAACTCCCCTTGTTTCGCCAGTCCGGGAAGGGTTAAATTACTACTACCCAAGAATCCTACTGTGGGAATGTTAGCGTCATGGCGATGCACAAGATATAACTTGGCGTGGAGAGAATGCCGGAGAAACAGTTTAATAATTACTTTCTCAGTTTTTAGCTGATGACTTAACTGCCGCAACCCCGCTTCATCTTGATTAGTCGGCGCACCGATAGTCAACTGCTGGCGAAATTCTGCCGCCATGCGTTTTTTAAACCGCACAATGCTACTATTGTCAATCCGTCCATCACTACTACTAAGAGAAAATGCCGCATGAACTTCATCACTAGGCAAGCTTTGCATCCCAATTAGCAAACGGCAACAAGCATTTTCACTACCAACATACTGTTCAATTAAATCATCAATCCTTCGCCAACCTCTGAGGTTGAAATAGCCAACGCAAAAATCTGCCCGATAAGAGATTTTGAGGGTTTCTCGTAAAATCGGTAGCAATTGTAAATCAATGTTGTCAAAAATGCGGGGCATTATTTAAAACGCTATAAATATTTTGTACATCTGTTATATGAGTAAAAAATATTTATAGCTAGAGAAGGATTGGTTCTGCGAAGGACTGATTATTGTAGAGACGGCGATTTATCGCGTCTCCTGCTTTAACCCAAGCGTATTGTAATATAGTTAGTAGTTTTACCCAATGCTAAAAAAATAGAGCAGTTGTACTGTAATACAACTGCTCTAAAAAGCGATTAGATAGATATTTTCTACCTATCTACAGACCCCATGATTACGTCAACACTGCCGAGAATAACCACGATATCTGCAACTTTCATGCCGCGCAGTAAATGGGGGACAATCTGGAGATTGTTGAAATCTGCTGCACGAATCTTCCAACGTGCAGGGAAGACATTATCATCGCCAACCAAATAAATTCCCAATTCACCTTTGCCACTTTCTACACGAGCGTAGATTTCACCCTTAGGCATCTTGAAAGTGGGAGAAACTTTTTTACCAATGAATTGGTAGTCAAATGCATCCCACTCAGATTTTTTACCTGCGGCTAAACGCTTGGCTTCCAGATTTTCGTAAGGGCCGCCAGGAAGTCCTTTAATTGCCTGGCGAATAATTTTTACAGATTCGCGCATTTCCCGCATCCGTACAACGTAACGGGCAAAGCAATCACCGGCGGTTTCCCACTGTACGTCCCAGTCAAAATCGTCGTAGCATTCGTAATGGTCAACTTTCCGCAAATCCCATTGCACGCCAGATGCACGTAACATTGGGCCAGAAAGTCCCCAGTTAATTGCTTCTTCACGGGTGATAGTCCCAAGACCCTCAACACGTCGCCGGAAGATGGGGTTATCTGTTACTAAGCGTTCGTACTCATCAACTTTAGGCAATAGGTAGTCGCAGAATTCCAGACACTTATCTACCCAACCGTAAGGTAAATCGGCTGCTACTCCACCAACGCGGAAGTAGTTGTTATTCACCATCCGATAACCTGTAGCAGCTTCCCACAAATCATAAATCATCTCCCGTTCGCGGAACTGGTAGAAAAAGGGAGTTTGTGCGCCTACGTCAGCAAGGAACGGGCCAAACCACAGCAAGTGGTTAGCGATGCGGTTCAACTCCAGCATAATCACGCGGATGTAGCTAGCACGTTTGGGGACAGCGACACCTGCAAGTTTTTCTGGGGCGTTGACAGTGACGGCTTCGTTGAACATTCCCGCAGCGTAGTCCCAGCGACTAACGTAAGGGACGTACATTACATTAGTGCGGTTCTCAGCAATTTTTTCCATTCCCCGGTGCAAATAGCCGATAACTGGTTCACAGTCAACGACATCCTCGCCATCCAAAGTCATGATTAGCCGCAGAACCCCGTGCATCGAGGGGTGGTGTGGCCCCATGTTTAGCACCATAGGTTCAGTGCGGGTTTCTAGTCTGGTCATAGATTTCGTGTTCTCCCGTTGTGTTCGCGTAGCGTGCTGAAGGCAAATTTTGAATTGAACCGCTCAGATGCCAACCAAAATGTTTCATTTTGTTGCACTTCTTCAACTATTATATGGAAGCTTGATATGCACTTAATTGAGGTATCAGATTTTTTTCATCTCATTGTGCTGCGACAGGGGGACAGGTCGAATAATTTAATCATTAATGACTAATGCTATTGAGTTCTGAGCTTTTACGTAAGGTAGAGAGATATTCTGTCGGTTATATTACAGCTTTATAGCGCTTTTCGTTTGCGTGAGGTACACCGTAGGGGCACGGCACTGCCGTGCCCCTACACCCGACGATATAATGTTGTACCACATCTGAATGGGAACCGCTTTATTAGGCTTATACATATCTCAACAGCATTTTAAAAAATCATAATTCATAATTTACAATTCATAAATTCTGTACTGAAAAGGGAATTTCAACCCAAACAAAAACTTTAAAAATCTTGGTACTTGTATCGGGTAAAAACAATTTTTAACTATGAACTATGAATTAATAATTCTAAATTAGTTTGATACTCTAATTCATCACTTAGAAGCTCTTGCTAATAAATAAACGTTAAATAATTGGACAATAATCCATGTTTAATTTGATAAATTATTTGACGTGGCTATAATTTAGAGCAAGTAATATCTCAGATAAGCGTTTAATATCTCTGATTTTATTGATAGCGATCGCGCAACCTTCTCGCCTACAATTCTGCTACAATCCAACGACAAAAAACTATAGCAGTATGGCTAGATCAAATAACGGTGAGTCGCATCTTTATAGAACATTTTTTAGGTGGCAACAACGTATCCCATCCCCTGTGCGCTATGTGCTAGTCGTAGCAATCTATCTTATTATCTGGACGATACTGGACAAAGTAGCAACGAAGTTTGAAACAGCGCCCGAAATTCAAATCTGGTATCCGCCGTCAGCTCTCGATTTCGTACTCTTATTGGTGTTCGGTCTGCGCTACACTCCAGCACTGTTGTTGAACACGCTGGTACATGAATATGTGGTCACTCAGCGCGGCCTCAACTTTATCACACTGGAATTGTTTAACTTAATCACAACGGCAGGCTACGCTGGAGCCTGCGCCTTGCTGTTGTTTAAGGTACGGATTAACCCGCGCTTGCATCAGTTACGTGACGTGGTTTGGTTTAACATCATCGCCATCTTTTTTGCCCCACTCATCGTTGCCTGCCTGCAAGTTATAAACTTTGCCTATAGTGGGATCATCCCTTGGTCGAATTGGGTCACATACACCCTACATTACTGGGCTGGAGATGCAACTGGTATTGCGATGTTAGCCCCAGTTTTGCTAATTTTGTTACGTAAGCTCCCGTGGGTTTGGTTACACAAAGAGCAAGAACCGCCTGCAACTCAGGGCGAACTACGCTGGCCCACACGCCAAGAAATACCAGAATTGCTGATTGAGGGTATCGCGCTCGGCATAGGAATTTGGATTGGGTATGGCACGCCTAAAGGCAGTAATCTGGACTACACCTATTTTGTTTTTTTACCGTTAATCTGGAGCGCTTTACGCCACGGTTTTGAGAGGGTAGCAGCGACGGTTTCGACGATTAATATCGGCGTTGCACTTTTGGTGAGAATTAAGTTTGGTCAATCTAATCTTTTGGCATTGCAATTCGGCTTAATGGCAATGTCGCAAACTGGTTTGCTTTTAGGTGCTGTCACCACCCAACGCCTACATACCCAGAAAGCTTTACGAGATTCTAACAAGCAATTGACATACAATGCTTTTCACGATCCATTGACAGGTCTATTTAACCGCTCTTTGTTCATGAAACACTTAGAGTATGCAGTAGAGCACCGCAAAAAATACGAAAATTTTCAGTTTGCTGTAGTTTTTATTGACTTGGATGGCTTCAAAGTGATCAATGATAGCCTTGGACATCTATTTGGAGATCAGTTGTTAATTAACATTGTTAGCAAACTTAAAGCTTGCTTGCGACCTACAGATACAATTGCACGTTTGGGGGGAGACGAGTTCATAATCCTGCTTGAGGATCTTTCGGATGTCAACGATGCAATACTTGTTGCTGAACAAATACAGGCAGAACTGATATTGCCCTTCATGCTTAATAGACAAGAAGTGTTTATTTCGGCAAGTATCGGCATTGCTATGAGTGCATCGAGTAACACTAGCACAGAAGACCTCTTGCGTGATGCTGACATTGCCATGTACAGAGCGAAGAAGTTTGGCAAGGGACGCTATGAAGTATTTGATCCAAGTATGCACCTTCAGGCTGTGGAACGCCTACAAATGGAGACAGATATCCGCCGAGCAATTGAACGTCAGGAGTTTTTGATTTACTACCAACCGCTCGTATCATTAGTAACTGGTAAAATTATTGGTTTCGAGTCCCTAATACGCTGGCAACATCCGCAACATGGCCTGCTTTTCCCAGCTACATTTATTTCAATAGCGGAAGAAACTGGACTGCTGAGATTTATCGACGAGTGGGTAATGCGTGAATCTTGTCACCAGATACAGCAGTGGCAAGAGCAAATACTTACCACTCCCCCCTTATTAATTAGTGTGAATCTTTGCAACAAACATTTCGCTCAACCGAATCTAGTTGAGCAAATTAGCCAAATTCTGCAACAGACGAACTTAGATGCCCCTTGCTTTAAATTGGAGATTACCGAAAACGTGATCGTGGAAAATGCTCTGTATGCAGATACTTTGCTCTTACAACTAAAAGCCTTGGGAATTCAGTTGTGCATTGATGACTTCGGTACGGGCTATTCATCATTAGGTCGTCTACACAATCTTCCAATTGATGAGTTGAAGATTGATCAGTCTTTCATTAAGAACCTCAATAATGACAGAAATTTGGAGATTACTGAAGCGATCGTCACGCTCGGTCTAAAACTTAATGTGAAAGTAACAGCAGAAGGAATAGAAACGTCAGAGCAACTCGCTCAACTTAGACAGATGAAATGTGGGTATGGACAGGGATACTATTTTTCTCACCCATTGCCCACTAATGCGGCAGAGGCGTTAATCTTAGCAAATCCTCAGTGGTAGCTGATTTTTGCTACTATTTCTAAACGATCTAAGTTTTGAATCTCAATGTCTTCTTTTTGAGCATCCATCTTTTATTCGATTTTATTATTGTTGCTTTCTTACTAATTTTCTAACTTTTAGCGTCAACCTGATTTTTTAACTAGGAACACACGAAAGACACAAAGAAAAAAATAGATAATTAAAGTTCATTCATCTGTGGTTTTTTGCCCTAAGTCTCATGAATCGTCAGCTAGCTATCGAAGAACCGATATTTTCCCATCTACCAGTGTTACCGCAGGAAGTAATTGCAGGTCTAGCGGTTTCTCCAGGAGGTCATTATCTTGATGTGACGGTAGGTGGTGGTGGTCACAGTCGCCTAATCTTAGAAGCTGCTGCGGATGTGCGGGTAACGGCGATTGACCAAGATGAGGATGCTTTAGCAGCAGCGAGGAAAGAATTAGCTGAGTTTGGCGATCGCATACAATTTATTCATCGCAATTTTGCTGAGTACGAATTTCCCCTCAACACTTTCGATGGTATTTTAGCCGATTTGGGGGTAAGTTCTTACCATTTAGACCAAGCAGAAAGGGGTTTCAGCTTTCGCCAAGCCGCAAATTTAGATATGCGAATGGATCGAGGGCGATCGCTAACTGCTGCTGATGTGATTAATAATTGGGATGAAGCGGAATTAGCAGATATTTTCTTTAAGTACGGAGAGGAGAGATTATCGCGGCGCATTGCTAGACGCATTGTCGAACGGCGACCGTTGCACACGACTACAGAATTAGCTGATGCGATCGCTTCTTCTGTTCCCCCGAAATACCGTTATGGGAGAATTCACCCTGCTACCCGTGTTTTTCAAGCTCTGCGAATTGTCGTCAACGATGAGTTAAAATCTCTAGAAACCTTTTTAGATAAAGCACCAAATGCCCTTGTCCCTGGTGGTAGAATTGCGATTATCAGTTTCCACAGTTTGGAAGACCGCCCGGTGAAACATGGTTTAAGAAATTCACCTTTGTTAAAGGTATTGACAAAAAAGCCGATTATTGCTCAAGAAGAGGAAATTGCTAAGAATCCGCGATCGCGATCGGCCAAACTGAGGATAGCCCAAAAGTTGCTGTAACTACAATGCAGCGTTAAACTGCTTCATCTCATGGCTCAGAACTGCTGCGAATACGCTCAATGAAATGAGGATAATTTTCTAAATCCTGTTCTGACTCTAACGGTGGCATTTCAATCCAATTACCTTCGAGATGCAGCTTATCTACATAAGCGTAGAAGGCTTCTTGATCTTCCTGATGAGCAAGAACGTAATCATGTAATTCTTTCTGACTCGTTGCATAAAAATTAGGCTTGCTCATCCTATGTATCTCCATTTACCGTTAATGAAGCGGAACTGGGTAATCGTCAATTAGTAATCGGTAGTTAGAATTAGTTCATTATTTGTTACTGATTTTGCTCTAAAACTTTTGACTCTAATAGTACTCTAAAATGACAAATAGATTTGTTCACTACAGTTATTGAGGAAATATTCCATGACTATTTGGGTAAATGAGCAAATTGATCCGTCTGGGATGATTCATGCCTGTATTGCCACTCGTAATGAATCTCAAGCTAAAGATTGTCATGATTCTTTTGAGAATAATTTGACCAAGACGCAAAAGGCAGCAGGTTGGGTAGCGCGATTGCGGACAGTCGATTCTTGGGATGAAGTGCCGGTAAATTCTTTAAAACTCAATTAATTGGGTGCTATAGAAATTAGGCTGCATCGCTGAAGTATCTCTTGGCAGACATAATTACTTTCGTTATTTTCTGCTTACTCCAACCTGCTTTGCTTTTTTGGGATTTTGATCGAATATATTTCATCTGCATAGGCGTAGCCCGCCAGAGGCATCGCTTGTCTACCACAAGCTGAACCTATGCCAATGCCTACAGCGATCGCAGCAAATTCCATGAGAACAGGTTAATAAAGGATAAAATTCGGATTAAATTTCTCAAATTATTATTAACTGCTTCCTAAAAAAGTAACATATTATAGGAAAATGATGATTTTTCTTAACTTTTAAGAGGTATCATCTATACCGTAGATTAAATTAAAAAATTTGTATAAGCCGAATCAATTTAGTGAACTATCCCAAAGTTTACACTTCGGAGCAAGCCTGTCCCATTAATTTAGTTGGCGAAACAGGACAAGCGGTTCAAATTTCAATTCATGCTCCCAGTCAATATATCTGTGCCAACTGCGAACGGATATTACCAGATTGGAAACGGCAGCCATTTTTACGAGTAGTGATTGTATTACAGCAATCGCGTTATCAATTAGTCAAAAAGACAGCAGAAGTAGAGTCAGAGAAAGAACGCTTACGAGAAAAGTTTATGAGATTTGGCTGTGATTTAGCATTTAATCTGCGCGATCGCGGCTATTTAACTGACCTGATTGACCCTCGTACAGGCTATCCCTTACTGTCCCATCCTGGAGCAATTCCTCACGACGATACAGCAGTCGTTAAAGCTTTGCTCAACTATCCAGTGATTAAAAATCAATGCCGTGTGTTAGTTCATCCCAATTGGGGTGCAGCAGTTTATCCTAGTATTTTGATATCAGAAGCTCCCCCAATTGTGATCGAATGGGTTACAAAAGGCATAGCATCTATGCATGGGTGGAAAGAAATTAATTATTAGTTATTGGTCATTGGTCATTGCTTATTAGGTATGTAAAGACGTATATCAGCACTTGTGTCTCCAAAGAAATTTTTCCAAGAAGCTAGGATAGTCGAAGCAATAGTGCGGTTTGTTACTTCTCTCTCATAAGTAGACGCTACGAAGTCAAACCGGGGATAATGGCTTTTGGTTCCTGTTTGGGTGACACTGAGGCTGATCGGCAGATATTTCAAATTGATGATAATTTTACACACTACTGTCAGACTAAACTTTTAGCCTATAGCGAAGAGAATGGTATTTTAGCAGCATCTGCGGGAATTATATAACTATAATTATCGGGAAAAATCCTTTTCCCAACTTTCTGCATATAAGTAGATGGGTGAGGAAATTTATAACTATGTCCGTAGCGAAGGCAGCGTTCGCAAAGCGTGTCTCGTTGGGACTCAGCGAAGTGTTCGCGTAGCGTCTCGTAGAAAAGCAATCACAAGGGTTTCAAGCTTTTTATATCTCTTAGATAGTTAGATTTATTTGTGCTTACCTACCTTAGACACCAAGTTGATTCTGAGCAAAGTGAAATACTTGTTTCATAGTTATGCTCAACCACAATTCCCATAAATACAAATTTTCCCATACGTGATGTATGAAAATATTAATTCAACACCGTCATTACGACAATGAAATTAGTGGAGTTTTAACTTACATTTATTCTATTATTCCTGAGTTGGAAGCTAGATTAATTGAAGTTAAAACTATTTCTACTAGACAAGATAATATTGCCAAATGGTTTAGTTATATTTTTTGGGCAGATATAGTACACATGAATTCAAATGATTTATTTTTTACTTTGTTATGTAAAGCTTTGCAAAAAAAGATAATTATTAAATACCATTATTCCCTTTATCAATCTACTCATACTAGTTATGAGCAGATGAATTTGACGCAACGTTTAAAAGCTGAATTTAAACACACATTACCGAAAGCTAATTATCCATTAAAGTGGAAATTACACACTTTTATCAAATGGGCACGCCTAACCACCCGGCTTTCTACTGCCTTCTTAGCTGATTATCATACAGCTTGTAGTAACTTTTTAGGAGAATCTTCTGCTTTTCCTTGGCCAGTTGATACTTTATATAATCCGATTGAAATCAAGTTGGAAAACCAGCTTAAAACTTTAGAAAATTTATCTCAGCCATATAATTTTATTTTTGTCGGTAGATTAGCTACAGACAAAGGCGTAGATATTTTATTAAAAGCAGCACGGATTTTACAAGATGAAAATAAAGAGTTTAAAATTACTATTATTGGCGATGGCGAACAATCTCAAGAATTAAAACAGATAACTTCTGATTTAGGAATTGCCAACAAAGTTAATTTTTTAGGTAAAATTCCTCAAAAAGAAGTACTTCTAAAAGTCCAAGATGCTTTGGCTTTAATTGCTCCATCTCGTTGGCAAGATCCCGCACCTTACGTAGTGCAAGAAGCCTCTAGCGTTCAAACCTGCTCCATTGTCTCAAAAATGGGAGGATTGTCAGAAGTGGCAGGACCGCACAGCCTATTTTTTGAAAATGAAGATGCAGAAGAATTAGCCAAATGTATGCGATATTGCTTAGATAATCCAGATGAAGCAATTAACCGGGGTTTTCAGTCCAGCCAATACGTTGCGGAAAAGTTTTCAGCTGCGCATGCTGTTGCTCGACTACTGGAAATTTGTAGTCAACTTACTCCTAAAGCATTGGTAGCAAAATCTGATACATAATTTTTGTTATAGGGCAGCAACCCTGTAACGGAATTATTGCAAGCTCTACCAGCTAGAACCCCTACCTTAGGTTTAATCTAATATAGGACTTACACACACTCTACGAGACGCTACGCGTTGGCAGAAGCATATTGCAGATAAGGCGGTTCGATAAATTAAGTTTTTTGGGGATTTCTGCGTAAGTCCCATAATACATTTGCACTTCCTTATGGCCCAGAAAACACAGCTTGTTCTACATCATCCCGACTAAGAGAATACTTAAATGAGCGTTGGATATCTTGTCCATTTTCCCCAGATTGAACATATCGCACTACAATTTGCTCAACATCAAGCCATAATTCAGCTTGCCAACTGGGTCGCTGTACACGCCAGCAATGCCTTTGTGTTTCGTCTTGTTGACAGCCTTGGTCTTTTAGCCATTGCTCAATTTGTGGCAGGGGATGATTATATAGGGGAGTATCAGAGGGAAGAAGAGGCATGGGAATTTTAGATTTTGGATTAGGGAATTGTTTAATTCTTAATTATCAGATGGGTAATTAGTTGCGACAGATAGGTAATCTGCTGTTGTATAGATGCGGCTGATTGCAGCTTATGGGAATGGATCGCAGCCTCACCACGAGTTAAGCCAATGGCAACTGCTAATAACAGACAACCTACAAATGTTAACACCAGCATAAATAAAGCAAAGATTTCGCCAGATGATAAGGGGCGATCGCTCGCATCGAGGTAAGCTGATTTTGACCAGTTATACGAACGCGAGACGGGATGATTCAAATCAGGGGGTGGTTGAATCACTCCAAAGCGGGAATAGCCAATTTTTAAATCGTAGCTTAATCGGCGTTCTGGATGGCTAAGGGTAGCGTAGGCTTCGTTGATTTGCTGAAATTTGGGAGTGGCGATCGCAGTCGGCAAGTCTGTAGTATCAGGATGATAGAGTTTGCTCAGTTGCCGATAAGCGCGACGAATGTCAATTACCGATGCCCAGGGATGCAGTCCTAGCAGGGAGTAATAAGTTGGTTCACTGCTTTGTGGCATTGCCCCGTTTTGATTCACGGCTGTTTGAGTCACCTTGCAATCAAGTTTTTTCTAGTATTGTAAACCTCTGCCCATTCCACAGAGGCAAAAATGGCTGATGAGATTCTGGCATCATGCCCAAGCCTTTTATAGGTAAGGACTTGAATGGTTGTATTTATATACTGTACAATAGTATTTAGAGGGACGAACGTCGGCTTCATGCTGTGTGTCCGAGTAGTAATTCTACTTAGACCTAGCCCCTTTTAGCTTTTCAAGAGTTAATGGGTTGCGATCGCCATAGCACTCTCCATAAGGTTTGTTGCGATTATCGTCCAAGTCCATAATGAGTCTATATTTCTTTGCAAAGGGCAGAAAAAACTGGTCATTGTCGCGTTCATAGCATCACTGTACAGCCCACAGGTAATAGTCGATAACTTGTAAACCAGCAACCTCAGATGGATAAGTAGGCTCAATGATAATCGAACTATTTGAGCTAATTTTCCATTTAAGACTCAAAGTTTTTCTGAGCTTGGTTGATGGCTTGTTCTAGTGCTTTTTCGCGTACTGCCTTACTGCGTCTAGCAATAGCAATATTGATAACATCTGCTTTATGCAACAGATTTTTGAACACCCGTGTTATGAGATCGTCATAAATTGCGTTCTGCTGAAGCTTTGTACCTAAGCTCTTAAAGTTTGCTTTTGCTGATTCTGCCATATCAGCTTTACTCCGAATTACAATTAAAACTTTGATATCGAAAGACTCCATCAGTTCAAAAACCTTTTCACGAATTTCGGGCTGGTCGTCCTTAGCGTGAAAGGTAATCGCAGTCTTTTTCGCTTCAGGTTGCATAGAGGCAATATTTTTGAAGCGAGGATGAGTCATCAAGCTTGCGTGGAGTGCATTCAGTTCCTAGTTAACTTGTTCTGGATCAGAAATTTGAGCAACACCAACCATAAAAAATTTAGATGCTCCGGGTTGACCCACGATGATGCGTCCCTTTTTATCGAAGAATGTAAGATCACCTGCTTCGTCAACAAAGTAGTGACGAAATTTGATTTCTGCTGACATGCACTAGAGATAAGGTAGATTTGACCTATTTTAGGTCAATCACTGATGTGAGTCATGGATTAATACACTACTTCATCCCTAACGGATTAAATCAGCACGGGGTTTAAAAGTTTCAATTTGCCGTAACTTTTCGTAAAGTTCCCGTTCTTCTTGACTAATATTTTTCGGTGTAACTATTTGAATTTCTACTAATTGATCGCCACGTTTACCGTCATCGTTAGGATAACCTTTATTGCCTAATCGAAATTTTTGACCAGACCTAACTCCGGGAGGGGTGGTCATTTTTACAGGCCCATCAAGAGTAGGTGCTTCTACCTGTCCTCCTAAAACTGCCTCGCTGGGAGTAACAGGTACTTGGCAGACGATATTTAAACCTTCTAGCTTAAATAATCGATGAGGCTCAACGGTAATTTTTAAGTATAGATCACCACCACCAACGCCTTGGTTCCGCAAACGGATGGTTTGACCTGTTACCATCCCTGGAGGCATATTAACTTCTAGCGATCGCCCATCTTCCAAACGAATGCGTTCATTACCACCTTGATAAGCTTTTTCTAGTGGAAGCGTTAATCTGGCTTCTATATCTCGACGGGTTGTGCGAGGTGGAGTGTTAACGGTGTAGGCAACTTTTGTTCTGGGGGTACGAAATGGATCGCTAGTATTGCCATTACTGGAGTTATTTGCCGCACTCTTATTTTTAACGCCGATAACTTGATTAATAAAGCTTTCAAAGTCGGAGAATTGGCTGGGATCTACGTCCTGATTCCCGTTGCGATCGCTAGCGCTACTCTGCCAAGTTTTAGCCTTTGGTGTCTGTTTGTTACCTGCAAAGCCTTTTTGCTTCCAGTAGCGGCTAAACTGATCGTACTGCGATCGCTTGGCTGGATCGGAAAGAACTTCATAAGCCTCGCCGATATCCTTAAATTTTTCCTCAGATTCTTTGTTACCCGGATTGAGATCGGGGTGATATTGCCTTGCTAACCGCCGATAAACCTTTTTAATTTCCTCACTAGAGGCATCTTTAGATACTCCTAAAATCTCGTAGTAATCGCGAAAGTTCGGCAAATTTTGCATAGTCAGTTATTTAAATTTTAGATTTTAGATTTTGGATTAATTAAGAGTTAGCACAGAGGAGTTAGGAGTTATGAGTTGAAAGATTTATTTTTAACTCCTAACTTCTAACTCCTAACTTTTCTTACAACCAATCATTGTCTTCTTCATCATCCCAGTTATCTTGGTAGCTGGGGCGGGATTTGCGTGGAGGACGGCTTTCATAGGAGGAAGAACGATTATCGCGGCTATAATCTCTGCCATAGTCTCTGCCGTAATCTCTGCCGTAATCTTTACTGTATGAGTCGCGTTCCCGATATGTATCTCTGGGAGATTCGCGTTCTCGTTCTTTATCACCGCCAGTAAAGATGTCGCGGATAGTACCAAACAAGTCATCGTCTTCATCTTCAGCATAAGTCTGGCGGACTTCCCGATTTAGCTCATAGAGAGCATCTTGCAAGTCGGCGTAGGCTTGATCGATACCGCGATCGCTATTTTCCTGAAGACTTTCTCGTAGTTGTCGGCAAATATTATCAATTCTTTGGCGGCGGCTGCGGGCAAACTGCATACCAAATTCCAGCGCGACTTCTCTCAGTTGTCGTTCTGCTTGGAAAATCAACGCCTCAGAACGAGTCCGCTTTTCTATTCTTTCTTTACGTTCGCGATCGACATCAGCATATTTTTGAGCGTCTTGAATCATCCGATTCACTTCCGACTCGTTTAAGGTGGAAGCGCCTTGAATGGTGATACTCTGCTCTCGCCCAGTGGTTCTATCTAAAGCTGTTACCTGTAAAATACCATTAGCATCAATATCAAATGACACTTGAACTTGAGGAATTCCTCGTGGCGCTGGTGGGATACCATACAGCTTGAACCGTCCTAAAGACTTGTTGTTTGCTGCCATTTCCCGTTCGCCCTGAACTACGTGAATTTCCACAGTATTTTGGTTATTTTCAGACGTAGAAAAAATATCAGAACGACGTACTGGAATCGTCGTGTTGCGAGGAATAAGTTTTTTCATCACGCCGCCGATGGTTTCCAATCCCATAGAAAGGGGAGTAACATCCAAAAGCAGCACATCTTTGAGTTCGCCTGCAAGAATTCCGGCTTGAATTGCGGCACCCACTCCCACGACTTCATCGGGGTTAACGTTCTCGTTGGGTTCTGTACCAATTAAGTCCCGCACTAGCTGCTTTACCATTGGCATTCGTGTAGAACCGCCAACTAACACAACTTCTTCAATGTCTCTAGGTGAAAGTCCGGCATCTTTGAGCGCTCGTTTTACTGGTGTCCGCAATCGCCCCACCAAATCACCACACAAACCTTCAAACTGGGAACGTGTTAAACGAGTTTCGAGATGTTTGGGCCCATCTTCCGTGGCGGTGATGAAGGGTAAATTAATCTCGGTGACACTGACAGCAGAAAGCTCAATTTTGGCTTTTTCCGCCGCTTCCATCAGACGTTGCAAAGCTTGGCGATCGCGTCTTAAGTCTACCTCTTCTGTTTCCAGAAATTGCTCTGCTAACCAATCTACTATTATTTTGTCAAAGTCGTTCCCACCAAGTTGCGTATCGCCACTGGTAGCCTTGACTTCAAATATTCCATCGCCTACTTCTAAAATCGACACGTCAAAAGTGCCACCACCCAAGTCAAATACTAAGATCGTTTCTGTATCACCCCGATCCAATCCATAAGCCAAAGATGCCGCAGTCGGTTCATTGAGAATCCGCAGCACCTCTAAACCAGCAATTCTGCCAGCATCACGGGTTGCCTGCCGCTGAGAATCGTTAAAATAGGCGGGTACTGTAATCACTGCCCCTGTAACTGGTTCACCCAAATAGCGGCTAGCATCGTCTGCCAATTTCTTCAGCACCATTGCCGAAATTTCTTCTGGGGCAAAATCTTTATTCAGACGAGGACAGGCAATTTTAATATTACCTACTTCGTCTTTGCGGATGGTGTAGGGCACACGCTTAGAATCTGCATTAAGTTCACCATACTTCCGCCCAATGAAGCGTTTAACTGCAAAAAAGGTATTTTGGGGATTGAGGACGGTTTGTCGCCGTGCCATTTGCCCAACCGTCCTTTCACCTTCTTTGCTGAAGCCAACTACGGAGGGGGTTGTTCGCATTCCTTCTGCATTGGCAATCACCACCGGCTTGCCACCCTCCATAACGGCGACTACTGAGTTGGTTGTACCCAAGTCGATGCCGACTACCTTGCCCATGCGTTACTCTTCTCCTAAAGTGTCTTATATATTTATTATGATTGGGCGGAACTACCTCTAGCTTTGTGCTACAAGATAAAAACACCTCAATGTATAATACTCAAATCTGATCATTAAGGCAGTAAGCTAAGAAGTGCAGCTAGAGGAGATAGTTGCAAGACTAGAATAGCATTGAGATGGTTGGTGTGCCCAAGCAGCCTCGATTCTTGTTATCCGCCTACTTTTCGTTTACAGTATCCGCAAGTTGGTAAATTCACTTTAATAATGCTTGCTCTACTTTTTTGAGTGCCTGAAAACTCTAATATTATTGCCACTACCTTAAAAATTTGAATTTAACAGAGCGATTACAGATTTCCCTGAGTGAGATAGCGCGAGAACGCGATCCTTACATGGCAACGGCTGGGCATTTTTTTGTCCAAGAATACATCCGCCAGGAATTTTCACAATGGGGGAGTGTGGAAATCCACACCTTTGAAGTTAGAGCCAAAGTCTGTAATAACTTGATATTAAATTTACCATCCCAAGCTAGAGGGCAAAAAAAGCATTTGCCACCGATTTTAATTGGCGCTCATTATGATGGAGTTCCAGGAACAGTTGCGGCTGATGATAATGCTACAGGTGTGGCGGTGTTGCTGGAATTGGCGAGAAAGTTTGCTGCCGAACCTGTCAGATATCCCTTAAGACTGGTTGCTTTCGATATGGAAGAATACGGCTTATTGGGTAGTGCTGACTATGCAGCCCTGTTGCATCAACAAAAGCAACAGCTACGCTTAATGATCTCCTTAGAAATGCTGGGCTATAAGGATTCTACACCTGGTTCCCAAAGTTATCCCCCTCCTCTGGAACGCTTCTACCCAGATACAGGTGATTTTATTGCTTTAATTGGCAACTTGCGGACATTGCCTGATTTAATTGGGATGAGCCGTAATATTCGCAAAGCTGGCGTATCTAGTCAATGGCTACCCGTGCCGAATCGAGGTTTAATAGTTCCTCAAACCAGACTTAGCGATCATGCACCATTCTGGGATTTAGGTTATCCGGCAATGATGGTGACAGATACGGCATTCTTGCGAAATCCACATTATCACAAAGCTAGTGATGCGATCGCTACTTTGGATTTAGATTTTCTTACTCGTGTATGTGAAGGTTTAGAGATGGCGATTCGGCGGTTGTGAAAAGATATTAGGAGAGGTTTATAGTTCGCCAAACCATACTTAGCGATCGCACCTCTTTTTTAAATGTGGTTTATCTGCCATTATAGGTACAGATACAGTATTTTTGCAGAATTTATAATTATGTACAAACCGAGTGTATCGCCACTGAGATGATGTCTGATGATTCTCAGTTTTTTTCAATTGGTTATACTATTTTGCTGATGCGATCGCGTATTGGGAGTCAAAGTAATTAAATCGTCAATATTACGCTTCATTGTCTCGCAAATTGCATCTAATGGTAAATCATTAGCGTCATAACCAAAGGGGTTTTCTATTTCTAAGCCAATGGCTTCAATGCCAAACACAGTAAACCCAACCAAAGCAGAAATTAAACCTGTCCACCAACCGAGATTCTCTACTATTTGAAATGGTAGTAGAAAGCAATATAGTATTAGCAATTGCTTCAAATGAATAGCATAAGCAAGCGGCATAGGAGTTTTTAAAATTCGTTCGCAAGCACCTAAATTATCTACAAGATTATTCAATAATTCTTGCATAGATGTTAGTTGGTAGCTATTAAGGCAATTACGATTATACTGTTCCTGTAAATAATCTCCTATCCAAAAGGCAACCTCTATAGGAGGATTATTCATAATCTTCAGTTTTATGTACTTAGTAGATGGCATTAAGTCTTCTAACTCGCTATTGACAGCTTCTCCTCGCAAATGTAATTTAGTTGTTACAGCAAAAGCTGCCAATAAGTTTAATGCCGTAATTTTATTGTCTTTATCTTCTGGTGAAATTTCATCAACTGCTACCCAAATTTGTCTCGCTAGATTTCGGACGTTATTTACTATAGAACCCCAGCATTTTCTCCCTTCCCAAAATCGCTCATAAGCAGTATTTGTACGAAAGACAAGTAACAAACCTAAAACAATACTAGGAATAACACTTCCTAAACTAGGATGGGATACAGGTTTGTCAAAATGGTAAAGCAGAGAAATCAAAAATCCGAAAGCTCCACACCATAAAATATGTTTAAAAATTGCGTTCATTACTGAACCTTTAAGCTGTAATGCTGTATGCACCCATTTGATTTTTCCAGCTATCATGTAGTCACCCTAATAAAATATTTATTGAACCGATAAATTCAGCATTTGTTAGCTTAAAAATAATCATTATAAAAATAGTATATTTAGTAAATAGATACTTCAAAAACTATTCTTGCTAATAACATAATAAACTGGCGACTATATATTGTATTCTAGTTTCTATTAATTTCAAGTCTGGTTAAATACTTATTATTAAGACTGACGCAAAGAGTTTTTTGATCGTCAATTAGATAGACATTATATAAAAGTCAAGAGCAATGCCTACAGGGGAATTGTAAAGATATATAAATATTTCCCAGTGGCAGCATAAATTCCGTATTTTATCCCGATAAATCTATGGAAGAAAAGGTATATTCCTATCGATAATGTTCATACAGCATTAATCGGTATCATGTACCCCAGTAAATCAAAAAGTTCTAGCCTGTAAAAATCCTGCCCTGTAAATTAAACGTCTAGACATAACTTATTTGGTTATGTCTTTTTTCTTGTCGTTAGTCTTGAAACGTTGAATTTCAATCAAATAACCATCAGGATCGCGGAAAAAACAATGGTAAATGTTGTATTTTTCATTTAATGTAGGTGGCTTTTCAAATTCGACGCCACGTTTTTTGAGATATTCAAACCATTCATCCACCTGTTGTGTTACTAGGGTAAAAATAACACTTGATTGCTTATCTGGTGAAGGAGCCGATGTTTCGCTTGCTTGACACAATCCTAAGTATCCAGAACCACTAATAGTATAAATTCGGCAGGTTCCTTGGTCAAGCCATAGCTCCAAACCTAGCTTTTGTTCGTAGAATTCTGTAGATACATTGAGGTTATGGGTAGAAAAGAAGGTAACTTGTTGGTCGATTTGCGGATGAGTAGACATAAAACACATTTGAGTATATACCCTAACGACATTGGGCGATCGCAGATGTAAAAATTGATTGATGTTAGAAACCTGTTACTGCTCCAGAATGCCTTAAGTGCATCTGGAGTTTCTTTTTGGAAAAAGCCATAAAAATTTTCTCAATCATCCTGATATGCCAAAACATGGCTGAATAAGGATGCATACTGAATTATCTATATTTAACACGGGCATCACTTATTGATGTACCCTTCCTGCCAAACAACTCTCGCAAAACAGCCTTAGCTTATCTGGGGCTGTTTTGCGTTAATTCCAACAGAGAAGGAATGTAAACGAGAATCCTCAAACACTTTTATCTACATTTGAGTGTATACCCTGATGACGTAGGATTTTCTCAGGGTGAAAATTTGGTATAGGTAAATGCGTATCTTTCCTGGCTCCAGATTTGTCACAAACATTTCTGGAGTTTTTTCATTATTGGAGCTTGAAATCAGCAATTTAGTCTAGACTCTAGTGAATATTTGATTTTGATTATGAACATGCATATTATATAGGACTCCTATAGGAATCCTATTTGATTTTTGAACAAGACTCAGTACGGATTTATCCCTTCTTTCCTGTTCACTGTTCGCTATTCTCTGTTCCCTGTCCACACTAATAAACTCAAGAATCAAAACGGATTCCTATAGCTGTGGAGTAAAATAAATATAAATTAGGAATTTTTATAAAAATTACTGAGAAAGTATGGAAATCTCAAATTCTACTCCTCAGAGAGACATGCCACAGCTACAAGCTTCAGAAACACTTGTACAAGCTAAGAGTATCAGCCGTCGGGAGTTTATGAAATTGTCATTAGAAGAACGGCGATGTATATTGGCAGCACAGGCTGAGTTAATGTTATTACATTACGAGCAAGATAGAGAATGGCAGGAGTTACAGACAGGAGATTTAATTGATTATTAGCTCTTTTACTTATAAATAGGGTTATCTTGCTTGCTGATTTTGATCTGACAGTGAGAGCGTAAATAACAAAAATATGCTCTGTTTTTAAAGTAAGTTTAAAAAGTTCTTATTTATCATTATCATTGTCATCTTAATGTCTCCCAAAATTTAATATATTCTCTATACTTTTATGTATATAATTTTTACTTGATTCCGCCGATTTAATCACATTTGTTAGGTTCTTAGACAAACCATCAGCGACAGCAATACCATTATGTCCTACGATTTCTTTAGCCTTCTCCACTTGAGGACTAATTGGTTCACCTGTCTTACAATAATGTGCAAAATGCTCACAGTTATTATAAAAAATATTGTAGTTTTTCTCTCCTAATCTTCGTTTTGCTCTCATGAAGACAACTATTGGAGGATCGCATTTATCATATTTCTTAATATAAATTTTCCTATTTTTAGCAAACTCAGTCATGGGAACCCAAAGGATTATTCCATCCTTCTCATGTTTATAATTATTTTGATAATGAATAATAGTGTCATTACCACAATCAATTCCATGATGATACAGAGATTTACTATTATTATAAATACTACAGTATATGTGATCTCCTTGTGCCATTATTGATCTCCAGATATAACTATATATTTTTAAATCTTTAGGCACATTTTATTAAATGTATTATTTATTTGTCAGTAGTAAAAACCGTAAAGTTTTTCGATAAAGTTAGAACCAAATCTTTAAGTAGAAATTTTTAAATACTAGAATTTTCTTTAAGTAAATACTGAGTAATATCAAGAGATAAACATGAAAATTTATATAAATAGCTTTAGAAAACATGAAGTAAATAATAAGTGCGATTGCACCTATTCTTATTGATTCGACTCAGAGACAAAATAGTTAAGCGATCGCACTTCCAATTTTGACTAAATCAAAGTGCAATCGCACTAAATATAAATGTTTATTTCGTTGTGTATGTCACAAAAATATCCTTTTTCATTTCAACTTCTGCCAGAGCATCTGGATTATAAGCTGGTGATAATAAAAAACTAGCAAACGACGGTAAAGGAACTCCAGTTTTAGAACTACATGAGGGATAAAATAATGTGTAAAATGGCTCGGCGACAGAAGGAGTACTAAGTTTAACTTCCATTGCAGTTGCTAAAGCCTGAGCGCGGCTTTGAGCATCTTTCATCGCTGATTGATAAACTGAACTCTGCAAAGCCTGACAGTCATTAACTGCGTACTCAACACCCACACTCTTGACAGAAAGGTTTTCAATTTGGCTCGTGGACTTGTTTACTGTAGCAACAATTTCCTGGACGCGTTCGCGTGTTGGTTTTTCTAGTCTCACCAATATTTTGGCGTTATTTTCACTGGAATTAGGGTTAATTTGCACTTGAATTTTATCAGCCCTAATGCCTTTAGCAACTAAGCTGTCTACTACAGGCTGAAGAGTTGCTTTCGTTGGGGATTTTTTGTTTGGTAAAGGTTCTGCTGCTGTTTTGTAATTAAAAAGTAGAGTTGGTGAGGATATGCGGCGGGTTTCGGGTAGAGATGATGGTTGCATTTGTAACTCATCATTGCTGCCTCCACTACTGAATACTAACTCAATATCCGCTGTATCTGCTGGCACTCTCACAACCCCTTGACCGATTACCATTAATGAATGGCGATCGCTTGCTGGTGGGTAAAACAATTGGGCATTAGTGACTTTGGGTGCTAATGCTTCCACCCCGACACTCACGGAAATACTTAGCATTAGAGCAGTTATTTTTCTCATATCCTGGGAATATCCTTTGAACTTAGTAATTGTCAAAGTTTACACCTCAAGAGGAATCTACTTAAAAAAATATTGAGCTAATCCCACAGCCTTTGGTTGTGGGATTAGCTCAAAAATTCAAAATTCACTGCGGACGTTATGATATCTCAGCAGAGAGCCAAATCTTGTTAAAACTATTAACCAAACCAGTGAGAGGGTTCACAAGCTGGTTGAACTGTTTCACAAACACGATGGCTAATCCAATCTGACTTTTCTTGAACGATTAAAGAAATACCTTGGTGAATCAAATTCTGTAAATGTAGTTGCTGTTCTAAGGGTTTACGAGGCAATTTGTAATAAGCCAAGCTTCCTTGTTCAGCCTCCGCTAGCGGAATCTGTTCGTCAGACATGACGCTGTAAAAGGAGGGAATGCGGTTGAGGACGAAAGTAATTAGCTCTTGGCGTAAATCAGGAATCGCAAAAGCTTGCTGATATGGATGGGCTGGGTATGTATTCAAAATACTTTCAATTTCTCCCACTATTGATTGTTGTGTTAAATTAACTACCGTTTTCATGATTTTTAAACTCCTTTTTTAATCAAGTCAATGCTTGGTGAAGAGAATAACTTTTTTAGATGGCAACGTCGTGATGACAATCAGTTAAAATTAATTCAAATTACAGATGCAATCAACCCCGAAACTAGCCTCTTATCTTGGTACAATCTCAGACATTTGGCTTTGCTTATTTTAGTTAAAGTTTATACTGTCTCACAGCATGACTTATTAAAATAGCGTCCAATAAGCTGGTAAATTATTGACATTTTATATTTATAATCCTAATTATTTCAAATTTCTGCCAGAAAAGCAAAAATCTACATAAAACGCAGCATTAAGGGCAGGGGATCAAGATTAACAGCAATCAAACAACTTGAATTATGAACAAGTTTTTCATTAAGTTAAGCTTTTTGAGTAATTGACATCACTTTTTAGGTTCGTAGCAAAATTTGCTATTTCATCTAAAAAACTTATTTGTTGCACTTTGATTTAGTCAGTTATAAAAATACCGACTCACATGGTGCAAAATCAGTCTAGCGACAGATGAAATGATCGTGTAAAAACGTTTAAAAAGTTCACATTATCAAAAGGTAGATGACCTAATTGATTATTAATTTCATCAGCCGCAGCTAATCCAGAAAGCATCGCACCTTCTACAAGATTGCCCCCACACCAATCACCACAGCAAACTAAAGGTAAAAGAGTTCCAGCAGATAAAAAAGCTTGGTGCCAAGGACAGCTAGGAAAGGCATAACGCCAACGATGTACTTGCATCCATTCGGGAATATTCAGCCAAGGAAGGGACAAAGATTCAGCTGCTCGTTGCAACATATATTGTCCTGCGGGTTGTAAATCCTGTGATTTGAGATGAAGTTGGGCAAAATCAGCGCTACTTTGCACCACAAAATGTGGTTGTTGAGGGTTAGAACGCTTGCTACTGTCTAAACCAATCCATGCTAAATCAGCATTATCCACAAAAGTTAGAGCTTTCCACTGAGGGAGGGGTTGAGATGTACAAGAATATCCAGCGATGTCTGACGACAAGCCGCTCTGCATCTACGCACTAATCGAAGGATAAAATTCTACAGAACGCAAGTTATCAAGAAAGGCTGCATGCAATACACTCTCACCCAAAGGTT
This sequence comes from Nostoc sp., assembly GCF_036917555.1. Lineage (GTDB taxonomy): Bacteria > Cyanobacteriota > Cyanobacteriia > Cyanobacteriales > Nostocaceae > Nostoc. The sequence goes on along the minus strand of NZ_JBALDD010000032.1, from coordinate 8,625 downwards.
CCAATAACATTACAGCTTGGGGTGCAGGAATAGCGACAACTATAGCTTTTGCAGTTAATTCTTCATTACTAGATTCGAGAGTCAAACGCCAGCTATTTTCAAGAATTGGGGTAATAGCGATGACACGCTGATTCAGTAATATTTCTAGACCAGGGGCGAGGGATTTAGCGATGTCTGACGACAAGCCGCTCCGCGTCTACGCACTCATTCCCCCAGGTGCAACATAACGCGGACTGCGGTTTTTCGGTTCAGATAAAGGAACACCTGTTGTGAGTTCGTAAACCTCATCTGTCCAAACTTCGAGGATATGGCGCGATCGCAATATCTCCACAAAACGTCTAAATAATTCACCCTTTGGCTTCAGGTAACAAGCCCCATGATCCGCCAAAGTTCCATGTAAGCGGCGTGTAGCTAGTCTTCCTCCCAAACCACGCGACTTTTCCACCATTACCACCGAATATCCAGCTTGACTTAACTGCTGGGCACAGACTAAATCGGCAATTCCGGCACCAATCACTGCAATATCAGTCATGAGTCAATAGTCCCTAGTTAATTATTGGTCATTAGTTATTGGTTATTATCAAAGGACAAAATTACTACTAATGACTGCTGAAAGCTAATAGTAGAATAAGGTACAGAAAGCTGCACAGAAGGGAGGAAGGGAAATTGGATGAAATGAGGGCGGCGCTAGAGTTAGCGACCGAAGAAGAATTGCAAGACTTAACGGCAATTCTATTTAGTCGTAAGTTCAATCCCTTAGACTATGTACACACACCCGAACCCATCGAAGTGCAAAGCCAAGACCGCAAAGCTTGGTTAGACGCACTAGAGAGCCGCTTTCGTTTTTTGGCGGCAGATGGGATGACAGTATTACGGGGACGCACAGGGCAGGTAACTTACCGACAAGCCTTAGTTCAAGTATGTAAGTATCTAAAAATTCCCTATTCTCATCAGCTGGCAACCATTGATTTAGAAGCAGAAGTATTTTTGCATCTGCTTGGACAGGTGTGGAAAAAATTACCGGAACAGGAAAAGCAAAAATTGACTGTACAGGTGCAGCGTCAGCTGCTCAAATCAGAACTAAAACAACCCCTACCACTTTTATTACAACGTGACCCCTTGGGGTTGCTTTTCAAAGGCGGTAGTGCGCTAGCGGTTACTTCTCTTCTCCAGCCACTTGTACTGAAGCAAATTGCTCGTCAATTTGCCATCCACTTTGCTACTTATGAAGTAGCCAAACAAGCGGCAATTACAGGCTCAGAAGCAGCTGCAACGCAATTTCAAAGCTATGTAGCGATGCAAATGGCGCAACGGGTTATGACAGTAAGTGCAGCTCGTTATGGGGCAGCCCGCACGATATTTGCCGTAATTGGGCCGATGATGTGGACTTGGTTTATTGCGGATTTAGGCTGGAGAGCGATCGCCACTAACTACGGTCGAATCATCCCCACTATCTTCACCTTAGCTCAAATTCGCCTCACCCGTGAGGAATGTTGGGAGCCAGCTTGAACAAGGTTTTTGACTATTTCAAATCTCGTTGGCAATCTTCTTGGAACTACTCTCTATGGGCACTGTTAATCTTCCCATTGAGTCCTTTAGTGGGGGCTGTGACTGTAGGTTTTGTCTCATTAATAACTTGGCTGAAACAATCCCGCAAAATTAATCGCCGCCCCCTCAACTGGGGATTTGCCCTACTGAGTGTATTACTGATCGTCAGTGCTGGATTTGCCCAAGACAAAACAGCAGCTTTCCTCGGCTTATTTAATTTATTACCATTCTTTTTACTTTTCGCTGCCCATAGCGCTCTGATTCAAACATTTACCCAATTGCGGCAAATGGCTTGGGTTTTGGTGATTGGTTCCATGCCAGTAGCAATTATGGGCTTGGGACAATTATTTTTAGGCTGGAGTTTCAAGTTCCAGTTTGTGTGGGTTGTGTTTAGTTGGACAATCAGACCAGGCGGAAACCCACCAGGTCGTATCGCTTCACTTTTCTTGCACGCTAACACCTTCGCAGCTTATCTAGTAATAGTTTTCATCCTTGGTCTAGGGTTGTGGATCGAACAATGGCGATTGAACATAAAAGGCAGAGGGGCAGCACTTCTCTACGAGACGCTGCGCCAACGGCTACGCAGTTCGACTACGCTCACCGTAAACTCAGTGACCGAGGGGCAGAGGGGCAGAGGGGAAAGACTTAGTGCGCCCCAGTCCCCAGTTCCCTTTATCTTCCTAACCTTGGCGGTGATTACAAATTTCATTACCTTGATTTTCACCAACTCGCGTAATGGGTGGGCGATCGGTATTTTTGCCTGTTTAGCTTATGCACTCTACCAAGGTTGGCGCATTCTTGTAGCTAGTGTTGCTGCGATCGTTTCTAGTATTCTTTTAGCGGCTTTTGCTCCCTCACCAGTCGCTCAAATTTTTCGCTTGGTAGTTCCTGCCTTCTTTTGGGCAAGGTTAAATGACGATATGTACCCAGATAGACCAGTCGCTTTAATGCGAAAAACTCAGTGGGAGTTCGCCTGGTATTTAGCTCAACAACATCCTTGGACTGGTTGGGGATTACGCAGTTTTAGTACACTTTACAGAGCAAAGATGCAGATTCCCTTGGGTCATCCCCATAACTTGTTTTTGATGTTATCTGCTGAAACTGGTTTTCCCAGTGCTTTTTTATTTTGTGGCTTACTAGCTTGGATTTTGATTATAAGTGTCCAATTACTCCAAAAGTCAAAATATATAAATACAGGAGACAAATTGATATTTTTCAGTTATCTTCTGTCCTTTGTTGGGTGGATTTTATTGAATACAGTAGATATAACCCTCTTTGATTTTCGTTTGAATGCGCTTTCATGGCTAATTTTGGCTGCTATTTCTGGAGTAGTACATCGTTATCACGAAAAAGACAGGCTTGCATCTCATCAAAATTAGCTATTAGTTTTTTCAGTGTATGCACTGGGGACATTGAGAGTTTTAAGTTAATAATATTGTTATATTCACGTCTGTGAGTGTGACTAATACCTAATTAGTCACTGTTGCTGATTGTTGGGAAGGTGTAGGGACATCCCTTTGGGGTTTTCCTGCATGACGGGCATCTCTTGTAGATGCCCTTTTGTATATTTATTATTTTTATTCAGTTAAACACTATCTTAAAAAGATTGAATTTGACGCAATATCTGAAAAATTTTTATCTTTCATAAAGGAATGTAAAACATGATTGCTGAAGTAAAATTAGGTCTTTGTAACCCACCAGAACCTATTTATTTATATGTAAAAAAAGGAGAATTAAGCGGGGAATCCTACCTATGGTATAATTATGATATTAATAATAAAATGACTATTCCTGTGCAGCAAAAAGGGCTGACTGGTTATTTATCAGATATTAAATTAACGACGAAAGAGTTTAGAGAAAGGGACAACATTAAGTTAGACATCGTTGTTAGAGCGGATGAAATTTATGTTGTTAGGACTGGGAAAGAAACGAACTTTGCTAAAAGTTTCCTCTTAGCTGTATCGCTAGTCCAAGACTTTTCCAAGCCACTGATTATCGCTGCAACTGCTGGAGAAGGAAATGTGGTTTTTTGTAACCTCTACGACGCAGCAACTAAAACCAGGATTCACTCTGAATGGAACAGAGATGCTGATTGGCTAGCAATAATTGATAGTATTCAAACTAGGTTGCAAACATCTAAAAATTCCCATATCGTCTCTGGTGAGCCAATACTATTTTAGAAAAACTGAGGAGGCTGGGGAAGTCGGTTAAGCAATTCTTTCCCAGTTTTATTCGCTAAAACCTAACAAAATTAAATTACTCACTAACAGAATGATTATGTGTTTTTTAGCTATGGCTCTAAGCCTTGGCTACATTTTTCTTGGATGATTTGTTGTAGCTCATCTACAGAATTAAGACGTTTGCCATTAGACTGAACATGTAATGCTAGGGCGTGAATTGCTTCTGCCTCACCACAATTTTGTAAGATATAATCTCGCAATTGCTTGCGTGTCATTTCTCTAAAGTTAGGCTTATTCATAATCAACCTCTCCTTCTGGATTAATTACTACAACTGTCTCTTCACCTGCTATTACTACGATGTTATCTGTTCGCTCATCTTAGCTAGCTAGGTAAACCGGGAGATACATTCGCGTTAGCCAAGTCAAGACTCTGTATAACTGTTTCAATTGTTCTGAGGTTGGCTCCATTCACTGCTAAACTTAGGCTAAACACAAGTTGAAACTTTATTTATTATGATCGATAACCTTTAGGGTGTATTCTTTGTGAAACTGCACAAAATTAGGCTTGGTGATACAAGAGGCTTGAGCAAGTTGTTCGATCTATGCAACCTCACAGGTAATCGGTGTAAGCTCTCGGTAAAATGGGTGTGTCGGTAACGAAAAAAAGACGCCTCCATAACCAACCTTATGCTCACAACAGCTAACTTTCTTCAGTACACCCAATGGGCAGGTATAGCTACATTGGTATTTGCTGCCTTGACATTTTTGGCTTTTATTCTCAAATGGGGCATCCGCTTTCGGTTGGTGGGTACGACTGGCTTTATGCTGGTGGTGACTGCTGGTTTATTTGGACTCTCAATAGTGCCCTTGAGTCGGACTGTGATTCCGGGATCAGTCCGGTACACTTTAGTTTATGACAATGGCTCAACACAAGCGGTGATTGCCACATCACCCCAAATTACACCCACACAATTAGAAGCAACTTTACGTCAAGCAGCTAGTAATCTTTTTTCTTATGGTCGCTCAGGTACACGGGAAGACGAAAATTTGACAGTTCGCGCCCGTACTATTATCCACCCGGAAACAGGGATTTCTGTCCCAGTTTACTTGGGTGAGGTCAAGCGCTCGCTGGTTTCTCATCAAAATTCCCCGGTAACAGTCAAAATTTACACAGACAATTTTGCCAAATTGCCAAAACCTACTGCTTAAAAGGCAGGGAGCAAGGGGAGCGGAGGAGAAGATTAACAATTCAAAATTCAAAATTCAAAATTCAAAATTAAAGACATTTTCAGATGGGGATTTAAATCCCGACTGAAACTGATACTACGTATAGACGTAGGGGTCTTAAACCCTTTAATTTACGATAATTAATGCCTCATGACAGCAGTTGCTCCACTTGGGGAAACCCCATCGCCTTTGGCGTCTCCCCTTGGGAGAAGACTGCACTGCCTCCCCCATGCCCCATGCCCAGAGAACAAAAGTAATTTACCTGTTATCAGGATAACAAAAGTTATTTTGTATTTACTGATACATTAATGGTTATTTTTAGATTAAGATATTTACACTTTAGTGGTTATACTGTGGGAAAAAGTTTATCAGCGTGGGGTAATGGGTACTGACAGTTGTAATTTGTCAGTTGTTGTCCTAATTGCCCATGTTGCCATTTTCAAAATTCTTTGCAGCAAATCGAGGGGTTGTAAAGGCATATATTTGCATACTTTATATATATATCTGTAGCTAAAAATTGCATAAGATAGCACGATCGCCAACACATTATCAATTATCGATTGCTTTTCTTGAGAATCTGACAATGGTAATGTTAATTAATTATACGGTTATTCAAAACTTTAATAGTTCGGAATTTCAGGTCAATGGGTATTTATAGATTCAAGCAATGTCGTCAAACTACTCAATCAGTCGGCAACAGGACTTGTCTATTTAATTGCTTGGCTAAAATGCAGATAAGCCGGGTGTCAGGTTGGAGCCATCCAAAAACCAGCTTGGCAACAAGTATCCTCGATCACCAGTCTATTTGATTAAGAAATATCAAGGTTTTGGCAAACGAGATTATATGCCCAATAATTTTTCAACTCAACCTTCTTTGTCTACTCAAACCTCTAGTTCATTATTTACGCTCACAGTTTCCCCCACAAAAGTAATCCGTGGTTCTGGGGTGTTGCAAACAGCCGCAGCAGAAATTGCCTGTTTGGGAAGTTGTCCCTTAATTGTGGCAGGTAAGTCTACTCTCGCCATTAGCCAACAAAATTTACAACCAGTTTTAGAAGCGCAGCAGTTACATACTGTCCAAGCTTCTTATGGTGCAGATTGCTGCGAAGCTAGTCTGAAATCTTTACAGAAAAAGGCAAAAGAACATAAAGCTGATGTAATTATCGGTGTTGGTGGTGGCAAAGCCCTGGATACAGCGAAATTAGTCGCGCAGCAGTTACATCTACCAGTGGTGACAATTCCTACTTCCGGGGCTACTTGTGCAGCTTGGAGTGCCTTATCGAATGTTTATTCGGAAGATGGGGCTTTTGTCTACGATGTGGGGCTATCTCGTTGTCCCGATTTATTGATACTCGATTATGACTTGATTAAAACTGCACCACAAGGTACCTTAGTAGCTGGAATTGGTGATGCGATCGCTAAGTGGTACGAAGCCTCAGTTAGCAGTGGACACTTGCAAGACACTTTAATTATTGCTGCGGTGCAACAAGCACGAGTTTTGCGAGATATCCTCTTGCAAAAGTCAGCCGCCGCCCTCGAAGAACCAGGTAGTCAGGTTTGGCGAGAAGTCGTAGATGCCACTGTTTTATTAGCTGGGGTAGTTGGGGGACTTGGAGGGGCACAGTGTCGCACAGTTGCCGCCCATGCCGTGCATAACGGTTTAACTCATATTTCAGGACATGGCAGTATTCATGGGGAAAAGGTTGCTTTTGGGATTTTAGTGCAACTGCGTTTAGAAGAAATGCTACAAGGCAATCAACTAGCAGCATCGGCACGGCAACAGTTGTTAAAGTTCTACACAGAAATTGGACTACCCCAAAAATTAAGTGATTTGGGATTGGGGAATATTACATTAGGCGAATTGCAAATAGCCGCCGAAATGGCTCTAGTTCCTAATTCTGACATCCATCGACTACCGTTTAAAGTCGCGCCAGAACAGTTGATGGCAGCAATGGTTTCTACCACTGCACCTATAGATAGTAGAGATACTACAAATCGAGTTTCGCCCAAGGGAATGAGTGACGAGGTTTTATGAGTTTAAATTGGATTGTCCCAGCAGAACGCATACAAAAACTACCACCTTATGTATTTGCTCGTTTAGATGAACTGAAAGCTAAAGCACGGGAACAAGGGTTAGATTTAATTGACTTGGGTATGGGAAACCCCGATGGTGCAACGCCAGCACCAGTAGTAGAAGCGGCGATCGCTGCTTTAAAAGATCCTGCCAATCACGGTTATCCACCCTTTGAGGGCACAGCTAGTTTCCGCTGTGCCATCACTAACTGGTATCATCGCCGTTATGGTGTGGTTCTCGATCCTGATAGCGAAGCCTTGCCATTGCTGGGTTCTAAAGAAGGATTAACCCATTTAGCACTCGCCTACGTTAACCCTGGTGATTTAGTTCTGGTTCCTTCCCCGGCTTATCCTGCACATTTTCGCGGCCCGGCGATCGCTGGCGGGAAAATCCACAGCTTGATTCTTAAACCTGAAAATGACTGGTTAATTGATTTAGCTGCCATTCCTGACGAGGTTGCCAAACAAGCTAAAATTCTCTATTTCAACTATCCCAGCAATCCTACCGCCGCCACCGCCCCCCGCGAATTTTTTGAAGAAATTGTCGCCTTCGCCCGCAAATATGAAATTTTGCTGGTGCATGATTTGTGTTATGCCGAGTTAGCTTTTGATGGTTATCAACCCACTAGCTTGTTAGAAATTCCCGGTGCGAAAGATATTGGTGTGGAATTTCACACCTTATCTAAAACCTACAATATGGCTGGTTGGCGCGTCGGGTTTGTTGTGGGGAACCGCCATGTAATTCAAGGTTTGCGGACGCTGAAAACTAACTTGGATTACGGCATTTTTGCAGCATTGCAAACAGCAGCTGAAACAGCTTTGCAACTGCCAGATGTGTATTTGCATGAGGTACAACAACGCTACCGTACCCGCCGCGATTTCCTCATTCACGGGTTAGGAGAGTTGGGTTGGGATATCCCCAAAAGCAAGGCGACGATGTATCTTTGGGTGAAGTGTCCCGTTGGTGTTGGTTCCACAGATTTTGCCCTGAACGTGTTGCAACAAACAGGCGTTGTGGTTACTCCAGGTAATGCCTTTGGGGTTGCAGGTGAGGGTTATGTCAGGATCAGTTTGATTGCAGACTGCGATCGCTTGGGTGAAGTTTTACATCGCTTCAAGCAAGCTGGCATCCACTATCAGCCTGAAGCTGTAGTCCCTGCTTCAGAGGCGATCGCCGATCTCGTTAGTTGATTAGAAAAAAGAAAACCAATATTACATGACTAAAATTTTTGCTGATGATCTTTGAGATCGTGTAAAAAAGTAGAAAGAGTTAACAATGATTGGTACTAATATTTACATCAGTCAAGAAACTCAAGAATCTTGAATTACAGCTGCTGCTTTAAAAGAAGTATCTGTTGAAGAACTAGCTTCTTCTCTTTTAAGGGAAAGTATTCAAAAAAATTTTGGGCAAATTCGCTATTTTAGTTGCAAAAGATACTACAACTAGAGGATTTACTGAAAGAAAAGGCTATTGGCGTGGCAAGACTAAAATATTGCATTAAAATCACCTGTTTGATCGGGTTCAAAAATTGGATAAAGATGTTTAAGTTTGACACGAGCGTCTTCAGTAGTAAAACGCCAAATTACTTTACTAGCG
>NZ_JBALDD010000031.1:0-79403 GCF_036917555.1 Nostoc sp. | reverse complement strand
GCATTTTAATTTGTGAGCTATTCTGGTGTTTTGCCGCCCTGGCTGGTTTTAGATCCACTGTTGCGTGCCTGGTTGTTGGAGGATATCGGCAGAGGCGATCGCACTACAAATACTCTACTAGTAGAAGATGTGACGCTAGGCTCTGCTAAATGGATCGCTAAAGCTTCAGGGATAATTGCTGGCTTACCAGTTGCAGCTAGGGTGTTTCAGATTTTGAATGAGAAGGTCAGCTTTGTGACGGTTGCGGCTGAAGGTGCATGGTGTGAGCCGGGACAGGTGATAGCTGAAATTCATGGTTCGCTGGATGCACTGCTGATGGGGGAACGAGTAGCGCTCAATTTGGCTATGCGGTTGAGTGGAATTGCAACGCTGACTAATATATATGTAGAGAAAATTGCTGATTTACCTGCTCAGTTGGTGGATACGCGTAAAACTACGCCAGGGCTAAGACTGTTGGAAAAGTACGCGACTGCTTTGGGCGGGGCGATTAATCACCGTATGGGGTTGGATGATGCGGTGATGATTAAGGATAATCACATTGCGGCGGCTGGGGGAATTGCAGAGGCTGTTACCCGTATTCGTTCTCAGATTCCTTATCCTTTGACTATAGAGGTAGAGACGGAAAGTTTAGAGCAGGTGAAAGAAGCTTTGCAGCACAAGGCTGACATTATTATGTTGGACAATATGCCTTTGGATCTGATGCGTGAGGCGGTGCAATTGATTCGTCAGCAGGATAGGCGGGTGAAAATTGAAGCTTCGGGAAATGTGACTTTGGAAACTATTCGCGCTGTAGCAGAGGCGGATGTTGACTATATTTCTAGCAGTGCACCGATTACTCAGTCGAAGTGGTTAGATTTAAGTATGAGGATTGTAATTTAATTGTCAAAGTATCGGTAAAAAATTGGATTTATATAAAAAATATACATAAATTTTGCTCTTACTACTTAAATAAATAGTAAAATCTTATCATGTAATGTGAAAAAAAATTACCTGGAGAAAAATATAAAATGAAAAACGAATTGATTGCAGGGATGGCAGCACTTGGAGGTTCTTGATTAGGATCAATTACCGCCGCTACAGTACCTGTAGTTATGACTACTACTATATCTGCTGGTGGTATCTCAGGTTGGTTAGGCTTCACAACAGCTATTACAACAGTGATGGCTGCTCCAATTACTGTACCAGTGGGTGGGATTGTAGCAGTCGGAGCATTACTGACTTATGGAGGATATAAAGTATATAAACATATCAGAAGTCAAGAATGTCAATCCTAGACTTTGAATAACTGAGATAAAGACTGCTCACCCTAATTTTTTTTACATATTTCAAGACGTTAGAAGATAGTATAGCAGTTTGCAGTTGAGTCTAATACAGACCTTATCCCCAACCCCTTCCCTACAAGGGAAGGGGAGTAAGGATCAAAACCCCTCTCATTATAGGAGAGAGGTCAAAACTATACTGCATTCAACCAAAAACTGCTATATTGATGCAATTTTTAAGTTAGGTATCTTCGGTAGAAAGAAGCGAAATGTAGCGTAATGTTGTGTAACTGATTTAAGCGAACGTGGGTTGATAAATGAGTAAAAAGTTGGGACAGCAACTAAGGACGATCACCCTAACTTTCCTTTTGTTTTTTGCCATCGATAATTTGTTCTATTACAACTACTTATACAAACAATAGCTTAACGGTTAATTTTGATCAAGCTACGATGTGAAATAAGAACAGTGAGAAAAAAGCAATCACTTACCCATCCTCTAGGAATTACCTGAGAATCATCACAATGGTTATGGGAAATTAATTCAGACCAATTGTTACCGAATTGAATTTACAAGTCCCAAAAAATAACGATCGCCTTAAACAACAGGTTTACTAATTCGCAGTCCCATGATCACTAAGTCCCGTTCAACGCTGTCAAGTTCGGCAATGTTAGGCAAATGTCCCCAGCGTTCAAAACCAAACGTTTCAAAAAGTTTTAAACTGGGCTGATTGTGGGCAAAAATGAAGCATACTAGGCTCTTTAAACCCAAACTGGGACTTTCGCTAATTGCTTGTGCTAAGAGTTGCCGTCCCAAGCCACACCGATGAAAACTAGGGGCGATATAAATACTAATTTCAGCAGTTTTACTATAGGCGGGTCGCCCATAAAAGGATTGGAAACTAAGCCATCCAGCAATTACTCCTTCTACTTCGATTACCCAAAGTGGACGTTGTGAAGGCGATCGCCCCTTAAACCAAGTAAGGCGACTTTCCACGGATACTGGTTCTAAGTCAGCGGTTGCCATACGGCTAGGAATTGCAGCATTATAAATTGCCACAATTGCAGGCAAGTCAGTTTCAGTCGCATGGCGAATAGTCATTGTACCGTGTCAAAAAAATCTTCAGAAATATTCAAAAATAATACAGTGTTAACAGTAGCAATTCTACGGCTTTTATCGTATTGTCACAGCTACTTTGCCAGGTAGCGATCTCGTACCTTACATAAGATCATGTTTAACCTTACTAGCAAGTATGTGATGCGCTACTAGGGAAGATACCACAACTGCTATAATTAGAGGAAAATTCCAACGCACTATCTACTGTATTTTGTGTAACAAAAAAATTGTATAATTCCTTATTTTTAAATCTTAAGTTTTTATTACTAACGCATTATTCCTTATTCAATCCTACAGCAATAAATAATTTTATTATATCAGGAAACATCAACTTTTGGCATAAAAATGATATACTATTTTTGTCAAATTGAAATAATTTTGATTTTTTTAATTTAGTAAGTATAAATATTTTATTAATGTTATTTTTCTTAAATTTTACCTCAGATTTTAGAATCTCAAATACTTTAAAATGAAGACTTACAACTAATTTAATTATGCTTGTATATACATAGAGTTTAGGATTGTAGATAACAATAAATTGTATTTTGTAACAATATTTACAAAGAACTGATTTTAAGTTAGTAGCAATCACTACAAGTTCTATATATAGCTAAAGACAGAGGTCACTATCATGTCTTAATCTTTAAAATTAATATGAATATAAATTTTACTGATATAAAATTGAGTAAAAGTACTATACTATGTCTATTAATTGTTTAAAAGTTAGTGATAAATTCAGTGCTACTCAAGACAGTAAAATTTCAAATATTGTTGAAATAGCGCTTTTTATAGATAAAATAAAAAGTAGTATTTGGCTTTTTGGTATTCCATCTTGGCTTTTTGGAGTAACTGATAGAAGTATAGCCGCATTTGCCAATGGTTCTTTATCTACTATAGAAATATTTCAGCTATTTACAGCCTCTTTCTTTTTTGTGAGTTGGCTATATCTAAAACCGGAAGAAAGCTTCAATAGCAATGATTTAGACCCCAGTCAATATCAAGAATACCTTGATCGCACTCAAGCTAATAAGCTTCAATTAAGAAAGCTACACATGATTAGCCAGGAGTATATTTTACCTTTTCCTTATATTTGCCAAATATATCATCTATTGAACTTAAAACATTTAGAAACAGTTCATAGGTTTAGCCTTAATAATCTTAAAATTATTAATATCAGCCAGTTCCAAACTACAAATGTTGGTGGTAAAATCACATTTCAGACTATATTAGATTCGCCAGCTAATCCTTTGAGAATTTGGCGACAACCAACTGTAGAGGTGGATTTAATATTACATACTCCCTACACTGTTGAACTAAGTATTCCAGTCTACAATAACAAAAGGATAATTGTTATATTTCATGCTTTCCCATTAAATGACTCAGAACATCAGTTGTTTATAGATATTTATAGTGACCTAGAGTGGCCAAAGCCATTATTACAAATAATATTGCATTTTGCTTCTTGTTTGACAATTTTTGAAGATTTGCCTTATCTAAGAGCTTTAGCTGAGAAAAATATAGAGCGTTTATTCACTTTAAGTAAGACTTCAAATCACGAGAGTGCGTTGCTGTTTAAAAGGTACGTTGAGCTATATGGTTCGAGTGAAGAAACAACTAAATTACTTGAGGGAAGAGAAGAGAGTTAGGAATTTTGAACTCATAACTCTTGATCTTATTTAGTTAAGCGCGTGCTAGTAAGGGAGCAGCAGCTAGTAAGGTTTTGGTATAAGGGTGCTGAGGATTGGCAAAAATCTTTTTTGTAAGACCAAGTTCGACAATTTTACCGCTATTCATTACAGCAATACGATCGCACAAAAATCTAGCTAACCAAAGATCGTGAGTGATGAATAGATAAGTTAATTCAAACTCTTCTTTTAATTGCAACATCAAATCCAGCACCTGCGACTGAACGCTGGCGTCTAACATACTTACTGGTTCATCGCAGATTAAGAGTTTAGGGTGAGTAATCAAAGCACGAGCGATCGCTACTCGTTGCTGTTGTCCACCAGACAAATCTGACGGGTAACGCTCATAATACACTTCTGGCGGTGTTAATCCAACTTTATTTAGCATCCACAAAACCTGTTCTTTTGCCTTGGCAGGATTAGCTAAATTGTGGATAAATAAAGGATCTGCAATACTTTGTCCCACTGTCATCGCTGGATTGAGACAAGCATGAGGGTCTTGAAAGACCATTTGTATTTGTCGCCGCGAGGAACGAATTTCTTGACGCGATAGTTTAGTTAAATCCTGTCCTAAAAACTCAACTTTGCCACTAGTAGGACGAATTAGTTGCAATATTGTTCGTGATAGTGTGCTTTTACCACAACCTGATTCCCCGACTAAGCCAAGAATTTCTCCTGAATAAATATCCAGGTTGATCCCATCTACTGCTTTAATTGTCTGCGCTTGTGTGTTAAGCAGTCGTTCGATAAAGTTAGGTTCTATAGTATAGTGTTGCTTTAGTTCTGTAACGCTCAGAATTGGAGATTGCTGATTAATAATCGGTAATTGTTTTTCTTCGTCATTAACAATGATCAACTCTCCACTATCATTTACTGCTTGAATATGTAATGCTGCTTTTAGGAGCGATCGCGTGTATTCATGTTGAGGTTGCTTAAATACGGTTTCTGTAGAACCCATTTCGACCATCTTACCGTTGTACATTACGCCAATGCGATCGCAATACTCAGCCACCATTGCTAAATCGTGAGATATCAACAACAATCCCATGTTTTCTTCACCGCACAGGCGAGTTAATTCTTGCAATATCTGCGCGGAAACGGTGACATCTAAACTGGTGGTGGGTTCGTCAGCAACAATAAACTTAGGGTTGAGGAGTAAAGCTAAAGCGATCGCTACCCGTTGCCGCATTCCACCGCTAAACTCATGGGGGTACTGATTCCAGCGACTGGCGGGAATATTCACCTTTGCCAAGGTAGCAAGTGCTTTTTTTTTGGCTTCCCGCGCTGATAATTCTGGTGAGTGCGCCTGGAGGGTTTCGATACAATGCTTACCAATCGTCATCAGCGGATCGAGGCGTGTCATGGGATCTTGAAAAATTAAGGCGATCGCCTCTCCCCGAAATTTACGCAAGTGGTTAGGTGTCAAGTCAAACACCGATTTTCCTTGAAATGTCACCTGCCCCTGAATACGGCTAGAGGCTGGTAGTAAACGCATTACTGCCCGTCCGATAGTTGATTTCCCACAACCCGACTCTCCCACCAATCCCATTCTTTCACCTGGTTTCAAGGTGAAAGATACATCATCAACTGCCCAGCTTGCTTCTTCTCCACTCCGCCCAGGATAGGCAACTCGCAGATTTTCGATACAGAATAAGGCTTCACTCATAGTTAGTTATCAGCCCTGAGCTACCAGTTTTTATAATTTCAAATTTAGGATAGTCTATCAAATTAAGTATTAGACCTGTTTTATAAAACTTACCTAAACCTAGCCAAACTTAATTTAGTGTACCCGTAGCGATCGCGTTCAGAAGGCAGGAGTAACCTATGTTTAAAAGCATTAGACTTAGTTTGTATCTCATGGCACTTGATGCTCATAGCATATCTTCTTTTTAAATAGGGTAATGACCCACAACTAAGGTAATCAATCATAATTCTTTCCCCTGCCTTCTGCCTTCTGCCTCCTCTTAACTGGAGACAGCTATCGATATTCTTGATAACCACTGCTAAAGTTAATACAGCACACAACTATGATGTTATAAGTTGCAAAATTTAAATCTGTAGGAACTAGAATCAAAATTAAGTCAGTAAATCAGGATTTTCAAGTTAATATTATGGAGCAAAATCAGCCAGAACAGCGGCGTGCTGCCGATCAAGTGTTTCAAGAATCCCTCGAACAGTTGGAGGATATCTTACAAGAAAGTTCGACTGAGGAAGAAGAGATCCCCCAACTGCATACTAGTACTTTCACTGAAGTCGAACTCGATCAAGACTTGATAGATATTGATTTAGCGGCTCTTGAGGACGCAGTTGCTGATATTGAACAATATCTTGAAGAAATAACAAAAACCCAATTGGGGTAAAAAGTTAAAATTTATTACTGACAAATTAGTTGCCGTTGAGCTTCGTACAACATTAAAGCGGCTGCGATCGCCACATTCAAAGATTCCACCCCAGGACTCAAAGGAATTCTGACTTGCTGATCTGCGATCGCTGCTAAATCTGCCGATAATCCAGCACCTTCATTTCCCAGTAAAATCATACTGGGTTTTCGCCAGTCCACTTCCCAATAAGTTAAAGTCGCATCGGGCAAGGTTGCCACTACCTGCATTCCTGCCTGCTGACTTTGTTGGACTGTCGCTTTTAAATCTTTGGTTACGGCTGTTGCTAGACGAAACCATTGCCCTGCAGAAGCACGTAGAACTTTAGGACTATCTAAATCTACACTATCTCCACTGACCCACAACCCTGATGCTCCAGCGGCGGCGGCGGTGCGAATCATCGTACCCAGGTTGCCGGGATCTTGTATCGTTTCTAAAGCTAGCACTAAACCAGTCAATGGTAGTTGAGTTTGGGGTTTGCTTCGTTTTGCCGTTGCCACCACACCATCTGGTTGAACTGTGGTAGCGATCGCATCCAAGACTTCTTGACTGACAATTTCGGCGCGATCGCATCGGCTACAAGCTTCTTCCCATAGCGAAGAGTGGGCTACTTGCCATTCTGGGGTACAACACACTGTTTCTAGTGGGTAATTGACCGCACAAGCTTCTTCTAACAGGTGTGTTCCTTCCAGTAAAAATAACTGCTGCTTGTGGCGCTCCTTGGTGGAGTGCAGCTTGCGAATTTGCTTGACTAGAGAATTTTGTAAACTGGTCAACATCAAAAACTTAGGAGTTAGAAATTAATAGTTAGAAGTTAATTTAGTTGTCTTTCAACTCATAACTCTTGACTTTTAACTCCTAACTTAGATAGTATGCGGAACCCGGGACTTGAACCCGGAAGCCTTGCGGCACTAGAACCTGAATCTAGCGCGTCTGCCAATTCCGCCAGTTCCGCTGGCATTTTTGCTTATCGACAATTTCTTATTATTGCGTTATGTTTTACCTTTGTCAAGTAAAAGCATAACGCCTCCTTAAAAGTCTCTAACTATAAACGAGTTTTTTAGGCACAAGGTCGAATCAAAATATTAACTGAACAGTACAGCATTGATTTTTAGAGAACACTTAAGTTATTTTACTGAGTATTTATTTTTGCTTAAAATTACTACTTATTCATTCTTGTTTTTAATTTTTTTAAAAAGCTCAAAAAGCCTACTATTGCTTGTTTTTAGCCTGCATTTTCACCCCAAAAAAAATTTTTTATACAAAACACTGCTTTAAAACGTGGACATTTTGAATCTTTACTGTAGAATCAAAACCAACTTCAAACATATAAAATACGTATTACTTTTGGAGGTAGGCTTATTAATCCTTCTACCAGCTTACCAGATGCCAAAATGGCTCCAGAAGCAGACTCCTCAGTCTTGCAAATTTGGGGTGGGCATCCTTTGCGGGGTCATGTGAAAATTAGCGGGGCAAAAAATTCAGCACTGGTAATCATGGCTGGAGCCTTGCTGTGTCCGGGCGATTGTCGTATCCGTAATGTCCCTTTATTAGCGGACGTAGAGCGGATGGGTCAAGTGTTATCAGCTTTGGGTGTGCAATTAACACGACAAGGTGACATTTTAGATATCAACGCCAGCGAGATTAAAACATCAAAAGCTCCCTACGAATTAGTTACCCAGTTGAGGGCGAGTTTTTTCGCCATTGGAGCCATTCTGGCAAGACTGGGAGTAGCACAGATGCCCTTACCAGGCGGTTGTGCTATTGGGGCAAGACCAGTTGACTTGCATGTTCGAGGACTGCAAGCAATGGGAGCGGAAGTACAAATTGAGCATGGCATTTGTAATGCCTACGTCCCTGGCAGCAGCCGGAGATTAAAAGGTGCAAAGATTTACTTAGACATTGCCAGCGTTGGAGCGACAGAAAACTTGATGATGGCGGCTACCTTGGCAGAGGGTGAAACGATCATCGAAAATGCTGCCAGAGAACCGGAAGTAGTCGATCTAGCTAACTTCTGTAACGCGATGGGAGCGAAGATTAAGGGCGCGGGGACTAGCAGGATTATTATCGAAGGAGTCCCCAAGTTGCATTCTGTTGACTACAGCATTATTCCCGATCGCATTGAGGCTGGGACGTTTTTGCTGGCAGCAGCAATTACCCGCTCAGAACTTATTCTCTCGCCAGTGGCTCCAGAACATCTCATCCCAGTAATTGCCAAGCTGCGGGATATTGGAGTGACAATAATTGATGAAAAGCCCGATCACTTACACATTCTGCCAGCGGAAACCCTTAAGGCAACGGATATTGAAACTCAATACCATCCAGGTTTTCCCACAGATATGCAAGCGCCATTCATGGCTTTGCTGGCAGTGGCAGAAGGCGACAGCGTAATTAACGAATCCGTCTTTGAAAATCGCTTGCGTCATGCCTCAGAGTTGAATCGTTTGGGGGCAGATATTCGTGTCAAAGGCAATGCTGCTTTCGTTCGGGGAGTACCAAAATTATCTGGCGCACCAGTATTAGGTACAGACTTACGAGCATCGGCAGCGTTAGTCATCGCAGGACTAGCAGCAGAAGGACAAACCACAATTCAGGGTTTACAGCACCTTGATCGCGGCTACGATCGACTTGATGTGAAGTTGCAGCAATTGGGGGCTAAAATCCTCCGCGTAGGCGAAACATCAACAGATGCAGAAATCGCTCCCTGCATCAGTAGCCTGTCAAGTTGAAATTGATCGGTTGAGACTGATGCAGGGATAAGAAGAATAAGGGAGACAAGGTAAAATCTTCTCCCTTTTCTGCCTTTATCTCTCCTATGTATACCTTGCGATCTTTTAAATTCTCCTGATAGATAGAGGCTTTTAAGCTTTGCCCATATCTTTTTTTGATGAATATTCTGGAAAAATCTGTGTTGGCTGTTACAATATTGTTAAGAAAAGTTGCCTGTTGCATTTTGGGAACGCGCAATTTGGTTTTAACTCTCTTGAGAAGACAACGCAAAAACATTTTTTAGACCAGCTGTGGGAGGCTGGTCTTTTTGTATTTAAAGTCCCCATAAATTATACTTATCCCTTTGGGTATAATACTCATACTATTTTATTAATTACTTTTATTGGTTTGTAATACATTGGTTATTCAATTACCAAATCGCCTCAAGGCTTAAAATAAATCCCTGTAAAACATCTTCTCCTGACAAAGTAACAGGCGATTCCAACACCTCAACCTCTTGGTTTTGCCGATAAATCTCCACTTGCCGCGATTTACGATTAATTAACCAACCCAAACGCACACCATTATCTATGTATTCCCTCATCTTTTCCTGAGCAACTTTCAAACTATCACTTGGCGAAAGTAACTCAATTACAAAATCAGGATAAATGGGGGGAAACTTTTGTTTTTCTTCTTCAGTTAAGGCATCCCATCGTTCTAACTTTATCCAAGAAGCATCAGGTGAACGATCTGCACCATTAGGTAATTTAAAACAAGTAGAAGAATCAAAAGCGATGCCAGTCAAATCGGTATCTGACCAATTAAATAATTGTTGATTTAGTCTACCATTACGATTTCCGGTTTCTCCCCCGGTTGGTGGCATGATAATTAATTCTCCGGTTGCAGTGCGTTCAAACTTCAAGTCACGGTTTGCCTGACATAGATTAAAAAACTGCTCATCTGTCAGTTCCAATACTGATTGAAGGTTGACCGTTAAAGCATTCATGATGATATTCCAGATGCAAAGATTAAACCAGGAAACATGCCTAGCCTACAAACTATTCTATCCTCTTCATCTATTTTCCTTGCTTCTAGTGATACCTAATACACAATACCACTATAGGCGATACCTACGGTGAGCTACGCTAACGCACCTCTCCACATTTCCAAAAGCGATCGCTGACTCTATGATTGCACTGTAGCAGAGCGTCTGTATAAAAAGATGAGTGATGTCTACGACGGGCTACGCCTACGCCTTACAGAAAACCTCAAAAACAAAGCGTAGACGCGTAGCGCAAAGCCGGAGACTTCGAAACTCCGGGCTTGTCGTTAGACATCGCCTGTTGTGGAAAAGTGTGCGCTCGCAATAGTTATTCTGATAAACAAGCAGATATCAAGCCTGTCTACGTTTATTTGTAAAATAAAGAAATGCAGTCTGTCTGTATATATTTGACTTAGAATCCAGAGAAGCGGAAATATAAATTTTATGTCTAATTACCAAGAAGTACTACTGCAAGCTCAAAGCCTAACTTCTGAAGAGCAAATACGCTTAATTGAAGACTTGTCAAGCTTAATTCATCAACAGATGACGATGATACCTAAGCCAAAGCGTAGTATCCTCAAATTACGTGGGTTAGGTAAAGAAATCTGGAATGGCGTTGATGCTCAAGAATACGTTAATCAGGAACGTGATTCATGGAATGGCTAGTCCAGCTACAGGGGCAAATTGTCGGTTTGGATACTGCTCCACTGATTTACTTTATTGAAGAAAATGTTACCACAAACAGTATTGGCAGAATTAGCTTATTTAGTAGGACGTAATGCAGGTGTAGCTATAGTTGTAGCTTTTTTGCAAGGACTATCTGCAAGTCGATTTAGTTTAGTAGCTTTAACAGACCAAGATATAATTCGTGTGGCGGAAATCTTGGATGAGTATGCAGATAGTCGGATTGATTTTGTAGATGCAAGCGTTATGGCAATAGCTGAACGCTATGGTATTAAAAAAATATTTACCTTGGATCAGTGAGATTTTAGATTATATCGACCTCAGCACTGCGATAGCTTTGAAATTTTGCCTTAAAGAAAAATAGTTAACAAAAGAGCGATCACCTTTTAGAAAACCTCAAAAACAAAGCGTAGACACGCAGAGCGTTGTCGTTAGACATCGCCTGTTATAGACAAGACAAACTCACTTTCTACCCCTCAGCCAAAAATTTGGCAATAAAAAGGTTTCTTATGCAGAGTTACAACTTATCGATCAACTTGTCATATTCTGCATGTGTACCGATCCAAAACCACGAAATTCCACCTTCTACCTCGACACCTAAAGCTCGGTAATTTAGTCCTGCTCGAACTGACCAATACTTGTTGCCAATCTTTTTGAAATGGAGTGATAAATGTGACGAATCTGTTTTCAGTAACTCATAGCATTGATCGGCAGTCTGTTGCACATTTTCAGGCAGAGCATTGTAACATTGCCAGAAACGTCGCGTTGTATAGTGCATCAGATTTCCCGACAGTGACCCGCCTTGAATTCAGCGATCGCTTCCTGTGCTAAAGCTTCCAATTTTCCATCAGCAATGTCTTTCTCTAATTGCTTATCCCAGCGTTGATAGTCCAAATCAGCAAACCACTCTATGAGTTTTTTATACTCATCAGGTGACAGTTGAAGAATGGCAGACTCAATTTGCTCAAGCGTTAACATAAAGGGATATAAGTTTCACTTTGAATAAATTATAGCTTTCCTAGCGATTTTCCTTGTGTTGTAACTAATGTAGCGATCGCCTGTTGTGGAAGAAGGAGCGATCGCCTTGCAGAAAACCTCAAAAAAAGCGATCGCTTGTTGTGAAAGAGTGAGTGTGATCGCACTTCATATTCTCATCAATTAGGCAGACATCAAACTTTAGCTCGATTTATAAATTGAACGAGCTTGTTCTTGAGCAGTTTCAATCCATTCCTGCATTTATACTAAAGGTTCTACAGCTTCTACTGACTCGACAACAGGTTTAGGTAAAGGCATTAATTTAACATCAGGATCATCAATGTCTACTCCATGTGCGCTGCTGTATTCTCGTTGGATCTGTGCAGTTTCTTGTTCCGTCATTTTCTCAGCTGCAATTAAGTATGCAATCAGCTTTCCTCCTAAATTCTGTGCTTGTTGTGCCCTAGCCATTGTTCCCCCTGGAGTTACAAGTACATTTTTCCAAACAGGTAAAGACATAGCCCAGTCAATTTTATCAGCCCGTCGTACAGCTTCTTCAAGGCTTATACGATTCTTGCGTGTTGCTGCGATCAGACCTTTGAATAAAGCAATCTGTGCAGCTGCCTTAAATAGTAGTGAGTATGGGTGGTCATCCTTACGCATTTCTGGAATTTTGCTGCTGTCAGAGAGTGCCTTCTGATAAGCCTGTAACCCCTCAAGCACTTTATTCCAGAACTTTTCAACATATTCATAATATTGTTCCAGTTCATCTTCTGAAGGACGAGAGGTAGTATCATTGGGCACACCGTTATCACTAAGAATAAGCTTTACTGTTTCGTAGACAACACTTATAGTTGTCAACTTCGTGCTACGAACTGCAATAGTATTGTTCTTCCACTCAACGATTACATCACTACTACCTTTGACCCTTACACCTAGTGGAGCACCATCACTTAGTAATTTCCGCGCAATGATAGCGCTGCGATCATCTTCACTGGTGATAATATTGTCACCGCGACTAGTTGGTCTAGCATAGCGGTTAACTTTATTGAAAATACGCCGCGTTTTTTCATTGCTTTCGTGAGCGAGAAAAATGACGCAAACATCATCGTTTGGCACTTGATCACGGTACTCTCCTATTACTTCGCCTTTGACCACCTTTTCAAGAGCTAGAAGGCGATGTTGACCATCAAGCATAATCAGAGCGCCACCCTCAATAGTAATAGCACCTATATTATCTGCCACGGATTGGTAAGCGCGCGGGGCCTTTTTATCCACCCATTCTTTGATGCTCTCAAAATGAATCTCTCCTTTATAAACAAGCACAATCATGGAACCGAAGAAACGATCCTTCGCTTCAGCAATGTAAGGAGCTATTTGTTCTTGAATTCTTTTAAGATCAGGTTCTCTTTGCAATCGATCCTCAATGCTCATTGTTGTCCATTCATCGAGTTCGTTTGCTGCACGTACTCCTTGCACTAGGTCACGAGCCTTTATCGTTGCTTGATAAAAGTTGGTGTCACCCATTCGTCCTTTTATACCAGCGATGACCAAAGCCATTAACTACCTCCACAAAACTATTTATGTTTGTACAAACATAACATACTAAAGGTTTTTTATGAAAAAATAATGCACGGTCTTAAATACTACCGTGCAAAAAAATTCAAATCAAAAATCAATGTAGTTTAGTTTTTGAAGTTTACTCTATGAGGAAAATTTACCACTTCTTTCAGAAGAATACCTGGAATAATACTATCACAGTGACTAATCCATTTTTTTATTTCATCTACTTTCATGCCTTTAAAATGAATATACTCAGATATTTTCATTTTTCCTTTAATCCTTAGAGCTAGAGGCAGCAAGAATTTCTCTGGTATGTCTAATTCAAAACCAATATTTTGTTCCATGAACTACGGTATTCTTAAATATTTGCCAGTATACTACCAAAGTAGTAAGATAAATGTCAAGATTTATAGAAAGAATGTCAGCTTCTATACACATCTAACTTTTCGTCTAAAGTCATTGAGTCCTATAAAATGTGATTTTCCCATAGTCGATTATCAATAGCTAAAAGTTAATGATAATAGCTAATGAAATACCAAGAGCTTGCGAAGTCATCAAAATGGTCTTTCCCATATGCTGTGAAAGTCAAATGTCAACATATTATCAATTTTATCAAAATTGTAAAGTTAGTTTTATATTTATTACTTTGCTGATTAAGAAACTTTTTCCTATTAAATTTAGTTCTACAAAAATACTAAATTATATCTATCAGAATTATTTTTATTTATAGCCAAAACTTTTATTATAAGCAATAAGCAATTTTAAAATACATAAGAAATTTATTTAATTTTATACTTGTTCTTTTGTAGGAGAACCTTACTTTTTGGTGAATTTATGCTTGGATTGCTATTGCATGTGAATACACCAAAAAATAAATTATTTGCCAACTTCATGCAAAAAATATTTCTCCTTTATAAGATTATCATTATTATTATTCAAAAAACTATAAAACAAGCTTTTTCAGCTTTTACCTGTTTGCACAAACAAATAAAATGTTTTTAATTCTATCATTTTGACAGTTTATGATAATGTAATTTCAAAACCTGATTTTGAAATTACAAAAGTGTTATTTAGTAGTTTTTTATACAAAAGACCCGTAGAAACTTAACACATAATGTTTCTACAGGTCTTTAGATTATATTAAGAAGTGTAGATTACTCTACTTATTTCCTACTCAATCCCTTCAATCCGGTCTTCTACCTCTTGGTACAACTCGCGCAGACGATCTAAATTCTCCTCGCTAGTCTCCCAATAACCGCGTCCATTTACTTCCAACAAAGTTGATACAACCTTACGGAAAGAATGGGGATTAAGGTTCATCAATCGTTTCTGCATTTCTTCATCTTTGATGAAGGTTTCGTTAGTATCCTCGTAAATCCAGTTATCCACAGCGCCAGCTGTCGCACTCCAACCCATTGTATTTACCAACCGTTTGGATAGTTCGCGCACACCTTCATAACCGTGATTCAGCATCCCTTCGTACCACTTGGGATTTAACAATTTGGTACGCGCATCTAAGCGCACGGTTTCTGATAATGTCCGCACTTGAGCGTTAGCTGTGGTAGTGTCTGCAATATAAGATGCTGGTTTTTTACCATCACTCCGCAGACTTGCCACAAGCTTAGTGGGATCTGAATCAAAGTAGTGGGAAACATCCGTCAAACTAATCTCGGAAGAATCCAGATTTTGGAAAGTTGCATCAGCAGTTTTCAAGGTGCTTTCAAAAATCTGTCGAGATTCGTCCATTATTCCGGGGTTATCAGAATTGAACGAGAAGGATTTCCGGTTGAGATACATGTCCTGCAACTCGGCTTCACTATCCCAAGTGCTGTTTTCTACCGCCAAGTTGATATTTGACGAGTAGGAACCAGAAGCATTGGAGAAGACGCGTGTCGCTGCTTGACGCAGATTAATCCCCATATCCTCAGCTTGCTGCAAAGCATGTTTGCGAACAAAGTTCATTTCTAAGGGTTCATCTGCCTCAGCTGCCATCTTCACCCCTTGATCTAGCAGGTTCATTTGGTTGATGAACAAGTCGCGGAATACACCGGAACAGTTGATTACCACATCAATTCTGGGGCGTCCCAACTCTTCTAGAGATATCAATTCCAATTTGTTCACCCGTCCCAAGGCATCGGGAACCGGACGCACGCCCACCATCCACATAATTTGTGCTAGGGATTCACCGTAGGTTTTGATGTTATCGGTTCCCCAGAGGACGCAGGCGATGGTTTCTGGCCATTTTCCTTCGTTTTCTGCCTTGTTACGTGCCAAAAGCCTGTCTACGACGATTTTGGCTGATTGTACTGCTGCTGTTGTTGGGATGGATTGCGGATCGAGTGCATGGATATTCTTACCCGTGGGCAAGACATCCGGGTTGCGGATGGGATCACCACCAGGCCCAGGTAAGATGTACTCACCTTCCAAGCCTCTGAGTAATGCTCCCAGTTCGTTATCGGCACAAACTTGTTGCAGGCAGAATTCCAAATACTCAAATAGGGGTTTGAGTGTGGCTGTGTCAACTTTGGGATAACCTGCTTTATGCAATGCTTCTACCCAAGGTTCCTTTTTGCCCATGTTGAAAAAATTCAATCGAGAAACCAGAGAAACTCGCCCTTCAGCGTCGATTTGCTCTTGGACAAGGGCGCTAACTGCTGCACGAGTTGCTAAGGTGATATCTTGCAGCAATTGGACATCTGCTAAAATGCCTCTGTCGTTATTTTGGTAAATATCGTCAATGTTACGCCCAATGCTGTTAGCGATAATTCCCGGTAAGCCTTGAAGTCCTTCTTCTTGACGATCTAGACTAGCGATATTGACCAGAGTTGCGATCGCTTCTTCTGCACTTGGCGGTTTCCCAATCACGTGCAACCCACAAGGCAACAGCCGTGACTCGATTTCCATCAACCTGCGGTAGACGTTGCCAACAATATTATCCCGCTCTTCGGCACTCATATCTCTGGCATCGGTTTCTGGCAGGTCAATATCCTTATCCAGATTAACGATCCGGCATTTATCCATAATGCTGTTAACAATGGAAATACCGCGTCCACTATCTTTCAAGGTTTGGTAGGAAGCAATTAACTCGCTGAGTTCCTTCAAACCTTTATACAAACCAGCATTTTCTGCTGGAGGTGTCAAGTAGGAAATCGTTTCGGCATAACTCCGACGTTTGGCAATTGTCGCTTCACTCGGATTATTGGCTGCGTAGTAATACAAGTTGGGAATTGAGCCAATCAAGTTATCTGGATAACAATCACCAGACATCCCCATCTGTTTACCTGGCATGAATTCCAAGGAACCGTGTGTACCAAAGTGCAGTACAGCATCAGCCTTCCAAACTTGCTCTAGGTAAGTGTAGTAGGCAGCAAAACCGTGGTGAGGACTAGCTGAACGGGAGAACAACAGCCGCATTGGATCGCCTTCGTAACCAAATGTAGGTTGAACACCGATGAAGACGTTACCGAATTGCTTACCATAAATCAGCAGGTTTTGCCCATCACTATTGAGATGTCCCGGAGGTGGGCCCCAGTTTTCTTCTAAGCGTTGAGAGTAGGGGGTGAGTGCCTCATACTCAGGAACCGACATTTTGTAAGCAATGTTGAGTTCAGGGCTGTTGTACTGCGCTTGAGCGTCATGGATGACTTCTTGCATCAACGCTTCGGCTGATTCTGGCAATTGGGGTAAGTCGTAGCCATTATTCTTGAGGGCTTTCATTACCTCATAGATGGAACCGAATACATCCAAGTAAGCGGCGGTTCCGACGTTGCCTTTATCTGGTGGGAAGCTGAAAACGGTGATCGCGACTTTTTTATCAAGCTTCGGCTTGCGGCGGAGGCTAGCCCATTTTAAGGCGCGTTCAGCCACAGCTTCAACCCGATCGCGCAGGGCGATCGCTTTCCCTGTAGTCCCATCCCTACCCGATAATATAATTGGCTCAATTGCCCCATCCAACTCAGGAATCGCAATTTGCAAAGCTACTTGAATCGGATGCAAACCTAAATCGCTATCCATCCACTCTTCTGTGGTTTGGAAAACTAAGGGTAACGCCACCATATAAGGACGGTTTAAGCGTTTGAGTGACTCAATTGCTTTGGGATGGTCTTGTCTAGCTGGGCCACCCACTAAAGCAAAACCAGTCAGCGATATCACTGCATCTACCAACTGTATATTAGTAGTCGGTTCATAAAAGTAGGCATCCACAGGCTTGGAGAAATCCAAACCACCAGCAAACACAGGTAATACCCGTGCGCCTAGTGCTTCCAATTCCTGCACCATTGCTACATAATGGGCATCATCCCCTGTAACTAGGTGAGTGCGTTGCAATACTAACCCGACACAAGGAGCTAGGGGATCTTTTAGATCGCTAGAAATATCCTTACGAGCTGTATACCAATTGAGGTATTCTCTGACATCTTCAAACATACTGGGAGCCAAAGGGTGCCAAATCCCTAAATCAGGGTAAACCACCGGCTGCTGATATGTAGAAGGTTCAAAATTTTGTTTCTCTAAACCTTTAAATACATATTTATCAGCTAGCATCAGCAAGAAGTTTTCCAGGTTTTCTGGAGAACCACCTAGCCAATACTGAAAACTGAGCATGAAATTTCGGGCATCCTGTGCCTTGTCCATTGGGAGGAACTTCAGTACTTGCGGCAGGGTTCGCAAAAGCTTCAGCATTCCATCTTGGAATCCCGCACCGGATTTTTCTTTGCGTTTCCGCATGAATTGAGCGATCGCACTTTTTGACTGACCCAACTGTGCCAAAGAAAAGCTACCCATTTTACTCAGGCGCATTACTTCTGGCATGGAGGGAAAGACAACGGAAACATCCAAGCGATCGCGGTGTGGTTCTACTGCTGCTACTACTTTCTGTGCTAAGTCTTCGATGAAAATGAGGGAAGCGATGAAGATATTCGCACTCTCAATTTCTCGTTTAAACTCTTCGTAATTCTCTGGGTCGCGGAGTTCCTCAATCAAGTACCCGCTGATTTCAATCGCCAAGTTGGGATTGTTCGCGTTAATCGTGCGAACTGCTTGCGACAAAGCACTCTGGTACTGGGACTCAAGCACGACATAGACCACCTTGATTAAACTACGTCCGCGTAAGTTATCAGGCGCAATGTGTCTAATGGTGGACTTGACGTGTGTGAACATGCTTCTTCGGCTCCTTTGATGCGTGTTCTCTACTTGAAGTTATTAGCGGCATCGGCAGCCACAGTTAACTTCTGATCTTTAGGCAATATCTGTTTTTTATCAGAAAACGCTTACTCAGTAGGCATTTTATCCCCTATATGACACAAATCGATATAAAAAACGAAATATTTCTTCGTAATTTTTGACTTTATATAAAAGTATTGACTCACTTATTTGTAAAATTTTTGTAACATATATTTTTAATAGTTAAATAGTTATTTGGATATATTATTGCATTGCAAAATAAAACCCGCTTGTGCGGGTTGATTAAATATTTTTTACAGTACGTACGCAGCTTTTATGAGTCTAGCCCTAATCTTCTAGGGTAAGGGCATTTTGGTGTAATCCTTTGGGGAAGCAAGCTACCCATAGGTTGTCGCTTAGGATTTGTATAAAAATAACCTGAACAGTTTTTTATGGAAACTAGATTTGCAATCTGTTTGAAATAAAATTTGTACAAATTATTTTTACATGATGCCTTAGTACAAAGCATTGCGTAGAGAAACCGGATTTCTTTCGGATTAAATTGAGAGAATCTCAATACCAAAAAGTATAAATCAGATTTTTGTTGACGATAATCAGCTAATAGATTACTTACTTTCTAGCTCTTTTTGAGATAGAGCCTCTTTTAACTGCTGGCTAATTTTTTCCTTTGTCTGTGGAGATAAATCATCTGATTGCAAAACGTTAATTCTTGCTGATTTAATTCTATTAATTGAGTCAAGTAAATCACCTAGCTCTACAGAAATCTTGCCTTTTCTTGCTACTCTCATTGCAGCATCAATAACGGCATTTTTTATGTCTCTTCCGCAAACATCTTCAACTTGAGCCAGTCTTTCAGGAGAAATATCAGCCGCTAGTGGCATTTTGGCGGGAAGATGCCTTTTCCAAATTTCTCTTCTACACGCAAAATCTGGCATGAGAAAATGTATATGACGCACCCGTGTTTCAAACGCTTTATCGTAGTTTTCAACTAGATTCGTACAAAAAATTACAACTCCACGAAATCTTTCAAGACAAATTAATAATTGACTACGCATTGAGTTGATAGCTTGTTCTGAACCTTGCGTTACATTTGTAAGTTGCTTGGAAAGTAAAGAATCAGCTTCATCAATAAATAGCAAAGCATTATCTCGTTCTGCTGCGAGAAAAATTGCCTCTAAATTCTTCGGTCCTTCACCGTGATACATACTCTCAATTTGGGCATAACTAGCAGCTAAAATTGGTCGTTTGATTTTAGAAGCTATTGCATGTGCAGATAAAGTTTTTCCAGTACCTGGTGAACCGTAAAAATTTAATGCAGTCCTGGGAAAAGGTTCTATTTGTCTCAAACCCCAATCATCAAAAACCTGAGCCTTTAACTGAATTAAGTCAACTGCTAGCAAAAGATCATCTTTCACTTGTTCGGTAATAACTAACTGTTCAAAATCAAATAGTGGTTGTACAGCTTTATATTTACTGGCACGTTCTTCAACTGACAAATCATTACTGTTTGACTTTTGATTATTAGCTTCGGTTTTTTTAGTAGAATTTCCTTCACCTATATTTCTTCTTTCCGAAGCAGTCGTAACAATAATATTTATTTTATCTAAATTTGTTTCATCAACTAATTTATTTGCAGCATTCAAAATTCGAGAACGAAAAAGAGCAGCAATATCTTCGGGGACATTATTGGGAATACCCTGGATTATAATATTTTGAGATACTTTCATTTGAAAAATACCAACTTTTTAAGAAACTTTTATGTCATTCTATTGCCAAATAACAACTTCACTTCCTCGGTGAGCATCCCTAATATCTGAATCGAGTTGATCATACTTAATAGTACGTGTTTCTACAGTATCACCAGTTTTCTTATTAAAAATACCTTGAACAACAGCATGTTCTCCACTATCTAGTTTTGTCTTGATAGTTGCAGCTATATTATTAAGTTGAGTAGCAAGATGTTCATAGTCTTGAAACCAATTAACAACTATTGTCCAGGTAAGGTAAGCATAATAAACAATTTCACAAGCTGCTATTGCAAATATTACACCACCAATCAAAAGTGAAATGGGGTCAAACATACTTTTTTACTCCACAATAATTAAATCTTTATCACCAAAAATATCCCGCAATTCTTCATCAAGTTCTCTAGCAACTAATTGACGACCATAGGGTTTTCCATTAGTTTGACAAAGAACATTATTATAAGTATCAAGAAAAACTTGAGCTAAATAATAACCTTGTTGATGATGTTGCTTTAGAATCGCTCCCCTTTCAACTTTTAGATCGGATGGTCGTTCTATCACAAAATACTTGACAGCATTTTCGTAGGTCATGACAGACACGACTTCCCGCACCTTCAACAAGTCTTGTAACCATTTATTGAGATTATCAAGATTAAAGATTATAGATTCATGAGAATCATCAACATTTTTCTGCTTAGGTAAGTTTTTAGATAACCATTCCGGTGACATCAGTTAATTCCTCTCATGTTCTAATGCAAAATTTAATGATTGAACTTTATCAAACAATCACTGAAAAGTTTTGTAGTTTTTATTGCTTTGATCTCAGTATCTTGTAATTAAAAGCTAATTATCTCCTAGCTGCCATCAGGAATAATGGTAAAATTACATCAGGAAATTTAAGACAATCTTCAAAATTTGACTATGGCATCCAGCAATGAACCCTTTATGCAAGCAGAAAACCACTGGGACTTGGAAACCCTTTACTCTGATTTGTCATCAGTGAAAAATAAGCGTTTGACACCAGTTGAAAAGCGACACTTGCGGGGTTTGCTTTGTGGCTTCAGTCCGGCTGAAATAGCTGAAAAACTTAGTAAAAATGGGAAAGGTGTAGAAACTGACCTCTGTGCAACTGTATACAGATATGTAAAAAATCTGTTAAATCTCATGAAAAGTTAGAAAATTGGCGAAATGTTTCTGAATGGCTTGATGATGCAGGGTATAAAAATCAGTCGATAAAGGTTCCAGGGTTAGATTTATCGCCTGATAAAGCAGTAGTTAATGTAACTAATATAAATATTGAAAATAATTAGATAGTATTTTTGATTAGTATGAAAATTCCAATTTCTCAAAATTTAAATTCTTTGGAAGATAAATTAAATAATTTAGATAATTATAAAAGCAATTAGTATTTATCTTCTGCCTCAGTCAGACCATACTTGATCGGAAAATACGATAAAAATAAAAATAAAGTATAAAATTTCTCGTCATGTACGGACAGAGATGGAGCGAAGAAATATATCTCAATCGTTAATTGAATCTGTTCTTAATGCTCCGGGGCAAGTAGTCTCAGAAAAGGAAGACATTATAAATATGATTAAATATTAATATACTAGTATCAATTTTATTGCGTTTATAAATGTTTTTTTGAGAGTGAGAGCCACAAGAGCAATCGCTTTGTCCAAATCAGAGGCAGCGATCGCCCTTTCTTACCGAGAAGTCGATAGAGTTCAGAGAAATGCGATCGCAATTCCTTAGTAAATACAAAACCACTATAATTAATGCCGTGTAGGTAATTCAATCACAAACTCTGTACCCTCACCTTGTGTTGAATGGCAACTTAGCTTACCGCGATGATTGTTAACTATAATTTGGTAAGCAATAGATAAACCTAGTCCTGTTCCTTTACCGATGGCTTTTGTAGTGTAGAAAGCATCGAATATCTTTGTCTGGTTTGCTTCGCTGATTCCTGATCCATTGTCTGCAATTTTGAGAATAACTCGTTCTTCAATTGCCTCAGTTTTAATCCAAATCATCCCAATATGTCTAAAGTTTTTATCAAAATGTTGATTTTTTTTGATTTCTTCAATCGCATCGATTCCATTACCAATCAAATTCATAAAAACCTGATTTAGTTCCCCTGCATAACACTCAATAAGTGGTAATTCTCCATATTCTTTAATTAATTTAATTGCTGGACGATGAGCATTTGCTTTAAGTCGATGTCCAAGAATGAGTAGCGTAGTTTCTAAACCTTCATGCAGGTTAGCCAGTTTTTTACCTGCTTCTCCGTGTCGAGAGAACTTATTCAATGATGACACAATTTCTGTAACGCGATCTGTACCTATTTGCATAGATTGAATAATTTTAGATAAATCATTTAACAAATAACTGATATCTTTCGTTTTAATAGCATTTTGAATTTCATCTGGTGGATCAGGCAGATACTTTTGATATAGTTCGAGTAAATTAACAATCTCTTGGAAATACTGTTCAATAAAATTCAAATTGCCAGCGATAAAATTGATCGGATTATTTACTTCATGGGCAATTCCTGCTGTCATTTGACCCAAGGTTGCTACCTTTTCTGCTTGAATCAGTTGGGTTTGAGTCTGTTGTAATTCAGCATTTTTGGCAGTCAAGGTTTTCGTTAAATTTCTTAGCTTTAGTTGATGCTCTATTCGCACTAATACCTCTTCATGCTGAAAAGGTTTAGTAATATAATCTACGGCTCCTAATCGCAATCCTTTAACCTTATCAGCAGTATCTGAAAGAGCAGTCATAAAAATGATTGGAATATCCTGGACACGAGGATTGCTATCACTTTTTAGGTATTTACAAGTTTCAAACCCATCGATACCCGGCATCATGATATCAAGCAAGATTAAATCAGGTAAATTATCATTGTCTAATCTCTGAATGGCTTTTTCACCACTGCGAGCTGCCCAAACTTCAAAGCTAGACTGATCCAAAAAGCTCGATAAAACTTGTAAGTTGGCAGGGTTATCGTCAACAACTAAAATAATTCCTTTGCTAGGCTCGCTATTTAGGGAATTTTCTTGATCGCCTATCATTGCTGTCATAATATTTCTACCCTATATTGATTCACATTACTTATTTGCGAGATCCCAAAGGCGATCGCTGAAAATTCACAATTCACGTATTCCAATCCCCATAAATAGATTTAGGGAAATTAATCCTTTTCTTTTTCGCTCAAAAACTTGAGGATTAAATCTTCATCGAACTGCCTCGCTAGCTGTCGCAATTGGTTAGCAAAGGGAGCGAATTTTGTGTCTGTTTCCTCTAGTTTATCTGCCCATTTGAGAATGTCATTGAAGTTACCTTTACTGGCTAAATTCATCAGTTCCTGCAATACATCGGGGGAAGGAAGAGTCAAGTTATCTGATGAACTATCAAATGTTGTAGCCGAAGAATTGATTTTTTGTTCCTCAGACTGCTGGTAAATCCATGTCAAACCTAAATGGCACTCTAATTGATGCAGTAATTCATCTGCCTGTATCGGTTTGCTCAAAAAGGTGTCACCTCCTGCTTGCAGACTGCGATGTTGGTTGGCTTCAAAGACACTAGCGGAAGAGACAATAATCTTGACATCCTGGATAACTGGAGTATGACGCAGGTGTTTAATCAATTCAAACCCATCCATTTCTGGCATTAGCAAATCTGTAATCACTAGGTCTGGTTTAAGGGCGATCGCTTTTTCTAAACCATCTTTACCGTTGATGGCTTCAGTCACATTGAAACCCAATGGTTGCAATAAGTTTGTAATTACTGTGCGATTCTCCCAGCGATCGTCCACCATCAGGATGGTGCGGGAACTACCTGCAAAGCCAATAATTTGTCCCTTGGATGCAGCCATAGCAGACTGTACCCATTCGCTGGCTTGGGCGATCGCAATTTCAAACCAGAAAGTACTACCCTGACCAATTTCACTTTTAACTTGGATATCACTACGCATCATCTGCACCAACTGCCGAGTAATAGCTAAACCCAGCCCTGTCCCTTCTATCTGATGCTTTTTCTCACCTACTTGTTCAAATGGCAAAAAAATGTTACTCAATTGGGTTGGAGTTATGCCAATTCCTGTATCTTTTACACTAAAGTGAATGCGATATTTCTCTGTCTGCTCATCAGCAGGAAGTCGATCGATTACCTCAACTTTGAAGCTAACCTTACCCTCATCGGTAAATTTAATGGCATTTCCCAGCAGATTCAAGAGAACCTGACGTAACCTTTTGACATCGATATGAACCCCTGTGGGTAAGTTGCTTGCGGGTTCATAGATAAACAAAATGCTTTTTTGTTCTGCCCGAATCTGGCAAATTTCTGCAATACCCTGTAAAAAAGACGGAAAATGAACATCTTGAGGATACAGTTCTAGTTTTCGCGCTTCAATTTTGGAAAGATCCAAAATGTCATTAATTAAAGTCAGTAGATGAGAGCCACACTGTTCAATGATGTTTACATGATATTGCTCTGGCTCTGGCAAACCTTGAGAACGCAGCAAAATTTGAGCGCAACCCAAAATACCATTCAAGGGCGTTCGCAGTTCATGGCTCATATTGGCTAAAAATTCGCTCTTAGCCCGGTTTGCAGTATCAGCCGCTGCTTTAGATTTTTTCAGTTGAGCTTGTTCAAAGGCTTGTACCTGCCACAATACAGCGATCATCGTCACTGTCAACCCGCCTACAATTAGAGCGATCAGATCGAGGAATTGTAGCCGAGATTCAATATTTTGGCGCGGAATTACCAAAGCCACAGACCAATTAGCTTCTCGCAACGGCACATAAGCAACATACTTTTTAGTGCCGTCAATTTCCATCAACTGAATTCCCTGTTGTTTGTTTACCATCTGCTGCGCGATCGCATTTAAATTCCGATCTGGAATTTTCAGCAGGCTGGGTGCAGGTTTTTCTACCGTTGACATTAACGTTGAGTTGGGATAGACGATCGCTTCTCCTTGAGAATTGAGGGCGAATGCATAGCTGTTCTTGCCGTAGCGCAGCGAGTTGACCACCTTAGCAATGCGATCGACTTTAACATTGCCGTGGAAAACCCCAATCGGTGAACGATTGGTAGGCGAACTTGACCAGATTGGCGTGGCGATCGCAATTAAAGGAATGCCTGTGGAACGGCTGATAAAGGGATCGGAAATGTTGCTTTTTCCAGCTAGTGCTTTTTGAAAATAGTCTCGATCTTTAATATTCTTATTTGACCGACCAACCTTAGTATTAAAATACGAACCATCCGGGGTAGCCATTAGGAAAAAGAAAAATTCATCGATCCGCTCAACTTCTGACTTTAAATAAGGTTCTGCCACAGACCAGTCTAAGGAGCGTACAGCGGAAGTATGAGCAATGGTTTGCACCTCCACTTTCCGAACATGCAACCACTCCTCAATTTCATCAACCCCTCTCTGTACCTCTAAAAAAGCTTTTTCTCTCAAGTCTTGTAGCGTTATTTTCCGAGCAGCCTGATAGCTAAAATAAGCAGAAATACTCACAATAAGAGTAGTGCCGCCGAGAATAAATCGGATCAGCAAATTGCGTGAGGAATACATTTTGGTGTCAGATGGGCTGTAGTTACCTTTTATCACAGGGTTCACCCTCTAAACAATGGGTTTGGTAAGCAAAAAAAAGGGCTATATTTTAGATTGCCCAAAAAATTATTAATAA
The DNA here is from genome assembly GCF_036917555.1 of Nostoc sp. Classification (GTDB taxonomy): domain Bacteria; phylum Cyanobacteriota; class Cyanobacteriia; order Cyanobacteriales; family Nostocaceae; genus Nostoc. Next base: position 53,378 of record NZ_JBALDD010000031.1, on the reverse strand, counting down.
TCGCAGCTATGATTGTTATCCATAACTGCGATTGTCAATACCCTAAACTTTGCTAACCATCCTTTAAAGACCTGTATTGAGAAGGACGTATAGGCTTACCATTGGGTAAGTTCAAAAATATACATTTTCTAGAAAATAGAATAATCAACTTTATCGCTATATTTTCCTTGATAAAGTAGACAATATTACTGATATTTAAGTATCTGAAAATAGTAAATTTTTATCCGATAAAACAGATATTGAAAATCAAAAATTCTGGATTATTTAGTAACATCAACTAAAGGCACGTGAAACCCAATAGTCGTTATACAGCAGTTCTGATTTACCTGAGGTACACCCGTAGGCGCACGGCATGTTCCCTATACATTGGGATATAACGTTGTACTGTATCTGAATGGGAAACGCTATATAGGTGACAGTGGTGGCGATTAAATGACTGCCGACTCTATGCAAATTCAATGTTAAAGAGGTTATCAAATCTCACTAACAAGCTACAGTATATACCTATAACATAAGAACGAATTAGGTAATATTTGCCTTTTGACTAATGACTCAAGTAGATATTCTTATCCTTTCAAATGGCCCCGGTGAAGTAACAACTTGGGTGCGTCCAGTAGTAAAGGCGTTACGGCAAGAATTAGGGGATGATCGTTCTTTAACGAGGATTTCTGTGGTATTATCGCCTTGCTCAAATGCCAGTGGGAAAGAAGCAGCGATCGCTCTTTCTTACCCAGAAGTAGATAGAGTTCAGGGAGCAGAACATTTTTGGCAATTTTTGCTTTGGGGCAAAACATTTGAAAATTGGGATTGGAGAAGTTACGGTGTTATCGTTTTTTTGGGCGGCGATCAAATTTTTCCAGTGATTATAGGCAAAAAGCTCGGATATCGCACAGTTGTTTACGCTGAATGGGAAGCCAGATGGCATAACTGGATTGATCGCTTTGGCGTGATGAAGCCTGAAGTGGCAGCCAAAGTCCCAGCAAAATATGTTCGCAAATTTACTGTTGTCGGTGATTTAATGGTTGAAGCACAAGAACAAGTAAGCACTCCCTACTCCCGTTCAGCTACGCTCACGGCAAGCCTACTCCCTACTCCCCACTCCCCAATCATTGGTTTACTCCCTGGTTCAAAAGCAGCAAAATTAGCCCAAGGAGTACCATTATGTTTAGCTATTGCCGAATACGTTCATGCAAAAAGACCCCAAACTAAATTTGTGATTCCTGTAGGCCCAACTTTGGATTTACAAACTTTAGCTAGTTTTGCCGATCCCCAAAAGAACTATATTGCTGAAACTTTTGGCTTTGGGGGTGCTTCCTTAATTGTCCCAGAGGATGCCAAAGGCAAGGCATTGCTCAAAACAGCAACGGGCTTAATTGTGGAACTGTGGCAAGAAAACCCTGCATATCACTTATTATCGCAGTGCTGCATCTGCTTAACTACAGTGGGGGCAAACACTGCTGAACTCGGTGCTTTAGGAGTGCCAATGATTGTTTTACTACCAACGCAGCAACTTGATGCTATGCGTTCTTGGGATGGTTTACCTGGATTGTTGGCAAATCTGCCAGTAGTCGGTACGCCCTTTGCTAAGGTGATTAATTGGTCATTTCTGAGATTTGTGAGACACAAAGGTTTATTAGCATGGCCAAATATCTGGGCACAGGAAGAGATAGTCCCAGAATTAATGGGTAAACTTCAACCGCAAGAAGTTGGAGAAATGGTTTTAAACTTTTTAGCGAATCCAGAAAAATTGGATGATATGCGCGCTAAACTCCGTAATATTCGTGGTGAAAGCGGTGCAGCCCAGAAGATAGCACAGATTGTTGGTGAGGAAATTGGGAAGTCGAGAGAGATGAGGGAGTAATGGGAGTAACATCTCCCTCATTTTTACTCTGGCTTAATCCGAAGATTCTCCATCCCTGCGCCCAAGCTCATAAATGCCAGCACCCATACAGGCTAATATACCTGTACTAATTCCCCAACTCTCACCTAAACTAATTTCCAGAACCCAATTACATAAAGTGCCGACTACCAAAAAAGGCACAATGCTAAACAGTGAGGCGTAGAAAGCATTTTGGGATTCTCTGGCTTTACGAGTCTTTTCAAATTCTGACTGGCTGGTATAAAGCGATCGCTCGGCAAAGTTAAACCAGCGATTGAGTTGCTCGATTACCCATTCATTGACTTTGGAAAAACCTAGATATAGCGCCAATGACCACAAACTCGCTCCAGCGATCGCGATCGTGTCTAACTCAAAACGGAAAGGTAAAATTTCAGTCAGCATTGCTTGGGGTAGTCCTGCAAAGGGTCAACTTTAGCTGTGAGTAGATGCTAAATAAACCTCTTGTGCAATTTTAAGCATAAAGGCTAACAAGATTTCAACTACTTGCTAAATCTCCCCCTTCTTAGCTTGTTTACACCCATTCTCTATCGAAAGGTATCAAAAAATACCTCAGTTTTTAGTCCAAGCTACAACAGTTTTTCTATATAAGCTAGTACCTACAAACCACAAACCCCTTGAAATAATTAAATTTCAAGGGGTTTAAGATAGTGCCAGGAACCGGACTTGAACCGGTGACACGAGGATTTTCAGTCCTCTGCTCTACCAACTGAGCTATCCCGGCTGGGGCTTTTGTGAGCCACGATTAACAAATATAGCAAAGATAAAAGAATATAGCAAGTCTTTGGAGAAAAATAGTTATGCAGCTTTCAAACTGAACTTAAACCAGATGAAAACGGCTACAAATAGTAGAAATTGGACAAGAACAATACTTGGGCCAGAAGCCAGGTTGAAAATACCTGAGACAATGATGCCAGCAATGCTGCTGATGGAACCAACTATCACCGACATGATTAGAAAGCGGCTAAAGTGGTGACTCATCAGTTTGGCGGTAGAGGCGGGAATGACCAAAAAGGCGTTCACTAGTAAAACACCGACAGCTTTAATTGCGACAGCAACGGCGAGTGAAAGCAAGATTACAAAGGCGTAACGGTACAATTGAACGGGAACGCCTTGAACTTGAGCAACATCGGGGTTAAGGGTCAATAAAATTTGCTGTTGCAGAGTTGATAGTAAAAATATGCTACCTCCCACAAGGACTAGCAGCGTCAAAATCAAATCTGTAGTGTCGATCGCTAGAATATCCCCGAACAGTACAGCCATCAAGTTGCCACGATATCCTTTAATTAGGCTCGTGAGAATTAAACCGATCGCTAATGCCCCAGATAGCACTATGCTAAGTATGCTATCGCTAGCTAAGTCGGTTTTGTCGATAAAGTAGAGGACAATAACCCCAAAAACTAAGGTAAAAGGTAATAGCATCCAAGTAGGATTTATTTGTAGCAGCACACCTAATGCCACACCTACCAATGCTGCGTGACCAACCGCATGGCTGAAAAATGACAACTGGCGCAAGGTAACAAAACTACCCAACATCCCGCCAAGTATTCCCATTAAGGCAGCACCGACGATCGCACGCTGTATCGAAGGAAGTTGTAACAACTCTAGCAAGTCATTACTACTAGCGATCGCAAGCCAAGTTATCTGACAATCATTGAAGAAATTCATACTTATGAGTATTAATGTTGGTGCTGGTAGCGACTGAAACCTGGGCCATAGGTTGCTAACAGGTTTTGTGGTGAAAGGGCAATTTCTGGCTTACCAGTACAAACAATGCTTTGGTTCAGGCAAAGCACGCGATCGCAATGCCGATTTACCATATCAATATCGTGAGAAACTTGTAATACTGTCCAACCTTCCTCTCGCTTTAATTCATTTAACAAAGCGTAAAAATCTGCTGCACCCTGCACATCAACACCAGCAAAGGCTTCATCTAGTACTAAGAGTTTCCGAGGCATTACCAAACAATAAGCCAATAAAACCCGTTTGAGTTGACCGCCACTAAGAGTACCAATAGCTTGATGCTGTAAATGATAAGCATCAGTTCGCCGTAAAGCTTCTATTACTGCTGCCGATTTTCCTCGATCTTGTCTCCACAACTTGGAAAAAAATGAATTCTTCCTTTTCCCTTCCTTAGTCCATCCCAGTCCGACTAATTCGCTGACAGAAATCGGAAAGCTCCGGTCAAAAATGAAGTTTTGCGGCATATAGCCTAACGTGTGGCGTAAATGCCCCAATCTGGAAATTGGACGACCCAAGATTTCAATCGTCCCAGCACTTCGAGGTATCAAATCTAAAACCGCTTTTACCAGGGTACTTTTACCAGCACCATTGGGGCCGACAATGGCTGTATCTGTTCCTGGTAATAATTCAAAGGAAACATCTCGAACAGCTAGATAGCTGCCTTGATAAACAGTTAATCCTTCTACTTTCAAAATAGGAATGTCATTAGTCATTAGTCATTATTCATTGGTCATTGGTCATTGGTCATTTGCAAAGGAGAAATGATAAAGTACAAATCTATTTACATGATGTTTCCAGAGTTTGCAAATTAGCTTTCATTGCCTTGAAATAATGCTGTGGATCTGTTTCACCAGTTTCTAGAGAATCGAGAGTACGCAAAGTTATTTTTAAGTCTTTAGAGAGGCTGGTCAGCAGTTTATTATCTACTCCTGGTTCGCTAAATAAAGCTTTAACTTTGTATTTTTTCACAGCGTTGACAGCATTTTGCACATCTGTTGGTGAAAGTTGATCTTCGGGAATTTGCACTACTGCAACTTGCTTGAGGTTATAGCGTTTAGCTAAATATGGAAACGCATCATGAAAGGTAATAAAGGTGCAACTGGGATTTTTCTGCAAAGTCTGCTGAAATTCACTGTTTAAACTTTCTAATTCTTTAATATAAGCTGTAGCATTTGCTTCGTAAGTAGCTTTGTTCGCGGGGTCGGCAGCAATTAATCCATCTCGAATATTTGTTACCTGCTGTTTTGCCAAAACTGGATCTAACCAAACGTGAGGATTACCCTGACTATGTTCGTGGTCTTTTTCATCTGGCGTCGTTTTTACAACAGGTGAAATTTCATTTAAGGGTTTAATACCAATACTTGCATCAATTTCAGTTAATTTGGGATTTTGAGCATTTTTGACAGTACCTTCCAGAAATTCCTCCAAGCCTAAACCATTTTTTACTAACACCTTAGCAGTAGCGATCGCTTTAACATTTACTGGTGTCGCTTGGTATTCATGTACCTCCGTACCAGGTGGCACTAGAATTTCTACATCTGCTACATCCCCAGCTACTGCCTTAGTAAACAAATATATCGGCAAAAATGTCGCTACTATTTTAGTTTTTCCCGACTGTACTTGTGGGGTAGAAGCAGCTTCCTGTGCCTGCGACGACTGTTCGGAAGTTGTTCCCTGATTTGGATTCGATTGGCTACACCCAGTAGCCATCGACAACATTAACAGAGCAATTATGGGCAAGATGCCGTTTCTTTGCCTGCTTGTTCTAATTTCTCTGCAATTCACAATCACGATATTTCTCCTCAAAACGGATGCTTGCTCTACCTCTGTCATCATCGCTATTGACAATGGGAAGTATTCTAAATGTTATACTATAATAATTCTCATTCTCATTTTAAGTACATAATATCATTCTGGGTTTGCTGTGTAATGAGTAACAACAAAACTTTTTCAGACGGTACAGCCCTCTGCAATTTAGTTTTCCCTAAATAATTAGGATTTCTTGACTTTTTCTGTTAAAAAGGTGGCTTACTTCTGATAAGATTGCTGACAAATATTCTCATAAAATACCCGTTAAAAAAAACGTGGTTTGGGTATGAATTGGAGATCAGTGTGAGGAAAGAAATGCAAAAATTCTGTAAATATCTGCTATTTAGTCCAGCAGTCTGCGGTGTCATGCTATTTGTGAATACTGCTACATTTGCAGGTGAAACATTGGGTAAGTTTGAAATCAATCAACCGCAAGTTTTAGCTAATCCAGATGCAAGAGCTACGAACATCGCGCCAGATCAGAGAATGGGACAAGTTACCTCCGTGTCTCAATTTTCTGATGTACAACCCACTGACTGGGCATTCCAAGCATTGCAGTCCTTAGTTGAGCGTTATGGCTGTATTGCAGGATACCCAAATAGCACTTATCGCGGTAATCGGGCATTAACGCGATATGAGTTTGCTGCTGGTTTGAATGCTTGTCTTGACCGCGTTAACGAACTTATTGCTACAGCCACTGGCGATTTAGTTAGCAAACAAGATTTAGCCACATTACAAAAATTGCAAAAAGATTTTTCCGCAGAACTGGCGACACTCCGAGGTCGTGTGGATGCAGTAGAAGCACGCAGTGCTGAATTGGAGGCGAATCGGTTTTCAACCACAACCAAACTGCAAGGAGAAGTTGTCGCAGTCGTCAGCGATGTTTTGTCAGGAAATACAGTTAACGGTGCGGAAATTACAGATAAGAATACAACTTTAGGGTTACGGGCGCGGATAGAATTGGTGACCAGCTTTACAGGAAAAGATACGCTGTTTACCAGAATCCAGGCTGATAATATTCTCAGCCCTAATATTGGTACACCAGAGGGTAACTTATTCTTTGCTGGCGAGGATGGTACCACTAATGCTTTTATAGATGCCTTGTATTACAAATTCCCTCTGGGTGAAAAAACAGAGGTTACTGCTCTTGTCAACGCCGCAGCAGCAGATGATATTACCAGTACTGTCAATCTCTTTGATGGTGATGGTTCCTTTGGTGCTTTGTCCACCTTTGGTACACGCAACCCAATTTATGGCCAGATAAATGGCGCGGGGTTGGCAGTAACGCACGAGTTCAGTGATAAATTGGCACTGAGTCTAGGGTATTTGAGTGGTACAGCTAATGACCCTACGCCCGGTAATGGTTTGTTTAATGGTTCTTACGGGGCGCTGGCGCAGCTAACGGTTAAACCAAGCGATCGCATTTCTATCGGTTTAACTTACATCAATTCTTACAACCAACCACTACTCACAGGTAGTAATGCCGCCACTTTCCAGGATATAGCAGCTATCCAGGGTTTACCAGAAGAGCAAGTAGGATTTTCCAGTAATTCTTATGGTGTAGAAGCATCCATTGGGATCACTGATAATATCGTCTTGGGTGGTTGGGTTGGATATACCAATAGCCAAAGCTTGAGAGGAACCCGTGGAGACGTTGATATTTGGAACTATGCTGTCACCCTCGGCTTCCCTGACCTCGGTAAAAAAGGTAACTTAGCAGGGATCATTGCTGGTGTGGAGCCTAAATTAACAAGTTCTAACATCGCAGGGTTGGATAACGATCCTGATACATCCTACCATCTTGAGGCTTTCTACCAGTATAAGCTGAGTGACAATATCACCATTACTCCTGGAGTCATCTGGTTAACATCTCCAGATCACAACGACACTAATGATGATGTTGTTATTGGTGCATTGAGAACCACATTCAGTTTCTAATTTTTTAAAATATTAAAAGAAGACGCAAATTTATCCTTTGCGTCTTTTTTTTGTGTATAGGTTTAAAAATAGAACTCAGCATTTTTACTGGGCTTGATATCTTAAAACAATGTGAGTTCGACGAATAGGAAAGGTCAAAAAGGTTGCTAGATATGAATTTGCTCAACTGAATATCCACGCAGCCTGAAAAAAGTCGCGCTCACAAAACATTGCATAACGATAAGTTGAATGCACAACAGAATTGGTAGCGGCATAATTGTCAACCAAATTTTCTAATTGTTGTGTTAGTGGTTGAAAATCTGCACTGCTATAAGTACGAATCCAGTCTGCATATTGATGATTAGGAATACCGTTACAAGCTAATTTTTCTCCTAAAAAGGCATACAAACGCATACAGGGAGACATCGCCGCAGCAGTTAAACCCACATCTTTGCTCCAAGCAGTTGCTAACAAAAAATCAGTATAGCGGCGGGTGGCAGATGCAGGTTCTACAGAATACAAATTGACTCCCCACTCAGAAGCATAGCTACTATGCAGCCGTAATTCCTCTAAAACTCCATTAGCTAAATTATGAAATGTGGTGAAACCTAACCAGTCTGGTGCTTTAGCTGCGGCGATACTGTAGGCACGCGCAAAAGCTTCTAAGAAAAAAGCATCTTGCCCTACGTAGTAAGCAAATTTAGCTCGCTCAAGAGTACCATCGCCAATGCCTCGAACGAAAGGATGCTCTAAGCAAGCTTGGGCTAAGTCTTGATTTGCTGCCCATAATTCGTTAGATAAAGTCATTTGTCATTTGTCACTTGTACTGAGCGTTCGCGTAGCGTCTCGTTGGCGCAGCCTCTCGTAGAGAAGCCGAAGTATTTGTTAACTGTTATTATCCCCTTTAAAAAGGGAAGAACTGGAGCAAAACTGAGCCAATACTTCCCAAAAAGTCAGTGAAGTTGGGCTTACCAGTACTTACCTTCTCATTGACGGGTGTTTGCAGTTCTTTTATAAAAGCTTGGGCTGTTAGGGTTCCAGTACTGTTGTTTTGGGATGTAAACAATTTTTCTGCAACTTGAGCATCTTGGAATGCACCTTGTCTATCTAGTATTTGGTAACGGGCGACACCACGAGCGAGATAAGCATCTGCATATTCTGGTTTAATTGCGATCGCTTGATTAAAATAACTGATTGCTTGCTGTTGGTTGCCTTTTTGCCCTTCTGCTACACCCAAAGCATAAAATTCTGCTGGTGAAGCAATTTGTGATGGTATAGCAACTGCACCTTGAAAGTTAGTCCCATTCAAGTAAGCGCCAGTCATTTCTGCATTTGCTAAATAAGTATTTCTCAAATCAGCACCCGTCAAATTTGCCCCATTCAATTTAGCTTCACTCAGGTTAACGCCAAATAAACTCGCACCACTTAAGTTTGCACCCCGCAAATCTGCACCGCTCAAGTTTGCGCGGCTGAGGTTAGCACCTGTGAGATTAGCACCGCTTAAATTGGCTCCAGATAAATCAGCCATCACTAAACCTGCACTGGTCAAATCACAGTTTTGACATTGTTTGGTTGCTAATAACTGTTTAACATGTTCAGAATTTGCTGCTTGTACGGTTGTTGTCAAACTAATCGTGGTTAAAAATACAACTGCACTTAGAAACTGGTTTTGCATATTTGTGTAATACTTTTTACTCAACAACCATATTAACTGAGATGGATTTATACCTCAGCATTATGATATGAGCAATCTCAACAATTTGCCCTCTGTAGTTGCCTACATCACCTATAAATTGGTGATACCTTTTCTATGGAATGTTACGCTGAAGGATTCTAGAAAAGTCGTGAAAGTATAAATCGAGCTGATATTAAGACTGACAATCCCAGTAAAAAGGGTAAATGAGCATCATTCGTCAAGATAAATGATACACTCCACTAGAGGCGAAACTGGTGTGACAAAATTAAACTCGCTGCCAAATATCGCTTCAAAGAAAGCATCTGTAACATCTAAATATTAGTCTTTTTTAAAATCAAGTAAATTAGTAGAGCAGTATCCAAGCCTAAAGTTTGCCCTATAACTGGACTAGTCATTGTCATCAGGGATGCTCTTACTCAGGAGCAAAATGATAGATTTACTTTTGGATACCCTGATTTGAAATAAATATGAGACTATAGAAACATTAAGACAGTCAGAAAAACGTGAGTCAGCAAGACAAACTCTTAGAAAAAATTCTCTCTGGGACTTCTGATACAGATATCCCCTTCGCCCAACTGTGGCAACTTTTATATACACTAGGCTTTGAAGAACGGATTCGTGGCGATCATCGTATTTTTGTCAAAGCCGATGTTGAGGAGATATTGAACCTGCAACATAAAAGAGGAAAAGCCAAAAGCTATCAAATTAAACAAGTTCGGGCAGTGATTCTCAAATATAAGCTAGGAAGTAAAAATGATGTTTCGGTATGAAATTATTCTCTATTGGAGTGAATTAGATCAAGCCTTTATTGCTGAAGTGCCAGAGTTATCAGGCTGTGCTGCTGACGGTGATACTTATCAAGAAGCCCTGCATAATGTAGAATTAGTTGTGCAGGAATGGATAGAAACTTCTAAGGATTTGGGGCGTCCAGTTCCTGAACCTAGACCACGTTTGATGTACATTTAATTGATACACAAACTAAGTTTAACTGATTTTTTAGTATTATCAGAAATATTTAAAACAAGTCGAATTACCCCCCTTAATCCCTCCTTGTAAAGGGGTGAAACAAGAAAATCCGGTTCCCTCCCCTTTATAAGGGGAGGCTTAGGGTGGGGTAAAAGAATATTTGATACATTAATCATAACTTTTAAAACATCCTCTAAGTGAAAAGCTTAGTTACTAGCAACCTTACAAATCACCATAATATGTGATTTGTGTTTGTTAGTAGTATAGTGAATAAGTTGTAGTCCAGAACGTTCTAGCTCTTGCAACAGTTTAGGAATTTCATACTTGTGATGTCGCCAAATAGTAATCTCTTCACCTTTAGAAATTTCAAGATTTTTATCTATCCCCATCTGACTAAAGTTTATAGTGTAATTATGACGTAGTTTAAGATTAGCAACAATACTATCTGTTTTTAAATCATACTTTCTCACCAGTTCACAATCTTCAGATTTAATCCCAATCTTCTTTTTAACCCATCCATAGACTTCTTCTACATGATACTTGCAGCCACCTCTAACTATTCCATCCCATTTAGAGTTAGAACCTGTTTCGTTAGTGAATACTAGAAAATCATTTTTTCCCATGCTATCTCTAAAGTTTTTGAACACCTCATCTCTATTTTGATGATTTCCAATGGTAACTCCTAAGTGTAAAAATATTTTTGCTGTGTCATCAATTTCAAGGCTGGCTTGATTTTGGAACAAAATTTTGGGTATGCAACTACTTTCGATGTCAATTGTGTAACTGATAAACTCGATTAGTGGAAACCATTTTCTAAAATTACTTTTGGATAAATGAAGCAATTCTTCACTAATATCTAAAGCAATATATTTATTAACCTTTCCTAATTTGTTCAGTCTGGAAATAAAGTTTTTAACTGGATATGAATTACCTGCACCAACGTCTATAAGATTTACTCTTTTACCAGTTTTGATATTGCTATTCAAATATTTAAAATTATCTTTTAAAAGGTCAATTTCTACATTTGATCTTCCATACCATCTAGGAATAACATATTTCAGGTAAAAATCGTCCCAAATTTTTGCACCTCTCCCTTTATACGAATACTTGAGAGGGATTTCTCGTCTGACTTCTAATGCATGAATTATCCCTAAAACTTCTTCTTCAGAAAAAAGAGAGTAGAACTCAGAACTTGGCTTTGCTGTACGACTGATAGCAGGTGAAATATCTAAGGGGAGTTGGGAATTGCTATGAAAATTTTGAGCCATTATTCTTATTCTTTGGTTTTCTTCGGTCTTGAAATTGATTAGCCGCAATGCTTGCTAAAAATGTATTCTCCCATGCCACTGTCTCAAAACCTGGAATTTTCATCACATTAGAACAGGGCTGTTCTCTATCTCACATTCCCCACTCTCAAAGAAGAAATTGGTTTTTTACAATCAAAGTACGAGATAATTTTCCAATGATACAGGGGTGAATTGCAGTGGTTCAGCAACCAGAATTCCAGGAAACTTCGTCGATAAAGTCAACCCAGCGTGTGCTAAGAAGTTTAAGCACTTACCGTTGGACTTCACTGGGAGCATTAGTCAGCCTGTTGCTGTTGACGATCGCCAACGCTGTCACTCCACAACTATTTCGGTGGGGAATTGATCAGGGTATCACGCAAAAAAACCTCCAAATTGTGCTATATAGCGCCGCCTGGATGGTAGTTGCAGCGATCGCTCGTGGTGTATTTAATTTTGGACAAAGCTATTTAGCAGAAGCAGTGTCTCAGGGTGTTGCTTATGACCTGCGAAACAAAATTTTTAGCAAGATTCAAAATCTCAGTTTCAGCTTTCATGACCAGGCGCAGACTTCCCAACTGCTAACCCGTGTCACCAGTGACATTGAGCAGATTCGTACCTTTATTGGCACTAGCTTAATTCAGGTCATCGGTTCAATTGTGACATTGGTGAGTATTTCGGTGCTTTTGCTGGTGATGAACTGGCGATTAGCACTAATTACTCTCACAGCAGTGCCCATAGCTGCATGGTTAATGGCGCGATTCATCAACCAAAATAATAAGCTTTTTCGGCAAGTACAAGAGCAACTGAGCAACCTGAATGCTGTATTGCAAGAGAACTTGTTAGGAATCCGGGTAGTGAAAGCTTTTGTGCGGGAGTCAACCGAAAGGTCGCGTTATACAACTCTGAATGATGGCCTACTCAAGGCAAACATGAAGACCATTAGCGCCATCCGTGCTACCTTCCCGTTGATCTTTTTGCTGAGTAATTTGGTAACACTGGCAGTTTTCGCCTATGGGGGAGCACAGGTGATTGGAAATCGGTTCTCCATTGGCGAACTGGTAGCCTTTAACTCCTACCTAGCATTGATTCTCCAACCAATTTTGTTAATTGGATTTGCTGCACCCGCGATCGCTCAAGCAGCTGCTTCTGCAGAACGTGTTTATGAAGTTGTGGATGCAGAGGTAGAAATTCACGATCGCCCTGGTGCTGTCCCCTTTGACACCTGCGGTGGTAGAATTACCTTTGAAAATGTTTCTTTTCGCTATCCAGGAGCGACAACCGAAGCTCTTAAAGAAGTATCCTTTGAAACCAAGCCTAACGAGCTAATCGCCGTTCTCGGCATGACTGGTTCAGGAAAAAGCACAATTATGAACTTGATTCCCCGCTTTTACGATGTCACAAATGGGGCAGTTCGCATTGACGGACGAGATGTAACAAGTTTCACACTCAAAAGCCTTAGATCGCGTATTGGTATTGTTTTTCAGGAAACCACCCTCTTCTCTGGCACAATCCGCGAAAATATTGCCTACGCCAAACCCGATGCCACCTTAGAACAGGTGATTCAGGTTGCCAAAACTGCCCAAATACACGATTTTATTAGCGGTCTACCCAATGGCTACAAGACGATTGTGGGTGAACGGGGCGTGGGCTTATCTGGTGGACAAAAGCAGCGAATTGCGATCGCTCGTACCTTACTAACCGATTACAGCATTCTGATTTTGGACGATAGTACCTCGGCTGTAGATGCCAAAACCGCTGCCCAAATTCAAGCCAAACTAGATGGCTTAATGCGCCAAAAAGCTTGTACAACCTTTGTAGTAGCTCAACGCATTAGCACCATCCAAAATGCCGATCGCATTTTTCTCATAGACAAAGGACGATTGGTAGCACAAGGCACTCACGAGGAATTGATGCAAAGCAGCCCACTCTACGGTGTAATTTTGGAATCTCAAGTAAAGCCGAAGGAGAAAAATGATCTCCAATTATAGCGGTTCTAGTTTGGACGCAATCCACTTTGACTTCTCTCTTAAAAGGCTACGGTATACACACAAGTCTTTTAGAGTTGCAATGCCATTGTTTCGACTGACAATGCCATTGTTTCGACTAACAATGCTGGCTTTTCACGGGATCTAGGAAAACCTCACTCCCATTCCCTTGCAGGGAAGGGGCTGTTCTTGTTAGGTCTGTATTGCACTCAACCCAGAAGCGCCATAGCATAATTACTCTAGCTGGAAAATTTGATCGCAGCTTTCTAATAAAGACTTTTAATCTCAAATCCAAAATCTCAAATCCAAAATTTTTATGAGAGGCACTATTCCCGTTGTTGCATCTGAGGAAAACGCGAGTCAGCAACCCTCCACCCTGCGGCGCTTTTTGCAATACGTGCTACTTTATCGCAAAGAAATTCCCATCGCCCTGACATTAGTATTTATTGGTGCCCTAACTCAGGCAGTTGGGCCATTCTTTATCGGCTGGTCGATCGACCATCTGATTGCACAAGGGAATTTGCAAGGACTGCTGCTGTTATTAGGGCTACTAGGGCTGAACTATGGACTTGGCGTCTTAGCAATTCGGGGTCAAATTCTTCGAGTCGGCTGGATTATGCAGCGATTGTTGGCTCAACTGAGGCAAGATATTTTCATTAAAATCCAAAGTCTACCACTCAGCTTTTTTGATCGCAGCGAAGCAGGCGATTTAATGAGCCGATTGCTGAATGATGTCAACACCGTGAATCAAGCATTTGGACTGACGATCGCCCAAATGCTAGGTAACACTTTCAGTTTAGTTGGCATTGTGATTGCAATGCTCTCAATCAACCTGCAACTTGGTTTGTTGAGCAATCTAGTTGTGCCACTGATGATTTTTACCACAAGCTTATTTGCAAGTTGGGCAAGAACCAGATTTCGCGTCACCCGCCAAACCATTGGGGAACTTTCCGCCAAGTTAGAAGAAGATATTGGCAGCGTGCGAGAAGCGCAAGCATTTAATCGTGTACAGATGAATATCGAAAAATTCGACATTCTTAACGCCGCCAATAGAGATGCCAACGTTGACGCTGTGGCAATTACTTCAGCCTTTTTGCCCTCTATCGATTTTCTCAACACACTAGCAACCGCAAGCGTGCTAGCCTATGGCGGTTATCTAGCGGTAACAGGACGTGCAACCGTGGGTGTAGTGACATCCTTTTTACTTTACGTCCAGCAGTTCTTCCGCCCGATCCAAATTCTCAGCCAGTTTTATACTCAAGCTCAATCTGCCTTCGCCGGATTAGAGCGAATCTTTCTATTACTAGATGAACCGTCAGAACTCAAAGATGCACCCGATGCCACAGAAATGCCACCTATTCAAGGTGAAGTAACATTCTCGAATGTCAAGTTTGGCTATAACCCAGATCAACTGGTTCTCAAAGGGGTAAATTTGCACGCCTATCCAGGACAGATGGTTGCGTTAGTCGGCCCAACCGGTTCGGGAAAAAGTACAATTATTAATTTGATTTTGCGCTTCTATGATGTATCTGGCGGTGCAGTGAAAATTGATGATATTGATGTGCGTAGCGTGACTCAAGCAAGTCTGCGCCGTCAAATAGGCATCGTCCTGCAAGATAATATTTTGTTCACCGGCACCGTCGCCGAAAACATTGCTTTTGGCGCTCCTTACACCACCCAAGCTGATATCGAAGCGGCTGCACAACTAGCAAATGTACATGAGTTCATTACCTCACTACCACAGGGTTATACAACTCAATTAGGTGAACGGGGAGCGCCTCTGAGCCAAGGACAGCGACAACTAATTAGTATTGCTCGCGCGGTATTAATTAATCCCCAAATTCTGATTCTGGATGAAGCCACCAGCAGTATTGACACCCGCACAGAAGCGTTAGTGCAAAGTGCGATCGCCCGTTTGCTCCAAAATCGTACCAGTTTCGTAATTGCCCACCGCCTCAGTACAGTTACTCAGGCAGATCAGGTTTTAGTAATTCAGCAGGGACAAATTGTCGAACAGGGTACTCACGCCGAACTAGTCAATCAGCAGGGTGTTTATGCCAACCTTTATGCTCTCCAACTGGGTGCAGCAGAGACAACAGTTCTTCAAAACGAAAAGTAAAATATATATAGCTCGAATTTATCAATTGCCAGCAAAAAAATGAAACTACCTAACCTTGATTCACAAACCATTGATCGCATTATTGAAATGGCATGGGAAGATAGAACATCTTTTGATGCGATTGAGGCTCAGTTTGGGCTGCTGGAGAAACAGGTAATTGCCCTAATGAGGCGCGAAATGAAAGAATCTAGTTTCAAGATGTGGCGAGAGCGAGTCACCAAACGCAATACAAAGCATTTATCTCAGCGAGAATTTATTGCAGGTCGTTTTAAATCACACAATCAAAAAACGTAAGTAATTGGGTAAGCGTAGGCGTAGCCCGCACTTCTCTACGAGACGCTGCGCGTAGCTTGCTTCCCCGCAGGGGTACGACAAAGCTACTTCGGCTGCGCTCAGTACAAGTCAGTGACCATCGTAGACATCGCTCTTTTGTGATATAAACCAACAAAGGCTAAAATGTTGTAGAAAAAATAAGCCTGCGTTCGCTTGCATTAATTGAGTGCAAACTACTAAATTCACCAAGCACAATGACGAAAGTTACACTTTACATTGCAGCTAGTTTGGATGGCTACATTGCTCGCAGCGATGGTGGAATTGATTGGCTATCAATCCTTGATACAGAAGGTGAAGACTACGGGTACACTGATTTTTACGAATCGATTGATGCGATCGTCTTAGGTAGCAAGACGTATGAAGTAGGGCTGGGTTTTGATCGATGGCCTTATCCAGAAAAAAAATCCTTCGTATTCACCCAGCGTAATTTCCAATCCGATCGTGAGGACATTGTGTTTGTTTCTGACCCAGTAAAACAGGCGTTAGCTAATATAGAGGCTCAAGGTTTTAAAAATATCTGGCTAGTTGGTGGCGCAAAATTAATCAACTCATTTCTTCAGCACAGCTTGATTGACGAATATATCATTTCAACGATTCCAACTATCTTAGGTGGCGGTATATATCTTTTCCCACCACCTACCCCGGAAGTAAAATTAGAGCTGATTAACTCACAACAATATTCTACTGGTTTACTTCAAGCACATTATAGGCGAAAAGTAAATGGTTAAAATAATTCGTAATCCTTAATCATCTTCTCTACGAATTACGAACTTGTACTGAGCTTGTCCTGAGCGTAGCCGAAGGGCGTAGCCGAAGTATTACGAATTAGCTAAACAAGCTTCTGAACAGCATTGCTAAAGTCTTCGTAAGGAGAAACCCCCACTATAGTTTCTGCTAAAATACCATCTTTAAAAATTAAAACCGCTGGAATACTGCGAAGACCGAATTTTTTGAAAATTGGCTTATTGTTGTCAACGTCTACCTTAACGACTTTAGCGCGACCTTTGTATTCTTGGGCAAGTTGCTCCATTAACGGACTAACTAAACGACAGGGACCACACCAAGTAGCAGTAAAATCAACAACAACAACTTTCTCTTCACTTCCATTTAAAACAACATCAAACTCACTTTCTTCAACGTAAGTAACTATGTCAGTATCAGTAGACATTTTTTAATTCCTTAGTGTCAAACTAAAATTTTAGCAAAAAGCTAACTATACAAACTATACTCCCTTCTGAGTGTCAGATTCATTAGTTACCTACATTTATTCGGAAACCCCGCACTGATTTTTGCTTGCTAGGGTATATTTAATAACTTATAATCTTTGTACGTAGGTTGCGATCGCACCCTACCAACCAACCTAATCCAAAAACCCATACTTTCAAGGCGTAGAACCGTCAATAGTCATCCTGCTGATCAAACAGTTCTAACAACCCAATTGTGCCTACAAAAAAAGTATAAGTAGCATATTTTATTGGCATCTTTTGTCTTGAATGTGCATAAAAAGCTGCTATAATACTCTCAATAAAATGGCTCATCATAGCAAAACGCTCAATCCAAAAAATTGGATTAAGGCTGCTTGGTACATTAATATTATTTATTAGTGCATAAATATTCCACGATTCCAATGCAATTGCGCTGGTTATAAGCACTGTAGATATAATTTTTACAAAGCTGTAAATGTTTTTCTTTATCAACTTTAAGTTCATACTGTTCACAAAAAATTTTTAACATATCTACAAGACTCAGTGAACAACAGACAAGTTAATGCGTCTACTAAAAATCTGCCCGAAATCAATCTTATATAACGTTTCCTAATCATATCAGGTACATCATAGTCCCTTCCTTGCTTGCAGGGGTTAGGGGTAGGGTTTTTGTAGCTCACTAAAAATAGCTATATTTAAAAAATGAGAAAAGTGTGGAATAATACATAAGTGGTAAACTTAATTGCTCTCCATAGATTGATAATAAATGTAAAGCTATGATTGCTCAACATTACAATTCAATTCATGTTGAAAATAACTTGCTCAAACAAATCAAAATTAAAGAAAATCAGCTAAAAATTGCCCAAGAGTCTGATATGCCTCATGTAGCAAAAGAATTACAGAGTCAATTACTAAAGCTACAGTCTCAATTATCAGAGCCGCAAGAGCAAGACGTTGAAATTCAAGCGTTGATGAGTTTGCTAGACGAATAAGATTGTAAAATTTTGTTGCAAAATTTGTTGAAAATGCAAAACCTCTGTTATCAAAAAGGAAAACATAGTGATTGTTATGCCTGGAAGTGTGGCTTATGTGCTACATCTGAAGAATTAACAACACAAGAAGGAGCCATAGAAGAGTGATGATTTTTACTTAGATAAGAAGTTGGGATTTTTTGCTTTGCGGTACTGAACAATCTTAAGAATAGGTTTAATTGGGCGCTGTTGCCTTTGATTAAGAATTTGAATTTCTCTCTCAATTGAATCTTTTCCTTTTCTAAAAAATTCTTGAGAATTATATGGAACCAAGTCACGGGATAAATGTTGAGCTTGTCTTGGAGTCAAACTAGGAACTGCTTGTTGAGCATTAGCAGAAGTCTGTACAACCAGTAAAAAAGCTGTTGAAACCACCAATGGTTTTATTTTTATACATTTGGTGAATATTAGGTTTAACATAGTTGATACATCGGTTGCGTAAATACTGTTTCCAACCATATTAGTGTTGGTCTGATTATAACAAAGTATACTTATTCCCTTGCTAATTACCTCCTACAAATGGATGAATTAATCAGCTAAACTATTAGTAAAGTGCGGTGTCAAACCAGTTCCCATCTCAATTAACGAGACAAGTTGCTCAAGCAAATTTCTAAAGGTAGGCAAACTTCCATCACTTTAAATTTCTATGGATCTTGAAAGCAAGAGAATTACGCTAGATGCAGAAAGTGTGCTATTTGGCATCTAATGGTATTTTCGCCTTTTGAAACACCTGCTCAACAGTAAATTGCAGTCCTTCAAACAAAGAATCTGTGAGTAATTCTTCTCCCATATAAGTTTGTGGTGCTGCATCTGGATAAAAAACAGTAATGCTTCTGGCTTTACTATCTACCACCCATACCCGCATCACTTTAGCATCCAAATAGTCTTTGGCTTTAACCGCCATTTGTCCAAAGGTTTGCCCTGGTGAGAGAGTCGCAGTCTTGGCGGTTTCCGCCGATTGCGTTAGCGCAGCGCTAGCGACGTTAGGAGCGTCACGAACCCGAAGGGCAAAATAATCTCAATCACCAAATCAGGAGGAACAGGACAAGCTTCGTTTTCATCTTAGTTCGCGGGTAAACGCTCATAAGAAATGTATAAAATATCTGGAATTGGCATCCAATCTCGTCCCCGACGAGTTAATGCAACAGCTCATTCCGGGCAAACTTCTCCTTTCCCCTCACACGATTGCTCAATCAAATTGAGAAGAACGCGGATAAGTTTCGCGTGAAAAAATTTGGGTGACATTTTAGGAATTGCTTGACCATCAACAAGTTCGTAGGTGATATCTCCCTCGCCTGGTAGAAGATTCAAGAACTCTTGCAAAGTTAATTGATTTTAGGCTTGGAGTATCATGGCTCATTAATTCGTAATTGAAGAACAGAGCAACTAACTTTTATTCTGACTTCTAAATTCTGACTCCTGAATTCTTTTTCAAATTATTCATATTCCTCGCAACACTTGCCGAATAATATCCGATGGCACTTCATCGGTAATTGTTACTACACCAATCTCTGTTGGTAAAACAAACCGCACTTTCCCGGCTTGGACTTTCTTATCTAACTGCAATGCCTCAATAATTGCTTCAATATCTACCCCATCTGGTAACTGAGTCGGTAAACCCGCTTTTTGAATTAAAGCATTTTGACGTTCTGTGTCTTCCTTTTGCCACAGTCCTAAATCCACAGCAATTTGACCGGCTGCTACCATACCAATGGCCACCGCTTCACCATGATTTACTAGACGATAACCAGTCAAACTTTCCACTGTATGACCGATAGTGTGTCCATAATTGAGAATTGCGCGTAATCCGCCTTCTTTTTCATCTTTGCCAACAACATCAGCTTTAGCTTGACAAGAGCGCGTTAATATGGTGGTTATTAGGTCAGGTTTGACATAGCGGAGTTGGTCAAGGCGTTTGCTTGCTTCCAACTGGGCAAACAATTCGGCATCCCAAATCACACCGTACTTAATAACTTCTGCCATTCCTGCCCGAAACTCACGCATAGGTAGAGTTTTTAACACATCTGGGTCAATCAAAACCAAGCGCGGTTGATGGAATGCCCCAATTAAGTTTTTACCGTGGGGATGATTCACGCCAGTTTTGCCGCCAATTGCCGAATCTACCATCGCCAACAAAGAGGTAGGCACTTGGACAACATTAATACCGCGTAGCCAAGTTGCAGCTGCAAAGCCAGTCATATCCCCAACGACACCTCCGCCCAAAGCTACCATAGTAGAAGAACGTTCTAGGCGGTTTTCCAAGGCTACATCATAGAGTTTTTGGATGGAATTGAGGGTTTTGTAGCGTTCACCAGGTGGTAGATTGCAGCTAGCAATTTCAAATCCAGCAGATGTTAGGGATGTAATTGCTCTTTCGCCAAAATGCTTAAAAATCGCCGGATTAGAAACCAGCAATACTTTCTTGCCCAGCTTGAGACTGGCCATCTGTTGACCTAGTTGATCTAAACTTGAAGGTGCGATCGCAATCTCATAAGACTGCTCAGGTAGATTTACATTAATTACAGAAGTCATTGCCCAACCCCAAACAAGCGCCCGTGGGCTGTATTGTATCGCAATCTAGGAAATGGGCATAGGGCATAGGGCATAGGGCATTGGTAAAAAGCAGGGAAGCAGCAAAGAAGTGCAGTACTATTTCTTATCTATCCTCATGCTCCATGCCCCATGCCCAATACCCAACAACTAATGATTCAATAGATTTAGGAAGTATTCTGGAGAGCAATAAATGTTTGCAATTGTATCTTATATCGTCTTCTTGGGTTTATTCTTTGGTTTAGCTGTAGGTTTGCTGTTCGGTCTGCGGACTGCCAAAATAATTTAATCGAGAGGGATATTCAACCCAAGACTCTTGTGGGGCGGGCATCTTGCCTGCCCTATATTTATGAATATCCGATAAAATTCTTACTTTTTTACTAAGTACACCTCGGCGAACTTGGTAAAAGCGCTGTAGGCTTTAGTCTGTCGGTACTTACTCTCTGAATGTTGACAAGAAGTTAATTGTTTTTTCCTAAAGTATTGTTACCGCATCGTGATATGATTCAGCTGACTGAATGTGCAGTCATCATCTTTAACTGTACTGGTTTCAAGTCCCGTGAGCTTGTCTGACGAATCAATTGCGCCCACTCCGACAACGCAACAAGATGCTAAAACTGGTTCTGAAGACACAGAATCAGGTAACTCCATGCAAGAGTTCTATCAACTCTTCCAGCGATTGTTGGTAATCACGCTTGTCTTGACGGGGGTTATTTTTATCTCTGTGTGGATTTTTTATTCCTTAAACATTGCCCTAAATTATTTAATTGGGGCGTGTGCAGGTGTGGTTTACTTAAAAATGTTGGCTAGAGATGTTGAGCAGCTTGGTAGTGAAAAAACCAGTCTGAGTAAAACTCGTT
The DNA here is from genome assembly GCF_036917555.1 of Nostoc sp. Classification (GTDB taxonomy): domain Bacteria; phylum Cyanobacteriota; class Cyanobacteriia; order Cyanobacteriales; family Nostocaceae; genus Nostoc. The sequence continues at coordinate 31,981 of NZ_JBALDD010000031.1, read as the reverse complement.
TTGCTCTATTTATTGGAGTCATGATCGTGGCAACTCGATGGCGTGAGCTACAGATTTTGCCCATTTTTTTGGGATTTCTAACTTACAAAGCCACGCTCCTCGTCTATATGGTGCAAATTGCGTTCATTCCTGATTCTTAAAAAGTCAGGCTCACAAAGATAGTAATCCCATCCTCGCTCGTTGGGGAAAATGCTTGAAGAATGCAAATGCTTAGTGTCTTAAACGCCTTTAATTCTTTTCCCCTCGCCGAATTAGAAGTAGGTCATCATTTCTACTGGCAGTTGGGCAATCTTAAAATTCATGGGCAAGTTTTTCTCACCTCATGGTTTGTGATTAGTATTCTAGTAGTGGCTTCAATAGCTGCTACTCGCAACGCACAAAGAATTCCCAAGGGCATCCAAAATTTGATGGAATACGCCCTAGAATTTATTCGTGATTTAGCCAAAAACCAACTTGGTGAGAAAGAGTACCGCCCCTGGGTGCCGTTTATTGGCACATTGTTCTTGTTTATTTTCGTATCGAACTGGTCAGGTGCGCTAATTCCCTGGAAGCTCATCAAGCTACCTTCGGGCGAATTGGCAGCTCCCACTAATGACATCAATACGACTGTTGCATTGGCACTGCTGACCTCTTTAGCGTACTTTTACGCAGGTTTTAGCAAACGGGGTTTGGGCTACTTTAAGAAATATATAGAGCCAACACCTGTTTTATTGCCGATCGCAATTCTAGAAGATTTCACCAAGCCCCTCTCCCTAAGCTTCCGTCTATTTGGTAATATTTTGGCGGATGAGTTGGTAGTAGCGGTGTTGGTGCTGCTAGTTCCTCTATTTGTACCTTTGCCTGTAATGGCCTTGGGCTTGTTTACCAGTGCCATTCAAGCCCTGGTTTTTGCCACCCTAGCCGGAGCATACATTCATGAGGCAATGGAGGGGCATGGCGGAGATGAACATGAGGAGCATTAAACTTCTCAGTTGATAGCACAGTTCCCAGAGCATGTTCGCTCAAAACATCGCAAAGCGCGATTTAAAGAACCCGGTGCAGCGTGAAAACCACGTTTCTAATTGTTAACGTAATGTCTGTTAGTTTTGTAATCAAAGCAAGGAAAATCAACATGGATCCATTAGTGCAGGCTGCTTCAGTTCTCGCTGCTGCTTTAGCGATTGGTTTAGCTGCAATTGGCCCTGGTATCGGTCAAGGAAATGCTGCTGGACAAGCAGTAGAAGGTATTGCTCGTCAACCTGAAGCAGAAGGAAAAATTCGCGGTACTCTGCTATTAACCTTGGCTTTCATGGAATCCTTGACTATCTATGGTCTAGTGATTGCCTTGGTATTGCTGTTTGCTAACCCCTTCGGCTAATACCTTAAAGTTTTTGTAAGTGTGGAGACGTGAACCATCACGCCTCTACAATCGGAACTTTTTGGATATCTTAATAGTTTTAATGTTCAGTTGACCCTTATTGGCTATGGGTCTCTAAAATATGAAAGGTTGGATGATGTTGCTAGCCAGGAAAACTGCTACTCCAGCCAAAGAGGAGACAAATGTTTGATTTCGATGCTACCTTGCCCTTCATGGCATTGCAATTCCTGCTCTTAGCAGCTTTGTTGAATGCAATTTTCTATAAGCCACTGACCAAGGTACTAGATGATCGCGATAATTATATCCGAACGAATACCTTGGAAGCGCGGGAGAGCTTGGCTAAAGCCGAGCGCTTGGCTACCGAATATGAGCAGCAACTCGCAGACGCTCGTAGACAATCGCAAGCGACTGTAGAAGCAGCTCAACTAGAAGCTAAGAAAATTACTGCTGAGAAAATCGCTGAGGCCCAAAAGGAAGCTCAGACTCAACGAGAACAAGCTTCTGTTGAAATAGAACAACAAAAGCAGGAAGCTTTTCGCACCTTAGAGCAACAAGTTGATGCTTTAAGCAGGCAGATTCTAGAAAAACTATTGGGGCCAACTCCAGTTAGATAAGCTAACTAGACTGGTTCTGTGAAAGCATACGCGCAACTGGCCACTAGTCCAGAGCGCTTAATTAAGTGTCAAAAAAGGCACTTTTTCCCCTTCTGGGGAAAGATACTTAATTTCCTTACAGGGAAAAGATACTTAAATTTCCCTTTGGGGAAAGATACTTAATTTCCATTTGGGAAAATACAACGTATTAGCAAGCGAGCAGCGCACTTGTAAATGGGTATCATGGGGACATTCTTATTACTTGCCGCAGAAGCGAACGCTGTTCACTCTGAATTGGCAGAAGGCGCAGCAGAAGGTGGTTTCGGTCTAAACCTAGACATTTTTGAAACCAATCTGATCAATCTAGCGATTCTGGTTGGCATACTATTCTACTTCGGACGTAAGGTTTTAAGCAATATCCTGAACGAGCGACAATCCAATATTGCCACTGCAATTCAGGAAGCAGAAGGGCGCTTAAAAGAGGCAAAGACTGCCCTTTCCCAAGCGCAAGAGCAATTGAAGCAATCTCAGGCAGAGGCAGAACGCATCCGCCAATCTGCCACAGAAAACGCTCAAAAAGCGAAAGAAGCCTTGTTAGCGAAGGCAGTGCAAGACGTAGAACGCTTGAAACAAACAGCAGCAGCAGATTTAAACAGTGAAACTGATCGAGCGATCGCTCAACTGCGGCAACGAGTTGCTACACTAGCATTGCAAAAAGTCGAATCGCAACTCAAAAGCGGGATTGCCGACGATGCTCAACAAGGTTTAATTGACCGCAGCATCGCACAATTGGGAGGCAATGTATGACAAGTCAGGTAGCTTCAGCCGAAGTAGCCCAACCTTACGCACAGGCACTTTTGTCAATAGCACAATCCAAAAACTTGACTGAAGAGTTTGGGGAAGATGCGCGGACTTTTCTGGGACTGCTCAGGACAGACAAACAGCTACATAACTTCTTCAGCAACCCGTTTATTCAGTCTGAGAACAAAAAAGCTCTGATCAAACAAATACTCGGTGAAGGGGCTAATCCCTACTTACGCAACTTTTTGCTGATACTGGTAGATAAGCGGCGCATTGCATTCTTAGAAGAGATTTTTCAACAGTATCTGGCGCTGTTGCGGCAGCTGAATCAAACCGTATTAGCGGAAGTAATTTCAGCCGTTCCCCTCACAGAAGCTCAACAGCAGGCAATCATCCAAAAGGTCATCGCCATCTCGAATGCTCGCCAGGTAGAACTAGAAACCAGGGTAGACAGCGAGTTAATTGGTGGTGTGATCATTAAAGTAGGTTCGCAGGTAATTGACGCTAGTATCCGGGGTCAGTTGCGCCGCCTTTCATTGCGCTTAACTAATAGCTAGAAAGTTAGGAGTTAGAAGTTAGGAGTTAGAAGTTAGAAGTTGGGAGTTAGGAGTTAAGTAAATAGTAATTTATTTTGACTTTTAACTTTTAACCTTTGCTTTTTTAACTCATCACTCTTAACTCCTCACTCTTAACTATTGAATTTTTCCGTCTCGAAAGCAAAAAAGATAGACACATGAGCATATCAATTAGACCTGACGAAATTAGCAGCATTATCCAACAACAAATCGAGCAATACGATCAAGAGGTCAAAGTTGCTAACGTTGGTACTGTTCTACAAGTTGGTGACGGTATTGCCCGGATTTATGGTCTGGAAAAGGCTATGTCTGGGGAACTTTTGGAATTTGAAGATGGCACAATTGGCATCGCCCAGAACTTAGAAGAAGACAACGTGGGCGCGGTGCTGATGGGTGAAGGATTGGAAATTCAAGAAGGTAGTTCTGTAACTGCCACTGGTAGAATTGCCCAGATCCCAGTAGGAGAAGCCCTAATTGGACGAGTTGTAGATGCTTTGGGTCGTCCTATCGATGGTAAGGGAGACATCAAGTCCCCAGAAAGTCGTTTGATTGAATCTCCAGCACCTGGTATCATTGCCCGTCGGTCTGTACACGAACCCATGCAAACGGGTATCACAGCTATTGACTCAATGATTCCCATCGGTCGTGGTCAGCGGGAATTGATTATTGGCGATCGCCAAACTGGTAAAACTGCGATCGCGATCGACACCATCATCAACCAAAAAGAAGAAGATGTAATTTGTGTCTACGTTGCGATCGGTCAAAAGGCTTCCACAGTTGCTAACGTGGTGCAAACATTGCAAGAAAAAGGCGCGATGGATTACACCATCGTCGTCGCCGCTAGCGCCAGTGAACCAGCAACCCTACAATACTTAGCTCCCTACACAGGCGCAACTATTGCTGAGTACTTCATGTACAAAGGCAAAGCTACCCTGGTAATTTATGATGACCTCTCCAAGCAAGCCCAAGCTTATCGCCAAATGTCCCTACTGCTGCGTCGTCCACCCGGACGCGAAGCTTACCCCGGAGATGTATTCTACATTCACTCCCGCTTGTTAGAAAGAGCCGCAAAGCTGAGTGACGAATTAGGTAAAGGCAGTATGACCGCCCTACCAATTATCGAAACCCAAGCTGGTGACGTTTCAGCATACATCCCCACCAACGTAATTTCTATTACCGATGGTCAGATATTCCTGTCTTCTGACTTGTTTAACGCTGGTATCCGTCCGGCTGTAAACCCCGGTATTTCAGTATCTCGCGTGGGTTCTGCCGCTCAAACTAAGGCAATGAAAAAAGTTGCCGGTAAGATTAAATTGGAACTAGCCCAATTTGACGACCTGCAAGCCTTCGCTCAATTTGCTTCTGACTTAGATAAAGCCACTCAAGACCAGTTGGCACGCGGTCAACGGTTGCGCGAACTCCTCAAGCAGCCACAAAATTCCCCACTCTCGGTATACGAACAAGTAGCAATTTTATACGCTGGTATCAATGGTTACTTAGATGATGTACCTGTAAATCAAGTAACTACCTTCACCGCCGGTCTACGTGAGTACTTAAAGACTGGAAAAACCCAGTATGCCCAAGGAGTACAAGCATCTAAAGCACTAGGTGATGCAGAAGAAGCTGCTTTGAAGGAAGCACTTACCGAATACAAGAAGACCTTCAAAGCTACAGCGTAATTAAAGTGAGGAGTGAAGAGTTAAGAGTTAAAAGTTAATGAAATACTCCTAGCTCTTAACTCCTAACTCCTAACTCCTAACTCCTAACTCAAGAATATGGCCAATTTAAAAGCAATACGCGATCGCATTCAGTCGGTCAAAAACACCAAAAAAATCACAGAAGCCATGCGTCTCGTCGCTGCGGCGAGAGTGCGCCGGGCACAAGAACAAGTGCTAGCAACTCGCCCCTTTGCTGATCGCTTGGCACAAGTATTGTATGGTTTGCAAAGCCGTCTGCGCTTTGAAGAAGCAAACCTACCACTACTGAAAAAACGCCAAGTTAAGTCAGTCGGGTTGTTGGTTATTTCAGGCGATCGCGGTCTATGCGGCGGCTACAATAATAACGTTATCCGTCGTGCAGAAAACCGTGCCAAAGAAATCCAGGCAGAAGGTTTAAACTATCAATTTGTACTCGTTGGGCGCAAAGCTACACAGTACTTTCAACGCCGCAATCAGCCAATTGATGCCACCTACAGCGGCTTAGAGCAAATTCCCACCGCAGCAGAAGCCAATCAGATCGCCGATCAACTACTTTCCTTGTTCCTTTCAGAAGAAGTTGACCGCATCGAATTAATCTATACCAGATTCATTTCCTTAGTTAGCTCCCGTCCTGTGGTGCAAACCTTACTGCCCCTCGATCCACAAGGTCTAGAAGCAGGCGATGATGAAATCTTCCGCTTGACAACCCGTGGTGGTAAATTTGAAGTCGAGCGGGAGAAAGTGACTAACCAAGTCCGCACGTTGGCTCCTGACATGATTTTTGAGCAAGATCCAGTGCAGATTCTCGATTCTCTATTGCCCCTGTATCTCAGTAACCAGCTATTGCGGGCGCTACAAGAATCGGCAGCTAGTGAACTAGCAGCCCGGATGACAGCCATGAGTAATGCCAGTGAAAATGCCGGTGAACTGATTAACACTCTCACCCTGTCTTACAACAAAGCCCGACAAGCTGCAATTACCCAAGAACTCCTTGAGGTTGTGGGCGGTGCTGAAGCACTAACTTAAGGTTATAGCTAATTATTTATTTGTAGTGCGTTGTAATATATAGCCAATTGCTAATTATTTTAAGATTAGCGATTGGCTATTTAGTATTTGGAACTTTTAACTAGATGACCTTGACGGCATACAGACTCTCTCAATACAGTTATTGAAGCAACAGTTTATCGACTAATTCTTCCCTTAAACGTTTAGATCCAAGATCAGTTAGTGTATACTGAGCGTTCGATAATAGTATAATTTGCCGAAATCGTGGAGACGATAATTTTTTAAGTGCTTTCGTTACAGACGCAGCAGAACACTGAGCATAGCAACCAAGTTTATAACGACTGAAACCAATTTATCCAGCATAGTGTAGAAGAACAAGAATTTCTTCTTCGGAAGTTAAATCTGTTCTCTGTACAAGTAAAATGTCCTCGAATTGACCGATACTAGGAACGTCAAACTGAAGCAATTCACGTATTGTCTTTGCTACTTTTTGTTTATCGCCTTGCCAGAAGATACGAAGAACTTCATTCATACACCAACGTATTGATTCAGTCACAAATTTTGAGTCCATATGATTTGGTGTGTAATCAGGACTTATATGTACAGCACCTCGTTGACTTCTGAATTTATAAACTGTGTGTAGAACATGTGCCAGATGTAACGCATCGTGTCTAGGTTTCATTGTGTGAGTAATATGCTCGTTTTCAATGTATTTCAGGCAATCATCTAAGGACTTAGCCTGGTTGAGGTTTCCTAAATCAAAGTGATACAAAATCCTGGCAAGGATTTCGCAGAATTGACCTCCATCTAACTCAGCAGGTTCCCAATCACGTTGAATGTAGCGACGTTCCATCGAAACGAACTCATCTACTAGCTGGTTGGCTAATAAATTATCAATTGGAGGAGAGATGTGATGAATTATAAAATTGCTTTCTGCCAACGCCATAAACTAAGTTGTATGTTCTCGATCCTTTAGCAATATTCAAGCATTTGGTGTTTGACCAATTGCTTGAACAATTAATTCTTGAACAAGTTTTTCTCCTTCAGATGTTAAAGACCAAGCTGGAGGGTTTTTAGTAGTATTTTCAGCAACTAGAGCGGGTTTTTTGCCTTTTGCTCTGCCAAGATCACGATTAATTTGATTTGTCTGAATTTCTTTTGATTGTCGAAAATGCTTATTGAAGGTTGTAGAAATTTCATTTCCTGTTAATTCAGAAACTGAAATTTCTTTTGAAACTACATAAAGAAGCCAGATTGACTTATTAGCTGTAGTCCAATCCTTCTGAGGATTGCCCCATTTTAATGGGTCATGCTTCCAATCAAATGCTGCTGCTTTACCTTTTCCATTTAAAGTTGGATTCGTAGATGTTTGAGAATACTGGCCATTAGAGCGTTTTTCCGGGTTTTGGGTTTAGCTTCAGATGCCAGTTGAGGTAAATCCTTATTTTCAATAATTTCACCTTCAACAATATTAGATGCTGGGATTAATAAACCAGACATTTGCTGTCCCACGGCTTGAGCCATAAACGGTACATCCTCACGACTACCTTCAACTTCCAATTCAAAACCTGTTACTTTCAGCTTAATTTTGAACTTGTTAGCCATCTCAACCTCCTTAAAACTAGTTTTTTACCAACTCTTAAATAATGCTTTGCTAATTTTAGCTATCAAGCAGAGATATGTATATTACTCAGTATACTACTTTACAATACATAAAATACTACAATATATACGGATTCTCACACCTTACTCATAGAGATACTTCTGTAACACTCATATAGATAACGGTTACAAAACACCACTCTATATGTAAAGTAAAATACACTGACGCTCGCTATACAGCCAAATTCCTATTAAGATACCATGTGTTTCTCAGCAGCACTTATATGAACCAAAAATTTTTGTCTATTAACACATTTCAAGAATTGCGTATTATAATTGAAGTATGAAGCGCATGGGTCCGTCACGGTTTCGACAGGTTGGCGAACGCTGCTCTGTGATTCAGGTCGAGAGTGAGTCTCCTCTCGAAAATCAAAGGCTCAAACAAAAAGTAAATGCGAATAACATCGTTAACTTTGCTCGTAAGGATGCTCTAGTAGCAGCCTAAAATACCTCTTATAGGTTCGAGCGTCTTCGGTTTGACTCCGTTAAGGACTGAAGACCAAACCCCAACGGATGCTCTAGTAAGCGTTCTCTGGTTGGCTTGCTAGCTAAGATTAAATCAGAGCATCCTACGTTCGGGATAATGAACGATTCCCGCCTTGAGGATCAGAAAGGCTAAACCTGTGAATGAGCGGGGGGTCAATACCCAATTTGGACAGCAGTTCGACTCTGCTCGGATCCACTAAAAATAATTAACAAGTCCACTTGACACTGTGATGTGTAAGTGGGCTTGTGTTTTATGGGAAACTCCCATCATAATTTTCTATAATGCACTGTTAACTTGAGTTAAACGGCTAATATATCAATACCGTTCAGTTAAGCCCAAAATTTTTGGTAAAAATGCGAAACTGGACTGTTACCCTGCTGCACTAAGGTGTCTCTACAAGTTTCTCGGCTAACCTTAAACCAAAAACGTGTAGACCTCAACAGCGCCCAAACCCAAGTAGTAGTCGGGCGAGCAACGGCCCGAAGCATCGCAGGGAATACTTTCCCTATAAATTGAAAAGAACTTTCAATCCCTCTTTAAGCGATGCAGGCTTTCGCCCAAGCAAGTTTTCCATGTCGGGGCTTACCTCTTCTTCCTGCCCGTTCTTGATGTCCGTTAGAAAACCCACCACCCTCTGAATCATAGTTTCCGATACGCCACATTCCTTCATTTGTGCTTCAAATACTGATTTCTCAGCAGGTGTATAATCTACCTCTTTACCTGATAAGTCGGAAAGGTTAGCCGCAACATCGTCAAAGGAATATGACTCACTTACTGTGAGTTTGTAGATTCGGTTGCCGCAACCGCTTTCTAACAGTGCATGGGCAATGGCTTCTCCCATTTCGCTTTTCAGGGCAAAGGGTACTCGTCCGTGACCAGTCGGTAAGTAAATACCCGTATGAAAAACTCTTTCTCCCACAAACAGCGGAATGGTGTCCATATACAAGACATTGCGAAATAGAATATAGTTCAACCCACTCGCTTTGATGTAATCTTCTGTCTGAAAATGTCCCACCATTAACTTGTTTACGATATGTTACCAAAATCATGGTCGCTCTCTTTTCCTTAATTTTGCTTGTAGTTCGTTAGAATCGTCGGCGTCGTTTCAACGTACAATTTCTGTATTACTAATTGCTAGTCTCTGATGTCATTGTGCATGGTCATTATTAAGACTTTTTCGCTTAACTAAATCCTAAAGCTGAGTCAGATGCTGTTGCAGCAAAAAGAAAGAGATTGAAACACTCTTGGCAAGCAATCACTCCGAAATCGAAGCCGGAAAGTTAAGAGTATTGTTAATTGATGAGTGTCATTTGATGTGAGGAAACTTAAGCGCTTATGTGTGGAGAAAAACAGACCAAGAGATAACCGTTCCAGTCGTTAACGAGCGAGACAAACAGACCTACTATGGTGCAATTGATTATCTGGAACGAAAATTACTGCTTAAATCTTATGATGCTGGTAACTCAGGAAATACGATTGATTATTTAATCTAGCGATCGCAGTCCAAATGAAACAAGTGATTCGAGTCCAAGATGGTTTAATTAGCTAATTATGCTGTTTCTGGGTTTGTGTGCGTGCGCTTCCAAACCTCCTTCCCCTTTTTTTCAGTACGCGTCGTAGTCGATCTGCACTCAAGTTTACTTGACGCTCAGATGCCAGTTTTTTTGCTAATTGTTTAGAGTTATAAGTCTCTGACTCTTGAGCTAAACAATTTTCGAGATAAACCAAATCCGATTCCGAATATCGGGGTTTTCCTCCTCGACCAGGAGCATCCCATAAACCTGCTAAACCCATTTTTTCCCAGCGATGAAGGGTTTGACGCACTGTTGAAATCGCCCAGTTCAAGCCTTTTGCAATTTGCTCATTTTTTAAGCCACGAGTATTCAGCAGTAAAACTTGAGCGCGATCCTTGGTACGTTGAGGAACATCTTTGGCTTTTCTCAATTCTTCTAAAGTCAGCTTTTCTTCTTCTGTGAGAAACACTTTTAATCGGCATCCCATAAAAAATAACCTTTTACACAATCAATTTTTGTCATTTTTGTATCTATTTACGCCTGTATACTTAATTACTTAGGTATTTCATAATACATTCTAAAAAACTGAACTACAAGTATTAGGGATGTCGGCGTCTATAAGGCTGCTACGCGATAAGTATTGGCTTGAGAACACTATCGAAGTTTGCAATTTTTCATCAACAATGGATTTTTATAAAAAGTTAGGCACATCAATCTAACACCATTAACCTATATAGGCAAATTTATCTACTAGCCTGAAGCTGTAGCTTATAGCTATGACAAGAAGAATTTGTTGGCGTTGTCTTGATTAATGTTTAAAGTCGATAATAAAGGACTGTATCATTAAATTCATGAGATTATTCCTATGCTTACGGAGGTTTATCGAAACTTTAAAAATTATTTTTATGCTAGTTTCCATTTGGATGAGCGGAAAAATATATACAAGCCTACTTCCTATTTATTCAACCAGTCTCTGGAAATTTGCCTTGATTATCTCCAAAAAACATCTGTTTTATCGACTTTACATAAAGTTTATATTCTATGCCACCATATTTTTGATTAAGACAACAATATATTCAATATCCATTGAATATATTAATGTTAACAGCTTATTTGATAGTTGTTGGAAGCTGAATAAAGTTTGTCCTACCTTTCCCACCTTTCCTACTTTTCCTACCTTTCCTACCTTTTCTAATTAAGAGGGTACCCGAAAAACATAAGTTTTTCTACTTGATAAATATATTCTCTGACAAGATTAAGTATTAAAAGTAATTTAGATTTGGTAGCTCTACCAGCAATCTAATATTGTTTAAATTATGCTTGTCTAGTTAAAAAATATAATTGCTATGATATTTTTGAATTAAGATAAAACCAGATAAATAGCAAAAATAAGTGTTCAGTAAAATTTAGTAATAAATTAATATTTAGTATATTTTTTGAGTCATATTTTTTGCGAAAAAACAGCAATAATTGATACAAGTTAAATTTTTCAAAAACTGATATTAATTACAACTTCAAATAAAAATAATAGAGACAATGGGGGCAGAAGAAAAACCTGTTAATTTGCGCTCGGAGACGAATAATGGTAGCGATCGCAGAGAACGTTCAACATCGGCTAACTATACAAACTGTAGAAATTGCCCCTAACACAACGGCGATTCGCTCTCTTGATTGGGATCGCGATCGCTTTGATATCGAATTCGGACTGCAAAACGGTACAACCTACAATTCATATCTAATTAGGGGTGAACAAACAGTTTTGATTGATACTTCTCACCAGAAGTTTCGCGATCTGTATTTAGAGACCCTTAAAGGTCTTGTCAACCCCAAAACAATTGATTACATAATTGTCAGCCACACAGAGCCAGACCATAGCGGCTTAGTAGAAGATGTCCTCCAGTTAGCTCCTAGAGCTACGGTCTTAGCCTCAAAAGTTGCGCTTCAGTTTTTGGAAGGCTTAGTACACGATCCTTTTTCCAAGCGGGTTGTGAAAACTGGCGATCGCATCGATATCGGCAAAGGACACGAAATGGAATTCGTGAGTGCGCCTAACCTGCACTGGCCGGATACAATCTTTAGCTTTGACCGCAAAACCCAAATTCTCTACACCTGTGATGCTTTTGGGATGCACTTTTGTGACGATCGCACCTTCGACGAAGATTTAGAAGCGATCGAAGCTGACTTTAGATTTTACTACGACTGCTTGATGGGTCCTAACGCTCGTTCATTGCTGAATGCCATGAAGCGGATGGGCGATCTCGGAAAGATTAATATTATCGCCAACGGTCACGGCCCGCTATTACACCACCATTTAGATGTTCTAACTGGGTGCTACGAAAATTGGAGCCAAATACAAGCGAAAGCAGAAACAACAGTTGGCTTGTTTTTTGTCTCAGAATATGGGTATGGCGAGCGCCTTGGTCACGCAATTGGCGAAGGTATACTAAAAACTGGGGTTGGGGTAGAAGTACTGGATCTGAGTACTGCTGAAAGCCAAGAAATCCAAGAACTAGCCGGGAGAGCAGCTGGCATCATTATTGGTATGCCCCCAACTACCTCCGCCGCCGCCCAAGCTAGTATCAGTTCGGTGCTAGCTGTCGCCAAGAACAAGCAATTTATTGGGCTGTTTGAATGTTATGGTGGGGATGATGAACCCATTGATACACTCCGCAGAAAATTTCTTGACTCTGGCATCAAAGAAGCCTTCCCAGCGATTCGGATTAGAGAGGCTCCCAGCGCATCAACATTCCAGTTGTGTGAAGAAGCGGGTAAAGACATCGGACAATTGCTGGTGCGCGATCGCAACATCAAGCAAATCAAGTCCCTCGATGTCAACATGGAAAAAGCTCTGGGTCGCATTAGCAGCGGACTATATATAGTCACTACAAAAAAAGATAATGTCTCAAGTGCAATGCTGGCATCCTGGGTAACGCAAGCGAGTTTGCAACCATTAGGATTCACAATAGCCGTTGCTAAAGACCGCGCCATTGATTCTTTAATGCAAGTAGGCGATCGCTTCGTCCTCAACGTTTTGGAAGAAGGCAATTATCAAGAGCTCAAGAAACACTTCCTCAAGCGCTTGCATCCTGGTGCTGACCGCTTTGCAGGCGTGAAAACTCAAACCGCGAAAAACGGTTCGCCGATTCTAACTGATGCTCTGGCATACATGGAATGTGAAATACAGACCAGCATGGAATGCAGCGACCACTGGATTTTATACTGCACCGTCCAAGAAGGTCGTGTCTCCAAAAACGATGGATTGACAGCCATTCGCCATCGCAAAGTAGGTAATTACTACTAAGAAAGAGGCAAGAGGTAACAGGTGACAGGGGACAGCAAAGAAAACTATCCCCTGTTTCCTATGATCTATACCCTATAACCTATTCCTTATTCCCTGTTCCCTAACTTTATCCAACAGCTATGACCAATTCCAAGCCACGCGACGTACAAGTTTTACCAATTGCTACAAATACTAAAGCTATCAGAGCACGTAGTTGGTCACGTCTGCGGTTTGAAATTGAATATGCACTTGAAAGAGGTACTACCTCCAATTGCTATTTAATTGAAGCTGATAAAACCGCACTTATCGATCCACCGCCAGAAAGCTTTACCGAAATTTATTTAGAGGCATTGCGGCAGACTTTAGATTTACAAAGTTTGGATTATATAATCCTGGGTCATTTTAGTCCCAATAGAGTTGCAACCCTCAAAGCAATTTTAGAACTGGCACCACAGGTAACTTTTGTCTGTTCTCTTCCCGGTGCGAACAATTTGCGTGCTGCTTTCTTAGAGCAAGATTTAAATGTCTTGGTAATGCGGGGGAAAGAAACTCTGGATTTAGGCAAAGGTCATGTTTTGAAATTCTTACCCACTCCTAGTCCGCGTTGGCCGGAAGGACTTTGTACCTACGATCAGCAAACCCAAATTCTCTACACAGATAAGTTATTTGCAACTCATCTCTGTGGTGATGAAGTGTTTGATGATAACTGGGAAGCGCTCAAAGAAGACCAGCGTTACTACTTTAACTGCCTGATGGCTCCCCAAATTCCTCATGTGCAAGCAGCTTTGGAGAAAATATCAGATTTGCAGGTGAGAATGTATGCTGTGGGTCACGGGCCCTTGGTACGCACCAGCTTAATTGAACTCACCAAAGCTTATGCAGAGTGGAGCCGTTCTCACAACGATCGCGAGATTTCCGTTGCCTTACTTTATGCTTCAGCTTACGGAAATACAGCAACTTTAGCACAAGCGATCGCTCTGGGACTAACTAAAGGTGGAGTTGCAGTCAAATCGATTAACTGCGAATTTGCTACCCCTGATGAAATTCGCATCAACCTCGCACAGTCAGAGGGTTTTATCATTGGTTCTCCTACCATCGGTGGTCATGCGCCAACTCCCATTCATACTGCTTTAGGGATTGTGATATCGAGTGGTGACAACAGCAAACTCGCTGGGGTCTTTGGTTCTTATGGCTGGAGTGGCGAAGCATTTGACTTAATCGAAGGTAAACTCCGGGATTCTGGATATCGCTTTGGCTTTGACACCTTGAAGGTGAAGTTTAAACCTGATGATGTCACTCTCAAGTTCTGTGAAGAACTAGGTACAGACTTTGCCCAAGCACTGAAAAAAGCTAAAAAGGTACGTGTACCACAACAAGCCGCTACTCCAGTGGAACAGGCTGTTGGCCGGATTGTTGGTTCCGTCTGCGTGGTGACAGCGAAACTTGGAGAAGTGTCTACCGCAATGTTAGGCGCTTGGGTTTCTCAAGCCACCTTCAACCCACCCGGAATAACAGTGGGGATCGCTAAAGACCGAGCGATCGAATCTTTGATGTATCCAGGCGGTAAGTTTGCCTTAAACATTCTACCTGAAGGCAATCATCAAGAGTACATGAAGCATTTCCGTAAATCTTTCGCGCCTGGGGAAGATCGATTTGCCAACTTTAGTACAGCAGTTGCAGATAACGGCTGTACCATCCTCACCGACGCCCTAGCATATTTGGAATGCTCAGTCAACCAACGTTTGGAATGTGGCGACCATTGGGTTGTCTATGCAACTGTGGACGAAGGGAAATTACTCAAGCCTGATGCTGTTACTGCCATCAACCATCGAAGAACTGGCACTCATTATTAGATAGTCAGAAGTTTAACTTAACGGAACCGCTTTAGCTTAAATATAGCCAAGGCGTTTGATGAGAAAATTCTCTTTTTTTCTGGGATGGGCATCTTGCCCATCCCAGTTTTTTATGCTTAATCGATAAAACTTAAGCAATTTAAAGGGCCATTCCAATATGTCTCAAATTTAAAGGATGAAATTAGTTGCGGCGATCATTGACAATCTATTTAGTTGAAATTTACATATAAACGTAAATAGTCGTCCTTAAAAAAGAAAAATAGTAGTGTAAGCTACAAACAGACTTAAAGACTTGTGGAGTGAAAGATAATCTCGCGCAATCTTGAGAATTGCAGATTTCTAAAATACTATTGCTGATTTCGATATGGTTTCTGATATAGATACCAAATGCTTTGTTTGTCGTGTATTACCCAGATTATGGACAATAGAGACATTGACTGAAAGTTGTTTCTGTCCTGCGGCGAGATTCTCACCGATTCAACATCAGAGTTATTAAAAAGTCAAAGCTAAGTGAATCCCATTGACAAACCATCCTTAGAAATCAACGCTTCTCGTCAGTTTACTGCTTGGCTGTATGAGCAAAACCTCAGTTTGTCCTTCACTACCTATCAAGCAGGGAAGTTATTTTTTATCGGCTTGCAACCAAATGGCAAATTGTCTGTATTTGAACGTAGCTTTGAGCGTTGTATGGGATTGTATGCCAATGGCAACAGCCTCTACATGAGTTCCCTGTACCAACTGTGGCGATTTGAAAACGTTATCCAACCTGGAGAAAACCACCAAGGCTACGATGCTCTTTATTTGCCCCAGATGAGTTATGTGACCGGAGATTTAGATATTCACGATATCGCTTTGAGTAAAGCAGAAGAGAAAGATTTAAATTCACAAAAGCTACTATTTGTCAATACTTTATTTAGTTGTTTGGGAACAGTCAGCGAAACCCACAGTTTCGTTCCTCTATGGCAACCAAATTTTATCAGCAAACTAGCGGCAGAGGATAGATGTCACCTGAATGGGTTAGCAATGCACCAAGAAAAACCCAAATACGTTACTGCTGTCTGCCAATCGGACGTAGCCGAAGGCTGGCGGGAGCATCGGTTCAGTGGGGGCTGTGTTATTGACATAGAAAGCAATGAAATCGTCTTGCAGGGGCTGTCTATGCCCCATTCCCCACGCTGGCATCAGGGAAAACTCTGGCTGCTCAACTCAGGCACAGGAGAGTTTGGCTTTGCCGACTTAAAGCGGGGAGTGTTTGAACCAGTCGCCTTCTGTCCGGGATATCTGCGCGGTTGTGCATTTTATGGCAACTTTGCAATAGTGGGAATTTCCCAACCCAGGCATAACAAGACTTTTAGCGGCTTGGCTTTGGACGAGAAATTGCATCAGAAAAATGTTGAGCCTCGCTGTGGGTTACTAGTGATTGACCTGAAAAGCGGTGATATTGTCCATTCCCTGCGAATAGAAGGGGTGGTACTAGAATTGTACGACGTAGTAGCACTTTTGGGGGTACGTCGTCCAATGGCGATCGGGTTTCGCAGTGACGAAATTCGGCGGGTAGTAACGGTGGGATGAGAAGCAATTCAAAATTTATGTCTAATTCAGCAATTTTTCACCTATTTAATCTCAACAGCAGCAACGGCTTTATATATAGCCGTAGTCACATAGGTTAGGACAGTGTTGATTGCTCAAAGGCTTGAAAAGACTGGGTTTTTACTCAACACGGGCTAAATCTTAGCTATCCGCTAACAGCACTCAGCACTCTGCTATAACAGTTTGCCTGAAGCGAACCTTATTATGTACGCCTCTAGCAATGTCTTTGAAGCAAGAATTTCATGAAAAGTCATAAGATTTCACAGGATATGGAATCAGAAAAATGGTGCATGCAATTCTCAGTATTAAAGCGGAAACAACATAAATTCACTTACTGAAATTCCGCAATTGCCACAAAGACAATAGCAAAAACGCAGGGTAGCCTTTAACTAGAAAAACATTATCAGGCAATTGCTAGACAAAACTTTTATATTATCTTTGTTGTTCTTATGACTCCAAAATACACCAAAATTAAATTTCCTATTTGGCAGTATCTGAACCAGCCCTTATTTAGTCGGGATACTAAATTAGTATTGAATCCCAAACGCTTTGTATTGATCTGGCATCTGCAACTTTTAGAACGTTGCTGGACTAAAGAATGTGACGCCAAAGGGCCTCAACAGCATTAGATATTTGAAAAGCTACTGAACTCAACTAAAAGCTGACAAACTAAGCCTCGTCTACAGAACGTGGCTTTTTGCCGTCAAGTAAAGCACTGACAGTCATATCTCCCATAACATTAATCGCGGTACGGCAGCGATCCAAAAACCAGTCTACAGTAACTAGCAAAGCGATGTACTGGGTAGGTAAACCGACAGAAGTGAACACTAGTGTCATCGTTACCAGTCCAGCATTGGGAATATTTGCTGCACCTACAGATGCAAAAATTGAGGTAAGGATGACAATTAACTGCTGTGTCAGACTCAGATGTTGCCCAATTAGTTGGGAAATATACAACGCAGACATTGCTTCATAAAGGGCAGTGCCATCATTATTGAAATTTGCCCCGACTAATGCCCCCAAGGCAGCAGAAGATTCCCTTAAACCGACTTTTGTT
Source organism: Nostoc sp. (assembly GCF_036917555.1). Taxonomy (GTDB): domain Bacteria; phylum Cyanobacteriota; class Cyanobacteriia; order Cyanobacteriales; family Nostocaceae; genus Nostoc. Next base: position 14,510 of record NZ_JBALDD010000031.1, on the reverse strand, counting down.
TGCAAAACCTCAAAGGTTATGGGCATTGCTGCCGCAGAGGAAGAAGTTGAGAAAGCTGTCAAAAAGGCATCAGAACCACCAGCTAGGAATTTTAGCGGGTGTACCCAAGAACCAAATTTTACTCTGATCAGGTAGTAGCACGCTTGCAATAGCAGTGCTAATAATACGGCGACGATAAATGCACCCAAGGATTTAAACGGGGCAAAACCCTGCATTGCAATAGTTTTAGCTACAATCCCAAAGACTGCGAACGGCACTAAGGCAATTACCCAGTTGAGGATGCGGACTACCGCTTCAAATAAAATTCCGATGACATCCTCTATCGGTTGGAATCCATTCTTGCCTTGAGCGATTTGTTCAGATTTTAATCCCCGCAGGACGATACCAAAACTCAGGGCAATCACAATCAGCTGGATAACATTATTATCAACTAATGGCTTCAGGACAGCTTCTGGTACAGCATCTTTGAGTATTCCCCAAGGATCGAGACTTTGAGGAGTTATTGCCGTACTTGTTGAGGTACTTACATTACCCCAAGTCCCTGGACGCAGTACATTGGCTACGAAAAGTCCCACCAAAATAGCTACGGTAGTGTTGGTTAAAAGTAACACTGCCAACCGCCGTCCGGCTGTACCAGGGATATTGGTAGTCATCAAAGTATGCAGCACTGCTACCAGAATCAGGGGTGTAGCCAAGGCGCGGAGAGCCTTTAGCACTAGTTCAGCTGGAATTGCTAAATTGTTGATTAAAGCGGCGTTGCTGGGATTGGGATTCCCCGCACCAAGGGCAATTCCGACACTGACTGCCACTACTAAGGCGATGAGAATTTGCAACGTGAGAGGGATACGCTGCCACCAAGGGCTAGCTTTGGTTTCAGGCGAAGTTGTTCTCTCTGTTTGACTCATTGGCTAGATACTGGTTAACTGCTGTAACTATTAAAACAACATTAATGATAGTGATAATTCCAGAAAAAGAACAGCTTTAATTTTGGTTAAAAACTGTTAATCTAAGATTCCGTTGCTTTGCAAAATCTAGCTCGAAAAGGTATACCACAAGGTAGGCCCCTAGAGATATCTTGGCTTGTGGTTGGAGATGCTTATGTCTTTTGTTCCTTTACATATTCACAGTGACTATAGTCTACTTGATGGGGCCAGTCAGCTTCCAGAGTTGGTGGATCGAGCGATCGCACTGGGAATGAAAGCGATCGCTCTTACGGATCATGGTGTCATGTATGGAGCCATTGAACTGATCAAAATCTGCCGTAGTCAAAATATTAAGCCGATTATCGGCAATGAAATGTATATCATTAACGGCGATATTGAGAAACAAGAACGCCGCCCCAAATATCATCAAGTAGTTTTAGCTAAAAATACCAAAGGTTACAAAAATTTAGTCAAATTAACCACAATTTCTCACCTTCAAGGTGTTCAAGGTAAAGGAATTTTTTCTCGTCCTTGTATTAATAAAGATTTACTAAAACAATATCATGAAGGCTTGATTGTCACCAGCGCTTGTTTGGGTGGAGAAGTTCCCCAAGCGATTCTCAGCGGTAGACCAGATGCCGCTCGGAAAGTTGCTCAGTGGTATAAAGATGTATTTGGTGATGATTATTATCTAGAAATTCAAGATCACGGCTCTCAAGAAGACCGAATTGTTAATGTTGAAATAGTTAAGATTGCGCAGGAGCTAGGGATTAAAATTGTTGCTACCAATGATTCACATTTTATTTCTTGTTTTGACGTTGAAGCTCACGATGCTTTGCTATGTATTCAGACTGGCAAGCTAATTATTGAAGATAAGCGGATGCGTTATAGCGGCACAGAGTATCTCAAATCTGGTGAAGAGATGCAGCAGCTATTTCGTGACCATTTACCGGATGATGTAATTGCAGAAGCTGTAGCCACTACTGAAGAAGTCGCCGATAAAGTCGAGCCTTACCATATTATGGGTGAGCCTCAGATTCCTACACCTCCCATTCCTTCCGGTCATACTGCTGATACTTACGCCGAAGATGTTGCATGGAGTGGACTTTTAGAACGATTAAATCGCAAATCTCGCCAAGAGGTTGATTCCGTTTATAAAGAAAGATTGGAATACGAGCTGAAAATGATTCAGCAGATGGGTTTTTCAAAATACTTTTTAGTTGTATGGGACTACATCAAATTTGCTAGAGATAACAATATTCCTGTGGGCCCAGGTCGCGGTTCGGCGGCTGGTTCATTAGTTGCTTATGCAATGCAAATTACTAATATTGACCCCGTACATCATGGGCTACTATTTGAACGTTTTTTGAACCCAGAACGGAAATCAATGCCTGATATTGATACAGATTTCTGTATTGAACAACGGGATAAAGTGATTGATTATGTAACTGAGAAATATGGTGCAGATAGAGTTGCTCAAATTATTACTTTTAACCGTCTAACTTCTAAAGCAGTTTTGAAAGATGTTGCCAGAGTATTAAATATTCCTTACGGGGAAGCTGACAAAATGGCGAAATTAATTCCTGTGGTGCGCGGGAAACCAACGAAACTCAAGGTGATGATTTCCGCTCAAACTCCAGAACCAGAGTTTAAAGAGAAATATGATAAAGAACCCCATGTTCGCCATTGGCTTGATATGGCGATGCGAATTGAAGGAACTAACAAAACTTTTGGTGTTCATGCAGCAGGTGTAGTAATTTCCGCCGATCCACTTGATGAAATTGTGCCGCTACAGAAGAATAATGACGGTTCTGTGATTACCCAATATTTCATGGAAGACCTGGAATCAATGGGTTTGTTGAAAATGGATTTCCTGGGTTTACGGAATCTGACGCTGATTCAAAAGACTGTGGACTTGATTCAAGAAACGAGAGGATATCGGGTCGATCCTGATGAAATTCCCCGCCAGGAAAGAAAAGCCCAGAGGATATTAGCTAAAGGTGAACATAGCAGTCTACCAAAAGATGTACAAAAAACTTATGAATTATTAGAAGCAGGTGAGTTAGAAGGGATATTTCAATTAGAATCTTCTGGGATGCGTCAGATTGTGCGAGATTTGAAACCTTCTAATATAGAAGATATTTCTTCAATTTTGGCACTTTATCGACCTGGACCATTAGATGCGGGACTAATTCCTAAATTTATTAACCGCAAACATGGTCGAGAAAAAATTGATTATCAACACACTATCTTAGAACCAATATTAGACGAAACCTATGGAATTATGGTCTATCAAGAGCAAATCATGAAAATTGCTCAAGATATGGCGGGATATTCTTTAGGACAAGCTGACTTGCTGCGTCGGGCGATGGGTAAAAAGAAAGTTTCTGAGATGCAAAAGCAGCGAGAAAAATTCGTGGATGGTGCAGCGAAAAACGGTGTTCAGAAAAAAGTTGCGGATGAATTATTTGAGCAAATGTTGAAGTTTGCTGAATATTGTTTAAGCTATGATACGGAAATATTGACTGTAGAATATGGATTAATGCCGATTGGAGAAATTGTAGAAAAAGGCATTGAATGTACTGTATATAGCGTTGATAATCATGGAAATATTTACACGCAACCTGTAGCACAGTGGCACGATCGCGGACAACAAGAGGTGTTTGAGTATTGCTTGGAAGATGGTTCAACAATTCGGGCAACAAAAGACCATAAATTTATGACTGTTGATGGTCAAATGTTGCCAATTGATGAAATATTTGAACACGAATTAGATTTGATGCGGGTAGAGGGTTTGCCGGAATGAGAGGACGGGCAGTGGAAATTAGGCATTCTCAGCTTGCTATATGAATGAGATATCTGACTTTTTTTATAGGAATTTTCATATAAAATGGACGATGGTGAGGATATTACAGAAATTCCTTTACGACCTCTGGTTTAGATGGGAGACTCTCTCAAAAATATTCGCTCATTTCCTGAAGAGGTGCGTGCATCAGTAAGCTATGCGCTGCAATTGGTGCAAGCAGGGGAAACACCAATGGATGCCAAGCCTTTTAAAGGGATTGGAAGCGGCGTGTATGAAATTATCAAACGCCACGATAGCAATACTTACAGGGCAGTTTATGCGGTAAAGATTGTAGAGAAAATCTACGTCCTGCACGCTTTTCAGAAGAAATCAAAGCAGGGGATTAAAACCCCACAAGCTAATGTTGACCTGATTAAACAATGCTATAAGGACGCAGTGGCAAGGGAGAAACAACAATGACACAGGAACCAGTTTTTGAAGAAAGCAGTGGCAACGTGTTTGTTGACCTCGGTTTGTCGAATGCTTCGGAGCTTTTCATGCGAGGCAAGATAGGGATTCAGGTATTGCGCCTCCTCTCTCAACGCAACCTGAAACAGTGCGAAATCAGCAAACTTCTTGACATTCCCCAGCCAGAAGTATCTCATTTGATGAAAGGAAAGTTTCAAAGGTTCAGCGAAGGCAAACTGCTCATTTTCCTCAAGCGCCTCGATATGGAAATCAGCTTGCATCTTCGCCCTCGTCATGTGCCGGGACAATCTGCTGAAACTGTGATATCGCTATAAAGCAGGATGGAAGCGATGTTGGGTCTTGGCAAAGTAGTAGTGGGGAGTAGGCAAATGAGGGGCATCAGGGAGCAGAGGAGCAGAGAGAAATGCCCAATGCCCAATGCCCAATGCCCAATGACTAATGACTAATGACTATTTGTGGTTTTCCCCAGAGGATGGTTTCTTGCTTATAAATGGCAATTCCCGGTTTTGCGCCTTTGGGTTTATAGACGTGTTTTAGTTGAGTGTAAACTACTGGCACTTGCTCACTCTGACGGGCGCGACTGTAATATGCAGCAAGATTAGCTACAAATTGCAAATCAGCTTCTTCTGTAACAGCACCCGGTTCTAGACGTAGTAGCACATGACTCCCTGGAATTTCTTGAGCGTGGAACCATAAGTCATAATCCCCAGCTACACGAAAGGTTAATTGGTCATTTTGGCGATTGTTACGACCGATTAATACTTCAAAGCCATTGGGAGTAAGGTAACGATGAAAATTGGTGCTGGGGGGTTCATTGGCACTGCGGCTGCGGTATTCGGGATCTTCCAGATATTTTTGTCCAATCAACTCTTCGCGGATTTCTTCTAAAGCTCGCAAATCCTCTGCTGTTTGATAGTTATCTATCTGAGCGATCGCAGCTTCTACTTGCTCTAAATACTCAATTTCTGTCTGTACTTCCAATAGCAGCGGTTCTACAGCAGCACGAGCGCGTTTCAGCTTTTGGTGCTGTTTGTAAAGACTTTGAGCATTTTGGACAGCATTTTTATCTGGCAACAGAGCGATCGCTACTGGCAAATTTGTATCAAAATCAGCAAGGATAATTTCTTTCATCCCCGGTTGCCAATTTTGCAAGTGAGCCATCAATAAATCAGCTTTTTGCCGATATTCATCAGCTCGATCTGATTGCTGCAAGCGCGTCTTAAAGGTTTGAGCTTTATTGCGTAATTTCGCCAGAATATTATTCAATTTCTGACTCAACTGATGACGCAATTGGGAAAATAACTGTTGATCAATCTGATTACTGTAATAGCGGTTGAGCAACTCCTGGATATTTTTGACCTTTTCAACTGCACCCCAACCCATTACGGTGTAACCATCTTTTGTCCAAGCGGGTTGAAATTTACTATAATCCAAGGCTTGCAGCCATTCTTGCCAACGCTCAAACAGCCGTCGCCAGTCGTCGGGGTTAAGAGTATCGGTGGATGTTTCTGGTGCGATATTTGCTTCTAGCAGCATTAACTCCAGTAGTGCAGCACTCAAGCCACTATAACTTTTAAGCAATTGTCGCTTGATTGCTCCAGGTACTAAACTTACCCGTTCTTGCCAACGTTCTTGAGATTCATTCAAGTAGGGGACAGTTCCAGTTAGTTTCGGTGGTGTTTCATAAGGTTGTCCGGTTTGGATGGGACGAACACTAGATTGTTGCTGACTGACTTGATGGGCGGCGGTGATAATTATATTGTTAGCGTCGGTGAGAATGACGTTGCTATACTTGCCCATGATTTCTGCATAGACATGATATAGGGCGCTTTCTCCAGGACGACGGGCAAATTGCAAATCAATAACACGCTCCCACGGAGCGATCGCTTCAATCGCCACCAGTGCTAAACCACCCAATTGGTGTATTAATTGTTGGCTAAAGGTAAAGGTATCTGGTGATCGCGGTGGCGGATCGCCAATACAAATATGTGCAGCTTGGGGATGCCAAGAAATCTGTAGCCAATCTCGCTGTTCTAAGGTGCGTAATGCCATCGCAATCGTGTAGCGATCGCGCTGGTAAACTTGTTCTAAGCGTGATGGTAGCCAGTTAGCGCGGATTTCGCTACAAGCAGCTGTGAGAGTGGTAAAGTCAACTGGTTGCAAAGCGATTACTTGTTAACATTCAAATGGTAGCGATCGCTATGCTTTTATTTTTGTTTAGTTAAAGCATAACTGACCTCAACTATCATAGCGGTTACTTGGTTTGGTGATAGCTGCGAATAAAAAAACACAGAAATTATCATCAGATAAGCTTCTGCGTTTAAGTGATAAGTTCGTTTTTTATACAGTTTGTTTTTGGTGTCGAGTTTCCCAAGCTCAAGCGATCGCTGCCAAAGTTGAAGAGAAATTCCGAATTCAGGAGTCAGAATTACTCTCGTGGGAGACTTAAACCTGTTGATTCAGACGCTAGCGGACTCGTTCTAAGCGTACTCTTACAGAGAAGCAAGCTACGCGTAGCGTCTCCAAGAGTTGCCATGCCGAAGGCTTTACGCTGCACTATCCACCAGTTTCACAGAATTCAATTCTAAATTCTAGCTTCTGACTCCTGAGTTCTAATTTTGTTAAACCCAAAATATTATCCGAGTTACTTACTCACCATTATCCGTTAAGCAAAAGCGTTACTCAGCAACCAAAACTGGTTTTTTTGCTGCTGAGTGCACTAGTTCTGTGGTTGAGTGTACTAGTTCTTTTGCTGCTGAGTGCACTAGTTCTGTCGTTGAGTGTACTAGTTCTTTTGCTGTTGACGCTACTGTTTGTGGCTGCAACAGTTGGGTGTAAAGTTCACTCAGTTGATGTGCGACACCATCCCAACTAAACTTAGTTTCGACGCGCTTTCTACCAGCTTTACCCAATTCATCTCGCCATTCTGGACTTAAGAGAATTCGGTCAATAGCAGAAGCAAAAGCATCTACATCTTGCGGTGCAGCTAATAAACCGGTTTCTTCACTAACTACAGTAAACTGAAGTCCGCCGACATCACTTGCTACCACTGGTGTACCGCTTGCCATCGCTTCGATCGCCACGAGTCCAAAGGGTTCGTAGTGACTGGGAACAACGCAAACATCGGCAGCAGCGTAATAAGTTGGTAGGATATCTTGACTTAGACGACCGGCAAAGGTGGTAAAGTCGCTCATTCCCAATTCGTTGACGATTTGCTCAATGCGATCACGCTCAATTCCGTCACTGTTACCTGGAGTACTACCACCACCAATAATTAGCTGGAGATTGTTGGAATCCCGTAACCCAGACTGGTTTACTGCCCGCACCAAGGTTTCTATACCTTTGCGTTGGTCAAAACGCCCTACATACACTACAACTTTAGCTTCTTTGTCAATTCCCAATTCCGCCCTAGCTGCTTCTCGTGCAATCGAACCGAAGCGCTGAATATCTGTACCACAGGGAATAACGTCGATATTGCCTTTTGTGGAAACTAGCGATCGCATGTGTTCCTGTTCTTGCGGACTCGTCGCTACAATTCGATCTGCATTTTCCAACACCTGTTTTTCCACTGTTAATCGCTGACTAGCAATTAAAGGAATATTTTCTATAGTGTTATACTTGACTGCTCCTAAGGAGTGGTAGGTGTGAACCTGTTTACTCTTTTGGATTTTATTTAACTGCATCCCCACCCAACTAGAGAGCCAATAATTAGTGTGAACCAATTCGTATGTAATTTCGTTTTTTACTTGAAATTTGAGGAAATTATCTACAAATTCTGGCAAATATTCAAAAATATCATCTCGCGGCACAAACTCAAGGGGGCCAGCTTTTAAACGAATAGTTCGACAATTGTTACTATGTTCAACTATCGAGTCTTGCTCCAGACTCACTTTGCGCGTAAACATATCAACTTGCCATCCTAGTTGCGCTAGTGCTTCACCTACGTGGCGCACATAAACATTTTGTCCCCCAGCTTCTTCTTTCCCTATTTCAATCGCTGGATCTCCGTGGACGGAAATCAAGGCGATACGTTTTTCGGTGGTAGAGTTCATAGTTTGTGTGTTGCTGATTTTAACAAAGTCTTAGGTTGTTCCATGCACGTGTATAACACACTTGCCTGAATTGTTTAGGAACTTTGATTATTATTCATTTTAATTTACTGTGTCTAATTTTTTTTACATCCTCTGTCAGAAGTAGACTATTTACGTTAAATATAAATATTTAGTTTCTTTAGATATAGGAAATAGTTATATGTATATCTCATACTTTTGATAGATAAAATTATATTTCTCATTACTTTCTAGCTCTAATTTCATAGATATGGCAATTTTAATTTGCTCTATATCTAAAGACTTAGCTCCCGAATTCTGTGAGGATACAGCTAGCGAATAGGGGGTAAGACCCCCTAAAACATCTCAGAGCAAGAAGTCAGGAAATATAAAAAGTAGAGGCATGACACTGCATCCAAAGAATCAAGGGGAAATAGCAAGAACCATTGGTGTCAATTTAACCTAAAACCCTTTTAGGATGGCTTTCACGTTAAGTTGACACCAATGGCAAGATGCCCATCCCACAAAATTAGCAAAATCACCCCGCATATATGCAACGCCAGATTTTGCTGTCCTATTCCCAGCTGGGTGCGGACAATCAGCAATATCTCTAGGTAAGCTGGGATTATAAATAGGTTTGGCTTGTGACAAACGCCGTTACGCTACGCGATAACATCTCTTATATATACTTGATTTTTGAAAAAATCAAATCTGATTGCTCTAAGATAAAAATATATTTATTTAGCTTATATTCACTAAAAGAAATCTAAATTCTGTTTTTAAGCAATTCTACTGATTTTGCTTCAAACTAAAAATATAGTCATCACCAATTTTCAAACGGAGAAGATTAATACATGAGTTTGATAGATGGTATATTTCTGACGCTGTTAAATACTGTTGCCTGCCTAGCACTGCCTAAGCTGCTATCTGTAATTCTGCCTGTAAAAAACCAAAACACTGAGCCTTCAAAGTCTGCTATTACATCACAAGATTTCAACTCAGAAATTCCCAGTTTTTCTTAATGTAAACTGATTATCTGTAGATATCGCCTTGATGAGGAGAAAACTTAGTTATTGGTGCAAGGCGATATCTGAACTATAAGTTATACACATCTTGTTTTGGGAAAAGAATGAGTGTGCTAACTTCGACCTTCTACTTTTTGTTATTTTAATCAAAAACGAGAGTTTAATTATTTATTGGTTCTTGCTGTAATTATTTTAGGTTTGACGATAATAAAAAATGCCAGCAAAGTAAAAACTAACATTTGCCAGGTAACTAAATTCCAGCCACCAAGATCCCAGCATAATAGACCAATACTAGTACCTACAGCACCGCCAATAAAATAAATAGTCATGTAAACTGTGTTGATGCGACTATTCGATTGAGCATCAAGAGTGTATATCCTTGCGACATTGGTGACTTGGACTGCCTGTACACCTACATCTACTAACAATACAGCAACAGCGATCGCTAGTGCAGAATGAGAAGCAATTTTAGCAATTACTAAACTTGCAATCACCATCGATACAGCAATAGTTAAAGAACGTTGGGAGTTACCTCGATCAGCTAGTTTACCAAAACCTGGTGCCATCAATGCACCTGCGATCGCTACGAAGCCATACATCCCAATTGTGTCAGATTGAAAATGAAAAGGTGGCCCGCTTAAATGGAAAGTCAGCGTTGTCCAAAATGAGCAAAAGACACCAAACAATAACCCGCTAATTAAAGACGCTTCTCTTAATAATGAAAAACGTTTTAATTGCTGAAGTGTTGAGCTTAATAATTTTAAATAATAACCATCAAATTCATTTTTTACATTAGGCAAATATATATTTAGTAAAACAATAACAATTAAAATCATTACTGCCGAAAATCCATATACATAACGCCAACTCAACCATTCAGCAATATATCCACTAAAAACCCTTGCTCCTAAAATCCCAATCAATATACCAGTAAAAATGTTGCCTACGGTTTGACCTGTAGTTACTCTATCTATAGTTGCTGCTAAAGGAAGAATAATTTGAGCGGAAACTGTCGCAATCCCAATTGCTACGCTCAATATCCAAACTTGGATGATGTTTTGTGAAAACGTCATGGCTATCAACAAACAGAACAAACATCCCAGTAAGCAAAGAATTAATTTTTTCTTGTTGATTTTATCGCCCAAGGGGATTAAAAAGAAAATCCCCAAACCATAACCAACTTGCGTAAGCACAGAGATGCTACCTGCTTCGCCTTCACTGACTCGAAAAGATGATGCAATATCTTTGAGGATTGGCTGATTATAATAAACGTTAGCAACACAGACACCAGCTGCGATCGCCATAATCACTACCTGGACTTTAGTTAATGGGTTACTTGAGATTTGTTTTTCCATTCAACCTAAAATTTATACAGGAAAAAACTGGTCTACAGTACAGCTAAAACCAGGCAATAGCGGAGAAATTATATTATCACTACTAAATAAGGTTGCTAGCAAGTTAAGTTGACTTTGTTCGCGCTGATAAACCTCTAGTTTACGCGATCGCCAATCAGCAATCCAATATTCTTTTACTCCTCTAGTAGAATAAAGTTTAAGTTTTGCTTCTTTATCTCGTCTTAGGTCTTCGTTGCTAGCAGACAAAACTTCGACTACTAAATCTGGTGCGCCAGTTAAATGTCCGGCTTCATCCAATGTTAGCGCCAAGGTTTCTTTAGTAGCCCAAACTACATCAGGAATCACATTATCTGATTCTGAAAATAAAACGCCGGGATTGATTACAGCTTCTCCTAAACCAGTAGACTCTGACCAAACATCAAGTTGTCGAAAAATCTTGCCACAAGTTTGCTGATGTTTAAAGTGAGGTGCCCTGGTCATAAATAATTCTCCATCAACTATCTCGTAGCGCGTCCCTTCATTTTCTGCGAAGAGTTCCACATCCTGAGTTGTCCAGCGTACTCCTGTATTCAGCATCTGACTCATCGGCTAACTCCTTTAATCTTGCTCTTGTATTTTAATCATAAGAGGATGTTTGAAAATTCACAGAGTATACTCAACAGTGCTATTTTTTTCTAGACATAAACTGCTCAGAAAGGCTTACACATCCATATATTTGAGATTAGAAAAAAATTTGGAGGTTAAATCATGCCTTGGAAAATAACTGCTGAGGAGTTGCTGGCTCAGTATGCTGATGGAGAGCGAAACTTTGCTGGGATTGAGTTGATTCAATCCGAGGGTATTCCCCTTGACAGTTCGATTGACCTCGAAGGGGCTATTTTGAGAGATATAAACTTGCGCGGAGCTTATTTGAGACAAGCCGATCTGTGTAGAGCCGATTTGACTGGAGCCGATTTGTTTGGTGTTTCCTTGGAAGGCGCTTGGTTGAAACGTGCTATTGTCAGGGATGCTAATTTATATTCCGCCAACTTGTCTTGGTGCGACTTGACTGAAGCCGATTTGAGAGGAACCAACTTGGCTCATATGAATGCTACTCATGCTATCTTCTGTGGAGCTAACATTAGTGGTTTCAAGTTCGCTATTTTGATTAAAACTAACTTTCGAGATGCTTACATCAGCCCAAACATTATTTGGAGTTATGGTAATTTTGTTTACAATACCACTATGCCCGATGGTACTATCAAAAGCAGGCCTTTTTTCGGAGAGTTTTAGTTCATCTTCAATTACAGCGATGAGGGGTGCATTCGCAACAAAATAAGAGGATATTTGTAAAGTCTCAATTAATACTAGCCCTGGCGATTAGAAATCGCGGCTATACAGACAAAACCCACCTCCGTGGGTTTGAAGCCCTAGATTTTCTCTTAGTCCACGCAGGTGGACTTTGCTTGTGTAGCGGCGAATTCTATTCGCCCAATACTTTGAAAACATCCTTTAAAATTTAATGATCACTTCCGATTTTCGCGCCGCCACTTACCCCGTACTAAGCGAATTTCATCAAAACTGTAGCTTTCACCGAGTTGTTCTCGAATTGGCGTTAAAGAGATATCACCAAGCACTTCTAAAACTTGCCAAATTTTTTGTTGATGTTCCAGAGGTACTAACTGATTTATGTCTACAGGCTGATTTTTTTCAATCAAATCTGTCAAATGGCGAATAATTGTCGTGGGGCGAATGTTCCGTTTTTTGGCAATTTCATTAACACTCAAACCTTGTTTATGCAATTGGAATGTAAATATTTCTGTATCGGAAGGTAAGCTAAGAGAGGGTGTAAAATTAACCTGTGGTGGATCTACCAAACCTTTTTCTTGGCGGTAGGCGCGAATTTCTGTGAGGAATTTATCGCCATATTGGGAAAGTTTGTGACTACCTACGCCGGAAAGTTTACCAAATTCCGTTATTGTTGTAGGTTGTACCTGTGCCATCAATTTTAATGTAGAATCCTGAAAGACAACGTAAGGTGGTACAGATTGTTCATCAGCAAGTTGTTTACGGAGCGATCGCAACCTCTGCATTAACATCTCTGCTTGGGCAGCTTTTTCACTCCCTTCTTCCCAAGTAACCTTCTGTGCTACGGGAACAACAAGGGAAACTGTACGCTGTCGCCGCATTACTTCCCAACTGAGGGGGTTAAGTTTCAAAACTGAGTAACCATCGCTAGTCTGTTCTAGCAACCCTTGATGTAAAAGCGATCGCCCCAGCATCCGCCATTCATCTACACTTTTATCTTTGCCAATACCATAGGTAGAAAGCTTCTCATGTTCGTTTTGGGTGATTTTCTGGCTTTTTGACCCCCGCAACACATCAATAATGTACAGCATCCCAAATCTTTCTTTACAACGCGCCACACAAGATAAAAACTTCATGGCTTCAATTGTCCAGTCTTGCATTGGTTTGGGATAACGGCAATTATCGCAGTTACTGCAATTCCCTGGAAAACGTTCCCCAAAATAACCTAGCTGAATTGTGCGTCGGCAAACAGTACCTTGAGCATAGTCAATTACCTGACGTAGTTGTTGTTTAGCAATCAACTGTTCTTGGGGGTCAGTTTTTTGATCAATACTCCATTCAATGGTTTTAATATCACTGAAACTGAAAAAAAGTGTACAACGTGAGGATTCACTGTCCCTTCCTGCCCTACCTGATTCTTGATAATAACTTTCCAAATTACGTGGTAAATCAAAGTGAATTACTAACCGCACATCTGGTTTATTAATTCCCATACCAAAGGCAATTGTTGCTACCATAATGCGCACATCATCTCGAATAAATCGAGTTTGATTACTGCTGCGTTCTTCATCAGTTAATCCGGCATGATAAGACAAGGCCGCAATCTTATCATTTTGCAGCTTAAAGGTGAGTTCATCAACTTTTTTTCGCGTCAAGCAATAAATAATTGCTGAACCCTCATTTTCTCGGACGAGTTCTAATAATTCAGCATAAGCAGACTTGGTTTTAGAACGAACTTCGTAGTAAAGATTTTGACGGTTAAAGCTAGCAATGTGAATACTGGGTTGCTTTAGCCCTAGTTGTTGAATAATATCAGCACGGACGCGATCGGTTGCTGTCGCGGTGAGGGCGAGGGTAGGAACATCAGGATAGCGCTTCCGTAGAGATTTCATCTGGCGGTATTCTGGGCGGAAGTCGTGTCCCCACTCAGAGACGCAGTGTGCTTCGTCAATGGCAAAGGCCGCAATCCCAATTTTTTCCTTGACTAAATCGAGAAAGGGGAGAAATCTTTCACTCAGCAGACGTTCTGGGGCGACGTAAAGTAGTCTAACTTTACCGCTGAGGATGGCATCTTCGCGCGATCGCACCTGGTAAGGATTCAAACTACTATTGAGAAATGTCGCATTAATATTATTATTTCGCAATCCTTCCACTTGGTCTTGCATCAAAGCGATTAATGGCGACACCACCACCGTTAGTCCATTTTTTAACAATGCTGGTAACTGAAAACATAGAGATTTCCCCCCGCCAGTCGGCATCACAACCAATAAATCTCGATTTTGCAGCGCATCTTCGATAATTTGCCGTTGTCCGGGGCGGAATTGGTCATAACCGAAGTGATATTTTAACGCTTGTTCGAGATGGGGATACTGAAGCATAGCGATCGCTTTTTCGGGGGCGTTCTGCGTGGTTAGTTATTGAAGATATCAGGATTTTAACTCACATCTTCGGCAGCTTTGGTCAGAGATGCGTTTCTGTTGGCGATCACACTAAATCAATCATCATCAGGACTTACGCAACTGGCACAGCGATCGCCATTTAACAGTACATATATATTACTGAGAGTGAACGTCCAAAAAGGCTCTTGCTTAAATTAA
>NZ_JBALDD010000030.1:0-41560 GCF_036917555.1 Nostoc sp. | reverse complement strand
TGCTTAATCTCAAATATTTTCATCATTTGAAGTTTGTCTTTTCTAAACTCAGCACTGCTGAGCCATTTCTTGCTGCTTAGTCTAAACTCCAGTGATCTAGAATTTTCATCAAAAAACCTTAACCGAACCGTATTGAAACCCTTCCTAGTAATCCTGGAAAGTGATGCTTGGGGATTCAGGACAATCTAATGCCATATCAGGTCTGGATTGCCCAGCATAGGTAAAGCGACGTTTAATCACTCGCGACAAACACAAAATCCGGGGAAAATCCAAAAAAATTACCGTGTCTGCAACTGACAAACGAACGTCGAGAGTACCGCCATAATTACCATCCATAATCCAAGATTCTCGCAAGGTTAGGTCTTGGATTATGCTCTGCCATTCAGTTTTTGGAGTCTCAACCCAACCAGGATTCCAGTACCAAGCATCCAAGTGAATCACTTCTAAACTTAAGATGGTTCCCAGTTCACGGGCTAGGGTAGATTTACCAGCACCCCCAGAACCAATAATTAAGATTTTCTTCACCTTAGATGTGCGTCTCCCTTTTCAACCTCAAGAGGTAAGCATTACTCACCCAAATAACCGTCTTCAGGGCAACTCAATACGCCGCTACAATAGTACCATTACAAGGATTATGCCCAAATCTATTGATATTATGACCACTGCTACAACCGTAAAAACTGAGTATGAAGCGATTATTGGTCTAGAAACCCATTGTCAACTGAGTACCAACACCAAGATTTTCTCTAATAGCTCTACAGCATTCGGCTCTGACCCCAATACTAACATTGACCCGGTTTGTATGGGTTTACCTGGGGTCTTACCTGTACTCAATCAAAAAGTATTAGAATACGCCGTCAAAGCTGGTTTGGCACTAAATTGTCAAATCGCTAAATATAGCAAATTTGACCGTAAACAGTATTTTTATCCAGATTTACCGAAAAATTACCAAATTTCTCAATACGATCTACCGATCGCAGAACATGGTTGGTTAGAAATTGAGTTGGTAGATGCTGAAGGGAATCCGATTCGCAAACGCATTGGTATTACGCGTCTGCACATGGAAGAAGATGCTGGAAAATTGGTACATGCTGGTAGCGATCGCCTTTCTGGTTCTGCCTATTCTTTGGTAGACTACAATCGCGCAGGTATCCCATTAGTAGAAATTGTTTCAGAACCCGATCTGCGTTCTGGACTAGAAGCTGCTGAATATGCTGAAGAATTGCGTCGGATTGTCCGGTATCTCAACGTGAGTGACGGCAACATGGAACAAGGATCTCTGCGCTGCGATGTCAACATTTCCGTGCGTCCAGTGGGACGAAAGGAATTTGGCACCAAGGTAGAAATTAAAAACATGAACTCCTTCAGTGCCATCCAACGGGCAATTGACTACGAAATTGAACGCCAAATTGCCGCAATTGAAGCAGGCAATCGCATCATCCAAGAAACTCGCCTGTGGCAAGAAGACGCTCAATGCACAAGTAGTATGCGGGTGAAAGAAGGTTCTAGCGATTACCGCTACTTCCCCGAACCAGATTTAGCACCAATTGAGGTGTCAAATGAACAATTAGAGCAATGGCGTAGCGAACTACCAGAATTACCAGCCCAAAAACGCCATCATTATGAAAGCGAGTTGGGACTTTCGGCTTACGATGCACGAGTGTTGACAGAAGATCGTTCAATAGCCGAATATTTTGAAACTGCGATCGCATCTGGAGCAAATCCCAAAGCTGCTGCCAACTGGATTACTCAAGATATTGCAGCCCACCTCAATAAGCAAAAACTCACTATTACTCAAATCGCCCTGACTCCGACCAATTTAGCAGATATTATCACTCGCATTGAAACGGGCAAAATTAGCAATGCTCAAGCTAAACAAAAGTTGCCAGATTTGCTTAGTGGTATTTCTCCTGAGAAAGCCTTTGCCGGACAAGAGTTAATCACCGATCCTAGTGTACTGGAACCCATTGTTGATGAAGTCATAGCCGCTAATTCCAAAGAACTAGAAAAGTATCGCAACGGTAACACTAACCTCAAAGGCTTCTTTGTCGGACAAGTTCTCAAAAAGACAGGTAAACGTGCCGATCCTAAGCTGACTAACGAATTGGTTGAGAAAAAACTGAACGCCTAGCGATCTGTCAAACCCATTTTGACGGTTGGAGAGACGCGATAAATTGCCGTCTCTACAGAAAATTTATTCGTCAATTATTTCTTGACAGACTATTAGTAGTCTGTCTCATTAAATTTGCTAGGTAATACTAAATCATGATTAAATAAAGATGTCAGTGCATCCGTATCCACAAACTGACAGGCGATCGCGTGCATAAGGAAAATGGTGTATGAGGAAGAAGTATCAAATAAATCTCAGCGAATCACAGAGACAAGAACTAATCAATTTAGTCAAAAAGGGTTCAGCAAAAGCCAGAGAAATTCGTCACGCACATAGATTATTAATGGCAGCAGATGGCAAGACGGATCAGACAATAGCAGAAACGTTACAGATATCAGTAGCAATTGAGCGCACTCGTAAACAGTTATGTTGTGAAAATTTAGCGGCGACATTAAAAGAGAAAGAGCGTCCAGGAAAGCCACGGAAGTTAACTAATTTTGCCGTGTCTGAAAGAATTGGTCGATATCCACTTTCCAGATGCTCTTGTAATTTCATTGGTAATGGATAACTTAAATACTCATACGATTGGTGCATTGTATGAGGTTTTTCAACCAGCCGAGGCCAGAGGAATTGCCAAAAAATTAGAGATTCACTATACACCGAAACATGCTAACTGGTTAAATATGGTTGAATCAGAATTATCTGTACTTGTCCGCCAATGTTTAAACCGTAGATTCCGAATCTTGAAACTTTAGAAAAAGAGGTCTCGATTTGGGAGCGTGATCGCATTTGTTATTTCGGCGAACTCATTTGTTATTTTGGCGTATTTTAGCCAATACGCGCTACTTCTGCATATTCCGCTTCATTTGTTCTAACTCATCCTGAGTTTCCCAGCTACGGAACTTCTCTTCTAAGTCATCAAAACCACTAGAATAACTGCTAGTTTGATTTGACCAGCCACTGGTTTCAAAACGCTGCTGGGTTTGCGCTTTAGCACGGACTGTCTGTGCTTCGGCGGCTTTAGCTTGCACCTCCTGTCGCCGTTGCTGAATTTTTTGCAGTAGTTCCTGAGATTGGTTAATGCGTTCTTTCAGCCCTTGCATGTGTCCCCAGCGCTGATTTCCTTCGCGCAACAGGGCTGCTTCTCGCTCACCCGCCGCACTCGCCAAATCCTCTCTATTGGCGTTTTTGGCTTTTTGAATGCGGATATGCCAACGCTGAATTTCTTGAGCGGTAGACAGAATTTCTTCTTGCGATCGCTTCTCTTGTAATTTTAAATCTGCGATCAGCTTTAATGTGTCTTCTTCTTGCTCACGCAGCTGTTCTAGCAGCGCCTCTAACTCCAAATGTGGATTGTTACGCAAGAATTCTTCTAAACGGTTTTCTAGAAACCGACTCAAATCATCAAATAATCCCACTGCTAGAACTCCAGAGATCGGGTGCGTGACTATTTTATTGTAGTAGTCAGGTGGACTTCTGGGTGTTAGTTAGATTTCAAAATTGGGAAGAATGTATTTGGTGAAACTACGCAAATAACCCTGACTTACAAAATAAGGCTTTAATCAGTATGAGTTCTGATTTTCAACCACCACCTAAGAGCTTGTCCATACTAGCTTCTGTAGGAGGAGTGCTTACCGCTGCGATCGCGATCGCAATTTTAAATGGTTGGTCTAAGCAACTTTCCAATACTTCTATAAAAAAACCTGAAATATTAACATCCCCAACTGCTTCCCAACCACAGAAAACCCAACCCCCTGTCTCTGGTGCGAAAGAAGCTGAAATAGTTGCCAGCCTTGATGCTAAATCTGTAGTTTTGCCAGGTCAACCCATTCCTAAGAACCAATTAACAGTAGCCATAATTCCCTATGTTGCTCCTGGAGTTGGAAAACTGACCCCAGAAGAAATGACAACGGCCCGTCAGGCTTGGTCATACTTTCAGCGCAACTGGAATGATGAAACTGGCTTGATTAATTCCGTTGATGGCTTTGCCTCTATAAGTATGTGGGATCAGACAGCAGCGATCGCAGCCTTAGTCAGTGCTAAAGAACTCAATATTGTACCTGCGGCTGAATTTGCAGCCAAAATGAGCAAAATGTTGAATACATTAGCGTCAATGCCCTTATATAAAGGAGAATTACCCAACAAAGTTTACAATGCGAAAACTCTCCTACCTGTTAATTATGGTCAACTAGAAAAACGGGAAGAAATTGGATGGTCAGCTATTGATTTAGGAAGAATGGCAATCTGGTTAAAGATTGTCGAGGCAAAGTATCCAGAAATGCGATCGCAAACAGCAGCAGTTTGGAAACACTGGCAAGTCAAGCGTCTAACTACAAATGGCCAAATGTATGGTACTGCCGTTATCAAAGGCAAAGAACAGTACAATCAAGAAGGTCGCTTGGGCTATGAGAATTATGCTGCTTATGGTTTGAAGCTTTGGGGCTTGGATGTTAACAAAGCCTTAGATTATCAGTCTCATACTGCCTTTGTCGATCTTTACGGACAGGGAATTCCTTACGATAAACGGGACTATAAAAACTCTGGAGCCAATAACTACGTTCTTAGCGAACCCTATATCTTGGATGGCATCGAAACTGGGTTTCAAGCTTTGCCTAAAGCTTATGCCGATCGGATTTTAGCTGCCCAAGCAGCACGTTATGAAGCCACAAAACAATTAACTGCCGTCACCGAAGATAACTTAGATCGCGCGCCATACTTTGTTTACAGTAGCCTATTTGTCAACGGAGAACCTTGGGCAACCATCGCAGATACCAGAGAACAGCACAACAATTTGCGATTCCTCAGTGCCAAAGCTGCGATCGGCTGGCACGTACTTTATAACACTGCTTATACCCGCCAGTTATTTGATTTCGTTCAAGGCAATCTTAAGTCTAAAGAAGGTTGGTACAACGGCTTTTATGAGTCTCTGCATCAACCGAATAAAACTCTTACCGCCAACAATAATGGTGTAATTCTGGAGAGCTTACTGTATAAACAAGTTGGGCAACCACTTACCGTTTGGGCAGGAGTCAGGAGTCAAAAGTCAACTCTGAGGACTATAAAAACACCGTAAGTTATATCATGTCCGTATAATTAGTTATGATTCCCACAGTCATTGCACCCCACACTCTAGATGCTCGACTTGGAAAGACCCCAGATGATTAGGAAACGCTATAAAACCTGCGATCGCCGAAATAGCAAATGCAGTCGCTGAAATAACAAATGCGTTGGTGTAGCCCGCACTTCGACAAAGCTCAGTGACCACCCCAAGCATCGCAAAAATAACAAATGCGTTGGCGTAGCCCGCACTTCGACAAAGCTCAGTGACCACCCCAGGCATCGCCGAAATAGCAAATGACCTAACCCCTAATTTTGTAGGGTGCATTATGGACGTTAGTCCTAACACACCCTACAAAACTCAAATCTATTGGGAATAAGGTTTTTTCGACTTGTGTGTATAAACCTACATTTGCCCTTCGCCCGCAACTTTCATCTGACAACGCCAGGAGGCAGATTAATCTAGGAGGATAATTCAACTCCAAATTAAGACATAGGTGCAGGGTGAGCAATGCCCAACCTACTTTAGCTCTTTTTTATAACGTCTACCTGCAATTAACCCCTCTAGACAATGTTGATGTCAAGGCTAGGGACAAAACCAGAGTCTAGCTGTATTGATGCAAATTGGGTTCCATCAAAGTACAAAGATCCTGTGTAGCTCTCAAACGAGAACCTATTATAATCACCTACCCCAATGCCGAACCCACTAGCAGAAAGCTGAATCTTATCCACATCCCAGTAGGCGAAGTCTGTGATGGTATCAATCCCTTCGGATAGAGAGTTAAAGACAAAGGTATCAGCACCTGCACCACCAGTGAGGCTATCATTGCCAAAACCTCCAACTAGGGTGTCCATGCCACCATTTCCGGTTAGGACATTGTTAGCACTGTTGCCGCTAATTGTGTCATTACCCGAACCGCCGTTAGCGTTTTCAATCAGCGATCTGACATCACCGTTGTATTGAAGCGCGTTAAACACCTGGGCACGGGCATAATGGTCGTTGCCAAGATCGGCGCGTTGGAAGTTGCCGCCCACATCGAGGTCAGACCAACCGCCTGCTGTCAAGTTGATCGCGAGATTAGTGGTGTAGTTAGAAAAGTCGTAGGTATCAATCCCGTCACCATCCCAGATCGTGCGGAAGATGCGGTTATCACCCGGTGTTCCTTGTCCGATACCATCGACGAACATCTCCCCGGTGCTGGTTGAGAAAGTGTAAGTCGTGTTGTCAGAGTTGTAGCCAAACCATGCACCGTACATCTGCTGGATCGCTGTGATGTCGTACATCATTAGCGACTGTGCATATCCCCAGGTTTCGTTCGACACGCCGTTGGTCGCTGCCCCCACATACGATCGGTAGGTCATGATTGAAAACTCCATCGAGTCGCGGTCGGAGTTCATGGCAACATTGCTAACACCGTTAGTCTCATGACCGTGCTTCAGACCTAGTGCATGACCAAGCTCATGACCGAAGATGTAGTTGGCATAGTTACCGACGACCGGGTTGTTGTAACTGGTTGTGTTAAACCAAACGTCGCCTGCTTGGACAGTGTTTGCAAGGCGAGAGGCATAGGCTGTGTCTGTTGATATTATACCGAGGACGTCTGACATTGCGATGGGAATAGTTGCATCGCGATCGCTAGCACCAGTCAGTTCAAATGGACTGAGATTGGAGACATTGTAGTACTCTCCCCCTGTCCCTATCCATCTTAGCGCAACAGCTCGCTGGGTTGTGTTTAGCATTTGGAAGCTAACTGCATGAATCGCCCGGTCTGGATAATCAGACTCATAGTCATCGATGCTGTCAGTGAAGCTAAAGCTTACTGAGGGAGATGCCCACTTCAGTCCAATCAGTAAACCATCAATGTTATTGTCGCCAGTTGCTGTTACGGTCGTTGTTTCTGCCATTTTCTAATTCTTAATCACTTCAAAAGTTTTTAGCAAAAGCTGATTGACTAGCTTATAGAAATACTCATGTCGGATTGGGCACATTTCTGCAATTGGGGGAAATGACAACAAAACGTTACTTTATTGACCCTTGTGGCTCAATAAATAAACTCCACTTTATCAGTGTAATTTAAATAAAAAGTATAAAAAAAACATATAATGGTGGTAGGATCTACAACCTCCGTATCCCCTTTGCACTATGTAAGCAGAGTTGAATAATATCTGGAAGTTAGAGCCGTAATAGCGGATAGTGATGGTAAGCGAGTTGACTTAATATCACGTGATTATAGGGCTTTAACGTTAAGATAAAATGCGTTCAGTCAGTGAATACCCGAAAAAATTTGGTATTTGACTCATGCTCAGACGCTTACGCAGCCGTAAAATTTCCTTAGTAGCTATACTTGCGCTTGTTATATGCTTTACTCTGGTAGGTGTGCGTTCATTAGGGCAAACAATTATGACATCAGCACCCCAACTACTCACCGACCCCTTTTTGCAATTGCCAACTGCAACTTCAGTACGAGTAGTTTGGTTTACTGAATTTGCTGGTGTTAATCACACAGTAACCTACGGAGAAAATCTCAAACAAACTGCTAGGGCAAATACTACCAAACTCAGTCGCACACGTGAAGACCAACAATCAAGAGTTGCAAACCAAACTAAAGACGGACAAGTTTATCAAAAACCCGTCCAACGGCACATTTGGCGACATGAGGCTGAGGTAACTGGGTTAACTCCTGGTATGCGGGTTAACTATCGTGTCACGAGTGTGCAAGAGGACGGCAAGAGTGTTGACAGTGATGTTTTTAGCCTTGCAGCTACTCCCAAATCAGATACACCACTAAAAATTCTACTTACCTCAGATCATCAATTAAAACCGATGACCGCAGCAAATCTGCAAAAGGTGGTAGAAACAGTTGGACGAGTTGATGGCGTGTGGTTTGCCGGTGATTTGGTCAACGTTAGCGATCGCGCCTCAGAATGGTTTGATGATAATGTTGGTGGTGCATTGTTTCCTGGTTTACAAGGTCGTGCTAAATATGAAATGACGCACAACGATGTTAAGACAACCTACACTGGTGGACAAATAATTCAATATGCACCGATGTTTACTTGCATTGGCAATCATGAGGTGATGGGGCGCTTTGCCAGGACGGGAAGTTTAAATGATGAATTTGATGATACAATTCCCCGTGTCGTTGCTCAAAAAATCTACCCAGATAAATCTTTAATCGATAATTCTTTTAATACTAATACCTACGAAGAGATTTTCTCTTTACCAAAAAGTAAAGAGGGTGGAAAAAGGTATTATGCAGTTAGTTTTGGTGATGTGCGTTTGGTGGTACTGTACGCTACGAATATGTGGCGGACTCCCAATTTAAATGGAAAGCATAAGGGTAGATATCTAGAAGCTGAAAAGGATTTAAATAATCCTGAAAATTGGGGTTATGGACAGGTGATTTATGAGCCAATTGCTAAAGGCAGCAAGCAATATAATTGGCTAGAGTCTGAACTTAACAGCCCTGAGTTTCAACAAGCAAAATACAAAGTTGTGATGTTTCATCATCCACCCCACACTCTGGGTGATAATATAGTTCCTGCTTATACAGAACCAGTACAGATAATTGAACGGGATAATAATATCAAAGCAGTGCGTTATGAGTACCCAAAAGACGCAGATTATATTATCCGCGATGTTGTCCCAATACTTGAAGCATCTAATGTGCAATTGGTATTCTATGGGCATTCCCATTTGTGGAATCGCTTTGTTAGTTCCAGTGGAATGCACTTTCTAGAAACATCTAATGTAGGTAATACTTACGGTGCTGCTTGGGGCGATAGAAAGCGAGAAGTACCAATTGGATATCAAGAGGATTATGTTAAGCTTGGCGATCCCAATGGTTTAGAACCGATAGTGCCAACAATTGCCCCCTTGCTGGGTGAAGATGGGAAACCGATGCCTTATATTGCGAGTAATGATATTACAGTTTTCAGTATCTTTGATACGGGGACAGGTATGATAAGTAGTTATCGCTTTGATACTCGCAAGCCTGATTCGGAAGTATTGAAGTTTGACGAATTTAAGTTGAATTCCCAATGAGTTACTGACGAAAATATGAAAGCGTAAGGATCAGAGAAGAACCAGCATAAAATTAAACATGAAAAAGCCAAGCTAGCACTTAAGAAACCATCAACGACTTCTCCCACCCGCAACCCGTGCCGATATAGAAGCAAAACCAGCGTCGCATCCCGGTGCGCGTGTCTGCCACCATGTTTTTTAATGGCTTTCATCATCGCGTCCACTTCTGAGAATAATAAATATTCCCGCGATCGCACATCCTCATATCTGCGTTGATTGGGAGACTTGCGCTTGGAGACAGCAGACTCACTTTTTTCCGTTTTACCAACTTTTGATGATTGGGTATCGGGTGAGGTCTCCAGGCAGACATGCAGTGAAACTCGACTGAACAAGGGTTAGCGATGCCGCCAGTATGCCAGATTTGTATCGTTTTACCAGCATTCAGTTAAAAGTTGGGATTTATAACTATGCTTTAAGGATTAGTTTTAGCAAGCGTTAAGGCAGAAAAGCTCATAGCATAGTGGTTGTAGCTAATCAGCCTTCTCTACACCGCTTTAAATCTTCTGCTGTGAATTGTTTATTTTCTGAACTCATTTTCCACCTTTTTCCATCTTTTTGAATATTTTAGTCATCGTCTGCGCGTCTATCGTTTCCATATCAACTAGCTTTAGCGATTTGACCATTTTCAGCGTCGTGGTTTTATAGTGTTGGAAATGCGGGGTTTTGAGATGTGACTCGTATGCTTCGCGGCTGGCGTAGATTTCTAGAATCCTAACCTCAGTCGGAGTTTCTTTTTGATACATCGGGAAAATCGAAATAACGCCCGGTTCCAATCTGACTGAGGCTTCAGATTCTTCTTTCAAAATGGCTTTATACTCATTGAGATAATTAGAATCTATTTCAATTTCCGAGATACGCACCATTATCTCTTTTTGCTGGGCGGAAGCCGCACTGCAACTAACAAGCATAATTATCAGAATTAAAGAAATAACTATTTTTTGAAAACAGACGATAACTTTATCCATGTTCTTTGGTTCACGACAATGAAGTCTAAAAATAACAGCAAGCTTTTAACAAAACAGATTACTTGTTGTGCGCTGCCGATCATCGATGAAGCCTGCCGTTATTTTTCTTCCCTTCTCTCGGATATTAAAATTACTTTCGGCAAACAGTTCGCCGAATGAGTGCTACTGCTTTTTTTGTCTGGCAGCAATAACTTTCGCCAAGGATTTTCTGGCTGTTTCAGCCTGCTGTCGGCTGATGTTTTTTTCGATCAAACCAAAAACCTCTCTTAACCCGCTTTCCGTCAGCCCGGTATTCATTCCCATTGACAAATGAGATTCTAATTGCAATTCGACACCCGGCATTGCGGCGAGTGCTGAAATAGTGGCTAGTTCACGCTGCCGATAGTTCAAAATATCGCTGTCGAAAATATCGGCGAACAAATGCTCTTTCAAAAAGCGGTCAATCGTCGGACTAAATTCACCGAAACCTTTGGCGGGCTTGGATTGGGGCTGTCCAGTGAGCGTTTCCAATGTCTTTCTGCCTCGCTCGTATTTGTCGCCGGTATCATTAATCGGTGTTGCCGTTTTTCCCTGTGTATCAGCAATGCCCTTATTTTTTCTTTCTTCTAACACTGTCATAAATGTGTTGATACCCTTTAAGCTGCGCGGAAAACCGCAGTAGGCATACATTTGAACCAAAACTTCTTTGACTTCATTAACGGTCAGCCCGGCATCAAGTCCGCCATTTAAGGCTTTTCGCAGATTTTCCAAATCGCCGTTGGCGGTAAAGGCGGAGATCGCGACAAGGCTTTGTTGTCGTGCGTTCAAGGGTTGATCATTGTTCATTGTTTGTGCCTCCGACAAAAATAAAAAGGCTAAATATCACAACAGACACCAGTGCTAAGAACCTGTTTATAATCTTTTAAGTATTAGCGTTAGGAATGCTAGTACTACCATGTTAAGGGATGTGTGAAGTTTTCTCTGGCAGTTTTTCCATAACCTTGTGCATTTTTCGAGCCAAGCGAAAGAGCGTTCGACGACCCATCGTTTGGGGATGATTATAATGGGGTAATACTTCACGTAACCTATACTGAACGCAGTGACCGTATCCGGTTAATATCGGCGCGAAGGGCAACAAAATATGAGAGAGACGAGTACTATCGCCAGAAAGCACAAGGACGGGACGGTGGTTGAAGTTTTACCGGACGGCAGCGAACAACCTATTTCCAGCCAACCCATGCGTCCGATGACGGAAGAAGAAATTGTAGCTGCGGCATTCAGTGACCCCGATGCTATTCCCCTGAAGTAAGATCAGCTAAAAACTGCCCGTCGTGTCCCTCGTGTCAAAACGATGCGCCGCGCCTTGCAACTGACCCAAGAGGAATTTGCAGCATGTTATCGTATTCCGCTTAATACTTTGCGTGATTGGGAGCAAGGACGCAGCGAACCTGACCAAACAGCACAAGCATATCTTAAGGCTATTGCGGGTAATCCTGAAGCTGTTTATCAGGCATTGCAGTTCATCCCACAATAATTTCAAGAGAAAGATTTTGCGAGGCATCGTAAAAGGACTGACAGGCACATAACCAACATAAACTGTGTGTGCGATGTGAAAAATAACAGCAAAAGTGCGGGTACAGCCGACAAGATACCCTAGAAATATTTCAGATACTCAACGGGTTTAAAAGTAAACTGCATTGGTATATGGCGTATCATGGTATTTTCCAGGTCGCGCTCCCATTTGCCAGTCATGACATTGAGCTTCGCCTAGCAGGTTGAGGCAGACGGCGTTGAACCACAATTCCCTATAGGAGCGCACAGCTAGCTATGTGCGCCTAACCTATGGTTTGTTTCTAAAAATTTTGGATTATAGACTGCTAATCGCATCGGCAACTAGTTTAGAAACAAAGGGCAAAATATCCCGACTCTTAGCCTGGGCTTTACCTTCAGTAAATACCACTAAGAGGTAAGGGCGCTGTTCTGGTAACTCAATATACGCAACATCATGGTGAACTTGACTTGTCCAACCTGCCTTTGACCAAATTTGAGCATTTTCAGGCAATCCACCGCCTAAGAAACCTGTTACCTGATTTTCCTCTCTGTCAGTGGGCAAATCGTTAAGAGTCCGTTTGAGCAAAGCCATCATTGCTTGCGATCGCGCACTTGAAACCGCCACTCCACCTACAATACTATGCAGTAACCTAGCGATCGCATTTGTTGTCAACATATTGCGATTTTCTAGTAACTCTCCCACAAATGCCCGTTCTCGTCCATAAGCGCCATCACTCCAAGTTTTTTGACAGACGTTAATCGTCTCCATTTCTTCCCAACCCAAAGATTGGTAATAGCGGTTAACAATATTACGCTGATATTTCCAGGTTTCAAAGGGCCCGGTTGGTAATTGTGGTCCTGAAGTGGTGCCACTCAAAATATCCACAACCAAGCTGGTAGCATCGTTACTAGAATCGACAATCATATCCTGCAAAGCTCGCTCCAACTCCTTGGAGGTTTGACTCATGCCTTTTTCTAGCCATTCGTTTACCGCCACCAGGTAAAATAGCTTGACTACACTAGCAGGATAAATCCGCTCAACACCGCGATAAGTGAAACCACGAACTGGGTGATCCCAAAAAGCGTTGGGAGTCAGCGCCCCACCAGTATTTACTCGCACCGGTGGATCGTAAACAACCCAAGTCAAGGCAATTTGGTTACGTGCTAACGTCCCAAATGCTGCCCAAGTTGCATCTAAAATGCCTAACCCAAGATTTTCGAGTTGTTCGTCTTTATTAAAAAAAATCATTCTCTGATAATGTCCTTTAATCTAAAATCCAAAATGGTTCGACTGAGCGAAGCCGTTCGCGTAGCGTTCCGCAGGAAAGTCCAAAATCCAAAATCAGGGGAGTATCAGTGTTTAGCTGATCTGAATTTATATGATTCTCCTGAATGTACGCGTTTAGCAACTCAAGCTGCATCTGGGAGACATTTGTGGGTAACATCAAATCATCAAAATTTGGCGGTTGAGGTGTATTTATGTGAAGATGACTATCCAGGATGGGTATACCTTTCAGAATTTGATTCATTACAATTTGCTACTGTACCTTATCAGGCTGCAACATTTTCTGAATCGGAGATTAAAAAACTTCTAGCAGAGATTATCGCCTTTACCCAAAAAGCGATGCAACAATCAAATTATTACCTTTGGGGTGGTACGGTTGGGCCAAATTATGACTGTTCTGGGTTAATGCAGGCGGCGTTTGCTTCGGTGGGTATTTGGCTACCTAGAGATGCCTATCAACAGGAAGGATTCACTCAACCAATTACGATTGCAGAATTAGTAGCTGGGGATCTGGTATTTTTTGGAACTAGCCAAAAAGCTACCCATGTCGGGCTTTATTTGGTGGATGGTTATTATATCCATAGTTCTGGGAAAGAGCAGGGACGGAATGGGATTGGAATTGATATTCTCTCGGAACAGGGAGATGCGGTTAGTCAGTCGTACTATCAGCAGCTGCGAGGTGCTGGTAGAGTTTTTAAGAGTTACGAACCACAGAGACGCTGAGGGCGTTGAGGCTTATGAGGAGTGGGTTGGTTTTTGAAAGAAGTAGTGAGGAGAATGGGGCGATTTCAGCAATTGTCCCAGATGTTTCAGTGGTAGTACCAATACATGACGAGGTGGAGAGTTTGCCACTTTTACTAGAAGCGATCGCCTCTACTTTATCTTCTAGTCAGGTAAATTATGAAATCATTTGTGTGGATGATGGTTCTACAGATGGTTCTGGGGATTTTCTTAAAGAACAGGCGCAAATCCGCACTGATTTAAAAGCGGTGATTTTGCGTCGCAACTACGGACAAACTGCGGCGATGGCTGCTGGATTTTATTATGCAGTCGGTAAAGCGATCGTTACTTTAGATGCCGATCTCCAGAATGATCCAGCTGATATCCCTATGTTATTAGCAAAGTTGGACGAAGGTTATGATTTGGTAAGTGGTTGGCGGCAAAAACGCCAAGATGGGGCTGTAAATCGGTTACTTCCTTCCAAAATTGCCAATTGGCTAATTCGCCGCACCACGAGCGTGAATATTCATGACTATGGCTGTTCGCTGAAAGCCTATCGTGCAGAACTTTTGGCAGATATGAATCTCTATGGGGAATTACACCGATTTTTACCTGCTTTGGCGTACATCGAAGGAGCTAGAATTACTGAAATACCTGTACGTCATCACGCCCGTCGCTTTGGTCGTAGTAAATATGGAATTTGGCGGACATTCCGGGTATTGATGGATTTGTTAACCATTCTGTTTATGAAAAAATTCCTCACCCGTCCGATGCACGTTTTTGGGCTGTTGGGCTTGATTTCAATGTTTTCGGGCACTGCGATCGGAATTTACTTGACTTTCGTCAAATTAGGTTTCCATGAGGACATTGGCAATCGCCCCTTGCTGATTTTAGCAGTTCTGCTGCTACTAACAGGAGTGCAGCTGTTTTGCTTCGGACTTTTAGCAGAATTGCTCATGCGTACATACCACGAATCCCAAGGACGGCCTATCTATCGTGTGCGAGAGGTAGTAGCAAAAAATGTTAAGTAACGTAACAATAGTCATGGGGCATTGGGCATGAGTAAACATTCAAGAGTAAATATTCGTTTACTTCTAACTCCTAACTCCTAACTCCTAAGTATTGACAAAAAACTCATTAAGTTGCATCTACCTTGAAAGCATTTAATACATTTGACGCCGAACTGCGGCGCAACCTGCTGATTTTATTTACAGCAGGTTTATTATTCTGGTCGAGCCTGTCTTCGCTCTTGCCAACTCTACCGCTTTACATCGATGATGTGGGCGCAAGCAAGCAAGAAATTGGGATTGTGATGGGTAGTTTTGCCATTGGGTTATTGCTATCTCGCCCGATGCTGGGAAGATTAGCCGATGAACGTGGTCGCAAAATTGTCTTATTGATTGGTACGATCGTAGCTGCGATCGCACCCTTTGGTTACTTGGCAACCAAATCAATTGGGTTATTGATCCTGGTGCGGATTTTTCACGGCATTAGTGTTGCTGCTTTTACCACTGGCTACAGTGCCTTAGTCGCAGATTTAGCGCCCGCCCAAACTCGTGGTGAAATCATTGGGTACATGACCCTAGCAACTCCTATTGGTTTAGCAATTGGTCCTGCCTTGGGTGGGTCTTTAGAAGCTACAAGTGGTTACGGGATATTATTTCTGTTATCCGCCGAATTGGGTTTTGTCGCCCTGTTGGGGATTGTACAAGTTACGAATCCGCAAGTGCAAACGCAGGAGCAGACAGAGGAAGAGGATCGCAAATTTTGGCAAATTTTGGCCAGTCCAAGGGTGAGAATTCCAACTATAGTTATGTTACTGGTTGGTTTGTCTCTCGGTGCTGTACATACCTTTGTGTCGTTGTTCCTCAAATCCACTGAGGTGGACTTCAATGGCGGACTGTTTTTTACAGCTGCGGCAATTTCTAGTTTTAGTATCAGGATATTTGCTGGTAAGGCAAGCGATCGCTTCGGGCGTGGTTTGTTTATTACTTTTGGGATTTTCTGCTACGTTTTGGCGTTAATACTGCTGTGGCAAGCTTACAATGTGATCGTTTTCTTACTGGCTGCGATCGCTGAAGGTGCTGGTGGTGGTACACTGATCTCAATGATGATTACCATGATGGCAGACCGTTCACTGCCGCAAGAACGGGGGAAAATTTTTGCTATATGTATAGCTGGACTTGACTTGGGAATTGCGATCGCTGCTCCTCTTTTGGGTATTATCGCCGAACTTGTAGGCTACCGCGATATGTTTGGCTACGGTGCTGCAATCACTTCTCTAGCACTTATCCTCTTCCTCACCCATTCAAGCAAAAACTTATCCAACTCCCTGCGCTTTGCACTAGGTCTAGCTCCAGATGCCTACGCCTTGAAAAACTTAAAAGTTAGGAGTGATGAAATTTAACTCCTCACTCCTAACTTTCAACTGTTAACTTTTTAAAAACGGGCGAGGAGGGATTCGAACCCCCGACACCGTGGTCCGTAGCCACGTGCTCTAGTCCACTGAGCTACACGCCCTCACCGACAATCTATATTAACACGTTCTAACAAATGGCGCAAGATAATTTTCCATCTAATTTTGCCAACTTAACCCATCTAGATCCCCAAGGACAGGCACAGATGGTGGATGTGTCTGATAAAGTACCTACCATTCGCCAAGCAGTAGCAGCTGCTAAGGTGCGAATGCTGCCAGCCACTTTCGCTGCCATTCAAGCCGGAAATGTCCCAAAAGGCGATGTGTTGGCGACTGCAAGATTGGCTGGAATTATGGCAGCCAAGCAAACAGCTACTTTAATTCCTCTGTGCCATCCGTTGCCTTTGCAAAAAATCGCAGTCGAAATCATACCTGATCCCCAACTACCGGGTTATCAAATTCAAGCCACAGTTAAAACCAAAGCTGAAACCGGTGTAGAGATGGAAGCCTTAACTGCTGTTTCTGTAGCTGCCTTGACTTTATACGATATGGCAAAAGCTTTAGAAAAGTCGATTCAAATTGAATCAATTCGTTTAATAAGTAAGAGTGGCGGGAAATCAGGAGATTATTCCCCACCAGAGCAATAAGCTGCGCCGCTCTGCCTTTGCGCTGCGACAACCTGAAAAAGCGTCTACGTTAAAAAAATTGACCCTTCGGCTTCGCTCAGGGTCAACAGTGAGCGAAGCCGAACTGTTGACTTTGATAAAGAGTTAAGCCTTAACACAAGTCTATTGAGAAATAATCACCTTATCTACTCCTTATTTTCTAGCATGCTGAATCAATTCTTGCTTTTTAGCAGCATACTCACCACCTTTCAAATGTCTAGATAATTAACTGAAATTAATACACAAATCCTGACAGAAAATGTGAGAATTTTTCCAAATACTGTTTTGGATATTCAGTAGCCATGTTAAGTATCAAAGATATTGAAATTCAGAATATTCCCCTAAGTGCTGCTACCAACGATACCCTCGAAGGCACCAGCGTTGCCGATACCCTGATTGGCGGCAAGGGCGATGATTTTCTCAACGGTAAAGGCGGTGCTGATATTTACCGTTATGCTCTTGGGGACGGTAATGACATCCTGTATGATACTGAATATAGGGGCGGCAACATTGACCAGCTTATATTCTCTGGCAGTGGACTGACTGCCAGCAATGCGATTGTTACACGCCTCGGCAGCAGGGATGACCTGAAGATTTCTTTTGG
This sequence comes from Nostoc sp., assembly GCF_036917555.1. Taxonomy (GTDB): domain Bacteria; phylum Cyanobacteriota; class Cyanobacteriia; order Cyanobacteriales; family Nostocaceae; genus Nostoc. The sequence continues at coordinate 24,124 of NZ_JBALDD010000030.1, read as the reverse complement.
TGGTGTTACTGGCTCCGTCACTCTCAAAGAACAAGTTGATGGCACTTATGACTACGGCGTTGAAAAGATTACCTTCAGTAATGGAACCATCTGGAACGAAGCGCAGTTACGGAATGCTTACCTGACTTTAGGTGCTGCTACCAACGATACCCTTGAAGGCACCAGCGTTGCCGATACCCTGATTGGCGGCAAGGGCGATGATTTTCTCAACGGTAAAGGCGGTGCTGATATTTACCGTTATGCTCTTGGGGACGGTAATGACATCCTGTATGATACTGAATATAGGGGCGGCAACATTGACCAGCTTATATTCTCTGGCAGTGGACTGACTGCCAGCAATGCGATTGTTACACGCCTCGGCAGCAGGGATGACCTGAAGATTTCTTTTGGTGGTGTTACTGGCTCCGTCACTCTCAAAGAACAAGTTGATGGCACTTATGACTACGGCGTTGAAAAGATTACCTTCAGTAATGGAACCATCTGGAACGAAGCGCAGTTACGGAATGCTTACCTTACCTTGGGTGCATAGGGATCGCCTATGACGACTGTTGGCAAATTTAAAAAACACTTACGCCAAACTGTCGAACGCAGCCTATTAATATAACCAGTCCACAAAACGGAAGATGGGTATTAATTCTTCTTCCTCACTCCCTACTCCCCACTCTCCAGTCACGGAAGATTATCAGGATCAATGCCGAGATTACGCAAATATACTGCTAACTGTTCAGCGCGTTGACGTTTTTGTTCAGCGCGTTGACGTTCTTGTTCTAGCAATAACTCAGCCCGTTCTGCCCGTTGATTTAGTTCCAGCGAATTCAAAAATCTCTGTCCATCTGGACGGTAAATTACTAACTCCCCAAGACCTGTTTGAAATTTAATTCCTAAGTGGGGACTGAACCAACCATCCATTTGCCATAGCTTATTCAAATGGTTGTTTTGCCGCAACCAGCCATCTAGTTGAAAACTTTCAAGGTCGTATAAATAGTATTCTTCAACACCATAAGTATCGTAAAATTCCAGTTTACGCTCCATCTCCTTGGTATCATTACTATAAGAAAGAATCTTAAAGACTACTTGTGGTGAAATATTATCTTCTTGCCACTGGCGATAAGGAACGACGTTTACCCTTTGGTCTACCGAAGACACCCATCACATCAGGTGCAGTCGGTGTAATCAGCCGAGAACGGACGGGATACCAGAGTAAATCTCCTGCAATCAAAATATTGTCATTATTAGCAAACAGAATCTCTAAATCCTCTTTAATCAAGACAATCCAACGATATTGCTCTGTATTGTCTGCCATTGGTTTGCCGTCGCTATCTGGATAGAGGAGATCGGGGTCTGTTTGCTCAAAGATCGTCATCGGATTTAACCCAGTGGCTTTTGACTTCCAATTCAATTATGACTGCTTCTAGAAGTCTAATAGCAACGACTGCACCAAAAACCTTACAATGAATAGGGTGTATTTAAATCTGTAACAAATATTTATGCCTCCTCGTTGGCCTCGCAAACCCGATCGCAAAGACCCTGATTACCGCAAGATTGATGACCGGATGAATTTTGCCATGCATGTAGCGATCGCTGCTACGATTAATTCTGGCTTCTGGTTTTTTCACATCTTGAAAAGCACTACCTGGGACTGGCTGCCGTTATTTACTGCAAGTTGGACAGGCATAGTATTAGTGCATCTGATTTATATTAGTGCGATCGCTAATTACAGCGAAACTCCACCTAAATCCACCTGAAGACGGACTGCTGATGCTGGGGCGATTGTAACCTGTGGTAGTAGAATCAGCCTATTAATTGAGCAATAATAAAAAAAAGCCTGAGATTTCGCACTCTTTCTTAAGGTAGGGTTATTTTTATGGCAAACACTAACACCACAGAACTGCTGGAAGCCCTAGCAGCTGAAATTGGCGAAAATGTCTACATAGACATTGCCAAATGGCATCTTTATTTATCTAATGCCAAACTGCACACTCTTGTGGCTGAACAGTTGTATCCTTTAATTACTTCCAACAATGTAAGTGAAGATCAAGTTTTAAAAGTCTTGAAATCAATTACAGTAAAAATTGGCGGCGGTAGAAGCGAACTTCCTTTAAGTGATTTACTGCCACTGCAATGCCAAGTAACATTAGTTGATATTTTAGAAAAATATCAACGTGAAATCTAATCTCTATAACCAAGATTATTTGAATTAGACAATTTTCTCGGTCAGTATTCGCTGATTTGATTTGAAATTTATAAAGATAAAAATCACAGAGACACATAGATGAGTTTTGTGTAATTTATGTGTTCATATCTGTTAAAAGTTTCCTTTAACAATTAAGGAATCTCGACCTTTTAAATCGGTTGAGAGGTGAGTGAGTATATCTTGAGAATCACTACCAACTTTCATGCAAATTTATTGAGGCAATTTCTATGCTTTTACAAGTCAAAGATAGTGGCGAATTGGTAAAAATTGTTGAAATTCAGGAATTACTTGACCCGAATACTGATGTTGTTCAGGCAAAAGACCAAGAAGGTCAAGAAGAACAGCAACCTGAAACTTTTAAAAAAGAAAATCTCGTTTTTCCTTCAGGTGAAGTTCTACCACGCTGCTGGATAGATGCTGACTATAGACACAACAACGGTTAATGATTTTAAAATCAGGTAATTGGTAATGGTAGTATAGCGATTCCTATTCAGATGCGGTACTACATTATATGGCTGGGTGTAGGGGCACTGCCGTGCCCATTGGTGTCAACTTAACGTGAAAGCCAGCCTAGAAGAAGCTTTTAGATATTGTCTCGTTCCCAGTCTCCGACTGGGAATGCTTATTCTTGAGGCTCCGCCTCCCTTGCTGGCGGCTCTGCCGCCAGGAGCAGCATTTCCAGCAAGAAGCTGGAACGAGGTTTTAAAGGAGTTTCAGCTTAAGTTGACACCAATGGGCAGTGCCGTGCCCCTACGGGTGTACCTCACGTAAACGAGAAGCGCTATAAACTATTACCTATTATGAATTTACCTAATAGTAGTAGGGGCGCATATCTGTGCGCCCCTACTACTATGTGCCAGTTGATGAAACTTCTTGTTCTGCTAATGTTGCCTTTTCATTCTGCTGAAACTTCGGGAAAAATCTCTTAGTAATCCAGTCAGTTAAAATGTGAGACAGTAATCCCAAAGGCCCAGCGAACAAAGATAAAGCCAGAGAGTGAATTGTCCAAACACCTGTTTTCTGTCCTTCCCAATAAATCCAGCGACCGACAAATAAATCCATCACTAAAAAATGAATCCAACCTGTTGCTGCAGCTGTTTCATCTGCAAAAAACCGTGCAATATCAGCTAATTGAGGATTCGATAAAGCTTGAGCATTCTCTGGAGTAATGGTGTTGATAAACAAATACAAATATGCCCCAGCTAACAGCACAAAGGGTAAATATGATGACATTATCTGTCGTGTAACTTTCCAGTTGGGCAATAAAATCATCAATGCCCAAAATGGCAATACGAAAAGATTGGCAATATTAAATAGTTGAGAAATCGTCATATTTTTGTAAAATCAAGAGTGAGGGTTTAAGTGAGGAGGTAAAAGTTAGAAGTTATGAGTGAAAAATTGGGAACTTTTATTTATTACTTCAATGCCCAAAATGGCAATACGAAAAGATTGGCAATATTAAATAGTTGAGAAACCGTCATATTTTTGTAAAATCAAGAGTGAGGGTTTAAGTGAGGAGGTAAAAGTTAGAAGTTATGAGTGAAAAATTGGGAACTTTTATTTATTACTATTGTTTGTTCTTTGGAATTAACTAATACAGAATAGCGGAATAAATTTACCATTATAAGTTGTTCTTAGCCGCGTAATAATAGATAGACAATGACAAAATTTCCTTGTTCAAGGTAGGCAAACTTCCGCCACAGTGTATTAGTTCTACTTAACTCCTAACTCCTAACTCCTAACTTATAAAGCTACAAGCTGTGATTCAATTTCTGAAGACTTCAAATCACGTCCAATGAAAACTAAGCGCGTTTGCCTAGCCTCTTCTGGTTTCCAGGGGCGATCGTAAAATTTATCAAATCGGGTTCCCACACCTTGCATCACTAAGCGCATGGATTTATTAGGCACTGCGACAAAGCCTTTAATCCGGTAAATTTCTTGTTGTTGTACCAATGTTTGCAAATGCTGTTGCAGCTTTTCTGGATCAAAGGTACGATCTAAAGTTAAATTAGCTGAAGTAATTTCTTCATCATGATTGTGGTCTTCCTCAGTATCGTGATGACTAGGACGAGAATCTAAATTGTCTTCGACTGCGGCTTGGAATCCTAATAATATAGATGCGTCTAGTTGAGAAAGGTCGCTCTCGACAATCTTCACCACTCTGGGCAACTCTTGCTTAATCAATTCCTCAACTCTGGCTTTTGTCTCGGCATCTACCAAGTCGATTTTATTCAACACTACCAAGTCTGCACAAGCAAGTTGGTCTTCAAACAGTTCTTGCAAGGGTGTTTCGTGTTCTAGATTATCATCTGCTTGTCGCTGGGCTGCGATCGCTTCTGGATCGCTAGCAAATGTGCCTGCTGCTACTGCCGCACAATCTATCACGGTAATTACTGCATCCACTGTGGCAGCATTGCGAATTTCTTGCCAGCGAAAAGCCTTCACTAGTGGTTTTGGTAAGGCTAAACCAGAGGTTTCAATCAAAATGCAGTCGATGCTATCTCGCCGCTTGATTAACTCTTGCATCGTCGGGTAAAACTCTTCCTGCACGGTGCAGCATAAGCAGCCATTGGTTAATTCAAAGATATTAGTGTCGCCCTCACCATCTTCCGGGCAAATTTGACAAGATTTTAACAATTCGCCATCAATACCGAGTTCGCCAAATTCATTGACTACAACGGCAATGCGTCGTCCTTGGTTGTTTTGTAGCAAGTGGCGAATTAGGCTGGTTTTTCCACTACCTAAGAAGCCTGTGATCACTGTGACAGGAATTTTCGTAGCCATATTTTTGCCTGATTGACCCAGTATGGTAAGTTTTACAGGTTACAAACTTAAATACTGAGATTAAGCTTGGTTTGAAGATTGACTTAGTTATTTTAAGCTGAAAGTCTATGGTAAGTCTGAAAATATTGCCGTTTTTGTTGAGTTTAGGTTTGGCTTTGATTCCTCAAATCACTGTGGCCCTAATGTAGAGACACGGTAAATCGCGTCTTGAAAAACCAATTATCTATGAATAAAAGTTAGGTTTTGGCAGCTCATCATTTAACGCCCAATTTCCGATCTCTTGAATTTTGTAATCTACCGGATCGTGGAGAGTGAACGTGCGGAGATTACGCCAATAGCGATCAAAGCCGTACTTTGCCGTAGTAGCGCGTGCGCCCATAACTTCAAAAATGCGGTTGGTAATGTCTAAACCGACTCTAGTCGCTGCAACTTTGGCAGTAGCGACGCAAAGCGCACATTCCCCACGTTGTTCGGCGGTGAGTGACCATTCTTTTTCCCAAGCCGCTTGTAATAATTCTCCAGCTTGCTCAGTCAAGCTCTTAGCTGCTTGGAGTTTAACCCATATTTTGCCATAGTGCTGGAGGATGTAAGGATCTTGGGTTGCACTTGCTACGCCTGATGTCAGCCAAGGTTTTGTATTAGTTGCGGTATATGTTTTAGCAGCCTCAAATGCTCCTTGGGCAATTCCCAAGTAGATATTAGCAAGATTCAATTGAGTTAAGCAGGCGCGAATAGTGTTGAAGGGTTGACTGGGTTTGTCTCTACTACCAAGAATTTCGTCAGGGTACACTAACACATTCTCAAAAGTAACACTACCACTATCTGTTTGGCGTTGCCCGATATTATCCCAATCATGATGAACAGTAACGCCTTGCCGTTGGGTAGGAATTACCAAAATATTCAATTCACCAGTTTTTTGATGAATGGCAGCGATCGGTAATATATCCGAGTCTTGAGAGCCAGAGCAAAAGCTTTTAATTCCGTTCAGACGGAAATAATCATTTTCCGGTGTCAGAGTAGCTCTTTTATCTAAAGGGTTGAGGGCATTGCACCAAAACCAATTATTGCGAGTAGTTTCTGAGTAATATCGCTGTTTTTGCTCTGCCGATCCAAAGATATGTGGAATTACTACGCCTAAATGATGGTAAGAAAAGACGTGAGCAATGGAACTATCAACCTTAGCAAACTCGCGGGTAATTTGCAGAACGGTAATCCAGCTTTGCCCTAAACCACCGTACTCTGTGGGTACGATCAGTTTCAGCAAGTTACTTTGGCGCAAGCGATCGCGTTCGTGCTTTGGCGTTCCCCCTTTGGCATCCCGCTCGACAGCAGTCTGGGCAAATTCTTTTGCTAAAGACTTAGCTAGATCAAGATAATTTTGAGACTCTTTCGTTTCGATTAATTGCATACTTTGCAACTTCTCCTACTAACCTTATTGTGAGAAGTAACTATAAATTTGGCTAGAAAAATTTTGAATTCAAAATAGTTTTATTAAACTATTAAATCATAAAAATACTATGACATATATTAACTAATAAAGCAAGCTAGAATAAAATAATTTTTGCTAAATTATATAGGTTGTTAATGCAACATAAAAATATTCCATTGAGAAAAAAGTAGAAGAGAATTTGGAAAATAAATTTTATCATCTACTTGTGTTTCTAGAATATATATGCAATATTATTAATTCAAAGGCGATAATTTACTTAAACTCGATAGCTATATAGTAGCTTGGGTTAATTGTTGATAAAATCAGATTCTTCTGTAAAACTGCAATGTTTTTATAGATAGGTATTCTCTTGGCAAATAGATTAGTTTGTGCAAGGACTCTATTTGTGTAAAAACAAGTCTTTTCTACACTGAAATATATAGATAAAAATACCAGAAATTAACTGATGTATCTGGTTATATCTCAAAGTGTAGCAATATTAATGAAAAATTTAGAGTATTAAATTAATTCAACATTATCAGGGCTAGTCATAATTTTTTAGCTTGACAAGTCACTGAAATGCCTGATGGCTTTCACTAAATTTTTCAAAGCAAAAATATGAGGAGTGGTAGAAATGTTCAATCGTTCATTTCATAATTTATTCATAGAATCGATGGTTTTGGGGGCTACTTTGCTAGCCAGCACATTAGCCCATGCTGAAGACAGGAATTTAGTGGCTCGGACTGAAATTCAAACAAATATACCAATTGTGTTAGCGCAGCCCGCTGTAAGCATCGCCAATTTCGGGGATAATTCCTTGGTAACAACCATCGTACAAACGCCCAAAATTCCTGCAATTAATACTGATGCAAATATCCAACAGATAAACAGTATGTCTCAGGTAACATCTGTATCTCAGTTTTCAGATGTGCAGCCAACTGATTGGGCATTTATTGCACTCCAGTCTTTAGTTGAGCGTTATGGATGTATTGCGGGCTATCCAAATAGTACTTATCGGGGAAACCGCGCCATCACTCGCTATGAATTTGCAGCAGGCTTAAATGCTTGTTTATCTCGGATCAACGAGCTAATTGCAACAGCTACATCTGACTTAGTTACCAAACAAGACTTAACTACCCTACAAAGACTGCAAGAAGAATTTAGTGCTGAACTAGCAACTCTACGGGGTCGCGTTGATAATTTAGAAGCTAGAACTGCGGAACTAGAAGCAAATCAGTTTTCCACAACTACAAAGCTTTCTGCAGAAGCCATCTTTGTAATTACGAATGCCTTCCAAGGCTCAGTTAATGGTGATAACACAGTTTTTCAAGATAGGGTTCGCCTCGTATTCAAAACTAGCTTTACAGGTAAAGACTCTCTATATACTCGTCTAAGTACTGGAAACACTACTTTTTTACAGCTTCCTGGTGGTTCAGCTGAAGGTTTGCAAACCTTCAATCTTGCTCCTAGTAATAACAACCTGGCCGTAGATTGGCTCTCTTACTATTTCCCAGTTGGTAGCAAAATTGATGCTTATATAGGAGCCGTGAACGGAGTATATTTTGATTTTGTTCCGACTCTGAGTCCTTATTTGGATAGTGCCACAGGAGGCCGTCGCGCTTTGACAGAATTTGCTTCTTCTAGTCCTATCTATCGTATTGGTGGTGGTGCAGGTGGGGGATTCAATTATCGATTAAGTGACCAATTGGTATTGAGCTTCGCTTACTTAGCAGGAGATCATGCCAATCCTCAGCCAGATAGCGGTTTTTTTAATGGTCAATATAGCGCATTTGGACAAATAGCATGGAACCCCAACAATAACTCTGGCATTGGTTTGACTTATGTAAATGCTTACCAAAATCGGGGAGGAATATTTGACCTGGGTAGTGGTTTTACACTGGTCGGAACAGCTCAAGCCAATACTCCATTTGAGCGGACGATTACCAACTCCTACGGAGTCGAAGCTTTCTATAAATTTAGCCCTCGATTTGCAGTGAATGGGTTCTTTGGTTACACTAACGCCAAAAATCTGGCAGGGAGTGGTAGTGCAGATATTTGGTACTATGCTTTAGGATTGGCATTCCCAGATTTAGGGAAACAAGGCAACCTTGCTGGTATCCTTGTGGGTGCAGAACCTTATCGGGGTGGTAATCCTGAACCTGCAAACGATTTATCCTTACATATTGAAGGCTTTTACAAGTATCAATTCACAGATAACATTGCCATCACCCCTGGCGTAATTTGGATAACGGCTCCTGCTCAAAACAATGACAATCAAGATGCGGTAATTGGCACTGTCAGGACAACCTTCACGTTTTAAATCATCTCAGCAACGTTAAAATTTTTGGCGTTGCTGATTGAGTAATATCAATTTTATTCATGCAGAGACGCTCTAGACGCAGAGAGTAAAAGTTGAGAATGTTTTCATTTATTTATCTCGCCCTCTTACCTCCTTCACAGCTATTAACTAATGCTTAATTAGTAATTTAATTCTTAATTACGAATTACGAATTATTTTAACGTCCTTCATGATTTAAGCTTAGGGGTTGTTCTTCAACTAGTAGCGGTATATCCTGCTAAAGGCTAATTCCATCGTATAATCCTGGAGCCATTAAGAATACTTGAACCCAAAGAATATTGAACCACCAGTAAAGCCTTTGGATAATATTTTCCTGACCTACCAGATATACTGTCAGCAGGTACAACAAGACCGAAATCATTAAACTAGCAACAGATGCAACTATGCCTTTTGTGGGCTGTGACAACTCTGTGAAAGGCCACATATTGAATTGCCAAACAAATCCTAAACCAACAGTTGTCCAAATTGCTGCAAAGGTTGGGCCTGTCGTTGTTGTAAATAAATCCAGTCCTAGCTGTTTGAGGAACAATTCTGTAATCAGAGTAAGTAACAAAATAATACCTGTATGTAGTAACCCCAAACGTGGCATTCCTAGTTCCAATTTGTTCAAAGGCCAACGTTCAAAGAAACTGCCGAATACTGTTAAACAAGGATACCAATACCAAGGAATGTAAAACGGTTGAAGTCCCCACATTTGTAGCAAAAAGGTGAGGGCAGGGGCAATAAAGAAGTATCCGCTCAGAAAACCGGGGTAGGGATAAAAAGTACACAAGTGCGTCGTAGAATATGAAACATGATGCAAAAACCATCACCAGACACAGCAATATCAGGATTAATGCAATCAATCGACCCACAACAGATTGCAGACGAAAACATGGGACATGAAAATGTCCCATGTTGACACTACCCGCAAGTTAGGTATCAGCTTTTTTGAGTACATGCGCGATCGCATTTCTCGAATTGGAGATATTTCTTCTTTGGGCAGTATTATTCGAGAGAAGTCCTCTTCTAATCCATTTGGTTGGTCATGGATCGCACTATGACTCCCTACCTCGAATATATTGAGGGGATACCATTTGTCTTTAGACTACAGTGACTCCTAGCGTATAAGAACCAGGGTTAAAATAGCCAGAACTGAAAGTTCCGCCATTTTGAGGGAAGTAATCATAATCACTTACTGAAATGGAGTAAGTACCTGCCCCTAGTGAAGCGGTGATTGATTGAGAAGTACTGGAACTCTGTAAGTTCCCAGCACTATTAAATAGGCCGATAACTGGAAAGGTACCATTGTAATTCGGCGTGCTAATAGTCACAGTTCCTGGGTTAGCTAAAGAAAATGTGAAAAAGTCGAAATCAGGATTGTTCCCTGCAAGTCTTGCCAGTTGAGCAGAGGTATTAACTTCTGAACCTGATGTTAAAGTACCTAGCTTCTCAGCAGTGGCTAGTGTATTGTTTGTCCCTTGTCCAGCATCTTCTTTCTCGTAGAACAGGAAGTCGTCACTATCAAGCTTCAGAGGCGATGCTTGCACAACACCAACGAGTTCATCTAGCTCTCCTGAGTTGTCCAGAAATACATTTGTATTGGCTCCCACAGTCTGCAAGCGATAGTCTGCTAGTGTTCCTTTGAGCTGGATTGTATCTTCGTTGGAGTTGAAGCCACTGATGGTAGCGTAGTCTGCCAAACCACTACTTCCACTGTTGTTATCGTCATAGAAGACATTAGTAGCATCTCCAAGTAAGAACTGATCTTCCCCAGGTCCTCCAGTTAGGGTATCAACCTCCCCTAATCCAGGAGAATCAGAACCGTTAGTATCAACGCCTATGAGGACATCATTTCCAGGTCCTCCAAGGAGAGTGTCATTGCCGACCCCGCCACGGAGGGTGTCATCGCCTTCTCCTCCTTCGATTTGGTCATTGCCAGCCCCGCCAAACAGGCTGTCATTCCCATCCTCGCCCAAGACGAGGTCATTACCTTCCTGACCATCAAGAAAGTCATCACTATCCCCACCAAGCAAGGTGTCATTGCCACCTCTGCCAAAGAGGGTATCACTGCTGCCTCCTCCAATCAAGGAGTCGTTAAAATTAGAACCAAAGACTTGCTCGATATTGAACAGGACATCATTCCCATCTCCCCCACTGGCAGTTCCAGTGCCAAGGTCAACGGTGACTCCGGCAGTGGCATTTAAATAATCAGCAGTATCAATGCCAGTCCCACCAAAGAGTTGGTCATCCCCGCCTCCACCTTGGAGTTGGTCGTCGCCGTCCCCACCAAGCAGAATGTCGTTGCCGCTGCCGCCTAGCAGGGTATCATTGCCTTCTCTACTAATGAGAGTGTCACTCCCGTCCTCACCAAGCAGGATGTCATTGCCAGCCCCACCAAGCAGGATGTCAATGCCGCTACCGCCAAGCAGGGAGTCATTGCCGTACCCGCCATTGATAAAGTCGTCGTTAGCCCCGCCAAGGAGGGTGTCATTGCCGTTATCGCCAAAGAGGCGGTCATTACCAGCCTCACCATTGACAAAGTCATTCCCGTCCCCACCACTGAGGAAGAAGTCATTGCCAGCTCCGCCCAAGATAGTGTCATTGAACCTAGAACCAACGATTCTTTCAATCTCCAACAGGACATCATTCCTGCCTTGCCCTGTAGCGGTTCCAGTGGCAAGGTTAATCGTGACTCCGGCAGTGGCACTGAAATAATCAGCAGTATCAACGCCAATTCCACCCAAGAGTTGGTTATTGCCAGTCCCACCACGCAAGGTGTCATCGCCAGCCCCACCACGGACAATATCGTTGCCTTCCTCGCCATCCAGCAGGTCATCGCCAACTCCACCATCAAGCAGGTCATCGCCACCTCTACCAAAGAGTGTGTCATTACCGCGCGCGCCAATTAGAAAGTCCTTGAAACCAGAACCAAAGACTTGTTCGATATTAAACAGGACATCATTCCCTGCCCCTCCCTTGGCGGTTCCAGTCGCCAGGTTGACGGTGACACCGGCAGTGCTATTTGAATAGTCAGCAGTATCATTGCCAGTCCCACCAAAGAGTTTGTCATCCCCGTCCCCTCCTTCTAGTCGGTCATGGCCAGCCCCTCCTTGGAGGGTGTCATCGCCAGCCTGACCAATCAAGTTGTCATTGCCATTCTCGCCATCAATCAGGTCATCGCCAGCCCCGCCATTAAGCGTGTCAACCCCTTCCCCACCAAAGAGTTGGTCTTTACCGTCTTCTCCAGCGAGTCGGTCATCTCCGTCCCCGCCTTCGAGAAGGTCATTGCCAGATCCACCAAGGAAAGCATCATTACCGAACCCACCAAGCAGGGTGTCGTCACCGCCTTTGCCAAGGAGTTGATCGTCATCCTCCTCGCCATCGAGAAGGTCATTGCCAGGTCCACCAAGGAGGACATCATCGCCGAACCCACCAAGCAGGGTGTTCTCGCCGTCCTCACCATTGAGAAGGTCATTGCCGTCCTCGCCATTAAGCGAGTCATCGCCAGCCCCACCCAAGAGGTCATCATTGCCGCCCCGACCAAAGAGGTTATCATCACCGCCCTGACCAAGGATAGCGTCATTATCAAACGTGCCAATTAGAGTGTTATTCGTGTTGTCTCCAATAAGGTCTGCCATATCAATCCCCTCGGTTATAAGTTTGATTCAGAGATATTCGCTGGCAGAGGTGTCATCTATGAGTAGCCCTGCCAGCGGGGAGAAACCCTAAATAGTGTAGTTCAAATATAATACAGTATCCACTTAGACTGATTTCGTAACCGCTCAATAATCCGGGGTAAATCGCTCAGTGACAAGGCTCAAATGGCGTAAACTCGCTCCTGAACTGGTAGTTCGCCCCGATTTCTTGAGCGGATACCAACAATGCCTCTACTTGTTTTTCTGGAGATTGCTTTTGCGTCATTTGATATATTCTACGACGCTATGTGCATCTATCACTTTTTCTTTTTTCCACTACCCCAATTTATTGAGCGGATACATAAAGAAGATGGCAAAAAAGATATTGAGAAAACCGCTAACTGGATGCCAGTTGCGTACTTCGTTAGTGGTGACAATCGTGTTGTCAAAGAAGAACAAACTGGCGGCGGCGGCAATGATTGCTGTTTGTCCCCATAAGCCGACAGGTGTATCAGTGATAGCTGGTTTTACAAAGATGAACTTCCAAGCTTCTCCAGTTATCTAAACTAGCGCCAACAGCACTACTAAATTCACTGTTCCTTGTGCAAATCGGGTAGGAGAAAAGCGAGAATCTGGATAGCCGTTGAGGGAAAAACCTAGATGCCACCACCAGACGAAGCATATCGTGATATAAGTCAACTTTGTTCCCACATTCAGCTGAATAACTTGACCAAAAATGAGTTCAAAAATATAGCTAATAACAGCAATTACAGCAATTAAAAGCAGTCCCTTAAATGGCTAATTTTTCCAAATGTTCAGCATTTGGGTTGGGTTTGCAAGGCTCATAGTATCAACTTAAATAATGTTGGATTTATCAGGGGCAAAGCATTCTGGTAAATGTTAATTCTGAAAGCTTCACCCCAGTAAAGAATGCTGCAATTACAACCAAGGATGGCGCGGGGGATAGACACCATTGAGGAAGTAGTTACCAACAGCGTAGTACTTCCAACGCACGGGATCGTGGAGTGTGTGAGCGCGGGCATTTCGCCAGTGGCGATTGTAGTTGAATTCCTCCAATGTGGACTTAGTACCTGCTAGTTCAAATAATTTGTTGGTAGCTAGTAATGCGGCTTCGGTGGCTAAGGCTTTGGCTTCAGCAACTGCGATCGATGCTTCAACTACCTTGGGTTCTTCTAAGCCTGACTCGTTGGCGATGTCAAGAAATTCGCCTGCACGACGCAGCAGTGCTTCAGAAGCGTGAACCTGAATTTGGACATTGCCTAAGTTATAGAGGGTCAGCGGGTCTTCGTAACCTTTTTCTAAATTGCTGTCAACCCAAGGGCGGGTATGCTTGCGAACGAAGTGGATGGTGTCACGGACTGCGGCTTTAGCAATTCCCACATCTACGGCGGCTTGGATAATTTGCGCGATCGCACCCATTGGTGTTGCCCTCTCAAAGGCTAAGTAGTGCGGAATCACATGTTCTGCCTTAACTTTCACATTTTCAATAATGGTAGTGCCGCTAGCAGTGGTACGCTGTCCGAAGCTCGTCCAATCATCAAGTAGGGTTAGTCCTTCGGCATCTCTTTCAACAAATGCCACCACTGTCTTACCATCTGGATTACTGGCAATCACAGGAACCCAATGTGCTAGTAGTGCCCCAGCAGAGTAGTATTTGCGTCCGTTGAGTACGAAGTCAGATCCATCTGGTGTTAATTTTGTTTGGACATCAGTCACAGACTTAGTGCCAATTTCCGAGAAGGCGTTACCAAAGCGCTTACCTTGTAGAACCAAATCAAAGAAGAATTTCTTCTGCTCATCTGTACCATCCAACCGGACTGCTTCCACCATGTAGAGGTGGTTTTGGGGAATTTGACCGAGGCTAGAATCAGCTTCGGAGATGATTTTAACTACTTCTGCTAGAGTGGCACTTGATACAAAAGCACCGCCATACTCTTTCGGGACTGTAATTCCCCACAATCCACTCTGGGAAAACTTTTCTACCTCTTGGGCAGGTAAACGCCGATTTTGGTCGCGCTCTGAGTCTCCCTTGGCAAACTCAGCTGCTAATTCGTGAGCGATCGCGATCGCTTCTTTATCATCCCGAATAATATGCGCCTTCTGGTCAGTATCAATTACTGATGTCATAGTAAAACTCCTTGATTGTGATTGAGTCACTCATAATCGCCACTACTATGAGATAGCCTTTGGGTTTTTCTTGATGCCATTCAGCTTCAATCCACAAAACCCGCTCCTACAGAGTATGTTGCTGTTAATCTACACTCCAACCAACTCATCAGCTGTCCGACGATTAGCTTTAAGTTCGCGCACAATTGGTATTACTGTCTTACCAAATGCTGGTAAATCATCTGTGTAGTGTAAGAAGCCACCAAGAATTAGATCGACTCCTACTTCATGGAACTGGCGAATCTTTTCAGCTACTTGTTCAGCCGTACCAATCAAGCCCGATCGGAAGCCATCGTTATACTGCACCAAGTCTTCAAAATTGGAATTCGCCCACATTCCCTGACGTTCACGAGTTGAAGCTCCCGCCTGTTTCACCGCTTCGCCAAATCCTTTCACCGCTTCCACATCAGCTTGGGCAATAATATCGCGCAATACTTCATGCGCTTCTGCTTCCGTATCTCGCACGATGATAAAGGAATTCAAACCAAACTTAATTTTGCGTCCTGCTTGACGAGCTAATTCAGATACTTCTGCAATCTGCTCTTTCACCCCTTCTATGGTGTTGCCATTCATGAAATACCAATCAGAGACGCGGCCAGCCATCCGCCTGGCTGCTTTGGAGTTACCACCTTGGAATATCTCCGGGTGGGGATTCTGATTAATTGGTCTAGGCTTCACCCAACCGCCGTTAATGCGGTAAAAGTCGCCCTTAAAGTGAAACTCATCTTCAGTCCACAAACCTTTGAGAACACGGATAAATTCTTCTGAACGACGATAGCGTTCGTCATGGTCTAACCAATGTTCACCATATATAGTAAATTCATCTTTGAACCAACCGCTAACTACATTCAGAGCAAACCGTCCGTTAGAGAGAAAATCAATGCTGGCACCCATTTTGGCAACTACTCCCGGATGCCACAATCCAGGGTGAACTGCTGCAATCAATTTCAATTTCTTAGTGACTGGAGCTAGAGCCGACACAGTTGTCAATGCCTCTAACTGGTACTCAGCGCCATAGCTAGCAATAAATCTGGCTTGTGCTAGAGCATATTCAAACCCAACTTCTTCAGCTGTTTGAGCCAGTTGAGCATTATATTCGTAAGTCCAATCTGTCCGTTGGGGAATTTTACTCACAACTAACCCGCCGCTGACGTTGGGAATCCAGTACGCGAACTTAATATCTACCATAATTGTGCATTTGTAATTGAAATTGCTTGGTTATATTGTCTAAGTTTGCAAGTGAAGCAACAAAGCCTAATTTGTCATCATTAACAAATCAGCTAAAACTTGATAGGGCAAAATTTTAGTCAAAATCGAAAGCTTGAGAGTGGTTGCAAACTACTTTGAGTTTACAAGTAGACAAATCTCTGATGGCAACAATATACCATAACTCGACTGTGCTACCGTAGTTTTTTAATGAATCAGACTTTATCACAACAATTTTTCTAACGTCGTGACTCAATATACTTAAATTCCATTTCCATATTCCATTTTGGAATACTACCCAATTTTCCTGAGTATTTAATTATTTTTTATACTTGCTGGCTATTATCCTGATTCAGTCAGAGCAATCAGGAATCAGGACTCGACAAAGTATCGATACTATTCCAGATCGTGATAAATAAATGCTTCTCATCTGTCATCTGCAACTATACATAGCAGAAATAAATGTGGTAGGGTGAACTACTAAACTACGGTAAAAATATGTAGTTGCCGTAGTTCATTTAACACCTCGTAAAAAAAAGCACAGGAAAAATATTTATGCCACTTCAGTTTGGAATTTGGTCGCCGGTCTGTGGTGGATGGTTGCGGGTTGTCAACCATGAAGCTAATTTATCTACACAAGATTTGGTAAAGCTGGCAGTTCAGGCAGACAAGTTAGGTTATGACTTCTATTACATTCCTGAACATTACTTAAATGCAGTTCACGGACCTAGCTATAATGTCGCTGATGCTTGGATTACAGCAGCTTTAGCAAGTTTGAACACCAAGAATATCAAAATTGTTGCGGCTGTACAACCTGGTTTTAAACTGCCTGCGGTAGTTGCCAATTTGAGTGCAAACATTCAAAATCAACTCAGTAACGGCAGATTTGCTCTCAGTGGTATTGCAGGTTGGTGGAAATTAGAAGTAGAAAGCTATGGAGATATCTGGCTACCTCACAGTGATCGCTACGCACGATTAGCAGAGTACATTGATGTAATCAAAGGTCTGTGGACAGTCGTAGGGTTTAATTATGTTGGCAAATACTACACTATTAAGGGTGGTATTCTTGCAGATCAGCCGACACCAACACCACCGATTTTCATTGCTGGGGAATCAGACAAGGCGATTAACCTAGCGGCTCGTCTGGGAGATTATCTATTTATCAATGCTGATGAACCAGAAAAAACAGCAGCATTGGTGCAGAAAGTGAAAAGATTAGCTAGCGATCGCTACGGTCGTCAGATTAAAGTAGCAATGAGTGCGTTTGCGATCGTTCGTGAAGATAATGTCCAAGCCCAAGCCAGATTAGAAGCGATTTATCGTTCTGCCGATTGGCAGCAAATCGAGTACTTTCAAGAGCAAATCGATCCGAACGTAGTTGCCCACAACAAACTAGATATCAGTCAAACCATTGAAGCTAATCTCGGTTTATCTGCTCAATTGATTGGCGATCGCTATACTGTTATTAACCGCCTGAAAGAATACGAAGCCGTTGGCGTTGACTTAATAGTACTGAAATTTGAATCTATGTTGGAAGACACTATTCGCTTCCACAAACTAGTTATTTCCGAATATAGACAGCAGAGTAGCTTAATTACCTTGTAATTAAAAATCTTGCCTTACCTAGCATGAATAAGATTAAACTCGAAGACATTACCCTAAATCACCTCAAAATCTTAAAAGCAGTAGATGACTGTGGTAGCTTCTCTAAAGCAGCACAAAAACTAGGTTATAGTCAAGCACTAATTAGTAAAAAAGTCAAACAAATAGAGGATTATTTTGGAGTAATTCTCTTAAATCGCTCACCTGGCTCTATATGTCTGACCAATAAAGGCAGGAAATTGATTTCCCAGACACTTAATCTAGTAGAAACTGTAGAAAATCTGCAAGAAGAATTTCAGGCAACATTTAGCGCTGAGGGCGAAGATTTGATATTGGGAGCTACTAATTTAATTTTAGAAGTCTGGCTCAAACAATATTTGCAGCGATTTCAGCTTTGTTTCCCAGGTAGAAATCTTAAAGAGATTGCGGTTAAAAATAGCAGATTTTTTTCCAATTCTCAACTCCTAGAAATGGATCTTTTGCTCAACAGTTGCGCTGGATACAAAGAAGAACACCACTGCACTAGATTAAAAACTCATAAAATGCTGTTGGTATCCTTTGGGGCAAGTAAATATCTCAATGAGCATAGCATAGTTAAAATAAATGATATCGATCTGGCTGATGTTGTGCTTTTAGATGAGGTTCATCAGGAACTATCTAAAAATGAACTTTTGATGAACAAATTAACTGGTGTACAGGTGCTACACAGCTATCCAGATGTACTAAATTACGCTTCAAAAAATCAAAAGCTAACGATTTTACCTGACTTTTGTCAAGCTGATATAATATCTCAATACCAAGTCCTAACTTTTCTGATTCAAGATGTCAATGAATATGGAATTTATCTTCATGTTCCTCGCTTTAGTGAATTGTTAATATCCGCAGAGAGTTTGGTAAGAAGTTTTAGACTAGATCCGGATAACTTAGAAAGTTTGCCCAACGTAAATCTATTTTTAGGTAGCTGTTCTCCCAAAGAAGAAAATATTCTGAGGATAGGTATTCAGAGAGATTCCATAGGACAGTTTATTGCTGGATATGGAACTAAGTATATTTCTGATTTAAAGAGAGCATCATCACTTGAACAGACTATTTTCAAAAATATTGAAATTAATCGAGATTTCGAGTTACAAATTCTGCCGTTTGCTTATGGGGAATAAATGAACCGACAGATGAAGCGGGGAGAACTAGATATTTGTATTTTAGATGATATTTCTCTATTGAATAATGGTAGCCAATTCTTTGATGATTTAAGTTTTGGTTCTAAATTAATTGGGATTGCTTCCTATAATTTTTTGGGTCAAGATATAAATATTGTTTTGCATAAAGATTCTTCTATAAACACTATCCAGGATCTAAAAGGTAAACGAATTTCTACTTTATTTGGTTCAAATGCCCATAGGTTCATCATTACTCTTTTTGACCTCTATGATATGGATGTCAGTAAAGATTGCAGATTAGTGAATGAAGATCCTCGTAGAGCAAGTAAGAGTTTGGCAAATAAAACTATAGATGCTTACGTATGTTGTCAGACTTTTGCCTCGATATTAGAAGCTTATGCTTTTGTTAGAAAGCTGCCTCTATCTCAAACAATTAGTTTAAGAATTCCATCAATCAGAGGAATTGTTTGTCGTTCGCAGTTCATTAAAGAAAACCCTAAAATTGTAGTTGCTTATTTACATGATTTAGTGGTTGCTAACTATTGGTTTAATTCATCTCCAATCAAGGCAGCAGATTTATTAACTAAAGTGATTGATGTGAGAACAACTCAAGTAAATCAGTTTTTTAATCCTGTATTTGGGAACCGCATCGATTCCACTCTCAAACCTCAATGGTCTTGGTTACTAAAAACTTTAAATCGCAGGTTGGAAGGGAAATATGGTATTTCACTATTTGATGTAGATTTCTGGATAGATGATTATTTTTTAAGACTTGTCTATAATTTGCTGAATCTAGATTATCACTTTCATCAAGTTTCTTTTGCAAGTGAATTTTCTAGCAGCTATTTTGTTGAGGAACAGTTTAGCCGACATATAAAAGTTCTGTAATGATTTAGGTCAGAGGTAGTTATACCAATTAAAAATTAAAAATTAAAAATTAAAATTCAGAAAACTAAATTTTATCTATCTGTCACATCCTTTTTTTTAATTGGTACTAACTGCTTCAATCATAATTGAGGGGCAATCTCCCCATGCTTACTTTCACGAATCAAAAGCAGTCACAAGGCTATTGCCCCTAAATATTTTGAGCGTTGATCGCTCTTTCGCCAGAAACACCTATAAATTATCCTTCATCAGGCTATCTGAACTTATGACTCCACACACCATACTCCGCAATCTCAACACGATTAATCAGCAGTGACGAGTTCAGTACTACCACGTGTACGACGCCGTGTGAGACTATTATATAGCATTACACCGATCGCCTTGATCAAATTACCTTCCAATTCTTGGAACAGCTTCATGTTCGTGCCAAAGGCGGCGTTAGCTTCATCAACGATGCGATCGGTTGCCGCCTCGTCAAGGGGTAATTCATCCAAAATTTGCCGATATTTGGCTTTGAATGCCTTCTCGTCAGTAATTTCTGGAAACTCATAAAAGGCTGTTCCTTGTCCATCTGACAAATTCATTGCTGTTACAGCAATGTTTTTGAGAATTTGTCCCCCTGATAAGTCACCTAAGTAACGAGTGTATGAATGGGCGATTAACAATTCCGGTTCTGTAGCAGATATTTCTCGGATGCGCTGTACATAAGCTTCACCTGCGGGAGATAGTTTGATTTGCTCTTTCCAGTTTGCACCAAAGTAATAACTCAGGTCTTGCTCTAGGCTATGCTTGCGATTTAACTGAGGAAAGTTTATTTTAGAAACTATTGGGTGCTGGCGGTGCTTTTCCATTTCCTCTTCCATCGCTGAGTAGACGAAGTAGAAGTTAGCAACTAGTTTCCGGTAAGAGTTTTTTTCCACTACTCCTTTTAAAAAGCACTTGACAAAACCTACGTTTTCTGCCATTGTGTGGGCTTTCTTAGTGCCTACACGTAATTTGGTTGCTAAATTGCTGCTCATGCTAAATTTCTCAACTTTAAAAAGTTTACTGCCGGAGTTTTGATTCACTAACGGCTAAAAAAGCCATTAAAACGTTACCTTAAAACTATTTGATGAGAATTTATATTAAAATTTTTTAAGCTGTGATGATTTTGTCGTTTTTTACACAGCAACAAGGCTAAAAGAACAGAATTTTAGATTTCAGTATTTTGATTTTTTGTTGTTATTAGCTGAATCTTGCTTTCATTCTCAGCTTTGCTGAGAATGTTTGTGATACAGTCACAGTAATATTTATTACATATTTATTGGTTAGTAGCATTGCAATGTGTGAACTAATACAGATAAAAATCAAAACGAAAATTGGGGGCATAAAGGGAATAATTGGCTAAGATGTGGAGACTTTATTAATAACGTAAAAACCAATACTGACTTTATCAAAGATTTACAATTAAAAGCAGGTAAATTCAGTATTATTACGTAAAGATAGCTCGCTCTAAAATGAATTTCTTAAAGAGAAAAAGCATGTCAAAATTGCTGAATAAAGTCTTAAGTGCTATTTATTTTTCAGTGTGATTGTGTGGAGTGTTTAAAAATATGGTTTCATCTATAACTCGGACATCAGGCATTTCTGGGGGTTCTACTTCCGAAGTTGAGGGATTGGGCAAAGGGATTGAGAGCAGTTTTGGAATGAATTTAATCTCACTACCAGCAAATCCTTTATTTGGTACAGATGGGATTCGCGGACGAGTGGGAGAATTACTGAGTGCCCCCCTAGCATTGCAAGTTGGTTTTTGGACGGGGATTGTTTTACGTAACCATGCTACTCAAGTAGGACCAGTGATTCTCGGACAGGACTCTAGAAACTCTAGCGATATGCTGGCAATGGCTTTGAGTGCAGGGTTAACAGCTGCGGGGTTAGAGGTTTGGTATTTGGGATTATGTCCCACTCCTGGCGTTGCCTATCTCACCAGCGTCACTGATGCCATCGGCGGAGTGATGATTTCTGCCAGCCACAATCCCCCAGAAGACAATGGGATTAAGGTTTTTGGTGCTAATGGTGGGAAGTTACCGCAAATATTGCAGGCAGAAATAGAAGCGGGACTGCGTGGAAAAATATCACCAATAACTAGAGTCAGTAATTGCGGACGGCATTACTCACGTTTTGAGTTAGTGAAAAATTATAGTTCGGCGTTGAAAAAAACCTTGAACATTGCCCGAAATCTTCAGGGAATGAAGATTGTTTTAGACTTGGCGTGGGGAGCCGCAGTTGGGTTAGCACCATTAGTATTTACACAAATGGGGGCGGAGGTAATCTGCTTGCATAACGAGGCAGATGGCGATCGCATTAATGTTAACTGCGGTTCCACGCACCTAGACATTCTGGCAGCAACGGTACAAGAACACAATGCCGATATCGGCTTTGGCTTCGATGGCGACGCCGATCGCGTCTTAGCAGTAGACAATACAGGCAGGCAAGTTAACGGCGATTACATTCTCTACCTGTGGGGACGCCACTTACAACAAAACCAACAATTGCCAGACAACCTGATTGTATCTACAGTCATGGCCAACTTAGGCTTTGAGAAAGCTTGGCAGCAAATTGGTGGTAACTTAATTCGTACCGCAGTTGGCGACCAATACGTGCAAGCCGAAATGCAGCGCACTGGAGCAATGTTAGGTGGCGAACAATCAGGTCATATTCTTTGCCGTCACTATGCTGTGACTGGGGATGGCTTGTTAACAGCATTACACATAGCCTCTTTGGTGAAAGAGGCGGGTGTTCCCTTGAGCGAATTAGTAGATCAAAGCTTCCAAACCTATCCACAATTGTTGCGGAACGTGCGAGTTGTCGATCGCGATCGCCGTTTGGGATGGCAAGATTGCCAACCTGTGCAACAAGCGATCGCTCTTGCTGAAGCTGCAATGGGCGATTCCGGCAGAATTTTGGTTCGCGCCTCTGGCACAGAACCAGTCATCAGAGTAATGGTGGAAGCAGCCAATGCCGAACTCGCCAACTACTGGACAAATGAACTAGTTTCACAAGTACAGCAGCATCTGATGGACTAAATTAGCTAATATCTCATCTCAGCTAAAAAAACGCCAAGTTTAATCACAGCTTCTACCAATTAATCAACCTTGGTTATGTGTAGAAGCTGTGACATTTTGATTACTTATTAAACCCGAACAACCCAATACGGTTCGGTTAAGGTTTTTTGATGAAAATTCTAGATCGCTAAAGATGCGATAAATCGCCGTCAAGACGAAAGACTGATTATTGTAGAGACAGCGATTCATCGCATCTCTTGCTTTAACCTGGGAACAAGACGCCTCTCATAGAGATGGCGGTTCGATAAATTAAGCTTTTTGGCGATTTTTGCGTAAGTCCTGTGTGGGAATCACAATTAATTATGCGGACATGATATGACATTTAGTCTTAACGTGTTATTATTTGCTTCGAGATTCCTAGCTGTTTGTTCTGATAAAATACAGTGCTTGTTTTTGTTATCCCACTCAAAAGTGCAGAAGTTTCCAATTCCTGGGAGCGTGTTACACAATTATTTGAAAGATGCATTAAATCGGTTTGCAATCAAACCTCACCTAACTTTCACGTTATTGTTGTTTGTCACGAAAAGCCCAAAATAGAATTCACTCACCCTCATATCACATATATTACAGTTGATTTTTCCCCTCCAAACGAGCCTACCCCTGAAGCCAAAGGAGACACAGATAAAGGGCGTAAAATCTTAAAAGGATTGATGTATGCTCGTCAATTTTCTCCCACTCACACTATGACAGTGGATGCTGACGATTGTGTTAGTGAAAAGTTAGCTAAATTTGTTCAACAACACCCTGATTCTAATGGATGGTTTATAAACAAAGGTTATAAATATCAAGAAGGCAGTAATTACATATATATCAAGAGAAGCAATTTTTATAAAATGTGTGGTACTTGTAATATTCTTCGATATGATTTAAATGATTTGCCAAAAACCGCAGAATATAATCGTGGCTACGGATACTATAGATATTATATAGACCATGCTAAAGTCAGAGATATTTTAAAGAACAAAGCAAAAGCCATTAAATCATTACCATTTCCAGGGGCAGTCTATATTTTGGAAACAGGAGAAAATCTTTTTAACAATTCAAGAAGATTAAGCTTTAGCCTTTTTAATCGTAAATTGTTAAATCAATCATTGAGAGATGAATTCGGATTATACAAATTACAGCAATCCAGAGAAATTTTTCAACTATCGGAATTGTAAATTGTTTTTGAAAAATTTAATAAATAGTCTTATATGTTGTGTTAGCGAAGCATAACGCACCAAAAGCTTGGAACTATACCGTAGTTTTTACGATAACACAACGCCAGTTGCTACAACGGATAGCGCAGCGTAAAGCCTTCTCTTCTCCTTCTCCTGTCGGAGACGCTGCGCGAACAAAGACGCACTCGCGTTCGAGAGGCTTGTCTGCGACACGCTATGCGTAGCTTGCTTCCCTCTAAGGGTACGCCAACGGCATGGCAACTCTTAGAGAGGCTGCGCCAACGCTTAGAGCAAGTACTCAAGCGTCAGGAACCTCTGCAACGCACTGGCTCCCCTACGTGTATTTTAAACAGGACTTACGCAACTGTCACAAGCGAGGGCGCGGCGCAGCCGTGCCAAGCGCCAAACAACTAGACAATAAACATAGGAATATCCGGACG
>NZ_JBALDD010000029.1:0-4930 GCF_036917555.1 Nostoc sp. | reverse complement strand
CGGAATTTTTTCGATGTTAGTAGCCATGAGTGTCGGTACACTGATCGGCGCACTTGCTGGGTTTTATGGCGGCTGGCTGGATATTGTTTTGATGCATTTGACAGATTTGTGTTTAGCTTCTCCAACAGATTGTGTTAAATATTGTTTACAGCTTATTTGCCGCTATAAGTCTTGGCTGGCAAGCGTTTTCTACGCTTTATTCTCCATTGTTTATTTCTCTTTGGGCTGATTTTTATTTTGCTCTCCGATTACTGAATCGGTATTCTAGCAATGGACTGTGTACCATCGACAAACTTGACAGCAATGGGTTGGGTTAACTCTTGTACTTCAGTATTCGGACTTAAAACTACCTGAGTACCTGCGGGTAGGTAGATACCATCATAATCCCAATCATCATCTGTAATTTGCCCTGCTGCTAAGAAGTAGAGTTGAGTTGGATATTTTTTCGGTTTATTGGCGTAGATACCCAAAGTTTTACCGATTTGATTAAAGCACTGCGCTCGTTTTCTGGCCATTTCTATCACATACTTCTGAGATGAGACTGCAATTGTGATAGTTGGGCTTGAAATTGCTCAGGTGTATAGCCAGCTTGTTCAGGGTTAACTTTGTAAAATCCTAATTTAAAGCAAATATTCTTTGTTGTCACAAAACTTTAGTAACGGCTTTGACTTAGCGTCAAATATTATCGGTTCAAACCTACATAATGGATCGATTCAAGTAAAACGCAGCCTCTTATTCGCTAATCAAAAAAGCATTAATGGCTGATTCTTAGTGACGAGTAAGTTTTTCAACAGCTTTGTTATTGTCTCCAACTGCTTGAGCAACTGTAAAAGATTTATTGCTAGAAGGTTGTTTAGGGAATTTGCTATTAGTTTGAATGTGCAAGCCCGGTAATAGAGGTACCACTTCCCTACGGGACACTACGCGAACGTGGAAGCAAGCTACGCACAGCGTCTCGTAGAGAAGTGCGGGCTGCGCCTACCTAACTGGTAATGATTGCCAGTCCCAAAATTACGGACAAAACCCTCATTCGTTCTTAAAAGGGAACTCTTTACAGGCAACAGGTGAAGCAGGTGCTAATACCAATTCACAATTCGCAAAGCGTCTCGTAGAGAAGAGAGCAATTTGCAATTAAAAAACTTAGAGATAGCTAGCCTTTCAGGATTTACATCTGTTTCATAATTTCAGTAGACCGAAAACTTCTGTGATCGCTAAAAAATGGTAGCTTACGATACAATTCTTCGGGGAAATATACAAAAGCTGAGAGTTTAGCTCAATGATAAGATTAGTTTATAAATCACACCCCCAAAAAAATCAACTAAGATCAGCCAGATGGTAAACACACTTCGCTCTTTACCCCATAGTTGCGGTTTACGGCTTGACGTAAAAATTCAAGCATTTGTTTGAGGGTAAATAGATGAGAAAGAACTTGCCTAGAGCTTCTTTTTAAACGGCTAAGATAGTGCCATACTAAATAAATCCAAATATTAATAATTAAAAATGCCAAAGCTACAAATAAAAGCCGAATAATGGGATTTTTAATAGTAGTTTTAATCTGGCACTGATTTTTCATCCGATAGCTACTCTCAATCCTAAAACGAAGATGATAGTCATCATGTATCAGGTGTAAAGATAACTTTTCTTTATAGATGGCATAAATAAAAAATTCTCGACCATGCGCTCGTCTTCTACCATTTTTATATGTACAAACTATCCACACATTAAAAGTGACTGAGCCATACTTATCGCTGTTTAAGGTATAACTAGTCTTGTAACTACGCTGACCTCTAATTAACTGTCTAGTACCTCCTTGTTTCCCTCGAATAATAACTGGCATTTCAAAGGGTATATCAAGAGCTTGCAACCATCTAATCACTGGTACATAGAAGAATTTCCGGTCTAAATACAATCGTTCTATTTTCAGATTCAAAGGCTCAATCAGAGCTAAAAGATAAGTGATAATTGCAACTAAAGTATTTTGTTGTTGAATAGCTTTGATAGCTAAAATTACTCATTTATTCTTCTTAATTACATAGACAGTAGCATAGGCATAAAAAGAACAAGTACCACTTTTAACTTGACTTCTATAAATATATGGTGTTTCTGATGGTGATGGTTCACCATAATAAGGAATCAAGTTAAAATCAATAGCATTTTTTTGCTTTCCTTTTCGAATACCATCTGGTAAACGGCTTTGCAGCACTGTATTTAAATCTAATTCTAAAGATTTTAAATCTGAATATTTTTCTACATGGTAACGAATATCGTTGCTTGTCAGAACGTTTTTTAAGACTTTGGTTGTGTTTTCAATACTATCTTTCTGAGTGGCTGCTCGAATTAAAATTTCAAAGATATTTTGTTGTTCACACTTACCTTGCGTCTAAATTGGAATATGTTCTGTTAAACAGTTAACTACTTCATTTAAGGTTTTACTATCAGTTAAAACTGGCTCCGTTGTTGTCATGTCCAAACTAAATAATCCTCAGAATCAAAAATTTTGCGTCTTTACTCCCATACTTTACAAAAATTGCAGGCTACAGTACCAGAACTATATTCTGGTGGGTGCGTTACCCTTAACTTTCTAGCTGATTAATTAGTTTTACTTATTGAAAAACAGTCAAGGATTTTTGGAAAACTGTATCTAAAAATACGGTTTTTTTGACGATAATCAGTTCCACAGATATCAATTATGGAGCAATGGTAGAACTTTTAGGTCTACTGAATTTTAGTGAATTGGTATAACAACAGGTCTCCCGACTTGTACCCCTACGAGGAAGCAAGCTACGCTCAAGCGCGTTCCCGTAGGGTAGCAACTGCACCAAGCCGTTGGCACAGCCTCTCGTAGAGAAGGGCATCAGTGTCTCAATTCCAAAGATCCTAGCTGCAAAAATACAGGAGATTATTAAATAGCATTGCATACTACGGTAAATATATCGAATTAATGTACTATACTTTCAGTTCTACTCCCAGCACAGGAATGTTGCGATCAGATATTGGCAAAATTCCAAAGCAAACAGGTGAGTGTGAACACCACCCTACGGATCAAACTCTGGAGAATCTACATGGGCTACAAACATATAGAAGTTAAACAAGTTGCTGGTTTCATCGGTGCCGAAATCGGTAGCCTAGACCTTTCCCGTCCTCTTTCTGACGAGCAAGTTCAAGAAATCCGTAAAGCATTATTGAAATGGAAAGTTGTGTTCTTTCGTGGTCAGAACATTGATCACGCTGCTCAGGTTGAGTTCACATCTCGTTTCGGTGAAGTAACTTTCGCGCATCCACTCGGAGAGCCTGAACCAGTACCGGGATTCCCACAGATCAAACCTGTAGATCGTAAGCTCTATGAGAAGCAGTACGGTTTTCGCACTGGTGGCCCTTGGCACACAGACGTAACGGCAGCTATTAACCCACCAGCAGGATCAATTTTACGCGCGGTTAATGTCCCCAACTTCGGTGGTGACACTGAGTGGAGTAATCTAGTTGCGGCTTATGAAGGACTGTCAGCACCCCTAAGGGCGCTAGCAGACACATTGAAAGCTGAACATCGCTTTAATGGGGGCGGGTATCAGCCCCGCAACGGCAAATTCGACGAGCGTATTGCTGTTAATCCACTAGTCTCAATCCACCCAGTAGTCAGGGTTCATCCTGAGACTGGCGAACGTGCGTTGTTCGTTAACCCTGGTTTCACCTCGCACATTATTGACGTGTCACCACAAGAGAGCAAACTGTTACTTGAGTTGTTCTTCAACCAAATCACCAAACCTGCCTACACCACCCGTTTCCGTTGGAACAATGGTGATATCGCCTTCTGGGATAACCGCGCCACTGTGCATTTAGCTCCTCAAGATTTAGATCATTTGGATGTCGAGCGTCTCTTATATCGCACCACCATTACTGGTGATGTTCCAGTTGGAGTTGATGGTTTCCGCTCCCAAGTGGTTCAAGGTGAGGTGTTCAACGCAGAAGTACCAACTGTCTTCAAGCAGAAAGCTGAATCTAAGGAACCACAAACAGTGCTTTCATAAACCTGAGTTCTGTTAGCTTTCTTCTCTGCGAGAGGCTGTCTCTTGAATTCCCCCTTAAGAAGGGGGAATAAGGCGGTAATGATATCTTTTGCCGAGCATGGAAATGTATATATATCGCAGTTTTTCAAAGAGAAAATGAAAGTCTAAGTCATTCTTTTTAAGGAGGCTCTAACAGTATCTAATATATCACTAAAAACTTTTCAAACAACCTCTTAGAGAGAAAAGGGAGAAAAGCTACTATAACACTGCCTATTATGCATAAGGGTATCAACATTAATATCAAGTGACCAGTTGTGAGAAAAGTATAAATTGGCAAATATTCGATATCAAGATGTGATTTACTCTACGCTTTCTATGGATTAGTTTCTTTTACGACTTTAGCCAGTTGTGGTACAAACAAAACCAGTATCGGCAATAGCAGTGCCAGTAACACTAACATTAAGAACACTAGCAGTACTAAGGTTGTTCAGCTTGGCTACCAAGTTTCAGGGGATCTAACTCATGAAAAAGGCGTAATTGAAAAACGTTTAGCTCCTCAAGGAATAGGTGTTACTTGGTCTCAATTTGTGTCCGGGCCACCGCTCTTAGAAGCCTTAAATGTGGGTAGTATCGACATGGGGCCAACCGATGAAACACCACTAATTTTTGCCCGCTATAGGCGGGATTTTGATTGCGACGCTAGGGGTGAAATATTGTTTTCTCTACGATACTCTCAGCTATACCCTGCCATCTTTACCCTGCTAGCAATGCAGCTGAAAGTCAGACCTATGCAAACCCAAAAGAGCCTTAGCGATACTTTGCAGAAATTGTGGGAGGGCTTTGAATATGTCTCCAAGTTCCAGCCGATTAGAGCAATTTTATTAATACTGGCATTACAAGGTTTAGTCGGGATGTCTCATGTTGCG
>NZ_JBALDD010000028.1:0-74659 GCF_036917555.1 Nostoc sp. | reverse complement strand
ATCCAGTCCGTTACACGTAGAAAATGGCATTCAAAATTTCTCGTAAATCTACTTCTACAGCATGCCAAAATCCTTTAGGTGTGGGTAGAAGGGGCTTGATAATTAACCATTCGCTATCGCTTAAATCACTTGGGTAGGGTTTGCGTTTTTGGTTCTCAATTACTGCTAGACGACTCATTGGCAACAATCTAACTGCATTCGATTTAGCCTATAACCTGAGTCAAGCTAGATTCATTTCTCTTTAGATTTTCTTTACGAATCAGCTCTAAGTGACTCCATATACTACCTTAGGAATGCAACATCACATTATGCTGATATTACACGCTTTCTTTTATAGATTCCGCAATTGGGGCAAAATTTGGAATTACACATAATTCACTAAACATGTAATTGATGACCGAAAATATTGTATTTTCGTTAGCATCACCAACATGCAATCTGCCCATCAAATCCAACTTATCAATCAAAACCGCTACAACCCACATAACTTCGTTGGCTGATTAAACTTGCTTATGATTGCAGGGCTATAACCAACTACAGGTATAATCTTTGTTAAAAAGCGACTGCTATAGATGATATTTTATTCACTCACCACCGTGGCTGTACTCTTTAGTCTAAAGTCCAGTAATTAAGTATGAAAACCTACGACTGGATTGTGGTTGGGGGCGGAATTACGGGTGCTGCACTCGCTTATGAACTGGCTAAAACTGGCTTTTGTGTACTTTTGTTGGAGCAATACAGCAGACCACAAAATGCAACTCGCTATAGTTATGGTGGGCTGGCCTATTGGTCGGGTACTACACCACTAACTCAGCGATTGTGCGAAGAAGCGATCGCACGTTACCATATCCTATCTCAAGAGTTAGACGCTGATATCCAATTTCGGGAATTAGATTTATTACTGACTATTTCAGCCCATAGCGACCCAGAAGCAACTGCTGCATCGTATAATCAGTTTGCCATTCCACCGCGTTTACTCGATATCCAAGAAGCTTGTGAGTTGGAACCGCTGCTAAATCGAGAGGTGATATCTGGTGCTTTAACTGTCAAACACGGTCATATTCATCCAGAAAAAACAGCACAAGCTTACATCCAAGCCTTTGAGCGTGCTGGGGGTGAAATGCAGATTACCCAAGTATTGCAAGTATTGCAAGATGGTGTACAAACGACCAGTGCAACTTTCCACAGCGCTAACGTTGTTATCTGTGCAGGTGGACTCAGCCGCCAGCTTCTCAAATCTGCTGGTGTTTCCATCAAGCTGTATTTTACCCACGAAGAAATCATTGAAACCCCACCTGTTGATGTCAAGTTACGCACCTTAATTATGCCAGCGAATCAACAACGGTTTCAACTAGAAGCTGAATCTACTCAAGTTGATGAATTATGGGATGAACTTGGTAATGAGTTAGTACCAACGATTTTAGATGCAGGTGCGATTCAGTTTCAAGATGGTAGTATCCGCATCGGTCAAATTAGCCGTACGATCGCAGATCCTCATGCCAAGGTAAACTCAGACGTAAGCGAAAAATGGTTGCGAAAAAGTGTTGGTCAAATTTTACCAGCATTGGAGAATTTACCAGGGAATTGGTATCACTGCTTAGTGGCATTTAGTAGCAATCAACTCCCCTTAATTGGTGCTATCCCAGGTTTTAAAGGCGTTCATGTTTTCTCTGGGTTTAGCAATCCTCTAGTACTTATACCACCTTTGGCAAAGCGCTTTGCTAATTTTGCAACTGGCAAGGAAGATGAAATTATTATAAAAATACTAATCTAAGAGCTGATTCGTAAAGAAAATCTTAAGGATACCCAATTCATTGCTGGGTATGACTTTCAGAGAATCAACGCTTGATTGGCTTAAATTCCTAAAACCCTGACGAGACAAAGACTTTACTCTAGTTTACAAATTATATCATGTCCGCATAATTAGTTATGATTCCCCTAGTCATTACACCTCACCCCTTAATCCCCTCCCTGCAAGCGGGGAGGGGAGGCGAAGCGTAGCTTTGGCGGGGTGGGGTTCTTCGGGTTTAATTAAGTAATCAAGCGGACATGATATTAGCTCTTAGCGTTGATTGGTACTCCTACCCGTCCACCCAAACCTTGCAGAAAGTCTCCAGGAAAAACTCGCCTACGCAAAAACCGATGTCCTAATCGTCAAAAAGACAGCAACAGCACCCTATAAAGAACCATCTGTTGCAGTCTAATATCAAAGATTGTTCATACTTTCGGTAAGTCTCTGATTAACTCAGCCCTGCTAGGTAGTTTTGCATTACTTAGTCTAAACTCCAGTCATTAACCCGTCTCTACTATGTGGTGCTTGTTCAGCAGGTACCTAGCTTACCCTTCAGGAAGGCAGCTATCATGCCCAAAGCCGCCTCCGCTGCGTTCAGTGTTCTGACGTTCCCCGGAAAGACGTGCGTCATTCCCTCCCACACATGAGCCGTCACATCGACCCCCTCGGCATGGGTACGCTTGGCATAGCGGCGCGTGTCATCGAGAAGCACCTCGCTCGTTCCGACGTGAATTTGAATCGGGGGCAGGCCAGTGAAGCTGCCGTAAAGCGGCGAGACCAGCGGATCGTGTGGATCATGCCCTTGCAGATAGCTCGCGCCAGCCATTGACAGCACCTCTCTCGTCAACAGTGGATCGTCGTCTGCGTGATCCTGTAAACTCAGTCCTGTCAAGGCCAGATCCGTCCAAGGTGACATCACAACTGCAGCGGATGGAGCGACGCCACCGCGTGCAAGAGCATCGGATTGTGCGACTGACAACAAGACGAGAGCAAGACCCCCACCGGCTGAGTCTCCGACGATCGCGATTTTCTGGGCGCCCTGTTCGACGAGTCCGCGATAAGCCGCCTTTGCATCGTCCAAGGCGGCTGGAAAGGGGTGTTCCGGCGCGAGTCTGTAGTCCGCGACGAACGCGGATGCGCTCGTGCACGCGGCGACCTGACCGGCGAGATGCCGATACGCGTGCGCCGAACCTAGCATATAGGCTCCTCCGTGAAGATGAAGGATAGCGACGCCCGGATGTGAGTTCTGCGGGTGGCACCAAACGCCTGGCACACCCCCGACTACACCTTGCTCGTAGCTTACACCCGGCGCGTCCGGGGTTTTCTCCTGGATCTCGTCGAAGGCACTGCGAGCAGCCGATCCGCTCAGCTTGCCTTTGGAGGGAGCAACCTCCGTCCGCATTGCAGCAATGGCTTCACCATCCTTTTCGGCAAGCGGATGGTGGATCTCGGCTGCATAAGCATTGCTGTGTTCAAGCTTCTCATTGTCGGACTGCATCTTTTTTCTCCATTGCTTGGTAACAATTCGTTCGGGTAGCGCTTGGCAGTTTGTGCTAAGTTGCCAGTAAAGACGGGCTAACGAACCCAAGCTCAGTAACAGAGGCTGGCGAAGTCAAGCGTGGTAATACGCGAAGAAAGCTCACCGCTAGCCTCTATTCGCTAGAGCGCGTCGTTAGGCGGGGGATTCGCGAGGGAACGCAGAACTTTGATTGCCCCACCCCCGGAGATCGGCTAATAGTTAGTGAAGTGATGCTTCTGATTTTCTTGAGATCGTCACCAGTGTCACGTCCCGAGAAGCTCGGGTACGAAAATGTCCTCGCAAGTGAGCCGCCGCTTTGACAAGCCCTGCTCAAAATGATATCGCAGGAAAGTGTCAACAGCCTTGCGGTTCGCCTCCACGCCGTAGGACCACCAGTCGTCACCCAGCAGGGTGCGATCCTCGTCCACAAGTTTGCTGAACCAAGGGATCATGGTCGCCATGTTGTTGAAAATCATGCCCTTTTTATACTGCTCCCGGACGGCATCTTTGGCATCGCAGAAGCCTTTGTAAACTGCCTTCACAATTTCGGGCCGCTCCGAGGCCAGTTCCTTGCGAACGACGACCACGTGCATGATTGGAAAAATACCCGTGCGCTGGTAATAGGCACGCTCAATCGCCTCATAGTCTTCAAACAGATGGGCGACCTTCGGCGACTTTTCCAGCACGCACTTGGGTACATCCGCAGCAATCAGCGCATCAATTTCTCCCTCTTTGAGCATTTCTCCCAAATCCGTTTCTTCGGGAGCCTGTTCAACTTCAACGTTCGCAGGGTGCGGGTGCGGAATAAAGTCAACCGGCTTCAAGGGCCAGTCAAGCGTGCCAACGATCCAACGGCACTGGTCGGGCGTCACGCCATACTCGTCTGACAATATCCCCTTGGACCACACACCCGCGTCGTGACCGTAAACCGCAAACTCACCGATGGTTTTGCCCACAAGATCATTCGGTGTTTTGATGCCGCTCGCCTTGTTGATGTAAATCGCCGAGTGCCGGAAACAGCGATTCGGGAATACAGGAATGGCGATGAAAGGCGGTTCTTCAAAATCCATCGTGCGTAGAAAATACGTCATTCCAAGTTCCGACACGTCAAAGGCATGCTTTCGGATCATGCCTTCAAAAACTTCGGTGACGATGGGGTTGCTGTGAAAGGTGGCATCTACTCCATCAATTTTGACAGTGCCATCCGCCAAAATGCGAGTCCGGTCGTATTCCCCGAAAGCAATTTCAAGTTTCGTATCATTCATGCTATTGTTTCGTCTCGAACAATTCTGTTTAAGTGTGGTGCGTTTGCCCTGGCCCGCAGCCGCCCAAACCGAGGCTCTGCGACGGCGACTGGCAACACAAGAGCCGACAAACAAAAGAAAGCCCAAGCGCCAGCCTCCGTTCGCTGGAGCGCATTGTTAGGCGGTGCGATTAGACAGACTTCTTCCCGAATGCAGGATACGGCGCGAGCGGCAATATCTGGTAGTCAGCGTAATCAACCTTGATCAGCGGAAAGCTATCGATCATCTTTTGCAGATGCTCCGGTGACTCCGCTTCAAAGAGAACGGCTGCGCCGCGATTTTTCCTGTCCAGTGCCCATACTTGACGCAGACCTCCCTCTGTGTAAAGGACTTGCGCTTGCGCCTGCTCTTCGAGTTCCCGTTTTTGGAAGTCAGAGGGCATTCCATCGGTCTCAAATTTCTGTTTGGGTGTGAAAATAACAAGATATTGCATATAAAACCTCTATTTAGCTTACTTGGTTGTAAAAACTTCATTCAGAAATTGGCACAGTTCCTGTGTTGTGGAAAGCGGTAATCTGCCAGGTGTTCTCCTTGCGGGTTGTTACGGCTGTCCAGACACCTATATTTTCTATTCGATGTACTTCATCAGGACTCTTCTGTCCAGTAGTTTCCCAAGTGGTATGTGCGACTGCCACATCCGGGGTGAGGAATTTAATTTGGGTGTCAGTAATAGTCATCTGGTTATCGCTTAAGAACGATGCCAGCGCCTGCGCGTGTGCTTGTTTCGTCTCGGTTCGCCCTTTAAACCAACGACCTATGACGTCCACAAAATCGATATCCTCAGCAAACAACGTCGCCAAGTGCTCCGCATCTTTAGCGTTCCACGCCTCGGCAAACGTTGTCATCACTGCTTTGATTGCCGCTTTATCCTTTGCACTGGTTTCTGTTGTAGACATAATGATTGTTCTCACTAATGATTTGTATTGAAGAACTATCGCTTAGGAGCGCAGCACCTTGAGTGCCACTTGGGGAAATAAGCCTTGTAACACCAGCGAACTGTACCAAATCGTCGCCATCGGCTCTAGTCAACGGGCATTACGAAGGGTTGTGTTGCCTCAACTCTTTAATTTCCATCTGTTTGTCCAGGACTGTCCTGGATACTCAACGAACACGCTGCCGTCCCCAAAAAGAGAGCGTGTTAGTTGAGTTCTTAGCTATTTGCGATCGTCACGGCTTGATGGAGGTATTCGTTAGTGTCAAGCTGGGCAAGCATGAAGTCAGCCAAGTCGGCACGGGTAATTTTATGGGCCTTCTCGCCCGTTTTGGCATCGAAAACTCGAACGTTCCCCTTGGCAGGGTCGTCGTTGAGGAGGGCTGGGCGAAGAATCACCCAGTCCAGACCGCTCGACTCGACAGCGGACTCCATTGCCGCTTTGTCCTTGTCAGCGCCGCGCAAAAAGGTCGCAATCAGTAAACGCTCATACAGAGTGGCATTCGCTTCACTATCCCCTTCACCAATCATTGAAGTTACCACCAGACGGCGCACACCGTTTCGCTGCATGGAAGCGATAATTGTGTTGGCGGCGCTCGATTCGAGCGTAGTTGCCTTGTAAGGGGTTTTGCCGCCAATCGTGTCAAGAACAGCGTCTTGACCGAGGACTGCTGCGTCCATCGCGACACTGTCGGTGGCATCACCTTCGATGACGCGAACGTCTGAGACCTCGTATTCATCGGCTTTGTGAACGAAGGCCGTGACCTGGTGGCCAGCAGCCACAGCCTGCTCGACTACAGCTCTACCGGTCTTGCCGGCGGCTCCTATGACTAAGACTTTCATGTTTTAACTCTCCTATGTAACGCTTAGTGGGTTTTCTGGTCAGAGAAATGCAGCCTTATCGGGACTTCTCTGCAAATGCAGGATCTGGGGCGAGGGGGAAGACCTGGGTATTAGAGTAGCCAGCCTCGATCAGTGGAAAGCTGTCGATTATCTCTTGTATATGCTTCGGTGACTCCGCTTCAAAGAGAACGGCTGCGCCATCATCCCTCTTGCCCAGCACCCACGATTGCCGCAGAAGTCCCTCCATGTAGAGATTTTTCGCTCGCGCCTCTTCCTCAAGTAACAATTGCGGGAAGTCAGAGGGCATTTCATCGCTTCCGAATTTCTGTTTGGGTGTGAAGATAACAAGATATTGCATATAAAACCTCTATTTAGCTTGCTTGGAAACTCTGAGCAAATCGGAGGTCCAAAGGGTAACACAGACGGTGTTTTTCAAACGGGCTTTCATTTCGGTGGCGACTGAGTGTCCGCTGGGATGCTCAAAACAATGCGAACCCACCGTAGTATTTTTCGTTCAAGGCTTGATTTCATAACGTGCGATTGCTTCGATTTAAAGTTTCCTCTGCACTTGACATCTCCTAGTATGATTAATCAACTTGTATAGATAAAGGTGGTTTTTATGAATTGATTGTTTGTAATATTGGACAATAGCAGAGTGCAGATACTCTCATCGCAGTGAGTGCAGGTTATGGACGATTTGAATGCTGTTTTAGTATTTCTCAAAGTCGCAGAACAGGGTGGATTTGTCGCAGCAGCACGATCGCTGGACTTGCCTAAATCTACCGTCAGTGTGAAGGTCAATGAGCTAGAGCAACGGCTAAAAGTCCGATTATTTCATCGCACCACGCGGCGGGTTTCTCTCACTGAAGAAGGACGGCTGTATTACGAAAACTGTTTACCCATTCTCGATGCGTTACATGACGGTGATGATGCGATCGCTAGCTTACAGGGGCATCCGCAGGGTATTATGCGAGTGACAGCCACCGTGTTGTTTGTGCAGTCTATTATCGCACCAAATTTGCCGGAGTTTCTGCTGACCTACCCCGATATTCAAGTGATTCTCCATGCAACGACTGAATACAAAGATATTGTGAAAGAAGGATACGATCTAGCGATTCGGATTGGGGAATTGCACGATTCATCCCTGATCGTGCGACGGATTAGCACAGATCGCATGAAACTCTTTGCCAGCGCGACCTATCTCAAAACCGCTGGCGAACCAACAGCAATTGCTGATTTGACCAGTCATGCGCTGCTTTGTATGGCTCATCGTCAGAACAATGTGACCTGGACATTGCACAATCAACAGCAAGAAACAGTAACGCTCTCCTTTCGTCCACGACTACTCAGCAATGACGTTGCCCCCATTTATCAAGCAATCGTTGCTGGAGTAGGAATTGGGCTGCTGCCGGAATTTCTGTTTCAGCAGAAGTTACAGGGTGGGGATATAGTAAACGTCTTGCCTCAATGGTCACTGGCTCCAGTCCCAATTAACGCACTTTATCCTAGCCGAAAATATATTCCCACGAAAGTCAAGGTCTTTCTAGAGTTCCTTGAGCAAAAGATGCGCGAAGGGACTTCCAGAAAATAAACTATACAGAAAATTAAAATCATAATTTCTTACTTCTTTGAATAAGTCTTTATACTCTGCACAATATCCATCTACGAGCGCAACTGTTGGGTAGGCATCTCTTGCCAAATGTCTCAAGATTTGTAATTCTACATCCATTGCCCTACTTACCTTGTAGAGTTTCATCTTTGGATTCTTTTATTTATAATATTCGGAACGTGACAGAAGAAGGATATGTGGTGCACTGATTTTAATTCAATCTCATACTTGGTTAATTGACAATAGTGCATCTTGTCTGTCTAAATAAATAATTAGAGTTCGCCTAATTTTCAGTAGAGGAACAGCAGCAATGTCTTCCATTGAGGACAACAAAATAATTGCTCAACGGTGGATTAAACTTATTAGCGAGCATAAGATCGAAGAAATTTGCGAGATAACCGCCCCGACTTGGAAAATGCACGGTGGTTTACCAGGGCTTCCCCTTGGTCCTGAAGGGGTATGCAAACTCTTTGGTTCATTTGGGCCTATCAAACAGAAATGGACAATTGAAGACGTAATCGCTGAAGGTGACAAAGTTGTTGTGCGCGCGACTAATACCTGCATCCAGGAGAGTTTTCTTGGCATACCAGGTCGTGGCCGTCAACAGACATTCACTGCTACGTTCATTCATTATATTGCCGACGGAAAGATAATTGAAACCTGGCGAAACGCTGATGATCTTGGACGGGTTCTTCAGCTTGGGGCACGCATTGAACCAGGAGTATCTGAGTAATAGCAGTGTAGGTGGAATATTTTAACCTGACTTAATGATTAAGACTATTGTTTTATTAACCAGGTATCTATTCAGAATCGACAATAATTTTGCACAAAGATAGCAGTTTTTAACTGTCTAGAATCAAAGATGTTCGTGGAAGAGAAAGATTATATTTTTCCATAACGTATTGCATAGATATGAGAATCTTTATTAACTTTATAAAGCTTCATATTAAAAAGTTTCTTTTTTATTACAAAAACAAACTTTTTTGTATAAGGTGTCACTTTTTACTAGTAAACTAACGCACTAATATCACACTTTAAAGATTGATATTGTCAGCTTCCTATAAAAACAGGAAAATTCATAAAAAGATGAAAAGACAATTTAACCGACGCAAGTTTATAATTTACGGTTCTTTAACTTTTGGAAGCAGCTTTTTTTTGAAAGCTTGTGCGAATAATTCTCCAACTGTTACAGAGAGTCCAGCCGCGCCTCCTGCTGCTTCACCAGCGGCGGCTACTGCTGGTGACACCATAAAAGTAGGTATCTTGCACTCTCTGAGTGGTACGATGTCTATTAGTGAAAAAAGCGTTGTTGATGCTGAAAAGTTAGCAATCAAAGAAATTAACGCAGCTGGTGGTGTGTTAGGTAAACAAATTGAAGCAATTACCGAAGATGGTGCTTCTAACTGGGATACTTTTAGGGAAAAGGCAACCAAGCTAATTGATCAAGATAAAGTTGCTGTAGTCTTTGGTTGTTGGACTTCTGCTAGCCGCAAGAACGTTAAGCCAGTATTCGAGAGCAAAAACCAGATGCTCTGGTATCCTGTGCAATACGAAGGTCAAGAGTGTTCTAAAAATATTTTCTACACTGGCGCTGCACCAAATCAACAAATTGAACCATCTGTTGATTGGCTGTTAAAAAATAAAGGCAAAGAATTCTTCTTAGTTGGCTCTGACTACGTTTTTCCCCGGACTGCTAATACCATCATTAAAGCTCAGCTAGAAGCTTTAGGCGGAAAAACAGTTGGTGAAGATTATTTACCTCTTGGTAACACAGAAGTTACACCAATTATCACTAAAATTAAGCAAGCTTTGCCGAATGGAGGTGTAATTTATAATACTCTAAATGGTGATAGTAACGTTGCTTTCTTCAAACAATTGAAAGGTGCTGGATTGACAGCAGAAAGATATCCTTCCATGTCTGTCAGTATTGCTGAAGAAGAAGTTAAAGCAATTGGTGTAGAGTATCTCAAAGGTCACTACGCTGCTTGGAATTACTTCCAAACAGTAGACACACCTGCTAATAAAAAGTTTGTTGCAGCTTTTAAGAAAGAGTACGGCGAAAATCGGGTAACAAATGATCCAATGGAAGCAGCTTACATCGCAGTTTATTTGTGGAAGCAAGCAGTACAAAAAGCTGGTACTACAGATATAGCTAAGGTAAGTGCTGCGGCTTATGGTCAAACTCTAGATGCGCCTGAAGGTAAAGTGACAATGGGTGCTAATCATCACATATCTAAAATTGTGCGAATTGGTCAAGTAAGGCTAGATGGTTTATTTGATATTGTCTATGCTACTCCGACAACAGTTGAGCCAGTTCCTTGGAATCAATTTGTCAAAGAAACTAAAGGATTTGCTTGTGATTGGAGTGACCCTGCTAAGGGTGGTAAGTACAAGAAAACCTAAATAATTCGGAATTCATAATTCATAATATTCTTGTTCCTAGTCTCAGACTGGGAACGAGGCACACGAGACACTAACTACTAGCTGATAGCTGTTGTGGAGAAATAAGTGTTAGCAGGATTCTTAGAAGCTGTATTTAATGGTATTAGTATTGGCGCTGTATTATTAATTGCCGCGTTGGGACTGGCGATTATATTTGGATTGATGGGTGTCATCAATATGGCGCATGGTGAATTGATGATGTTTGGTGCTTATACAACTTATGTTGTGCAAAATGTTTGCAAACAATTGGGTGGGGTGTGGTTTGAAGTCTATATATTTTTGGCTTTGATTATTGCATTTATATTTACGGCTGCTGTGGGATTAGTTCTAGAAAAAGGCGTGATTCGTTATCTCTATGGACGCCCATTAGAAACTCTATTGGCAACTTGGGGAGTAAGTTTAATTTTTCAGCAGTTTGTTCGCAGTGTGAATTGGGTTTTGATAGTTGGCATAGCTATATTTTCTCTGCTGTTTTTTGGAGGTTTATGGATTTTAAATTCCCGCACTGATTTAGGAAGGGTTCGTAACTGGATTGTGGCAGTGATATTTTTATTATCGCTGGGGGTGACAATCACAACGGGCAATTTATTGAGTCAAACTTATCAGTTAGCAGTAACTCAACCTTGGTTTGGCGCTCAAAATGTAGATGTAACAGCACCGACTTGGTTACAAGCTGGGATGTCTTTAGATGGTGTGCAATTGCCCTTTGCCAGATTATTTATTATTGCTTTAACAATAATCTGTGTGGCGGGGATTTATTTATTCTTACAACGTTCTAGCTGGGGTTTAAGAATTCGGGCGGTGACGCAAAACCGGAGTATGAGCGCTTGTTTGGGTATCCCAACTCAAAAGGTTGACGCGATTACTTTTGCACTGGGTTCTGGTTTAGCTGGTGTGGCTGGATGTGCGATTAGTTTGCTTGGTTCTGTAGGGCCAAATACGGGACAAAACTATATTATTGATACTTTTATGGTTGTTGTTGTTGGAGGTGTGGGCAATTTAGCTGGAACGATTGTGGCTGCTTTGGGTATTGGTACGGCTAATTTTTTAATTGGTTCTGGAACTCTGGCTTTGTTGTTGACTCCTGTTAAACCTTTAGCTGATTTGTTTACTTTTTTTGCGACGACGAGTATGGCCAAGGTGATGGTATTTGCACTGATTATTGTGTTTTTGCAGTGGAAGCCTGGAGGGATTTTTCCACAGAAGGGACGTACTGTTGATGTTTAAACCGTCAAGACGCTGAGGACACAGAGAATGAGAAAGAAGGGGGGATTATTAATCGAAGTTGGGGTGGTGATTGCGATCGCACTCTTCCTTATAATTATTATGCCACTGCTGCTGTCGGAGTTTCGCCTGAATTTGTTGGGGCGATTTTTGTCGCTGGCGATCGCAGCTTTGGGTATTGATTTGATTTGGGGTTATACTGGTTTATTAAGTTTGGGACATGGTATTTTCTTTGGTTTGGGTGGATATGCGATCGCAATGTACCTGAAACTCCAAGTCCCTACTGGAGAATTGCCTGATTTCATGGGACTTTATGGGGTTACAGAACTTCCCGCCTTTTGGCAACCTTTTTATTCTTTTCCTTTGACAATAGCTTTGGTGGTACTAATTCCAGGGTTATTGGCGGGATTATTGGGATATTTAGTTTTCCGAAATCGTCTCAAGGGAGTTTATTTTTCTATCTTGACTCAAGCCGGAACTATTGTATTTTTCAACTTCTTTAACGGTCAGCAAAAACTATTCAACGGTACGAACGGCCTCATAGATTTTACAACCTTGTTTGGGGCAACTGTCAGCGATGCCAAAACGCAATTTGTTTTCTACACGCTGACGGTAGTGTTTCTCGCAATCACCTACGGGATTTGTCGCTGGTTGACAACTGGACGCTTTGGGAGATTGTTGATAGCAATTCGGGATGATGAAAGTCGGGTAAGATTTTCTGGCTACGACCCTACAGATTTTAAGGTGGTGGTGTTTGCAGTTTCCGGTGCGATCGCAGGTATAGCAGGAGCATTTTACACCATTCAAAGTGGTTCTGTCTCACCCAGAGCAATGGATATTGCCTTTTCGATTGAAATGGTGATTTGGGTAGCAGTAGGCGGACGCGCTACTTTAATTGGGGCGATTGTTGGAACTTTGTTAGTAAATTATGCCCGGACTTTTTTAAGCGAACAATTTGCCGAAATCTGGCTATTTTTCCAAGGCGCACTATTTTTGATAGTCGTCACAGTCCTTCCTGACGGTATCGTGGGATGGTTGCGTAGTCAGAATATTTCGCTTTTCCACCGTCGTCAAGAAATTGCTACATATCCCACCTTGGAAGAAGACCCGGAAGTGCAACATGAAGGCGAAAATATTGGAAACTGAAAACGTAACTGTTACTTTTGA
This sequence comes from Nostoc sp., assembly GCF_036917555.1. GTDB lineage: Bacteria > Cyanobacteriota > Cyanobacteriia > Cyanobacteriales > Nostocaceae > Nostoc. The sequence continues at coordinate 61,828 of NZ_JBALDD010000028.1, read as the reverse complement.
CGGTTTTAAGGCTTTAAATCAGCTTAACTTTAGTATGGATGTGGGTGAATTACGAGTAGTAATTGGCCCCAATGGTGCGGGAAAGACAACATTTCTGGATGTGATTACGGGGAAAGTGCAACCAACCGTTGGGCGAGTTTTATTCAAAGGAAGAAATCTGCGTTCTTTACCTGAACATAAAATTGCCCGATTGGGAATTGGGCGCAAGTTTCAAACACCTCGAATTTACTTAAATTTAACACCCCGCGAAAATCTAGAAATTACCAGTAACAAGAATAAAAATGTCTTTTCTACTTTGTTTCAACATTCTAATACTGTTGAAAAGAATAATATTAAAGGATTATTAGAAACCATCGGTTTAACTCCTAAAGCCGATATCAGAGCCGCTTTACTTTCTCACGGAGAAAAGCAACGTTTAGAGATTGGGATGTTAGTAGCACAGTCTCCAGATTTATTACTTGTTGATGAACCTGTTGCGGGTTTAACAGATGAAGAAACCTACAACATTGGCGAATTACTTTTAGCACTAGCACAGAGTCATTCAATTTTAGTAATTGAACATGATATGGAATTTGTCCGTCAAATTGCCAAGAAAGTAACAGTGTTACATGAAGGTTCGGTGCTGTGCGAAGGTAATTTTGAGGAAGTGCAAAATGACTCTCGTGTGATTGAAGTATATCTGGGAAAACCGGAGGAATGAAAAGAATTCACCACCCAGGAGTCAGAAGTCAGAATTTATATGAATTTCAGTATAATTGGGATATTCATTTATCAAATCTTCGTCTGATTCTTTAACTATTCTGACTCCTGAATTCTTACGAAGAATAAAAAACTCAATTGCACTTTCTATTCACCTGCTGATTCTGATCTGTTTGCGCTGTTAAACACCTGCTCTACTGTTAGCGTCCAATCAGCAATTACTACTGATTCCATACAAGTCGCACCTGTAAATACCTTATCTTCATACTGTCCCTCCACCCACTGGCAAATCGTAATTTGTTGCATCTGTGCGTCAATAATCCAATACTCCAATATTTCCCTAGCCGCATACTCCGTTCGCTTGTAGCGATAATCACGAACGCGGTTCGCTGTTCCCGGAGAAACAATTTCAATCACTAGTGCAGGCGGCGGCATATCACGGGTGAGGCTGGCACGAGTAGCACCGATAAGAGCAGCATAAGATTCTTCTGTGTGAACCATTAAGTCAGGTAAACGACATCTCGCCCGTCGCCCCGCTACCTCAATTTCTGTATCCTTGTGAGCAACTAAATAAAAGGGGAAATATTTTAGTAGTTCAACGAATAGAAATCTTGCTAGATTGCTATTTTCCTGACTTTCTGGTGGCATCTCGACTAGTTCTCCATCCACCAACTCATAGCGCGTGTCTGTACCATCATCATAGGTAAGATACTCCTCAAAGGTCAGCAGTTTTTGGTTTTTTGTCGTTTGGGTCATTTGCTTTGCCTTCGACCTTAAGTTGATACCTATGACAGCGCCCCTACGAACGGTCGTATGCCACGTTACCAAATTTAACCTGTCTTCATCTGAAAAAGCAAAGTTTAGATTTGCGATTTTATTTTCCGAGTGTTTCCGGAAGCCAAGGAAAATTTCAGTAATGGTAAGAGTTGAAGCATTGAGAATTTAAGACTAATGTTTCAAAAAATGCAAATATTACTAACTTTAGCTATAAATATTGCTAATAGTTCCCAGACGACGTTCACAATCAAAAGCTAGGTTATGACGTGCCTATTCCTTTACTCAACAGCAAAGTTCATCAGATTGTGCGCTGCGTGTTTAGCAATGATTAGCTAACACTGGAGCATACGCTTAAACGCCTACAGCTTGCGTAATTTAACGCCAGTAAATCTTATAGGTGCATCTCACCAGCCTTTAGTAGAAGCAGCTCAAACTTGCAGGATGTGAAGCGCTATTAGTGAGGACTAGTCTTATTAAGGTGGACTCATATTATAACCCTTGGATAGCTCATTGTCAAGTAATTCATTGTGTAGTTGTCTGGAGAGATAAAGGCGATCGCATATTTATTTTTGAGCTTATACCACCATTTAGCCCAATTGCTACTACATTTGTAATCTCAATTTTATAAATTTGTTAGATATTCATACATATATAAATCACTGCTGAATCAACTTAATAATATTTTGTATTGATTAGCTTTATACCTATTCTTAAATTCTCTAATATTGTACAGACTTAGCCTGCTACATTGTTTTGAGTAAAGTTATCCATTTGCGGATCTTTTTCTTGACTCAGCTAAGGCTCGTTATAACTATCTATATTATCACTAACCAGTAATTTGATTTTACAACTGGTCTATTTTATGATTACTAGCTGAACGTTATAAAATATTTACAAGCGGTTGACAGCCATTATATTTAGATACGCTAAAGCCGTAGTTTTTGCAAACCGATAATGACAAGTCTAATAAGTATTATTGTCTAATCGAACTTATTTAAAAATAGGTTCAATGCTAAACTGTGAACGGTTTTATTCTCTATTATCTAATATTTTTACAAGTTGTTTTACATTCTATTTAATGGTATTGTTTTCTAGTTACTCGACAATAATAAAGGTTTTAAAATGATATCGGGTGAGGGGTAACACCCCTCAAGAATTAGCAAAGGGGGACAAAACTAAAAGCTGCACAATACATAAGTAAGTATCTGAATATATTCAGTAAATTTGACCTATAAATATACTAGATTAGTAGATGACATTCACGACAAAAAATAGTATAAATACGACTGGTGTTGTTAACCCTCAAAGATAAATATATTTTTTCTATTAGTCTAAAAAAATATGCAAACTTCCCGGAAATTGCCTAATTCAACAGTAGTAAGAAATATCAGCGTGTGAACCAAGAAAATTTATTTATTTATGGATTTTTATCCCTTGTAAACATCAAACACCGCTCCAGTGCTGATAATTTGCCACAAGCAATTCAAGATTTGCAAAAAGGCTAGTGCAGTCTGTACACCTCAATTGAAACATCAACAATCGCAGAGAAGAAAATAGTTTACTTCACCCAAAATAACTAAACACTATGATGAATCAAGACATTGCTGGTATTAGTAGTAACTTAGATAAGACAGTGAAAGCCCAACAATTTGACAAAGTAGTTGAAGCAATTCTTGCTGGAAAGTATTCCTGGGCATGTGTTTTAATGCTGCGATTTGGTGGTTATAATCCTCTCCATTACATTCCATATCGTACCTACAATCGATTGCTCAAAGAGAACTCTCAAGCAGATAGGACAAAACAACAGCAAAGTGAAAATCTAAAAATGCTGAAACATGCTCATGATTCCCAGTCTGATAATAATGTGTCATCAAGCTGCTTAAACAAAATTAAAGACGTAGCTTATTTAGAAGTAGTTAGAAAGCAAAAAGCCGAAATCTGTGCTGGTAGTTTAGACCAGAGATTGACACAGCAAATTAACGAACATCAATCAAGCAAATCGCCATTAAAACCAGAAAATGTTCAAGACATTTCCTTGAAATCCTGTGGATTCAATTAAAAAGTATTTGGAATCAATAGATTCTGCTCTAAAGTTGATTGATTATCTGAAAGCCTGTTATGCTAATTTTAAATTTATAGCATGACAGGTTTTCTATAGCAGTAATTAATTTAATAGTATTTTGCAAAAATCTGCCAAAATGGCAAATATATATTAATGATATTGGTAAACTAATAACAACTACAACTTAAACTAAAATAGAGGTGATTTGGCAAGCAAGTTAATTTAAAAAATAAAATCAACGATTAGTTCTAACTATGAAATCAATCAAACTGATTACAAAAGTAGTCAGCATTTCATGGAGTAAATAACTCCTAGACCAAGACCAATAATCCAACTGTTGCTACTGGTGGTTCTTTTTCTGAGGAAGTCTGAGCACAGAGAATTTGGGAAGGTGGATTCCCCCAATCCAAATTTTACAAAGCTTTCACTGACTGCAGACGGTGCGAGTAATGCTTATAAAACTTTCTATCCTGTGGTTGGTGTTGCTTTAGTTAATAAAGCAAACGCTTAACATCAATTCCAGGAACGGAAATAGAAAAGTTACGGTGAAATTATTGTCCTTGGCTGGTAGAACTAGTAGCTCATACGCTTCTCTTTCGACTATTGTAATCCTAGTCCTCCCAACCTGGATTATCTTTGGTTTCTAAACTTTCAATTTATATATAACTACTGGAAGTTCAAAACTTGAATAGCTTCCAGTTTTTTATCTGTATATAAAAATAAATAAGGTAGGCAATTTGCCCACCTTATATTTTGTGAAGATTAGGGTGAAATTAATCTAGAACCCTTGTAGAGACGTAGCACCGCTACGTCTCTACATTCTTTTTCACTTCTATGTTTAATGATTGGTTAATTCAAAAACGAATTAAACCTTAGCTAATTCTGGAGTAGGACTCTTGCTATTGCGAATTGCTGTAATAGCCTCAGCATAATCTTTTGCGTTAAACACAGCTGAACCGGCGACGATCGCATTGGCTCCCGCTTCTAAAACTTGCCAGGTATTATTTGCCTTCAGTCCCCCATCTACTTCAACCCACGGGTCAAGACCACGTTCATCACACATTTGGCGTAGCTTGCGGATTTTGGGTAACACACCAGGGATAAAGCTTTGACCACCAAAACCAGGGTTGACACTCATAATTAGTACTAAATCGCACAAATCTAAAACGTATTCAATTAGTTCTAGAGGGCTACCAGGATTAAGTACAACTCCAGCTTTCTTACCAAGCTCTTTAATTTGCCCCAAGGTGCGGTGCAGGTGTGGAGAAGCATTATGTTCGCAGTGTACGGTGATATGATCGGCACCCGCCTTAGCAAAATCTTCTACATACTTCTCTGGCTCCACAATCATCAGATGGACATCTAGTGGCTTGGTTGTAATCGGACGAATCGCCTCCACAATCAGAGGGCCTATCGTAATATTAGGTACAAAACGACCATCCATTACATCAACATGAATCCAATCTGCTCCAGCCGCATCTATGGCGCGAATTTCGTCACCCAGACGACTAAAATCGGCTGATAGGATAGATGGAGCAATTACAATGGGCTTTTGAGATAGGTTTTGGGTCATGGCTAGTGGATTTTTAAGCGTCCTCGTCTGTACGCATTGTAACAAAACATTGAGCAAGACTCATAATTTTGATCCCGGTTTTTTGGGAGCAGGGGAGCAGGTGACAAAAGTTTAGAACTTGCAACAAGTCTTTCCCTTGTCCCCAATTCTCCTTATCCCCTTCACCATGCCCAATGCCCAATGACAAATGACTAATGACTAATAACTAATGACTAAAAAACTAACCTGGATATTTTGGGGATTAACTGCTTCTTGTCTGAGTGGGCCGGTAATTGCTTCAGCTTTAGAATCTGGACTAGGAACTAACGGCATTGATGCTCTAAAGCTACACAAACCTCCTTATAATTTAATCGGCCGTAAGATTGCTATTGGTCAAGTGGAAATTGGTCGACCAGGAATGTTTGGGTGGGATAAGGCGGTGTCTAAAAATCGTACTATATCTGTAGCTGCAGTTTTCTTACGCAATGGCCCAGCTAAGTCTAATACTGGTGTTGACCCCCACGCCTACAATGTCGCTGGTGTGATGGTGAGTCAAGACAAAGCCTTGCCAGGAGTTGCTCCAGGAGCGCGATTGTATTCATCGGCGGTGGGTTCCACTAAAAACATGGGTCAACCAGAAGAGTGCTTATCGGCACAGCATATAGCACTACAAAATGGTGGCGATGTCCGTGCGATTAACTTTAGCTTTGGAGAACCTCTGAGCCGCGATCCTCGACCGGAAGCTACTTTAGACGGCAATGCTTTACTAACTTTATGTGTTGACTGGTCTAGTCGCGCTCATGATGTTTTGTATGCGATCGCTGGCAACCAGGGGAAAGGCGGTATTCCTATTCCTACAGATAATTTTAACGGCATAAACGTGGCTTTTTCATCCCGCCGAGGGGGAGTTTTTAACAAAGTAGACGTGGCTAATCTGGCGGGTGTTAACCAAGGGGTGAATGGAAGACTCGCTGGAAGGGAATTTGACCTTGATGGGCGTCGCGCCATCAGTTTAGTTGCTCCTGGGAATAATATTCCTTTGCTCAATCCCGATGGCAAATTGAACAAGGTTACAGGTACAAGTTTTGCAGCACCTCAAGTTACAGCTACTGTTGCTCTGTTGCAGGAACTTGCAGACCGACAGATGCGGACAAAACAACCCCACTGGAGCATTGATGCTCGACGTCATCAAGTGATGAAAGCTGTATTGCTGAATTCAGCAGACAAAATCCAAGATAGCGGTGATGGCTTACGGTTGGGAATGACTCGAACGTTAATAGATAAGCAAAATCAAAACTGGCTAGATTCTGATGCTTATAAAGATCCAAAGATTCCTTTAGATGCCCAAATGGGAGCGGGTCATTTGAATGCATTTCGCGCTTATCAACAGTTTAGTGCTGGTCAATGGCAAGCATCAACTGCGGTGCCAGCTGTTGGTTGGGATTATCGCACAGTTGATGTCGGAGCATCTGTTGACTATATATTAGCAAAACCGTTAAAGCAGGGAAGTTTTGTTGCTGTCACCCTGAGTTGGGATCGATTAGTAGAACTCAACGATAAAAATAAAAACCAGCAATATGACGTAGGCGAAAATTTTCGCGATCGCGGTTTGAATAATCTTGACCTCTATTTGGTAAAAGCTGATGCTCAAAATTCTGATGCTGGTGCTGTTTGCTCCTCAATCAGCCAAATTGATAGTGTAGAACATATTTTCTGCCCCGTTACTGCTACTGGAAATTATAAAATCCGTGTCCAGTTTCGTCAAAAGCTCAATGAAGCGACTCAACCTTACAGTTTAGCTTGGTGGAGTGTACCTATTAATTGAAATAGGGTAGCACAAATATTTGTGTAAAATTACAGCGTTTTTCTCGTTCCTATGCTCCGTATGGGAACGAGATTTCGTGCCTCTGAGAAACGTTATTCGATCTATAAAAACCTAACAGAAGTAGTTCTTTTATAATTACGTAGCTTACAATACGTTTATACGTAAAGATAAAAACTCTTAGAAAGAAAAATTTTTTATAACTCGTCTGTATGGCCGTCTCAATAAGGAATTAGCAACTCCACAAGTTGTGTTTAATTCCTCTAAGCTACTAATTTGCTGTTACGAAAACTGTAACAGTCCCATTTTTCTGTTGGAGTAAATGCAATAGTTAGTCATTGACACAATATCTGCGTCAACTCTGAGAACAAATCGGGAATCTTTGGCAAGTGAGGTAGCAGAATGAATCGCCATAAATTGAGTGATGCGAAAGAAAAATTCCTGCAAAGACGTTACGGTGTTAGCCTGGGCAGACGTTATGCACTGGCTGCTGCAAGTGTTGTTCTATTCAGTGTATTAGGGTGTTCTCAAGTAGACAGTAATAAAAGTGCCCTTGCCCAATCTAGTTTACCTCAGCCAGAAACTCCATTGCAAAAAAAAACAGTCAACACTGATACAAAAATCGTTGAGTCTAGCAATAAGTTTGGCTTCAAACTATTTTCAGAAGTTCTGAAAAACGATCGGGGTGAGACAAATATTTTTATCTCACCTTCGAGTGTTGCGATCGCTCTTGCTATGACTTACAACGGCGCTAGCGGCTCGACTCAACAAGCAATGGCAAAAACCCTGGAATTACAGGGGATGAATCTACCAGAAATCAACTCTTCTTACGCGGCGGTATTAAAACAGCTTTTAGACAATTCAGATACGAAAGTGCAATTGAAGATTGCTAACTCACTTTGGGCAAATCAAGATATTAGCTTTGCACCAGACTTTCTCAAGAGAACCCAGGAGTTCTATCAAGCCAAGGTCAGCAATTTAAACTTTAAAGATGCTGCTGCATCTAGTATTATCAATAACTGGGTAAAAGAAAATACTAACGGTAAAATCACTAAAATAGTTGAAAAAATTGAACCAGATCAGGTGTTATTTCTGATTAATGCCATATATTTTAAAGGTAATTGGAGTAAAGAGTTTGACAAAAAGCAAACTGCTCCATACCCTTTTTACATCACATCTGGCAGGCAAAAACAACACGCAATGATGTCACAGAAGGGTGATTATAGATACTATGAAAGCGAAAAATTTCAGGTAGTTAGTTTACCTTATGGAAAAGATGGTAAGATAAGTTTTTATATATTCTTACCCAAAAAGAATTCTAACCTCAAAGCGTTTTATCAAAACTTGAATGTTGAGAACTGGGAAAAATGGATGACTCAGTTCAACAATCAAAAAGGGTTTATTCGCCTACCCCGTTTCAAAACAGATTACGATATTACACTCAATGATGCTTTAAAAACTTTAGGTATGGGGGAGGCTTTCAGCAACAAAGCCAATTTTTCTGGCATGGGTAAAAACTTTACCATTAGCCAAGTTAAGCATAAAACTTTTGTTGAAGTAAATGAAGAAGGCACCGAAGCGGCTGCTGCTACTTCAGTGGGAATAGTAGCAACATCTTTGAGACAAGAACCAGAACCATTCCGAATGATTGTTGATCGTCCCTTCTTCTGTGCCATTAGAGATAATCAGACGGGAAACATTTTGTTTATGGGTTCAATTATCGAACCACAATGAGGAGGTAAGAGGGATTGAAGACTTTATCTTTTTAATCAGGAACTTCCAAAAAATAAAATCCTCAGTGAATATACAGCAGATTTCAAGGAAAGTGAGGTACACAAGCTAAGTCTGTTACCCAGGTATAAAGCGTGTTTTATTCCTGAATTCTGCTGTAAATGATTAATTTGCATTCACTATATGCGGATAATACTTTTTAGAAGTCATTATCCGTAAAGGGAACTATGGATGGTGAAAATCTTTTTAGTGATGGGGAAAATTCTAACCTCGCGGCATAATCATCTGTTTGTGATAGTTCCAGTTCAATTGTTTGCTGCTCTTTTTCATCAAAAAGCAACTGAATTTGATAACTTGTCCAGAATTGTTCACCTAGTTCATCTTCTAAATCAAAAGGCTGTTCTTCATCACCCCATATATTCGACCAAAGGACTATTTGATTAGCCCGAAAATGGTTTTGACCTTTTGCATCTCCAACTACAAAATATACTTCAACATTTAAATCAAATCCCAAATCATCGACTTCTGCCTCTGCTATCTGACAGCTAACGACCATTAAACTATCTGGATTAATATCTACTACCTGCTGTTGGCGTTGTAATAATTCTTGAAATACAAAATTAGGTAATAGCTTTGAACTCTCCTCAAGGAGGTTTTTTTGAGTTTCTGGGGAGTAACGAGTTTTTAATTCTTGCGTGATTAAATTTAAAATATCTTCACTGGCTAAATTGACAACTATCTGTTTATTTGTGGGATTAAGGAAACATCCTTGATTAAGATTAATATGTTTTTTAATTGGCATGGTTCTGTAAAATCCTTTTAATGCGATCGGATAATTCATAAATCAAGCTCAAACAAAGGTAGTGAATAAATATTACTTTAGCTTCTGTTCTATATTTTTAGCAAGACATACTTAACAGCAATTGTATCCTTTAAATCATAATTATAAATGACTATGATTGCAGATATAAAAAATATTCATCGGCCTAATAATTGACTAAAAAGCCACAAAAAAGGTGAATTTTTGTGTATGCTCTTTGACTAAGTGCCTTAGTGATACATTTCCGGGAGTAATCATGGAACATGCCATTTCTGCGTTGGGAATTTTAGTTTTTATCAGTATATCCTACGCCTTTTCTGTTAATCGTCGTGCGGTGCGTTGGCGAATAGTGGCGTGGGGTTTGGGATTGGAATTTGTGTTTGCACTAGTGATTCTTAAAACTCCTTGGGGTTTAAATGTGTTTAAATCTCTGGGAGATATTGTCAGCCAATTTTTAGCATTTTCTGATGTTGGTGCCAAATTTGTCTTTGGAGAAAATTTTAAGGATCATTTCTTTGCCTTCCAAGTGCTGCCGACAATTATCTTTTTCTCTGCCTTCATCAGTGTCTTGTATTACTACGGCATTTTACAGCGAGTCGTAAACGTGATGGCGTGGGTAATGATCAAGACGATGAAAACATCGGGTTCTGAATCTTTATCCTGTGCAGGTAATATCTTTCTGGGGCCAACAGAGTCGGCGCTGATGGTTAAACCTTATATAGCAAAGATGACGCAATCGGAACTTCATGCTGTGATGACGGGTGGTTTTGCCACAATTGCGGCTGGAGTACTAGGAGCATATCTTTCCTTTGGCATCCCAGCAGAACACCTAATTGCTGCTTTCTTTATGACTGCTCCCACTTCGTTGGTGGTATCAAAATTACTTTACCCAGAAACAGAAGTATCAGAGACGGCTGGCAAAGCAAAAGCGTATGTAGAAACTAATTATGTAAATGTAATTGATGCTGCTACTACTGGAGCAATTGACGGCGTGAAGCTAGCAGTTAATGTTGGGGTGATGATTATCGCCTTTTTAGGATTATTGGCTGCCCTGAATGCACTTTTAGGATGGTTAGGGGCATTTGTGGGCTTACAGCAACTCTCATTACAGTGGATTTTGTCTTTTCTCATGGCTCCCGTAGCTTGGCTGATGGGCGTACCTTGGGCTGATTGTCGGCAAGTTGGGGCTTTATTGGGTACAAAAACAATTTTGAATGAGTTTATTGCTTTTTTGGATTTGAAGGCACTAATTGAAAGTGGAAAAATCTCCCAACGTGCAGTAATTATTGCGACTTACGCATTATGTAATTTTGCAAATATAGGTTCAATTGGCATAACCATTGGCGGCATTGCGGGAATAGCACCTAATCGCCAGCATGACTTAGCTCGTATGGGTGTAAGGTCAATGATTGGCGGATTGTTAGCGGGTTTTATCACCGCTTGTATTGCTGGGGTGTTGATATGAAGAAGAATTTTCTAAATACAGATTTTATCAAATGAGCGAACCGACAGTTTGGCAATCCCCTACTCATCTGTAGAGTAGAACTGTTGGGCGTAAAAACGGGCATACCGTCCTTCCTGAGACAGAAGTGAGGTGTGAGTACCAGCTTCAACTACTTGTCCTTGTTCTATTACGAGAATGCAGTCAGCCCGACGAACGCTGCTCAAGCGATGGGCGATAATAAACACGGTACGGTTTTGCATCACTCGTTCTAGTGCTTCTTGAACTAGTGCTTCTGATTCAGAATCGAGGGCAGAGGTGGCCTCATCTAGGATGAGAATTCGAGGATCGTTGGCAACTGCTCTGGCGATCGCTAATCTTTGGCGTTGTCCTCCCGATAGGTTAACTCCACGCTCTCCCACCCAGGTCTGATAACCCTGGGAAAACTGGGTGATAAAAGAGTGAGCGTTGGCAATTTTTGCTGCTGACTGAATCGCGGCTAAATCTAATTTTTCCTGACCGTAACCGATATTTTCAGCGATCGTTCCCGAAAAAAGGGTAACATCTTGGGGAACAATGCCAATTTGATGGCGCAAGCTGGTAAGTGTGACATCACGGATATCAATATCATCGACCAGAATTTGACCCCTCTGAGGGTCATAAAAGCGAAGTAAAAGGTTAATTAACGTCGATTTGCCTGCTCCAGAAGAACCAACCAAGGCAATGACATCACCAGGAGAAGCGTCTAAGCAGAGATCCTTAAGAACTGGCTGATCGGGATTGTAGGCGAAATTGACATGACGATACTCTACCTTGCCCATAACTCGTGGCATTGCCTGAGCATTCGATTTTTCGCTGATACTAGGTTCCTTCGCCATCAGTTCAAAGATGCGTTCAACAGAAGCTTCGGTCTGTTTGTACTCGTTGTAATTGCTAATCATCATGTCGATTGGCTGAATCAGTATAGCCACAGCAGCTAAGAAACTGATAAACCCTTGAGCTGTCAGCTGATTTTGAGAAATCTGCCATCCTCCTAATAAAAACAGCAGTATAATACTAACTGCTTCCAAAAAACCGACAACGGGAAACTGAATGGATTTGAGTTGTAGAGCGCGATACTTAGCTTGGCGATTGATTTCTGCTTCTTGATTGAATCGCTTCACTTCATATTCTTGGGCTGCAAAAGCCTGAATAACGCGAATCCCGCTAAATACTTCAGTTAGCATCGCTGACAAATTGGAAACCTGATTTTGGCTCTGGCGAGATAGCACGAGTAATCGCTGACCAAATTGCCCGATCAACCAAGCCATTAAAGGAGCCAAAATCAAACCTGCAAGGGTGAGTGGCCAATTCAGGTAGAGCATGTAAATGGGAATTGCAATTAACTGCAACAAATTGGAAAGAAACTGATGCGATAACTTGTCCACAATCTCGCCGACGCGATCAATATCTTCAGTCAGGCGATAAGTCAAGTCTCCCGTCTGTGTGGTTTCAAAGTAATCTAATCCAAGTTTGTGCAGGTGAGCATAAACGCGCTTACGCAAGTTTAAAACCATGTTCAGAGCAGCAGCGATCATAAAGACATTCTGCCCGTATTGACAAAGCCCTCGAACCAAAAATACTAAAGTGGCTAGTCCGAGCCAGTAGGCAATCTGGTTAACATTTCCCTGACCAAGATAAAAAGAGACCTGACCTGCTAAATAGGGCACTGCTAGGGTGAATAACACAAATCCTAAGATACAAGCTAATCCCCGAATTAACAGCGGCCATTGGGGCCACAGATAAGGCAACAGTTGCCAGTAACTAGAGCGGACTTTCATAGGTAAGTAAGAATTCAGGAGTCAGGAGTTAGGAGTCAGAATTTAGAATTCAGGAGCGGAGCCGGAGACGTTCCGCCTCCGGTCAGAATTGAGGTGCATTAAGGCGTTAGCCTACCACACCATGTTACCCAACCATGCTGACTCCTGAATTCTGGCGCAATTTCTACTCAGTTTCTCCTAGAGAGTTTAGTAGAAAGCGGGCAATTCTCTCAGATGCGCCGGGTGGGCCAAATCGCTCAGGGCCATTTTCTTTGCACTTAGCGAGGTAGTCTGAATCTTCTAAAGTTTCAACTACTCGTTTAGCTGCTTGCTTGAGAATCTCAGGGGTTGCTGGCTTAGTGCCGATGGTTTGGGCATTTCTGCCCAACAGCCGCGTTTGCGCTTCTGCAAATTGATAGGTAAATTGAGGGCCCTCTCCGGGAATCTGGATGATAGGTTTCCCGATCGCTACAGCTTCCTCCACTGCCAAACCTGCCATACCAATAACGAGAGTAGAGTAACATAGGATGTCACTGAAGGCATCTGAATAACATCTCACTTCTACAAGCGGTGATTTCTCAGCAGAATTTCCTGGAGGAGAATAGGTGAGTATGCCTTGATTCAGTTGCCAACCTTGACTTTTAGCAATGTCGTCTAATTGCGCCATCAAACTCGGTATCAAGGCTGCACGAAATTGTAATCTTGACTCAGGCATCACCTTGGCGATTTCTACTACCAGTTGCAACTGCAAACAAAAATTTCGCGCAGCTTCAGGCATCCGTGACCCTGGTAGGAGAGCGATCGCTCTTTCGTCCGGCTTCAGGTGCAAGTCTTTGCCAGTAGGGACGAGCCAATCTAAAGCCGGAATGCCAGCACACTGAGCTTTAGTTAAACCTTGCCGTTGGAGGTCATAAGCCGTATGGGAATCCTTGGTGAAAACTGCCAGACATCTGGAAGAATTAAGGTCGTGCCACAGAAGCGGATTGAGTCGTAACCGCCCTTCGTAGAGGGCAGAAAGACAAGAGATAAAGGAGACGAAGGGGCGCTTTGTTAAGTAAGCAAATGTCTGGGAAACAAAATCCCCAGTAGACATAATTAAATCGCAGTTGGGAGCATACTGTAACACCGCTTGTAACTGTCGCCACGTTAATCCAATCAATCCCGATTGAAAATCTTTGAGCAAGTAGAGGCGCTTCATGTAAAAGAATCCCCCAGAGGGCATTGTTTGTGTGGGCCCAATAATGGGAATATCCAAGCTGCGGTAAGCTTTTCCTTCCCCCACAATCGGCATTGCCGCCATCTCAATAGAAGGACACAATTGGCGCAGGGTCTGAATAACATGAGAGGTATGGTTGTCCTCTCCATGGCCGTTACTGATAAACAAGATTTGCTTAGAAGGCATCTTGGGGTTTGGATAGGTCTAAAATGCTTGTTTAGTGAGATTTTTAACCTACATTGGGTGAGTAGGCTAAGAGATTGATAGTATTTTTACTCTTGAGAGTTTGTAATTTTATAGACAAATCTACAAAGTTACTTTTTCAGGTGCAAACCGGAATGGAATTACTGCTAATCCCTGTTTTTGCAAACGCTAATCTATCAGAGAATACAGTATTAGGAGTACAAGTGCTATGAGTACATTGATCTGAGTTCAATTCCAATATGCAGTAATTGTTGCAACTTCTTTGCAAATATCATTTCAATATTCTGTTTTTTTAAAATTCAAATTTTTTGTAGATACTCAGGTGGTACACATTCGACTAACCAAACACCATTAGCAGAACAATAGAAGATGTAACCTGCCTGATGCATTGCCGCAGTATTGACAGCAAAAACCACTGGTTTTCCATGCCTGGCACCAACAGTTTGTGCTGTTTCTATATCCTTTGATAAATGGACATGATGTCGCGACATTTTGCAAAGTCCTGTTTGCAGAATTAACTCTACAGATTTGCGTCCCGTGCCGTGATAAAGCTGATCTGGAGGAACAACAGCTTCTAAATGTAAATCGACTTTTACACTATGTCCTTGGTTCGCACGAATCAGATTACCTGTAGAATCAAAAGAAAAGCGTTGTTTCTCGTTGAATTCAACTACCACCTGTAATTCCTGGCGGGTAATCGGAAACTTGTTTTGAGCACAAGCGGTAAGTAAGTTATCAACAGCAACCCAACCACCAGGAGAAAGTTTAATTCCAATGGCATCTGGTGTATGACGTAGATATTTGCTGAGATATTTGCTGATTTTGACGAGTCGAGAATCACTCATTGGATTGTGGTTAGCATATCTATACTACAATTATAGTTGTATGTAGCACAATACTTTTATTGATGGTTTTATTTTGTGTAAATTGACAGAATTTGTCTTCCTATCATGGCTAATGCCACTCCAATTATCACAATAAGTGTCAACTTCCCGCCAGGAACGAGTGATTGATTTGTGCTATTTGAGTTTTCTTGTTCTTGACGTTGTTTCCAACTCATTAATGCCGGAATAATTCCACCTAGAACTGAAACACTAAATGTTCCAGTGTAATCTAGGGCAGTAAAAAAGATGCTGGGGTTAAGCGTTCCGAGAGTCATCGGAGGGAAAAGAACCAGCGAATAGAGGGGTAAGCGGCTAGAAAGTTGCCACTGTGCAGGTAGGAAAATATCTTTAAACAAATCCAGCAACCCGTACACAAATCCAATGAATGAAGTGACGATCGCAAACTCTGAAAAAATGGATACTAGCACTCCTAACCATTGCCCCGCACTACCTCCTCGGAGAATTTGTAGTGGATCAAAAACACTTGTACCATCAGAAGTGCTATGTAGCATATCGGGACTGACACTTCCTAAAATTACGGCATTCCATGCCAAGAACATAATTAGAGGAATCACAGAACCAATAAAGATGGACTGACGAATTTTGTGGGCATCCCCTTCGAGTTGCGTCACAATTAGCGGCACAACGTTTTGGAAAAACAGTGCCACAGACATCACTGAAATGGCACTGCCGAGGGCACTCCAGTTTTGAAATAATAGTTGGGCACTCTGAATATGCCTTCCTCCCAGAAATAATAGTCCTAAGAAGGAAACAATGACAATTCCGACAAAGGCGCTGTTTAATTTCTCAATAAATTTTTCTCGCCCAAGATACATAATGCCGCCAAATAAGAGTGTGAAAGCCATTGTGCCCACCCACGTAGGCAATATCTGCATACCCCAGACTTTTGCCGCCGCCGTTCCTAAAATCTCGCCGCCTTCAGTGATGTATGCCACCAACAGAGCATAGTGCATGAATAAATATGCACCGCCAGCAATTCGCGCTCCCAGCTTACCAAGGATTTTCTCAACAACTCCCAAAAAACCTATATTCGGATGCCCTTCTGTTCGCATCGTGTTTAAGGTAACTTCTGCAACCAATAACCCCGAAACTAAAGCGTAGAGCCAAACAGCAATTAGTCCAGATGTGGATGGCACAATACCAGATGGCAGGGTAACGGCTGGTAGAGCGAGAATCCCAGCCCCAACGGTGGTTCCTGCAATCAATGCAGTACTCCCTAATACACTACCCGGTTGATGATTGAGTTTGTTTCCATCAAATTCGAGATGAGAAAATAACCGAGTGACTTGCTCTGAATTTTTTAGAACGGTCTTTATGGGAACCATGCTGAATATCCGCACTTAAACCAAAAAGTTAATATTAACACATGTAAATAATATGTAAATATTCTTTACGAAAACCCTGATCGGTATCTCGTTTTAAAACCCTCGCTCGTTGATGGCGGCAATGACTGTGAGCCATTCATGCAGTGGGTAGTGAGTGCCGTTGGATTGTACAGTGGTTCTGCGACCAGAGCAAACCAAGGTATTTGTGTTGCTCAAAAAAACTCCCTTGTAGTCGAGCGCACTTAGGAGAAAGCTGATGGGGTGTCGTCGATTCGTCAGAGACTATAAGTTATTGCCCGAAACATCCCCGAAACATCAGAAACCTTTATCTACCTTGCCACGATCCGTCTTACAGTGAGGCGACTGGCATAAAAGTTGACTCCTCAAAACTTTTCAAACACCCTCTTATCACCATTTCTCTAATATTTTATGCAACTAGATAGAAAAATAATTCATTCAATATCAAAAAATAAATCATTGAAGTCGTAAATAAATAAATTTATACTAATTTTTAGGAGTTATTAAAAAAGTGTATTAACTAATATTGTATAAAATTTCTTTAATCAATATTAGAAACTCTTTATCAAATAAATCTATACTTTCTAACTTGCTTGTAGGGTGGCAATACCCACCATCTCAAGGTTTTCAGGGTATTACCCACCATAAGATACTTATATTTTTTTAAAAGTTAAACCGAATTTTTACATTAGGTAACTTTGTTATTTTAATCAAAAAAGGACAACTATGTTTGGTTCACGTATAGGCTGGCTGATTTCTGCGACCTTAACTATAGTCAGTTTAGGCTCAAATATGCAAAGTGCAAAAGCACAAGATAATTATAATAATTATACGTTTAGTGTTGACTACAAGACATTTGTCACTTTTGACCCAACCTTCAGACCAGACTTAGGAATTATTAGAGCAACTATCAAAGGTGAAAGTACCAAACCTGCTCCTTATGGGTTGGATTTTTTTCTTAGTGATGACTATGGCAAACTTGAACCTATTGAAAATCCATCGATTAATAAATATACCTTTAACTCAAACCCAAGCGTGTTTGGTTTAGAGGGTGAACCTGCATTTTCTGACAGGTATTATGGTGGTGCTAATGAATTATTTGGCAAAGCAAGTGACAGCGCTGAAATTAATTTTGCCGAAGGCTTTATCAAAGGTGGTGGTACTATTACCATCTTTGGGGGAACAGGTTTATTCCAAAATGCTACAGGCACAATCACTTTTACTGAACAAGACCAACTTAATCTCTCTGGAACCCCTTCTCAAGGTTTAGCTAAACTGAATTTCACCTTGCAAACTCCTCAAGAGGTTCCAGAACCAACGGCGACTACAAGTTTAATTGGTGTCGGTTTAATTGGAGCAAGTTTAGTAATTAGCCGACGCTATAAAAAAAGTTCTTTATCCAGGATAATCAATTAAATATGGGACTATTTAGAAGCCCCGCCTATCAAATTCACGGCAGAACCATACATACTGAACCTGCAAACGATGTTTTTAATTACAATCCTACAGAGAAAATAATTTACAAACTTGCGCCAAATCTACATTTCCACCACTGATGATGATACCAATTCTCGCCTCTGGTGCTTTCACTACACCTTCGAGTAAAGCAGTAGCAGCTAATACCCCAGTGGGTTCAACTACAATTTTCAGACGTTCCCACAAGAAAAACATGGTGCGAAGAATCGCTTCTTCAGATACCGTCACCATATCATCAACGTAATGCAGCACTAAGGGGAAAGTAATTTGACCAAGGCTAGGAGTCCGCGCACCATCGGCGATGGTATTAGGATTTTTGACTGTTTGCAGAGTTTTGGTGTAAAAGGAGCGGGTAGCATCGTCGGCAAGGGCTGGCTCTACCCCGATTACTTTACAATTGGGTAGAAGTGCTTTGGCTGCGATCGCACACCCTGAAAGTAATCCGCCACCGCCACAACAAACTAACAGTAAGTCCAATTCACCAACTTCTTGGATCAGTTCTAAAGCAGTTGTCCCCTGTCCAGCGATTACATGGGGATGATCGTAAGGGGGAATGAGTGTCAAAGAGCGATTATCTGCTAAATTTTGAGCTAATTCTTCCCGGTTTGTTTCTTGGCGATTGTACAAAATTATCTCTGCGCCATAACCACGAGTAGCAGTTTGTTTGACAACAGGTGCATCATCAGGCATGACAATAGTGGTAGGAATATTTAGTAGTTGTCCAGCTAAAGCGATCGCTTGGGCATGATTTCCCGATGAATAAGTGATAACACCTGTTTGTTTTTCTGCTACCGATAGTTGGGCTAGGGCATTGTACGCCCCTCTAAATTTAAATGCCCCTGTGCGTTGAAAGTTTTCGCACTTAAAAAACACTTGGCTATTGGTGCGATCGTTAACGATTCTAGAAGTCAGCACGGGTGTGCAGTAGGCAATCCCCAAAATTCGCTCTTGTGCTGCTTGCACGTCAGTTATATTAACGGAATGATACTGTGCCATTGATGAGGTTATTAAATATTCTTGCTCTTGTTTATATAGATACAGTTTTTTATATTTGCGTTTAATATGCTTGATTGAAGCATATTTGTTTCAGGTGGATAGCATCATTTTTTGTCTGCATAGAAATAGCTACAGCAAATATTATATATTGCTGTAGCTAAATTTATAAAACTTAAATTAATTAATTCACGTTCGCCATTTTTTTAGCATGAATAAAACATCTGAAAGTCGGCAAAAAAAAACTGCTTTAATTACAGGAGCAGCTAGTGGCATAGGCTATCAATTAACCCAGATTTTTGCTCGTCATAGTTATAATCTTGTGTTAATAGATAAGAAGGAACAAAAACTTAGTGAAATTATAGATGAATTTCCCCAAAAATTTGGCATTTCCGTCAAAATTTTTGTTAAGGATTTATCTATCCCGACATCTCCAGAAGAAATTTTCACAGAACTACAGCAAGCATCTATCAAGATTGATGTACTAGTTAACAATGCTGGCTTTGGTACTTATGGAGCATTTAGTGAAACAGACCTCAGCATTGAACTGAAAATGCTACAGGTAAATATGGTCAGCCTGACTCATTTAACTAAGTTGTTCCTCAAAGATATGGTCGAGCAAAACTATGGAAAAATATTAAATGTGGCCTCAGCGGCGGCTTTTCAACCAGGACCTTTAATGGCAGTTTATTTTGCTACTAAAGCCTATGTATTATCATTTTCAGAAGCGATCGCTAATGAATTAGAGGGTACAGGTGTCAGTGTGACTGTTCTTTGTCCAGGGCCAACAGCATCGGAATTCCAACAAAATGCTGCAATGGAAAATTCCAAGATTGCTAGCGTTAACAGAATGATGGATACGGAAACCGTCGCTAGGATTGGTTATCGGAGCTTAATGAAAAACAAAACTGTTGTTGTTCCTGGGATGAGAAATAAGATATTGACTGAAAGCGTCAGATTTACGCCCAGAAATTTAGTCACAAAGGTTGTTAGAAGTATGCACGAACTTAAAAGAAATAGGTAGTTCGATATCCTATACTCTTTTCAAGAAAACCCGACCAACAGATTTTTCAGATGAAAGAATCTGTTGATCGGGTTTAACCATTTGCAAAAAATCGGTTTATAGTCCAATACGCTTGGGTTAAGGGTTATTGGCGTAGATAATTGGTCTTTTAAGAAGCGAGAAATCGCGTCTCTACAATCAGAGTTTTGTTGCTCATTCTGAACTGTATTGGTTTATAGTCTATCTACTTTGAAAGTTCTGGTGTGAGGAGAATTTGGCTTTCACCAATGCGATCAAATGCAGGTGTAGGCCAACGATCGACTACTTTGCCCAGAATTGACATTTCTTGAATTAAGCGGTCAAATTTATCAGGCGTGAGAGATTGGGGCCCGTCAGATAAAGCCTTAGCCGGATTGGGGTGAACTTCAATCATTAAGGCATCTGTACCAGCGGCGATCGCAGCCATTGCCATCGATGGAACATATTCAGACCTACCAGTACCATGACTGGGATCAATCATAATTGGTAAATGGGTAAGCGATCGCAACACCGGAAGGACTGATAAATCTAAAGTATTGCGGGCATATTTACCATCAAAGGTTCTAATTCCTCGCTCACAAAGAATCACATTGGGATTTCCAGATGCCAAAATATATTCTGCCGCCATCAGCCACTCGTCAATTGTGGCAGACATACCCCGCTTCAGTAGCACAGGTTTATCTTGAGCGCCTACCTTTTTCAGCAACGAAAAGTTGTGCATATTTCGCGCTCCGATTTGGATGATGTCAGCGATTCTCGCCACTGCTGATAAATCGGCAGCATCCATCAGTTCTGTGACAATACCCAAACCAGTGGCTTCCCGCGCTGCTGCTAACAAATCTAAAGCGCTTTCACCATAACCTTGAAAGGCATAAGGTGAAGTGCGAGGTTTGTAGGCTCCACCACGCAGAAACTGCGCTCCTGCTGCCTTCACGCGCTTTGCCGTTTCGACAATCATCGCTTCATTTTCAACCGAACAAGGCCCAGCTACCACCACAATCGGATGATGTTCGCCAAAATAGACATCACCGTTAGGTGTCGGTACAACAACCTCGCTGGCTTCTCCATGTCGAAATTCTCGACTTACCCGCTTGAAAGGTTGTTGCACTCGTAATACTTGCTCAATCCAAGGGCTGAACTCTTGAACCTGTAATTTATCGATGCTAGTGGTATCACCAATTAGCCCCAGCACAACTTTATGAGTGCCAACGCTTTTTTCTACTGTCACTCCCCAAGTTTCACTCAGTTCTTGGCTGATGCGAGTAATTTCTTCAACAGGTGTACCGCTCTTAAGTATGATAATCATCTATTTTTCCTTGTGTATAAGTTTGGGTGGGCTAATCTTTACAGGTCGATGCATTAAGATTGCAGGTCGATGCATTGGTATTGCGGGTTAAGGTGTAAGGCATTAGAAGACTTGCGTGTACACCGTAGCTCCTCGTAGGAGAGGTTTGTCTAGCGCAAAAATTCTGCGAGTTGTTCTAGTTTTGTCCAAGCTGCGCCGCTTTGCAGAATTTCCTTAGCAAGGGCAATACCTTTAACACAACCTGCTAAAACATCAGTTTCCCCATGAATGGCTTCACCAACTTGCAGGGCTAGGGCTGTATTTAAAGCGACAACATCCTGCTGCGCTTGAGTGCCTTTACCTTGCAAAACTGCCTTCAAGATTTCAGTATTTTCTTGGACATCTCCACCATGCAATGCCGCAGTGGGTGCAAAACTCAAACCCAGTTCTTGAGGATTCAGTGTCAAAGAGTGGACTTTTTTATCTTGGAGTACAGCCAAGTCAGTGACATCTGCTAAACCAGCTTCATCTAAACGCTCCCGTCCGTGAAGTGCGATCGCTTGCTGACATCCTAGTTGGGATAAAGCTTGAGCAATTTCTTCTAGTAAAAGCGGGTCATTCACACCAATAATTTGCCCTGTCGGTCGCATGGGATTTACTAGCGGGCCGAGCAAGTTAAAAACAGTCCGCACTTTCAAAGTTTTTCGCAAAGTAGCGATCGCTTTTAGTGCAGGATGCCAGCCGGGAGCAAACAAAAAGGTGATTCCAACTTCGCCAACTGCGGCTTGTACTTTTTCAGGAGTGGCGTTGAGATTTATACCCAAAGCTTCCAACACATCAGCACAACCAGTCTTGCTGGATGCCGAACGATTGCCATGTTTGGCAACCTTTACCCCAGCAGCTGCGGCCACAAAGGCAACAGCTGTGGAAATATTAAAGGTTGAAGCCCCATCTCCACCAGTTCCACAGGTGTCAATTAAGGGAGTATGTAGAGACGCGATTAATCGCGTCTGAGAACTTTGGGATTGTAAAACAGTGGCCATGCCGACTAATTCTTCGGCGGAGACACCTTTGGCTTGAATTGCGGCTAAAATCGCTCCTGATAGAACATGGGGAATGGCATCTATGAGCCAACCTTGCATCAAATCCGCAGCTTGGGGAACCGTCAAGGATTGCCGATTTAGCAACTGTTGTAATAAAGCTGGCCAGTTGTAAAACTCAGAAGGGAGGGAGATGTTCTCAGGTGTAGTTTGAGTTACAGCGGTCATATTTGGGCACTTGTACTGAGCGTAGCGTCTCGGAGAGAAGCCGAAGTATTGGGTATTGGGCATTGGGCACTTGTACTGAGTTTACGGTGAGCGCAGTCGAACTGCGACTTGTGCCGAGCAACTTGTACTGAGCGTAGTCGAAGTAAGCCGAGGTAAGCCGAAGTATTGGGCATGGTTGTCTCCCTTATGCCCTGAAGAGAAAATTAAGGAATTAGGACTTTGGCGACGGTTTGCACGTCTTTGTCACCTCTGCCGGAACAATTGATGACGATGCGGGGACTGCCTTTTAATTGAGGACAAAGGGTTTCGAGATATGCGATCGCATGAGCAGTTTCTAAGGCTGGAATAATTCCTTCTAATTGCGAAAGCTTTTGAAATGCATCTAAGGCCTGTTTATCGGTAACGCTGTAATATTCGGCGCGACCAAGATCCATTAAATAACTATGCTCAGGACCAACGCCGGGATAGTCTAATCCGGCGCTAATTGAATGAGCTTCAATTACTTGACCATCATCATCTTGCAGTAAATAGCTCATTGCACCGTGCAACACACCTATTTTCCCTTTTGTCAAGGTAGCAGCGTGTTTTTCTGTGTTTACACCTTCACCCGCAGCTTCGACTCCGATTAGACGCACCGAAGGTTCATGCACAAACTCATTGAATAAGCCAATCGCATTGGAACCTCCACCCACGCAAGCCAGTAGAATATCTGGTAATCCTCCCCATTTTTCTAGAGACTGAGCGCGAGTTTCTACACCGATTATCACGTGGAAATCACGGACAATCATCGGGTAGGGATGGGGCCCTGCAACAGAACCCAGGATGTAATGGGTTGTTTCCACGTTTGTCACCCAATCCCGAATTGCTTCAGAAGTTGCATCCTTGAGAGTTCCCGTACCTGCCTCTACTGGACGTACTTCTGCTCCCATCAACTTCATGCGGAACACATTCAGGGCTTGGCGTTCCATATCTTGGACACCCATGTAAATCACACATTTCAAACCAAACCGCGCACATACAGTTGCAGTCGCAACCCCGTGTTGTCCTGCACCTGTCTCTGCGATAATCCGTTGCTTACCCATGCGTTTAGCGAGTAACACCTGAGCCAAAGCATTATTAATTTTGTGAGCGCCTGTATGATTTAAATCTTCGCGCTTTAAATAAATTTGTGGCCCTGTGCCATCTGGTCTAGCGTAGTTTGTTGTCAGGCGTTCAGCAAAATATAATGGGCTGGGTCGTCCGACATAATCACGCAGTAAGTTTTGCAGTTCTGCTTGGAAACTCGGCTCGTCACGATATTGGTGAAATGCTGCTTCTAATTCACTTAATGCAGGCATTAAGGTTTCTGGGACGTATTTACCGCCGAACTTGCCAAACCTGCCCAATGAATCTGGTTGTTTTGTTGCAGTCTTGATGTCTTGTATGCTTACCACTGTTTAAAATCCTTTTACGTTCAAGTATTTTTTACTTTCGTTCTAACTTTTTAGAACTTATGCCACAGCTGAATCATCTTTGCGTTTTCTTTTCCCCGGTTTGGTAGGTATAGCCCAGTTTCCGGTGATTCAAAACGTCTATGGGGCGCACCAAATCGCTAGAGTCAAAATTTGGTAATAGGGATAGTAAATCTCCTAACGCCGTAGCTTTGGGGGTAGACATACCGCCGTCCCAAGGCCACATTAGGTCTTTAAGATTGTGTCCATAAGGCTGACCACCATCAGCAGGATAAAAATTGCTACCTTGATGACCGTTTTCTTGCCATTCAGCCCAGAGGCGGTCTACGTTGGCATGATGCAACCAAAATACTGGGTCATAAGGCGAACTTGGTATATTGCCCATAGTCCCCAAACCCTTAAACTTTATAGGTGTCGTACTCGAATCTATTTGTACCCCACCAACTAAGCCATGAATGTAATTGTGGATGAATCCTCCGGGGGTGACTTTACCCTGCTCATCTACAGAGATAAATCCTTCCAAAGCAGCGCGAAATAGAGAATAGTCATTAAGACGAAGGGCACGCTGAACATCTTTTTTGGGCACAGGATAATCAATGGCAGGAGGTAGTCTTAGAAAGCGGACAAGTGATGTACCTAAGGATTTTCCGGTATCTGGGTCAATATTTAATGCTGGATTCATCACCCAGCCATTTGCAGCCGAAAAAGCCCCTGGCACAGCGCCGCCTGTAAAGTTTCCCTGATTCGGAATTTTGATGGTTACTCCTTGACCGTTGGAACCAAGAAAGTCATCGTTAAAAATTACATCAAGTGATTTAGCGTCTGTCCAATCCCAGTATGGCAGACTAACAGTTGGATCTACTGCTTGTAGAGCTTGTTCAAATCTGCGGATATATTCTCGATGCCAAGGGAAAAATGCAGCATTTTCATGAGCAAGTTCCTGGACGGAACCATCAGAATGCCCTTTATGGTTATGAATCAAGCGTGTTGCCCCTAGATGTATGGCAACAAATTGGTCGTAAATACTGAGCTTGCTACCTACGGGAATTACAGTTTTTAAGGTTTTGATCGCCTTGACTAAGGCTGTTTTCTCTGCTGATGTCAGGTCAGTTACGTTTTTTCTTACAGTTAGATAACCCTGTTGTCCTGGTAAATTGTAATTCCAATGGTATTTGTATTGTCCGTGGTCAATGCGATCGTGGGCAAAGACTGTAAGCGCACAGGTGCTAACTAGAAGTACGCTATATATTAATATTTTGAAGGATTTCAGCAGTAGTTTCATTATCTTAATCGAAGCAGAGGAGCAGGGAGGCAGAGGGGCAGAGGAGCAGAGGGGCAGAAAGAGAAATAATTGATACTAATTCTTTATTCCCTATTCTTCATTCCCTACTCCCTAAATCTGCGGGTGAATTTATCCCACCTTTTGAAGAGATGGACTTTTGCGCTGACTTTCTGTGATGGCTGTTTTAAGTTCTCGACAAAATTCTTCTACAGCTTGCAATCCTTCTGTTGGGCTACCTTCAGCTAAACGTTTTACAAAGGCGCTACCAACAATCACTGCGTCTGCTCCCCATTCCATGACTTGATGTGCTTGTTCTGGTGCGGAGATGCCAAAACCAACGCCAATGGGTTTATTGGTGACGCTTCGCAAATCTGTAATTAAATGCTCTACGCGGTTTTGGATTTGAGTGCGGATACCTGTAACGCCTGTAACACTAACTAGATAGATAAAACCCTGAGATTGACGAGCGATCGCCTCAATTCTATCTTGAGAACTGGTAGGAGCTACGAGTAAAATTACCTCAATTCCGAAAGATGCAGCAGTTTTGATTAATTCTTCTGCTTCTTCTAAGGGTAAGTCTGGTACTACCAATCCCTGCACCCCAGCAACGGCAATTTGCGCCAAAAACGACTTAATACCCCGGTGCAAAATGGGATTGTAATAAGTAAATAGAATTATCGGTGCTTTTAGGCTAGGAATCACTATGTGTAACATCTCTAGCACTTGCTCTAATTTCGTGCCTTTTTGCAAAGCGCGGGTTGCTGCTGCTTGAATCACAGGCCCATCTGCGAGAGGATCGGAGTAGGGAATGCCCAACTCGATGAAGTCAGCACCGTTGCGATCTAAGATACGTAAAGCTTCGGCGGTGGTTTCTAAGTCAGGATCGCCTGCTGTGATAAAAGGGATTAAAGCACACTGTTGGCGATCGCGTAAAGTTTGAAAGGAATCGGAGATAGAGGTCATGCTGAAAAATAGTTAATGATTGGTTAATAGTTTTGGAATAATTAACACTTAGCAATTAGCGATGCCGATGCTAAATTTTTTCTTAAAGAGTCTTTGATACTCGTGAATGAGGCTTTTATCTCCGTTAACGAGTCTTTGATACTCGTGAATGAGGCTTTTATCTCCGTTAACGAGTCTTTGATACTCGTGAATGAGGCTTTTATCTCCGTTAACGAGTCTTTGATACTCGTGAATGAGTCTTTTAGCTCCGTTAACGAGTCTTTGATACTCGTGAATGAGTCTTTTAGCTCCGTTAACGAGTATTAGAGCTTCATTTTTTGAGATTGCAGATTTTAGTAATTAGGTAACAGATTTAAGAAAGGCTCAAAATCTCACGCACAGCTTGTTCTACATTGCTTTGTTTAACTAAAGACTCTCCAATCAGAACCGCACGCGCACCAGCCTCAGCGACAAAAGATAAATCAGCAGGTGTATACAGTCCAGACTCGCTGACAACGGTGATATCCAAACTTTGTAATTGTTGCTGACGCTGTGCTAAGAGTTGCTGTGTTGTTCCTAAATCAAGAGTAAAATCTTCTAAATTGCGATTGTTGATTCCTACTAAACTTAGGTTATCAAGCTTTAGCACTCGATCCAGTTCAAACAAGGTATGGACTTCTACCAGTGCAATCATGCCCAAATCGTGAATTACTCCCAAAAAGTCTTGGAGTTCTCGATCTGATAGAATAGCCGCAATCAACAATACTGCATCTGCGCCTGCTATCCGTGCTAAATAAATTTGATAGCAGTCAATGATGAACTCCTTGCACAGTAAGGGTAATGCTACTTGTTGACGCACATTCCGCAGATTATCAAAACCGCCCTGAAAGAACTTTTCGTCAGTCAGGACTGATAAACAAGCTGCACCGCCTCGTTCATAAGCTTGAGCAACAGCTACCGGGTCAAAATCTGTGCGGATAATCCCACGGCTAGGTGATGCTTTTTTTACCTCTGCAATTAAGCTCGGTTGGTTAGGGTTTTCTTGTAAAGCAGCCAAGAAATTTCGCACATTCGGGGCTGTATTTAACTGTTGTCGCAAGGAGGCTAAAGGCAGTTCTTGCTGCATTTGTGCAACTTCTTGCCTTTTATGCGACACAATATCTTCGAGAATATGGCGGGAAGGAGCAACTTGGTTAGTCATAAACAGCTAAGGGTAGTGGAATGGGAAATAACTAATTATTCTCACATTCTTGTTATTCTCGTTCCTAGATTCCATCTGGGAATGCATTCTGTGCAGGCTCTGCTGGCCGATAAGACTAAAAACACTTTTAAATCTCGGTATGAGGGAGGCGGAGCCTCAAGGATGGCATTCCCACGCAGAGCATGGGAACGAGGCAAATGACTAATGACCAATAACTAATGACTCTTCAACTCGCGTATATGCACGCACCACATTTTTAATGATTTCCAAACCGACTTCTCCACCTAAAGTCATGATTGATTCTGGATGAAACTGAACGGCGGCGATGGGAAGTGTCTGATGTTCAATGCCCATAATTACGTCGTCATCAGACATCGCTGTTACTTTCAGTTCTTTTGGCAAACGTTGCGGTAGGGCAAACAATGAGTGATATCTACCGACTGCAAAGGATTCGGGTAAGTTTTTGAAAGTGACAGAATCGGAATCGGTAACGAAAATCCGTGAAGATTTACCATGTTGAGGATAGTTGAGAACTCCCAATTCGCCATCAAAAGCTTCAATGATGCCTTGCAATCCCAGACAAACTCCAAAAATGGGAATTTTGCGATGCAGAAGGGCGCCGACAGTTTCGGGAACCCCAAAATCACTTGGTCTACCAGGCCCAGGAGATAAAACAACTAAGTCAGGGCGTTCTGTATCGAATAGCGATTCCGAGAAACCATGACGGAGTGTGGTAACGCTTGCACCAGTTTGGCGAATGTAATTGGCTAGGGTATGAACAAATGAGTCTTCGTAGTCTATTAATAAGACGCGTTTGCCAGATTTTACACCTGGAACGTGTTTACTTAATTTTAGAGAACCGGATTGATTAATTTTCTGACTCGTTTGCTTCACACGCCGAATCGTTTCAAATAACGCAGCGCCTTTGGTAATTGTTTCTTGTTCTTCTGCTTGGGGTATGGAGTCATAAAGGACAGTAGCCCCGACTCGCACTTCGGCGATGCAATCTTTTAATCGAATTGTCCGCAGAATTAAGCCAGTATTTAAATTGCCATTGAAATTTAAATAGCCGACTGCTCCACCATACCAACGTCGGGCGCTCTTTTCGTGCTGTTCAATAAAATCTATTGCTGCCCTTTTGGGTGCGCCGGTGACTGTAACTGCCCATGTATGCGACAGAAAGGCATCTAAAGCATCAAATTGCGATCGCAGAGTACCCTCAACATGATCTACTGTATGTATCAGGTGGCTGTATAATTCAATTTGGCGACGACCAATGACTCGTACTGAACCAGGTTCGCAGATTCGGGATTTGTCATTGCGATCGACATCAGTACACATGGTCAACTCAGCTTCATCTTTGTGAGAGTTGAGTAACTGACGAATTTGCACCGCATCGTCAAGAGCATCTTGTCCCCGGCTAATAGTGCCACTAATAGGACAAGTTTCTACCCGCCTACCTTCAACCCGCACAAACATTTCTGGAGATGCACCAATCAGATATTCGCCACCTAAATTAAAAATAAACCCATAAGGACTAGGATTTATTTCCTTTAAAGTGTTAAATAGTTTGCTGGGTTCGTCTTCATAGCCTTCAAAAAAGTTTTGACTAGGAACAACTTCAAATAAATCGCCTCTGCGGAAATAATCGAGTGCAAGCTCAACTTTTTTCGCATATTCGCCTACTTTATGGTCAGCAGTTTGATTTGGTAGAAGATGTTTGCCGCGATAATCTACAGACTCACCTGTTCTAGGAAGATTCTTTGTGCTGCCGTGCGCTGTTTGAAAATCATATTGTAGACGAAATGCACGTTGCTGATAGTAGTCAACAATAATCAATTCATCTGGCAAATAAAGCACCAAATCACGTTGATCTGTAGGACGCTCCAAATGTTGGGCAATTGGTTCAAACTGAAAAACTAAGTCATAACCAAACGCACCATACAAGCCTAAATGCTCATCTTCTTGACTGGAGAAAGTATATAGAATTTCGCGGACAACTGTAAATGATGAAGGCTGTTTACTACGTTCTTCTTCAGTAAATAATTCTTTTGTAGCTTTAATAAAGCCGACGATATTGTTATTTTCTTGGGTAACGTTCTCAAGTTGTCCTGACTGGGATAGGCGCTCTAAAAGAAATGGCAAAAGCACTTGACCGCGTTCATTCAATGCTATTAAAGTGAAAGCATTTTCCTGTGTAGTCAACTCTAACGGTGGATTGACAAATCCGATTGCCCATCTTTTGTATCTGCCTGGATATTCGTAGCTACTCCTTAGCAAGCCTCCACGCTGAGAATTTAAATGGAACAAAATATCTTCTAGGGCAGTGTCCATCTTAACTTCGGTGATGGAGCGAGAAACACTTACACCGCCAAGAGTATTGTAAGAACGTGAATCAAAAATCATGAGTAATTTCTCTAGAATATTTGTTAATCAATCATTAAGCAACAACCATTAGTCATTATTAGTAGTTATTTTAAAACCTAGAACAGACTTAGATAATCTTCTATCAATCTAAGTCAACATATTCTTTTTAAAAGATGTAATCAAAAACCTTTAGCTTCTTATTTAAGAATACTAGATATCAAGCAAATAATACATTGAACAATTTTTAGATTAGGTGTCAATTTATTCGCTTTTTATACTGTTTTTCTAGTACATTTACCAACAACTCCATTTAAAAATTCCCACCTCCCCCAAAAGTAGTAAATAATATCATAAAACCTCTTTACTTTGCGCTTCCCTCAGCGTACCTAGCCTATGGGAAGGCAAAGCGCCTATACATTTAAAATTCCCTCCTCACCTCCTGCAATAGCAATATTGCTTGCCTATACAACAACAAATTCACCTCATGAACCTCAACTCTTTCTCCAATCCCTTTTAATAGCGTTAAAGTCAACTCTCCCCCCAAATGTTCGCGGAATTCAGTCAAACCCCGAAACAAACAATTAATATCTTCCAATTGTGATGAATTCTGGGCCAGTTCAGGCACATACAACGTAAAACCCAACGCCGATAAAGTATTTAATATCCGTTGCCACTCCGAACAATCCAGCAATCCTATCAAATAAGAATAAGTGCTATCCAAAGCAATACCGATCGCAACTGCTTCACCATGACGCAAGCGATAATTTGTCAAATGCTCCAGTTTGTGAGCCGCCCAATGTCCAAAATCCAGGGGACGAGACGAACCCATTTCAAAAGGATCGCCGCCATTGGCAATATGTTCTAAATGCAACTGGGCGCAACGATAGATAACCTGTTGCATAGTATCCATATCTCGCCGCCTCAGAGCTGCGGTGTGAGAGTGGATAAAATTAAAAAAGCTAGCATCCTTAATCAGCGCCACTTTGACTGCTTCTGCAATCCCAGAACGCCAATCGCGATCGTCTAGAGTTGTCAAGAATGCAGAGTCATTTATAACTGCATAAGGTGGCGCAAATGTGCCGAGGAAGTTCTTTTTACCAAAGGCATTGATGCCGTTTTTGACGCCAACCCCAGAATCATTTTGCGCTAACACCGTCGTCGGCACCCGAATTAGACGAATTCCCCGGTGAGCAGTTGCAGCTGCATATCCCACCAAATCCAATACCGCCCCACCCCCGATCGCTAATATGTAAGAGTGGCGACATAATCCGGCGGCTTCAATCTGTTGCTGGATTTGCTCTACTAAAGTGTGATCGTTTTTGGCAGCTTCTCCTCCCGAAATTATCATGGGTTGGGCTGCGATCGCTAGTACCTCTGCATAAAACTTGGTATACGCGACTAATTGCTTCACCAATTCAGGTTGATACTTTAATATTCCTGCATCTATGACTGCAACTATTTTCTTTGGCTTTGTCTCCTCATCCGCACCAATCACTTGGGCTAAGGTGGGATTTTTCAACTCAAATAAATTTTGGGTGAAGTAAACCTCGTAGTTAAAAGTAACCGAAACGCGTTGATTAATTAATCTACTTTTTTGCTTGATGTCAACTATCATATTTTCGCAGGTATATCTAAAAGTGCAGCACGATTCAAAGTTTCTAGGAATACCTCTACCGAGTGAGAACCATTTACCTTAACTTTGTCATTGATTACGAAGAACGGCACGCTCTTGATGCCATTTAACCGAGCAAATGTTGATTCTGCAATAACTGCATCACTCACCACACGATCATTTAATTGCAACTTTAATTCGCTAGTATTCATCTGATACGCTGTACCAATGGCAATAATAACGTCAATATTTCCAATGTTCAAACCGTCTTCAAAATAAGCTTTATAAATAGCTTCGACGACATCGTTTTTTACGTTTGTGGGTGCAAGTGCAATCAGTTGATGAGAAAGCTTAGTATTGACAGCTAAACGGATTTTGTCAAAATCTAGTTTAACTCCAGCCACCTCACCTGCGCGTTGCGTACTATCAAATATCTGTTGTATTTCTTCTGCTTTCATACCTTTTCTATTTTGTATAAAGCTGCGAAATTCGTATCCCTCGGCAGGAACAGTATTGTCCAAAAGAAAAGGATGCCAGCGGATATGTACTTCTTGTTCTTGCTGTTGTGCCAGTGCATCAAACAGATATTTTTTCCCAATTCTACACCAAGGACAAACAGTATCATGAAAGATGTCTATCAGCATATTTTTATTTAAATGCTAATATTTGTATGCATCTGCGGTTGAAAATCTCGTTGGATAGCCATTGGGTTTAAAGGCTGCATAAAAGTGTTGATTTTTTCTTCAAAAAAGTTTTGAGCCTTTTCAAATTCTTGAATTAATCCGTCTCTGTCTTTCATCGCTACTAGTTTTGCCAAACGACTGTAAGTATCAGCTAAAAAGCTAATTGCATCACACCTTTGTTCTGTAGCTAGCATAATATCCACACATAAGTGAGGGTTTTGGGAAAACAAACGTTTAACAATATCAATTTCTTGACGGTAGTTAAGAGTTGACATTGTTAAGGTCTGCTGTATATCAATTTTTGCTTCCGCTAAAAAAACGCCAAGACTAAATCTACAGAAATGTTGTGTTGCTTGAACAATCACCATCATTTGATCGTGTTCTTCAGGCGTACAAACAATTAACTCTCCACCTTGACTTTTAATATAGTCTAAAAACCATTGAAATGAATCATCATTTCGACCCGGACACACTACTACTTTTTGTCCAAAAAACGATTTTACATTTGGACCAAACATTGGGTGTAAACCCATGACTGGACCAGAATGGTGTTCGAGCATTGCTTGATTTGGCTGTGTTTTAATACTCGTAATGTCACACAAAGCGGTAGTTGGGGCGAGGTATTTAGCTGCACGCTTGATAACATCAACTGTATGTTCAATAGGAACACTGACTAAAACTAATTCTGCCTGACTTAACAGTTGATCTGCGTATTCCCAATCATCAGATTCGAGAACACTAACATTGTTACCTACTAGTGAAAGCTGCTCTTTAAATAATCTTCCCATCCTGCCGCATCCACCGATGATGGTGATTTGTCGGGGAGTGAGATGATTTGTTGCATATTTAGGAATCAGAGTAGCATGACAACTATTTAGCACACCTGCCCAAACAGACTCAGGAATACCAGCTTGGGCGAGTAGGGGAGCGACATCAGCCAGTTGCTTATCTAAAGAAGGTTGTTCTGATGCTGCTAATAATGATATGCGATCGCTCAATAAGGCAATCAACCTTTCGTCAGTTTTTTTAAGCCGATCTAAATAAGAGGATTTCAAAGGCATTTTTCTTCCAATTTTCAAATATCAACAAGTGATTCCTGAGAATTCAATTTGGGCAACATATCCAAAGTTGTTGCTTTTTTGGCAATCATATTAGAAAATAACTCTTCATACCGATCTAGCGTTTGCTCAAAGGAATAGTTTTCTACCGCAAACTTTCTTCCTTCACGCCCTAATTTTGCTGCTAGTTCCGGCTGATTATATAAATCCAATACCGCAGTGGCTAAAGCATCTGCTGACTCTGGCTTAACGATAATACCGCCGCCACTTTCTCGAATAGCTTTGGCAGCAGTACCAGTGGCGGGAACTGAACCCACAATTGGGCGACCACTGGCTAACAACAATGGTATTTTAGAAGGCATATTGAAAGAAATCACATTGCTCTTTTGCACAATCAACCCGACATCAGCAGCTGCTAACATTTGCGGTAGTTTTTCTCGCGCTTGCAATGGTAAAAGCAATACGTTATCTGCACCACAAGCAAGACAATGTTTTTGCAACCTTTCGAGAGCTTGGGATTCGCCGGCTACGACAAAGACAATATCATTAATATGGCGCAAGCAAGCTGCTGCTTCTATTACTGTCTCCAAACCTTGCGTGAGAGCAATATTACCTGAATAAAGCACTACAAATTTACCATCGAGTTGATGGGTAGCTCTCCAATAGTTATTCTCCTTTGGTAAAGGGCGGATAAAATTTAGATTTACCCAATTTGGAATGCAGGCAATTTTATTAACAGGTACACCTTTATTTATTAAATTATCCACAAAGCCATCAGCAATCACACTAATGGTATGTGCATTTCGGTAGGCAAATTTTTCTAAAGCTTCTAGAGCGAGAATCATCAACTTATTTTTAATTAGCCCAACACGCACAGCAGCTTCTGGGAGGATATCTTGCACATTCAGGACTACTGGACAGTTGTATAGCCAACTTATTAAGGTTGCAGGTAAGCAAACGAGTAACGGTGGCACTGTTAAGAGAATTAAATCAGGTCGCTTACCCTTGAGAGCTTGTGGCAAACTTGTAAAGACAAAGCTCAACTCTAGCAGTAGCCGATCTACAAGGTTAGGTTTAGACTTAATCCGCAGGTAACTACGCTGAATTTTGACACCATTTTTCTCTTCAGTAACGTATAACTTACCCCGATAGCGATCGTAAATCTGACGCTGAGGATAGTTAGGCATACCTGTGATTACCCGCACTTGGTGCCCTCGCTTCACCAGCCCTTCTGCTAGTTCAGTCATCAAAGGTGCAATACCAATTGGTTCTGGATGATAGTTGTATGAATAAATCAGAATGTGCATGAGCTGTTAATGTCCTGGAAGCAGCTTGATAATGTTGGCTTTATTGTGTTATCCAGTTTTTATCTCCGTTATTCCAGATTTAATGACCAGAAATTTTCGTAGGGTGTGTTACTAGCAAGAGTACAGCACCAAATTTATTGAGATGGTGCGTTATGCCCTTGGCTAACGCACCCGACGAAACAGAAGTTTTAGATTTTGTTTAATCCACTTCAGCCTCTGAACTCGGAACTTCAGCCTTTGAACTCGGAACTTCAGCCTCTGAACTCGGAACTTTAGCCTTTGAACTCGGAACTTCGACCTCTGAACTCGGAACTTTAGCCTCTGAACTCGGAACTTCAGCCTCTGAACTCGGAACTTTAGCCTTTGAACTCGGAACTTCGACCTCTGAACTCGGAACTTCAGCCTCTGAACTCGGAACTTCAGCCTTTGAACTCGGAACTTCGACCTCTGAACTCGGATTCGGTCATATTAAGCTGTTACGCATTTAAGTTGCACATCAACTGGTGAGGTTGTCCTTAGTAAACACAAATGACTAATGACTAATGACGGTCTACACGGAAAATAGTGCAATATGTAGGCGCGTTAGCTTAGTGCTACTCAAGCATCAGAACTCAGCACTGTTTTTGCAGTTCTTTCTCTAAACTGAAGACTGGCTTTTGTTGCCCACGTTTCCGCAATGTGACAGTAGCAGCCCCAAGTCCAAGCAATGCTAAACCCAATGCTGAACTAGGTTCCGGTACTTTCCTTGTGCCTTTTACGTTTAACACTTGGACGCGACCTTGGAAGAAATCGCCCACATAAAGCTTGCCATCTTTTAGGGCTGTGCCACCCGTCCAGTTAAATCTGCCTGGTGTGAGGTCGAGGGGATTGCCAAATGGGGGGTCAGTTAATCCTGGAGGTGGAACTAGTTTACCTGATGCATCTAGGGCTGGTTTACCGTAGGAAGTCAAGAATTTACCGCTTTTATCAAATACCTGAACGCGGCTGTTGATAGAATCAGCTACATAAACATTCTCTTGGTCGTCCACTTCGATGCCAATTGGCTGAAGAAGCTGTCCAGGTCCGCTACCTGCTGAACCAAATGTGTACAGAGGTTTTCCATTTGGATCGAGTACTTTAACGCGGTTGTTATACTGGTCAGCTAGAAAGATATTTCCACTGACTGGGGAAATTCTTATACCTGCTACACCTTGAGTTTCTCCAAGTCCAGTGCCCACAGTGCCACCAATGACACCAATTTGCTTTCCGTCAGGTGTGAATTTAAAGATCCTTTCGCCGTTAAAATCACCTGCGTAAACGTTGCCAGCTTTGTCAAATGTCACTCCAGATGGCCCAAAGAAAATCCTACCTGGTATGAGACCGGTAAATTTTCCATTTGCAAAGGATCTAATAAAGTTACCCTGAGAATCGAATTGATTGATGCGGTTGTTGTAAACATCACCTGCATACAAATCCCCTGTTACGGGATTAAAGTCTACAGTTGTTGGCTCGTCAAACTGTCCGGGTCCTGTGCCGCCAGAACCAATTGCTCCAATATACTGACCGCTTGGACTAAATTTTTCAATTTTGTCACCGAAGTTGTAGTTAGGAGTACCATCCGGGTTAACACCGCGTCCGTTAGATATAAGGGTATTCCCTTGGCTATCCACCGCTATGCCTTGGGGAACAAACAGTTGCCCAGGACCGAAGCCAGGACTGCCAATACTTCTGTCGTAAGTTAATGTTACAGCTTTGGCTTGGGCTGCTGCTGTTAACACCATGAATCCAGTACCGAGAATGCCGATTGATAAATTTTTGACTAATCCCATGAGTTTTAAGTCCTGGTTGTATGAGGTATACTCGTTCCTAGACTAATTTTGTTCCCAGTCCCAGTTTGGGAACTCTGAAATTTGGGCTGCTGCCTCTTGTTGGAAATGCAACTTTCGGTGTGAGGCAGCAGCCTATTCTGTAAGCATTCGCCGACAGAGCCAGTTAAAGAGGAATCAGACAGTTTCTGCTTTGGCTAGCAACTCTTCACCCAACTTTGCTGGACGTTTGCGCTTGGCGATCGCAGCAGTTGCGCTTACACTAGCAAGTGCTAATAAGCCGAGTACTGAACTAGATTCGGGGATTTTTTCGGCAACGATACCATCCACCCGAACAACCTCTCCTAGTCCTGGGCCGACACCACGATTGGTAATATAAATCTTGCCATCAGGACCAATATCAATTCCATCAGCCGAATCTAGCCCTTGACCTGCGGCAACGAGTGTTGTGCGAGTGCCGTTAGGAGCAACTTGGATAAGAGAACCAGGTAGATTTGTGATGTCACCGCCTAACTGGGAGGTGTCGCTGAACTGTAAAACCAGCAAATCGCCTTTGTCATCAAAGGTTAGGTCGGTGATGTGCGTAAAGCCATCCAGAAAAACTTCTGGTTTGAGATCGTCGCCAATGCGGAAAATCCGTGATTTACCTTCTGGATAAGGAAAACCCGTATATTCACCAACGTATAAAGCTCCATCGGGGCCAATTGCGCCACCTGTGGGTACTGCTTGAATTTCTATTTTTCCTCCTGGAAGCTCATTTAATAGCCCAGGAGGTAATTGTAATCCTGGTGGCAAATCTGACTTACTAATGATATTTTTTGGAATTGGGATCGCCTGTGACTTGCTTCCATCAAGTTTAATTTTGTAAGCAGTGTTCCCGCCCCCGTCAACGACATAAGCACTATCACCATTAACAGTCAGGTCATAGGGATTGGTAACTACATCCCCTTTGTCTGGATTTTTGGTGATTTCATTCTTGGCAAAGTCAAAAATACTGGTGAGAGCTCCCGTGTTCAAGTCAACTTTGGACAGTTGTGCTAGAAGCGGTGTATTCAAAACTTTATCGGGTGTTGATGGCGGGAAAGTCGCAAGTTGCTGTGGTGGGAGTGTGGATTGCGAACCAAGGTTAAGTGTTGCTAGATCACGGTTTCCTGGATAACCAGCAAAGCCAGTTAGCAGATAAGCATTCCCTTTAGAGTCGAATTGTATGTCTTGAATACCAGCGCCTTGGTTGCCAGTGGGTTGCTCTGCTAGAGACTGAAAGTTATTAAGTAGACGCTGTTTGGTACCGTTTGGTGAAACTTTGACCAGTGAACCGCTATTACCAGCACAGATAGGCTGAAACAACGTACTCGGAGATGGTTGACAATTTCCGTTTCCGCCGATGCCTGGCTCTGCTACGTAGAGACTACCGTCAGGGCCAAAGCTAGCACCCCGTGCATTACTGATTCCATCAACAACTGTCGTTAGCGTTGCAGCTTGTACAGATGGTGTCCCACAAATAGCAGCAAAACAAAATGTAACAGATGTAAGAGCAAATGACTTGAGTTTCATACCTTTGGAAATTGAGAATTAAATAAGTGGAAACTTTTATGGTTTTAAAGACAACTAATCTCAGTCTTTAAGGAATGCAGGGGAAATGCCCTTTTTGAGAAGCACTGATATTCAGTAAACCACGAATTTTTAAAAACAACGTAAAAATAAGAGTTTCAGGCCTTTTTAAGAAGCAGGTAAAAAGCATTTGTTTAACAGCTATCATCTGTCTGTTGCTAGTAGCATCAGCTGAAATGCTTATTAATCAATTGTTTTGTGGTATCCCTGCATTTAACTTAAATGTCCATATGGCAAAGCTTCTAAAAAACTTTTTGGTTTACTGATATTAGTTTGAAACTCTTTACTTGAGTGCCACAACTCTATCTATGAGTGGTTGGTTAGCTCTCTTCTTGTGCAACCAAGCAACGCCCAAAGCACCGATCGCTAACACACCTAAAACAGAATCAGGTTCAGGGATGGACTTGGTATTCTCAATTCTGAGAATTTGTCCTTCTCCTGGGCGATCGCCTCGGTTGGTGACGTATACTGCACCATCAGCACCAATAGTCAGGGCGCTAGGCGACTCTAATCCATTGCCATTCAGAAGAGTTGTGCGTGTGCCATCGGGAGCTATTTTGATTACAGAACCATCAAAATCACCCTTCCAGGCTGACTGATTGGCGTACTGCAAGGCATACAAATTGCCCGCAGAATCAAATTGCAAGTCTGTGAGTTGGGTAAAACCATCGGCGAAGACTGTTGGCTTGCCATCAGCACCGACTCGATAGATTTTTGCGCCACCTTCTGGAAAAGGAAAACCAGTAAATTGGCTGATGTAATAAGCACCATCAGGCCCTTTTGCCACACTTGAAGGTACTGGTTGAGCTGCAAACTGCGATCGCACCGCTTCAGCTTGAGATGGAACCTGTGCAGGTTCATTGGATGGAGTATCAGAAGGTGGAAAGATGGGATTAGTTAATATGTCTTGGGGAAAGGTAGTAATAGCTTGCAAGTTACTACCACTAGTATTGACACGGAGTAAGTCATTTGCACCTGCATCAACTGCAACTAAATTATTCCCATCTATGACAAAACCCAAGGGATTGCTACCGACATCACCACCATCAGGATTATTGGCGAGTTCATAGTTAGCTAAATCTGCAACACTCGTCCAGGAATTGGTATTCAAGTTGGGAGCAATGATTTTACCGAGGTCAGTGTTACCTAAATTGCGATCGCGAAAGGTTGGATTCGCCCCATACCCAATCAGAACATAAGGTTTACCCTTCAGATCAAATTGGATATCACGAGGACCACCGACTCCAGTACCATCTGGTAATGCTATAGAAGGAAGTCCTGTAAGTATCCGCTCGGTTTTACCATTCTCAATTTTGGTAACTGCCCCACTTGTGCCATAGCATAAAGCATCACCTTGACCACTTGCTGGTGGAACACAAGCTCCACTTCCCCCGATTCCTGCCTCTGTAACATAGAGATTACCATCAGGGCTAAAACTCAGACCTCCGGCATTATATAGACCGTCGGCG
Source organism: Nostoc sp. (assembly GCF_036917555.1). Lineage (GTDB taxonomy): Bacteria > Cyanobacteriota > Cyanobacteriia > Cyanobacteriales > Nostocaceae > Nostoc. Next base: position 22,605 of record NZ_JBALDD010000028.1, on the reverse strand, counting down.
ATTACTGAAAAGGATGCAGCTGAGGCAGCTTTCATTCCCGAAAAAGCGGCAACACAAAAAGTGAGGATAGTAATAGTAAGTGGCTTGAGTTTCATGTGTTGCAATACAAGTAATCAATCGTGGGGAATTGAGGGGTGAATTTTAAACGCAGAGAACGCTGAGGGAAGCGCAGAGTAACGCCGAGATTTTAGTAGTTGGTAACTAGTGATTCTGGAGCTTTTGGTAGATAGCTCATTCCTCGGTCAAATGATTTTAGGTTGCCTGCTTTGGCTTCGAGTAAACGTTTGATGTTCATGCTCTCAGCACCAAAGTCTTCAATTTGAAGTTTGCCGTGGCTAACAGTTCCATCTGTTTTCCAGAATGTAATTCGATGCAGGATGAAACCTGAAGCTTCGGGATCGGCGAAAGAGTATGCAGTTGGGATAAGTAACGCTACAGAACGCTGATAATACTTGTAGTCTGGATAAAAGTGTTCTTGTTCAAGTAAGTAGTATTTACTCAGACTATGAACTCGCACAGACACTTTTACTTTTTGGTCATATTCATCTTTGAATTCACCTGAATCAGAAGTAATCTCACCATTTGGTCGTAGTAAATGTGCCCATTCATCTACGTTTTTTAAGTCTTTCAAGTATTCAATGCCAATATCAATTGGGGCATCAACATAAATGGTGTCTGTATCGATAAAGTGGCTTCCTTTAGCTGCTGCGGTCAGACCAGCTTTACGTTCTAAATTACCTTTGAGAGAACGACACTCAGAAGTGTGTACTGTGTGAATTCCCTGCATAATCATCTGAGTCTGCCGTTTGGGATCGACAAAGCTCAACCAGTGAAAATACACACCTTTTTCATCTGTTCCTGGCTCGATGTAGTCTGTAGGAAATAGCAAGACAGGGTAAACCTGAAAATATTTCTGATACTCTAATCCACAGTGCCACTCAATGCCGTAGAAAAGTGGATTTTCTAGTTTTTTAACGTGATAATAGAGATTTTTGTGATAACCGGATGCAGTTCCAAGCCAGGTATCTTCGTCAATTTGCTCTTTCATCCGGCTGTAAAGCGTCCATTCATCTAAATTCTTTAAACTACAAAGGTAGTCAAAGGCGCTCTCTGGTGAAGTCGCAATATATGCTGATGTAGCAAAGGTATTTTTTTCCATTTTTCACTCCTTAAGATAATAACAATTAGGCTGCGATCGCTGTAGTCTTGGTTCGCTTACTATTGTTGATCCGGTCTTCTGCTAATCGTCTAGCAGCATCGTTAGTAGTAACTCCTTGCTCTTTAGCAATATCAAAAATTGCTAATAGCGTGTCATAAATGTTATGCACTTGCTTGAAAGCTTTTTCTTCGTCATAACCAATCATTTCGTTGTAAACATTAATTAGTCCTCCAGCATTAATTACATAATCAGGGCTGTAAAGAATTCCTTTTTTAGCAAGCATTTGACTATGTAGTTGCTCATTTTCTAATTGATTGTTAGCTGCACCAGCAATAATCGAAGCTTGCAGGAAAGGAATTGTATGACTATTAAGAATTCCTCCCAAAGCACAAGGAGCAAATATATCTACATCAAGTGAGTAAATTTCAGTTGGTTCTACAACAGTTGCACCAAAAAGCCGTTTCACTTCTTCCGCTCTTACTGGATCTACATCGCTCACAAAAAGCTGGACATCATGCTCATGTAAGTGCCGACAGAGATTTTTACCAACATTTCCTAAGCCTTGAACTGCAACTTTCATGCCATCAAGTCTTTTGCTCTGCCAACGAGATTCTACAGCAGCTTTAATTCCTAGAAAAACTCCTAGTGATGTTATGGGAGCAGGTCCACCAGATTTTTCTGATACCCCAACAACATATTTCGTTTCTTGACTAATTGTCCGCACATCATCAGGAGTAATATTGACATCTTGTCCGGTAATAAAACGCCCATTCAAACTATCAACAAAACGTCCATAAGCTCTCAACAGATCATCTGTCTTATTTTCAGGATTAGCAATAATTACTGCTTTTCCTCCACCAGCCGGAATGTTAGCACAGGCAGCTTTATATGTCATTCCCCGACTCAGACGAAGTGCATCTTTTAAAGCAGCTTCTTCGTTAATATAAGGCATGAGTCTTGTAGCTCCCATCGCTGGTCCCAAACTGGTGTCATGGATGGCAATAATTGCCTTAATTTCGGGATTTTTACCATGACAAAACAAAACTTGTTCGTGACCCATTTCTCTAACAGTTTCAAATAGCAGCATCTTGACCTCTCGATATTGGTTGGAATTGTTTAGAGAAAGTAATGAACATTACAAAATGTAAAGATATAGACACAAAAACACTCTTGAATATTAAGATAAGATGAAGTTAGAAAAGAGTAATCTTCAAAAATAAAGCATTCCAGTTTTGTAGGCGTAGTTGTTGCCTGGAATAAAGTTTTTGCCGCTTCTAAATTCATCCTTTATGTTTTGCTGAATGGACTCATCCATACTGCGCTGTAAATTCCGCCTTTCTGGAGTGTTTTAGTGTCTATAAGAATTGAATGAGATTGCAAGCTTTTTAAATCAAATCATTGGAAATGAAACTTGCTTGACTGCATTTTTCGCGGGAGTTGATTTAATTCCTTGTGCTGCCAAACTCTTATTACGTCCACCCGAAGGTGCTGGGCGATCGGCGTCAATCACTACATCGATGAGAAAGGGCACAGTTGATGCGATCGCTTGTTCTAATGCGGCTTCAATATCCGACTCTCTGACGACTACAATCGCTTCTGCTCCCATCCCACGAGCAATCATCGCAAAGTTTGTTGGTGGAATTGTTGCATCTGCACCCTTTAATCCCAAGATTTTCATGCCTTGATGACACATGTTGTAACGCGCATCGTTGAGTACAATCCAGATTGCGGGAATTTCGTACTTCACGGCTGTGCTGATTTCGTTATTCATCAGCATTGCTCCATCACCGACAATCCCTACAGCCTTGCTATTGTTTGCCAACGCTGCACCCAACACTCCTGTGACAGCGTGACCCATTGCGCCGACTCCGGTGCTGACTCGGTAACGATTGGCTTCGGCAAATTGCAGTAGATGTGTTGACCAAGTAAAGGAGTTACCACACTCCGCCATGACTATGGCATTGCTACCCTCAACAATGATCTTTTGAATTGCTGCCATCAATACTTCTGGTCGCACTGGATAGTCTACATCTGTAGCAGGTTCAATTGCTTTGTGTTCTGGACGAGGTAGGGAGATTGTGGAATGAGGAGCATCTGGTAATTGCTGCAACAACTCTTTGACAAAGGCTTTGATGTCAGAGCGAACCCCGAAAGTTTCAACGTGTGAATACGCCACTCCTGGCACTTCAGGGTCAATATCAACATGGACAAAGCCTCCTTTTGGAACTAGCGCTGAACTCCAAAAAGAAGTCGGTTCACCAAGACGGGTTCCTAATACGAGTGTACGTAGTGGAGGTTGCTGTTCCATATAAGTTAAGACGGAAGCATGACCGCCTAAACCTGTGACACCCACAAATTGGGGATGATCTTCGGGGAAGATACCTTTACCACGGGGTGAGCAGATAACAGCTGCTCCGGTTTTTTCAGCGAGTTGGCGAATTTCGTCTGCTGCATCACGCGCACCGAAACCAACCCAAATGGCAAAGGGGCCAGATGATAATAACTCTACAGATTTAGCGATCGCTTCTTTTGAAGGAGTCATCCCAAACGAAGAAACATCTAGTTGGGGTAAGGCTATATTCTCAACTAAACTTGTCTGCACACCCGTGGGAATGCTCAAATGGGCGACAAATCCGCCTGGTTGCGCCATAGCTAAAGCCAGTTTGCGGAAAATCTGCGGTAGTTGAGCCGCAGATTCAATCGTGATTGCATAGTTGAATAACGCTCCTGAGGTAAAAATTCCCCCACTGGGCAATGTGTAAGTGCTGGTTTCTTGAATTGCCCAACGTCCACGCTGCGGTGCTGAGGTACAAGCCGACAGTAAAATTACCTTTGCACCTTCCCCACGAGCTGCAAATAACCCGGTGAGGGCATTAGTGATCCCCGGTCCTGCTGTGGTAAAAACTACCGCAGGGCGATTATTGGCAAAGTATGCCTCGGTCGCTGCAAAGGCTGCTCCGGATTCATGGCGGAAGTTCAATACGTCGATGGTGCTATTTGACAACGCTCCCCAAAGGCTTGCCATCGCTCCACCTGCAACACCAAAGGCGTTGCTTACTCCCAAATTTACCAACATCTGAGCGATCGCATCGGCAACTGAGAGTGTTGGAGCTATTTCATCGTTTAAAAATGACTGAATTCCGGCATTCTTCTCCGATTCATCAAGCTGACGGGAGTCAGACACAGATTCTACATAGCTGTTTGCTGCAAGTTCCTTGTATGGCTCAGTGGTGATGAGAGGAGAGTTTGAACCAGTATAATTTTGACTCATTAGTTTCACGTAATTACAGAAAGTTACACAAAGGCTTTTTAGTTTACAATCACAGCGCTAGAAATATTTAATACAAACAACTCTGTTGTTTCTTGCAGCAATCACCTAGCTTGGTTGAGAGTAGAAATGGCTAATCGCTGCTGATTAATGCTTGTGAGCGCAGTACCAAAAAATTTTTACTGAAAGCATACAACAGTTGAGGCTGTGCTTCTTATCACTAGAATAAAGGAGATGAAGACTGTCGTGCAATCAAAAATCTTTTGATGGAGATGTCAATTTTTTCGTTTTTATGATGATGACCACAGTATTTAAGTAGATTAGCGGCGAAAAACTAAATGGTGCAAAACTGTATAAACTTGCAATTAACCCGAAGTTAAGCGTATCTCAGAATCTTTACAAAGCTTCATATAGCTAGCTTTAATAGCACCGATCTAATTAATAAACGCCTGGTGAGATTTTTGGCCACTACAATAAAAATCTAATTTGCAATGAAAAATCTTTTGATGTATATGTCAATTATTTCGCTTTTTTCATGATTGTGACATTTGCAACTTAGTTACCTGAAAGATTGATATTTTGTGATCGCAGAATCAGTGCATTACCAAATTTACAATAGAAAATCTTTTGATCTGGTTGTCAATTCTTTTGCTTTATAACTTACACAACTTTTTATCCGAATTTAAGCATGAGGCGATTTAGCGGTCTTTATATTGCCAGCAAAAACTCTTTGAGTCAATTATTTGTAACGATAAAGACATTATTTTTTAACCTTTTATCATTCATTTGATGAATGATAAAGTATCCAATATGTAAATAACTTAAAAAAGTGTGTTTTATCCTGCATAAAGTATGAATATATACTTAGTATACGAATGCAGTGTTTCTTTATGATAAAACAAACGCAACACTATACCTAAAAATATACGTATTTTTTTTGATATAAATGTACTTCTTACGACAGATGACTAAGAATATTCTTCTATAGTTAAATCGCTGAAAGAGTAAGTTAAGATAAATTAAGAAAATAAGTTGATGAGTGGAAGTTTATTCATTTCAGTCAGACCCAGAATTGCAAATTGATTTATGTTGAAAATCAAACTACTTTACACAAGTAGTTCGCCAAAGTCCTTGCTAGGGAAAAGGTTAAAGGATAAAAATTTTGATTTTTTAACCTTTCTCCAGTGGAAACCCAGGAATTTTAGGTTGGCGAACTCTTGTAGAGGGGTAGCACTCCTACATCTCTACAAGGGTTATTGATAACGCATAATTAATTTCTGGAGATGTCTATTAGTTAGTTCTGATGCAGGGCTAGTTTAGATTTAAAATATCTTTTCTACTTATAGATTAAGAGTTTTGAACTCTTATCTAATAAGGTTAATTGACTAATCTAGATTTGATTTGTCTAAATTTTGTGTTGCTATAAAAAGCTGTTTAAGTCAATAATATTTTTTTTGAAATATTTCGTTTTTTTAGGAAAATTTGGTTTAATAATTCACACTTTACTGGTATGATAAGTTTTGTTAAGACAATTAGTAATATTTTCTAGTAACTAACTAGTTTTGTTTTTTAACAGCCGAACAGTACACCAAAAATCTTAGTAAGTTATGACTATTAACTCATTAATGGCTATAGTGCTGATTGATTACCAGGAGGAAGTAGGAATATGAATTCTGGCGAATATACACTAGCTAAATCAAACAATCAATGGGCGCTACAACCAGAAATAGAGATGAAGTTTGCTCACTTTCTAATAAATCAAACTGTAGATGCTGCCTTCTGTTTAGGAGTAAACACGCAGTTTCTTTACGTCAACGATGCCACTTGTTTGATGACTGAGTATTCCCGTGAGGAATTACTTTCTATGAGGCTGCATGATATAGATGTAGATTTTTCTCTGCACAATTGGTCAGATATTAGCTCACAGGGTTCCCTTAGCTTTAAATCTCGTTATCGGACAAAAGGAGGTCGGATATTTCTGGTAGAAATATCCATGAACTATGTAAAACACCAAGATATGGAATTTGGCTGTGCCTTTGCTCGTGAGAAAACTGATGAAATAGTAGAATTGAACGTACAAAAGTGGACTGATGGATTAAAGGATGCCAAAGACAATTTGCAACAGGAATTTTCTCAAGTCAAGGCAAAAGAAGTAGAACTAGAAACATCTCTTTCTTTACTTCGTTCTACTCTTGAGTCTACTGCCATTGGTATTGTTGCAGTTAACTTTGAGGGAGATATTCTGAGCTTGAATCAGAAATTTGTGGATATGTGGCAGATTCCAGAGTCCCTAATACTATCTAAGAAATGTCCTCGCTGCAAAACCTTTTTTGAAAACCAACTTAAAGATCCACAAGCCTTTAGTCGGCTGATTTGGGAAGTGTCTAGCCAATCTGATTTCGAGAGTTACGACATTCTAGAGTTAAAAGATGGAAGAGTTTTTGCACACTACTCTAAACCTCAGTTGCTTGAAGGCAAAATTATTGGAAGAGTGTGGAGTATTTGGGACATTACTGAATCGAAACAGACTGAAGAAGCATTACGTCTGAACGCAACTAGATTTCGGACTTTAGCAGAAACGACAGATGCCGGCACTTTTCTGATTCAAGGTACGCGGCTTTGCTACATAAATCCAGCAGTAGAGCAACTCACTGGCTATACAAAAGAGGAACTGCTAACAGGTTTCGATCTTCGCCGACTGATTAAGAGCAAAAAACGCAGGCAAGTACGTAACCCGGATGAAGCCGCTAACTTTGAATACCAAGAGATGAATATTTTAACAAAAAATGGCACGGAGCGCTGGCTAGCCTGTGCAGTTGCCAAGCTTGATGGAGTGCTGGATTTTGGGGGAAACCAAGTCGAATTGATTGCAGGTATCGATATTACCGATTACAAATATGCAGAATTAGGTCTTAACCAAGCTTTAGAACAAGCCAAACAACTTAGCGAACTTAGAGCGCGTTTTCTTTCTATGGTTTGCCATCAATTCCGAACTCCGTTGAATATTGTTTCATTTTCTAATAGTTTACTTAAAGAAGAAGTAGACAAACGTACACAGAAGAAAATCCAACCATTACTCGATCACATTCAAAAAGCTACCGAACAACTGAGCCTGATGTTGGATGATATTTTGTTCTTCTCTAAAGCAGAATCAGCAAAATTAAACTTTCAACCAAAGCCGCTTGAGTTAGTTCAGTTTTGTCAGAATTTAGTTGCACAAATGCAGATGATTGTTAGCCAAAAATCAATCAATTTTGGAAGTAAAGATAACTCTCTAACAGCTTATATAGATAAAAAACTGTTAGAGCCGATTTTGAAGAATTTGCTTGATAACGCGATTAAGTATACTCCCTCGAATCTAGGAATTCATTTAGAACTATCTTGCCAAAATGAAAAATTAATTTTCCAAGTTAAAGATAGAGGGATCGGTATTTCAGTAGTAGATCAACAACGAATATTTGAGCCATTTTATCGTGGTAGTAATATCGATCATATACCTGGAACTGGACTAGGACTATCGATTCTTAAAACTCTTGTAGATTTACATCATGGTCAAGTTTCTGTAGAAAGTGAAGTTGGTGTCGGCACTACATTTACTGTAATGTTGCCATTAATCAAATCAGAGTTGACCTGTTCCGAGTTATGAGTGTTGAAATGAAGATAGTTGTTAATTAAAAATTTAACAATCATAACTCTCGGAACGAGTTAATTAATTTCATTCCTATTTAGATACTCTCCAAAGAGTCTAGCAATTAGCTTCTGCAAAAATTTATTGCAATAGAAAATGATGTACGAATCGCCAAAGAAAATTCTCGTCATTGAAGATGATAACGTTACCCGTAATCTTTATTTAAAGGGTCTTGAGGCTAAAGGTTTTGATACAATAGGTGCTGACAACGGTCGTGTTGGCATCCACCAAGCACAAAAGCGTATACCCGACTTAGTGATTTGCGATATCACGATGCCCGATATGGATGGTTATAACGTTTTAAGTACGCTACGCCAAGATCGTCTGACAGCAATTATTCCTTTCATTTTTCTGACTGGCAGTAGTACTAGAGCAGATGTTCGCAAAGCTATGGAATTGGGAGCAGACGACTATCTTAGCAAACCCTCGACACTAGATGAATTGCTCAGAGCGATCGCTAGTCGCTTGGAAAAGCAAGCTACTCTCCAATACTGGTGCAATATTCAATTCGAGAAAGCTGCAAAATCAGTATTTGCAGATGATACGACAGCCATCGCTTCTGGTGTTGCCGTCGTCTCTAATAGAGAAGTCAACATTTCTTCTAAGTCAATCTTTCCCTACATTCCGCAATTAAAAGAAGTTTTCGACTTTATCGAAGCTCATTATCATCAAGGAATTACTTTATGTGATGTGGCTGTTGCTGTTGGTTACTCACCTGCTTACTTAACTAACCGAGTAAAGGAGACAAGTGGAGAGACTGTAAACTGCTGGATTGTCAAACGCCGGATGGCGGAAGCTTGTTTTTTACTCCAAAATAATAATGAGACAGTCGAGAAGATAGCGAAAGCATTGGGCTATCAGGATGTGTCTCATTTCTCCCGCCAGTTTCGCCAACATCACGGTTTACCTCCCCAGGCTTGGCGCAAAGAGCATCAGCTTGTATCGCAAAAACAGGTTACACTTTGGTAAAAGTGGATTTCAAACAAATAGTTGGGTAAACTCATATATTAAATCCACCCTACCTTTACGTAACATGGCTGGATCTAATCTTTCAGTAGTATTACAAGTCATCAAAATAACTAACCGTTGCTGCGTCTGAATACCAGAGTCATCAATTACACTCTGATATAAAGTGCCATCTAGCAAACTGAGAATGTGTTCGGTTTTGTTATTGTATTGGGCTACCTCCGAAGCACGATTTTGCGCTAGATTATCAGCTTCGTTAATAACGATACAAATACGCTCGATGTAAGTCGGTGGGACAAAATTAGCGATCGCATCATGATCTAAAATAAAAATTACGTACCCTAAAGGTACAAGAATTTCTTTTGCTACTGCCTGTGTCCAGACTGTTTTACCAGTACCTGGTTGTCCATGTACAACAACCGCTAGCTGGTTTTGATTTAAAATCGCTTGCTGTACAGAATCAGTAAAGTTTTGTATATCTGCGGGAAATGTCCGAATGTTAAATTGACTATGAACTTTGCCTACACGACTTTGATATCCACTCAGCATCACTGCTAAGTCGTAAGTTGCTTTGTTAATTAGTGGCGCGAGATTTTTCGCCATTAAAGTATATTGTCGTCGCCCGCGATCATAGGCATCAATTTGCAACCAAATGTCATACTTAGACCAGTAAGCGTAAACAGTATTAATAACGTCTAAGCGCTCCCAGCTAACAAATCTATCTATAGGAAAATAAAAATCTCTTTCGGAGTAATACTGGGTAATAATATCGGGATTACCCAACACACCTAAAACTCGCAGTACAGTAATTTCTTGCAGTCGATTAAGAACATAATCAATGGGAATGCTACTACGACTGACAAATTGGACGATGGGCGTTTCCGTACTCAAAACATCTTTGTAGCGATGATCTGGTGATTGAGGATCTGGTGTGATGTAATTCCAAAACTTTTCAACTTCGTAGCGGGTATTATCAGATACAACACTTAATAAATTAGCCCACCAAGTATAATTATTTCGTCCTAAAACATCAGCAACATTACTTGCCAAATTCAAACTTTTTTGACTTAATTCGCGGGAGTCACTGTACAATAGTTGCCACAAAAATCCCCAGTCTAACTCTCGATTAAACGGTCGCCAACCGCAAGCAAGTAAGCTTTGCCGAGTATTATTTGTAGGAGTGCCTTCATTGCTTCTAAAATAGTCAAAATCCATATTTATCGGTTATGCAGCGTTAATTAAGTTATTTTGTGTTAAGTAGAAAGTTTTGAAAAATTTTTCTCGTAATATCAACTAATTGTGTACAAATGGCAATTTTATTTCCACTGTACTGGCGAGGAAGTCTTTTTAATCTAACTCATTACTTTTGTAATATAGAATATTACAGAAAAACTACTTGTGTCAACTTTTTTGACAAATCAATTGGTAAGTGAGTATTTACTTTTAGCGATTGACGTACCTGCACTACTTATCCGTCTGTAGATGAGGACTTATGTTACGTCCGTGGAATTGCCCAGCAGAATTCCCTACATCCCAAAAATAAAATTTTCGCCCATTTGAATTTATGACAAAAGGGCGAAAATTTTGCGGGGATCTCCCTCTTTCTCAGCGTCCTCAGCGCCTCTGCAGTTCGATTCTGATGCTAATTGTTAAAGCACGTAGGCGTAGCCCATCGTACAGAAGCTCAACTGCGGGAATATTAACCTTGCAACCATATCAACAAGTAAAAAATCCATAGATGCTTGAATACTAAAGATAGCCATCTATGGTATAGAAATGTATAGAATCTTGTAAAGATATAAAATATAGTTGTTAAATGCACACATTTCTCGCTTCTTCCTCAATGCAGCTGTCTGTACCACCAAATCACTTTCAGCCTATGAAGATTGTCGCACTGGGGGATAGCTTAATTTATGGATTCGGCGACCCGGAAAAAGGAGGCTGGATTGAGCAACTACGGCGATGGTGGATGTTGCCGGATAGTGCCGGTCATATTCTTTATAATTTAGGGGTAAGAGGCGATCGCACCCAACAAGTAGCCCAAAGACTAGAAGTTGAATTTCGCCACCGAGGTGAACTGCGAAATCGTGTTCCCGATTTGATTATTTTATCAGTAGGGGTGAATGATTCAGCCCGGTTAGCACGTCCCGATGGTCGAAGTTACACAGATTTTACCTTATTTGAAAAGGAAATTGCCTCTCTGCTAGATTTAGCACAGCAACTTTGTCCTGTGTTATTTGTGGGTATGGTGCCAGTGGATGAAGCTAAAATGCCATTTTTAGATTGTTTTTACTATAATCATGCCGACCAGTACCGCTACAAAGAAGCAACTCGAATTGCTTGCACCAAAAGGCAGATTCCCTATTTGGATATTTTTGAGCAATGGATGGAACGCAGTGAAAGTTGGCGGTTCAAACGCTTGAGTGAAGATGGACTTCATCCCAATACGTTAGGTTATCAAGCTTTGTTAGAAGATGTAATCAATTGGGATGCCATACCTTCAATGGACTTTGCCAATGCAGCTTACCATTCTAAATTTGATTATCACCTGAAACCATCCTAATAATATAGATGTGTTGGTGCTTTGGAGCTAGCCGATATTCTCGTATTTGCGACCCTTGCAAAAAGCACCACAATCTTCCTAAATTTTTAATGAAGCGAGTCAAAATCTATTTATAAAAACTCTAATTTCTCTATATTATTCATTACTCCTAACTCCTAACTCCTAACTCAGCACTCAGCACTCCTATGACACCAACTTTATTTGGTCGCTGGCAAACTCGATTATTATTACTGGCAACTGTTGGTGTACTCGTATCTTTGCCATTTGCAATGGGTTGGATTGGCCCTGGTGCTAACTCGGTTTATTTTTGGATACTTGGTTATGTCGCCATCTTTGGTTTAGGTTGGGATGTGCTTTATGACTATCTACAAAAATCTCGTTGGGATAGAGATTGGCCCGCAGCTTATCAACTCTTAGCTGGTATATGGGAATTAATATTTATATTTTGTGGAGTCAAACTATTTGGCTTTTTACCAATACCTTTGCCTAAGGAAGAACTGTCAGCAGGAACTTTTTTATTGCACTATAGTATCGTGTGGATAGCAGTTTTTATTAGTTCCCAAAGCCTGATGCGAATTCTCTTCCTTCGTTGGCGTTTTCGAGGCGCTGAGTGGTTGTAAAATCTCAAATTATCGAAACTAATTTAATTAAAAATTATATTAATTTTCAGGTAATTAAACCGTAGGGTAGGGACGCATATGATACGTGTCAACTTAAGCTGAAATATCCTTCCTGATTGCATGAGTTTTGCCCTCACCCCCAGCCCCTCTCCCAATTGGGAGAGGGGAGCAAATTCTCCAGTTCCCCTTCTCCCATGTTGGGAGAAGGGGTTAGGGGATGAGGGCAACCCTAGAACTCTTGCTAAACCTAACTTTTAGATTAAGTTGACATTTATGGATGCATATTTGTGCGTCACTACAGCCGATTTGTACTTCAAATAGATGAAAAAGGTTATAAATTGCAAATTAACAAATCATAAAAAATCATATATGGCAGTTTTAGTTTGGATGCAATATCTTGTATTGACGTACAGTTGTATGCGTTCCTAAGAATAACATGGCAACTGCTACAACTTTGGAAACCAAAGCAACACATTGCCTGTTGTAGAACATGTTGTGCCCCTACCTGTGTACTTCATTTACCTAAATACACTGTATATGAGTAAAACAGGAAAAACTCTAAAGTCTAGGAAAATTCTTCAATGCAGAGACGCAAATTAAGGAAGTGCAATGTCAAATTTTGATCTGGTTATTCGGCTATTTCTACAACTTACAGTTATTTTAACCACTTGTCGCATTGTCACGATTATAGGACGCCGCTATCTTGGTCAAACCGATGTTGTTTGCGAAATGATCGCAGGTGTAATGCTAGGGCCATCACTTTTAGGATTGATTGCACCAGATTTTCAGCAATGGCTATTTCCTAAGCTTCCTATCATCACTGCTGTCGGACTCAAGATACCCAATCCATCAATGTCGATTTTATATGCTATCAGCCAGATTGGGTTGGCAATTTATATGTTTTTGATTGGTTTAGAGTTTAATACCAAACTCTTAAAACATCATATTAAAAGTGCAAGTTTGCTATCTGCGGCTGGGATTATCACTCCCTTTATTTTAGGAGCGATCGCATCTTTTTGGTTTTATCACAATGGTGATTTCTTTCAACCAAAAGTTATGCCTTGGTCAGCTGCTTTGTATTTGGGTGCGTCGATGACAATTACGGCTTTCCCGATGTTAGCTCGGATTCTTTACGAACGCGGTCTTGCACAAACTCGCTTCGGTACTTTGGCTTTAGGTGCAGCATCAGTAGATGACGGAGTTGCTTGGTGTTTGTTGGCGATTGTGCTTGCTAGTGTGAAAAATTCTCTAAGCATTGCCATATTAGCAATTGGTGGTGGCATTTGCTATGTGTTATTTGCGATTTTTCTCAGTCAACCTCTACTGAAGGCGTTCACACACATGACAAAACGCGAAGGTGTGAACAGACAAACCCTGACTTTAATGTTGATAATTTTGATGTTTTGTGCATGGTTTACCGATGTTACAGGCATCTATGCAATATTCGGTGCTTTTGTGTTGGGAGCAGTGACACCACGGGGAGAATTCGCCCAACAAATTCGCCAATATACAGAATTTTTAACTACTTCTTTTTTGTTACCAATATTTTTTGTCTTTTCTGGACTAAACACTCAAATTGGCTTGGTAAACACACCTACTTTGTGGGGAGTGACGCTGTTAATTATTGCGATCGCAATTCTTGGTAAAGGTGTTGCTTGTATGTTAGCTGCAAAATTAGCCGGGGAAAATTGGCGCGAATCTGCAACTATCGGCGCTTTGATGAATGCTCGTGGTTTGATGGAGTTAATCATCCTCAATATTGGTCTGGAACAAGGTATAATTACCCCAACTTTATTCACTATCATGGTTATTATGGCAGTCATTACTACCCTAATGGCATCACCACTAATCGCCTTTTTATTGCACGGTACAAGCTATGATAAATATTCTAATTAAGTAAATTTAAATATAAAACTAATTACTTAGTAATTGGATAAAATTCTCTGCTTTAACTCTGGTTATAGTAATCCTAAATAATTTATGAATAAAAATATCCCTGACTTCTTGAAAAAGTCGGGATTCTAAGCCACTTAGTGGAAAGCAAATCAAATAGAATTGCCATATAACCGCCAATTTGTTTGTAGTAGTGTTTAAGCATTACTACAAACTAACTACCGATTAATTAGTTTTCTTGCTATTGTTAATTCGGAAGTTATTCGAGATGTAGCTCCTAAAATCATCAGAATTGATGTTTCACGGCTGTAACTGCATCTTAACAATAATTCATATAACAACGAAGCAGAAATTACTCTTAGTTATATTTAACAAGCTTGACATTTCCCACTCTTTTAAAGAATTATCTTAGGGAAACCAGATAGTTAATTTTGAGGAAACCATGCACATAGTTATTCTCGTTCTGGTTGAGGTGCTGATTGTTATTGGGCTTTCACGGCTAGTAGGGCTAGCATTCCGTTCCATTAAGCAACCACTGGTAATTGGTGAGATTGTCGCCGGAATTATGCTTGGCCCATCTTTATTTGGTTTAGTTGCTCCCCATCTAGCAGTTACCTTGTTTCCACCAGAAACTTTTCCTTTTCTGAATGTTTTGTCTCAGGTGGGACTAATATTTTTCATGTTTCTGATTGGGCTAGAACTAAATCCCAAATATCTCGGCGGCCAATTAGAAGTAGCAGTTTTAACTTCTCATGTCAGCATTTTGGTGCCATTTTCTCTAGGAACATTGCTAGCAGTGCTACTTTATCCCCTAGTTTCCGATGCAAGTGTATCCTTTACCGCCTTCGCCTTATTTTTGGGGGCGGCGATGTCGATTACTGCCTTTCCAGTGTTGGCGCGAATCATTACTGAAAACAATTTACAAGGAACGCGTTTAGGAACTTTGGCGTTAACTTGTGCAGCAGTGGATGATGTCACAGCTTGGTGTCTCTTGGCAGTAGCGATCGCAGTTGCTCGGACTGGCGACTTTGCTGGTGCCATACCCACAATTATCGCCAGTATCGTCTACATCGGCTTGATATTGACAGCAGGTCGTTGGTTCCTGCAACGCCTTGCCAAACATTACCTGCGGGCGGGACGACTCAGCCAATTACTGCTAGCTGGGATTTATATGGCCGTGGTTGCGTCGGCACTAATCACCGAACTAATTGGGATTCACTTAATTTTTGGAGCATTTTTGCTGGGAGCAGCCATGCCCAAAAATGAAGATTTAGTACGGGAATTGGCAGTGAAAACGGAAGATTTTGTCCTAATTTTCTTGCTGCCAATATTTTTTGCTTACAGTGGCTTAAAAACGCAGATAGGCTTGCTCAACCGTCCTGAATTGTGGCTTTTGTGTGCGTTGGTTTTAGCAGTGGCGATCGCAGGCAAATATGTTGGTACTTATGTAGCGGCCCGTGTTAGTGGCATTAGTAAACGGGAAGCCTCGGCACTCGGTTGGTTAATGAATACTCGCGGTTTAACCGAACTGATAGTACTAAACATTGGTCTAGAGTTAAAGGTAATTTCCCCCTTAATATTTACCATGCTGGTAATTATGGCATTGGTAACTACCTTCATGACCTCACCACTACTGGAATGGACATATCCGAAAAAGCTGATCAGGTTAGATGTGGTGGAACCGGAGTTAGAAGCAGAAACAGCTACCAGCGCTACTGATGCCGAAACTTACATTCGTCCCTACCGAATTTTAGTGCCAGTAGCGAATCCGAGTACCCAAAAAGGCTTGTTACAGTTGGCAGCAAGCATCGCTCTCAACTCCCGACATCCCGCTGTTGTTAACCCTCTGAGCTTGATTGAATTTGAAGAAGATTATGCCTTTGAAAGTACGCCAGTTGAAGCAGACCGATTAATTGCCCAGCGTCGGCAGCAGCTAGAAGAATTGATTAATACTCTCGAACCAGTAGAAATACGCGCTCACGTGCGTCCGATCGTTCGCATATCTAGTAATGTGGCACGGGAAACCGCACAGATTGCCGCCCTCAAACAAGCTGATTTAATTCTTGTGGGATGGCATCGCCCAGCTTTTAGTAGCAACCGCTTAGGTGGAAGAGTTGGTCAAATGCTCACTACTGCGCCAGTCGATGTTGCCGTGTTTGTGGACAGAGGAGGCGAGCAATTAGAAAGCCTGTTGGTGCC
The DNA here is from genome assembly GCF_036917555.1 of Nostoc sp. Classification (GTDB taxonomy): domain Bacteria; phylum Cyanobacteriota; class Cyanobacteriia; order Cyanobacteriales; family Nostocaceae; genus Nostoc. The sequence goes on along the minus strand of NZ_JBALDD010000028.1, from coordinate 6,249 downwards.
TTATTCAGCAAATATTCATGATGATTTAGCGCTAACACTAGCTCTGAGACTGCTAATTAACCGTGAAACTTGTCTGTTACAGGTTTTGCAGGTTGTACCTGAAAATCAACTCAAGGATGAATTAAGTTACGAGTTAAATACGATGATGGAGCAATTACCGAGTAGTGTACGCGATCGCATCGAAATCAAAATTGTCCAAGCTCCAAATCCAATCCAAGCTGTAGTCGAAGCCTCAAAAAATGTAGACCTGACAATTGCAGGCACTAGCCGCACTTGGGGTATTGAGCGTCAAACTTTGGGAAGATATACAGATCAACTAGCCATTCAATGTTCCTCCTCCCTGCTGATCACCCGCCGTTACAGTCAAGTCAGCGCTCATCTGGCTTCCATGCTTCCTGATGTTAGTAGTCAAGAACCAACATTGAGGAGTTGAAAACATGAATCATTTCAACTTTAAATCTTTAGCTTTTTACGGAGTAGCAATAATTTCAGTGCTACTGTTGTTTAAAACTGTCAGTGTTTACGGAGAAAACAAACTCAAGGCTCCTCGTCCAGTTAACGGTCGCTATCGTCTAACCCTAGCTGAGAATTTGCCGAACTGTGAAAAATCGGATACCCTGACGTTAAATATTGAGCAGTCAGGTATTTACTTAAATGCCTCTGTATTACCGGCAAACGCTAACGCCGACACTGACGAAAAGCACTCTCTGGCAGGCATCTTCAGAAATCAACAGTTAAATTTATCTGGGAAAGTTGGTAGATCAATCCTTTGTAATATTCCTCGCCCCCAAAATGATCCTCTGAACTCAGTCACAATTCAAATGCAATTTGTGGATAAAGGTAATATGACAGGTCAATTAACCGTAAATGGTATTCCACAAACTCTGAAATTTACGGCTGTGCCCCAAAAAGCTAATTGAATGGGGAGTGGGTAGAGACGCGATTAATCGCATCTACGGGATTGTCAGCGCGAAGTAAACAGCAATGTGAGCGCATTGTATGGGTTTTATGGAGCAAATAAACAGAATGGATCAAGGACTAAAGACTAAGCCATTTTATCAATGGGGCAAGCAGCTATTTAGTATCAGTATATTAGGCTTTTGGGCAGCGATCGCCCTCGAAACTTGTACTACTGCTGCAACACCAGGGGCAAAGCTAAATAATTGGCGTTTTTCCCCTAAGACACAGCAACTCGAAATCACCCTCTCAGCAGGCACAACCCCTCGTTATTTCTACCTGGCACAACCTTCTCGTCTAGTTGTAGATTTACCGAATACTAAGTTGGGCAAAGTTACCACACTACAAAATTATTCTGGAGCAATCAAAAGCATTCGCATTTCTCAGCTAAACGCAAACGATACACGTATTGTCTTAGATTTAGCAGCAGGGACTGTTTTTAATCCCAAAAAGGTACAACTGCAACCCGTTTCCCGAAAAAACTCCACTCGCTGGGTATTACGTCCGGTTATTTCTGGTAAAAAAACTACTGCCGTAAAACCAGGAAAGTCCGCACCTTCAGCCAAGAAACAACCTCAAACACTCCAAAAGCCGCCTAGTAACCCACCTGTAACTACTAATCCACAATCGCCCTTACTCACAGCTCCGCCTCCATCCAATCAACTGCCCTCAACTACTACTAACTCAGAGCAGCCTTTTGTCACCGTACCTCCTTTAAATCAAAATACATCCTCTCAACAACCTGCTTTAGTTCTTCCCCCTCCTTCTTTCCCAAATCAACCCGATAATTTAAATAACATTCCTCCTTTGGGAATATCAGAATTTCCAGTTCCAACAATCCCCAATGCTCCCGAACCCCAAATCATTGAGTTTGGTCAACCTTTACCCAAAACTAAATAAAAATAGGGAATTGGGCATGGGGCACTTGTACTGAGCAGTGTCGAAGTATGGGGCATGGGAAATCGAACCAATGCCCCATTTGCTATGCGCTATGCCCTAATACAATGAATTATTTTTTTCCAACTAACTCCTTTACCTTGTTGATGATGCCGACTGGATCGATACCTTGATATGGGTACTGTTCCCACAAACCGCCGCAACCTTCTTTATAAGTTCCAAGATGGGCATATTTGGGAGTCAACCCCCGCTCTAGTAGCCAAGAGCCGAAACGACTACCTAAGCCTGTCCGACGGTTGAAAGGTTCTACTACAAGTACAAAAGGAGCGTTACCAACTTTGGTAATTATTTCTTCATCAATAGTGTTTAAAGTTGTTTTGCTAATCAAACCAACGTCTAACCCTTCTTGCTTAAGACGCTCTACAGCATCAACGGCACGGTAGAGAGCATCGCCAAAACTGATAATGTAGCCTTGCGTCCCTTCTCGTATAACCTCATCTTTACCAGGAACAAATTTGTAGCCACTTCCAAAGAAGTCATTGCCATTGCTGTCCTGAATATTGGGCACTTTGGAACGGGTGGAGAAAATAAACCGCAGTCCCGGCTCAAAGAACACAGCTTCTACACAAGCTGTCATTTGATTATTATCTGCCGGGAAGTACAACTGTGTTGGGTAGCCATCATCCAAGCCATTGTCGGCAAACATATTATTTATACCAAAGTGGCAGCTGTTATCTGCCATGTCATCTATACCCGCATGGGAAAAATGACACAGAACATTGGAATAGTTCAGCCGTGCCATCGTGATTTCTGAGATACACATTTCTAAGAAGGCGCTGAAGGTCGCAAAAATACCTTGCTTGCCCTCGTCCATCCCGAATCCGGCCATAGCAGAGAAGTTGCTCCGTTCCATAATGCCGGAGGAAATAAATATTTCTGGGTATGTTTCATGAATTATCTTCAAACCGCAGGAGCCTTCTAGGTCGCTATCAATAACCTTGACTTTTTCTTTACGCTCCACTTCACTCATGCGACTAAGGACACCCACCACGGCTTCACCAAACACACTACGGTTAGCGCCCCATTTGTCACCAGAACCCAAAAACTTATATGTTTGTTTGGGTTTCTCAATACTTTTAAGGTATTCGACAGCCGCAGTTTGTCCGCGAGATTCTAGATACTTAACTGCTAAATCTACAGGAATTACATCATGGCCATGAATGGAACCTTCTAAACCTTCAATACCAGGACACATCGGGCGTTTATTAATCAGAGCGATCGCTCCAGGAGTATTCACAGCTTCGCTCAGGCGACGGTATAAATCGTCTAAGTCTTCCCCGTCTCCCTGAAGTACTTTCAACCCGTGCCCTTCTAAGGTTTTGGCGACACTAAAACCAGGTAAATATTTAGAAGGATGTCCGGCGATCGTTACATCATTGTCATCAATGAGCAGCTTGACGTTGAGATGTTGAGCAACAGCCAAGCGAGCAGCTTCGGCATCATTGCCTTCTTGCTGCGAACCATCAGAACCGAGACAGAAAACAGCCTTGCCTGGATTCGCCATTGCCACACCATTGATGTAAGGCCAAATATGACCCAAGCGCCCAGAACTAAATTTTACACCAGGAGTTAGTTTTAGTTCCGGGTGTCCCGGTAAATTGGAATGTGCTTGGCGATAACGTAAAAGTTGCTCGGCAGGTAAATCACCATGCAATGTTGCCATCAGATATTGAGTGGCAACTCGATGTCCTGCCTCATCAAAGAAAATCGGTACAAATTGCTCCGATGCTCCCCGGAAAAAGGCATCAAGGATCATCACCTCTGGGACTGTATCGTATGGCCCGCCAGTATGACCGCCGACTCCGCTAGCAGAGCCAGTCGCTGTAAAAAAGACGATCGCATCTCGGCAAAGTTGAATATTCGCTTTGAGAGTATCTCGTTGTTCAGCGGTGAGGCTGGAATTTGCGGGATTGAGCGCTAAAGGTTTGTAAGCACCGAGATCAATTGGAAATTGGGTGTTCATAATAGTCATGGTTTCTTGATTGAATAAAAAACAATTTGCACAGACGGAACGCGCGATCGCACTACAAAAAAAATTGTTGAAACCCTCATTGGGCAACAATTATCCAAGCTCAAGTCAACCACTCAGAACCCTTGTGGAACCATGTGATTTGATTAAATGCCAAAATCAATACATTCAATTGTGCATGAATGTACTTGAATTCAATTGAAGTTACGGATTACCGTACAAAGACTTGCTTATCAATAAGTATAAACTCACAAACGTGCAATTTCAAGTTCAAAAACGCATTTTCAGGAAAATTAATTATGCTAACTGCTGAACGACGACAATTTATCTTAGAAATTCTGCGTCGTGATAAAAAGGTACTTTCGACAGAACTTAGTGCTGTTCTCAAAGTTTCTGAGGATACGATTCGGCGGGATTTGCGAGAACTGGCAGAAACCGGACTATTGCAACGTGTTCATGGGGGAGCGCTCCTTAAATCTCCAGCCACCGCCAGTTATGCCGATCGCCAAAAGCAAGCGCCGAAAGAAAAGGAAGCGATCGCTCGGACAGCAGCAAAATTAGTTTGTACAGGACAGGTGGTGATTTTAGACGGAGGTACAACAACTCTCCAAGTAACCCGTCATTTGCCCCTAGATTTGCACGCAACAGTGATCACAAATAGTCCGCCAATCGCCATTGCTTTAGCAGAACATCCCCATATAGAGGTTGTGATGTTAGGTGGACAACTCTACAAAAAAGCCTTAGTGAACGTGGGTACTGTCACGATTGAGACATTACGGATGATTCGTGCAGATTTGTGCATGTTGGGAGTTTGCAGTTTGCATCCAGAGGTTGGGATTAGTGTACCTAACTTAGATGAAGCCCATGTCAAACGAGCTATGATTGCTGGATCGGCTGAAGTAGTAGGATTAGCGACAGCAGAAAAATTAGACACGGCTGCTCCTTATCTAGTGGAGTCCATTCGTGCCCTGACTTACTTAGTAACTGCACCGACAGTATCTAATAATATATTGAGTGCCTACAAAGCTTTAGGTTTGACCATTATACGTGATGAGTACGAATGATCTGATGAAGGCAAATGCGATCGCTGGGGACTGGGAAGAAGCAAGGGAGCAGGGAGAAGAGTTTTCCCCTCTGCCCAATACCTCATGCCCAAATTTAAAATCTATCCGTTTCTTGAGGTGTTCCAACTGCTCCCGGTTGAGCAGTGAAGAAGTTTTGAGCAGCTTCATTCTGATATATACATCTAATATCAGGTTTGTCACTGTCCAAGTTACCTGTGAAACCAAAGGTGTTCAGGCGATTTTTGCAATCTCTAACCTGATCGGATGTCACCAACTTGCGGTTCTCTAAAAGCGCCCAGTTATTTTGTCGGATTACGCATCCGGGACGCATACTAGGCTGGGCAACATAGACATTGAAGGGGTTGAGAGTAACGAACAGTCTAGCGTCCATCACCATCGCGCTGGCTCCGTACTGCACACAAATTTCCGGGTTCGGTGCTTTAGTGTCTATAAATTCACGGGAAGCTACATTTGATGGAGCCAATGTGGTTGTAGAACTAAAAGCGATGCCAATCCCAATTCCCAAAATCAACACCCCTCCCATAATTGCGATGGTGGTGAAGTTAAATAGAGGGGATTGGAAAATAGAGGGTTTAGAAGTAGTAGCCGATCTACCAGTAGATTTACGTCTCATTGTTGCTTAATCACCTTCACGCCGATTTGGGAGGGAGTGGTCTAAAGTTTTTTCTCCCTCTTTCAGTATGCCTACTCTTGACTGTAATTGCCTATGACTTTCTCTGCGATCTTCTTGTTAAATGAGAAAAATAGGAGCTTACCTAGATATCGGGACAAAATTTTAATATAGTACACTCTGGCAAAAGTTTGCCTACCTTAGCTCGACTTTATCCATTTTTTTCACAACGCGATCGCTTAAGCTAAAACCTTTGTAGGACAGTAGTTTTACTTTATTAACTTTATCTATAATCTGTGACGTGGAAAAAGTATTTGCCAAAAAGCTAGGGTTTTTGCCGGATAAAGAAAGCGAGTTCTTAATTTTGGATAAAGTCGAGCTTAGAGGTTGTTTTAAAAGTGGTTGGCTGTGATTTTAGGCACTAACTGATCCCCCCTAGCCCCCCTTAAAAAGCAGGGCTGATTCATTTCATTTAAAACAGGATTTGTCAAGATGGTTAGCAAGAAAATTGTAAGTAAGTGTGACGAAGAGACGAACATTTAAGTACTGAAATATCAGTAAAATAGTTGGTTTCATGTAAGGATTCAGGTCTAATATTTAGGAAGCAGTGATGGGCGAGACAGATAATTATTATTAGAGTCAGCCAGTAGTGCTTGTACAAAAAAATCAAT
>NZ_JBALDD010000027.1:0-60337 GCF_036917555.1 Nostoc sp. | reverse complement strand
CCACCAGAGTTATTTTCAGAAGCCTTAGCAGTAGCAAGGGCGATTCAGGATGAGTCTTCTCGTGCCAACGCCTTGACTGCCTTAGCTAAGAATCTACCACCAGAGTTATTTTTAGAAGCCTTAGCAGCAGCAAAGACGATTCAGAATGAGTCTTCTCGTGCCAATACCTTGAGTACCTTAGCTGACAGTTCATCACAAACGCCAGCTGCCGAACTTTTTTTACTTTGGCAAGATTCGCTTCATGAACTATCCCTTCGCACTCGTCCTAATTTGCTGCAAGATATCAAAGTATGGGTTCCAGTTATCTTTGCATTAGGTGGTGAAGCAGCAATATTAGAAATTGCTCGTGCGATTGTGGATGTGGGGCGATGGTGGAAATAATTTGTAATTCGTAATACTTCGGCTACGCTCAGTACAAGTTCGTAATTTGTAATTTAAGAGAGTTAGATTTAACTTGCATCTGTAGCGTGATTTTGGTCAATTGGTATAAGGGGATGCAGGATCTATAGTTTTAAGCGAAGTGCGATCGCCTATATTGGTCTTTCCTACAAAACACTAGGCGATCGCATTTCCGTTGAGCATATCTCAACTAACTTTTTTTATAAACATCTTTCCGATGCTTGCACTGCAAAATTTGTACGAGTTGACTTTCATCATCAATTTCATAACGAACTCTATAATCACCTATCCGAATACGATACTCGTTATCAGAACCTTTTAACTTGACAATTCCATCGGGACGTGGTTCCGAAGCAAGATATTGGATTTTCTCAATAACACGCAGAGCAATATCATTTGGCAAGTTATCGATCTGCTTTTGTACCGACTTTGAAATAGCGATCGCATAACTCATTATCTCTGCTCTGAGCGGTTAGCAAGATATTCATCTATAGTCACGGACTCACCATTGCTATACTCAGCGCGAACTGCTTCAATTTCTGCCAGTGTTTCTGCATCATCTTCGTATAACGCTTCTTCGGCTTCAAAAATTTGTTGCTCAATTAGCTCTTGAAGTTGACGTTTTTCTGTTAAATCAAGAGAAGATATTGCTTCTGCTAAAGTTTCTAAGGAGAGTTGTAATTTAACAATGGCTGGCATTTTTCTCCTATTGGGTGTATTATTTCGCATTTTGACACCATTATGCTGATTTTAACAGTTATATTTTTGTCAAACTGAAAGTCTTTGAGTTGTGTTTCAGGAAAAATGCATCTAAATTTCACGCTTGTGTGGTACGGCGCAGCAATTGGATTTGTCTAACTTGCGATCGCGATCGCCCACCCATCTAGTGTTATCGTAAAGAATATTAGGAATTAATTACCAAGGCAGATGACTATCACTGTCAACGTTACTGAAGCAACCGCCAAATTTAGTGAACTTCTCAATCAAGTACTGCTCAGTGAAGAAGTCGTAATTGCTCAACAGGGGATTCCAGTTGCACGTCTAGTCGCCCTCACAAATACCAGTTCTCCTCGCATTCAGAGAATTTGCCAATTGTGACAATTGATCGGCAAATTATACAATATCTTGTTCAAACGATATGGTAATGGCGATCGCCTGTTGTTGCTCTGCTTACACAGCGATATCTAGCAACAAATTGCTGCTTACTCACTTCCCAACATACTGAAGCAGCTACGCAACTTACGGGAGCTGCTACGCAACTTATGGGAGCTGCTACGCAACTTATGGGAGCAGCTTCGCAACTTATGGGAGCAGCTTCGCAACTTATGGGAGCAGCTTCGCAACTTATGGGAGCAGCTTCGCAACTTATGGGAGCAGCTTCACAACTTACGGGAGCAGCTTCGCAACTTACGGGAGCAGCTTTGCAACTTACGGGAGCAGCTTTGCAACTTGTGGGAGCAGCTTTCCTTAAAGTTTTGATGAAGCTTAGATAATTATCTCTATAAATACCAACATTCAGTAATTAAATTACGAAAAATTACTGCTATAACTTGAAAAATTTATTACAAAAATTGTGAGTTTTGCTGAACCAGAATCCACATTAATTGAGGCAAGCTAGCTCTATAAGCATTTTAAAGGAGTAGTTTTATGTCTCGTAAAAAACGTACATCCCGTATTTTAGAAAAAGCTCAGTTAAGATCCGCCGGACTAAAATCGATTGTTCCAAACATCAAATTTGATGAAAATTATAGTTTGGAAAAACTAATTGAGTCAATCGACCAGTTACGCAACAAAATTGATGTTTATAATACTGCTCTGTCTGTAGTTGACTCTTCTAAAACTGAAATTGAAGAGATGGAAAAAAACTTGAGTCAGCTTTCTGAAAAGATGCTGATGGTGGTTGGTATCAAATACGGCAAAGACAGCCGCGAATATGAGATGGCGGGTGGTGTTCGCTATAGTGATCGCATCCGCAAAATTAGGTCGAGTCGCTTGAAAAATGTTGCAGAACAAGCATCTGATGAAAATACTAAAACTGCATAGAATACAGGAGTAGGGCAAGAGACGGCGATTTATCGCGTTTTTGAGAAATCCGGGAGAAATTGTTTCCAAAATACCACCTACGACTTTAGAGTGTTGAAATAACTCAAATAGTTATCTATCTGAAGGCGAGGTATGACAACAAACTTTAGTCGGCGTAAATTTATCTTGCTCGGTTCAGCAGGATTTGGTACTAGTTTATTGCTGCAAGCTTGCAGTAATAAGCCAACGACACCAACGGGTGGTACTGAAGGGTTTAAAATAGCGATCGCTCTCCCTGGAATGATTACCGATAAAGCCTGGAATCAATCTGGTTATGAAGGAATCAATCTAGCAAAACAAAAGCTAGGTGCAGAAACTGCCTATGTCGAAAAAGTAGCACAAGCAGATCAAACAGAAGTATTAACAGATTTTGCTCGTAAAGGTTACAATCTCATCTTCGCGCATGGCGGACAATTTGATGCCGCAATTGAACAAGTCGCCTCACAGTTCCCCAACACATTTTTTGTGGGAGTAAATGGTAATCTCAAGGCTGAGAATATTGCTTCTTTACGAATAGATCACCTACAAGCTAGTTATTTATGTGGCTTAATCGGTGCTTCTGTTACTAAATCTAATAAATTAGCTTATATTACTGGAGAGAAGTTTCCCGCAACCGAAGGAGAACTGCGGGGATTTGAATTAGGAGCAAAGTCTGTTAAACCAAATATCCAAATTACTTCTACTTTTACAGGTGATTGGAATGATGTTGCCAAAGCCAAAGAAGCGACTCTAGCATTAATTTCTTCCGGGGCTGATGTCATCTATCAATGGTTAGATAATGCCTCAGCCGCAGTCTTACAAACAGCAGGTGAAAAAGGAGTATATGCTTTTGGTAACACTAAAGATCAATTAGATGTTGCACCAAAAGCTGTCTTAACCAGCGCTGTCAAACGCTTAGACTTAGCTATAGTTTATATAGCAGAATTAGCCAAACAAAAACAAATCAAAGGACAAATATATACAATTGGGCTAGAAAGAACAGATATCTTATTTTTAGGAAAATTCGGAGCAATCATACCGGAGGCAGTAAAGCAAAAGGTATTGAATGTAAAGCAAGAAATTGTTAATAAAAAAATCGTTTTTGAAGACTGCAAAGAGGCTGGTAAGGATACGCGCTGCGTGAAGAAAACGACAACATAATGCCCTCATCCCCTAACCCCTTCTCCCATGTTGGGAGAAGGGAAATTGGAGAATTATCCTCCCCTCTCTCAATTTGGGAGAGGGGCTGGGGGTGAGGGCAAAACTCATGCAGTCAGGAGATTTTAGCTGAAGTTAACACCTATGGGCACTGCCGTGCCCCTACGGATGTACCTCACGCAAACGAGAAGTGCTATATGAACTATTTACACTTAAAAAATATTACCAAACGCTTTGGGTCTTTTATTGCTAACGACAATATCAATCTCTCTGTTGCATCTGGAACTATTCATGCAATACTAGGTGAAAATGGTGCAGGTAAGAGTACTTTAATGAATATTATTAGTGGACTCTATCAACCTGATGCTGGTGAGATTTATCTCCAAGAACAACTAATAAAAATTACCTCACCAAATGAGGCAATTAAATTAGGTATTGGCATGATTCACCAACACTTCATGCTTGTACCCCAATTGACTGTTACAGAAAATATCATCTTAGGGACGGAGAAAACTTGGCGGCTAAATTTACAATATAAACAGCAAGAAATTGCCGCATTATCCCAAGCTTATGGATTAGAAATTGACCCTAATGCCAAAGTTGAAAATTTATCTGTTGGGGCACAACAACGCGTAGAAATTCTCAAAGTTCTCTACCGTCGAGCAAAATTGTTGATTCTTGATGAACCTACAGCAGTTTTGACACTGCCAGAAGTAGAATCATTAATTGCTATCTTGCGCCAATTAGCAGCCGCAGGCAATACAATCATTTTTATCAGTCATAAATTAGAAGAGGTAATGAATCTTTGTGATTCAGTAACAGTTTTACGCCAGGGAAAGGTAGTAGCAACAACATCAACTGAAGCGGCGACACCTCAGCAGTTAGCAACATTGATGGTAGGACAGGAAGTAGCTTTACAGTTAAATAAAAGTCCTACATTACCAGGAGAAATCATCCTATCAGTGCAAAATTTACAAGTTGCTGATGAAAGAAATATTCCTGTTGTAAATAATGTATCTTTTGAACTGCGGGCAGGAGAAATTTTAGGAATTGCTGGTGTAGATGGTAATGGACAACGAGAATTAGCTGATGCCATTGCTCTTTTGCAGACTATTAAGCAAGGTAAAATCGAGTTTACGCCCAAGCATTCCTTAGTGGGCTACATCCCAGAAGATAGGCAGACAATGGGATTGGTGTTGCAATTTAGCATTGCCCAAAATTTAATTTTAAAAGCTTTTAAATATCTGCCATTTTGTCGCTGTTTTTTGTTACAACAAGAAGCGATCGATAATCGTGCCCAAGCTGCAATGCAAGAGTTTGACATTCGGGCGACTGGGAAAGATATCAAGGTAAGTCAGCTTTCGGGAGGAAATCAACAGAAAGTGGTGTTAGCGCGAGAACTGGCGCTAACACCAGCTTTAATTATCGCCATGCAACCCACAAGGGGGTTAGATGTAGGGGCAACAGTAGCTGTCCAGTCTCAAATATTAACAGAACGCGATCGCGGTGCCGCAATTTTGTATATTTCTACAGAGTTAGAAGAAGTGATCGCAATGAGCGATCGCATTGCCGTAATCTACAGAGGTGAGTTTGTGGCTATTTTGGATGCAGCCACGGCGAAGGTGGAAGAAATTGGTTTATTGATGGGTGGGGGGATACGGTGACGGGGAGATAAAATAACACGGAGAGGAGAAATTTAATTATACAAAATTTGTATGCCGAGTCTTTAGATCATTGGTGGTGCAAATGGTTCAGGAAAAACTACTGTTTCAATGAGTTTGTTACCGAATTTTCTAGACTGTTTTGAGTACGTAAATGCAGATGCTATTGCTGCTGGACTATCTCCATTAAATCCCGATTCAATGGCTATGGAAGCAGGAAGGTTAATGATTATGCGACTGCGGACATTATCTAATTCAGGTAGTGATTTTGCTTTTGAAATGACGCTAGCAGCTAGAAGTTTTGCACCTTTTATTATTGATTGTAGAGCAAAAGACTACACAATTAACTTAATATACTTTTGGTTACAAAGCGTTGACTTGGCAGTAGAACGAGTAGCAGTAAGGGTTGCTAGTGGTGGACACTCGATTCCAGAAGATGTTATTCGTAGACGCTACCAACGAGGGCGAATAAATTTGATTTCTTTATACTTATCTTTGTGCGATCGCTGGATTATCTATGATAACTCTAACAATGATACTAGGTTAGTAGCTGAGTATCGTCGTGGTCAACAAATTGTTGTTTATGAAAATGCAATTTGGAATCAAATTAAAGGACAGAAAAATGGCTGAACAAGAATTAGAGCTTTTATCAAGCAAAATTGATGCTGGAGTCAAAGCCGCAATTGCAGCAGCAATTGAAAGACATCGCCAGCTTGGTCAATCCATTAGTATTATGCAAAATGGAAAGGTTGTGACTTTAACTGCTGATGAGATTCCAGCATTTCAAAATCAGCAGAACAGTCAGAACAAAATTAACCTGATAGATGTCTGATGAATTGTTCAATTTGATCCAGTTTTGAGGAGTGAATAAACTGTATAGGAAATCATACCTCCAAACCTAACGATCGCAAGTAATCGCATGAAATTTCTCTTACCAATCCTATCACCGCTGATTGCGATTGCCTCCGCTCTCATCGTCGGTGCTATCCTCATGCTAATTGCTGGGGCAAATCCCATCACTGCATACAGCATTTTATTTCAAGAATCTCTCTCTACCTACTTTGGATTTGGTAACACCCTCACCAAAATGACACCGCTATTGTTCACTAGCTTAGGCGTGTTAGTAGCATTGCGGGCTGGGCAATTTAATATCGGTGGAGAAGGACAAATTTATCTGGGTGCGTTGGGAAGTACTTTAATTGGGTTATACGTGCAAGGATTACCTGCAGTGATTCATATTCCCTTAGCACTTTTGGCAGGATTTTTCTTTGGTGCAGTTTGGGGTTTGATTCCTGGTTATCTCAAAGCAATGCGCAAAGTAAATGAGGTAATTACTACATTGTTGCTTAACTATATCGCCGTGAATTTAGTTAGCTACCTCGTCCAAAATCCATTAATGGCAGTAGGTGCGCCTAGTCCTTATTCGCCATTAATTGCTAAAACATCGCGTTTGCCGATTATATTACCCCAAAGCCTCGCCCATGCTGGGATTTTATTCGGTTTAATTGCCGCAGGTATTTTATGGGTATTATTAGTGCGATCGCCACTAGGTTATCAAATTACAGCAGTGGGATTTAACCCGATTGCCGCCCGTTATGCCCACATATCTGTTGAACGTACCATTATGCTGGTGATGGCTTCTTCAGGTGGTTTAGCTGGGTTAGCTGGAAGTTGTGAGGTGATGGGGTTGAAATATCGGCTATTTGAACAAGTTTCCCCAGGTTATGGATTTGATGCCATTGCGATCGCTTTTTTAAGTCGTGGTAGTGTTATCGGTGTAGTATTGACTTCTTTGTTTTTTGCAGCGCTTCGCAGTGGTGCGAATGTGATGCAGCGTAGTGCAGGTGTGCCGGTAACTGTAGTTTATGCGATTCAGGGGTTTATGGTGTTGTTTATTGCTATCAGTCTCGCAGTCGAAAGAGAGATAAGAATAAAAACGCAGAGGGGCGCGAAGGTTTAACACAGAGAAAACTCTGCGAAACTTTGCGCTTTCTTTTGCGAACCTCTGCGTTAAAAAATAACTCTATGAATAATCTCAACTTCTTCTCTGATTACTTAATAGCTACTTTGCGTCTAGCCGTCCCCTTAGCATTTGCAGCCCTTGGAGGATTGTACTCGGAACGATCAGGAGTGTTAAATATCGCCTTAGAAGGGATGTTGCTTACAGGTGCTTTTACTAGCACTGTGGCTACTTTCTACACTAATAATCCCTGGCTTGGTATCCTTGCATCCTTGATTGCAGGGGGATTAGTCGGACTACTCCATGCTATTTTGTGTGTAACTTTGCGTGTCGATCAATTGGTATCTGGGCTAGCAATTAATCTTATCGCAGCTGGGTTAACATCGTTTTTGTCCCGATTAGTGTTTAGTGGCAGTAGTACACAGGAGTTACCTGGAATCGGGGCAATTATTATTCCTGGTTTAGCCAATATTCCCCTGATAGGGGCGCTACTATTTCAGCAAGATTTTTTAGTATATTTATTATTTATCTTAGTTATTTTAACTAGATACATTTTATTTAAAACTAGCTTTGGACTGACATTGCGGGCAGTGGGTGAATCTCCGAAAGCTGCTGACACATCTGGAATTTCCGTAACATTTGTCCGTTATATTGCTGTGGTGATTAGTGGTTGTCTTGTGAGTTTAGGAGGTGCTTATTTAACTTTGGTACAAGTAAGATTTTTTGCCGAGGGGATGAGTGCTGGTAAAGGATTTATTGCGATCGCAGCATTAATTTTTGGCAGATGGCATCCTGTAGGTAGTGCTTTGGCTTGTTTGCTGTTTGGGGCTACAGAAGCTTTACAACTGCGAATTCAGGCATTAGGGGCAAATATCCCTTACCAATTTTTAGTTATGCTACCTTATGCGATCGCTTTATTAGCATTAGTGGGATTAATGGGGAAATCTACACCCCCGAAAGCTTTAGGTACTCCCTACTTTGGAGAAAATCGCCACTCAGACTAATTTAACGTGAGCGGTGTTCGCAATAGCAGACTAAAATGGTCTAAGCCAATGAGGAAAAGCAAATTGGGCGTTAGCGCCCTAGCAAAATCAGCACATAATACAATAGCTAGCGTCCCCCAAAAGCCACTCATGCCCCAAAATAACCAAACCGCCGTCGAATTCCGCGATGTCACTTTTAGCCGCAACCATCGCCCATTGGTGTCAAATCTCAATTTCACCATCCGCCAAGGAGAAGCATTAGTATTACTTGGACGCAGTGGTAGCGGCAAAACCACGACAATGAAGTTAATTAATCGCCTATTTACACCTACACAAGGCGAAGTTTTATTTGATGGCATTCCCACAACTCAATGGAATGAAATTAAACTGCGACGAAAAATTGGTTACGTCATTCAAGAAATTGGTTTATTTCCCCATTTCACTGTCGAACGCAATGTGGGTTTAGTCCCATCTTTAGAAGGTTGGCAACCCAAACAAATTAAAACGCGGGTTTATGAACTGTTGCAATTGGTAGGCTTAGAACCAGCACAATTTGCTGGGCGTTATCCACACGAACTTTCAGGAGGACAAAGGCAAAGAGTCGGGGTAGCGAGGGCTTTAGCAGCAGATCCGCCAGTGTTGTTGATGGATGAACCCTTTGGCGCACTCGATCCAATTACGCGGCTAGAACTGCAACAAGAGTTTCGGCATTTGCAGCAAGAGTTAGGCAAAACTGTTGTGTTTGTTACCCACGATATTCAAGAAGCCTTTGTGTTGGCATCGAGAATTGGTTTAATGTCTGGCGGAGAATTGGTAGTATTGGGGACGAGAGATGAATTTATGCGATCGCAACACCCAGAAAGCCTCGCCTTTCTGCAATGTCTGCGTTCTCTGCAAGATACTTTATGAAAAATTTCTTCCTGGTTAAGTATGCCCCAGAAATTCTTCAGCATACTCTTGAACATCTATTTTTAGTAGGCATTGCAATCGGAATTGCCATACTTGTAGGCATTCCATTAGGTATTTTAATTACACGTAAAACCTATCTCCGTCAACCAATTCTCGGCATAGCGAATATTCTCCAAACTATTCCCAGTTTGGCGCTGTTTGGCTTACTCATTCCTGTTCCTATAATTGGCGGAATTGGTGCAGTACCAGCAATTGTTGCCCTGACTGTATATTCCTTGCTGCCGATAATTCGTAACACTTACACAGGTATTACTAGTGTCGATCCAGCGATTAGAGAAGCTGGGAGAGGCATGGGAATGACAGACAGACAATTATTATTACAAGTTGAGATACCCTTGGCACTGGGAGTAATTTTAGCAGGTGTGCGACTCGCAACAGTAATTGCCATTGGTATTGCAACTATTGCCGCAGCAATTGGGGCTGGTGGTTTGGGAGTATTTATTTTTCGTGGTATATCAGTAGTGAACGATCAGTTAATTTTAGCTGGTGCAGTTCCGGCGGCGGCAATTGCATTATTGGCTGACTTCACAATTGGCTGGATGGAGAATAAATTAAAAATTAAAAATTAATGAAAAGATTTTTTACACTTTGCTTTTTAAGTTTTGCCTTGTTATTGGTAATCACTGGCTGCACGCCGAATTTAAATAGTAATAACGGTGCTAATATTATTGTTGCTTCCAAAGATTTTACCGAACAAGATATTTTAGGTGAACTTTTAGCAGAGCAAATTGAGGCGACAACTAATTTAAAAGTGGAACGTCGTTTCCGTTTGGGTGGTTCTTTCATCTGTCATAGTGCTATTACTTCTGGAAAAATTGATGCGTATATTGAGTACACAGGCACATCTTTTACTGGAATTTTGAAGCAAAAAGCAGTTAATGACCCTAAAGAAGTTTATCAGAAGTTAAAACAACTTTATGCCCAGCAATTTAATTTGGAAGTCATGCCAAGCTTAGGTTTTGAAAACACTTTTGCGATGATTATCCGGGGTGAAGATGCCAAGCGTAATAATATTCAAACTCTCTCCCAAGCTTCTCAATATACACCTCAGTGGCGCGGCGGTTTTGGCTATGAATTTTTGGAAAGGGAAGATGGTTTTCCGGGATTAGCTAAAACCTACGGGTTACTTTTTGCTAAACCTCCCCAAATTATGGACTTGGGTTTAGTATATCGTGCTCTGATTCAAAAACAAGTGGATATGGTGGCGGGTAGTTCCACAGATGGGCAGATTTCCCGCTTGGATGTAGTGGTGCTAAAGGATGATAAAAAATATTTTCCTCCTTATGAAGCTGCACCAATTGTTCGACAAGAAACTTTAAAAAAATATCCCGAATTAAGAACAGCGATCGCTTCCCTCGCTGGAAAGATTTCGGCAGATGAAATGCGACAGTTAAACTATTTAGTTGAGGGAGAATTACGTAATGTTAAAGATGTTGTCCAGGAGTTTCGGAAATCGAAAGGATTAAAATAATTTGTAATTAAAAGTTAGAGTAACACACTCTTCTAGTCTGTCAACTTTAAATTGATGAGTAAGTAATACCAATTTGAAAAAATAATGCGACAAATAGACTATTTGTAGAGACGCAATGAATTGCGTCTTTACCCAAGGATATGTTGCAATTATTAATTAAATTAGTAAAAGTTCGTAGTCAGGACTTTAGTCCTTATCCTCTAAACACTAAAGTACTTACTACAAACCCTCAAAACTCGCTTAAACATTGTACTACTGCTGTTCGCCCAAAAAGTTCTTTAACCACCTAATAACTTCACTTGTTGTTTGCTCATTGGTCATTTGAAGACATTGCTGCACAATTTCTCTAACGTTAGGAAAGTAACTGCTTTGTGTAAGCACATAACTTTCTTCCTGCAATCGATAAATTAATAATTGATTACTCTTTAATATCCAGACTTCTGGCACTCGATAAGGCAAGAAATCATTAATGTCGGTGTAGCTTGTTACATCTATTTCAATAGCTAAATCTGGTGGTGGATCTGACTCCCAATCAATTCTTTTTTTCCCTACTACTGCTCTGCAATTTTCAATGTAAAAGCAAAAGTCTGGTTCAATGCCACTAATTTCTGGCAAGCTCATGGTGATAGGCGTAAATGATTCGTACACGCGGTTTAAATGATCCAGCAAAACCTTAGCAATATCTGCCAGCAAACTCGCATCTCTTCCATGCTCTGGGAGCGGTGCCATCAGCAAAATTTCTCCTCTGCGATATTTAATGCGAGGTGAGGAGCGATCGCCTAGTTGCTGACTCAATACTTGATAATCTTTCCAGTCTCCCAAAAGCTTCAACACGGCGCCAGGTGGTAATTCGATTCTTTCTGGTGTAATTACGGTATCCATAATTAGCTCGCATTTTAGATATTGGCGTAGACGCGTTAGGCGGAGCCTCTCGTAGAGAAGCGGCTTGTCGCCAGACATCGCACTACATGGAAGATAATGATTAAACAACTACAAAATTGTTGTTCGTTAGTGACAACCCAGCAGATAATCCGGCAAATTGTACCTGAGTAAATGCGCCTGCACTACCATCAGAGTCAAAGAACAATGCACCTGTAGTGGAATTATAAATAAATCGCTGGCTGCTAGTGGTTGCAGATTCTCCAAGTGTAAACTGACTTGCCTGAAGTACACCTGCTGATAAACCGCCACCAAAACCAGCAGCCGACACCTGAATTAGTTCATTCGGTTCATTAATCGCACCGAAGTCACGTATCAAATCGAGACCTTCGTCGAAACTATTGAAAACAAAGGTATCAGTACCACCTTCCCCAAACAGCCGATCATTACCCTTACCACCGATGATGATCGCATTGCCCTCACCGCCTCTAAGGGTATCATCACCATTGCCACCTTCAAGGGTGCTGTTACCAGTGGCACTAGAGGCTATCAGGGAATCATTACCATCGCCCCCACCTAATAAATTATTGCCTGTTGAACTGTAACTGTAAACATTCAATGTATCGTTACCAACACCACCGTTGAGGGTGTTATTACCAGAGGTAGTGAAAGAAGGGATATAGAGAAAATCATTACCATCGCCCCCATCTAATAGATTATTGTCTCCTGAACTCTCAACATTCAATGTATCGTTACCAGCACCACCGTTGAGGGTGTTATTGCCAGAGATGCTACTTCCAACGTAATTTGAGAATTCGTCGTAAACGTCACTCAAAGCCTGTAAAGAATCATTGCCACTGCCTCCATTAAGGAGGTGATTTCCTTTTGAAAAACTAATATCCAAGAAATCTTCACCAGCGCCGCCATCTATTGTATCGTTACCATTGCCTGAACGGAGCGTATCATTACCATTGCTTCCAACAAGATAATCATCGTAGTTTGTACCTGTGATATTTAATTGTTCGATGTTCTTGTAGCTAAACACTGTTGTGTCCGCCGTTGAAGAAATTGCTCCAATGTTAGTAGTCGCATCAAAAGTCGAAGTAATTCTAGTGGTAGCACTGCTATAACTCAAAGACAAGGTGTCGTTACCTGTTCCCCCGTCTACTGCTTGAGTCACTAACGTAGATAAAGAGTAGAAATTTAAAGAATCATCGCCATTCCCGCCATTGACGGTGTTATTGCCATCGCCACCGTTGAGAGTATCATTGCCATCGCCACCGTTGAGAGTATCATTGCCATCGCCACCCCTCAAAATGTCATTGCCACTTAAGCCTTCAATAATGTCATCACCACCTTGAGCATTGATCACATCATTTGAATTGTCAAATCCACTAACATTGTTGTCTAGGTCGTTTAGGAAGGTGACTGTGTTTTTTTTAAATACAGTGCTTTGGGTGGAGTTGGCATCGAAGACATCAAAGCTGTCGGTGATGCTAGTTTGCCCATAAAATAGAATATTACCTAAATCTATAGTGGCTCCAGTAGATTTGGTGAGGTTTTCAAGGTTTTCTAGGGCAAAGTTTTCCAGGATGAATCTGATACCATACCCTTGAAAGGTGATTGACAAACTTGTGCCATTCTGGGTAAGAAGCAAATTGTCGGCAGTGAAGCCACTGTTGTCCTGGAATATCAGAGTATCCACTTCGGCTATGACTGCTGCTGTGGGGTTTGTTCCTTTACCTACTCCAGTAAAATCGGCGATTGTATAAGTGCCAGTATTAATCGCGTCGTTGCCTCTGTAATTAGCCGTGTCGTTGCTTAAGCCTTTGTAAACAAATTTATCCTTACCACCGCCGCCTGTGAGGCTATCCTTACCACCGTTGAGGGTGTTATTACCAGTGGTTAGAGTATCATTGCCATCGCCCCCAGAAAGGAGGTTATTGCCAGATGAGCGAGAGTCGAAGTAGTTGACAAAAACATTGTAAGCATAGCCAGAGATATCTAGAAAATCATTGCCATCGCCTCCAAAAAGCAGGTTATCGCCATTTGATCCACTAGCGCTCAAGGTATCATCACCAGCACCACCGTTGAGGGTGTTATTGCCATCTGAACGAGAGTTATCCGCTCTGGCCTCCCCAGTGCTTTTACTCCCAGAGATGGAGAGAGAATCATTGCCATTGCCTCCATCTAAGAGGTTATCCCCGAATGAACCGCTAGCATCCAAAGAGTCGTCACCAACACCACCGTTGAGGGTATTATTGCCTAAAGAGCGATTGTCGACTTCTTGGTCGGTATAGATGGAGTCCGTGTAGCTGCCAGAGGCTGTCAGAGAATCATTCCCATCGCTACCAAAAAGCCGATTATTACCTAAGGGGAAGTCAGCATCTAAAGAGTCGTCACCAACACCACCGTTGAGGGTATTATTGCCCGCACCACCTCTCAAAAGGTCATTGCCACTTAAGCCTTCAATAATGTCATCACCCCCTTGACCATTGATCACATCATTTGAATTGTCAAATCCACTAACATTGTTGTCTAGGTCGTTTAGGAAGGTGACTGTGTTTTTTTTAAATACAGTGCTTTCGGTGGAGTTAGCATCGAAGACATCAAAGCTGTCGGTGATGGTAGTTTGCCCATAAAACAGAATATTGCCCAAATCTACAGTGGCTCCAGTGGATTTGGTAAGGTTATCCAGGGTTTCTAGGGCAAAGTTTTCTAGGATAAATTTGTAAAAATCAAACCCTTGAAAGCTGATTGACAAACTTGTGCCATTCTGGGTGAGGAGCAAGTTTTGTGCAGTGAAGCTACTAGATTTCTGGAAACTTAGGGTATCCACTTCGGCAATGACTGCTGCTGTTGGGTTTGTTCCTTTACCTACTCCACCGAAATCGGCGATCGTATTAATTAAGTTTAAGTTGCCGTCAGGAAATATATCATTGCCACCGCCACCAGTTAGGGTGTTATACTGCTCGCCATCAGCTAGGGTGTCATCGTTGTAATTTGAAGCGCTCTGTAGGGTATCGTTACCGTTGGTTCCAATGATAATTGCCATAAGTTTTTCCTACCTGAATCGATTTTTGGAGTAACTTCAGTTGTCAATAATCGAGTTAGTGCTGTTCGAGCGCACAAATAATCTGCCAAAAGTTGAAGCTTTCAACATACCTTATTCAGTCTTTAGATTATTTTTGTCCTTTGCGGCTAAGTGATGAAACTCAAATAACGATTAAACAACTACAAAATTGTTGTTCGTTAGTGACAACCCAGCAGATAATCCGGCAAATTGTACCTGAGTAAATGCGCCTGCACTACCATCAGAGTCAAAGAACAATGCACCTGTAGTGGAATTATAAATAAATCGCTGGCTGCTAGTGGTTGCAGATTCTCCAAGTGTAAACTGACTTGCCTGAAGTACACCTGCTGATAAACCGCCACCAAAACCAGCAGCCGACACCTGAATTAGTTCATTCGGTTCATTAATCGCACCGAAGTCACGTATCAGATCGAGACCTTCATCGAAACTATTGAAAACAAAGGTATCAATACCACCTTCCCCAAACAGCCAATCATTACCCTTGCCACCGATGAGGATAGCATCGCCAAAGCCACCTCTAAGGGTATCATCACCATTGCCACCTTTGAGGGTGTTAATACCGTCACTAAAGACTATCAGGGAATCATTACCATCGCCCCCATCTAATATGTTGGCACTTGAACCGCCAACATCCAATGTATCGTTACCAACACCACCGTTGAGGGTGTTATTACCTGAGGTAGAATAGGCTATCAGAGAATCATTACCATCGCCCCCATCTAATAGATTATCGTCTGCTGAACCGAAAATATCCAATGTATCGTTACCAGCACCACCGTTGAGGGTGTTATCGCCAGAGGTTCTACGCTCAAGGTAATCTCCGAATTCGTCGTAAAAGGAACTCAAGGCCCGTAAAGAATCATTGCCATCGCCTCCATTGAGGAGGTGATCCCCTGTTGAAAAACTAATATCCAAGAAATCTTCACCAGCGCCGCCATCTATTGTATCGTTACCATTGCCTGAGGGGAGCGTATCATTACCATTGCTTCCCAGAAGATAATCATCGTAGTCTGTACCTATGATATTTAATTGTTCGATATTCTTGTAGCTAAACACTGTTGTGTCCGCGGTCGTCGAAATTGCTCCAATGTTAGTAGTCGGATTGAAAGTCGAAGTAATTCCCGTGGTAGCACTGCTATAACTGAAAGACAAGGTGTCGTTACCTGTTCCCCCGTCTACCGTTTGAGTCACTAACGTAGATAGGGAGCCGAAACTTAAGGAATCATCGCCATCGCCACCGTTGAGAGTATTATTGCCATCACCACCCCTCAAAATGTCATTGCCACTTAAGCCTTCAATAATGTCATCACCCCCTTGACCATTGATCACATCATTTGAATTGTCAAATCCACTAACATTGTTAGATAGGTCGTTTAGGAAGGTGACTGTGTTTTTTTTAAAGACAGTGCTTTGGGTGGAGTTGGCATCGAAGACATCAAAGCTGTCAGTGATGGTAGTTTGCCCATAAAACAGAATATTGCCTAAGTCTACAGTGGCCCCAGTGGATTTGCTGAGGTTATCAAGGTTGGACAGAGCAAAGTTTTCCAGGATGAATCTGGTATCACCATACCCTTGAAAACTGATTGACAAACTTGTGCCATTCTGGGTAAGAAGCAAATTGTCGGCAGTGAAGCCACTATTGTCCTGGAATATCAGAGTATCGACTTCGGCTATGACTGCTGCTGTGGGGTTTGTTCCTTTACCTACTCCAGTAAAATCGGCGATTGTATGAGTGCCAGTATTAATCGTGTCGGTGATTCTGCCACTATTAGTCGTGTCGTTGCTTAAGCCTTTGTAAACAAATTTATCCTTACCACCGCCGCCTGTGAGGCTATCTTTACCACCACCGCCTGTAAGGCTATCATCGCCATTACCACCGTTGAGGGTGTTATTACCAGTGGCACCAGAGGCTGTTAAAGTATCATTGCCATTGCCCCCAGAGAGGAGGTTTTTGCCAGATGAGCGAGAGTTGTAGCCAGAGTCAAAATATCGGTAAATAAAGCCAGAGATATCTAGAAAATCATTGCCATCTCCTCCAAAAAGCAGGTTATCGCCATTTGAACCACTAGCGCTCAAGGTATCATCACCAGCACTACCGTTGAGGATGTTATCGCCATCTGAGCGAGAGTTAAACGCTCCGTACTCCTCACCTCTTTGATTCCCAGAGATGGAGAGAGAATCATTGCCGTCGCCTCCATCTAAGAGGTTATCCCCGAATGAACCGCTAGCATTTAAAGTATCGTCACCAGCACCACCGTTGAGGGTATTGTTGCCTAAAGAGCGATCATCGTAGTCTGGTAAGTAGGAGTAGTATTTGTCGCTGCCAGAGATATCTAGAAAATCATTGCCATCACCACCAAAAAGCCGATTATTGCTTGAGGGGGAGTCAGCATACAAGGTATCGTCACCAACACCACCGTTGAGGGTATTATTGCCTGCACCACCCCTCAATATGTCATTGCCACTTAAGCCTTCAATAATGTCATCACCCCCTTGACCATTGATCACATCATTTGAATTGTCAAATCCACTAACATTGTTAGATAGGTCGTTTAGGAAGGTGACTGTGTTTTTTTTAAAGACAGTGCTTTGGGTGGAGTTGGCATCAAAGACATCAAAGCTGTCGGTGATCGTAGTTTGCCCATAAAACAGAATATTGCCTAAGTCTACAGTGGCCCCAGTGGATTTGCTGAGGTTATCAAGGTTGGACAGAGCAAAGTTTTCTAGGATAAATCCGCTATTACCAAACCCTTGAAAGCTGATTGACAAACTTGTGCCATTCTGGGTGAGGAGCAAGTTTTGGGCAGTAAAGCCACTATAGCTCTGGAAACTTAGGGTATCCACTTCGGCAATGACTGCTGCTGTTGGGTTTGTTCCTTTACCTACTCCACCGAAATCGGGGATCGTATTAATGTAGTTTGAGCCGCCGTAAAAAAATATATCGTTGCCACCGCCCCCAGTTAGGGTGTCGTAGTTATCGTAGTAATCGGAAGTGCCCTTTAGGGTGTCGTTACCGCTGGTTCCAATGATAATTGCCATAACTTTTTCCTGATTGAATCGATTTTTGGAGTAACTTTAGTTGTCAATAATCGAGTTAGTGCTGTTTGATGGCACAAATAATGTGCCAAAAGTTGAAGCTTTCGGCATACCTTATTCAGTCTTTAGATAGAGTCGCAAATTGTTCATTAAAGATTTCCCCTTTAATTCGCTGGTAAACATTACTATCCCAGTATTGAGGACTATCTAAGTCTTAAACACTGTACAAAATTTAGTTGGTTTGTCAACGTATAAGTCTTACTAGTATTCAAAATAGGGAACACTTGAGACAGCATAAAACAGGAAATCTTTCTGTATTCGTTGTCGGCGTAGCTTGCCGCTGTAAACATCGCGCTTGAATTTCTATCTGGAAAATAGGAAACATCAAAATAACTCAACAATCACTAAATACCGAATATTTACTTAGATGTCTATCTTTTCCAAAAATCTTTGCATACTCTTCATATTTATAATCGTTCAAGTGGGGGTAGGAGAGCGATGCTTACAGCGGCAAGCTACCCAAATAAGATTAAACAACCACAAAATTGTTATTTGTTAGTGACAACCCAGCAGATAATCCGGCAAATTGTACCTGAGTAAATGCGCCTGCACTACCATCAGAGTCAAAGAACAATGCACCTGTAGTGGAGTTATAAATAAATCGCTGGCTGCTAGTGGTTGCAGATTCTCCAAGTGTAAATTGACTTGCCTGAAGTACACCTGCTGATAAACCGCCACCAAAACCAGCAGCCGATACCTGAATTAGTTCATTCGGTTCATTAATCGCACCGAAGTCACGTATCAGATCGAGACCTTCATCGAAACTATTGAAAACAAAAGTATCATTGCCATCGCCACCCCTCAAAATATCATTGCCACTTAAGCCTTCAATAATGTCATCACCCCCTTGACCATTGATCACATCATTTGAATTGTCAAATCCACTAACATTGTTGTCTAGGTCGTTTAGGAAGGTGACTGTGTTTTTTTTAAATACAGTGCTTTGGGTGGAGTTGGCATCGAAGACATCAAAGCTGTCGATGATGGTAGTTTGCCCATAAAACAGAATATTGCCCAAATCTACGGTGGCTCCAGTAGATTTGGTGAGGTTATCCAGGTTTTCTAGGGCAAAGTTTTCCAGGACGAATCTGGTATCACCAAACCCTTGAAAGCTGATTGACAAACTTGTGCCATTCTGGGTGAGAAGCAAATTCTTAGCAGTAAAGCCACTATTGTCCTGGAATATCAGAGTATCCACTTCGCCTATGATTGCTGTTGTGGGGTTTGTTCCTTTACCTACTCCAGTAAAATCAGCGATCGTAGTAGTGCCATTATTAATCGTGTCGTCGCCTGTGAAAGTATTAGTCCTGTCGTTGCTTAAGCCTTTGTAAACAAATTTATCCTTACCACCGCTGCCTGTGAGGCTATCCTTACCACCACCGCCTGTAAGGCTATCATCGCCATTACCACCGTTGAGGGTGTTATTACCAGTGGCACCAGAGGCTGTTAGAGTATCATTGCCATCTCCCCCAGAGAGAAGGTTCTTGCCAGATGAACGAGAGTTGAAGGAAAAGTCAAAATTTCGGTAAATATAGCCATATATGTCTAGAAAATCATTGCCATCGTCTCCATCTAACAGGTTATCGCCATTTGAACCACTAGCACTCAAGATATCATCACCAGCACCACCTTTGAGGGTGTTATCGCCATCTGAGCGAGAGTTATCCACTGTGTACTCCGCACTGATTTGACTCCCAGAGATGGAGAGAGAATCATTGCCATCGCCTCCATCTAAGAGGTTATCCCCGAATGAACCGCTAGCATCCAAAGAGTCGTCACCAACACCACCGTTGAGGGTATTATTGCCTAAAGAGCGATTGTCGACTTCTTGGTCGGTATAGATGGAGTCCGTGTAGCTGCCAGAGGCTGTCAGAGAATCATTCCCATCGCTACCAAAAAGCCGATTATTACCTAAGGGGAAGTCAGCATCTAAAGAGTCGTCACCAACACCACCGTTGAGGGTATTATTGCCCGCACCACCTCTCAAAAGGTCATTGCCACTTAAGCCTTCAATAATGTCATCACCCCCTTGACCATTGATCACATCATTTGAATTGTCAAATCCACTAACATTGTTGTCTAGGTCGTTTAGGAAGGTGACTGTGTTTTTTTTAAAGACAGTGCTTTGGGTGGAGTTGGCATCGAAGACATCAAAGCTGTCGGTGATAGTAGTTTGCCCATAAAACAGAATATTGCCCGAATCTACAGTGGCTCCAGTGGATAAGCTTAGGTTATCCAGGGTTTCTAGGGCAAAGTTTTCTAAAATGATTTTGTCAAAGCTAGACCTTTGAGAGTTGATTGACAAACTTGTGCCATTCTGGGTAAGGATCAAGTTTTGGGCAGTGAAGCCACTATAGTTGTGGAAATTTAGGGTATCCACCTCAGCAATGACTGCTGCTGTGGGGTTTGTTCCTTTACCTACTCCATCGAAATCGGCGATTGTATTAATGAAGTTTGAGCCGTCACCAAAAAAAAATATATCTTTGCCACCGCCACCAATTAGGGTATCGTAGTAATCGTTGTAATCTAAAGCGCCCTGTAGGGTATCGTTACCGTTGGTTCCAATGATAATTGCCATAAGTTTTTCTTACCTGAATCGATTTTTAGAGTAACTTCAGTTGTCAATAATCGAGTTAGTACTGTTTGATGGCACAAACAATTTGCCAAAATTTAAAGCTTTCAGCATACTTTATTCACTCTTTAGATAGAGTCAAAAATCGTTCGTTAAAGATTTTCCTTTTAATTCACTGCAAATATTACTTATCCCAGTATTGAGGATTATTTAAGTCTTAAGCACTGTACAAAATTTAGTTGGTTTGTTAATGCATAAGTCTTACCCTGTTCAAAATAGAGAACACTTAAGACAGCATAAAACAGGAAATCTTTATGCATTCGTTGTCAGCGACCATCCTGGAATTTCTATCTGGAAAATAGGAAACATCAAAAGAACCCAACAATAACTAAATATCGAATATTTACTTAGATGTCTATCTTTTCAAAAAATCTTTGCATACTCTTCATATTTGTAACTGTTCAAGGGGGGTAAGAGAGCAATACCTATGGCGGCAAGCTACGCAAACAATGGTAATTAAAATCTGATAAATTAAGTACACTAAGATGCTAAATATGTATAAGATTTTTTGAGGAATGGTATAAAATGCTTACTGTTGCTAAACCAAAGCGAGTTGCGATCGCAATCTTTTCTTTCAGCGTCTTACTTTACAGTCAAGTTGCATCAGCCGCCTTAACTTTACCCCTACGCAGCAAAAAGGGGATGGTGGTTTCAGCCCATCCCCTAGCAAGTGAAGCGGGAATTTTGATGTTACGCAAAGGGGGTAATGCAGTGGATGCAGCTGTGGCCACAACCTTTGCACTTTCTGTAGTTGAGCCTTTTTCGGCGGGAATCGGCGGCGGCGGATTTTTGCTGATGCACTCTGAGAAAACTGGCGACATGAAAGCGTTAGATTTCCGCGAACGCGCACCCCTGAAAGCTACAAGAAATATGTATCTAGATGCAAAAGGAAAGGTGCGTCCGAATGCAAGTATTAATGGTTATTTGGCAGTAGCGACACCAGGAACGGTAGCAGGACTTTATGAAGTGCATCGTCGCTATGGTAAGCTTTCTTGGCAAGAGGTAATGAAACCTGCGATCGCACTCGCTAAAGATGGCTTTATTCTTAGCAATGTGCTAACTCAGAGGCTCAACCAGCGCCAGCAAGCAATTATCAATAATCCAGCAGCACGGGAAATTTTCACTCACAACGGCGAGTTTTATCAACCAAGGGAGAAACTTGTGCAGCGTGATTTGGAACGCACTTTAACAGCAATTGCCGAAAATCCCCAAAGTTTTTACACCGGAAGTATTGCTCGTGCGATCGCTTCTGATATGGTAAAAAATGGTGGTTTAATTACTCTCGAAGACCTGAAAGCTTATAAACCAATCTGGCGCACTCCCGTTTGTGGCAACTTCCGCAAAGCTAAAATTTGCTCAATGCCACCACCATCATCAGGAGGCGTTCACCTATTGCAGATTTTAAATATTATCGGTGACACTAATTTAAAATCTTTAGGATGGCATCATCCAGACGCGATACATTTAATGGTAGAAGCAATGAAGATTGCTTACAGTGATCGCTCAAAATATTTAGGCGATCCTGATTTTGTCAAAGTCCCTGTACAAGAACTACTCAGTCCAGCTTACGCTAAAAAACGCCGTCAAGAAATTAATATGCAAATGGCTCGACCCTCCACGGAAATCAAGCCAGTAGATTTAAATTCAAAATGTCTACGTCTTCCCTCATCTCCCCCTGCAACGCCAGCCTCATCCCCTTGTCTTCCGCATGAATCTCTCCAAACCACTCATCTGAATGTTGTGGATGAAGAACGCAACGCCGTAAGTTTGACTTTCACGATTAACCTTATTTTTGGTGCTGGTGTGGTGACACCGGGAACTGGAATTGTTCTCAACAATGAGATGGATGATTTTGCCGCTGCGCCAGGAGTGCCTAATGCTTTTGGTTTAGTTGGTAACGATGCCAACAGTATTGCACCTCGCAAAACTCCCCTATCCAGTATGACTCCCACAATTGTCACAGAAAATGGTCATTTTCGGATGGCAGCAGGCGCGCCTGGTGGTAGCACCATCATCACCCAGGTTTTGCAAGTAATCCTGAATGTGCTGGAATACAACATGAATGTTGGTGCGGCTGTTTCTGTTCCACGCATACATCATCAATGGCTACCAGATGAGTTGCGCGTTGAATCCTGGGGCTTGGATGCTCTGACTTTGCAAGACTTACGCCGTCGGGGGCACAAAATTAAGGAAACTACTCCTTGGGGTAATGGTAACGCGATCGCTGTTACATCTGATGGAACTTTAGAAGGAGCCGCCGATCCTCGCGGTGAAGGTTCCCCCAGAGGTTTGTGAGGGAGAGGCGAGAAAGCCAAGAATAACCAATGATGAATGACTATTGATTTTGGATTGTTGACTCTGCGTAGCTGCTGCTGCCAAACTCGTTTGCCCGTGCGCTAGATACTAGTGTCCAACCTGCTTTCAAAAGTTTTTGATAAGTTGCCCAACCTTTAGAACCACCTGGTATTTGATAATCTGGGACTGCAAAATGTCCAAAAGCTGTGTAGGGACGCCAGGGTTGATTGGGTTCTGTCTGCAAATACAAAATTTTCTCTCCGTCACTACCAGACTTAGATAACCAGCACATTTGTCGATGCATTGCAAACTCCTTTGCTTTTAGCTAATGATGCATAATAGCTGATATTTGTCAAGCTATTTATCACCTTTGGGGATAATTTTTGCCTAAAGTATTAGACAAAATGTAATTAAGTTCTATCCACTGCGGGATAATTGCTTAACAATTCATAGCCTGGAAGACAGCTGCTAACGGGACATAAAGATAAACAGCTTTGCCTCACCTTGTTTATCGGGTGAGATTTTTCTCATGTTATCCGCGTTTTTTGCGATTGTGTGTAACAATAACTACTGTTTTTATTGAAGTTTGCAATCAGAGTATTTGTTTTTCTGCTTACATATATAAGCGCATATTTTGAAAATTACTTGTAAAGTTCTTTTGATTAAACACTAAGCTAAAACACATCTAAATTGCACAATTACTTTATCTGGTTGTTCCTAAAGTTTTGATGCATGTTTTAAAAAGTGATCCTCCTACAGATGCTCGCTCCTCTCTACGAGATGCTGTACGTAGCTGTAGCTTGCTTACCCGTAAGGGTACGCTACCGCTGCGCTAACAAATCGTCGCGCCGCTCCGACTTTTCGCTACGGCGGGCTGCGCCAACGTCGAAAGCCTCCGCTCAGATTTCTCTGTTTGTCATTAGTTAAAAGTACTTATAAAAGACAAATGACTAATAACAGTCTTAACCAAAGAATGTAAAACTTGGATATAACTAGTGTCAAATTTCATGAATTTACCGTATATTTACGGTAAAAATGTTGTTTTTACTGAGAGGTATATGGGAAAATACGAACATCATAAATAATTTTGTCAGTCGAGTAGGATTTAATAAAATGAAAGCAGTCGGTATTTACACCCTTGCAAATGATGCTGTATTTGACCAGTTAGTTGCCTTGCTAAATAGTATTGAAGTCAATGTTAGCCAAGATATTCCTGTATGTGTTATTCCTTATAATGATCAATTAGAGAAGGTTACTCAGGAAATTAAATCTAGAAAAAATGTCACTCTGTTTGAAAATAGGGAATCTATTCTACGGTGGGATAATTTTGCAAATGAAGTTTGGGCTGTACATCCATCAACAAAAGAAGGGCATTTATATCGCAATTCTTGGTATCTCAGCCCCTTGTTAAGAAAGTTATGCGCTTTTGATGGAGAATTTGAAAAGTTTGTATTTTATGATGCTGATAGTTTAGCAATGAAACCCCTAAAAAATCTATTAGATAAGCTTGATAGATACGATTTTATATTTGATGATTGGGAACATAAAAAGTCCAGGTTAAATGCAGCTTTAGATTTACCCATTATAGAAAAATCTGGTTTTTATAAAGAGGAAGATATACGTTCTAAGCTGCACTGCTCTAGCTTTTTTGCATCTAAAAAATTTATTTTTTCTTCACCAGAGCTAGAATTTTTAAAAACGTTGCTAATTGAAAAAAATGAAATTCAATGGGTACGCAAACATTGGGATGATGCCTTTTTATTCAACTATATGACATTAAGGTGCAATCGCCCAATTTTCAACTTCACACTTAGCCCTAATGGTGCAGATATAACTGGTAACTGTGCTAATGCAGATCCCTTTGTGAATATTAATAATGTTCTTTACAACCAAGACGGATTAAAACCCATTTATCGCCTTCACTACATGAGCTATTCTTCTAGAGATTTCGCAAGCTTATGTCAAGGAGAAGATATTAATATTTGCTATCGAGACGAATTTTTACACTATCGTTTTCTCAAACAACCAGAAAAAAAGCCAACACGACTAAAACCACCTAGTTTGATGACAAAAACTAATAGATTATTTAACAAAACTGTGAAAAAAATTCAAATCAGCATTTCATAAGTCTGCCCATAATAATCGGCATTTATAATGTTGTGAAAATATTTTCAGAAAAACTGAGTGATACTTTATACTAAGAAAACTATTGTGAAAATTTTAGTTTCGCTACCACGCAACCATCAAAATTTTAATAGCATTGACAATGTTTTGGATGGTACTGCTTCTTCTTCTGGTACTGATGGGGCAATTATCCGCATGGCGGGTATGCTTAGTGATGCAGGTATTGATGTTACTCTTAGCAGTGCAGTTGAAATTGAGAGTACAAAATTAACCTGTGTGAAGCATAATTTTGTAGATACTGCTAAATTTGACAAATTAGCAGTACACCAATCTCACTGGAATGGCAATGAACTTACTTTTGGAAATCAGTTTTTAAGTAAAACATTTCTTTGGCTGCATAATAGAACATCTTGGTCTTTTGTGAGTAGTTTTTTAAATAAAGGCGGTAATCGGATTATTTGCCCTTCAATTTCTCATGCAAATGTTTACAGGGCAATACCACAGTGGTCACGAAAAGTAAATGTAGTTTATAATTCCTACTGCCCTACGTTTAAACCAACTTTAGAACAGCAAGAACCAATATTACTATTTGTGGGAGCTGTTACACCCAGCAAGGGTTTTGTAGAATTGATGCAAGTGTGGTCTCATCTAGTCCAACAAGAAGTAAACTTGCAATTAGCGGTTGCTGGTAGTCTGAGCCTGCACCAAGGGTCTAAATTTAAACAAGGTAGTTTAGGAGTCGCCTCATCCGAGTTTGAAAATAACTATATTCAACCTTGGTTAAAAACTTTACCAGAGAAATACCAACCTGATTTCCTTGGTGCTTTATCACCTGAGTCATTGCGGAAAGCAATAGGCAAATCTTGGGCTGTGATTGTTAATCCTTCCTGGAACAAAAGTATAATTGAAACATTTTGTGTAGCAGCAATAGATGCCCAGGCGTGCAATCGCACAGTATTTTCATTAGCAGAGGGTGGACTTAAAGAAACTGTCTACCGTGGTAAGTTCAAATCATTAGCTAATGAGCAATCTACTCAAGCTCTCAGTAAACTAATTATTAATGGGTTAACTAATAACGAATTAGTGGTAGAAAATGGTAAATTAGCTGGAGAATTCGTCAGAAATAAATTCGCAACACAAGCTATTTGTAAATCTTGGATAGCATTATTGTCAGGACAGCAAACTGAACCAGTTTTACCTAAAAACTGGGAAAGTAAGCGAGACTTCTGGTGTGATATTCTGCGTAGTAGTGGTACATCAAGGCTGATTAGTCAATATCGCTAGATATTTCAGTAATTGGTAGTGGTAAATATGTAGCGATCGCTCTCTTAAGTATAGAGATTTAGACACCCGATTTCTTCAAAAAGTCAGGTATCTGGACAGTAATTTCGGTTATTAGAAGGATGGAACATACAACTTATCACCAACAATCTGGCGAATTGTCTCTACTAATTGGCTGTATGCAAAATTAGATAAAACTGGTTGTGCTGTTTCCAAGTGAATCGATCGATCTAAATCAATCCATGACTTGCAGCCAGCGTATTTAGCATAATAGGGAATTTCTTGCTCTTGCAGTAGTTTATATGTCCGCAAAAGCAGAATATAAAGGGGTTGACGTGCTTTCCATTTGAGGCGATCGCTAATAAAATGCTCGTTCCAAATATGGAAGGGAAGTAAGCTGTTGACAATAGACTCGTCACTCACTGGCAAAATATCTGTAATTTCAGCCCAGCTGCCAATGCGAACTGTTTCAGGATGCCAGCCTGATGTTACTGGATAGACATTATTGGCATATTCAGCTTTCAGCATAAAAGCTTGTTGATGTTCATAAGTAGGGTAAAGCAAAATTTGCTTGTGGGCAACTTGGAAATGTCCATTTCGTTCGTGGATACCGCCTTTGCGGAGTAACATAATTGTTTTGCCATTTTCCAAGGCATTTATGGCAACTGCCCATTCTTTGAGAGCATGAAAAGTTGTAGTCAATTCCATCGGCATCTACTGTAACTCTGATTTAATTTGAAGCTAAGACTAATAAAGTATGAACCTGTCCAAGGTAATAAATTAGGAAACAGTTATGAAAAAGCGAGGTAAAATTCGAGCGATCGGTGTTTCCAATTTTTCTGGCGTCCAGTTAGCAAAAGCAGCAAGTTATGGACGTATTGATAGTTTACAACCACCCTATTCTTTATTCTGGAGACAGCTAGAACAAGATGCATTGCCCTATTGTATCGAAAACAATATTTCTATCCTTGCTTATTCGCCTTTAGCTCAGGGGTTGTTAACACGAAGATTTGCTCTCGGTCATAAATTTGACCCAACAGATAACCGTGCTAAAAATAAACTGTTTCAAAGCGAAAACTTTGAACGTGCTCAACAAGCGCTAGAAAAACTGCTTCCTATAGCGCTTTTTCATAATTGTACCCTTGCTCAGTTAGCTTTACCCTGGTTAATTGCTCAACCTCAAACAAATGCGTAGACGCGTCGTAGCGGCTTGTCGCCAGACATCGCTAGCGGGCGTTATCCCGAACAAGTACAAGACAACGCATTAGCCGCTCAAATTAAGCTTTCCACCGCCCAAATAGCAGAAATTGATGCCATTGGACGCATTGTCACTGACCATCTAAATGACAATTAGATTATGTGGGATTGATGACAATGCAGTTTGGTTACTATGCTTAATCTATCCAAGATACCTTTAACTTTCTTCAAAAGAGGGCTGGGGATCAAATTTCTGGCTCTAGATTGCAAAATCTAACAAAACGTCAATTTTCGTAAACCAAGGGTTGCAATTCATAAATTAAGTGATAATTTAAATATTAGGACACCAAACAGAATAAAACCAAACAAAAAGGGTCAATGACTTAGTGTCCCCTTGTCATCAGCCCAAGCAAAATTTCAGCATATCAAATGTGATAGAAGTGGCAAAAAGCCTAATGTAGAAGGTAAAGCCAAATCCTAAAGCGGAAAAACGCAAGAATGCTGAGTTTGTTAGTTTTTCAGTCCACCCTAGTTATTAACCTTTAGTTAGTTAATTAGTTTAAAATTTGAAAGCTGTAAACTCGATAAAACCTGGTCAACCTTGACCAGGTTTTTGGTATTTTATTGTAATATGATTTTCTCAGTACGGTAGTGAGTGCCGGAATTCACGCTTGAAAAAGTAGGTAGGCATGATTAAATACAAAATAAAATCCTAGTTCGTAGTGAGCGATTCATCGCTTAAAACAATGATTATCAGGACTAAAGTCCTTACTATAGACTTTAATTTATTTACTATTTACGCCTATACTGTAAGGCGGAAGTTAAAAGTCAAAAGTCAAAAGTCAAAAGTTTGTATATTGAGGCTTTTGCTTGTTTAAAATAGTGGCTTGATTTCCGCCACGCTGTACTAATTACTTAGTTGTCAGACTAAGATAACATTAACAAAAGACAGTTAATGTGCCCAAGAAATCTAAAACTTTTTGGGTAGCGTTGTTTTATTACGCTGAAAAAATAAAATGTTTGTATGTTGGGTTAAACTTTAGTGTTACCCAACAAAATCAGGGATTATTGGTATTGATTTACCCTGCAGGGATCTTGCTACGTTCCTTAACCCAACCTACTCCTAGATTTATAAAAACTAATTACAACAAAGGTTTCTAATTTTTATCTCGTGAGAGTCATAAAACAATGTTAGGGTACTTTACTTACAGCAGAATTCAAAATTCAGGAGCGGAGCCGGAGACTCCGAAGCTCCGGTCATAATCCAGAAGTAAAATAGGCTTTATACATGGCTTTGAAACAAATAGTTGTGTACTTCACTTTCCTTGACATCCGCTGTATTTTGTCTATAAAAACAAGGTCGCTTATGTGAACTTGTTTTTATAGAATATAAACTCAAATTAAAACTCTAGCTAATTTTCCAGCAGGTAATAAAATAGGACAGCAACCTATCCTGCTAAGAGAACTTTATGAGAAATTATCGCTTTTTAAATAAAATTACTACAGCTATTATTGTAGCTGCCCTTTCTTTTTCCTGTAAGTCTTCTGTTAGTAGAAATGCAGAACAGGCAAAAGCAACTGAGAAACCGAAGCCACAAGCAAATCTTATCTATGGCGATTTAATTATTAAAGAACAATCAGATTATCTGATGATTCCTGTTAGTCTTGCAGAGCAAAATGAAGATAAAGGAATTGATTTAAGCCTTTCACGTTCTTATGAAAATGAAAGAAGTAACCAATTGTATAACATTATCTTTTATCGAAAGCAAGATGGTGAAGCTCATCTTTTATTAAATAAAAAGGCCATGATCGCCTCCTTCGATTTATTGGAGATAAAAGCAGCAAAGAATCCCACTACAAGACTTTGGTTGTATAAAATCATTGACCAAGATACAAATATAGATAAAAAACTTAACAGCGAAGATGCTACTATTGCCTATCTTTCTGATTTATCAGGTAAGAACCTCCAGCAAATTACCCCAAATAATACTCGAATAATCAGTTGGGTTGCTGTTCCAAGTCAAAATGCAATTTTTATAAAAATTATCAAAGACTCGAATAATGATAAAAAGTTTACAAAAGAAGACAAAACAAATTTTGTGAGGATTAACCTCGATAAAATCGGTATGGGAACTGAAATTATTAGTGACCAAATAGAGCAAGAAATTAAATCTTACGTTTTTAAATAAGTTTTTTCGTAGTAAGGACTTTAGTGCTTAGAAACTTAAGGACTAAAGTCTTTACTACGAACTTGCTTACCCATCAATTTAAACTTGATATACCAATACGCTTGGGTTAAGAGTTATTGGTGTAGATAATTGGTCTTTCAAGACGCGATAAATCGCGTCTCTACATCTGGGTTTTGGGCTGATCTGAACTGTATTGCTTGATAGACTACTAGCTAAGAGGGATCTAGAAGTACTTAAAATCACAGGCAAGCACTTTTCAAACAACCTCTGAAGCTACTTACTAGGAACCTTTAATCATTAACGTCCACTTACTTAGACAAAACCCAATCGCCTAAAAGTTGGTTGACTTTATCGGGTACTTCATCATGGGGACAATGACCTGCTGTTAAGAAATGCTCTGTGAGTTGAGGACAGTATTGACGAAACTTTTGAGAACGCTCTCTAGCATTCATCCAGGGATCAGCTTCTCCCCATAACATCAATAAAGAACAAGTTAATTGCTTTAGTAGTACATCAACTTTTTCCCCTTGAGGACTGCTAAAAACTGAAACAAATACATCCAACGCACCCGGATCAAAAGCAGGACGAGAAATTTCTTCTATCAATTGGTCTGTAACTGCACTTTTATCAAGGTATACCTTTTCTAAAGTTTGGCGAATTACCCAACGTTGTCGTACATATTGAAATAATACAAACTGAGCTAAAGGTTGTTGAAAAATCCATTTAACTGAGTCACCCAGAAGTTT
Source organism: Nostoc sp. (assembly GCF_036917555.1). Lineage (GTDB taxonomy): Bacteria > Cyanobacteriota > Cyanobacteriia > Cyanobacteriales > Nostocaceae > Nostoc. Next base: position 30,142 of record NZ_JBALDD010000027.1, on the reverse strand, counting down.
CTCTAAAGAAGAGGGTTTTTTGGGTGGCTGAATTTCGCTTTGCAAAGCTTCCGGTTCAGATGTTGGCTGGTTTTCGCTAAAAGGCCCAGCACTATTGAGCAAGACTAAACCAGCCGCACTGCCAGGACGTTGGGCTGCAACACACAAGCAAGCATAACCACCAAGAGAATTACCGGCTAATACTGCTTTTTGACCAATCACTTCGCTGATAAAATCATGAAGTTGGTCGCGCCACAAGTCGCCACTATACTGCAATTTTGGTTTTGCCGATCGCCCGAATCCCAAAAGGTCGATTGCAAATACTTCAAAATCTTGACACAATCCTGTGATATTCTTGCGCCAGTGGTCTGTAGAAGCACCAAATCCATGTACCAAAAGCAAGGGCGGGCGTTGCGTTTGTTTCTCTCCCGCACGCACGTAGTAAACGTTGTGCCCGCGCCACTGCCAATATTTACCAGGAATTGGAATTGTAGAGGGGGCTGTAGTTGCCTGCATGATTCAAAGAAATGTTAAGTAGCTTTTAATAATTGTAGACTAGCTGAGGAGTGGGGAGTAAGGAACAGGGAGCAGTGGGGATAAATGACTAATGACTAATGACTAATGACTAAAAAAATTACAGGTAAAACTAAACTACTAGGAGTTATTGGACATCCGGTGGAGCATTCGCTATCGCCAGTGATGCATAATGCAGCGATCGCACAATTAGGATTAGATTATATTTATCTACCTTTTCCGATTGAACCACATAATTTAGAGGTGGCGATCGCAGGTTTTGCGGCTGTTGGGGTTGTCGGCTTTAATGTGACAATACCTCACAAACAGGCAATCATTCCTCTACTTTCAGAAATTACGCCCCTGGCTCAAACTATCAAAGCCGTGAATACTGTTAGCCGCCAAAATAACCAATGGGTAGGCACAAATACAGATATAGAAGGATTTATCGCCCCTTTACAGACAACATATAAACAAGATTGGAGTCAGAAAGTAGCGGTAATTTTAGGCAATGGTGGTGCAGCCAGAGCAGTTGTCGCAGGTTGTACTCAGTTAGGTTTTGCCCAAATTCATGTTATTGGGCGCAATATGCAGAGATTAGAAGAATTCCGCAATAGTTGGAGCAATTCACCCCTAGCTGAAAAATTCCAGGTTCATCAATCGGAGGAATTACCAAAGCTCATTCCTCAAGCAAATCTGCTGGTAAATACAACCCCGATTGGGATGTATCCCAAAGTTGATGAATCGCCTTTAAGTGTAGAAGAAATAGCGAATTTACCAACGGGTGCGATCGCTTACGATTTAATATATATTCCTCAACCAACACAATTTCTCCAGCAGGCACAAAAACAAGGTGTAATTGCGATCGATGGATTAGAAATGCTAGTCCAACAAGGGGTAGCAGCATTAAAAATCTGGTTACAGCAGGAAACTTTGCCTGTAGAAGTGATGCGCCAAGCGTTACAAAATCACCTGGGTTTAGGGGAGTGATGAAACTTATTACCCTCTTTAATCCCCCCGATACATTGGGGGAAAATCGGATATCCAGTTTCCTCCCCAATACATACGGGAAGGGTTAGGGTGGGGTAAAATTTAGCATAAACTCAACCATTGACTAGATTTTCTATAGTATCGGCATCATTTGGCAATGCAGCTGTTAAAACTTCACTGCCTTCTGTAGTAACTAAAACATCATCTTCAATGCGGATTCCCCGCACATCGGCAAATTCCGATAAACGCTGCCAATTCACCACATTCTGATATTTTGAACGGACATTAGCATCATTTAAAATTGCTGGGACTTGATAAAAACCAGGCTCAATTGTGACTAACATTCCTGGACGCAGGGGACGATTTAAACGGAGATAGCTTAAGCCAAAGCGATCGCTCCTTTCACGTCCCTCTTCATACCCTGCTAAATCGCCCAAATCTTCCATATCATGCACATCTAAACCCAGTAGATGACCAATACCATGAGGAAAAAATAGCGCGTGAGCATCGATTTCTACTAAATCTTGGGGATTTCCTTGTAAAATACCTAACTCTACTAAACCTTCAGCTATGACCGTAGCCGCTAGCAAATGAATATCCCCATACTCTACACCAGGCTGGATTTTGGCAATGCAAGCATCATGGGCTGCCAACACAACATTATAAATATCTCTTTGCGTAGATGAAAACTTACCGGAAACTGGCCACGTGCGAGTCACATCACCTGCCCAACCCATCTCGGTTTCAGCACCAACATCGGCAAGTAGTAAATCACCTGGTTGCAAACTATGGTGATACTGCTCATTATGCAAAACTTCACCGTGAACAGTGACAATACTGTTGTACGAGGTGGTCATATTATGGGCAATAATTACCCCTTCCATCGCTGCGCGAACTTCTGCTTCTAGTTTGGCTTGGGGTGTTGCTGCCATTCCAGCTTTGTGAGCTTTTACAGTGAGTGCCGCAGCTTTTCGCAACTCGGTTAATGCACCATCATCGTGGGTCAGGCGAAGTGAAACGATCGCCTTAGCTAACTCCAAGTCAATTCCTTGGGGAGGACTTTGTGGTAAAACCCATCTATTTAATAGCTGCGATTGCTGCGTCCAAGTAGCAGCATCTTGGACAGCAAGTGTAGCGGCATCTTCTAGCCAAGACTCTAATTCTGCCATTGGCCCTGCCACATCCGCCCCAATCTTCTCGGCTATTTCTTCGCGCGTTGGCATTTCTCCATGCCAAAGGGCGCTACTGGGTGATGGATCGTCGATGAATAGTTCTAGCTTGCCCGCTTCTAGACGAATTGCTGCCTTTGGTAATGGCAGTCCGGCAAAATAGAGGAAATGACTGTTAGCACGAAACGGAAAAGTATTGGCAGGAAAGTTGCGCGGATTATTACTACCCGACCACAGAATTACTGGAAAATCAATCAGGTTAGCTAGTTGTTGCCGTCGATGGCGTAAAGTATCGCCGAGGGAAGTAGAAGTTTGTTGAATAAGCATAAATGTAAACTCAAAGAACAGGATAAAGGTGATAGTTTTGCTTTTATTTAGTCGTTATCGTCTTTATCGTCATCTTTTTTATCATTCTTGCGCTCGTCATGTTTGTCGTCGTCACCTTTGTCATTCTGGTTAGGCTGTTGCTTAGGTTCTAGGACTGGTTTTTGTTCCTCAATTGGAGCAAGTCGCTGCGGTACCTCAACAACACAGCTAACTAATCCTCCAGAAATTAGCGCTAAGTTGACAGCAGCAAAGATGCTTTTGAAGATTTTTATCCTCACGTTTTCGGTTTGCTTTAACATTGACCCTAGTTTTTGGAGATTGTATTCCTAATTTCTAAGGTACTGTATAGAACCCATTTGATATCTTTTAGACGAGCAAGTAGAATCAACAGAAATTAGGTGCATTGAAGCAGTTTAGGGTTGAAAATGGGGTATTCAAGCGATTTGACTGACGCATAGTGGGAAATAATTGAGCCATTATTGCCGACTAAAAAGAAAACTAGACCGCCTCTGTGGACAAAGCGGCAGATTCTTGACGGTGTATTTTATCAACTTAAGAATGGTTGCAATTGGGCTGACTTACAAGCGAGATTTCCCACCCTATTCGACTGTATTCTGGCACTACAAGCATTGGTGTCAGGAGGGTATCCTTGATAATATTATGACCAATTTGCACGGCAGGGTGCGTGAATAAGTAAAAAAAAACCACGGTGGACGACCCTAATCATGATTGACTTCCCTTGCAGTAAAAAACACTTGTAATGCCAGCGTTGAGTCCAAAGGGTTTTGTTTTTACAAGGCAACAAATGGGATCAAAAGACATCTAGTAGTTGATATACTGGGCAACCCCATCTTTACGCATTGCACCAAAGCCAGCATCTGTGATGACTTTGGGTTAATTGAGATGCTCTCAATTAACATTGATTATTTCAAATCCAAACCAATTGAGCATCCTTTGATTACAATCCTCATAGATCACGGCTATCAGGAAAGAGAAACTTAACCCTTGCGTTAGAACAGATTTATCCTCAAATCATGAGCAAAATCCAATTTGAACTTTCAGCCAAGCCTTCAATTGCAGAAATTGAAGCTAATGGGAAATCTGGATTTGTGGCTGTTGCCGCTAGATGGGTAATTGAGAGGTCAAACGCTTGGGTGGAGCGATGTAAAAGTTTAGTCAAAAATTTTGACCGAACACTCGCTCGTGCCAATGCCAAGCTCAAGCTTTGTTTTATCAGATTGATGCTCAAAAGACCAGCTGCTAGCTAGCTAAAAAAGATATCAAATGGGTTCTATATATCCTTGGACTCCATAAACCTGTCAGTTCACAGATAAGGGCACTCTACTGCTGAGGCAAGGTCGGATCAAGTTATCCGGAAACTTCTCAACGTCTCCCCTCTATCAGGTTTCTGCGATGCGATCTGCTTTGCAGCAACGCTTCGTGATCGCTTTCAGCCCCTACTCATCCCTACTCAATCTTCCAATTAGGCGTATAACCAGAAGTAACTTGGCTATACATTTGCAAGACCAATGCAGAAATACGTCCTGAGAGTTTTGCGATCGCCCATAGCGTTAGGTAAAATCATTTTCAATTGTTGAGATATTCGCTCAGGAAAAAGTTTATGGCAGATAAGTCCGGTCAAGACCCCTCGGAAATCACAGTGGCAACGGTTGATGAAGAACGAAAAGGCACAACTTTCAGCGGTACGGTCATCCTTGGTATAGATCCTGAGGGTGGGGCAGTCGTTTTCTTTAGAGACTTTTTAATTGAAGATTATAAAGGCGAACTTACCGCTTATCTGGCAACAGATGGCGATATAACGAAAAGCATTGATTTAGGCGAACTCGATCATAAAAGCCCCAGTTTTAAGCTGCCAATTCCGCTGGGAACGGATACATTACCATACAATACAGTCGTGTTGAGCGACAAAAAAAGCAAGAAAAAAATCCTGACGATCAATCTATAAAATTTGTAACTTAGCTCGTAGTTCAGCCAAATTCGATTGCCCTCCTGTATAGATCTCAAATGGGTTCTATATAGTGGTTCTCATTAAACAAGTACACCTGTAGGGAAGATGCCCATTAGTGTCAACTTACAGCAATTTTCATGTATTTGAACCACATCTGTTGTAGGGGCGCAAGGCCTTGCGCCCCTACCGCGTGGTCTATTTACCTGAAAATAGTTGTAAGCTGAAAGCTATATCAGGTAGGTGTTTTACACATCACCTCAACTTTCAAGGCGACTCTAATGGGACAAATCATTACTCAGGTTGATGCTTTTACCAATACACCTTTCGCAGGTAATCCGGCTGCTGTTTGTGTTTTGCCTACTCCCCAAGACGATCTTTGGATGCAGAACATAGCCCAGGAGATGAATTTATCTGAAACAGCTTTTTTAGTCAGACAGGATGATGGCTTTAATCTGCGTTGGTTTACGCCTACGGTAGAAGTGCCGCTTTGTGGTCACGCAACTTTAGCTAGTGCCCATGTACTTTGGTCAGAGGGACATTTATCACCTGATGAAGTTGCACGTTTTTATACCAAAAGTGGAGTACTAATTGCTAAGTTGCAAGGTGAGTGGATTGAGTTAGATTTTCCTGTGAATCACTCACAATCAACAGTCGCTCCTCCAGAACTCAAGCAAGCTTTGGGTATACCCTACAAATCACTCTTGCAGAATTCACTAGGTTATCTAGTGGAATTGGCATCTGAAGAATTAGTACGGCAAATACAGCCCAATTTTCAACTACTCAAAACCTTACCTATTTCAGATGTGATTGTCACCAGCCTCACTGACTCTGATTCTCAATATGATTTCGTCTCTCGCTTCTTTGCACCAGGATTAGGTATTAATGAAGACCCAGTTACAGGAGCGGCTCATTGCTGTCTTGCTCCATTCTGGCGCGATCGCTTGCACAAAAATGAATTTTTGGCTTATCAAGCATCCAGTCGCGGTGGAGTCGTGAAGGTGTATTATGACGGGAGCGATCGCGTCTTTCTCGCCGGACAAGCGGTAACTGTGTTGCGAGGTGAGTTATTTACCGCATCAAATATTACAAATCAATAATATCCGGCAAAAACTCACCATCAAGAGCTTGGGCAATGGAATAAGGACATTCCACTGGAAACGTATTTATTGGTAGTTCAGTTTCATTACTAGCAGCTTTCAATCCCCAATGATAGCATTGGGCTAAAACTTCTTCTGGATAAGACTTGAGGCTGGGACTCTCTTGTAGTAAATCTGCAATTTTGTGGCGCTGCTGATTAATCGTATTTCGCCAAGAGCCACTCTGCAAACTAGACTGATGTTGCCAGTTGAGCAAATGCTGTAATAATACTTCCAAGCGGCTTTTCAACTCTCGTCGTTCTGACCATCCCAAGCTTTCAATCTCCTCAATCACAGCATCCCAGTCTACTTGTCCAAATTGTCCAGCACGAATGAGTTGTACAGTTTTTTCTGTCCATGCTGCAAAGTCTGTTTCATACAACTGGGCTGCGCTTTTCGGAATTTGGGTCATGAGCTTCTGCAATCTACCATATACTAGCTAAATTGGAGATACTTTACGCCCATTTTAACGTCAAGAAAGCGATCGCATCTTTTTAGCCATACAAGCCGTAACGTGCTTATTTTTAACTGTTGATGTTGAGGTAGCAAGCAGAGAATTTAACTTTTCAGACATCCTTTAATAAAAAACTTGCAAGTGAGGTGAAAAAATGGCAACCGTGTTTGATAACATAGCTCTCCAGTTTCAAAAACTTAATAAATTGCCTTATCGCTTGTATGGCGAGGCATATACATACTTAAATTTAATCGGAGATATTGCCGGGAAATCAATCCTCGATTTAGCTTGTGGAGAAGGATTTTTCACACGATTGCTCAAACAGAATGGTGCTGCACGTTTGGTTGGTGTGGATATTTCCTCAGAAATGATCAAATTGGCAAGACTTGAAGAAGCTTCTGTTCCACTTAATATTGAATATATCATCGGTGATGTCATGGAAATTGGTTCTATTGGCAGCTTCGATCTTGTGGTAGTCTCCTACTTGCTGAATTGCGCTTCAACTAAAGAGCAACTACTCGAAATGTGTCAGGCCATAGCAATTCATCTGAAACCTGGTGGTCAATTCATCAGTTTGAACAATAATTTAGAACTGCTTCCAGAGTTTTATCATAAACATGAGAAATATGGCATTGCTAGGAGATGTGCCCAGTCGCTGCAAGAAGGTACTCCCATCACCTTAACATTGAGCATTCCTGATGACGGTGAGTCTATCAGTATTGATAACTACTACCTTAGCCAAGCGACTTATGAATGGGCCTTGATGAGTGCTGGTTTTAAAGAGATCCGCTGGCACCATCCCATAGTCTCTCCCAAAGGCATACAGAAATTTGGCTCCGAGTTTTGGCAAGATTACATTGACTATCCCGATATGATCGGCATTACCTGCCTAAAATAGCTATCAATGCAGTTGGTTATCTCATGTCTGCCAAATCACCCATAATAAAAGAACCCCACCCCCAACCCCTCCCTGCAAGCGGGGAGGGGAGCGAAAGCGCAGCTTTTGCAGGGTGGGGTTCCGGTTATTATGGTTAATTACCCGGACATCATATTAGGGGCTGTTAGGGAGTTTTGCAAGATATCTAATGTTTGTCAGGCGAAACAATCGCATTGTTAGGCGACACAATCGCATTGTTAAACGAAACAATCGCATTGTCAGGCGAAACAATCGCATTGTTAAACGAAACAATCGCATTGTTAAACGAAACAATCGCATTGTCAAGCAAAACAATCGCATTGTCAAGCAAAACAATCGCATTGTCAGGCGAAACAATCGCATTGCAGAAGATTGAGTTAAAATTGCACGTCAATACAAACACTAAACCGCAAAAGCGGACTTTTGCGAAGAAACAACTGTCACAATATTTAAACAAGCCTATATTTTTATTTCAAAAATGTCTGCTAAACACAAAGATAGTAGAACTGCTATCCAATCTCGTGATTGGCCAATTGAGCAATTACCTGGATTGAGCCATGAGGAACAATCTCAACTCCAAAATTGTGGGATTACAAGCACAGTAGCCTTAGTCAAACAAGGGAAAACTCTAGAGTCAAGACTAGCGTTAGCAAATAAACTACAGATTCATCTTCAGTATGTAAATAAATGGATGGCTTTAGCTGACTTGGCACGCATTCCCAGTGTCGGCACAGAATATTGTGGTTTATTGCTTCATGCAGGTATTGGTTCTGTAGTGCAGTTAGCTCAAACTCCGACTCACAGATTGCACCAACAAATTATGCGCTTGCAAGTAGCAACAATGCAGCGCCGAGATTTGTGTCCAGCAATTGAGCTAGTACAACAGTGGAGTCAGCAAGCTAAAGCAATCATTAGTTAGGAGTTAGGAGTTAGGAGTGAGGAGTTAAAACTCATAATTCATAACTCATAACTTATAACTCTTTAGCTAAAACACCATTAAGGAAGATATCAGCAAGTCCTTCGGCCATTTCCTGCATTTGTTGGGGAGAGGCGTCAGGTTCGATGAGGGTATTGTTAGAAAAACCTGCGATCGCAAACATTCCTAAGAAAACTTTTGCAACTAGCTTCGCGTCTGTTTGACGATAAATACCTTTATCCATCGCTGTTTGAAAGAACGCTTCACCGACATCAGTCATTTTAGTAATCACTTCTAATTGAATGCGATCGCGCAAATCGGGGTGAAACTGCACCTCCATAAAACAAACACGCATTAAATCGGCATTTTTTTGAAAATTCCACATCCGACGGCGCATCACCTGAGCAACGGCTTTATAGCTGCCCATTTCACTTAATTCTGTGAGCAAATCTGTAAGAATCTCTACCCAGCCACTCGTGGCTACTTCCACCAAAATTGCTTTTTTATTCGGAAAATGACGAAATAGAGTACCTTCAGCTACACCTGCCGCTTGTGCTAAGTCGCGGGTAGTAGTACCGTCAAATCCCTGAGAGGCAAACAACCGTTGCGCTGCCTGTAAAATCCGGGTGCGCGTCTGAGCCTCTGAGGGCGGGGAAGAATTAAAAACTCGCATAACAGTTATGGTTAGATATCCGTAACAAGACTTGTAGCATTATTGTCTAATGTCAAGTGCAAAGAGCCACTGAAAGCTTAATACAAGATTAACGTTCTTTTGCTGAGTATCCTGTTATTTAGGTAATGTAACTTTATCTTAATTCTCGCTTATGAACCAAAGTAGTCAGTCAATTTTGGATTTTATACTTCGTCGTGAGCACGGCTCGACTGAGCGATCGCAGAATATCTTAGTCGAACGATTGGGGACTTTCCTGCGGAACGCTACGCGAACGACTTCTCTACGAGACGCTACACGTAGCTTGCTTCCCCGCAGGGGTACGCTCAGTCCTTCTCTACGAGAGGCTGCGCCAACGACTTCGCTCAGGAACCATCGAACGATTTTGAATTGCTCAAATCGAGTATCTGTCATATTACGGCGGTTATTTGTCACTTTGTTGAGTTTAATTATCTTCTCGTGGGGATTGCTGCCAGAAGTCGCTCTAGCTCAAACTCAGACAGCACCTCCTCAAGAAGCTAAAACTCAAACCCCGCCAGTTCAAAGTTCAATCCAACCTTATCTCGATCGAGTTATTAAGCAATTAACAGAGTTTCGCCTCGACAATGGTTTGAAATTCATTGTCTTGGAACGACATCAAGCGCCCGTGGTTTCTTTTCTTACTTATGCAAATGTTGGTGGTGTGGATGAGCCAAATGGCAAAACTGGTGTTGCTCACTTTCTGGAACATTTGGCGTTTAAAGGTACAACGCGTATTGGTACACAAGACTACAAAAAAGAAAAACCGCTACTAGATACCTTAGAGCAGTTGAATACTCAAATTAAAACAGCGAAAGCCGATGGCAAAAAAGCTGAGGTTGTTCGGTTACAAACTCAGTTTGAGCAAGTGGAATCGCAAGCAGGTAAGCTAGTCAAGCAAAATGAATTGGGGCAAATTGTCGAACAAGCGGGAGGCGTGGGTTTAAATGCCAACACTTCAACCGAAGCCACTCGTTATTTTTACAGCTTTCCTGCCAATAAGCTAGAACTTTGGATGTCGTTGGAGTCGGAGCGATTTCTCGATCCGGTAATTCGTCGTGAGTTTTATAAAGAGAAAGATGTAATTTTAGAAGAACGACGGATGCGGGTGGAGAATTCACCCATTGGACAGATGGTGGAAAAGTTTATCGATGTTGCTTACAAAGCCCATCCCTACAGGCGTCCAGTGATTGGTTATGACGAAGATATTCGCAATCTGACACCAGAAGATGTCCAAAAGTTTTTTGATACTCACTACGTACCAAGTAATTTAGCGATCGCTATTGTCGGAGATGTCAATCCGACTCAGGTGAAAAAACTGGCGCAAACTTATTTTGGCCGCTTTCAAGCCAAAACCAAAGCTGTTGAAGAAATTCCGGTGGAACCGCCACAACAACAAACACAGGAAGTTAGTTTACAGCTACCTTCTCAACCCTGGTATTTAGAAGGTTATCATCGTCCGGCGATTACCCATCCAGATAATGCCGTCTATGAAATCATTGGCAGTTTATTAAGTGATGGACGCACATCACGGCTATATAAATCTTTGGTAGAAAAGCAGCGTTTGGCGCTAAATGCTCAAGGTTACAGTGGATTTCCTGGAGATAAGTACCCAAACTTGATCTTTTTCTATGCTCTCACATCTCCTGGTCATACAGTTGATGAGTTGGCGGTGGCCTTACGTCAAGAAATTGAGAAATTAAAAACTGAGCCTGTGGCGGCGGCTGATTTGCAACGGGTGAAAACCCAAGCACGAGCGAGTTTGTTACGTACTCTCGATTCCAATATGGGGATGGCTCAACAATTATTGGAATATGAGGTGAAAACTGGCTCTTGGCGGAATTTGTTTAAGCAGTTGGATGACATTTCAGCGGTGACAACGGCTGATATTGTGCGCGTGGCAAAGGAGACTTTTACGCCGAAAAATCGCACGATTGGGAAGCTGTTGTCGAAAGAAGCATGAAAAACGAACCGCAAAGGAAGAGAGATATGCAGAAGTACAAGGTGAAAGGTAAAAGGCAGATAGCGTTGAAAATTCAAAATAGGAAGGGGTTGATTTATGCTTTGGTTGCTGTTTGTGCGTGCTTACTTTTAACTTGTAATTTTTCTCTGGCGGCGACGGCTGAGGCGAAACATTACACAGAATTGCAGCTACCACCGCTACCTGAGATTAAGTTACCCAAGTATGAGCGGTTTGTGCTGCAAAACGGCTTGGTTGTATATTTAATGGAAGATCATGAGTTACCCTTGGTGAATGGTACGGCGTTTGTACGGACAGGGAATCGCTTGGAACCAATGGAGAAAGTTGGGTTGGCTGGTTTTACAGGCGGGGTAATGCGAACTGGAGGAACTAAGAACCATTCGCCTGATGAACTCAACGAGATATTGGAACAACGGGCAGCATCTGTGGAAGTTGGTATTGGTGAAGCTTCTGGTAGTGCTAGCTTTGACGCACTCAGTGAAGATTTAGAAACAGTGTTTGGGCTGTTTGCTGAGGTACTGCGATCGCCTGTATTTGCTCAAGAAAAGCTAGACTTGGCGAAAACTCAAGCCAAAGGTGGCATTGCCCGTCGTAATGACAATCCAGATGGGATTGCTAATCGAGAATTTAAGAAATTACTCTATGGGAAAAATAGCCCTTATGCTCGCACGATAGAGTATGCAACGGTGGATAAGGTTGAGCGTGAGGATTTGCTCAAGTTTTATCAGCAATATTTCCACCCCAATAATATAATTTTGGGGATTGTGGGGGATTTTGAGAGTAAGAAAATGCGATCGCTCATTCAAGCTAAGTTTGGCGATTGGCAGCGTAATCCAGGTATTGCTAAACCCACATTACCAAAGGTTTCGCCAGCTAATACAGGTGGAGTCTTTTTTGTCAATCAGCCACAACTGACGCAAAGTAGTGTGCTTATCGGGCATTTGGGCGGACGTTTCGACAATCCCGATTATGCAGCACTGGATGTGTTGAATGGAGTGTTAAATGGATTTGGTGGACGCTTATTTAATGAATTGCGATCGCGTCAAGGTTTAGTTTACTCTGTCTACGGCCAGTGGAGTCCCCGCTACGATTATCCTGGCATATTTATCGCTGGTGGAGAAACGCGATCGGATGCTACCGTCCAGTTTGTCAAAGCTTTACAAGCCGAAATCAAACGCACCCAAACTCAAAGAGTGACAGCAAAAGAACTGGCTTTTGCCAAAGAGTCTACACTTAACTCTTTTGTGTTCAACTTTCAAGACCCCAGCCAAACCTTATCACGGTTGATGCGATACGAATATTACGGCTATCCTGCTGATTTTCTCTTTCGCTATCAAAAAGCCGTCGCCGCCACCACAGCAGCCGATGTGCAACGGGTAGCACGAGAATATCTCAAGCCAGAAAAGATTGTGACTCTAGTAGTGGGGAATCAAACCGCCATTCAACCGCCATTGACACAGTTAGCTAAACAGGTGACACCAATAGATGTAACGATTCCTGGTTCGCAGCCACAGGCGAAGAATTAATAGCATAGATAGGTAGACACTCAATATACCTCTTGACAAAATGCAAAATTTGCCCCCCCTGCGGGATATTGCTACATCCCCCAACCCCTTCTCCCAAAATTGGGAGAAGGGGAGCCAATTTCGAATCTTAATAAGTCGGGGATCTTGTTGTTCAAATAATTTTCTTCATTATCGGGAAATGATTGAGGACAAATTGGAGTAACAAGTAGAAACTAAATCAGGAACCAAAGCCTCTGGGAACTCCAGAGGTTTTTTCTTTACCTTATTGATCTTTTTCGGAGCGATCGCTCCAGCATACACTTCTATAAAAGGCTTCTTCAAGCAAGCGATGTTTAACGACAAGCTGCGGCCTATCTGAGAATCTAGCGATGAAGCAGCAAAAATTGTCGCAGCGAATTATTGAATTAAAGTAAGCTAAATTTAGGTTTTAGCTACTGGGAGCGAAGATGATGTTGTTGGAATTAAAGCGCATCTATGTTCCACCAGGACAAAGAGTGCTACTACGAGATGTAACCTGGCAAGAATTGGAAGCAATTCTAGAGGATTTAGGGGAACACCGGGCAGCACGAATTGCTTATGATAAGGGAATACTGGAGATTATGGCACCACTGCCAGAACATGAAGACGATAAAGAAATTATTAGCGATTTAGTCAAAGCTCTTTTGGAAGAATTAGACATTGAGTTTAGATGCCTTGGTTCTACCACTTTCAAAAACCAAGCAATGACTCAAGGTATAGAACCCGATCAGTGTTTTTATATAAAAAATGAATCTAAGATTCGTGGCAAAAAGCGGCTAGATTTAGCAGTAGACCCTCCTCCAGATTTAGCTATAGAAATTGATATTACTTCTCGTACTCATCCTAATATTTATGAAGCGTTAAAAGTCCCTGAACTTTGGCGTTTTGATCGAGGAAAACTCCAAATTAATATTTTGCAAGATGGGCATTATGTCGAATCTCAACAAAGCCTAAATTTTCCTCTATTCTCATTAATTGAAGCGATTCCCCAATATCTGGAGCAAAGTACAACAGTAGGTAGAAATGCAACGCTCAAAGCTTTTCGGATTTGGGTACAAAAACAAATACAACAGCAATAACTTATGCCGTCACTAGAATTCACAACATACAGCGGATTTAAATTTAGTGATGTACACAAGCTAAGTCTCCAATCTAGGTATAAGGCAATACATTTAATATAAACCAAAAACCCAGATGTAGAGACGCGATTTATCGCGTCTTGAAAGACCAATCATCTAGACTTCTGACTCCTGAATTCTTAATTCTACTGTATAACTATTGCCAACCTTAGCATTAGCGGATAAATTGTACTTCTTTGAAGTCATTACTACCGCATTTTATTCTATGTTTGCTAAACCCAAAATACTTTTATCATCGCTTGCATTATTACTCAGTTTTGCAAGTCTATTTCTTAGTGCTTGGATTATTCTTCCTGCTCCAAATATGTTTTTACTCACGCTAGCAGTAGGAGCGCCAGAAGTCAGTCCTTGGTTATTATTATTAAATTTGCTCTTTTTATTGCTGTCTTTATTCTATATCCGTCGCCGTCAGCTACAACGTTTAGTTTGCATTTTTAGTTTAATCGGATTGCTAATTTGTGGATGGGTGCTAGTGAATATCGCACCAACTCAAATGCAGATGGCTAAAGCGATGAAACAAGGGTTGGGAGAAAATTATCTAGAGCAAATTCCAGTCCAAGTAAGGGCTAAGATGCAAATCTATCCCTTTGACTTAATTAATTTCTTTCGGGGTATTGCATTAGGTAAAACACGTCATCAAAAAGATATTCTCTTTGCTTCTCCTGAAGGAGTGCCTTTAAAAATGGAAGTTTACCAACCCCCAGAGGTAGGGAAATATCCAGCAGTGGTAGTAATTTATGGTGGAGCTTGGCAATATGGTAATACTCATGCCAATAGCGAGTTTAATCAATATATTGCTAATCATGGATATACGGTATTTGCGATCGACTATCGACACGCACCTCAATATCAGTTTCCATCTCAGTTAGATGATGTGCGTACAGCCCTAAATTTTATTCGCAAATATGCAGCTGAATATGAAGCCGATTCCGAACGTATGGTACTTTTAGGACGTTCTGCTGGGGCACATTTAGCAATGCTAGCGGCTTATCAATCCGATGCACCACCTATTCGTGCTGTGGTGAACTATTACGGGCCTGTTAACTTAACTGAAGGATACAAAACACCACCAAATCCCGATCCTATAAATTCTCGCGCTGTTTTAAAAGCATTTCTTGGTGGTTCTTTAGAAGAATTGCCTAATCAGTATAAAATTGCTTCACCGATAAATTACCTAACGCACCCTTTACCGCCAACTTTATTAATTTACGGCAGTCGTGACCATTTAGTGGAAGCGCGATTTGGCAGACAGATGTATAAAGAGTTACATAACTCTGGCAACACTGCGGTTTTTCTAGAAATTCCTTGGGCAGAACACGCTTTTGATGCTGTTTTCAACGGTGTGAGCAATCAATTAGCGTTGTATTACACTGAGAGGTTTTTGGCTTGGGCGTTGTTTAGGCAATGATTTTATTCGCAGACTCATTCACAAGTATTAAAAACTCAGCACTCCTTACTCCTTTTGAGGCCAGCGCCAATTGTAGCGATTCCATTCATACATTCCTTGAATTTCATACTCAGCGCCGTTAAAGAAGCGGACGACGCAATTAGTAGAGGAATCATCGCGTAGGCGTAGGCCGTCGTAGACATCGCTAATTTCCTTTACCTTAATCACCATACAGGGAAACCATTCCCGCTTACAAGGCCCATCCTCCTGCACCCATTCCCATAGTGCATTGGAAACTTCAATGCGATCGCCTACTCTTAACTTTAGTGCATCCTCAAAATAAGAATACTTATCAAAATGATATGACTCAACCCGATTCAGCCACTGTAAACCATAACGTTGGCGAATAAATTGTACTGTTCCAGAGTCATTTTCTAGTAACCAGTCATTGAGTAATTGCACTTTCCAAGTGCGGTTGCGTTGTTCTTCATCCTTAACAAATTGTAAAAATGCTTCTAACTCCTCTGGGGTAAGTTCATCTAAGGGATTGGCAATATTTGACTTCTCAGAGGCAGAATTTCCCTGAATTTGCTCGACCATTTGCAGTAATATCTGTTTCTGCGTGTCAGTGAGAGGACAGCTTGCGGCATCACAACTATTAAAGGCTGCAAGCATAGCTGTTTCAATCTCATCTGGAGTCATAAGTTAATAGCAATTAAAGGCTTATTCCCCTAATTATTACAAATGTTAAACTCAAGTCTCCAATCACCCTGTAGTTAAATATAGACATTCTGATTACCAGCGATATGCCCCCGCCTGTGCTAGTGGTTAAAGCCGTCACAGAGCGATACCTTCTTTTCTCCTGTCGGAGACGCTGTGCGAACGAGACGCTACGCGAACGCTAACGCAAAACTTTTCGGTCTACTGACGGAAGTACAGAAGAGAGAGTAGGGGTATGTTGTAAGCTGAGGTTATCAGTTAATAATTATTGAATTAACTCACGGGGTCTTTTATGCGGTTGCGTTCACTCACGGTCGTTTTTATTTCATGTCTCATTACCTTTCTATCGTGGGTGATTATTCCCCCAGCTGTAGCCCTGACACAGATTAAACTATTTGATGTCTCTTATAAAGATTGTCCATCAGAACTAGCACAAGGCGCTGTTATCAGTAGTGGTAGTGCTGCTGCCAATTGTTTTCTTGTCGTTGGCAAAGCAGAAAATGGCACTAATAAAACAGTCTACGACGCAGATATTTTTGGACGCATCTATGATGCCAATAATGACTCGGTAATGCAAAACCGCACTCGCTTAGGCTCTATTACTGAGGTACCACCAGGTATTAGCGATTTTGAATTGAGAATTTCTGTACCTGCGAATCAGCCTACTCCATTAAAACTAAAGCAGTTCAAGGCTGCCGGGTTTAGCGGTCAAGTCCGTATGTAATTCGTAATTTGTAGTACTCGCCAAAGGTGAGAAACAGGCTAGGTAATTAACGTAAGTTGCTAGTTAGTGTCCCATAACGGTATCTTGCATGATACAAAACCATAAGTTTTAGTATTACTAAATACTAAAACTTATGGTTTTGTACTTAAAAATAAGCGTTTTTTGATAACTAGCAACTTGGGTTAATTAGTAATTTGTCAAAAATTGTAGAGACGTTAAATACACAAGCGTCTCTACACAATTCTTTACCAAGGTAGTAATCAAAATCTTTCTATAAGGGCAGGTTAGATGGAATGGCACTCAGAAGCCCAGTAACTACATTGAGTGCTAAGAAAGCTAAAATCGGCGAAAAATCCATACCACCCAATGGGGGAATAATTGAGCGGAATAGATTCAGATAAGGATCGGTTATCTGGGCTAAAGCAGCAAATGGCTGGTTATACCAATTGATTGTCGGGAACCAGGTTAGCAAAACTCGGATAATTAGCAAATAGCTATAAAAGGTGACAAAGGTAATTAGTGTCGTAATCAGTAAACTCATGGATAGCTTTGTTTCCTACTAGGTGTCAAACGCGGTCTTATCTTCCTAATTTTAATTTAGTCCATGTCATGGTGTTTGCGGATTTCACGTTTACCACACTTGACACTTTCACCACGCCTGAACAAACTTCAGGAGTCTTTAGTGAGAGAGCGGTCATTGGTTGCTTGGGGTGAACTACTATTCACTTTTCCCAGTTGATTTCGCACTTCATCAATTGTGGCATTTAGCTGGGCAATTTTATCTTCTAGCGATCGCCTGGCCGTTTCTATACTGTTGCTCTCGCTTTCTGAAGCTTTCATCTGACGCCGCTTTGCTGCTATTTTCTTAGCTTCGGCTTGGCTATCTGTCAGTTCTGTCTCCTCTTCTATTAGCAATTCTGGATCGCGCCGAGAAGCAATCAGTGCCCCGATAACACCACCAAATACGCCACCAACAAACGCCCCTGCTACAAAACCACTGCCAAAACCATCTCGCTGACTCATATCTTTACCGCCTTCACAAACCTTGCAACTTTTACAGTAGTTATGCTATTTTCCTGCCCTAGCTGCATACTAGCTTAAGTCCCAAAAATGCGATCGCCTGCATCTCCCAATCCCGGTACAATATATCCCTTGCTGTCCAGTTTTTCGTCAATAGTAGCGGTGTAAATTATTAAACCTGGATAAGCTTCACTCAATTTTTGCAAAGCTGGTGGAGCCGCCACTACACAAACAATCCGTGTTAGGGCTGGATCGGCACCCCGTTGTGTCAATTCTGCCATTGCTGCCATAATTGACCCTCCTGTTGCCAACATTGGATCGGTAATTAACACTCGTGTTTGGGGGTCAAATTTTTCTGGTAACTTGTTCAGATAACAATGAGGTTGCAGTGTCTCTTCATCTCGCGCCAAGCCAAGGTGGTAAATCGATGCTAAAGGCAGTAAAGTCTGCGCTCCCTCTAGTAATCCTAGCCCAGCCCGCAGAATCGGCACTACTGCCATAGGCACTTGCGGATCAATCACTGTTGCTGGACAGGTATCTAAGGGACTTTGTACTGCTGTTTCTTGAGTCGGCAACCAGTCTCGTGCAGCTTCATAAGTCAGCCATCTTCCCAACTCAGTCATGGCACTGCGGAACAATACTGAAGGCGTGCCTGCATCACGGGCAACTGCTAGCCAGTGCTTGATCAGGGGATGGGGTGGAACATAAACGCGCAATTGTAGCGTCATAGCCAGAAATAGGCGCCTTTTTATTGTATAACAACTGAAACACCATAATACTCTTTCCTGCATCCGGCTGACAGCTTAAAATTAACAATCTCAAATTTATTGATAAAATATTTCATTAGTAGTTGACATTAATTCTCAATCAAGGCTATATTCTTATACAGTGTTCTCCTCTCTTTTAAGGATCGGCAGACGGGATTAGTCAGCAGTAGCAGGCTCGTCCCTCTTTTTTTTGATTAGGGCATTGGGCATTGGGGATGGGGGAGAATAACTAATGACTAATGACTAATGACCAAAATGCAAGATATTGATGCGATCGTGATTGGGTCTGGGATTGGCGGATTAGTAACAGCGACCCAGTTAGCGGCGAAGGGAGCGAAAGTGCTGGTACTGGAACGTTATTTGATTCCAGGTGGTAGCGCTGGTTATTTTGAACGCCAAGGCTATCGATTCGATGTTGGCGCATCAATGATTTTTGGACTGGGACAGAACGGTACTACCAACTTACTCACCCGTGCATTATCAGCGGTAAATGTTAGCCAAGAAGCGATCGCAGATCCGGTACAGATTCACTATCATCTACCCCAAGGTTTAGACCTGAAGGTTGACCGGGTTTATGAAAAATTTTTGCAAAATCTTACTGCTCATTTTCGCCATGAAGAACAAGGGATTCGTCGCTTTTATGACGAATGCCAAAAAGTATTCAAGTGTCTCAACAGCATGGATTTGCTGTCACTGGAAGAACCTCGGTATTTACTGCGCGTATTTTTCCAGCATCCTTTGGTGTGTCTCGGTTTAGCCAAGTATCTGCCCCAAAATGCCGGGGATGTGGCGCGGCGTTACATCAAAGACCCGCAATTATTGAAATTTATCGATATGGAATGTTATTGCTGGTCGGTGGTTCCATCAGACATGACACCAATGATTAATGCTGGAATGGTCTTTTCTGACAGGCATTATGGCGGAGTTAACTATCCTAAAGGCGGAGTCGGACAAATTGCCCAAAAACTGGTCGAAGGTCTAGAAAAGGCTGGAGGTCAGATTCAGTACCAAGCTAGAGTCACCAAAATTCTCACAGAACAGGGAAAAGCTGTAGCTGTGCAACTGGCTAATGGTAAAGTATATCGGGGTAAACGCATAGTTTCTAATGCTACACGCTGGGATACATTTACACAATTACTACCAGCAGAAGAAATGCCACATAATGAGAAAAAGTGGCAACAAAACTATCAAAAATCTCCTAGCTTCTTAAGTTTGCACATCGGGATAAAGGAGTCAGTTTTACCTGCGGGGACAGAGTGTCACCATATTTTGCTGGAAGACTGGGAAAAGATGACAGCAGCAGAAGGCACAGTGTTTGTTTCGATTCCCACATTGCTTGACCCAGATTTAGCACCAAATGGATATCACATCATTCATGCCTTCACGCCTCACTGGATTGATGATTGGCAAGAACTTTCTCCAAGTGAGTACGAAGCGAAGAAAGAAAAAGCGGCTTGGCGAATTATTGACCGCCTAGAGAAGATTTTTCCCGGTTTAGATGCCGGATTGGATTATTTAGAAGTGGGGACACCACGCACCCATCGCCGCTTTTTGGGTCGTGAGGATGGCACTTATGGGCCAATTCCCCGACGTAAGTTGTGGGGGTTATTAAATATGCCCTTTAATCGCACAGCTATTTCAGGACTTTATTGTGTAGGGGATAGTACCTTTCCGGGTCAAGGGTTGAATGCAGTCGCTTTTTCTGGGTTTGCTTGCGCCCACCGCATTGCCGTAGATTTAGGATTTTAATTACAGGAACAGCTTACGCAGAAAACCTAGTAAACGGATAGCCAAATCTATGTTTACCTGAGTTTTATGCGCAGTCTCAATTTCCTCTAATATTTTCTGCATTTGTGCCAGATTTTTTGGATTGATGCCGATGATGCTAACATTTATAATTGCTGCTCTTACTCGATCGAGAGTAAGTTTGCATTCGCTAACTGCTCTCTCCAACTTATTTACTTTTTCCCAGTTTTTTTGACGTTGTGCGTTGACAAGTTCAAAATTAAGCTGAAAGAGAATATCTTGTAATTTGTCTTCTGTATTATTGAGTTTTTCTAAATCGATTTCATTGCTAGTAATTTCTTTAAGCTGAAAAATTATTTCTGCAAAAGTATCTAAAATATTATTGGTGGACATTATCTATATATTCAGTTAATTTTTGAACGTTACTCATGACTCATGACTAGTTGTACCTTAAAAATTATTGGCATAATTGAGAGTTTGGTGGTTGCACCTGTCTGTTTCTGAGAGATATTTCTTTCATAAATTCTTTTAAAACTTCATCTTTATTAACTTCTCTTTCCAGAGTGTGAATATTCCTAAGTGTTGAATTGTAATTGTTACCAGTTAAATTGGTAGCTACGCCAACAATCTGAGTAACTCTAGCAGCAATAACTTCAAAATTAAGATTAGGATAGTCGTCAATAAGTTCTGAAAGTTTTCGCCCGGTGTCAGCTGCTGCCAAAAGTTTCGAGATAGATTCATTCAAACTTTGTTGTTCAGCAGCATTAACTTTTCGCCAATCATCTATCTTTTCAAGAACTTGACGCTTAATTTCTTCTGCTTCCAGTTGTGAAGATATACTTAACTTTCTATATCGTTCACCGAGATACTTTAGCTTGGAACTAATGATTACCCGTTCCCAATCCATTGGTCTTGGTGGTCTTTCCTGAATTCTTTTGGCTAAAATTAGCATTTTTACTGTTAGACATCTTGCTGGCTGGGCAGTTTGAGCAACTATCTTTTTACTTTCATAATCAATTGTTTCCAGCTTGTTAAATACATCAACGGCTGTATCATATTCTGCTTTCAAAGCGTCGAGTGTTTGATCGACATCTGATGACTGGAGATTTTGCTGACTTTCTCCGGTGATAATGCTATTTACTTCTGTAGGAATTCCGAATTCAATACTGGTATCAGTTAATAATTGATCGACAACTAAATTATCATCTATAGGTAAATTATTCAGTTGGTAAATTTTCTTCACTGATGTAATAGCATCAGCTGTTCGATAGCGAAAAGTCTCAGCAGTTACTCGCAGCATCGCTCGTTTTTCAGGCGTACAACCGCTGATGGTGAAACTGATAGTACAGGCTACTATACAAAATTTCCATAAGCTGAATTTCTGGATATAGGAAACTCTCATAGACATACTTAGCTGTGTCCAGATAAAATTATTACTTATTTATATATGAGATAATTCCGTATAAAAATGCTCAAAAAGCTAATTGCGTCCGAATTAAATCTTTTTTCCCAATCAGCTGGAATTTTTAGTAACCGTAAAGTATTACAGAATACTTGTATACTGATTAAATTAAATACTTGTTGTAACAGATGTTTTTGCGTGTAAACGCATAATTTACAAAACTTTTTATAATTGTGCTTTAATGGTGGGCGGCTTTTGTTCGTTCCAGAGTCTTCCTCACACACAAAGCGATCGCTGATGCTACTCACACACAAAGAAAATATTGTAAAATTTAGCTGGCTTCTACCCAGCTTCTTAAGCTTGATCCTGTTTGGCTCTACTGTAAAGGCTAATGCTGCGATGCCTGCGGCGGGCGTAGCCATCGCAAATTGGCATTTTGATAGCAATCGTAATCATCTGGACTTCACCACAGATGAGAATGTTCAACCGAAGGTACAACTACTTACCAACCCGACTCGTCTGGTAATTGATTTGTCTGGAGTTACATTAAGATATCCACAGACTAGTCAAAGAATGGGGTTAGTAATTAAAGACATTCGCATCGAGCAGTTTAATGCAGAGACTACCCGCATGGTAGTTACTTTAGCACCCGGTTACACCTTTGATTTAGCACAGGTGCAACTGCAAGAGGAATCCCCTAATCATTGGTCTGTGCAGTTACCCAAACCAATACGATTGACTGCAACCCAGCCGCAATATCTAGAGATAACTCCGAGTATTTCTCCAAGAGTGAATGATAATAGCACTCTCTTTGCTGGCGTGGTTCCAATGCATTCACCGATGAAAGCGCTGGAACCTCAAATTAAAGCCTTGATGAGTCGCTACAGTTTTCTGAAAACAGGAATGTTTTTTCTGGATTTGGATACTGGAGATTATTTGGATATTGGAGGCGATCGCGTTTTCCCCGCTGCTAGTACAATCAAACTACCAATACTCATCGCCTTTTTCCAGGATTTAGATGCTGGTAAAGTCACCCTTCAAGAAAACCTGACTATGCGGCGTGACTTAGTTACCAATGGTTCTGGAAGTATGCAATATGAGCGCGTTGGGAAGAAGTACACAGCTTTGGAAACCATCACTAAGATGATTACGATTAGCGATAATACTGCCACCAACATGATTATTGATCGCTTAGGTGGAGCAGCGCGACTAAATCAGCGCTTCCGTAGTTGGGGACTGAAAGACACAGTAATTCGCCATCTTTTAGCTGACTTGAGGGGAACCAACACCACAACTTCTCAAGATATGGCGCGGGTGCTGGCTTTACTTGTGAATAACAAGTTAGTTTCTCCACAAAGTCGAGAACAAGCCTTAGATATTCTGCATCACACCACAATTCACACACTGCTTCCCGCTGGTTTGGGGAAAGGTGCTGTTATCGCTAACAAAACTGGAGATATCGGCTTTCTCATCGGTGATGCAGGATTTGTCACTATGCCCAATGGTAAGCGTTACCTGGCGGCTATCTTTGTCACCCGTCCTTATAAAGACACAAGAGGGAGAGACTTTATCCGTCAAGTTTCCCAGCTTGTTTACGATTACCTGAATCAGGCTAATCCAGTTGCTGCGGTTGATTCGCCTAACAGCGCTACGAGGTAGGAAACGCTATGGCCAGACTTGGTTATTTATACAAATACCAAGTCTGCCATCCTAGATAAACACAAATGCTTTTTTATCAGTATTTATCTGGGATTTATTTGCTAGTAGAGAAATATTAGGTACTTTACGCCTCAGAAAATCATCATAAAGTAAGTTTTAACAATCATTAATAAAAGTTCTTAAATATATTTGTTGTCAAAAAAAATCGTAGTGTAGAATACTAAAAGTCAACAAAGGTATATCTATTTGAATAAGAGGTTTTGCCAGAAACCTCTCATTCAAATAGATCAGGCTATGTTTCTTTTGTTGGCTTTGTAGCAAAAATCAGAGCCAGATATTAAGTATAACATATGTGGCTTGAGATTGTACTGAATCAAAGGAGTATAAACAAATGAGTAGCAGTTATCAATTAACTTGCAAAAACATCTCTATTGATGGAGATAAACTCTCAGCCAGTTGTCAAAGGCGCGATGGTTCTTCTTGGAATGAAACCTCAATAGCCTTGAAGGGGATTGAAAACATTGATGGCAACTTAGAAGTTACTAACCCTGACCAAGCTAGTAGTTATCAATTGAGTTCTAATGACATTTCTATTGATGGAGATAGACTCTCAGCCAATTGCCGTAGACGCAATGGTTCTTGGAACAAAAGCTCAATAGTCTTAAATGGAATTGAAAACATTGATGGGAACCTAGACTACACAGGTAGCCCTTAATTAGTTTTATTTCCATTAGCTTGCGACCATCCAAGATTTTGTCAAAGGATGCAAAAAACTATAACCTCAGTTTGTAGATAACAGTATCCTTGCAAAAATTAAGATATACCCTCTCAAGAGCAAATCAAAAGTAGTGACTTGCAGAATCTATTACTGAGAATTTTTACTCAATTATAGATAGCAAGTCACTACTTCATAGTACAATAAATTAGACTAATTTAATTTTATTGGCTGCTTTCGTAGCCTTTTCCCTAGCCTCTTGGACATTCACACCCTTGGCCAAAGCTACGCCCATTCGCCGATATGGATGAGCATTAGGTTTACCAAATAATTTAATATCTACATCTTTTTCTGATAAAGCATCGGCTACACCACTAAAAGCAATAAAATCAGATTTTTCTGAAGCTAAAATTACTGCACTAGCTGAGGCTCCTAGCTGTTCTATGTGAGGAATTGGTAAGTCTAAAATAGCTCGTAGATGTAGTTCAAATTCATTGAGATTTTGTGAGATTAATGTCACCATTCCCGTATCGTGGGGTCTAGGAGAAAGCTCTGAAAAAATCACTTCATCTTTAGTAATGAAAAATTCAACGCCAAAAATTCCGGCTCCTCCTAAAGCATCAGTAACTTTTATGGCTATTTCTTGGGATTTTAATATTTTATCTTCAGAAATTTCTACGGGTTGCCACGATTCTTGATAATCGCCTCTTTCTTGGCGATGACCAATAGGAGAGCAGAAAATTGTCGGTGCATTCCACTGTTTAATTGTCAGTAAAGTTATCTCAATTTCAAAGTTAATAAATTCTTCTACAATCACCTTTTGACTGTCTCCTCTAGAATTAGCGATCGCATAATTCCAAGCTTTCTCAACCTCACTCTTATCCTGCACTACCGATTGACCTTTCCCTGATGATGACATCACAGGTTTAACAACATTAGAAAAGCCAATTTTATCCGAAACTGCAATCAATTCTTCTATAGTTGTTGCATAACCATATTTAGCTGTTCTGATGCCCAATTGTTGATGTGCCAGTTCCCGAATTCTATCGCGGTTCATTGTATAGTTAGTAGCAGCCGCAGTTGGAATAACTGTAATCCCTCGCTGTTCAAATTCGATCAATTTTTCCGTTCGGATTGCTTCAATTTCTGGTATAATAATATCTGGCTGATGTTTTGTCACTACAGCTTCTAAATCATCAGTACTGAGCATAGAAATAACTTCATAAGCATCAGCAACCTGCATTGCCGGAGCATTGGCGTAGCGGTCAACAGCAATCACATAATTACCAAGACGTTGAGCAGCGATCGCAAATTCTTTACCTAGTTCTCCTGAACCCAGCAGCATCAATTTTTGGGGCAACTTAATACTCATTAACTTATCCAAGTCAATCTCAATCCAATAATTTTATAATTTTTTGTGTTTTAATTACCGTCTTCTCAATAATTAAATATAGCTTTTCGTAGTTGTAAATCTTGACGTTGTAGCTGAGTTAAACCAGTACCTACACCAAGCTGACACTTATCTACTAGAGTCTCTAACCAAATAGTCTCGTTCAGAGTTGCACCTCGTAAATCTGCATTTATCAAATTGGCTTTCGTAAAATTTACAAATAAAAGGTCTGCATTTACTAAACTACTACCTTCTAGATTTGCTTCTGACAAATTTCCTCGAATAAAGTTTACTCCATCTAAAATTAAACCAGATAAATCTGCTCCTATAAGATTAGGAAACTTCAGCTGACTAGGATATTTAAAAAACCGCATTATACAAATGATATTTGCTTCATTCAGTTGTATTTTTGTTAAAAAATCATAACGGGCTATACCCAGTTGCTTGAGAATTTGCAGACGCTGTGAGGGACTTTGTTCTAAAAACTGGATAGCTGTGTAGCGCAGGTCTTGAGTAGGGATATTTAACATTATTTTCAGATTGTTGTGATACTTGTGCTGATTAAAAATTTAACAGCCGATGTAGGCAAATAATAGATAACATAGCAGTCCTAAATCATTTGTGAAAAACAAGATCCCCGACTTTTTTAAAAAGTTGGGGATCTAACGTATATCGATAACTACTTACTTAACGTCCTGCCAACAATGCTTTTGTAGCAGATTCGCCTGCTAATCTCACCTGCCTTGTCAACTGGAAGTTCAACAATGCTAAAACACTCAAATCAGCTAAGAGTGCCATAAAAACTGTTGTTACCCCAGCGTATTTTATAGCTGTCCAAGGAAAAGTTGTAAACATCCATACGGTAGAATATTTCCATGACGAGATACCAATAAATTCTAGAATCATCGGTGGTAAAAACATTACAGTACCTAAAGTCCCAATTGCCCAAAAAGAACGCTTAGGAGTTTTCCGCAAAAGTATCAATTGGAAGATGGTAGCGTAAATCATCATTAAGCTGATAGACAAAGCTATAGTTAAAAGTACTTTAAACCTGTCAATCTCGTTAACAATCTCAGTTCGGCCATTGTTTGCGTCAACAACAGATGTAAGTAAAAGCCAAACTAACCAAGGAATAGCAGCAATTGTCAAATTAATAGCGATCGCCACAAGTGCAGGGCTTTTTTCAGACCAAATTAGATCCTGCCAAACACTCTTATGGTTAGAAACTCCCTGATGTCGATATCTTGCCCAATCTTGTACATCTTGACGATGAGGGGAAAGAACTGCAATTAAACTTAAAATCAACACCAAGTTGTAGACTGCCAGCAAAACAAAATTTCCCGCAACCTGTTCATCCCATGTATCATTATTATTCCCATTTTGTAGAGCAAATCCCCATGTCATCAATTGGCAAAAAGCTACTAGTAAATAACTTTGCTTCTTGCTGATTATTGAGGCTTGAGGATTACGGAAGCAACGTTTAAGAGCTTGCAAAATACCGTAACTACACAATCCGAAGTTTAATAAATGGAAACCAACAACACTAATAACACTTGTTCCTAATGGTAAATAGAAAAACTGCAAGTTTTTCAGGGGAGAACCATTGGATATATGGAACAAGTTAGGAAATAGATAATTTGTTACATCCCAAGGAGCAAACAGCCTCAACCAAGCTGTTGAATTATATCAAGCGCCTGAATGATCTGATGATGTTATCTGAAAGGTTGTCAACAAGAAAAGGAAAACTGCACCACTACCTAACCAAGGTTGAAAACCACTAAACCAACGACTAACTAAGCCAAACAGTAGCGCAGCGCTGTAGAAGAAAATACAGCTAGCAATAAGAATTGCGTAATAGCTCAAAATGTAGCTAAAGGCAATTTTGGCAGAAAGTCCAGCCCACAAATGTAAAGGAACTGCTACTAAAACAGTCAGATAAATTAAACTTGGAACTCCTAGCAACTTACCAGTCAATATACTTGTTTCTGACTAGGGATTAAGACGGATAAAATTCAGCGTACCGCGAGTTTCTTCTTTGGCTAAATCGTTGATTAGTAAATAAGTTCCTGCAATTAATAGTGTAAATCCAAAAATTACAGTAAAAGACAGGAATATATATTCCCAATGGTCTCGCCACCACAACTGCCAATTAATTTCATTTTGTGGACAAAAATTTTTTGATAGGAAATTATTGAATTCATTAATTATATATTGATCTGATTGCTGGTAAAGCCGATTTTGTTGCTGTTCATATACTTGACGCAGATTACAGTATGTGGCAGTTAACGAGTATCTATCACCAGGAGATTCGCGCAACTGATATAAAAAAACTACTAATTGCAGTATTAGGGAAGTTGCAAATGCGATCGCAACATTAAAAAATTTCAGGCGTCCTTTGAGTTCCCACAATAGTTGCGGATTCCAATCGCCGATTCTGTCTATTATGGGCATCATAGTAAAAACTTCTCCAAAAATGGAGAGTGATATTTATTGACGTATCAAGATGCTTGTTTGTGACCTAATTTTAAGAAAATACTTTCTAAGTCTTCTTGCATACAGTGAAAATCAGTCAGAGGAATGCCTGCTTTGATGAGTGATCGCAATAACTCAGCACTATCTTCATCTTTTCCCGAAAAATTCACCCGCACACTGTTTTTTCCTGGTATCACCTCCCA
Source organism: Nostoc sp. (assembly GCF_036917555.1). Lineage (GTDB taxonomy): Bacteria > Cyanobacteriota > Cyanobacteriia > Cyanobacteriales > Nostocaceae > Nostoc. The sequence goes on along the minus strand of NZ_JBALDD010000027.1, from coordinate 2,216 downwards.
CTCTTCTACTAAATGATGTTTTAATTCGCTTAAAAGTGCCTCTATATTCCCTAGAGTTGATATCACAATTTGCTGATGGGCAAGACGTTGATAAAGTTGCTGTAGGGAAGTACTTTCTACCAAGAAGCCAAGTTCCATAATTCCCACGGATATACAGAGTTCCGCTAAATCACTAAGAACGTGGGAAGAAATGATCACAGTCATACCAGCTTCTTGCAAAGCCTTGATGATTTCTCGGAAGTGCATCCTGGCGATGGGGTCAAGCCCAGAAACAGGCTCATCTAGTAATAGTAAAATCGGTTCGTGGATAATGGTTCGCGCTAAACTTAGGCGCTGTTTCATCCCCCGCGACAGAGTAGAAATCTGACTATTGCGTTTATTACCAAGTTGGATCAGTTCTAAAACTTCATGTAAACGTTGAGTGCGCCGTGGTTCTCGCAAGCGATAGAGACGCGCAAAATAATCTAAGTAATCCCAGACTGTTAGATCCTCATATAGCGGGTAGTCATCGGGTAAGTAGCCAAGACGACGCTTAAGTTTGGGATTACTTTTATCACGGAGTAGGCGATCGCCATTAATATAAATCTCACCCGTAGTTGGTTCCTCAGCAGTCGCCAACATACGGATGAGAGTTGTTTTACCCGCACCATTTGGCCCAATCAATCCATATACTTCCCCCGCCTGGATCTCTAAATCAACGTCATTGACAGCAACGTGTCGGTCAAATTGCTTAGTCAGTCCACGGGTGCAAATTGCTAATTCTTTTACCATCGCTGCTGGGGTGCGGCTTGTGATTAACACTTAACCTAACCTCTTTCTACAACTTCTGTCAGGCTTGTTTCAGAAATTGAAACTGCTTTACGTAAAGTTGCTTTGAGCAATACTTTGAACGATTTTTAATTGAGGGAATCGGCAAGCAAGCTATCGAACCGTTAAGGTGCTGATTAGAACAAACAAGCACCTTAATGGTTCGATAGCTGTATGGAAACTGATAAACTCCGCAGAAACCCTCAATTTATCACTTGTGCTTTGCTAATTCCTCGTCATAGCCGATCTCAAAGTAGTATTGCCACCGTTGTTTATCTGTCAAGCTTTATTTAACTAAGTGTTCTAAGTGATTTATAGCAAAATTACATATATTTTTTTTTAGATAATTTATAAACAGTGTTAATACTGGTGACAAAAATATTAATACTGTTAACTCTTCATGAAATTGAAGGAAACTAGCCGTCATTTCACCAATTGAAATTCAATTAATAAAACTAGTAAATTCGCTACTTACAAATGCTATTCAGACTACTTAGGATGAGAAGCGAAACAAACATTAAGATTTTACCTGGAGTTATCAATGAATAAGCAACTTTCTACTAACACTTTATTTATTGTCATTAGCTTGCTTGGAGTATCTTCTGCTATCACACCTGCTTCAGCTAGCTTGACAAGTACAATAACAGCAGTCACAAAAACTGAAGTTCCTAAAACAGTACAAAGTGTAACCACAACCACTAATACTGCTGAAGTCGGAAAAGGCGTTAAAGCTACTGTCCAAGAGACAACTAATACCACCGTTGGACAATTGGCTGGAGTTGCAACTGATTCTAAAACAACTGCACAAGTAAAAGACCCAAGTCAAGTTAAATTACCATCCTTGGATAACCTAACACAGCTCGTCCAAACCACTGGTCAAGCTGCGGTTGTAATTAAAGCCGATCAACAAAGTACTCAAGCTGATGCAAAAGCCGACCTGGGAGTACAAATCGCTGATTTAGCTACAGTCGGTATCTGTTTAGACGCTAATGCAACATTAGGAATTGCTAATAAAAATAGCTCGGCTAATTGTTCCAAAGCTGTTGAAACTCCACCTGTTGGCGTTGTAACTTTAGCTGCTGCTTTTCAAACTTTACAAAGTGTAACCACAATTACTAATACTGCTACTGCTGAAGTTGGAAAAGGCATTAAAGCTACTGTCCAAGAGACAACTAATACCACCCTTGGGCAATTGGCTGGAGTTGCAACTGATTCTAAAACAACTGTACAAGTAAAAGACCCAAGTCAAGTTAAACTACCATCTTTGGATAACCCAACACAGCTCGTCCAAACCACTGGTCAAGCTGCGGTTGGAATTAAAGCCGATCAACAAAGTACTCAAGCTGATGCAAAAGCCGACCTGGGAGTACAAATCGCTGATTTAGCTACAGTCGGTATCTGTTTAGACG
>NZ_JBALDD010000026.1:0-12921 GCF_036917555.1 Nostoc sp. | reverse complement strand
GCACTGGAAGCTCTAGTGGAACTACAGGCACTGGAAGCACAGCTCCTGGAACTACAGGCACTGGAAGCTCTAGTGGAACTACAGGCACTGGAAGCACAGCTCCTGGAACTACAGGCACTGGAAGCTCTAGTGGAACTACAGGCACTGGAAGCTCTAGTGGAACTACAGGCACTGGAAGCACAGCTCCTGGAACTACAGGCACTGATTCCACAACAGGCACTGGAAGCACAGCTCCTGGAACTACAGGCACTGATTCCACAACAGGTGGTGGTGGTACAACAGGCACTGATTCCACAACAGGTGGTGGTGGTACAACAGGCACTGATTCCACAACAGGTACTGGAACTACAGGTGGTGGTGGTACAACAGGCACTGATTCCACAACAGGTACTGGAACTACAGGTGGTGGTGGTACAACAGGCACTGATTCCACAACAGGTACTGGAACTACAGGCACTGATTCCACAACAGGTACTGATGCCACAGGTACTAACAGAAATACAGGCGTCACCACTTCCGAAAGAACTAGCGATCGCGGTTTCGATTGGGGTTGGCTAGGTTTGCTTGGTCTAGCCGGTTTAGCAGGACTACGTAATCGCGAAAAAGTCCGGGCTTATAGCGATCCTGATGAAGTAATAGGTTCTCGCACCAAAAAATAGTATTCACCACACTTTAGGAGGGCACAGCTGTAGTTTGTGCCCTCTGTGTCTTTTGCAAATCTGACGCGATCGCAGCTGTATCCGTAAGTTATACAAAACCAACCTGACCAACGGTAACATTCAGGTAATTGAGAATCGTTTAAAACTTCCAAAACTAGGATGGGTGAAGTTTCACAAATCTCAAGATATTACTGGAAACCTTGTAAACGTTACCATAAGTCCCACTTTCTCTGATAAATACATTGCTAGTATCATACGAGGTTCAAATGATTACTTCATGTCAATTAGAAACCGCTATATAATCTGTCGCATAATGATGAAGTGAAACACTCATAGTTAGCTACGGCTGAACTATCAGCTTCTGTAATCACAGGAGATTGCCTCAGAGCGATACCCTTAAAAATATTATCTAAAAATTCATATATTTCAGCAGAAAATAGTCAATTATTTTTTTGGCGAAATTTACCGAAAAAATCGGTGCAAAGCGGATAATTGACGGCAAAGGCAGTAAAAGCTGGTTTACTTAAATGTAAATCAGAGAAAAAAGCTATGAAAAGGAGTCAGAAGTCAGAATACCCCAAGCAATCAAGTCAGGGGTTTCAAGCAAGGAAAAATTTTCTTTATATCCACGATAGTGTAGCGTTAGCGAGTCTTCTCCTTTCTTTACGAGACGCTACGCGAACGCGGAGCGTTCCGTTCGCGGAGCGTCCCGTAGGGAAGGAAAGGCGTTAGCCTCTCCCTTTGGGAGAAAGGGAGACGCTTTAGCGCAACGAGCGTCTTAAAATCGCTTGCTCTAAACCACGATTCATCCACTTTTTCGTTCAGAATTATTCTGAATTCTGGCGACTTACTCCTGAATTCTTTTTCGGTAACAAACTCTACTAAATTGTGGATAAAAATCCGTTAACTTAATAAAACTGATAAATGTAATTCAGGCTACATAAAAATGCGCCTAGAGCAGTTGCAAGCCTTTCTAGCGATCGCCCAAACCGGCAGCTTTCAACAAGCAGCGCGAACATCTGGTGTTACCCAATCGACAATTAGTCGCCAAATCCAAGCATTAGAAGCAGATTTGGGGATAGAACTGTTTCACAGAAGCACTCATGCCAAACTGACGCTAGGAGGTGAACGTTTGTTACCCCGCGTCCGCAAAATTTGCCAAGAGTGGCAGACTGCTACAGAAGAATTAACCGATTTAATCGCCGGAAAGCAACCAGAACTTTGCATTGCCGTGATTCACTCTTTATGTGGATCTTACTTACCACCAGTGTTGCAAAAATTTTGTCAGAATTATCCAGATGTGCAATTGCGGGTGACTTCATTGGGAAGCGATCGCGCCCTCAAAGTCCTTAAAGATGGATTGGTGGATTTAGCAATTGTGATGAATAATCGCTTTTTAACCATCAGTAGAGAAATGGTGGTAGAAGTACTTTATGATGAACCTATAGAAGTTTTAATCGCAGTCAATCATCCCCTGGCACAATATGAATTCGTCCCTTGGTCGGAGCTAATTCGTTATCCCCAAGTGGTTTTTAAAGATGGCTATGGGATGCAACGCTTAATACAAGATAGATTTGAGCGGATGGAAGTTACACTCCAGTCGGCTTTAGAGGTAAATACCCTAGATGCCTTCCGGGGAGTGGTGCGCCAAGGGAAATTGATAGCTTTGCTACCTCAATCAGCATTACTGGAAGCTCGTCTTGACCCTACCCTGGCGATTCGTTCTTTAGCCAGTAATAATACTAGTAGTTTAGCAGATGGTTCCAGTTTGACTCGGCGGGTAGTTATGGTAACAACTCAAGACCGTCTGCAAATTCCCCCCATCAAACATTTTTGGCAACTTGTGCAAGAAAATATTCCACTGCAAATTGACCAGCAGCGATCGGCTTCTTAAGCGTCAAGTCGCTTCTCTACGAGACGCTGTGCGAACGCTCCAATTAAAAATTAAAAATTATTAATTAAAAATTGCACTTCTAGGGGGCTTGAACCCACCACTGACCAATTAAAAATTATTAATTAAAAATTGAATAAACAAATCTTAATTTTGCATTTTTAATTCCTGATAGCGTAGCGTTAGCGAGTCTACGAGCGTCAGGGTGGGGGCTTTGACGCGTTCGCGTAGCGTCTCTGTTAGGAGAAGGATTAATTAATTAAAAATTATTCTTGTTCTTAATTTTTAACTTTTAATTTTTAATTCAAAAAAGGTCAAGGCAGGAGGCAGGAGGAACCCCCATAAATAAATCATCTCTCAAAAGCACTTAAGACTTACGCACTGTACAAATTCAGTGATATTCAACTGATGTCGTGCATTAAAGGTAAATTTTGCAATCGCACCTCATTTACTGCTTGAGATGAAGCACCAGAGGACTCTAAACCAAAACCACGTGTCGGTTGTTTGAGTGAAGTATTGAGAAGGTAGCAGTGGTAGCTTTTTTGGGCTGACCTATGCGTTTTCTCATTTTTTCTCCAGATGCCTAAGCAGTAAGTGGATGAATATTTTGCTATTACTAACATCTAGAGTACAGCGATCGCATTTCCAACACAATTTATCGAAAGTCTAAATTTTCAGGAACCCGATTCTATAGTATCGGGCGATCGCACTTCAAGAGGTGTAGGGTAGGCAAATTCTGATAATTTGACAATTTCATGTGCATTTACTCAACCTAAAATAGATGCAATCGCAATTTGTAGCAACTTCTGCCTTGCCTCCTCCCATCCGTGAGAGGGGAGCCAAAGATTTAATTCCCCTTCTCCCTTGGGAGAAGGGGTTAGGGGATGAGGGCGTGAGGTGAGCCAATTTTGGATTTTGGATTTGAGATTTTAGATTGACCCCAAGCATAAATGTAGGGGCTTCAATAAAAATTTTGGATTTGAGATTTGTTCCATGAATAAATTCAGGGGCTTCTCTACGAGACGCTACGCGAACAGACCTGTTTAAATTTTGGATTTTGAATCATTCAATTCCATTTTCCAAAATTTAAAATCTAAAATTTGGTGATATGTAAAACACCTACCCAGTATAGCTTTTAAGCCTTAATCCGTTCGAGGTTGGCAGTTTTTTATTCTAAGAACGCCGTACATTCAAGCAACACCATTCTTTACGTTTCCATAGGGTAGCGACAACCCAACCATTTTCTTCTAAAGCGTCAGCAACAGCTTTAGATTGTTCTAGTAAAATACCAGTGAAAATTGCCCAAGTTTCAGGTTTAGCGATCGCACTCATTTCTGGAATCAATTCAATAATCACATGAGCCAAAATGTTGCAGACGATACCATCCACTGGGTTTTCAATTAGTTTTGTCAAAACGTCTACACTTCCCTGTGCAGGTAGTAAACGTTCTGGGCTAATATCATTCAGCACACCATTACTGATAGTTGATTGCACTGCCAAAGGGTCAGTATCCACTGCATAGACTTTCTCGGCTCCCAATAGCAGTGCACCAATGGAAAGGATACCAGAACCACAGCCTATATCCGCAATTACCAGATGCTCATGTTTGCCACTATTACCCACAAAGGACTGAGGAACTCCACTTAGCCGCATTTCCAGAGATTCCAAACATAGCTGGGTGGTGGCATGGTTGCCCGTACCAAATGCTACACCAGGATCGAGGCGAATCACTAATCGTTCGGTTGTTTCTGGTAATGGTAGCCAAGCGGGGTTGATTAAGAAGCGATCGCCTATTTCTTGTGGATGCCAATATTGTTTCCAGCTAGTCGCCCAATCTTCCTCATCAATTAACTGCCATTGCAAGGAAGGAGATGAAATTCCTACACAGAGGGCATCTTGACGCAGCCATAGCGATAGCGCTGCCAAATCTAGTAGCTGCGTTTGAATTGTCGGCAGATAAGCCTTGACTAAAGATGAATTTCCTTTATTTTCACTAGCTGTACCACGACAGCCAAAATCTTCCAGTCGCCAAAAGATCGAATCTTCTAAGTCTGGCTCACATAAAATATTCAGTTCCCACCAGGTGTTTGCCATTTTTAAGTGCTGTTAGCGCTAGCGGGGCGTTCAGCCCGTGCTAAGTACTGAGTGCTGAGTTTAAGAGAGTTATGAGTTATCAGTTAGGAGTTAGGAGTTTTTAACTTTTAACTCCTCACTACTCACTCCTAACTTTTCTTCACTCAGCACTCAGCACTCATAGTGTTACTGTATACGCGTCCCGAATACCAGGGACTTTTATAATCTCATCCAAAATGCCCTCTGGTAAAGGGTCATCTATACTCAGAGCCATCACGGCATCACCACGGACGATTTTGCGACCTACTTGCATACTGGCAATATTTACATTAAAACTGCCGAGTAGGGAACCAAGTTTGCCGATAATCCCTGGCATATCGCGGTGCAGGGTAAACAACATATATTTGCTGGGTGGGACGTTAATCGGGAAACCGTCAACGTCGGTGAGGTGGATTTCCCGCTCACCCAACAAAGCACCTGTAACAGAATGAGTACCTAAAGTACCCGTGGCTTCTAGATGCAGTGTGCCCGCATAATCTCGAATGGAAGCATCGCGGGTTTCAATCACCCGAATTCCGCGTTCTTTGGCTTCTATGCTGGCATTTACATAATTTACTCGTTCCCGCAAAGCTTGGTAAAGTAGTCCTTTGAGGGCAGCAACGATCAAAGGCTGACTTTTGTTGGTTGCGAGTTCCCCTTGCAGTCGAATATTGAGTACTTCTACCCTTCCACCAGCTAGTTGTCCTACTAGATTACCTAGAGTTTCTGCTAGTTGCATATAGGGTTTGAGTTCTTCCAACACATCGGGGCCGAGTCCAGGAATGTTGACGGCTGAACGTGCTGGTAGTCCTAAAAGTACATCCCGAATTTGTTCGGCAACATCAATGGCCACATTTACTTGAGCTTCTGCGGTAGAGGCTCCCAAGTGGGGAGTGAGGATGATTTCTTTACCTAGCGATCGCAATTCAGATTCACCCAGTGGTTCTGACTCGAACACATCCAAGGCTGCACCGCCGATTTTACCCGCTTTCAGAGCTGCTGCTAAAGCTACCTCATCAATGATCCCACCACGAGCGCAGTTGATAATCCGGGCTGTAGGTTTCATCTTTGTTAAAGTTGTGGCATTGATTAAGTGGGTAGTTTCTGGGGTTTTCGGGATGTGGAGGGTGATATAGTCTGCTTGCTGGAAGAGTAAATCTAGCTCCACCAACTGACAGCCAATTTGTTCGGCTCGTTCTGTAGAAATAAATGGGTCATAAGCTAGGAGTTTCATCCCCATTGTTCTAGCTACAGCGGCAACATGGGAGCCAATTTTACCCAAACCGACAACGCCGAGAGTTTTTTTGTAGACTTCCGCACCAACAAAACTATTGCGATCCCACGCACCGCGTTTCACCGAAGCGTTAGCATCGGGGATGTGGCGAGATAAAGCCAAAATCATCGCTAGCGCGTGTTCGGCGGCGGCAATTGTATTTCCCTCTGGAGAATTGACTACCACAATTCCCCGGCGTGTGGCAGCGGGAACATCCACATTATCCACACCTACACCAGCACGACCGATGATTTTTAGCTGGGTGCCGGCTTCAATGATTTCTTGAGTGACGCGCGTACCAGAGCGAATCATCAGCGCGTCATACTCACCAATAATTGCGATCAGTTCCGCTGGTTTTAGACCTAGTTTGACATCAACGGTAGCAACTTGCGAAAGAATGTCAATTCCAGCTTGGTCAATCGAATCAGAGACAAGAACCTTAGACATGATTACTTCATTTAAAGCTACAGGTTTTGCTGCACAAGACTTTTTAGTTTAGTCTTTATCTGTCGCAATTCAGCAAAAATTATTCGTTTGAATATCAACTTAACCTTTACTTACACTACGTGCTGATAGTATTGAAGCGTGAATTGCTCCCGATGGGCACTGCCTCCTAAGTTTTTGAACATAAGTTAGCTGTTTGCACCACCCTGTCGCTAAATATAAAGCATGAATAGCACTAAGCACCGATATATTTATTAATAGTTAAGAGTTACCAAAATTTTATCGGCTGAAGCAACTTCCTTTGTTGCGCATAAACGCTTGTATGCTTGACTGGGCTGCAACTTTAGCTGAGGCAATGCTATGCACAACCAGGAAACGAGCTAGTAACTAATATATCTGTCCAATATCGTCTGTTTCTCAATACCACAAGTGGTATCCCTTAGTCAAAGCAAACATTGGCTAGTCAAGATCATCCGATTGTGACAGTTAGAATTTGGGCATCAAATAAATTTTATTGCTCATGATTCCGACAGATTTAAGATTGTTTAGTAGTTAAAAACTACCAATTAGTACCAGTAGAGTACTTAATATACAGTAATAAACTAGTAATTTTTCAAGCTAATTTTGAGAGTTTGTAGTAAGCACTAAAGTGCTTAAAAAATTAGAACTAAAGTCCTGACTACGAACTCGTTCACACCTCGTGATTAATGAGACAGACTATTAATGACATTGCAAGGGGAGAAATAGCTATAATTCTGTTGAGCCAAATAGAGCCAAATATCCTTTGAATTTTGGGAAAACCAGCCATGTTAGAGTACAACTTGCCAAGGTACTTGCCCTCAGCCGAGGAACTACCAGACTCTGATGAAACGGCTATGGATAATGGAACTGCAATAATTGATACCAGGCTTGTTAAAGTCGATCCTGCTGATACTTTGGTCAGAACGCATGGACTGGTTGTTTGCGATAGATATGGGTATTTATTATCACCCTGATAAACCGCCAATTGTGCCAGATGGGTTTTTGAGCTTAGGAGTAGAGCGGTTTTATGATGAGGAACTGCGTCCCAGTTATGTGCTGTAGGATAAAAATGTTATACCGATTTTCGTCCTAGAAGTAGTTTCCCAAAATTATCGTAAGGAATACACTACTAAATTGGATGAATATGAGGCTTTAGTTGTACTTTATTCCTCTCGCCGCCGCCACAAACCGCATCTGGAAGTACATAAGTTAGTTAATGGTAAGTATGAATTGCACTAAATCTTCTTTTACCTTGTCCAAACTTTCCCTCAATAGAATTACGAATCCTTTCATCTGACAAAGCTTGCTTCTTTTTATAAAATACTGTAGATAAGGGTTATCCTTAATTTATTCTACTGTTTCTCTATCGCTTATACCTAACTTTTCTTTAATTATTAATGCCCCTAATGCCATCTGAAATGGCTTTGCTGGCGCTCCCATCTCTATAGAGAATTTGTCATAATATTCGTCTTCAAATTCTGCCCAGGATATTAAAGATGCCAGAACTACCCAACGATTATCTGATAATACGTATGTATTTGTTTACCTCCAGATTCCAACCGCGCAGCTTGAAACGATAACCGGATCTGTTCGGCGTACTGAAATACTTTCTCTTGTGTCAGCCCAGGTAAAACCAATACAAACTCCTCACCACCGTATTTACACACAATGTTTTGAGAGTCATTATAGTGGCGAAGAAGGTCTGCAAATACCTGAATTACGCGATCGCCAACCTAATGAACGAATAGACTTATCCGAAAATAGTAAATGTATACAGCAAATGGATTTCAGCGATTATAAGGGAATGTGCGATCGCTAGCATCATCGAAATCAAAGGCTTTGCTAGCCAAAGAAAATGAGCGACGCTGCCAAGCTACAAACGCAACAGTAGTTGAGATGATTACAGTAACGCTCAGAATAACAAAGTAGAGATTAGACCTCTTGTATAAGTCGGACAGACCCCCCTTAATCCCCCCGATATATTGGGGGAAACTTGAAATCTTGCCCCCCCAACACATCGAAGAGGGTTGAGGAGGGGTGATTCAAGGATTTTTGCAAGAGATCTATTGTACTGAAAAAGCATAGTGACAAAGCATTTAATAGCTGATCTCAACCTTATGAGATAAGTTTGAGCAAGTCATAATGTTCCAGTAATTTTTATAATTACTTCAAAACGGTCAAGTTACAGCAAAATTATGAATTCTTAATTATTACAGAAAAACTATTGCTTTTTAGAAATAACGTTCCTGATTCCACTTTTAGAGCTAACAGTATCACCTTTGTAACGAGGGATAATATGAATACTGGCGTGCATAATATTTTGACCTGCGGCTCTATTGATGTTCATTCCTATATTAAAGCCATCAGGCTCAAATTCACTTTTGAGAATTTCTTGTACTTTGTTCACCATAAACCAGCAAGCCGATTGCTCTTTAAATGGTAGTTCAAAATAGCTGTTGATATGACGTTTGGGAATAATTAGAACATGCCCTTTACTTATTGGATAGCCATCAAAAATAGTATAAGCAGTTGCTGATTCAGTTAATAGTCTGAGAGTTTGATGGGGATTACAGAATATACAATAGTTAGATGAATTTCGCTGATGATTATAGTGAACATACTCATATATTTCTCGATATTCATCTAAGTAAATTGAAGTAAAGGGAAGTTTGGCAATGCACTGATAGGTAGGTTTTTTGTGAATATAATGTTCTCTAAACCCTTCTCTCTTTATATCCCTTCTTACAGCATAATAAGCTTTGCCTCCTGGTTTTAATAAATGTGATATTTCCATTAGGACATTAGCTTGTTCTTCGGTAAATAAAACATTTAAAACATAAAAGCAAATTATTGTATCGAATTTAGTATCAGGATATTTTGGAAAATAATAAGGGTCATAGCCTGTAATATCACAACCTTTTTGGCGCAATATTTTAACATCATTACCAAAGCCACAACCAAAGTCTAGTATTTTGCCTTGGAGAAGGTTTTGATTTAATAAAAACTGTGCCGGAAATGATAGATAACTTCTTTCGATCGCAGTAAGATGACTGAACTGATTTTTTTGCTGTTTCATAGAATTTTGGCGCTGATGTCCCAAAATTATTATTCCCAGCATTTGTTTAGGTTATGCGATGTCTACGACGGGTTATTCAGCGTCGCATCAGGGTCAATACCTAGCTCACGTAACTTAGCTGCTAATATATCAGCACGTTGGCGTTCTTGTTCAGCACGTTGGTGTTCCTGTTCAGCACGTTGGTGTTCCTGTTGGGCGCGTTGGCATTCTTGTTGGGCTTGCTCGCTGCTCCACAACAGCAAATTTTCTTCTCTATCCCACCAGCGCAGCCAATTCATAGTTTGACATAATCTTTCACCTTGCCAAATTCCGAGAAATAACTCTAACTCAGAAATCCAAAAGCGTCCATTAGCGTCTGCTTGCTGCAAAGTATATTGTCCATTTTGCAAGCACCGTAATTCTATACTTGGTTCGTAAGGGTCGTAGGTTACGTAGGTTGGAACTTGGAGAATCTTTTCGTAATAATAGAGTTTACCGTAGGGTGGAGTTGAACGGACTGATAGCTCTCCACCTTCTGTGTCTGAGAGAAATTCCATCACTACAGCCACAGCAGCGCCTTCTAAATTTGGGGTATAGCTGCGACGAACTACATTTGTTCCTACAGACTGCACTTGAGGGACGTAAAACCAGTCTGGTGCTTTAACAACGATTTTTTTCTTGACTGTGGCTACAAGTCCAAAATTAGAGCCAATCAGCATTTGAGATTGGATGCGTCCTGTGGTTCCCAAAGCATCGGTAAGCGCAGCAGCGATCGCGGGTTGTTGAATATTTTCCACTGGATCGTCTGGTAAAATGAAGTCGGCTGGAAGGGCTTCCCAAGTAACAATTGGTTCTTTTTGGATGGGGTTAACTTGTAGAACCATAAAACTACTCCTAGTATCAATGCACAGTTATTAGTTATTTTTAACAAATCTTCAGTGAGCATCGCTTTTAAGTTAAAAACCCAGAAATCTGGAAAGATTTCTTTGACAGGTGTATATACTCGTAGTCAAGCACTTAGCAGGCGTGAGTATGATAGTTGAGTGGTTCACTCTCTGGATAGGTCAAAAAGCGGTTGGATTTCTTGTCAAAACTATTATCAGCGAAGAATTTTTCAAAGATTTAGTCAAGGACTACGCTAAAGATTTTTTTAAACATATCTTTAATAATGCTGTAACCGCGCCCTTGAAGCAAGAACCGCTTCAGAAAACTGTAGTTATGGCGCTGACAGAGTTTTTGCAACTGATGCAGCAACAGTTAAAGGTTCGTTGCAAACTTGATGAAGCTGAAATTCAAAATTACGCTGAAGATATCAAGAAATTTATCCGTGAGAAGTCGGTTAAAGAAATTCTTGGTCAGGCTTTTGATATTAAATGTGATTCTCTAGATTTTAAAACACTAGCAGATAGTTGGAAAAGACTTCAACTCCAACCTTTACCGCTTAAATTTAACTGGCAAACAATTATAGACCAGTATCTCATACAAGTTCAAGATATTCTTTCGGATTCAGAAGAGTTACGCTATATATTAGAACTTCAGAAATTATCCAGTATTGATAAGACTTTAAAAGAAAACGCTGATATTCCCAAGGATTTTAATTTACCGCAATATTTAGAGACTATTCGTGAACGCTACGGCAATCTGAAGTTAGATAGTTTAGAAACTACAGCCCGCGAACATCCGGTAAATTTATGGCAAATGTTTATTCCGCAAAATGTGCGGCAAGTTTATCAGGTTTTACCAGAACTGCCTAAAGAACATCTCCGCAGGCTACAAGAAAGTAACCAATTAGATGCGGAATTTGAAATAGAAAAATTTCAACAAGAAACAGAACGTTATCAACGCAATTATTTTGAACAGCCAATCCGTTCAGTATTAGATGTTGTCCAAGATAAACAACGCAAAAATTATCTAGTTATTTTAGGCGATCCTGGTTCTGGCAAGTCTACATTGTTGCAATATCTAGCGTTGGATTGGGTAGAAAAAACTTTTGAGCAGAATGATTTGAATCTGCCAATTCCTTTGCTGATTGAATTACGCAATTATATGCGCGATCGCAATGCGGGTAGTTGTAATAGCTTTCTCCAATTTTACCATAATAGTCCCAATTGTTTTTATCACCTGAATCAACATAAATTGCACGAGCAGCTAAAGGCTGGTAACGCTTTAGTCATGTTTGATGGTTTGGATGAAATCTTTGAATCGGCGAAGCGGGAGGAAGTAATTACCTGTATTCATCGCTTCACTAATGAATATCCCGATGTGCAGGTCATTGTTACTTCTCGGATCGTTGGCTATAAGCAGCAACAGTTGCGAGATGCAGAGTTTCGCCACTTCATGTTGCAAGATTTAGAACCAGTACAGATTCAAGATTTTATCGAACGCTGGCATGATAAAACTTTTAGTCAGGCGGAAGAAAGAGATAAAAATATCAAACGTGAGCGTCTACAAAGAGTAATTAATGAATCAAAAGCAATTGCAGAACTTGCACAAAATCCACTGCTGTTAACCATGATGGCAATTCTCAATCTCAGGCGAGAATTACCTAGAGATAGAAGCGAACTGTATAAAGAGGCTTCAGAGGTTCTGCTGCATAATTGGGACGACGGACGCAATTTAAAGCCTGATGAACGTCTGGAAATTATTGATTATAAAGATAAACAGGCAATGTTGCGTCAAGTTGCTTATCAAATGCAAACCAGTGAAAAAGGTTTAGCTGGCAACATTATCTATGCGGATGATTTAGAAGCAATCTTCACTAAATATCTGCAAAGCATACCAGTGAGTGATGCCAGAGATAAAGCTAGACGGTTGATGAAGCAACTGCGCGATCGCAATTTTATTTTATGTTTCTTGGGTGCAGATTACTATGCCTTTGTGCATCGGACTTTTTTAGAATATTTCTGTGCTTGGGAGTTTGTCTGGCAGTTTGAGAAGGAACGTAGTATTACAATTGAGTATCTCAAAACTAAAGTTTTTGGCAAACACTGGCATGATGAAACTTGGCATGAGGTGTTGCTGTTAATTGCGGGAATGATTGATGCGAAATTTGTTGGTGAAATTCTTGATTACTTAATGGTACAAGATGGTGAAGAGGAAAAATTTATCAACTTATTTTTAGCGGCTAAATGTCTTTCAGAAGTGAGAAATCGCTTGGTTATTGGGTCAACGGCTAATAAATTGCTTGACAAGCTAAAAGAATTAACTAAATATGACCTCTGGTACTATTACTCCTTCGATGATCACGAAGAAACTAAGCTAGTTCAGGAAATTTGCACTCAAGCAGTTGCAACAATCGCCACAATTTGGAAAGATAACAGCAATATTTTACACTGGCTCAAAGACTGCGCCACTGCTGATAATCAATGGGCTGTGCGACGTGCAGCCATCGAAGCATTAGCCAGCAATTTCCAAGATGACCCGGACACCCGCTCGTTTCTCAAAGACCGCGCCACTGCTGATAATC
>NZ_JBALDD010000025.1:0-48987 GCF_036917555.1 Nostoc sp. | reverse complement strand
CCACCTGTTGCACCTGAATACAACGGCGTAGACCGTAATGCATTTTTGTTCGGTTTTACTCCCCAAGCCGAAATTTGGAATGGTCGCTTGGCAGCCATTGGATTTCTTGCCTATTTACTTTGGGATTTAGCTGGTTATAGCGTCCTGCGCGACGTTTTACATTTGATTGGCTATTAGAAATTAAACACTTAAAAAGCTACTAGATTTTGGAGAAAAAAAATGGCAATTAAAGAAACTCGTTCTTCTACTGATTTACCACCTGTTGCACCTGAATACAACGGCGTAGACCGTAATGCATTTTTGTTCGGTTTTACTCCCCAAGCCGAAATTTGGAATGGTCGCTTGGCAGCTATTGGATTTCTTGCCTATTTACTTTGGGATTTAGCTGGTTACAGCGTCTTGCGTGATGTATTGCACCTAATTGGCTACTAGTAGGTAGTCTGCCAATACAGTTCGGTTAAGCATCCCCTCGCCTACGGCGACCCCCTTTTTAAGGGGGTAAATAGGAGGAAAAGCCCTCCTTAAAAAAGGGAGGTTGGTGGGATCTGCGAGAGCCAAATATACTAACCGAACTGTATTGGGTACTCTGCTACAAGCATTATGACAGGTTAAAATAGTTTGTAGTAAGCACTTAAGTGCTTGCTACGACCCGATCAAAAATTTGAACAACTTGCTCTTTTACTGATTTACCAACTATTGCACCAGAATACAGTTTAATTGGTTGTATAGTAGTAAAAAAAGCCACCTAAAACTAGGTGGCTTTTCTATGATAAAAATTACTGAAATTTCCAACAGCGATTATTCATCAATACAACTGGGAATACCCAAAACAGCACAGGGAAAATTAAAACCTAAAGCTTCAATCATCGGATGATTGACAGAGTTGCAACCTAGAAATAAAATATCAGCAGCTTCTGATTTAACAACTTTGTTAAGTTCTGTGGCAATGGAGCCAAACCGCAGGTGAGATTTGAAGGAACCTTGCCATTCTTCAGCCAGACTTCGGGCTTGCCAAAGAATTATATCTGCTTGTTGTAGGGGAGTTATCACTGTCTGTAATTTGGGTTGAGTTAATACCTGGGTGACAGACTTTGATACTTCACTGACTTGACATTCCAATGAAGGCTGTTGTTGGGGAAAGCTTAAAATATTTGGATACTGACTGCTTTGATTATCTTCTACCACATAAACGGCTTGAACTGTAACTTCCGCATTAGTGGCTAAACGCGTTTGATGGGCAATCCAAAAAGCAATATCTAATGCCGTATGACTGTTAGGAGATGCGTCATAAGCAACAATTAGATTAACTGCTTTTGCTTTTTGAGGTTTTTTATAAAAAGGTTTGTTTGGTTCTGGCAGCAGTACCATTTGTTCAATTAAGTCATCTCGGCCTGTGGCACTTTGCAGACGTGCTAACATTGGCTTGATTTGCACAGCTTTACTTCTCCTAATGAAATGAATTAGCAATGAGAAGCAGGGCGACCAATTTAAGATTTTGGACTTGGGCTACGCTCAGTCGAACGATTTTGGATTTTAGATTGAGTGACGATAACCAAAATCTCAAATCTTAAATCAGTCAAGGAAACCCCAATAATAACTGTATTACAGCCAAAGTCTTGGGGGTTCCTTCCATTGCCTACGGAGTTAGCTGACGGGCTAAGACTGGAAGGTGTCTCTCTCTTAGGAGTGCTGAGTGGTGAGTGGTGAGTTAAAACTTTTTACTCTTAAATTGCAGCTCTCTGCAAGATTAGCCCCAAACATTGGTTCCTCCGTTCCAAATCCAGCTTTCATGAATTTGAATTAGGCTACCCACTAAAAAAATGATAATCTAATTTACTCGTCTTGAGCAAAATATCGATCAAGGAAATTTAAGGCATGGTTGCGGAGTTCAAAATACTCTTTTGAGTTTTGCATGGCGGCGCGATCGCGTGGACGCTCAAAAGGAACTTCTAAAATCTCCCCGATACTAGCAGCTGGGCCATTGGTCATCAAGACGATGCGATCGGACATATAAATTGCTTCGTCTACATCATGGGTAATCATCATCACTGCTTGACGATTATTTTCCCAAATATCCAATACCTGCTGCTCTAATTTGCCACGAGTTAGTGCATCTAATGCCCCAAAAGGCTCATCCATCAGCAACATTTTGGGACGAATTGCTAAGGCTCTGGCAATACCTACTCGTTGTTTCATACCTCCAGAAATTTCATTGGGATATTTGTCAGCCGCCGCCGTCAAGTTTACCATTGCCAAGTGTTGATTTACAATGCTAATTTTTTCAGCCCTCTTAGCATTGTTTAACACTTCGTCCACGGCTAAACGGATATTTTCTCGCACTGTTAACCAGGGTAACAGCGAATAGTTCTGAAATACCATCATCCTTTCTGCTCCCGGCTGACGAATTTCTTGCCCATCTAGCCTGACTGAGCCGGAAGTTGCTTTTTCTAAACCAGCTACTATTTTTATTAGAGTTGATTTCCCACAACCTGAGTGACCAATTACAGAAATATATTCATCTTCACCAATCGTAAGATTAACCCCATCTAAAACCACAAAGTTATCTTTATCAGGTGTCGGATAAGACTTGACTAAATTTTCAATTTCTAAAAATCCAGGGCGGGGCATAACTTCGGTCTGGGTATTAATAGGTAATGAGGTATATTCCATCATCAAATGCTCTGCAAATAGTTTAGTCAATCAAAATTTAAACTTGGGATTTAAGACATGAAAAAGCGAGTGGGAGCGTTAGCCCTGATGGCAAAACTATTCAGATAACCCACAGGATCACTGGGGTCGAAGCCTTTCTTATCTATAAATACTTCTGGTGGTTCGACCTTATAATCATCCTTGGGACATTCGATGCCCATTTCTGATGCTATCTCCCGATATAAATCTGTTCTCCAACCAAGTTCTGCAAGTTTATCGGCATTTTTGGGGAATTTATGAATTTGTCCCCACCGCGCTGCTTGTGTCATCAACCAGATACTTCTCGATCTCCATAAAAATGTTGAGTGTTCTCCTGGCTGTTTGGGAAGGTTGTCAGGAATATCGAAGAAAATCGTGGTGTCAGCGGCTTTGATGGTGCGGTCTTTGCCGTCAAAGCCGCCATAGTTATAGTTACCGAGAATTCCGGGACTTGTAAATTTTGCAATTGGAGCATTTTTCTTTTTGGGTCTAGCACCTGTAAAGGAACGTTCTGTAAGCAGTTCGGCTACTTCTTGACGATTTTCTACTTTGCTGCAATACTGGCAAGCTTCAATCATCGCTTTCACGAGGGAACGATAGGTTTTGGGATATTTGTCAATGAAAGATTCCATCACTCCCAATAAACGATCTGGGTGTCCTAGCCAGACTTCTTTGCCTTGTGCGAAGGTAAAGCCGATGTTTTCGTTACCTGTTATTGCTCGTGTATTCCAGGGTTCTGCAACCATATAAGCTTGCATAGCACCAATTCGCACGTTTGTTACCATTTGGGGAGGCGGAACGATGATGATCCGAAACTCTTTAAGTGGATCGACACCAGCGGCAGCAGATATGTAGCGAACAAAGTATTCGTAAATAGCGGAACTTAATACTACCGCCCAAACTTTGCCTTCTGGCGGCTGCTTATCAAAGTAGCCTCGGAAATCGCGCCCAAAGGCTTCTAAAGCGCCATCACCATATTGTTCTTGATACTCGTACCACGGGCGCAGCCCAAAATCCCACATGGCTTTGTTCATCGTCATGGCGTTACCGTGGCGATGAATGGTCATGGCTGCACACAAGGGGGCATGGCGTGCGCCTTCGGCACCAATTCTGGCGTTGGTAACTGCACCGGATACTACGGGTGAAGCATCCAAACGACCAAATATCAAACCGTCGCGGGAGGTAGCCCAACTGGCTTCACGGTTAAGTGTGACGTTCAAACCATATTTGCGGAAGAAGCCTTTTTTCCAGGCGATCGCAAATGGCGCACAATCATTAACGGGAACGTAACCAATGGTAAGGTCGGATTTTTCTAGGTCTTGGGATCTAACTACTGGTTGTACAGCTAAGGCTTCTTCAGTTAGTCCTTTGGCGGATCTATCTCCTGAAATCGCACAGGAAGATAACGCTATTCCGGTTGTGGTTGCTCCGATTCCTTTGATAAAGTCTCGTCGAGTCCAGTTATGATCACCCATTCTTGTAGCTCCATTGGTGATTAATTGCTCATTCTCCAGGCGCAGAGTTAATGAGTATATGGTGTCTTGGCAAGAAAAAGTTTAATCAATTAGAAGCTGTAGGACGGCGAGTTACTAATTCTTGGATTTTGCCCACGGCATAATCTAAAATTAACCCAGTTAAGCCAATTATGAACACAGCTAAAAAGACTGAACTTAGGTTTAAGCGACTCCATTCATCCCAGACAAAAAAGCCGATACCAATACCGCCTGTGAGCATTTCCACAGCGACAATTACTAGCCAAGCTATCCCTAAACTAATTCGTAAACCTGTAAAAATATACGGCAAGCTTGCAGGCCAAATTATTTTTGTAATTCGTCGCCAACGTGGCATTTCCAATACTTTTGCTACATCTAAATAATCTTGGGGAACGCTAGAAACTCCTAAGGCGGTATTAATAATTGTTGGCCATAAGGAAGTAATAAAGATGACGAAAATGGCGGAGGGATCTGCTAAGTTGAAAATTGCTAAGGCTATGGGTAGCCAAGCTAGAGGCGATACTGGTTTAAAAATTTGAATGATCGGATTAAGCGCTAGCATTGCCTGTCTGGACATGCCAATTACAAACCCTAGAGGAATCGCTACTACCGCACCTAATAAAAAGCCCAGTAATACTCGACGCAGACTTGCTATCAATAACCAACCAATTCCTAAGTTGCCTGGGCCTCTTTGGTAGAAGGGATTTAAGATGTAGTCTAGATTAGCGATTAACGCTTCTGGTGGGGTAGGCATCAATTCATGGTTGGCAAGTGCAATAATCCACCACAACACAATTATTCCCAAGAAACCCAATATAGGTAGAATAAAGACATCTTTGAGGATGACAGGTTTCGCTTTTTTCCAAGTTGCTTTTCCAGCGATCGCGGCGATCGCTGCTAAATTTAGTTGAAATATCATCTACGACCTCAACAGATTTAAGTGCAGGTACAAAAAAATCGAGCAGTACCAGCCTTGGACACCGATGAGATCGGAACATTATAAAAATGCCGTCTCTTCAGTCTCCTCTCAATGCCTACGAAGTTAGCTGACGGGCTAGGGCTGAGAGATGCCCTTCTAAAAAAAGTTATGATTTTTGAGTTGAATATTTACTAAAGTAACTTCTAACTCCTAACTTTCTCTGAGATACGCCCCACAATTTGGTTCCTCCGCTCCAACATCACGCCCTGCGAGCTGTTAGATTAGGCTGACTTACTCTAAGTAAATACTTAAGTTCTGTACATTCTAACATTGATATAAACAATATAACATAGATGGTACTTCAGTGAAAGTATCTGTCTGCTGATAGTTGTTGTTTCTTTTGTTATTTCAGTCGCCTGGCTAACCTAACTTTTCGCTAATCCAGAAAATTGATAATTTTAATTATCTTGTGAATCAAATCCTTACACAGTGGACTAGATAATTTTGTTAAGTCAAGTCACAAGGCTGTTAATTGCTAGACTTATACTGGTAAAATCAAGATATATATTATACTTCTTGATTTTTATGTGTGAGTATTAATGCCCATAAACAACCAAATCCTGTTAAATCTATTTATTTTGGTAGATGAAAAATATTACTAATTGTGGTAAAGCGCCACTATAGTCGCTAAACTATTTGGATATGGAAGTTTACTCATCTATCTTCTAGCTGAATTTAACATAATGGATTTTAGTCAAGTACTGGCTGAAAAAACGGATACCATCCTTGATAAATGGATTTTAGCGGTTCGTAGGGATAGACGGATTGAAAGTGCCGATGACTTATCTTATACAGCGGTAAAAGATCACATTCCTGATGTTTTGAAAGCTATGGTGACAGTGCTTTCAAAATCTCAAGAGAATGATATTCAATCAATGGTAACTGCCAGTTTTCAACATGGAGCGATTCGAGCCGAACAAGGTTTTGATCCAGCAGAAATTGCCAGAGAATATCATCTGTTGCGAACAGTAATATTTGATGCTCTACAACCAGATTTATTACAGGGAATCCCCTCAGAGATAATTCGTTCCATGCGTTTGATTGACGCTATTATAGACGAAGCGATCGCTCGATGTTTCAAGAGTTATGTTGAGGAACGCTTACGAGAATTACAACAGTTGCAAGCATCACTAACGCTTCATAATGAGGAACTCACGCGGCTAATTAGCGCTAATCAAGAGTATCTTTCCCAACTAGCCCACGAATTGAAACATCCTCTAACTTCCATTATTGGTTATTCGGATCTGTTTTTACGCCAACAACGACGAAAGACTGAGATTAAAGACAACTTTTCCAATTTAGAGCATATTGAGCGGGTACTACGTAATGGTAAACAGTTACTCCATCTAATCAATGATGTACTAGAACTTTCGCGCTATGAGGCTGGGCAGATAAAACTCCAATCAGCACCTACCGATGTGCGTGAATTAATTGATAATGTGTGTGAAATGTTGGAACCTTTAGCTACGGGAAAAAATTTACAAATCGTAGTCGATTGCGATCGCATACCTGAAAAATTAATCACAGATTCTTTTCAATTACAACAAATTGTTACAAATCTTATTAGTAATGCGATTCGTTATACAGAGTTGGGGACTATTATTATCATGTGTCAGGTGTTGGAGAACCAGAGATGGGCGATCGCAGTTTCTGACACTGGAGTTGGCATTACATCCGAAAACCAAGCCCAGATATTTGAACCTTACTTTCGTGTGAGTTATAGCGATCGTCCTTATCTTCCTGATAGTACCGGATTGGGGTTAGCGATCGTCTCGCGTTTAGTAAAACTATTGCAAGGTCAAATTAACCTAGCCTCACAGGTAGGCGTTGGTTCTACTTTTACTGTAATTTTTCCTTTAGAAGTGGGATTTTAAAAGCGACTGGAAGTCGCGGCTACACAAAGCTTAGTCCACCTTTCCTGCAGAACGCTACGCGAACGTGGACTAATACAAAATCAAGGGTTTTAAACCCACGCAGGTGAATTTTGTCTGTATAGCCGCGATTTCCAATCGCCGGGGCTTTACAAACATCCTCTTAGGGATGATGTCTACCATCCCCATTTTCTATCTTTCTATTTCATCTACTGCTTTGGGAACCCCCGCAGTTAACACCTCATGTCCCCCAGGTGTAACTAACACATCATCCTCAATCCGAATACCAATGCCAATCCATCGAGGATCAGTCTCTGGCTGGTCTTCTGCTAGTTTGGTATTTGGCACAATATATAGTCCTGGTTCCACTGTCAAAATTTGACCTGGTTGTAAAATCTGTGGTTTGTCTTCACCATGCTGGTAAACACCGACATCATGGACATCTAAACCTAACCAATGACTGGTGCGATGCATATAATATGGTTTATATTTCTCTTCTTCAATTAACTTATCAATTTCACCTTTGAGAATGCCAAGTTCGACTAAACCTTCTGTGAGAACGCGCACTGCTGTATCATGAACTAATTTGAAGGGATTACCTGGTTGTATTTGAGCGATCGCTTGTTTTTGTGCCTCCAAAACAATCTCATACAGCGTCTTTTGTTCTGGCGTAAATTTACCCCCCACAGGAAATGTCCGGGTAATATCGGAGTTGTAATAACCGTAAGCACAACCGGCATCAATTAACAGTAATTCTCCATCCTGCATTTGACGATTATTTTCAATGTAGTGCAGTACGCAAGCATTTACACCAGAAGCCACAATCGAAGGATAAGCAGGCCCTAAGCCACCCCGGACTCGAAAGATGCGTTCCATCTCCGCTTGTATTTCGTACTCATAACGTCCCGGTGCGGCGATTTCTTGGGCATAATTGTGTGCTTCAGTTGCGATCGCAGCTGCTTGACGCATCAATTCCAACTCAGCTTCGCTTTTAATTAATCTCATGCTGTTGAGGACAGGGCCAGTATCTTCAATAGCGATCGGCCCAGTACCGCGCTTCGGATAAGTCCGCAGTAAACTTTGGTAATGTCTCAGGATTTGGTCGTTAAAATTGCGATCGCGTCCTAAGTGATAATAAATCCGCCTGGCTTTTTCTAAATATTGCGGCAACTTTTCATCTAACTCGCTAATCGGGTACGCTTCATCAGCACCATAAATTTCCTTGGCTGCATCTACCCCACAAAGATAACCAGTCCATACTTCCTTTTCGCGATCCTTCGGTTGCACAAACAGCACAAACCGATGTTCTGAATGATGCGGCGCTAACACTGCTACTGCTCGTGGTTCATTAAAACCAGTTAAGTAAAAAAAATCACTATCTTGCCGATAAACATACTCGACATCATTGTGCATCACTGCCATTGGCGCACTGCGAAAAATGGCTGTACCATCACCAATTTTTGCCATTAACTGCTCGCGACGCTGCCGATATTCTGCTTGCATAGTTGATGTACTTCTAAAAGTATTGTGTTATTTGACACTTTTGGCAACTAGCAGATGCACAGATTATGCCTCTTAATAGTTGCTAATCTAAGTTATTCTAACCAATATTTGTTTCCACTCAAGTTAGAAATTATTGGAGAAAAATCAATTATCTCGAAAGACTCAGATCCCCGACTTCTTAAAGAAGTCGGGGATCTTGTTGTGATCGAATAATTTAGGATATTCCTGAAATAAAATAATTTTTAAAGGTTTATCTTATATAAATTCTGGTATTTCATAAATCTAACAACACACAGTATAAAAAATATGTCCACTCAACCCATAATAAAAAAAGCGATCGCTTACATAACCAAGAAAGATGAATTAATGGTATTTACACATACTGATTTTCCTGAAGCTGGTGTGCAAGTACCTGCTGGTACAGTTGAAGAAAGTGAGCAGCCATCTGATGCTGTACTGCGAGAAATTTATGAAGAATCTGGTGTTAAGGGAGTTCGTATTATTGAGTTATTGGGTATTTATCAATACAATATGACTCCCTATCGGAATGAAATTCAAGAACGTTATGTTTATCATCTCGAATTAACTCAGTCTACACCATCTACTTGGCGGCATTGGGAAACACATCCAAGTACCAGCAAAAACCCTATAGCCTTTGATTTTTATTGGGTTAAATTGGATAGCTCAAATTTAGGTCTAGCTGGTGGTCAAGGTTACTTTTTATCTAAGCTTGTTCACAAAATAAAAAATAGTGGATCTTCAGCCAATACTTAAGAAAGTGCCAATAAAATAAAGGCAAGATTATACAAATTTATTAGGAATAATCTAGCGATCGCTTCTATCTTAAGTAAATTGGTATAATTAAATATAAAATAAAATTCTAGTTTTTAGTTAAAGATTTATCGCTCAAAACAAAGATTATCAGGACTATCTAAGTTTAGAAAAAATATATGGCTATTGTGGATATTTTTATCTGACTGATTACCATTTAAAAATACCATTAGATTTTTGATACAACATTTAAATGTCAAAAAACCTAGATACAAATTATTTTTTATCTACAGATAATTATATATAAATTACAAAAAACATTTTGTAATTGCTTGTCTAGAACTTGAAAATTTTAGAATAATAGTTTATAACAAACAGATATTTATCTTCAATTAGTGACATTAATAAATAAAAAATAGTTATAAAGAAATATTGAAACCCAGGTAAATGTTATTTCGTTACAGAAAGAGATTGCTAAAAAAAGTTAAAAAAATATGACAGCCAATAATAAAAATTCACCATGCCTGCAAATTCAAATTCCTCACCCTTAGCTTTGAATACATCTCGATTGGTATCAGATTCTTTTGCAAAATCAGAAATCTTGACAACTTCTCTTAAGAGTTTAAATTATGATTTGGGGTTTGGAAATAAGAGTTCTTCACTAGCACTAGAAAGTGAACCAGTGACTGCACCTGTTAAAACGTCAGCAAATCCCAATCCTAATCCTTACTTAACTAGTGCAGCGATTACTCCTGACTTTAACGGTGATGGTAAAACAGACAAAGTTTGGGTCAATTCTTCAACTGGTGAGATTATCATTCGGTTGATGGATGGAACAAAAGTTGTCGAACAGGGTTCTTTGGGTCAATTTGACCTATCCGCCTATGATTACAAAATTGCTGACTTCAATGCTGATGGCAAAACCGACTTCTTATTACGCAATAAGACAACCGGTGAGAATAGCGTCGTCCTGATGGATGGAACCAAAGTTGGTAGTGCGGCTGCTCTAAGTAGCGTTGATCCAGCCTGGACTCCTCAGATTGGAGATTTCAACGGCGATCGCAAAACCGATATTTTCTGGCATAATGGCACAACTGGCGAGAATGCTATCTGGGAGATGGATGGTAGTACAGTTCTGAATGCAACTGTTCTAGACACTACAAACACAGCACTAACTCCTACCATTGTTGATTTCGACGGCAATGGTAAGAGTGACATCTTCTGGCGCGATCAGACAACAGGCGATAACACAGCTTGGTTTATGGATGGTACGCAAAAGACTGAATTGGCGCTGCAATCACAAGATCCCGCCTGGACTCCTACCCTTGGTGATTTCAACGGCGACTATAAGACTGATATTTTGTGGAGAAACGCTCAAACCGGTGAGAACAAGGTTTGGACGATAAATGGTATCTTAGTCACAGAGGGTGCTTTGGGCACACTTGACTCATCCTGGACTTCCAAAATTGGTGACTTCAACGGTGATGGCAAGACTGATATCTTCTGGCACAATGGAACTACAGGTGCGAACACCGCTTGGTTGATGGATGGCACAACAGTTGCGACTGAAGCTTTCTTACCAGCTAATAACGCGGCCTTGACACCATCCCTTGGCGATTTCAACGGCGATGGCAAAACTGATATCTACTGGCGCGATCAGACAGCAGGTACAGACAACATTTGGACTATAAATGAAACGACAGCAGTTGAGACTCCTATCAGCGACGCAGATAAGCTGACCGGAGAATGGTATACGTTCTAAAATCAGAATTTAGAAAGTGGAGGCAGGAGTCATTATTCTCCCCCTGCTTCCCCTGCTTCTTTCCCAGTCCCCTTTATTCAAAATTTGTAACTCAAAACCTGAATTTCCCCCTTTTCCGGCAATTTACCAGGGCTAATGGAAATACTATCTCCATTGCTACGCTGCACTGTCATACCTTGCATCAAGGTCAGAAAATTATCCAGTGGCGAAAGATCGCACTTAGCAGCATCAGCCGCTTGTGTACGGTAATGAGTCGGAATCACCAACTTAGGATTTAATATTTGAACAGCCTGCTTTGCTTCCTCAGCATTGTAGGCTTTTGCACTGCCTCCCACTGGAATAAATGCCACATCGGGACGCCCCATCAAGATTTTTTGCTCAATGGAAATGGGTGCAGCGGCTCCACCTAAGTGTAAGATATTAATTCCGCCTTGCTTCCAACTCCAAGCAGTATTTGATCCAAACTGCTTACCACCTTTGCGATCGTGGTCTATGGCAACTCCTTGGAATTTAATGCCTTTAAACTCATAAACTCCTGGTTCATAGATGAGTTTTGCATTTCCCGGTAGTACATCCACAGCACCTTCATCTAGTAGTTGGCTGCTAATCAGTACCAAATCTGCTGCAACTTTTGGGGGACGATACCCAGCAGTACAGCCGACCGTCCGAAACGGATTGACGAGAACTTTCGCACCACCACCAGTAAAAAGAAAGCAAGTATGACCCAACCACTTAACTGATAAACCGCTAGATTGTGCGTCAGCTTGAGATTCAGAACCCAAGGTAGTAACCAAAGCTGTTACCAACCCCGCCCCAGCATAGCCCATCAACTGTCGTCGTTTCATTAATTATGCTCTTGACTGTAACTGTTCCAGAAAATTTCGCAATAACTGTTTTCCTGAAGATGTCAGGACACTCTCTGGGTGAAACTGGACGCCCTGAATGTGAGGATAGTTCCGGTGTCGCACTCCCATAATGGTGTTATCATCAACCCAAGCGGTGACTTCTAACACATCGGGGCAAGTTTCACGTTCGATTACCAAACTATGATACCTGGTGGCGGTTAGAGGACTTTTTAATCCCCGGAAAACCCCCACTCCAGTGTGAGACACCTGAGAAGTTTTGCCATGCATCAACTCTGGAGCAGGAATTATTTTACCACCGAACACTTGACCAATGCTTTGATGTCCCAAACAAACACCCAAAATTGGTAACTCTTGTCCTAGTTGTTCAATCAATTCTAAAGAAATGCCGGCATCTTCCGGGCGACCAGGCCCAGGAGAAATAACCACAGCTTCCGGCTTTAATGCCCGAATCTCATCTATGGATATCTTGTCGTTACGGAAAACTTTAATATCATCTGCGACTGGGAATTCTGCTGCCAATTCTCCCAGATACTGCACTAAGTTATATGTAAAACTGTCGTAATTGTCGATAACTATAATCAAAGATTATCACTCCTGGTTTTACCACTCATCAGTTGCAAAAAGCATAGATAAGTATCTCATGCTATTTGTTCGCTAGGTGTAAAAATAACGCTAACGTGGACGCGTAAGTATAAAGCGGCTACTCTGCGGCTACTTCCTAAAGATTAGCAAGTGATCCTTTAGCCAGGATGCTTGGCACGTAGGCGTAGCCCGTTGTAGACATCGCACTACTTAAATTTTGAATATATTTTGCAAAGGGGATTCGGACAGAGTGTGATTCTCTTAATGAGTTACTTAGTGATGCCTGCGGTAAATGCTCGCCTACGCAAATCACCTCTACAAAGCCGATATAATTAACGTTACCAGAGGAGGGAGCAATAGCGTACCTGCTACTAACATCGCTACGAAAGCAGAGACAAGCACTGCACCAGCCGCACAATCTTTAGCAATTTTTGCCAACTCATGGTATGTCTGCTTAACGGTTAAGTCCACAACGGACTCGATCGCTGTATTTAGTAACTCTAATGCCAAAACTAAACCACTAGTTATACCAATTACCGCTATTTCCACCGCTTGCAGATGCAAAAAAACGCTTAAAGCGATCGCTAAAGCACAAACACTTACGTGGATGCGAAAATTACGTTGAGTTTGAAAACTATAGCTGATTCCAGCCCAGGCATATTTAAAACTAACAAATAAATTAGAGGCTACTTTCCAGGAGAATTCCCGTTCGTTAGACACTAGTGTTTGTAACGAGGTAGGCGTTGGTGATGAAGAAATTTTTTGGGACATAGACTTAAAAACACAAGAACAGAGTTGCTACAGTGGGAACATTCGCCGATCTTAATGGCAGAATTAACTTTGAGGCAATCTTTAGGCAATTTTCCACAGAAGTATTATAAAAGTATTACCCAAAATTGACATTAAGAGATACATCAGCTACCGCTATTCCATGTCAATAGCAATACCTATTGCATTCAGCAATCTCACTTGCTGTTTTAACATTCGCTCCAAACTTTTTTCATCAGGATGATCCCAGCCCAACAGATGCAATAAACCGTGAGCAGTTAACCAGGCTAGCTCAGTTGGTAAGCTATGTTCCTGTTGTTGAGCTTGGCGTTGTGCTGTATCTACAGACACAATAATGTCACCTAAGTATAATGGTACAGAGGCAAGCATTTCTTTGCTTTGAGGAAAGTCCACCTCTAAAGCAGCAAAGGCTAAAACGTCTGTCGGCTTATTTTGCTGACGATATTGAGCATTCAGTTCTTGAATTTGTAAGTCATCTGTCAAACGCAGCCCGATTTCATAACTTGGCGCTGGTGGAATCTGAGGCTGAAGAATTTCCAGCCAGTGATTAAACCAGTTTTCCCAAGTTTCAGGAGTAATTCGGGCATTAATTTCGTCAATCTTTACAGATGTTGTCCAGGACAACTCATAAAAATACTCCTCCACATATAGTTCAACTCTCAGGGGCACACAGTCTCCTTATCTGAGGTTTACAATTTATCGTTAGTGAGTGAGGTAAGCAAGACCAACAAGCAGAGCTAAAAGCCCTACAGCAGTCAATGCAAAATGCTTTAGGGAAGTTCCACCCTTCCGCACCATGTTTCGCATGGCGAGTTTGACGTAGCTAGGTTGAGGTTCTGTTGAAGGAGAGTTACTCATAGTTATTTATCTACAGACTCTTTTATAACTGTAACAGTTGGTCTGGGATAGAATTGTGATCGCCCATATATTGCTAAGGCGTTTCTCAGTAAAACGCCTTAGCAATCGGGATGTTATGTAATGAATGCCTCTATGCCGGAGTGTTTTCTACTAGTTTATTTTCTTGACGCAGATAAGCTTGGATGAATGTATCAAGTTCGCCATTCATCACATCACCAATTGCTGTTGTTTCCGTGTTTGTACGCAAATCTTTCACCATTTGATAAGGGTGAAACACATAGTTACGGATTTGGTTTCCCCAAGAAGCTTCCACCATATCGCCACGAATTTCGGCAATTTCTTGGGCACGTTGCTCTTTAGCGATGACCAACAGCTTTGCTTTGAGACGATTTAGGGCTTTTTCTTTATTTTGCAGCTGTGATCGCTCCTCTGTACAGCGCACGGCAAGACCCGTGGGAAGGTGAACAATCCGTACCGCAGTTTCTACTTTGTTGACATTCTGCCCACCTTTACCACCAGAGCGAGTTGTGGTGATTTCCAAATCCTTGTCTGGAATATCCAATTGCACAGAGTTATCAATCTGTGGCATCACTTCTATCCCGGCAAAACTGGTTTGTCGCTTACCGTTAGCATTAAAAGGTGAAATCCGCACTAAGCGATGTGTACCCATTTCTGAACGCAAGTAACCATAAGCATAGCGACCGGTAATTTCTAGGGTTGCCGATTTAATTCCGGCTTCATCACCCTCCGACTCTTCAGCTAAAGTTACCTTATAGCCGTGAGCTTCGCCCCAACGGGTGTACATCCGCATCAGCATAAATGCCCAGTCTTGAGCATCTGTGCCACCAGCACCAGCACTAATCGTCAGTACAGCACCTTCCGCATCATAGGGACCAGAAAGTAACTGTTGTAACTCCCACTGGTCAAGGTCACGATTCATCTTGGTGATGGTAGATTCTGCTTCTTGGAGTAGTGCCTCATCGGTTTCTAACTCCAATAATTCAACAACTGCCTTAGTATCTTCCAGATTGGCGTGCCAGCGATCATATTGCTGAAGATGGGCTTTCAGGTCGTTGAGTTCTTGCAGGGTTTGTTGGGCCTGGGTTTGGTCATTCCAGAATTCTGGCTGTGATGATATTTTTTCGAGGTCTTGAATTTTGGCTGTCAGTGCAGGTACGTCAAAGATAGTCCTGGGTTTTACCCAGGCGGCCAGACAACGTTTCGATTTCGCGTTTGAGTTCTAAGACTTCCATAGTGCTTGCTGAATGATAGATAGAGCGCTTTAGATTGGAAAATCGCTCTTTATTTCTACTTATGTTTATTAATTTTAGCTGTAGTTGAGCAATTTATCTATCTCCGCACTACTTAATATAAGTTACAAAAATTACTTGAAATTATCAAGCGCTTCTTTGTCCACTGAAGTAGTGTAATTTAGCTGTTGCCGGGTTCGGGCAGTAATTTTTGTATTTCAAATGTTTCAAGTTCTTGCTGGAGCTGGGTAAGGTTGGTTTGCGTCTCTGACAACAATTCCTCATCAGCAGATAATTATGGAATTGCATCAGAAATCCGGTTATTTAAAGATGTAGAACATTTTGTCAGCATAAAACTTGCAAAATCGTGAAGCGAAAATTATTTAATGTAATTACTCTCTTGGCAACATCTACAAATCCTATGAAATCTGCAAAAATAGCACTGTTTATCGTTATATCAGTTCTCGTTAGTGGGTTTTTTGCCTGGATAGCTCGAGGTGAGTACGATAAGCACTTCATGATGGATGGATACTTCCACGTAGTGAGCAATGCTAATCAGGATCATGAAGTAATTCTCGGATTTCCTTCCCAGAAACAGATTAACTTTAGCCTGAAAAAAGGTGGCTCATTGGACTTCAAGCTAGATGACACCGGAGAGGGATCTATTACTGTTTCTATTGATGGCAAAGTCAGGGATCAAATCGGATATGTTACATCCATGAATAATATTATGCTTCTTGTGGTTGGCGATGAACAAACAGAATTTTCTCAGATATTCCCATCACTTGTCACCGAACAAGGCATCACAGCGAATGCGGACAAGCCGCGCCGATGAGATTTCTAAAGTTTAGACTAAGCAATGCAAAACGACCCAGCACTCCTGAGTTAATCAGAGACTGGCTGAAAGTACAGGGCGACCGCATAATTTCAACAAAAGGATTTTATTCTCAATAAATTTAAAAATAGTCGCATTAATAGCTTCTTATTGACACTGGATTAGCGTAGGTGTAGCCCGTCGTAGACATCACTTTAAGTTTGGTAAACTAAACCAAACGAGAAATGCTGATTTTTTCGTTGGTTCTTAACGTTGGTTGTGATCAAGAGTAATTTAGATGCGTTTAAAGCGATGAAAAAAACCGTGGTTGCTGAAATTTAACCACGGTTTTTACTTAATGAAACTTTACTTTTGTTAGTGCCTACAGGCAATTAATCGCGGCCATTGATGGCAATTAGCAACCGCAAGATAAAGACAAACAAGTTGATGTAAGTAAGGTACATCGACAAAGCAGCAGGCAGATATTGGTCATCGCTGTAAGTGCGGGGCAAGATGTAGAAATCAACAACAGAAACCCCAACAAACAGAAACACCCCCAAACCAGAAATGGCAATTTCTAACCAATTTGGCGTGTAAATACCAAACATGGCAAAGCCGAATTGGGCTAAACACACAACCACTAAGGCAATGACACCGAGATTGATGGTTTTCGTCAAAGCCATGCCGTCTTGTTCAGAAAGATTTGAACCAATTTGACGGGCAGCAATAAAGGTGACACCACAACCAAGCGCAGCCAACCCAATGCCCTGAATACCAACACCTTGGGATCTCAAGGCGACAAATACCAAGCCACTGAGGGTATATCCAGACAAGAGGCTGTAGGTTGCCAACAGGGGTAATGCAAGACCCTTATTACCTTTTTGAGCAACATTTTGGGCAACAAAGAACAAAATTAACTCCAAAATTACCGCACCAATGAAGGTAGGAAAGAATATTTCGGGGTTAGTACGGATAACTCCCAAACCGCCGTAGGTTCCTAATGCCGTTAGCACTAATCCACCACCGACGTAGGGGAGGGCATTGGCAATCACGTTTGGGCCAACCAGGGCGTGAGATTTAGCCTCACGGATAGCTTCACGAAAATTACTGGTATTGCTCATATTGAAAAACTGTTTTTTAGGAAAACGTTCTGCTTATTCCTATTCTTACCAATCTTTGGGGCTAACAGCCAAGGATTAAATAGGTTTGCCAAATCTGAAGGGGGGGTTTGTTGTTAAAAATTAGAGTCCTCAGTCTCTGAAGATTTTAGAGGATCTTTAGTACTGACAGCATACTCTTTAGCCTTGATTGCAAAGGGAAAAGGCCAGCGATTCCTTAGAGAATGAACAAACTGGGGTAGCTTGTCGCCTGCAATCTATGCAAGATGTCTATTGAATGGAAATGTTTATCAATGCCCAATTAAGTACAAATCTCCATAAAAATGAATCGAAATTCTGTTTTTTGTAGCTTGGGTTTTATTCTTAAATCCAACTGCCAATTTGGATTTTTGACCTTTGTTAATGACAGTGCGTAGTCAGAGATAAAATTGTCCAGTCTCTTTTGCGATTAATTCAGTACTGATCTACTTGCACTCAGTATAACTGATAGGTATTAGGTCAATTATGCATTTTTCGGCATAAATAGCTAGTTTTTGTTGCAAAAGCTCAAGATTATTTACCATTCAACAGTTATATAAAAAGCAAAAATAAACTGTAACAGAGAATTCACAAAATCATGCGTACAAATACTGAACTGTGGAGTTCGACCCCTGATAAGTTCAGTGAAACGACGATGGCTTATTCTGACTTGACTAACGAAAATAATTACAGCTTAGAAGAAAATATACGCAGCTCCATTTGCTCAAAATAGGAGTTACAACAAAGGAATGTATATGGCAACAAGTGAGTCCTCTTTACGAACTGATGGTATAGAATTATTACACTTATACCACCAGAATCCTTCTATTAAACTTCGTAATAAACTTGTACAGTTACATACTGGCTTAGTACGGAAAATGGCTCATAAATTCAGCCATCAATGTAATGAACCTTATGAAGATTTAGAACAAATCGGTTATTTTGGTTTAATTAGGGCAATTGAGCGCTTTGACCCTAGCCAAGGATATGCTTTTAGTTCCTTTGCTGTGCCATATATTCGCGGTGAGATGCTGCACTTTTTGCGCGATCGCAGTACTCTATTAAAAATTCCCCGTCGTTGGCAAGAATTATATAATGAAGGACAAAAGATTCGCAAGGACTTGTCAATCTCTTTAGGTCGCCCGCCCAAGGATGCTGAAATTGCCAGCCAACTTCGGGTATCTGTACAAGAGTGGCAAGAAACCAAGTTAGCTGCTCAAAACCGGATGCCCTTGAGTTTAGATGCAACCGCAGTTAACTATGTTGATTGCCAAATAACCTTGGGTGAGGCACTTCCTTGTCCTCGTTCTCATGTGCTTCTCCAACAAGAAGAAGAACGCCAACAACTCCAAGGCGCAATAAATATGTTGGAAGAAAAGCCCCGCATGGCAGTTGAAATGGTATTTTTGAAGGAACTTTCTCGCAAGGATGCTGCTAAAAACATTGGTACTAGTCCAATGACAGTAACGCGCTATCTCCAAAAGGGAATTCAAGATTTGATTTGTTATTTGCAACCACAGGTAATGCCCACTGGCTCGTAGTCATTAGTCAATGGTCAGTGGTTAGTAGAAAAGCAACTGACAAATGACAAATAACTAATTATCTAGATTTTAAATCAGCGATCGCACCTTTGGTCATAGCGGCAATAGCTTGATCTGTGGCTTTTGGCAAATGATAATATTTACCGCCTGCTGTTTGCGATAATTCTTTAGCAAAGCCAGTAGACACAAATTTACTTTCTGTATCAATTACTAATAGTTGCATTCCCAAAGCACGGATTCTGGCAGCAATTTCTAATAGTTCTCCTTTGATATCTGGTTTTTCTCCTGGTTCTAGCTGTTCACCCAAAGAACGCGCTAAGGGAATATTACCCCGCCCATCGGTGATTGCAACAAGGACAACTTGCCCAATATCTCCACTCATCTGAGCATTTAAGCCGACGCGCACAGCTTGGGTTAAACCATGCGCTAAGGGCGAACCCCCACCACAGGGCAACCTTTCCAAACGGTTACGCGCCAAAGCAATAGAACGTGTTGGAGGCAATAATACTTCTGCCTGTTCTCCTCGGAAGGGAATTAATGCTATTTGGTCGCGGTTTTGATAAGCTTCTGTCAACAGTTGCATCACCGCACCTTTAGCCGATTGCATTCGATTCAAGGCCATTGAGCCAGAAGCATCTACCACAAACACTACCAACGCCCCTGCTTTACGTACCAGGCGTTTCGAGCGAATATCAGCCTGTTCGACAATAACTTTTCTATCTGGGTGTCTTTCTCTTCGTGCTTTTTGATAAGGAGCCGCAGCTCTCAAGGTGGCATCTACTGCAATGCGTCGGGCTTTCCCCTTGGGCAACATTGGCTTAATGTAGCGTCCCCTGTCGTCGGAAAAGATAACACTCCGACTACCAGATTTACCTTGCCGCTTCGCCATTTGAGTAAAGTAAAGCACGTTGTCATCAAGGATTACCCCTTCTGGATCAAAGATAAATTCTTCCGGGATGCTAGGGGGTTCTTGCTCTTGATTTTCTTCCTGTTCTTCTTGTTCTTCCTCTTCTGATTCGTCTGGAGGTTCTTCTTGATTCTCTGGTGGAGGCGGAGGCGGAGGTGGTGCTTGTTGTTCTGGTGGTGGTGTCTGCACAATTGTGGCGCGTGGTACAATCACCAATTCCACAGCACGGCGCAAATCTTCGGCATTCACTGTTGTTCGTCCCTCCAAAGCCGCCGCCGCCTTGGCAACCCTCGTGGCAAATAACTCGGCGCGATGTCCCTGAACTCCGCCGCGAATTGCCTCGTCTACCAGATAAACAATTTGTTCGTGGGTGATGGTTACTTCTTTCAACCATTCCCGCGCCAAGATGATTTGGGTTTTGAGCGAGTCTAAATCTTCGTTGTACTGTTGGAGGAAGTCTTGGGGAGATTTAGAATAAGCGATCGCAACTTCAACTGCTTCTACTCTTTGATCTAAGCCTAGTACACCGTCAGCAGAAAGTGCGATCGCAATTCTATCTAGTAAATGTTCTCGTAAGCCGCCTTCTTCTGGATTGTAGGTGGCAATAAATAAGGATTTGCACGGATGCTGAAAACTAATCCCTTCCCGTTCAATCTGGTTGCGTCCCTCAGATAATACTGTTAGAAGTTGATTTGATATTTGGTCATCTAATAAATTAATTTCGTCTACGTACAGTACACCTCGGTTTGCTGTAGCGAGTAAACCGGGCTGAAAAATGGTATCACCTTGCTTTACCGACTTTTCAACATCTACTGAACCTAATAGTCGGTCTTCTGTAATACCTAGAGGAATTTGCAAAAAAGGTGCAGGGATGATTTCGACAGGCACATCTTGAATGTCTTTGTCTGCGTACTCCGCCAACAGTTGATCGTCCCATTCATCTGGGTAGTTGGGATCACAATTACTGATTGAGCCTTTGACAACTTCAATCGGCGGTAGTAAAGCGTGGATAGCACGAGCCATTACAGATTTTGCTGTACCGCGACGACCTGCGATCGCTACTCCTCCCAAACCAGGATCAACTGCGGCTAACAGTAAGGCTAATTTAATTGCTTCTTGACCGACTACGGCTGTCAAGGGAAAAGCAGTGATTGTGGGATTGATAGTAGGCGCAGGCATTGTTTGCTTTCTTAGCGAGTCTCGGCCTTTAGCATACCAATTTCTGACACATTTAGAATATAAGTGCGATCGCCTGCTGTGGGCGGTTACACCATCACATTTCCCTTGAGAGGAAGATTTATCAGTATTGCCCAGGCTAAATGCTTCACACTAGCTGAATACCACAGGCTTGGAGAATTAGGCTTTTTCCATGAAGATGACCACATTGAATTAATCAACGGGCAAATTATTGAAATGGCATCCAAAGGTACAGCCCATGAAACATTTGTCTCTTGATTTAGCTCGGTGTTTCCGCCAAAGCTGAATTTTTAAACTTTGTTATAGGATTCAGTCATAAGACAAAGGAGTAAGTTTTATGGCTTATAGTGATTTTAAACTTATTGAAGTTATTGATTCTTTTGGGTTAGTTATCTACGAATCATCTGGACTATTCGCAAATGTGCAGGAGCAATAATGTAGTGATTTATTATCTACTATTATTATGGTAAATATTGATTTAGCAGTAGCGATAAATTTGAAAAAATCTCAAAGGAAAATGATAACAAGTCCAATTTTATTAGAAGCTAGATGTAAATTTAATTATGAAATAAGCTTTTTTCTGGTATGGATTTTACTGTTGATAGTCAACGAGGATTAAATGGTTTTCGTGATTTTATTTTGAGTCTTCCTTCGGAGCAGTTACTTATACGTAGTCCAGTGTTTGTCCTAGTAGAAAGCAAAAATGAAAATTTGAGGTCTGTTTAGCACAATGTATTGCTGAAATGGTAGCTGCTCAGTTATTTAATTAAAGAGAGAGAAATCAAATTCAAGCTATATATAGCGCTGTTACTATCGATACAATCTGGCAATTTATCAAGCTTGAAAGTAATGTAGTTTCGATTGATTTGAGTGAATATTATATTAAGGATATTAAGAAAATTTTAGGTATTCTGTATAGTGCGATCGCACAAAGTAAACTGTAAATTATTTATTAACTAAAAAAATGGTGGTTGTGAAAGAATACCACAGATAATTTTTAAAGTTGATGGATAACAGGCAATGTTTTACGATAAGCCGCCATACGTTTATGCTTTTACGAAATCTTCATAAGTAACTATATTGACAAGGCGGCATCAGATATGAAATTATGTACTTAAGACAGCAAAATAACCCCACTCTAAAGCGCAGGTTTTTGGTGTTGTCTCAGCAGCAGAATTCCTAGTTTCCTGCCAAGCTTCGCGTCATCCCTTCCCCTGAGTATTCAGTCCAATGTCAGGTCAACTGATTGACTAGACTTTCAACGGGAAGACAAGATGTTTGGATTAATGTTCAGGGGAAAGGATGATGCGAAACTTGGTAGGAAGCCAGGAGTTCTACGGCTGAGACTTGAACCAAACGAAAGCGACGGTAGAAAGCTTTATTACAGGGTAGTACTTTTTGAGTATAAGTTCCTCGTATAAAGCTCTACTGCTGATTGATGTATGATTTTTTAATGCTGCCGAGCAAAAATCACAATTTTTCAGGTAAAGATATGGCTCGACAAATAAGCTTGCAACAAGATTTAGTTTCAATGTATTGGGACTATCAAAATATCTCAAATACAAAAATAGCTAAGAATTTGTTACTATATGCTAGTTCATTAGGCTTTATTGCTAAAC
Organism: Nostoc sp.; assembly: GCF_036917555.1. GTDB lineage: Bacteria > Cyanobacteriota > Cyanobacteriia > Cyanobacteriales > Nostocaceae > Nostoc. The sequence goes on along the minus strand of NZ_JBALDD010000025.1, from coordinate 26,361 downwards.
GAAAAGTTTATAGTAATTGGTGTGAAGGAAGTAAAGCTAAATCAGTTCTAGCAACCCTGGATTTTGACTGTATCGATGTATGTCATAAATTCAAAAATGCTGTAGATTTTAAACTTGTTATGGACTGTGGTAGCGACAGTTCAGATATAGTTATCCTTATTTCTGGAGATAGCTACTGTGAAATTTTAATTGATGATTTACGTTGCAATGGTAAAAAAGTGATAGTTTTTGCTCGTCAGAAAAGTGCAAAACTTAGCTTGAATAATCTCGCTGATATGTTCTACTTTTTAGATGATTTGCCTAAGTTAGTTGAAAATAAGACTCAGTTTCAAACCATTTCATCGGATGGAAATATTAATTGCAATAAGGCTATAGAGTACTTGCTTAAAACTATCAATACTGCGTTAGATCAAAAAAAGTGTACAGAATTAGGCTATATTAATAACTTGATGATGCAGTTATTCACTAAGTATCAGGGAGTCTCCTCAATATATGAACCTGATGGCAATAAATTTAAGAGTTTTAGCCAGTTTATTGATGCTGCTGTCAGGGATGGTAAAGTTCAAAAACAAGGTCAGGAATTATTTTTAGTTGAGTTAGACAAACTAGCTGCTTAAAAAACTTTTAAAAACCCAGTTGAGTAAAAGCTGGGTTTTCCCAATACACCGCGTTTGCGGTTTTTTCATGTCTGAACAAAACAACACTTGTAAACTTTCCCAACAGTGAATTTCTGCAACAAAATATAAGATAAAATGCACAAACTTCTAATATTCCATAATGAAAAACTTTTACGCCGTGCGCTTACGCATCGTTCTTATGTCCATGAAAACCCCGGAGAAGGCGAACATAATGAACGCCTAGAATTCCTCGGTGATGCTTTACTAAATTTCTTAAGTGGCGAATATCTCTATGGTCGTCATGCAGAAATGGGAGAAGATGAATTAACCCGGCGGCGTTCGGCGCTGGTAGATGAAAAGCAATTGGCAAAGTTTGCTGAAGAGGTAGGTTTAGACTTTAGGATGCGGTTAGGAAAAGGTGCAATTCGAGATGGAGGCTACCAAAATCCTAATTTACTCAGTAGTACCTTTGAAGCGGTTCTTGGTGCTTACTATTTGGATAATGATTCCAATATTGAAACAGTTCGCGCAATTGTACAACCACTATTTGATTCTGTAGATCCTAAACATATCATTGTATCTCGTTCCAATGTAGACTCAAAAAATCGCTTTCAAGAATGGGTGCAACGCAATGTTACTCCAAATCCCCCCAAATATTTCACAGACCAAATAGGAGGCCCTTCTCATGCACCAGAATTTATAGCCAAAGTATTAGTAGATGAAAAAATTTACGGAGAAGGTAAGGGACGCAATAAAAAAGAGGCTGAAAAAGATGCTGCTGAGGATGCGCTAGCTAAGTTGAAAAAACAAGGTTTGTTGTAGAGTTTATGCGTTTAGAAATTTTGATAATTTTAAAATTAGAAGCTTCTTTACATGGAATAATAAGCAATTCACGAATTGTCTCTGCTTATTATAATTTTTATCAAAAAAATAGAGATGGCATATACCATCCCCATTTTATTTTTTGTTACTTTACTTATTTCCAGATGTGGCCAGAAAAGAGTCAACTATTATAGTTGCGGTACGTACTGTTGCTTCTCAGGTACTTCGGTGTACTCAGCCACAATCTGGCGGAATTCTTCGCCGTCGATGGTTTCCTTTTCGATCAGCAAATCGACTAAGCGATCGGTGACAGTGCGATGGTCACGGATGATCTTCTTAGCATTGTCGTAGCACTGCTCAACAATTTCCCTAACTTGTCCATCAATGCGGGAAGCAATAGATTCAGAATACTCAGATCGGGTTGTCCAGTCACGACCCAAGAATACTTCTCCCTGCTGGCTTTCTAACGACAGTGGTCCTAAGTCGGACATTCCGAACCGAGTCACCATTTGCCGGGCCATTCCCGATAGCTGCTGCAAGTCTCCACCAGCGCCAGTTGTGACTTCCGCAGCACCAAAAATCACTTCCTCAGCGGCGCGACCACCTAAAGCACCAGTAATTCTGGCTTTCAACTGAGAACGGGAAATTAACCCCTGTTCTTCGTTGGGAGTGAACCAGGTCAAACCTTGCGCTTGTCCCCGTGGAATCAGGGTGACTTTCTGCACTGGGTCATGGTCTTTTAACAAAGTCCCAACTAAGGCGTGTCCAATTTCGTGGTAAGCAATCAAGCGCTTGCTCTTGCTATCTACCAAGGGAGTACCTTCCATCCCAGCTACTACCCGATCCACTGCATCATCAATTTCGCGGAGGGTGATGGCTTCTTTACGTCTTCTAGCAGTGAGAATTGCTGCTTCGTTGAGTAAGTTGGCTAAGTCAGCACCAGTAAATCCAGGAGTGCGGCGAGCGATCGCATCTAAAGATACGCTAGGGTCAAGTTTCTTATTCCGCGCATGGACTTGCAAGATTTCCAAACGCCCTTTGATATCGGGTGCATCAACTGTTACTTGGCGGTCAAAGCGACCAGGACGCAACAAGGCTGAGTCTAGTACGTCGGGACGGTTGGTAGCAGCAATAATAATGATGCCTGTATTACCTTCAAACCCGTCCATTTCAGTGAGCAACTGGTTGAGGGTTTGCTCTCTCTCATCGTTACCGCCACCGATACCAGCGCCCCGTTGGCGTCCAACAGCGTCAATTTCATCAATGAAGATGATACAAGGGGCGTTGTCTTTGGCTTTCTTGAACAAATCGCGGACGCGGGATGCACCTACACCAACGAACATTTCCACAAATTCTGAACCGGAAATACTGAAGAAAGGTACGCCTGCTTCGCCTGCGATCGCTTTTGCTAATAAAGTTTTACCAGTTCCAGGAGGCCCAACTAACAGCACTCCCTTGGGAATTCGTGCGCCCACAGCCGTAAATCTTTCTGGCTGCTTCAGGAAGGTGACGACTTCTTGCAGTTCTTCCTTAGCTTCTTCGATGCCGGCTACGTCGTCAAATTTGACACCGGTTTTTGCCTCCATTTGGAAACGCGCTTTGGATTTGCCGAAGTTCATTGCTTGACCTGGACCGCCGGGGAGGTTGCTAGAACGCCGGAACAAAAAGAACAACCCAGTAATCAATAAAACTGGAAAGATGAGATTGCCCAACAATCCCCAAATTGCGCCATCATTCCGCATGGGGTGAGCATCAAAACTAATGGCTTTTTCTTTGAGCTTGCTAATTAACTCAGGAGCGTTAACAGGCAAATCCACACGCCACCTTTGGACACGATTTTCAATGTCCGGATCGCGGGCTTCTATAATTGCTGTCCTACCGCCTTCGTACAGATCCACACTGCTGACGCGATCGCTGTTCAAGTATTCTAGAAAGCGACCGTAAGTCATGCGGGTATTGGCTGCATTCTTACTCATGTCGGCAGGTGCGCCTGCAAACGCCCCTTGCCAGAAGAAAAAGCCAATTACCAAAGCTGGCAACGTCCAGAGTGCTACGACTTTCCAAGAGAATTTCATTTTAATTTGCCTCTAGATGCCTATACAACTTGTTAGCTCTAGTAACCGAATGTTCATCACTCTGTCACTTTAAGCTGTTAAACGGATGTTTATAAATCCATTTTGTTTAATTTGATCTCTTACATGCACTGCCATAAGGCGATTAGAGCATTATGGCGATGCCAACAAGAATCTTAATCAAAGTTAACTTAATTTTAATACAATATCGCACGAGAAAAGGGAGTGCAACTGGATAGCAAAGACAGAGAGAATTTCTCCAGAATGCTCCTTGTATCGTTTAAGCCGCTCTCAATAATGATTCTGGGGAGTGGAAAGTGAGGGAGATGAGGAAGCAGGGGGAGCAGAGGAGAAGTTGTAGTAAGTTTTTCCTCTCTGCAACTCTCCTTCTTGTGCCCCATGCCCAATGCCCAATGCCCTACTTTACTTCTGTAATTTTTAGAGTGTAAGGAAGATATTTGCCTTTTTCGTAGGAACCAACCCAAATTTGGTAACTTCCAGGTAGCCATTCACCAACAAGGCCAGCATTTTTGCCATCAAAATCGTCATTGCACCAAGTACCACCGGGCCCTTTGATAATCATGGTGGTGTCTTCAGGACTTTGCACTTGCAACTTCAGGTAATCAAATTTACTTGTTAACGTTAATGTGTGGTCTGGTGTTTCATCAACAAATCCCGTACAAGGGCCAGTGGCTGTTTCGCTTCTCCCACCTACTTGACTCCCAGATATTGAACCACCACTCATCCCACGAACTGTCAGGGGGTCTGGTGAAAACTGAGGGCTAATGGTGACATCTCCAAATATCGTTGGCGCTTCCTGAGCATCAGTCGCAGCATTAACTGTCGATGTGATGAAGAGCGTAACTATCATGAACGATAATCTCATTCCTCTATTGAGCGCTTTTGTCGGCATTGTAATTACGTTCACTTCTAAGTGTTTTTGAAGACATGAATTTTACACACCAAGTTCCCAACATGAGGAAAATTGACTAACTATTTTAGATGTGAAATTAAGGATAATTCATTAGTAATTGGTCAATGATTTCCTGTTCCCATAGTTGCTTTACCTTATGGATAGGGGCACACGTTTGTGCGCCCCCAAAATCTAAAATATTTCTAAAATCTGGAAATAATCGCTACTTAGCTTCCGTTATAACCCGACTCAAGCGCGGCTTATCTAAACCAATCTGATTTAGTAGTAACCAAGATTGAATCAGGTCGGGGCCATGAACATCTCCAGTTAAAGCTGCTCGGAGCGATCGCATCACTAAGCCTTTTTTGACTTTCTGCTCTTTGACCACTTGTTTAATAATCTCCTGGGCGGTGGCTTCGGACAGTTGTGGCTGATTTTCTAAAGCTGTAACAATCGCTCCCAGAATAGCAGTAGAACCTTCTTGCTTCAGTTGTGTACTGCCTTCATCGCTAAATTCAACTGTATCGCTAAAAAACAGTTTGCTTTGAGGTACTGCATCTAGCAAGCGAGTCAAACTCTGGCTAATTAAAGTTGCTAGCTGTTCTAACCAGGGGCGATCTCTGACGAGAAGCCGCTCCGCGTCTACGCGTCCACCATCAAATTTATAGCCAGCCGCTTCCCAAAAGGGGATGAGTAAATCTGTAAGTTTATCAACTGGCGTCTTGTGGATATACTGACTGTTCAACCAATCCAGCTTGTCCCAGTCAAACTTTGCACCTGCTTTATTGACGCGCTCAAAGGTAAATTCTTTGGCTGCTGTTTCTAAGGTAAATATTTCTTGCGTTGAGTCTGGTGGCGACCAACCCAGCAATGTCATGTAATTTACCAAGCCTTCAGCAGTAAAGCCCATTTGCTTAAACTCAGAAATGGAAGTGACGCCATCTCGCTTAGAAAGCTTGCGCCCTTCCATATTCAAAATCAATGGCGTGTGAGAAAACTCTGGAATTTTTGCACCCATTGCTTCATACAGCAGAATTTGCTTGGCAGTGTTGGCGATGTGGTCTTCTCCCCGGATGACATGGCTGATTTGCATATCGATGTCATCCACTACAACCACAAAGTTGTATAAAGGTTGACCGCTACCCTCTTCTGAGGCGCGGGCGATGACCATATCACCACCTAAATCGCTACCTCGCCAAGACATCTTTCCCCTTACTAGGTCATTCCAGACAATTTCCCGCCCATCTTCGATTTTGAAGCGAATTACAGAAGAACGACCTTCTGCTTCAAAGGCGGCGCGTTGTTCTGGGGTCAGGTTGCGGTGACGGTTGTCATAGCGGGGTGCTTCGCCTCTGGCTTTTTGGGCTTCTCGGAGCGCTTCTAGTTCTTCAGAAGTGGTGTAGCAGCGATAGGCTAATCCTTGGTCTAGCAGTTTTTGTACTGCTTCTTTATAAAGATCCAAGCGTTGGGATTGGAAAAATGGCCCTTCATCCCAGTTAAGTCCTAGCCAGCGCAGTCCTTCAAGAATATTGTCGGTGTATTCGGGACGCGATCGCTCTAAATCTGTATCTTCTATTCGCAGTATAAACTTGCCGTCGTGGTGACGGGCAAATAACCAGTTGAATACAGCCGTTCTAGCTGTACCAATATGTAAATTTCCGGTTGGACTCGGCGCAATACGGACTCTAACAGTCACAGTTAATTCTCTCTTTCGCAAAGCATGATAAATGTAGCTTATATTTAAATCCTGAATCAGCCTGTTTGGGAAATTCAAAATCCAAAATCACCTAAGTTCAGTGATTTGCTACTCATAAATTTATAACGGGACTGACGGGGCTCGAACCCGCAACTTCCGCCGTGACAGGGCGGTGCTCTAACCAATTGAACTACAGTCCCTTGTTTGGCAACTTTGCTATTATCACTATTTTTTTTCTACTTGTCAAGTGTTTTGGAGTTGGGAATTAGGAATTATTCTTGTCCCGTCTCTTTGAGGTGCAAATTATTCGTTAAAGAGACCGTGATAATACAACCTGTGGCTCTGATTCCAGATGCTGCAATATTCGGGATTGAATTTGTTTATACTGCTGTTTCAATAGCTGTTTGCTCAATTGGGGTTGAAAAGCGGGTGGTAGACTATGGCTCTGTTGCACCCAGGTTTTCAACATTTGCCGCTGAGTTGACTCAATGCGACTGCTGAGAACCTTGATACAGGAATGTGGTGCTTCCAGAATAAAGAAAATTAAAGGATATTGTTCATTTTCAGCCAGGAAACTTACCATCCTCAGATTTTGGGGATTTTGCATATCTAAGTAGCACGGTAGCCATTTAGGAGCGAATTGCCGATTATAGAGTACAGTTACCCACAACAACATTGGGTGAGGGGATGTCACAAAGACAAACTGGTTATAACGGGTAGAAACCCCATAGTTTTTGATTTCTTGTTTAGACAACATTAACCATAGAGCTGTTATAGATCCTTGTGGAGTATCTAGAAGCTGGGGAAAAACAATTTCTTGAATTGGTTTATTTTGAGGCCACAGAAGTTGCCGATAGCTTTGTTCTACAGTGATTGGTAATACAAAATTTAAGGGACTGCCAAGGATGGAGTTAGAGGCAAAATTTGTAGGCGTAGTGGGACAACTAGACTGTTCTAGACTGTTTAAAACTTGTAAAATTTCAGTGATATTTTGAGGGCGATCGCTTGCTTTTTTAGCCAGACAAGCCATAATTAAATTATTTAGTTTTTGAGGTATTCTAATAGTAGGTTTAACATCTGCGATCGTTTTTGGTGCTTCAAAGTGATGTGCTTTATACCAAGCACCAAAGTAATCAGTTTCTGGTTGCCAAGGTTTTTTGCCTGTGAGCATCTCAAACATCATTACACCCAGGCTATAAATATCAGAGCGACTATCTAGTTTTTCCCCATCTAGCTGTTCTGGAGAACAGTAGGGTAAAGTGCCATTAAATCCACTACTTGTACTAGCTGTTGATGCATAATTTAAAAATCTAGCAATACCAAAATCGAGAATTTTAACTAACTGACCCAATATCGGATCGGGAATAACTAATATATTGGCAGGCTTGATATCTCGATGAACCAACGGACAAATTTTACCATCAATGTTAATACCTTGATGGGCAGAATGTAAGCCCAAACAAATTTGGCGAGAGAGAGTCAAAAACATGGGTAGAGGTAGCGGAATCAAATCCTTTAAACTCTTGCCACATAGATATTCCATGACGTAGTATGGTTTTTCTTTCTCATTCACACCATAATCATACGCCCGCACTATATGTACACTCTTTTGACTCAAGGCTGCACTCATTAAAGCTTCACGAGCAAAGTCTTGTTGCATCTTGGTATTAACAACAGTTTGAGTCAAAAACTTGATAGCAACTGGTATACCTCCTAACAAAACATCATTTGCTAAAAAAACTTCACCCATGCCACCGCTGCCAATTAATTGCTTGAGTTGATAACGATTGGCAAGCAAGCCCGTACTACTTGGAGATGTAAATAGGCTTTGATTCACTTTATTCACCTCTGATGCTGAATCCATTTCAAGTTAGCAATAAATACATAAAAATATTATTAGGTGATGGTGGCAAGCATTTTGATTTTGATAGCAGACTTTCAACGACGTAATAGCAGTTTCAAAAATATTTCCAAGAATTTAGTCATCCAAGTTTTTAAACCGTCTGTCTCAGATTTTTGATGTGTGGCTAAGTTTCGTAATATATCTAACTTCAGTTTTTCGTACTCTGTTTTTAGAATATTTTTGGCTTGACTAGGCAAAATTAATTCATTTGACTGTTGACTCATATCTAACCAATCTACAAGTTGTTGGCGCTGTTTAGCCGTGAGGTTTAAAGTTGTTACATGAGAGCAGTGAGTTGAATCTTCTAGGGGAAAAAATAGTAGATGATAGTAACCTACTTCTGCTAAACTACGTGCTATCTTTTGACCTTTATTATCTTTTAGATCCAGAAAATAAGGTAGCCACTTAGTTGTAGAAGCTTGAGCATCATATAGTACTGTTACCCACACTAGCATCGGGTATACACTCATTTTACTAATAAATTCAGTACCATGTATTTCATCTAAAAATTTTGCAATCTCTTGTTTGGGCAACATTGCCCAAAAAGTTGGTATAGGTCTTTGAGGAGTCTGTAGTAAATGAGGAAACCCAATTGGCGCAATTGGTTTATTTTTAGGCCAATTTTTCTGCAAACACTCTTTTTCTGATAGTAAAGTTGCGGGTACTAATTGAACTGGAAGCGAAACTTTAATAATGTCAGTGCTATTGCTAGGAATAACATCATTAACTTGAGCATTAACTTTTTCTAAATCTTCTAATATTTGATTAATATTCTGAGGGCGATCGCTTACTTCTTTAGCTAAACAATTCATCAATATTTTTGATAATATTTCTGGGATTTTAACTTGCGGATTTACTTCTTCAACTGTAGGTGGCATTTGAAAGCGATGGGCTTGATACCAAGTACCAAAGGAGTTACTTTTTGTTTGAAATGGATGTTTCCCTGTCAACATCTCAAACATTAGTACTCCCAAACTATAAATATCAGAGCGGACATCCAGCAATTTACGTCCTTCCATGTGTTCTGGAGAACAGTAAGGTAAACTGCCAATAAAAGAATCTGTTAGGGTCATCCCACTTCGCTCTGTTAAAAACTTGGCAATCCCAAAATCTAGTATTTTAACAATTTCACCTTTTTTACTATCTTCAGCAATAAATATATTTTCTGGTTTAATATCTCTGTGAACAATAGGATAAATCTCCCCTTTAAGGCTGATACCTTGGTGGGCACATTGTAAGCCTAAACAAATTTGATTACAAATTTCTAAAAACTTCAATATTGTTAAAGGCTGAATTTTCAAAATTTGTTTGAGATTTTTTCCTTGGAGGTATTCCATTACATAAAATGGAGTTTTATCCTCAGTAACTCCATAACTTAAAATGCGAACAATATGTTTACTTTTACGACCCAATTGAGCGCCAATAAAAATCTCTCTGGCAAAACGTTGGGACATTTGTTGGTTTGACAAACTAAGTGATAAGATTTTGATTGCGATCGGCATACCGCCTTTAGCAGTATCTTCTGCTAGATAAACTCTACCCATCCCCCCTTTACCAATCAAATCTCTGATTAAATAGCGATTGTTTAAAAATTGTCCGATGTAATCGTCTAATTCTGCTTTTTGCCCTACCATACTCTCAATTTTATTTTCTGGCATAAAAATCATTTATAAAAAATGTTATTGGCAAAATACTTTAATAAGTTTAGCTAATTATTAAATTTAAATCTAAGAAATATCCGAATTTTGAGAAAATTAATTATATGCTGTAAATATGCTTAAGCTCTCTATAAAAGCTACTAAACATTGTGTAACATATTTATTAAGGAGTACGGTTGAGAAATTACACGGAAACTATAAATAAGCTAGATAAAGTTACTTAGTAGATTCCGTGAATACACAGGAATAATCAGAAATAACTAAATAGCAGTCAAGCTACGATGTCTATGACAGGCTACCCCTACGCACTTTTACCTCTATACAGTTAAAGGTTAATATTCGGGAATAAACGGCGTAACAATCTAATTAGCGGAGTTTCAATTTTAATTTTAAAGGCTAGTATCTGGGTACGTTGCAGGGAGTTAAAATTATTATCACTGATGAGAATTAATGATTGTTGACCATCAGGTAGTTTTGGGCCAAGAGTTAAGCCTTCGATGTTGTCTAGCAGTACATCTAGCTTTCTCAAATCTAACAGCAGTTTCTTCTTAACTGGTTTAATATTTTTGGAGTCAACTGCTAAAAGGCTATCAATATTATGAATATCATCGGCTCCTTCTAAAGAAACCTGAAACAGGGAAATAGCAAATCCTAAACCAGTAAAAGACCTTTCTAAACTTAAGAAGTGTCCTTGATTATCAAGAGCAAGTAAATCGGGTAATCCACTAATGAATTTGCCAATTAGATTCAAAAATGGTGTAACTGGTTCAGTTTGGTAAAGAAATTCTTTTTCTGGCTGATTGTTGAGCAAGTTGTATTGTAAAATTCGGCAAGGACTACTGATATTAGGTTTAGCTGCGACACCATCTTGAATTAAAGCATTTTCGGTGGCTGTAAATAGATGCTTGTTGTCGGGTGTGATGGCGAGGCTTTCAAAAGCCAAATTGTTGCGGATACCTTTTTGATTAGTTTTAGCTGGTAAAAATTTGCTTGGGATGGGGAGTGTGAAAATTTCTCTCCCAGAAGATAGTGAGAACTCTTTAATAAAAGGATTAATTAATTTTGCATCGCCTTCAGAAGAAATCAATACAATTCCTTTATTAGTTAATACAATACCTTCTGTATCAGTTTCACCCGGCTGAAATATTTGACCATTTTCATTTAATAATCTGGTAACGCTGACTGGAATAATTCCATCTTTTTTTAGTAAACCTTTGCTCAAGTCGATTTTCAAGGTGTAGAAACGAACGGGAGCTTTTTGACCACGATCGTCGGAAATAGCGTAATAAATGTTATTTCTTGAATTATATGTAATTCCAGATAAACCTCCGACTTCAGTTTTTTGAAAGATTAAACCTTTCGGGAGGGTGGCTTCCCCGATAAATTTTATGCTACTGATCTCAACACCATTTGACGGAAAGTTTGTGAATACAAGGCTAATAATTATAATTGGAATCAAAAAGTAAATAATTCGTGGAAATACAAAGATTTTTTTAATTATCTGCATAGTTTTTTATTAAATCAATATTTGTAGAGACAAACACTTATACGTCCCTAAAAATAATATCAATTAAATAAGGAATTTAACAGATACAAGCCTGGAAAACCTGATAAATCATGCTTTTTAACTTTGTGGTAAGCCTGAGCAGATGTTTCCTTTACTTAGACTTTCCAAGACGTATTTTTAATTTGAAAACCTTTAAAAAATAATAAATTATTTAAGCTAATTGTAAATCATATTCATTTTGGAAAAAGTTGACAAGCCAATCTTTGACTTTATGAGTGGCGCGGCAGTCATCTTCGTTGTAGTGTTGGATAATTTCTAGTAAGGTGCGATCGCCTGTTTCTAACCATTGATCGTACCAGTAAATACACTTGGCACCACTGGCTTCTTTATCACGCCACTCAAATCCTATCCAACGAGCGATCGCTTTCAAGGCATAGCTTTCTACGGGCAATGCTACACTTTGGGTTAATTGTTCATACACATCGACAAACCGATTCAGTACAGGACGCACTAAGGAGTGTGGAGTGCCGTAAAGTTTTGCCAATCGTTTGACTGTATCAAACTCGTAGACACAAAAATGATAAATTGGCGCTTCGGGATATTGCCAAACCAAATCCAAAAATTGCTGCCAAACTAATTCTTCGTCTTCTGGTTTGTCTGCTAAAAAGGAATAAAATTGTTCTGTATTAGCTTGTCTATTAACGACCAAAACCCCTAAGAGATAATCTAAATCTAAGTCTGGCTGGGCTTCAATATCAAAATAAAGCTCTATAGGCGCTGTGAATGTAATATCTTTTGTTGGTAGCGGGTAGGGTAAAGTTAACGGTCGTTTTTCTAGTGAAGATTGAGCTTGTACTACCAATTTGGGCGCTACTTCGCTGTCAAAACCAAGTAGATTTTCTAAGCTGCTGGGACTGGTATTAGCGAGAGATTCCAGCGTGTTAATGTCTAAGGCTTGGAGTTGAGTGTAGCGCAGGGGTGTTACACCTGGTAGCAGTGAGAGATGTTTTTCAGATTGAGCGATCGCATAACATTCACTATACCAATGGCAAAAATTACACTTTTGGCGAGAGATAAACACCTCTGGCGGATTCGTTAACTCTAAAACTTGAATAAACTCATCCAAAATCTGCTGCATTCGTGGTGTCCATTTGCACAGATCCACTGCATAATTTGTATTTTTGGTGCGCAAGATGAGCGAAGCTGTTTCAGGTGCAACTCCCTGCACTGTTGCCAACACTTGGGCATGAAATGCAGCGACAACCTGATATTCTTGCTTAGGGCGCTTACCCAGTTCAATACTAGCTGGGACATAGATCCAATCTCCAAAATGGGATTGTCCTGGTTGTTTCACGAGTAAATCTGGACGACTTAGCAGGGTGTCTGCTTCAGAATAATTTGCTAACAGTACTCCTTTATAGATGTATTCAACCCCACGCTGCATCAATTCTAAAGTTGCTTTCTCTCCCTTTTCCCAGTTTCCATAAGAATAATCTGGTTGGTGATAAGTCATCTGTGCTAAAGCACTCAACTGATGAGCGATTTTATCCTGTTGCAGTTTCCGTAGCAACTCATTGGGGGCATCGCGCTGACTTTTGTCACCGTGGATATCTAGAAAAGGTCGGCGTTTACAGCGTTGGTATTGCAGTAGGAGTTCAGCATTAATTAGCATCCTTTTAAGTTAACAAGAATTAGCAGAATCTGGGAGTAACTCTGACAATTAAAATCTGGAAGTGGCAATCGCGTCCACGCTTAATTTGCCGTTTATTTTATACTGTCAACAGCTAGCTATTGGCGTAAACAGCACAAGCATTTGCTTTTGCCCCAAATTACAACTAAAAGAGAGTGATAAAAAACCACAGTTTGTCCATTATTACAAGGTTACATGACAAAACAACATCAGCCGTGTCTTATCTGTAAGTGTGTCACACTCTGAAGAAAGGGTTAGAATCCCTACTTTATCTACGAATTCGAGCATTCAATCATTGTGATTGGGATCGTCTGAATATCAATAGCCTGTAAACAGCAGATATCTCTTGTGAATTATGACTAGTATTTCTGCATCACCAATCAAGCTGCATCACCATCGAGAGCAATTTCCGGCTTTAGGGAATAAGGCTTATTTTAACTATGGGGGACAAGGGCCGATGCCCCAAAGGGCAATGGATGTGATCGCCCAAACTCAAGCTTATGTTCAGCAAATAGGCCCCTTTGGTAATGAGGCGTTTAGCTGGATAGCACCTCAAACTCAAGCTGCTAGAGTTGCGATCGCTTCTGAGTTCCATGCAACATCTGAAACAATTACTCTCACCCAAAATGTCACTGTTGGCTGTAATATCGCCATCTGGGGCATCGAATGGCGTGCTGGCGACCATCTGCTACTCTCAGACTGCGAACACCCAGGCGTAATTGCCACAGCACGAGAAATCTCGCGGAGATTTGCTGTGGAAGTTACCACTTGTCCCCTAAAAGCAACTTTAAATGAGGGCGACCCTGTAACCATCATTGCCCGGCACTTACGCCCCAATACCCGTCTTGTGATCTTGAGTCATGTTTTCTGGAATACTGGTCAAGTTTTACCTCTGGACAAAATTGCCGAAGTATGTAGGAATAATCATTCTGCACTATTAATAGATGCTGCTCAATCTGCTGGTTTATTGCCTTTAAACTTAACTGAATTGGGAGTAGATTTTTATGCTTTCACTGGTCACAAATGGTTATGTGGCCCAGCGGGTGCTGGTGGTTTGTATATTCGACCAGAAGCACGAGAAAGCCTCAAGCCTACGTTTATTGGCTTGAATGGCATTGTTGTAGATAGTCAATCTCAGCCTGTGGATTGGCTTCCAGATGGGCGACGATACGAAGTATCTACATTAGCTTATCCGTTGTATCTTGGGTTAAAGGAAGCGATCGCAATTCATCAGCAATGGGGAACGTCACAGGAACGTTATGAGCAAATTTGTCATAACAGTGAGTACCTCTGGCGACAATTGATAGCGTTATCCGATATTAAATGTTTGCGAACTTCCCCACCAGAAAGCGGTATAGTCTCCTTCAAACTTGCAAATAATCAGCCTCAAGCTCATTTGAAGTTAGTACAATTTTTAGACTCACAAAGGATATTAACTCGGACAATTGCCGATCCTAGCTGTATACGCGCTAGCGTCCATTACTTTACTTTAGAATCGGAAATTGACTTATTGGTTGAAACGATTCAAAGTTTTTGCAAAATTAATTAAAAACTAGGAATTGTAAGTTATAAATGTGAGTGAAAATTATAATTTTCACTCATTAATCTGTCAATTTGAGATTTTTCCGTCAATCTAAAGTCTCAAATCCAAAATTGAATGACTCCTAACTTAAAAATGGAACGCCCAATCTTATACTTAGCAATAACTAACCACGGCTTTGGTCATGCTACCCGCACGGCTTCTGTAGCTGCAACAATTCAAAAGTTATGTCCAGAAGTTCTGCTAATTGTGGTGAGTACTGCCCCACGCTGGTTGCTAGAGTGCTATATAGAAGGCGATTTTATCTATCGTCCTCGTGCATTTGATTTGGGTGTGGTGCAAACAGATAGTTTGACAATGGATAAAGCAGCGACTTTAGAAAAGTTGTTGGATATTAAGAAGCATCAAAATTCGCTGATTGCCTCAGAAGTGAATTTTATCCGCCAAAATCGCGTTAATCTTATTTTGGCAGATATTCCCTTCCTCGCTCCTGGGTTTGCTAAAGCTGCAAATATTCCCTGCTGGATGATAAGTAACTTTGGCTGGGACTTTATCTACCGAGATTGGGGAGGCGAGTTTACCGCAGTTGCAGATTGGATTAGTGATTGGTATTCAAAGTGCGATCGCCTATTTCGTCTCCCTTTCCACGAAGCAATGCCAGCTTTTAACAATATCACAGATGTCGGCTTAACAGGCGGTTCCCCCCGTCACTCTGCTGATGATTTACGTTCTCTTTGGAGAATAACTGCACCAGTCGAAAAAACTATTTTGTTGACCTTTGGTGGCTTGGGTTTACAGCAAATTCCTTATAATAACCTACAACGATTTCCAGATTGGCAATTTATCGTATTCGATCAATCTGCCCCTGATTTACCTAATTTAGTGAAAATTAATGACCACAAATACCGCCCTGTAGATTTTATGCCTATTTGTGGGCGAGTCATCTCTAAACCTGGTTATAGTACTTTTTCGGAAGCCACAATACTAGGATTACCAATTGTCACTATACCGCGTGAAGACTTTGCCGAAGCAACTTTTATAGTAAAAGGTATAACTAATTATAATCAGCATCAAATTATCACCCCATCTGAGTTTTTTCAAGGAACTTGGAATTTTCTGCATGAGTTACCCCAACCGGCAAGGCAATCTCAACCAATTGCTAAGGATGGTAATGAAGCGATCGCTCAAGCTGTTATCAATTATTGCCAGACTAAAAATAGTAGATAATATTCCTCAGAATAGATGAGATTGGCGAATTATTAACAAGACTTACCCCAGGGCAAACGCATCTTATTTACTAATAAAAACTAAAAAAGATTTCAAAATAATATAGATAATCCTAAAAGTTGCTATAATCTATATTTAGATGCGTTCGCCCTGGCTTTAACCCGAATTGCCTACTGCTCGATTCTTAACTTCAATTACCAAAACTACTGCTATATCTACTTTCTACACTTTCACTCTTTTGTTAAGAAAGATATGACTAATGCGTAGCCATTCGTCATTATTTAGATGCGTTTGCCCTGAGCGTTGAACAAACTTCACAAATTGCTGTGTTTGCAGGTTTTGGACAAAACAATTATTTGTTAACGTTTCTGGTAAACATGAAACTTTGACAGGAAAAAGTTTTTGCCAAGTTTTTTATTCCCTTCTATACCAATCTGTTCAAATCCAGACTCTTGCATCAATTGTTTTGTTTTATTGCTATCAAGAATTAAATAATCAGCAGTTGTATCGCTAATTATTTCACCATTGTTTTCCCTGATCACTGTATACTGCCTCTTAATGCCTGTATCTGTTTTTGAAACTTTGACCTGATAGATTATGTCTCCTGGCAATTTGTCTACCTTATCTATATGCATACCTTGAGCACTCAGAACCAATAGACCATTCATTTTGAGATGTTCAGCAACACGCCTTAATGCCATTACATTATTCTCAATACTATTAATATGACTACATAGTAAGTATTCATTGTCAGTATCATTGTCAGTATTTGTATCTAGAAAATACCAAACACCGCTATTTGAATAAGTTAGATCAAAACTCTCTTCCAGTTGCATATCAAGAACATCAGATTCGACTAATTTAATTTTATTTCCTAGTCACTTTTTTGCTAAATCTAACATTTCTTTAGAAATGTCAATTCCTGTAAAGTTACAATTCGGTTTCAGTTTTAAGACTCTTTCTGCTACTAGACCTGTGCCTACTCCTATCTCTAGTATGTTATTGGAGTCTCTAATTATAGGAAACAGAGATTTAACGACCTCATCGTGGTAGTCAGTGCAAATATATTGAAATAATAAATCATAATAGTTTGCTCTGTCGGCGTATATATTCATAGAAACCTCGTCAAAGTCGGCACTTGAAGCGAAGAAATCTTATAGGTAGATATTGAATTATACTGGACTTTAGGCTAAAGTCAATCACATTCAGTACAGTGCTGTCATTAAAGGATAGTAGGCAATTGACGCTGTTTTTGTAGTGCCAGAATGCAATGGCTTACTCGACTACCGGAGGCTATCACCGAAGGCTTAAGCTTCGCTTATCCATCGCTTCAACTAATTATTAACCCTTTTAAATAACTAGTTATTTAAGACTTAATTTCAGATGAGTTTAATTGACATTATGTCAAGCTAATGCAATAATTTTTGATAATTTATTGAGGATATAATAACTAGTTAGATTTTCAGTAACTAGTAACTCTAATAATTACGGTTTACTTTGCTGAAAATCATTAATTTTGATTAGAAAAATTAGTTTTTTACCAATTTAATAAATATAGTTTTGTAACATTTTTAGTAAACATTCTCGAAGGACACGATATTTGGATCAGATCCTAATTTCGATAATGGTTGAGTAGTGTGGCGATCGCAAGAACAATTTGTTTAATATGCTTATAATACCTTAATTTCAGTATTCCACATGACTCACTACCAAAAGTTACTCAGAATTTCTACTGCTGGCAAATCTTTTCAAAACATCACCGCAAAAATTGAAGCTATAGTTGCAGAATCGGGAGTAGAAACTGGCCTTTGTACTTTATTTTTGCGCCACACTTCAGCTAGTTTAGTAATTCAAGAAAATGCTGATCCTGATGTACTTGTCGATTTAGCTAACTTTATGGCAAAACTTGTGCCAGAATCAGGCAAATACATTCATGATGCCGAAGGTTCCGATGATATGCCGGCACACATTCGTACTGTACTTACCCATACTTCTGAACATATACCTATTAATCGTGGTCATTTGGCATTAGGAACTTGGCAGGGAATTTATATTTGGGAACATCGTCAACACAGTCATTCTAGAGAACTAGTTGTCCACATTTCTGCATAGCAAATTTCTTAAATTTAGAAACCGTAGTTAAATTTTATTAGGACTTACGCAAGTGTCCTATTTTTTTGTGTAGCTTGTCCAAAGTCAATAATCAATAATCCCAAAACCTTAACTTTTGGGAGACTATACTAAGTATTTTTACACTCTTGGGATGGGAAAATTCCTTTATTGATAATTAACTAGAGATACACTGAGCATCTCATGTCAGTTTGTAAACTTAAAAGTTAAGTTTATTTATATAAGTTTAATAATTTTTTTATTTTAATATAAAATAACATTTAATGTAACCTGCTTGGGCTACTTCTATTACTATGAAGCAAAAACTAACGCCAACTCATACTTTTCAACTTATTGATGAAATCCTTGCCCAGCAGTCTGTTAATTTATTGTCACTTAATCCCCAAAAAACATTAATTACCAGCTTTGCAGAATTAGAAAATTTGATTGCAGAACAAAACACCGACATTCAAATTATCACAACCATTCAAGCAACTATCAAAAACATAGTCAGTACTCAGTTGCAAAATTTCCCAGAAAACATCTTCTGGGATTTTGATTTTCTGGTAAGTAGTATGCTTCACCAGGCTTTAAATGCTGATGAGGGCGCTATTCCTTTCTTAAAGGTTTTTAGTGAAAAGATGGTTTGTCTAACAGAGATGTTCGGAAATAAAACGGAAATACGCTTCCGTTATGTTCATGATTTTATGTATGGTTTTGAATGGGCAAGATGGGTACAAAAAGAGCCACAAAAACGCGCACATATAGAGCCTTTTAGTCTGTTGTTTTTAGATTATTTGCTCATCAAAGGTAAGGAACTTTTACAACGTATTAAGCATGGTCAGGTCGTATCTTATAAACTGTGTGAGACGGGCTACCGCAACCCCTTCACCTTTTCTCGTGAACCAGAAGATGAATACCGTCTGCTAACTTATCTTGCTGAGGAACAACTTATTCCAGTAGCAGTATGGAACTGGAATGCTAGCCCTGTATGGAACAAACCTTTTCAGGAAATGCGCCAGCAATTAGCATTAAAATTAAATATTCAACCACAGAGACGCTGATTAGCAATTAAAAATTGCTGAAGAAAATAATTATGAAAATTGTTGATTTAATTACTTGGTTTGAAGCATGGGCGAATCCCGCTTGGTGTGAAAGTTGGGATAATTGTGGCTGGCAGATTGAGCCAGCAATTTTGCAGGAAGAAACACGGGTTTTGGTGTGTTTGACACCGACTTTGGCAGTAATGCAAGAAGCGATCGCTGAAAATGCTAATCTAATATTCGCCCATCACCCCTTGATTTTTAATCCTCTCAAATCTTTACGCACTGGTGAAGCGATCGCTGAAATGGTACGGTTAGCCTTTACCCATAATATTGGCATTTACACTGCTCACACAAATTTTGACCAAGTGCAAGATGGGACTGCTGACGTTTTAGCTCAGATTTTAGAACTCAAAGAAGTTACTCCCATTGAACTTACACAAGCAGGATTAGGATATGGTCGTGTTGGTTTGCTAGAGCCATTTCTGACATTACAAGAATTACTTGCAACAATTCAAACCCGACTTGCTTCACCTAACTTGATTTTTTCCTCAACTGCTGATTTACAGCAAACAATTTCACGAGTTGCTGTTTTGGGTGGTTCGGGGGCTAGTTACATTTCAGCCGTCGCCAAAATAGGTGCCCAAGCTTATCTGACTTCTGATTGTAAATTCCATCAGTTTCAAGAAAGCCGCGATGCCTACGGCGGGTTGGGCCTACGCAATCTTATTTTAATCGATGCTGGACATTATGCTACCGAACGTCCGGCTTGCGATCGTTTGGTGCAAAAATTCCAGTCTTTAAACTTAGACTGGGTGCAATTAAGTCAAAAAGATGAAGATTTCCGCCAGTTTTTTGCTTGATTGCTGATGCTTGATTGTATTTTGTGGATGCTTGCCGAAAAAATTGATTGTTGTATTTTAATTTTGTCAAAATATCCGGCTTCTCAACATTGATGCTGAAAATTACTATGCCTTTTTTTCTCTGTATATTAATAGACGGAGTATCGAAAAATCATATTGTGATGTAAATCACTGATTGAGCGTAATACTAATCACACAGTATTAATGTTTCATATCAATTAGTAACAGAGAAAAATGTTCCACACTAGACCTAATAACTTGCTCACTCTGCCCTAATCAAGATGATTCGCACAATTATTGCATCTGCTTTCCAAACTGGATATCTTAGTGTTGAATCTGAAGGTTTACTCCAGCAGGTGCTAGCCACTAAATGCTATCAGTCAGAGGATTTGCCAGACCTTGCAGCCCTATACGATGCAGTTCGCGCTGGAAAAATTAAACGAGAAGCATCCTCGTCGAACGTGCTTATAGAATTTCCCTTACCATATAAATCCTCCTGAGACTTCTGGAGTAGAATTTTCTCATGGTCTTTCCCCTCTACCTCTTCCCTTACGCTATTGCTTTTTTTCAGCCAAAAACCTAAAAAACTCAAATAGTTTTGAGTGTTGTTGTTGAAAAGCATTAAGGTCAGCAAGAGAATGAGTTAAGATCAGATACAAGTGGGTAAAAGTAAAACCAAGTCCCCGGACTTCCCAGTAATGCCAATGATTAAAAGTAGGCAAGTTAAACAACCGCAATCAACGATTGTTTTGGAGTATTCTTTATTACATAATGGTAATAATGACTCACCAACAAATATAAACCTGGTTAGGACAGGTACCGAATTGTTTGACTTCTATAGAAGCAGACATTCCCTAGAATAAGCCGGAGGGAGATTGAGTTCATTGCTAGAGCAAGCATTGATTTATGACTCAACATTATCCTGATATTTTGATAACTAGAAGCAAATCTTGGGATTGGGTTATGAAGCGTACTTGTTCTGAACAGTGAAATTAACCTCTTAAAGGTGTAATGTAATGGGGTAGAACCCAGATTTTGACAGGTTTAACTACGTTGTTTAAAAAGGCAGAAACAGTACATGCTACACCGCAAGATTTATCAACTGTGTTGCGATGGGCGCGAGGTATGTGTTTTCTTGCGGGACCAGCAACGCTGGATTGAACGCGCCCGCATCATAGACATAGAGGGAGATTTAGTGACCCTACGCTATGAAACAGAAGAAGAGGACGAAGTTTGTTCTTGGGAAGAAATGGTTCGCCTCGAGAGCATTGGTGCTGTAACGCAAAAATTGGCTTCAGTACCACGCGGTAATGTAGAACCTCTGATGACTGAAGATTGTCCCGAAGCAGAGCGCATCCACAACCGTTACACTGACTCGAATCCAGAATAATTCAGTGCTGAGTGCTGAGTGCTGAGTAACAAATCCTAACTCAGCATTAAGCATTCAGGACTCAGGATTAGATAAGCCTTCAAAGGCAGGACAGTAACCTTCGAGAGTTACCTTAAAGTTATACAATGGGGAAGCTGGGTTCCAACACCGCTGCCCCCTTTGATGTCGGCAAGTACCACAACAGTCGACATCGGCCCATGTATAGCGATCGCTATTTTGGTTGAGCAGTTCTCGTTGAGACAATCCCCTTAATACTAGTTCTTCCCCTTGCCAACGAGCTTCGATTAAACCAGTATCGGCAAATTGCCGCCAACGCGGATCGGCAGTAATTACATTCGGTAGGGTGATTGTGATTACTGTTCCTAACTCTGTCAGTTCGCCTTCGTAGTTAGTTTCAGGTGCTGCCGGTTGTAAAAATGTATCGCCGATAGGCAGTTCTACTAAGGTATCTGCCGCAGGGGAATGTACATGGTAGCGGTTTTGCAACTCTTCTAAACTAGTCAGGTCTGCCAAGTAGGCAGGGGAACCGTGGACAAAAATGACGTGCTGGGGTCGCAAATTATGAATTAGCTGCGTAGTACCAGGGCCATCACTATGTTGAGCTAAGAGATAAGTTTCAAGAGTGGTGGGCGCTAAATATTCTTTGTTAACTTTTATATCAATTTTTTCTGGTAGAAGAATCAGCCAAGGGCCGGTGTCTAATTGGCAGTGTTCACCTAAATCAGATGTCGAGTCAGTGAGGACAATACAAGGTGACTTACCTACACTGGAACGATGTTCTGGTTGTAAACGACGCACGCGGGGACGTACCCGTTCATCCCAAAACAAGGGTTGATGGCGGGCGAAGTTCTGTACCGATGGGGGGAGATGGGATAGCAGTTCGAGGTATGCATCACATCCAGTGGCGACAGCACCATCTACCCAGATATCTAAATCTCGGCCGGTGAAGTGGTGATGTGATCGCAAGAGCATTAATAATTCTTGACCTAATCCTAAAGCCGGGGTGGGAAGAATGACAGAACAATTGTCAGCGATCGCTCGATTAATTCGCTCGGCTAATTGATTTTCTTGGTTGCGGCGATGGGGATGACGGGATGTGCCATAAGTACCTTCAATGATTAGTACATCCAAGTCTAAACCCCGCAGTTCCTCTAAACGCAAACCTTCTACTAATCGGGAGTTCGATAAGAAAAAGTCCCCTGTATACAGTAGTTTGTAAGTACGCTGCTGGGTGGTATAGGTCAGGAGAATTGCCACTGCCCCTGGTAAATGCCCTGCGGGAAATAGTTCTGCCACCAAACCATCTTGGAATTCCACAGGCGATCGCAATGGTAAGGCATGACAAAATTGGGAAATTTCCTTTGGATCTTCGTCTACCCAATTCAGCGGTAGTAACTTGCTAGTCACCTCACTACCATAAATAGGTAACTTTGGAAAAGCTTTATGCAGCGCCAGTAAGCCTTTGGCGTGATCTGGGTGGGCATGACTAATCAAAACTAAATCTGCTGGTAGGGGCGAACTAGTTTCACGTACCGACTTAGTAAGCCCCTTAGCCAGCGATGAAATATCCTCCAAACCACAGTCCAAGAGGATGCGGTGTGGGCCCATTTTCACCAGTAAACATACGCCCTCATTATCATGCTGGACACTGTAGGGCAAACATTCTAATTCAATACCCGCTTCTGCATCTACGCGAGAGGATGCCGACAGATTATCCCTCATGCTCTCCTCCCCTCAAACCTCATCATCATGGACATATCCCAAAAGCCAAAAGTTACACAAATTTTGGTTTTGTGACTTAGGGGTAAGTTTTATCGTGCGCCCCTACACCCTGAGAATACAGATTTTTGATTGGGGAGGACGCCTGCACCGAACCCGCACTGGTTCGGAAAGATGGGCTAACGAGAAGCCATCAAACTAGTAGCTCAAGCAGTTTGCCCCTGGTTTCTTTTCCCTTTACAAGTTTTGAGCGCTCTTAGCCAACTCACCCTCCGGGAAGTCGATTGAGCGTCCACAGATTTATCTCAATGTGCGGAGCCATTGCCGTGATAGTTATCTGAATCATAGAATCCGTTTTTCGTGCCAAAAAATAAGCACGAAAGCGTAAATATAACTGTTAATCCAGCTAGAATCAGCTTTACATCCATTTGTCTGCTGCCCTTTACTCAAAGACTTTCCTATACTAATTTAGTGCTTCTGCAATCAAACGGAATCACTAGAAAATCTTTACTATGCTTATATGGATTGGGCAATAGGTAAATTTACCGCAATCAGTCAGATTGTAGAACCTTTTGGTCAAGCTGTCTATCCATTTAGATGTAAAGCAATATGACAGCAGGAGCAATCCTCTACAGTCCGTAAAAATCCTCATCTGAAATCTGCTCAATCGAAAAAGGACAAACGGTGGGATACTCACTTTCTTCCGGTATCCGAATCCCAAACTTAGCTAGCTTACCTTCCTTAATCCCTAGCTTTCGAGCATCTGGGTAGGCTTTTTCCACTGCCTTTGTTAGAAAACTTTTTAGAGAAGGAGTATCTGCCAAATTATTCAGAACTCGCTGACGATGTTCCAATATTGAGCTATACCAGCTGACTTTCATGCTATCGGGTACATCATACCCAAGCCGTAATTTGAGTAAATGCGCCAGCAAAATTGTCAGATTGCTTTTGAGCGTATTTTTCTCTGCCTTACCCAAATCAACTAGCTCTTCAATCAAATGCTCAATATCCAAAGCCTCAAATTCATGATTTTTTAACTGTTGAATGGTCTGCTCAATCCATAATTGTAAATCTTGATCGTATAGCGGGTTAGGCATTTCTCAGATTAACTCCTAACTATTCAACATTCCAGCTAGCCCGGAAGTTTATTCGATCATAGCCATGAAAGGGAGATCGCACTTAGAGCCAAGGCGAATGGAATTGCTTGCGGTACACTGCGTAAACGCGATTACACAAATAAAGAAGACGCGATAAATCGCGTCTCTACATGAGGGTTTTGTTGCTCATTTGAACTGTATTGGGATTTAACTTTCTTACTTTGCTCTGAAATTACGAATTACGGATTATCTTGTTCGTAGCAACTGCACAAAGGTATTACTCACCGTGTTGTCTTTAATATCCGCCGCGTATTGAATCAATTCTTCCCGCAGTTTTTTGGCTGCATCTATCTCAAGTAAGGTTGCTAGCAAGAAATAAACGCCACGAAATCGGGGGTCGCCCATTCTATCAACTAATAGTCCTTCGGCGGCATCAGTTTCGCCCAGAAAGTTTTGCACCAAAAAGAAATCCATGATTTTATCGTGGCGGAAACACCATTCTTTCTGGGCTTCGCCTTTTTTATCTTGCCACTGACGGCTGACTACCATTTTGTATTTCTCGTCTGACAAAGATATGGCAACTTGGAAAAATTCGTCTGCGGGTAAAGCTTCTTTATCTTCAAGTCGCATTTGGTAGACGGCGGCTGAAAATTTCTTCAAGGGAAATTCTTGATTCCATTCTTTCAGGTATTCTGCCGCCATTAAATTGTATTGCTGTTCTTGCAGGCGAAACAAGTTTGGATGTTTGCCTTGTGATAACATCAGCGCTACCACAGTTAGATCCATTGGATTGGAAAGAGTTCGGCAAACAGCATCTAACTCTTCTTTGGCTTGTTGTTGGAAGACTTCTGTTAAATAATCGGTGCAGGCTTTGGCGTAATCAGCACCTTGAACTTGGGCATCTTGGGGGAGTCGCGGCTGACGGGATATCAAAAACTCTTGAATTTGTTGTTGTTCAAGGGGCTGCAATTTATATTTCTTGGCTGTTGAGGGGGGTGTCCACTCTAGGGGCTGGGTAGTCATAATAATGTTGCCCCGGAAATAGCTTTCGACAAACTGGCAGATTTTGGCGCGTGTTTCGGCGGTGACTTCGTTGAGTCCGTCGATGCAGATGTCAATTGCACCACTGTAAATTAGGTTTTTTAGGAAGTCGGCATCTTGGGCTTGGCCGTGTAGCTTGTCTTGGATGGCTTCAATTACGCCTTTATGACACTTTTGGGCGGGGAGATAAACGACTATGCGCTGGGAGTTTTTCAACAGATGACGCAGAAACATCGACTTGCCTAAGCCGGAATCTCCTTCTAAGATAATTTGTCCTTGAATACTGGGTAATGCTTTGGTAATTGGCAGGATGTCTCCTGAAGTGGGAACTTTGACTTGAGATTCTGGGAAGTATGATTGGTCATAAAAATTATCTAAGCCGGCATCGGCTAATAGGGAAGGTTTGAATGGTTCAAATAATTTGCGTCGGAAGGGGGGAAACCAGGTGAGGAGAAAGCCGACGTAGCCGACGCCTAAGATTCGGCGTACCCAAGGGTTCCAGAAGAAGATGGCTTGGACTTGGGGAAATTTGGGGTAGGCAAAGATCAGGGCAAGCCAAAAGGCAATGTGAATGATGATAATGTTTCTGGCTTTGAAAAACCACTGCCAATATTCCAGATTATTAATTACTAACTGCACCGCATTCGCATCAGTGGGGTAGACTTTTTTAAGGTTGCTGTAATGGCTTTGCAGTAAATTAATATCTTGCCATTTCCAAAAAACGTTTTTGTTAGCGGCAACTTCGGAAATTTGCTTGGCTAAGTCGCTGCGTAAGCGTTCTAGTCCTTGGCTATTATTCCAAGTTTGCAAAAATAGATTGAGGGTTTTGATGCCTTCATTATGTGTGAGTTTGTCAGGAGTTGCTTGAGGAGAGCCGAGCCATTTCAATAAAGTTTTCACTTCCTCAGTGCCACCGCCCAGGAAATAGGTTAGAAAACGCCAATTTAAGTATTCTGAATTCCCAGGCTCATAAATATTATTTAGAATTACAACAACCTCCTTTAACTCCAGTTTTTTGATATTCGCTAATGCCACTGCCGCACTGCCACGAACATTTGAGTCAACCTTTTCATCCTTGAGGAATTTGAGGATTTCCGGGATGTATTGAGCCGCCGCTTGCCCGAAGTTGCTCAATGCCTCTGCCGCACTGCGACGAACATACTTGTCAACCTTTTCATCCTTGAGGAATTTGAGGATTTCCGGGATGTATTGAGCCGCCGCTTGCCCGAACTTGCTCAATGCCTCTGCCACACCGCCACGAACAGATGAGTTAACCTTTTCATCCTTGAGGATATTGGCGATGTCAGGGATGTATTGAGCCGCCGCTTGCCCGAAGTTGCTCAATGCCACTGCTGCACTGCCACGAACAGATGAGTTAACCTTTTCATCCTTGAGGATATTGGCGATGTCAGGGATGTATTGAGCCGCCGCTTGCCCGAAGTTGCTCAATGCCA